>NZ_JFHD01000007.1 GCF_000698575.1 Caballeronia zhejiangensis
CGACGCCTCGTCCGCGACCACCGGCAGGCGCTCCAGTTCATGCACGGCGAGACGCGTCGCGGCAAGGCGGCACGGCTCGCCCGGCAGCGCGAACGCCGGCGCGCCGTGCTCCATGCGCTGCAAGGCATCGCCGATGCTGACGCCCGACTGCGCCACCGGCGACGCCCCGATCAACGTCCCGAGCGACGCCCGGTCCAGCATGCCGACGAGCACGCCTTCGCGCACCACCGGATACGCCCGATGCACCTGTTGCGGCCCGAAATGCTTCGCGAGCACGTCGGAAAGCGGCGTGGCGGCGTCGATCGTCAGCACGTCGCGCGTCATGACTTCATCGACGTGATGGCGCTCCAGCGGATCCACGCCGTATTCGCGATAGATGTGATAACCGCGCCGCGCGATCTTCTCGGTCATGATCGAGCGCTTCATGACGACGGTCGCGAAGCCGTGCGCGACGAGCGTCGCGGCGAGCAGCGGCAGGAGCGCGTTCGCATCGTGCGTGAGGCCGAAGGCGAAGACGATCGCGGTGAGCGGCGCGCCCAGCGTCGCGCCGAGCGTCGCGGCCATGCACACGAGCGGCCAGAGCGCGGTGTCGTGGCCGGGCAGGATCGCGCCGAGCGCGGTGCCGAGGCCCGCGCCGAGCATCAATAGCGGCGCGAGCACGCCGCCCGAGGTGCCCGAAGCCAGCGCGACGACCCAGATGATCGCCTTCACGGCGAGAATCGACAGCGCCACCTGAATCGCGATGTGCTGATGCAGCAGATCGCCGATCACGTCGTAGCCCACGCCGAGCGCGCGCGGCTCGAGATATCCGCCGATACCGACGATCACCGCGCCGAGCGCCGGCCACCACATCCAGTGAATCGGCAGCTTGTGGAACAGGTCTTCGAGCTTGTAGAGCGCAGCCGACAGCCCCGACGCCAGCGCGCCCGACAACAGCCCGGCCACGAGGCACGAAAGCAGCGAAATCATGTGCGGCGGCGGCGTTTGGAGCGGAAAGAGCGCGCCCGTACCGAACACCGCCGCGCGCGCGAAGCCCGCGACCGCGCAAGCGAGCGCGACCGGCAGAAAGCTGCGCGGCCGCCATTCGAACAGCAGCAGTTCGACCGCGAGCAGCACCGCCGCGACCGGCGTGCCGAACACGGCCGTCATGCCCGCCGCCGCGCCCGCGACCAGGAGCGTCTTGCGCTCCGCGGCGGTCACGTCGATGCATTGCGCGATCAGCGAGCCGAGCGCGCCGCCCGTCATGATGATCGGGCCTTCCGCGCCGAACGGCCCGCCGCTGCCGATCACGATCCCCGACGACAGCGGCTTCAGGATCGCCACCTTCGGCGACATGCGGCTCTTGCCGAACAGGATCGCCTCGATCGCCTCCGGAATGCCGTGTCCGCGAATCTTGTCCGAGCCGAAGCGCGCCATCATGCCGACGATCAGTCCGCCGATCACCGGAATGCCGATCACCCACGGCCCGAGCGTATTGAGCGCGGGCGAGTTGTCCTCGAGCGAAAGCGCGCCGAAGAAAAACAGGTTCGTGAACAGATGGATGAGCGCAAGGAGTACGACGGCCGCGAGCGTGGCGATGCCGCCGATGACGGCGGCGAGTCCGCATATCTTCAGCAGCCGGTCGTTGACCGAAAAGTCACGTTTGTGATGGTCCATGAAGGCGCTCCAGGAATTCAGAAATCGATCTGCGGCACGCGGAACGCGCCATCGAGAGACTTGATCTCCGCGCGATGCAGCGCGGCGAGGCGCGTGAGCACTTCTTCGCCGCGCGCTTCGAGATGCACCCGCACCTGACGGCGATCCTCTTCGCTCTGCGCGCGTCGCACGAGCCCGGCCGCCTCGCAGCGCGTGACGAGCGCCACCACGCCGTGATGATGCGATTGCAGCCGCTCCGCGAGTTCGCCGACCGTTGCCCATTCGCGCCCCGGATAGCCCTTGATGTGCAGGAGCAGCAGATATTGCAGCGGCGTGATGCCTTCGTTCTGCGCGGCCTGCTCGGAGAAGCGCTCGAAGCGCCGCATCTGATAGCGGAATTCGGACAGTTGCTCGAAGTCCGGCTTGTCGAGTTTGCGCGGAGTGTTCATCGGATTTCAGTGGACGCGCTCAGGCGGTCTTGCGCTCGCCCGCGAACGATTGTCGATAGAGGCCGGAGATCAGATCGGCTTCGGTGATCATGCCCGCGAGCTGATCGTGCGCGCCGACCACCGGAATGTGGTGATGCCCCAAGTGCGCGAACATCGGCACCAGATCGGCGATGGCGGTGCTCGTCTTCACGGTGCAGACGTCGGTTGTCATCAGCGAGGCGACGAGCGGCGGCGTCGTCGACGGGCCGCGCATCAGCCGCTCGATCGCCTGCTGCGCGCGTTGCCCGATGCCGTCGCGGCGCACCGGCGCCAGGTCCGCGCGCGTGACGATGCCGCACACGCGGCGCGTCGCGTCGATTACCGGCAGCGCCTTCACCTGATGCCTGTCGATGAGCGCGAGCGCCGCCTGCGCGCTCGTCTCGGGCGTCACGGAGACGATCGCGCGCGACATGATGTCGGCGCACGTGAACTCCGTGAACCGGCGCGCGTAGGCCTGCAACTGCGCTTCGCGAAGCAGCGCTTCGAGATCGTCCGGATCGACGTCGAGCAATTCGCTGCGGCGCGACAGCACGGCCTGCAGGTCGGCGCGCGTGAACGAGTCGGCGCCGGGCGGCGCGACCGCGGGTTTCGGCGCGGCGTGGCCGTGCGGATAGCGATGCCCGGTGAGCGCGTGAAATGCGATCGCCGACACGAGCAGCGCCGCCGACTGGATCGCCACCGGCGCGAACACGAAGCCATAGCCGAGCGCGTGAATCGACGGCCCGCCGAGCACGGCGGTCAGCGCGACCGCGCCCGAAGGCGGATGCACGCAGCGCAGCGCGAACATCGCGCAGATCGCGAGACAGATGGCGAGCGCGGCAGCGTCGACGGGATCGTGAACGAACATCGCGCAGCTGACGCCGACCGTCGCCGACACGATGTTCCCGCCGATGATCGACCACGGCTGCGCGAGCGGACTCGCGGGCACGGCGAAGAGCAGCACGGCGGACGCGCCCATCGGCGCGATGAGATACGGAATCGCGGATGCATCGCCGATCAGCAGATGCGCCAGCCCGCCCGTCAGCGCAATGCCGATCAGCGCGCCGAGCCCCGCGCGCAATCGCTCGGTCCAGCGCAGCGTGACCGGAGCGGGAAGAAAGCCTTGGAGCCAGCGAAGCAATGCGATACGCGTCACTTTTCAGCGTTCCGGGAAGAGTCAGTGGAAGGTCACACTGGCTGGCCGGATCGAGGGCGCGAAAAGCAAGCGTGCGACAATCGTAAAATTGTATCGCAATATGATACAAAATGTCGCGCGCTTCGATTCGTCCCAGGATTCGTCGCACTTTTGATCCGGTTGAACGGGCGTGCGCGGCCGCCATGTCCTCCTGTACGATGAGTTTTCCCTTGCGCGGCGCGGACACTTCGACATGGCACGTCGCAACATTTCCCGGATGGCGTGCTACATCGCGTTCGCGTGCGCGTGGCCGTGCGCGGCGGTCGCGGCGGACGAAGACCCGTCGACGATCGTCAGCGACGTTCATGAGTTCGTCGTCGCGAGCGACGGCTCGCTCACCGAAGACGACATCACCGTGCTGCGCGCGAACACGTCGGCGGGCGTCGACGAAATCGCGCAGCGCTACGTCTGGTATGACAAGAGCGTGTCGAAGGTGGAGATCGTCGAGGCCTATTCGATCGATGCGAGCGGCGCGCGCCACGACGTCTCGCCGGATCAGATCCGCGACGTTCAGGAGCCGCGCTCGGCGGGCGCGCCGACGTTTCAGGACGCGAAACTGCGCGCGGTGATCTTTCCGGCGATGGGCATCCGCTCGACCGTGCATCTGCGTTTTCGCAAGAGCCAGGCGGCGGCGGTCATTCCCGGGCAATTCAACTATTACGTCGATCCGGGGCAGCGGCCCGTCGTGCAGCAGACGCTCGTCTTCGATCTGCCCGCCGACAAGCCGCTTTATGCCGATGCGCGCGGCTATGTCGCCGAGCCGCCCGTCACGGCGAACGGGCGCACGCGTTACGCGTTCACGTACCGGCACGATCGTTTCGCGCGCATCGAAAGCGGCTCCGTGGGCTATGCGCAATACGGCGATCGGCTGATGGTCACGACCTTTCCCGATTACGCGAGCTTCGCGAAGGCCTACCGCGACGCCGCCGCCGATCCGGGCGCGACCGATCCCGCAATCCGCGCGCTCGCGCAATCGCTCACGCAAAACGCCGCCGACGACCGCGCCAAAGCCAAAACGCTCTACGACTGGGTGCGTCACCATATCCGCTACGTCGCGATGTTCATCGGGCAGAGTCCGGCCGTGCCGCATCGCGTGACGGACGTGCTCGCGAATCGCTACGGCGATTGCAAGGATCACGTCGCGCTCTACGGCGCGCTGCTCGATGCCGTCGGCATTCGCAACGAGCCCGCGCTCATCGGGCTCGGTTCGGTCTATACGCTGCCGTCGGTGCCCGGTTACGGATCGGGCGCGATCAACCACATCGTCACCTGGCTGCCGGATCTGAACGTGTTCGCGGACAGCACGGCGGCGAGCGTCGAATTCGGCTTTCTGCCGCTCGCCGACATGGACCGGCCCGCGCTGCTCGTGAATACCGGCGCGCTGGCCCGCACGCCCGCGACGCAGCCGCTCGCGCGCACGGCACGGCTGCAGATCGAGGTCGCGGACAAGGGCGAGGCGAATTTCGCCTACTGGGTCGAGGACGCGGGATGGAGCGCG
The DNA here is from genome assembly GCF_000698575.1 of Caballeronia zhejiangensis. Taxonomy (GTDB): domain Bacteria; phylum Pseudomonadota; class Gammaproteobacteria; order Burkholderiales; family Burkholderiaceae; genus Caballeronia; species Caballeronia zhejiangensis. Next base: position 4,796 of record NZ_JFHD01000007.1, read on the forward strand.
GAAATCGAGCGGATCAACCTGCGTCTCGCGAATGCGCAACGGCGCGACCAGATCGCGGCGGACCGGCTCCGTTACACGAATCTGCGCGGCGCGGGGGCGTTGACGACGAGCGACGTCGATGCAACCGGCGGCCCGTTCGCGACGACGCTGCGCGGCACGCTCGACGACATCGTCTGGCCGACGGGCACGACGGCATTGCCCGCGCTGTCGAGCCTGTCGGGCGGCATCGCGACGGCGGTGCGCAACTGGCTCGCCGAGCGCACGCGCACGCAGCCGTATCTGTGCATCGGCGGCACGTTCGACGAAACCGCGCAGATCACGCTGCCGAAGACGACGCACGTCGCCGAAGTGCCCGACGATCTCGATCTGACAAGCGATGTTTTTCGTTATCGCGCGCGCTATGTGTTCGATCCGTCGACCAACGTGATCCAGATATCGCGCACGCTCGACGCCCGCTTCGGCAGGCAAGTCTGCACGCCCGACGATTTTCGGGCGGCGCTGCCGCTGCTCAAGAAAATCGAGCGGGACACGCAGGCGCAGATCATCCTGAAAGCGCTGGGCGGATGAACCTCACTCCATGTCCCGCGCGACGCGAAAGCCGTTCTGCGATTGCCGCACGCTCGAGCTGTACTTGAAGCGCGTCGCCGACTGCATGTAGGCCGCGCCTTCGCGCCACGAGCCGCCGCGAATCACGCGCACGCTGCACGACGGATCGTCCCAGGCGCGGCCATCGGCGGGCGCGTTCTTGTAGGAACTGTGCCAGCAGTCGGCGACCCATTCCCAGACGCTGCCGTTCATGTCGTAGAGGCCGTACGGGTTCGCGGCGAACGATCCGACCGGCGTCGGCGCTTCGGGCTTGTACGGATCGCCGCAATCCTTGCAGTCGGCGGTGCCTTTTTTCATCTGATCGCCCCACCAGTACGTCGATTGCGTGCCGCCGCGCGCGGCGTATTCCCATTCCGCTTCCGTCGGCAAGCGATACGGCTTGCCGCCCACCTTGCTCAGCCATTTGACGTAGACCTGCGCGTCGTCCCAGCTCACGTTGCGCATCGGCGCGTTGCCGGGCGGCGTCGATTCGCCTTCGGGCGCGACGCGCGTGCATGCGCCCGCATCGGCGCAGGCGTTCCATTGCTCGACGGTGACTTCGTATTTGCCGATGGCGAACGCACGCCCGACCGACACGCGATGCGGCGGCTTCTCGGCGGGATCGTCGTTGTTGCTGCCCATCGTGAAGCTGCCCGCGGCGATCGGGATCAGCACAGGGCACGCCGGGCAATCCTTGATCTCGCCGCCGCTCGCCGTCTTGGCGGCCGGTTTGGTGGTCACGGCGGCGGGCGGCGCGGCAGGCGCTGCCGCCGTGCTCGGGCGCGGTTTTTCAGGCGCGGCAGCGGTAGCCGGCGCGGACGGCGCGGGCGTCGGCTTCGGCGCGGGTGCGGGTGCGGCCGGTGCGGCGGTCGCGGCAGGTGGCGCGGAAGCGGCGGGCTTTGCATTTCCGGCTGCGCGCAAACGCTCGATGCGCGCCTTCGCGAGCGCCGCGAATCGGCCGTTCGGATAAGCCTTCAAATAGGCTTCGTAATCGCTCGGATAGGTGCTGTCCTTGATCGAATCCCAGAACGTCAGTTCGTACTGCTCGTTGCTGTCTTTCGGCAGAATGCCGCGCGTGCGGACGATGCTGGCGGATTCGGCAGGCACGATGGCGGTCGCGTCCGCTATACGCATGTTCGACGTCGTATCGGCGATGGCGAAGCCGTCATCGAGCGTGGACGCGATCCACGGCCGCTGCGCGCCATGCGATGCCCGCGCGACATCCGATGCCGCCGCAGCGAACGCCGCCGGCGTCACCGATGACCGCGCGCCCAACGCGTGCAGCAACGCCGCGGTATAGCGCCCGTTGCGCGCGTCTTCGGATGCGGCATCGCCCGTCGCAGCCGCATACGCGACGAGCGTGCGCGGCGGCAGCGTCCACGTCCGCGCGCGCGTTGTCTCGAAGGGATCGGTGAGACACATGTCGAGCACGACGATGTTCGCCGCGTCCGGCCGCGCCCGCGTGATGCGCTCGACGATGTCCCGCGCGGAAATCGCATCGCGCACGAGCGTCGCGGGGCGTTGCTCGCGCGCGTCGAGCGGCACGAGCAACGCATCGCCGCCCGCCTGCAATCCGTGGCCGGCGAAATAGACGAGCGCCGTATCGTCGGGGCCGAGGCGCGCGGCGAACGCATCGAGTGCCTGGCGCATCGCGGCTTCGTCGAGATTCGTGCGGCGCGTGACGTCGAAACCGAGCGCGCTCAGCGCGATGCTCATGTCGTCGGCATCGCGCGATGCGCTCGCGAGCGGCTGATCGAGATAGTCGGCATTGCCGATCACGAGCGCGAGATGACGGGGCGCGTGTGCGATCGTCGAGATCGGGGAAGAGGGCGGCGCTGTGACCGATGCCGCGTTCGCTGATACGAGCGTCTGGCCGATCGTCAGGACAACGCTCGCGATAAGAAGAGTTCGCCACATGTTCACACCCTGTCCGTCCGGCTTTGAGTGGAGGGCATCGCACTGCATTCGCGTGCGATGCCAACGCTTCGGGTACGGCATCAACAACGATAGCACGCGCTCAGACGCCGCTTAATCCCCTGAAAGGAGGTATCCGTCATGAGGTTAATCAGGCCCCCCGCGTGACCGTATCTTTTTTAAACGTTACGTCCTAATCTAAAAACCAGCGACGCAGCATCAGGTAATCCGCATCGCGCTCGAGCACGAGCGTTCGTCCGTGCCCGGAGCGATTTCCCTGGCCCATCCGCGAGGCCTTTCAACGAGAGAGGCGTGCATAACATGCTGAGAAGAACCGTGCTTGGCGCGCTGGCTTCCCTGGCCGCATTGGCCGCCGATTCGTCGTTTTCCGCCGCGCGTGCCCGCACGCCCGCGCCGCCGAACGCCGAGGCGTACATCATCTGGCCGCCGGACGGGGCCGTGATCACGGGCGGCAAGCTATGGGTGCGCATGGGCTTGCGCAACATGGGCGTATGTCCGAAGGGCGTCGATCTGCCGAACGTGGGGCATCACCATCTGCTCGTCGATACCGATCTGCCGCCGCTCGATCAGGAGATCCCGTCCGATCGCAATCACCTGCATTACGGCGCGGGCGAAACCGATGCTCGCCTCGAATTGCCGCCGGGCAAGCACACCTTGCAGTTGCTGATGGGCGACTACAACCACGTTCCGCACGACCCGCCGGTGTATTCGAAGAAGATCACGATCATCGTGAAATGAGCTGTGCACTTGCCGAGGGCACATGACATGAACAAACGATCCGCTGATGCGCTCGCGCTGCCGCGTTCGCTCCTCGTCGCCGCCACGCTCGCGACGGCGTTCGCCGCGCCTCATGCACTCGCCGGGACGACGCCCGCGCCGGCCAACGCGTATGCGTACATCGGCTTTCCGAACGATGGCCAGACCGTGCCCGCGGGCAAGCCGTTCCGCGTCTGGTTCGGGCTGCGTTTCATGGGCGTCGCGCCGCGCGGCGTGAAGTTTCCGAACACGGGGCATCATCATTTGCTGATCGATGTGGACCTGCCGCCGATGGATCAGGAGATTCCATCGGATCGCAATCATCTGCACTACGGCGCCGGCGAGACCGAAACGATGATCGAACTGCCGCCGGGCAAGCACACGCTTCAGCTTTTGATGGGCGATGACAAGCACATACCGCATAACCCGCCCGTCTATTCCCGAAAGATCACGATCTACGTCAAGTAAGTCCGGGCGCCGCGTGATGCATCGAGCGGCGCCTTTCCCGATTGCTTTCATCCAACTCGTATCCGCGTGCGTATCGCGGAGGGGATCGTTCGTCCCCTGCAAATCGCACGGGTGTTGCCGGGCAACAGACAGTGAAGATCGGAAGTGTCGGGCGGGCAGCATCATCGGCTTAGAAGGACAGATGCAGCGTAAATCGGCGCAGCCCATATGCAGCGCGGCGCGCAGAGAAAAACGCATGACGCATGACGCGATTGGCACAGCCTGTGCATTGAATGGCGGCGAGCAGACAAGTTGCTCCGAGCCACCACCGAATGCGCGACGCGCACCCAAGGAGAGCGGAAATGAAGACGCTGACCATCAAGGACCTTCCCGTCACCGAAGATCTCGACACGCGTGCAATGTCGGCGGTGCGCGGCGGCTCCGCGGTCCTGTTTCCCGGCTTCATCTCGATGAACGGCACGACGCTCTCGATGCCGTTCAATCCGCAGCAGATCATCAATCAGACGCAGACGACGTTCAATCAGAACGGCAGCAACATCGCCTTCGCCGAAGCGCTGAAGTCGCAGTCGACAGTCACGCCGACGCAGAGCGCGAAGAACATCGCCAACGTGAACTTCGGCATCGCGGGCGATCTCGCATAAGCGAAACGTCGCGAGGAATGAACCGCATATCGGTGCGGTAAGCATCGAGGTAGTCGCAGCAAAGGCGGGGCGCGGGGAGCTTCGCCGTAACACCGCCCTCAGCATCGGGCGTAGTGGTTCGCGCGCGGGTCGCATCCGTCGCCGGACCGCGTCACGACGACGCGCGACGTGCCTCAAGAGCACGCGCGCGCAACGTGACTTAACCCGTATGGAGTCGCGGCGCGCCGTGTGATTTACTTGAATGACCGGACGGCCGGCGCCGTGCTTCTCACCCATGAAACTGACCGTCGGTGCGCGTTCACCGGGAGCGAGATCGTGCGAGCCTTGTTGCCATCGTTAGGGCTGGTTGCAGCCGCGCTGCTTTCGGGCTGCATCGACGTGACGCCGCCGACGTATCAGCGGCCCGACACGCCCGAGAAAACCGCCTTCACGAAGACCGACGCAGCGAAGGTCGCCGCATCCGACACGATCCGGCCCGACTGGTGGAAGCAGTTCAACGACCCGTATCTCGACTCGCTGGTTGAAAAGGCCATCAGCGGCAACTTCGACATCAAGGTGCTGGCCGCGCGCATCCAGGTGGCGGGCGCGCAGATCGGCGAGGCGCGCGCGGGCGCGTTGCCGTCGATGGATCTCGGCGCGGGCGCGAGCTTCGAGAAGACGACCGGCCAGCAGTTCTCGAAGCAGTACAACCTGGCGACGCAGGTGAGCTGGGACATCGATATCTGGGGCTCGGTGGAGAAGGGCGTGCAGGCGCAGAAAGCCGAATTCCGCGCGACCGAGGCCGACTGGCGCGCCGGTTATCTCGAACTCGTCGCACTCGTCTCGACGACGTACTTCCAGATTCTCCAGTTCGACGATCAGATCGATCAGCAGAAGCAGACCATCGCGACCAACCAGCAGATCCTGACGATCTTCGAAGGCATGCAGAAGAACGGCCTCGTGCCGAAGACGCAGGTGCTCACGCAGCGCGCCGAACTCAACCGGCTGACGCGCGAGTTGCTGGAGTTGCGCCGCTCGCGCGATCTCGCGAACAACGCGCTCTCGACGCTGATGGGCGTGCCGGCAGGCGAGTTCCGGATGCCCGACGGCAAGCTGCAAAAGCGCGTGCAGATTCCGCCGGTGCCGGAGGGATTGCCATCGCAGTTGCTCGCGCGTCGCCCCGATCTGATCGCGGCCGAATATCGCGTGCTCGAAGCGTATGACCTCGTCGGCCAGGCGAAGCTCGCGCAACTGCCGACCATCAACCTGACCGGACGCGCGGGCACTGCAAGCTTTCAACTGACCGATCTCCTGAAGATCTTCACGCTGAGTTTCGTGCCGAGCATCAATATCCCGATTCTCGATCCGTCCGTGCGCGCTCACGTCAAGACGACCGAGGCGCAGACGACGGTGGCCGAACAGCAATATCGCAGCACGGTGATGAACGCGTTCGAAGAAGTGGAGAACGCGCTGGTCAATCTCGATTCGCATACGAAGCAGCGCGTCGAGCTGCAACAGGAAGTGGATCAGTTGACGATCGTCGCCGCGCAGATCGACGCGCAACTGAAAGAGGGCGTGATCTCGCAGCTTCAGGTGTTCGAGACGGAGCGCACGCTGCTCGCGGCGCAACTCGCGCTGCTCGCGAACCATCAGCAAATTCTGTCGGACACGGTGACGCTTTATAAGGCGCTCGGCGGCGGCTGGCCGACCGTCGATGTGCAAAGCGCAAGCAAGGACGGATTGAAGTGAAGCACTCCATGAATAATGTGCACCAAATTAATAATATGAATTGCTAACGATCGTGCCGGATCGCTCATGGATGGCGTGATGCAGCGGTGCAGCACGATTGACTACGACGATGCGTGACTTAAACTCTCAACAGCCGCCGGCTGCAAATGACTTCGATTACGGCGCGGTCCAACTTGTCCATGCGCCCGACGTTGCCGGGCAATCCTCTGGCGCGTCGGCGGCAGCGGCTGGACGTACCTCGTGACATGGACATGGCTCAAGGCTTTTCCGTGGCGGATCCGCAGCCGAGCGTGGGCGAGGCGTTCGACGTCGTCCTGAAGCCCGCGCCGCATGGCGAGCTTGCGCGCGAGCTGGCGGAGAGACTCACGGAGATCCGTATCGACGAAAATCTCTTCGCTATCGGCCGCGCCGAAGCGCCGTTCGATACGAGTCCGCCCGAAGCCGTGGCGCAGCTCTCGCGCCGTCATGCGCGCATCTTCATCGAGCACGGGTTCGTCTATATCGCCGATCTCGCCAGCAAGAACGGCACGGCCGTAAATGGCACGCCCGTGCGCGAGACGCCCGCGCGCGTGCGAAGCGGCGATGTCATTTCGTTCGGCAGCAAGCTGTCGTATCGCGTGCAGTTCGCGCCGCGCGCGCGGCGTCTGAATGCGCCGAAACCAATCGGCCTCACGCTCACGCCGCAGCGCGACGATCTCGGTCTTCAGCCGATCGAACTCGCGCAGTTTCCGTTTCTCGTCAGCAAGACCGACGACACGTTTTCGCGTTATCGCGATGAGTATCCGCATCAGGTCAATTACGTGTCACGGCGCCACGCGCATGTGTTCATCAAGGGCGGCGCGCCGTTCGTCGAGGACCTCGGCAGCACCAATGGCACGTTCGTGAACGGCGAGCGGCTCGGCGCGTCGGCGGTCGAACTGAAGAACGGCGATACCGTCGCGTTCGGCGGAACGCACTTCGCGTACGTGGTGCATCTGCACGGCGACGAAAGCGAATCGACGCTCACGGAAATTGTCGCGCAGGTCGCCGCGCCATCGCACGACGACGAATCCGACAGCGACAAGACGACCTTCGTCGGCTCGGCGCATTCGTTTCTCGACATCTTCTGCGTCGATCAGGCCGCGGCGCGCGAGGATGAAGTCAACGAAGAGGCGCAGCCGACACCCGCCGAGGAAAAGCGCCCGGACGCGCGCGCCGCGAAGCGCAGCAAGTTCGGGCTCTTCGTGTCGGAGTTGCGCCGTGTGCTCGCGAACGACGATGCGCGCGCCGCGCGCCGCACGCGCATCATCGTGGCGTGCGTGCTGACGGCGCTCGTTGCAGTCGGCGCCGCGCTTTTCTATAGCGGTTCGAACGAGCGTGAGGCCAAATCGCTGATGGAGCACGGCGAGTACGCCGAGGCCGCGGCCGTCACGAACGATTATCTGAAGACGCATCCGAAGGACGCGCCGTTCACGTCGATGAACACCGAGGCCGTGCTCAAGTCGAACGTGCCGCGCTGGCTTGCTGCACTGAAAAAGGGCGATTTCGCGAACGCAGACGCGATCATCGCGCAGATGCGTTCGCTCAGCGAGCACAACGCAGACGTGCATTCGCTTATCGACGAACTCGAATGGATCGGCAAGCTGGAAAGCTTTGTGATGAGCCGTGGCGGCGCCGAAGCGCCGATCCGCATGTACGGCGACGAGCCGCGCATCGGCGCAATCCTGAAGCATTGGGAAGCGGACGCGGCGGGACATCAGCGCGATCTGGACCGCATCGCGGGCTATGTGCCCGAGTTCCGCGATCCGTATGCGCTCGCGCTGAGTCATCTGCGCAAGCTGCAAAGCGACGATTCGGTGTATCTCGCGGCCATCGAGAGGCTCGATGCCAGCATCGCGAAGAATCTCGGCCAGGACGATCCCGATGCGATCGGCGCGGCGTTGAAGGAATATGCGGACAAGTATCCGCGGCTCGCGGGTCTCGATCGCGTGCGCGCCGATCTCGATGCCTACGCGGGCTTGCGACGCAGCATCAACGGTGCGAGCCTCGCGCCGCTCGCGGGTTCGGTCAGCAAGGCCCATTTCTCGACGCCGCCGTTCCAGGAAAAATTTCGGCAGATGACCGCGAGCCAGTTGCCGCCGCCCGACGTGCTCGCGCAATACACGAGCGTCGCGGATGCATGGAATCGCGGACAGAGCGCGCAGGCGATCGACGCGCTGCAAAAGCTGCCTCAAGGCTCGTGGACGCAGACCGTGCAGAAGGAACTCGCGCACAAGAAAGCCGTGGCCGCGCAGTTCGCCGAGCTGCAAAAGGCGCGCGGCTCGAAGGGCTACGAAGACGCGCTGCTGTCGTTCTACGAGACGCTCGATCTCGAGAGCGACGCGTTCTACGCGAAAGCTGTCGCGCCTGAATTCACCGCGTTGAAGGACAGGGCGACGGCCCGCGCGCAAGCGTTGATGACGCAGGCGCAAACGTCGTGGCAGCAGTATCGGACGAACGGCGGCATCGGCGGATCGCAGCGGCTCGAATCGGGCGTCTCGGATGTGTTCCGGACGCAGGCACGGCTGCTGTCCGACGCGGAAGACGCGGCCACGCGCGGCATGCGTATTTTCCGGCAGGTTAAGGCGGACAGCGCGACGGCGAAGTGGACCGCGCTCGCCAATGAGATCAGCACCGAAGCGGATCTGCAACGGCGTTCGCTGCAGGATCTGCGGATGGTGCTCGAACCGGGGCTTCTCAATACCAAGCTGAGTCTGATCGGCGGAGGCACGAGCAGTGAAGAGAGACGCACACCTTAAGCCGCTGTCGGAGGCGCTAGGCGAACACGGCGCCGAAGGCATCGCGATTCTCACGGCGGAGCCCGCGCGGCTCACGCAGGGCCTTGTCTTCGCGATGGTGGCGCTCGTCGCGTCGGCGCTCGTGTGGTCGTTCGTCGGCCATGCGGACGTGATGGTGACGGCGCAAGGCACGCTCGCGCCGGAATCGGAAGTGCGGCGTTTCTATGCGCCGATCGACGGCGAGCTCGCCGATCTCTATATCGCCGAAGGGCAGCCCGTGCGCAAGGACGATGTCGTCGCGCGCCTGAATGCGCGCGGTGCGATCGAAGCGGCGACCAATGCGCTCGAAGCGCAGCTCAAGCTCGACGATGCCGAGCGCGAATGGAAGCAGTTCCCCGAAAAGAAGCTGCTGATGGAGCGCAAGATCGCCGCGCTCAAGGATCAGATGGATGTGGAAGAGCATCAACATCAGCAGCGCGTGGCCGAAGGCACGAGCAAGCTCGCGGAAGGTCAGAAGGCGCAGTTGCAGGAAGCGCGCAGCACGCTCGAAAACGCGCGCCGCGCCCGCGATGCCGCGAAGGTCGAACTCGACCGCTTTCAGCGTCTGCTCGCGTTGCCGGGCGGCGGCGGCATTGCGGAAGCGCAGGTCGATCAGAAACGCAATGCCTATCTCGAAGCGGACGGCGCGTATCGCGTCGAGCAATCGCGGCTCGCGGAACTCGACTTCCGTCTGAGTCACGATTTCACGCAGGCCAAGCGTCAACTGGAAACGAGCGGTCAGGAAGCGACGAGCCTGCGTCTGCAATACGAAGCCGCGATGCGCGAAGTCGCGAGCACCGAAGACAAGTTGCGTTTGCAACTACAGACCGCGCGCCTCGTCGCGGATGCGGCCGCGCGCATCAAGTTCGAGAACATCGACAAGGACAATTTCCTGTTGATTCTCGCGCCGGTGTCCGGCGTGGTGACGGACGTGACATCGACGCAGCCCGGCGACAAGATACAGGCGAACACGCCGCTCGGCGGCATCGCGCCGGCCAATGCGAAGCCGGTGCTCAAGATCGAGATCGCCGAGCACGACCGCGCGTTTCTGCGCGAAGGGCAGCGGGTGAAGCTCAAGTTCAATGCGTTTCCTTATCAGCGCTATGGCGTGATCGAGGGCACGCTCGCGTTCATTTCGCCCGCGACCAAGCCGAGCCCGACGAGCAAGCAACCCGTCTACGAAGGACGCGTGACGCTCGATCGCGATTCCTATCAGATCGCGGACACGAAGTATCCGCTGCGTTACGGCATGACGGCGACCGCTGAGATCGTCGTGCGCGAGCGGCGCCTCATCGATCTCGGGCTGGATCCGTTCCGCAATGTAGCGGGATAAATATGGGGGGTTACACGGGCGCCGCAACGCGAACATGATGCGCAATTCAACATGGAACCGAACGGAGAACGATATGACGGCGATTGTGCGTATCGACGACGAAGTGGTCGACGTCGGCGAATTCATCAGGTTATTGAAGTTGAATGGTCAGTTCGACAGTCTCATCGAGCAGCTCGTGCGCGACAAGCTCACGGTGCGCGCGGCGAAGAAGTCGGGTATCGCCGTGAGCGACGATGAAATCCAGAATCGCGCCGATCAGTTTCGGCGCATTCGCGGTCTGCATCGCGCGGCGGACATGAACAATTATCTCGATGCGCTGCATGTGAGCCTCGACGAGTTCGAGGTCTTCATCACCGACACGCTGTATCAGGAAAAGATGCTCGACAAGGTAGGCACGGCGCGCGAGATCGAAGAGTACTTCCAGCTCAACTCGCCGAAGTTCGACAGCATCGAAGTCAGTCATATCCTGCTCGACACCGAAGGCAGCGCGAAGGAAATGATCTCGTATCTGAACGACGATCCCGACAGCTTCGCCGACATGGCGCGCGAGCACTCGCTCGCCGACACGCGCGACGCGGGCGGCGTGATCGGCCGCGTGATGCGCGGACAGATGAAACCGGACGTCGAAGCGAAAGTCTTCAACGCGGAGGTCGGCGATCTGCTCGGGCCGTTCGTATCGGCGGACGGCGCATCGTATGAGATTTTCGCGGTGACGGCGAAGTATCCGGCGAAGCTCGACGAGGACGTGTCCGCGGAAATTCGCCGCCTGCTGCGCGAAGACTGGATGATGGCGCGTGCGCAGGAACACGTCATCGAAGCACGCTGATCGACCGGAACGCGACACGACATGGACGCTCCATCGAGCCTTGATTCGCCTGCCGACTTTCTTTCGTCGGTGGAGATTCTTTCGCCCTTCACGCGCGAGGAAATCGAGCAATTCGCGGCGCAAGCGGAGTCGCGGCGCTTCGGTTTCGGCGAGACCGTGTGCAACGCGGGCGATGCGGCCGATGGACTCTATATCGTGAAAGCGGGGTCCGTGCGTATCTTCACCGAAGAGCACGGCAAGGAAATCAGCATGGGGGTGAAGAAGGAGCGCGAGACCTTCGCGGATATCGCGATGCTGCGCGACTATCGCCATGAGTCGTCGGTGCGCTCCTCCGGCAAGACCGAGCTGCTGTTCATCCCGCGCACGGCGATCGACCCCGTCATCGCGAAGAATCCCGCCGCGCTCGCCTTCGTCACGAGCTATGTCGCCATTAACTCGGCGGGCGGCTTCGTCGCAAAGCTCTTCGATCTGCGCGGCAAGCTCGACAAGGCCGAACTCGAAGAATGCGTGCGCAGCGTCGGCGTGAAGCGTGTCGCGGAAGGCAAGGAGATTCTCAAGCAGGAGTCGCGCGACGACCGGCGTCTCTATGTCGTGCGGCAAGGCGAAGTGCGGATCGTGCGCGAAGAGGGCGGCGAGCGGCATGTGCTCGCGACGCTCGGTCCCGGCGAGATCTTCGGCGAGAAGGCCTGCGTGATGCGCCAGGAGCAGATGGCCTCCGCCATCGCGAGCACCGATACGCGCCTGCTCGTGATTCCCGAGAAGACCGTGCACTTCATCATCGAGCGAAACGTGAAGCTGCGCGAAGTGCTCGAAGAGCGCATCCGCTTCACCGAGCGCGAATTGCAGCGGCAGAAGAAGATTACCGAGCGCCGCAAGTTGCCCGCAATGCTCGATCTGCACACGAAGCCCGAACTAGGCGAGCGCGTCATCAAGCGCTTCGCGTGGATCGAGCAGGCGGAGGAGATGGATTGCGGCGCGGCCTGTCTCGCGATGATCTGCCGTCACTACGGCATCAACATGACGCTCGGCAAGCTGCGCGAACTGGCCAACGTCACGACATCCGGCGCGACGCTGGATTCACTCGCACGCGCCGGCGAATCGCTCGGCTTCACGACGCGCGGCGTGCAGTGCACGTTCGAATCGTTGCGCGGCTTCGAGATGCCGTTCATCGCGCATTGGGAGGGATACCACTACATCATCGTCTATGGCGTGTCGAGCGAGAACGTATGGGTCGCGGACCCGGCGATCGGCTTCAGGAAGATGACTGTCGGCGAGTTCGAGCGCGGCTGGAGCGGGACGTGTCTGCTTTTCACGCCGGGGCAGGATCTCACGCAAAAGGCCGTGTCGCGTTCGCCGTGGCTGCGTTTCGTCGGCTATCTGAAGCCGTACAAGAAGATCCTGCTGCATCTCTTTCTCGCGACCTTCGTCATTCAAGTGCTGGGCGTGATACCGCCGCTCATCATCCAGAACATTCTCGATGGCGTGATCGTGCATCAGAACGTGAACCTGCTTCATGTGCTGATCGCAGGGCTCATCATCGCGAGCCTGTTCACGCAGCTCATGACGACGATACGCGCGTATCTCGCGAACTTCATGGTCCGCAACATGGACTTCGCGATGATGTCGCAGTTCTTCAGGCACACGTTCTCGCTGCCGTTCGGCTTCTTCGCGAAGCGCAAGACCGGCGATGTGTTCGCGCGCTTCCAGGAGAATCACACGATTCGCGCGTTTCTCACCGAATCGACGGTATCGACCGTGCTGAACCTGCTGATGATCTTCATCTACTTCACGATCATGTTCCTCTACAACGTGAAGCTCACGTTGCTGCTGATCGCGTTCGTCATCCCGATGATGGTGCTCACGGTCGTCGCGACGCCGCGCATCAAGCAGAACGCGCGCGAAACGTTCTCAGCGGGAACGGATGCGCGTTCGTATCTGATGGAAGCACTCGGCGGCGTCGAAACGGTGAAGGGCATGGGTATCGAGCGCGCGGTGCGTCTCAAGTGGGAAAAGAAGTATGCGAAGTCGCTCGAAGTGCAATACAAGTCGCAGCGCTTCAATATCGTGGTGGGCTTGTGCAGCCAGTTGCTCAATGCGGCGACGACCATCGGCGTGTTATGGGTCGGCGCGAATCTCGTGCTTGCGCGCGAACTGACCATCGGGCAACTGATCGCGTTCAATGCCTACATGGGCAGCGTGCTCGCGCCGCTGATGGGTCTCATCAACTTGTGGAGCCTGCTGAACGATGCGGGCGTCGCGATGGAGCGGCTCGGCGACGTGCTCGATATCGAGCCGGAGCAGAAGCCCGAAGACATGCAGCAGCGCGTCATGCTGCCCGACCTGCAGGGCGATATCAGTTTCAACGGCGTGTACTTCCGTTATGGCGAAGGCGATGCGCCCTACGTGCTGGAGAACATCAGCTTCGATATCAAGCCGGGCGAGCTGATTGCGATCGTCGGGCGCAGCGGCTCCGGTAAAACGACGCTCGCGAAACTGCTCGTCGGTTTCTATGCGCCGAGCGAAGGCAAGATGACCGTCGATGGCTACGATATCAACGTCGTCGATAAAGGGTTCTTTCGCGCGCAGATCGGCTATGTGATGCAGAGCAACCTGCTGTTTTCGGGGACGATCGCGGAGAACATCGCGAGCGGCGATGAAGCGCCGGACAGAAGGCGTATCGAAGAAGTCGCGAAGATGGCCGACGCGCACGCGTTCATCGCGAAGATGCCGCTCGGTTATGAGCAGGTGGTCGGCGAGCGCGGCGTAGGGTTGTCGGGCGGACAGATTCAGCGCTTATGCATCGCGCGGGCGCTGTATCACGATCCACGTCTGCTCGTATTCGACGAAGCGACGTCCGCGCTCGATACGCAATCTGAAAGCAATATTCTCGGCAACATGCAGGAGATTTTGAAAGGGCGCACGGCGGTCATCATCGCGCACCGCCTTTCGACGATCATGCGCGCCGACAAGATTCTCGTGCTATACGAAGGCGGCATCGTCGAACAGGGCAAGCATGACGAACTCGTCGCGAGAAAGGGCATGTACTACCAACTCGTGCAAAAGCAACTGAGCGCAGCATGAAAATACTCGACCAACCGGAAAGCGATACCAGCGCGCCCGCGTCATCGGCGATTTCGTATGCGGGGCTCATCGAGAAGATCGAGATCTTGCGCTCGACGCTTCGATGGACCTCGCGGCTCGAGCGTCCCGAGATCGAAAAGCTGTTGCGGCAGGCGAGCACCCTGCGCGACGAAGTCATGCAACTGTCGCACAAGGAGCGCTTCGTGCAGGCGGCGGCCGCCGAACCGAAGCGCGATCTTCCGCCGGGCGCGCGGCGGCAGGCGCTGATCGAACGCAGCTTCGTATTCGAAGGCACGTTCGGCGATAACCCGAAGTTGCTGGAAGCGCTGGAAATCGCGGAAAAAGCCGCGCCGACGGACTTGCCGGTATTGATCGATGGCGAAAGCGGCACCGGCAAGGAATTGATGGCGAAGGTCATTCACGCGAACGGATCGCGTGCCGACAAGCCGTATATCTCGGTGAACTGCGGCGCGATTCCGGACAATCTGCTGGAGTCCGAACTATTCGGGCATCGCAAGGGCGCGTTCACCGGAGCGAGCAATGATCGCAAGGGAAAATTCGAAAGCGCACACACGGGCACGATCTTTCTCGATGAGATCGGCGAACTGCCTTTGCAGGGGCAGGTGAAGCTGTTGCGCGTACTGGAAGCGCATGAAATTCAGCGCGTGGGTTCGGACGAGCCCATCGCGGTGGATACGCGCATCGTCGCGGCAACCAATCGCAACTTGCGCAAGTTCTGCGACGAGGGGCGTTTTCGCGAGGATCTGTTTTATCGGCTGAGCGTCATTCATCTGACGCTGCCTGCTTTGCGTGAACGGCGCGATGAAATTCCGCTGCTGCTCGCGTATTTCGGCGACGAAGCGGCCGCGACATTGAAGCGCCGGCCGGTGAAGTTGTCGCCGCGGCTACGGGATTTTCTGCGCAACTATGACTATCCGGGGAACATCCGCGAGTTGCGGAACGTGGTGTACCGCCTCGCGTGTCTTGCGGGCGATATGGCCGACATCGATCATCTGCCGGTCGATATACGGCCGAAGTCATCGCTCTCGCTCGCAATGGGCGGGCCGGCGGCGAGCGGAAACGGCATCGCGACGGCGAGCTCGCTCGCGGAAGCGAAGCGCGTCGCCAGCGACGAAGCGGAGCGCGCGTTTCTCGAACGAGGCTTGCAGGAAACCGGCGGAACGGTGGCCGAGCTTGCGAGACGGTACGAGATGAACCGCTCGCATCTGCAGATGCTTTTGAAAAAGCACGGGCTGCATTCGAAGGAGTTTCGAGCGGCGGCGCAGAAGAACAAGGAGGCGGGCGGTTGAGCCGCCTTTAAATCGACGGATTCACCTGCGTCTTATCCGTCGCCATCAAATCGACCGCATGCGCGACGACCACTGAAATATTGTCGCGCCCGCCCCGCGCGAGCGCGATTTCCAGCAGCCTTTGCGCGGCGACATCGCAATTGCCCGGCGCGAGCTCGCTCATCATTTCGGCTTCGCTGACTTCGTTCGATAAACCGTCGCTGCATAGCAGGAACGTATCGCCGTCGTTCAGGGCGAGCGTGTTCTCGTCGAGTTCGAGCACATCGAGCGCGCCGACCGCGCGCGTGATCAGATGCTGCGCCGGATGATGCAGCGCTTCTTCCGCCGTGAGTTGCCCGCGCGCCTTCAGTTCCTCGACGTGGCTGTGATCGCGCGTGAGCTGCACGAGCCGTCCCTGGCGCAGCAGATAGATGCGGCTGTCGCCGGCCCATACATAACCGCACGCGCCATCGCGCGCAGCGAGCACGACGACCGTGCTGCCGATGCGCGACACCTGGCGCCGCGCCGCTTCCGCACGCAGCTTGTCGTTCACGTCGAGAAGACGCGCGCGGGCATCGGCGATGGTGCCCGCAAGATTGTTCGCCGGCGATACCTTCGCGAGGCTCTCGATCACCATCCGGCTCGCCAGATCGCCGACCGCGTGGCCGCCCATGCCATCGGCGACGGCCCACAGTCCGCGCTCGGGCGCATCGAGCAGCGCGTCTTCGTTGATCTGCCGGACGCAGCCGGTGTCGGTGCGGGCGGCGGATGTCCATCGAAACTCGGTGGTGAAGGTCACGGCAACCTCCGGAATGCTGGGTGACGCGGCGTCGGGCGGGCCTTGCGGACGATCCCGCTCATTGTGTACCAACGCGCGTCCGAAGCGAATCTTGATCTGCACCGCTTTAGCCCGCGCGATTCCCCGCGACCGAATTCGGGCTGACGGTAAGGGTCGCGCCGTTGCCCGTATTGCTGACCGCGACGTTCTGAAACTGATTGACCATCTGGCCGACCGTGATGTTCGTCACGTTATTGGTGATGTTGTTCGTGACCGCGTAGATGTTGTTGGTCACATCGACCAGCGTAATCGCGCCGGCTGCGGCCCCGCCGCCCGATGAACGCTCCACGAAAGGCGTGATCCAGCCGAACACCCACGGCGCACCGCCTCCGCCGCTGATGGCCGACATCGCCGCGTGATCCAGCACGCGGTCGTATTCGAGATCGCTGACGGTCAAGGCGCACATGTCGTTTCTCCGGGATGGCCTGTGAGCAGGACGCACGGATCAATGCAAGGCCCATGCCGACGCACGCCAAATGGCGGAGATTGCGTCCGAATCGCCGATGGGGCGGCGTTCTGGCGGCATCGGCGCAAACGAAATGGCAGGGTGCCGAATCGCATCCGTTGGATCGTCGCCAACAAGCGATGTTGGCGTCGCGCCGCATAACCAACACACGCGGCGCGCGTCCGATCGGCCCGCACGACGCGAATTCTGGTGCAGCAGGTCCAACAAACACGCAAGAAAACTGTTGGCCCATGAAAAACACAACGCCGTCGAAACACGCTCGCGATTCCGCAATAACCACACGTAATCAATGGCTTATCGAAACTGGCAAGGAAGATGCAAAAGGCTAGGCAACCCGGCGCCGAACAAACACCTGGCGCCAGCAAAGAAAAATCGGAGCCAGCCATGTCAACCAACCAGCAAATCGGACTGATCGAACAGCAAGCCGCCGCGAACGGCTTCTCGCTCGACGACGAACCCGCGCTCGGCACCGAACTCGTCACGCGCCGTTCCGGCTATGAACATCACGGCATCTACGCCGGCAACGGCATGGTTATCCACTATGCCGGTTTCGCGAAGTCGCTGCATCGCGGCCCGGTCGAGGAAGTCCCGGTCGAGCAGTTCGCCGCCGGTCATGAAGTCACGATCCGCCAGAACCCGGCCGCGAAGTTCGTCGGCATGGAAGCGGTGCGCCGCGCCCGCAGCCGCCTCGGCGAAGACAACTATCACCTGCTCACCAACAACTGCGAGCACTTCGTTACGTGGTGCCTCGACGGCCGCGCCCGCAGCCGTCAGGTGCAAGCGTGCTTCATCGATCCCCACGCGGCCGTCAGAGCCGTGGCGGGACTCTTCCGCGCCTATGTCGCCGCCGAACGCCGCCGCCGCATGAATGTGGCGCTCGCAGCCTGAACCTCACGTTTTGCCGATCGATTCCGAGGAGACCATCATGCAAACCACCGAAAACTCGCTGCACTGGGCCGTCGACAAATGGCTCGCCCCGACTGCCGCGCATCCGGCACGCGTCGTGCGTCTGTGCCGTTCGCATGTCACCGGCGCGCGCTACGTCTGCATCGAGGCCCAGCATCCGGGCGGCCCGCTCGCGATCATCTTCTTCCGCCATGACGACGGCACCTGGAACGTGTTTCCGCCGCAAGCGAAGCGTCCGTCGATGAGCGCGGCGCGCCTCGCCGCCTGAAGGCGCGTACGATCGGCCGGGACGCGTCGGGCGGCCCCGGCTTTGACACGGCAATCCCGCTGCCGCTACTCTAGGCGCATCGTCGCGGCCATTTGGATGAAGCCGCCGGTCGCACGGAAGCAGCAGGTCGTGGTAGTTTTGCGTCCGTGAACCAGATCGTACATTTTCGAGGTATTGCCGATGACCCAGCCCGACTCCTCTTCCTCCGCCCGCGCGACGCCCGATTCGAACCTCGGCGACAATCCGCTCGGCATCGCGGGGCTGGAGTTCGTCGAGTTTTCCAGCCCCGATCCTGCAGGGCTCGCCCGACTGTTCGAGACGCTCGGCTTCGTGCCCGTCGCGCAGCACATCAGCAAGGCGGTGACGCTCTTTCGCCAGCGCAGCATGAATTTTCTGTTGAACGCGGAGCCGGATTCGTTCGCGTCGCGCTTTGCCGAGTCGCATGGCGTCGGCATCGCGGCGATCGGCATTCGCGTGCTCGATGCGCAGGTCGCCCACGAGCGCGCGCTCGAATACGGCGCGTGGGATTTCGAGGGCGAAAAAATCGGCCCGAACGAGCTTGCGATTCCGGCGATTCAAGGCATCGGCGATTCCCATATCTATTTCGTCGATCACTGGCCGGGCAAGAACAGCGGCGAGACGTCGATCTACGACATCGACTTTCGTCCGATTCCCGGAGCACGCGCGGATCTCAACGGCACCGGCCTGCTCGAAGTCGACCACTTCACGCAGACGGTCGGCGCAGGCCGCATTCAGGAATGGCTCGATTTCTATCGGGAAGTGCTGCACTTCTCGGAGATTCATCAGGTGCATCCGGACTGGCACGTCTCGCAGGATTCCGCCGTCACGCTTTCGCCGTGCGGCGCGATCCGCATTCCGGTGTACGAGGAAGGCACCTATCGCACGGATCTGATGCAGCAATATCTGCCCGATCACGAAGGCGAGGGCGTGCAGCATATCGCGCTGGCATCGGCGGATATTTTCGCTTCCGTCGATGCATTGATGGCGCGCGGCGTGCGCTTCCTGCAGCCGCCGCCGCGCTATTACGACGAGATCGACGAGCGTCTGCCGGGCCACGGTCTCGACATCGGAAAGCTGCGCACGCGCGGCATTCTCGTCGACGGCGAGATTCTCGGAGACGGCACGCCGCAGCTTTTTCTGCAGACGTTCGTCGAGCGCAAGCCCGGCGACATGTTCTTCGAGATCGTCGAGCGGCGCGGGCATCACGGATTCGGCGAGGGCAATCTCGCCGCGATCGCGAAGGCGCGCGGCTGACGCGACTCATTGCACGACGACCGTCCCCGTCATGTGCGGATGCAGCGAACAGAAGTACTTGTACGTGCCCGGTTTGTCGAACACATGCGAGAAGCTGTCGCCGCTGTCGAGCGGATCGGACTTGAAGCTCTTTCCCTCGTCGGCGACGGTATGCAGCATGTCGTCGTGATTCACCCACGTCACCTTCGTACCGACGGGCACGGTAATCGTCGCCTGATTGAACGCGAAGTTGTCGATGGAAACGGTCGGCGCGTTCGCCAGCGCGACCTGTTGCGCGGGTTCTGCCGCGCACGCCGACGGAATCGCCACGCCGATGACGCCTTTCACGACCAGCGCAAGCGCGGCCTGGCGCAGCAGCTTGCCGGCGAGCGGGCGGAGATTGTCGGGCGAAACGTAGTGCGCAATCGTCGATGCGATCATGACTGCACCCCCGCGAGCGACGTATCGGTGACGGCAAGTTGCCCGCGTCCCGCGATATGCGTGACTTCGCGCAGGCCGAGCATCGTGCGCAATTGTTCGGATGGCACTTTCATCGGCCCCGGACCGGACGGTGCGCCCGGCGCGGGCTGCGGAAACGCCGTCGACATCGCCGAATAAAAGCGCATCTCTCCCTCCACTTTCTGCGCCACCTGATGGACGTGGCCGTTCAGCACCGTTACCGAGCCGAAGCGTTTCAAGAGCGCGAGCGCCTGCGCGCTGTCGTCGGTGCCCCATCCCCATTGCGGATACAACGCCCACAGCGGAATGTGCGCGAACACGACGATCGGCGTGCTGCTCGATTTGCCCTGCAGATCCGCCTTGAGCCACGCGAGCTGCGCATCGCCGAGAAAGCCGAGGCCGCCGCCCTTCAGGTCGATCACGTTGGTCAGGCCGATGAAATGCACGCCGCCCTGATCGAAGCTGTACCAGTGACGCGTGCTGCCTTTGCCGTATTGCCCGGAAAAGCGGTCGAAAAACGCGTTGCCTTCTTCGACCAGCACGTCGTGCTCGCCGGGCACGTAATGCACGTCCATGCCCGACTTGCCGATGATCTGCGTCGCCGTGTCGAATTGCGCAGGCTTCGACAGATGCGTGATGTCGCCCGTGTGGATCATGAACGCGGGGCGTCTTTCCATCGCGCTCACGCGGTTGATGGCTTCTTCGAGCGTGCTCGTCGGCTCCGTGTTCGGATCCTTGTTGAAGCCGATGTGACTGTCGCTGATCTGCACGAAGCTGAACGAGCCGGTCTGCTCGGCCGCTTCCACCGACGAGATCAGGCGCGAAACGGGCACGCCGCCGCTCACCGTCCAGATGACGCCGGCGCCCGCCCAGGCCATGCACGAAAGTGCGGTGCGGCGGCGCTTGCCGTGCTCGTCGAGTTCGTCGCGTTGCTGCGCGGGCGGCAGTGCGTTCGGGTCGGGTTTCATGATGGTTCCTTTGATGATGACGGCCGCGGTTCTTGTCGTTCGAATCGGTGAAGTCGGGCCCACGGCGGCTCGGTGCATGGGCGCGAAGCCGGCGATGCCCGTTGCGGCGGGCAGGATCGCGTTGGCATCCGTCCATCGAACCAGCGAATGCGGCGGGATATTCCCGCTATATTTTTTTGAGTCGCCGTTGCAAACGGGAATAAAGCGCCCGCGTGAGGAGTAACGGATGGGAAGGCGCGGAAAAGCGATGCCGCCGCGCCCGAACGAAGTTTTCCGAACGTGATTGTGGAAAGGAGACCCGCGCGATGTGGCCAGGCAGGTCGAAAGAAGACAGGTCCGGGCGCCGCGGCCAGGCGGACGCCGAGGCGGTCCACGCGCGCTTCGAAGCGACGGTGATGCCGCATCTGGACGCCGCGTACAACCTCGCGCGCTGGCTGTCGGGAAGCGCGAACGATGCCGACGATGTCGTGCAGGAAGCCTATCTGCGCGCGTTCCGTTTCTTCGGCGGATTCGAAGGCGGCGAGGAGGCGAACGCGCGTGCGTGGCTGCTCGCGATCGTGCGCAATACGTGGTTCACGGAGTGGCGGCGGCGCGTGCAACTCGCCGACGCGACGCCCTACGACGAGGAACTGGGCGGCGACGAAGCCTTGCCGGGATGGTCGGAGGAAGGCGCGGCCGATCCCGAAACGCTCGCCGTGCGCCGCGACGAAATTCATCTGGTGCATCGCGCGCTGGAGGCGCTGCCGATCGCCTTTCGCGAGGTGCTGGTGTTACGCGAACTCGAAGACATGAGCTACAAGGAAGTCGCATCCGTGACCGGCGTGCCGATCGGCACGGTGATGTCACGGCTCGCGCGCGGCCGCAAGATGCTGGCGGGGGCGGTGCGCGCGGCCCAGGGCGGGCAGGACAAGCCGAGCGTGCGCCTCGTGCGCCGCGCGGGACCGGGTCACGCAGAGGAGTCGGGAAATGGAAAATAACGACATTGCCTCGCTCGATGCGAGGCTTACCGATGGTTCGCTGTATCAGCGCGCGCCGGTGCATCTGCGCACGCAAGTGCTGGCGCGCGTGCGGGCTCAGGCCGAGGAAGAGGCGTGCAGGCGCGAGCCGGCGCGTCCGGCGAAACGCGGCTCGCGCAATCCGTTTGCCGCGCCGTGGCCGTTCTTCGGCGGCGCATTCGCGGGCGCGACGCTCTCGGCGCTCGTGCTCGGCACGATGCTGTGGTTCCAGGCGCTGCCGCTCGTCTCGTCCGTATCGACGGGCTCGCCCATCGCGCAGGAGATCGTGTCGAGCCATGTGCGCGCGCTGATCTCGGATCGTCCGATCGACGTGTTGTCCAGCGACAAGCACACGGTGAAGCCGTGGTTCAACGGCCGGATCGACTATGCGCCGCCGGTGATCGATCCCGCGGGTCCGGGCTTCGCGCTCGTCGGCGGACGGCTGGATTACATCGATCATCGGCCGGTGGCGGTCGTCGTGTATCGCTACCTGAAGCATCCGATCGACGTGTACGTATTTCCCGAGCGCAAGGGCGAAGCGAAGACGGAGCCGGTCGTCACGCAATCCGACGATGGTTACGCGCTCGCGCGCTGGAATCACGATGGCATGACGTTCTGGGCCGTCACCGATGCATCGGGCGCGGTGCTGCGTCAGTTCGCGCACGCGATCGAAACCGGTGCGCCGCGATAACAAGTGCATCGCGCAAACGCTGTCATCGCTGCGATAGCCTGAAGAGTGCGCAAGGTTACGCGCGGTCATCCTCCGGGATGCCGCGCGTTTTTTTCTTTGGCGTTACGCGTATACCCGCTGTTTTCTCCGTTTCGAAAGCCATGAAAACGCTTTGGGATGCTGTCTAAATTCGCATCTTTTCCGGGTTATGCCGGGCTTTGCACAGTTGCGATGCATTGGGTGTGGCCTAACGCTCGTGCTCTTCGGGTATGTCCGAATATGGTCATATCCTTACATTTTTCTAAACTCGCTCACAGTCTATGTAATCGATAACGCGGAATGCGTTTAAAAGGCATTGCGAAGTTCGCCGCGTTGCATGGGACTTTCAAATAACGAATCAGGCGACGGAGACACACATGAAGATGAAGCTCATTGCGAGCACGCTCGCGTTCGGCGTTTTCTCGTTGGCGCACGCGGCCGACCCGATCAAGATCGGCGTCGATGGTCCGTTCACGGGCGGTTCGTCTTCCATGGGTGTCAGCATGCGCGATGGCGTGCGTCTTGCCACCGCCGAGATCAACAAATCTGGCGGCGTGCTTGGGCGTCAGATCGTGCTGGTCGAGCGCGATGACGAAGCGAAGAACGAGCGCGGCGTGCAGATCGCGCAGGAGCTCATCAACAAGGAGAAGGTTGTCGCGGTTGTCGGCTATATCAACACGGGCGTAGCGCTCGCATCGCAGCGCTTCTTTCAGGAAGCGAAGATTCCGGTGTTCAACAATGTCGCGACCGGCACGGTGGTGACGAAGCAATTCGACGATCAGCCCGATAACTACGTGTTCCGCAACGCTGCCGCCGATCGCATTCAGGCACCGATGATCGTCGAGGAAGCGGTGACGAAGCGTGGCTTCAAGAAGGTCGCGATTCTCGCCGATTCGACCAACTACGGCCAGCTCGGCCGCGAGGATCTGGAAAAGGCGCTTGCCGCGAAAGGCGTGAAGCCCGTCGCCGTGGAGAAGTTCAACATCAAGGACGTCGACATGACGGCCCAGTTGCTGAAGGCGAAGGAGGCGGGTGCGGAAGCGGTGCTGACTTACGGCATCGGGCCCGAGCTTGCGCAGATCGCGAACGGCATGGCCAAGCTTGGATGGAAGGTGCCTTTGATCGGTAGCTGGACGCTTTCGATGGCCAATTACATCGACAATGCCGGCACTAACGGCGAAGGTGCGCGCATGCCGCAGACTTTCATTCAGGAAGCGAACACGCCGAAGCGCAAGGCCTTCATCGAGGCTTATCTGAAGGAATTCAAGCCGAAGAACGAGCGGATCGATTCGCCGGTTTCTGCTGCCCAAGGTTACGACTCGGTGTATTTGCTTGCTGCGGCCATCAAGCAGGCGGGGACGACGGATGGGCCGAAGGTCAAGGAAGCGCTCGAGAATTTGAACACTAAGGTCGAAGGTGTCGTGATGGTGTACGACAAGCCCTTTACGAAGGGCGATCACGAGGCTATTACGCCGAATGTGCCGGTTATCGGGGAGGTGAAGGGCGGGCGGGTGATCTATGCGTATGACGCCGATAAGAAAGGCGGCGGGACTCTGCGGTCCAAGCAGACCACTACTGCGTCGAATTGATTTTTTTATATCGCCGGATCCCGTATTCGTGTCGGTCTATTAGCGTTGCCCCTGTGCGGGGCGGCACCTACTTTCTTTGCTGCTGCAAAGAAAGTAGGCAAAGAAAGCAGCTTTTCAAGCCCGCGGTCACACGCAATTTGGGTAGTTCTCTCGTCCTCGATGGCACTCGCCTAAGTGTCGCCCTCAAAGGACCAATCGGGCTTGGATCGCGCACGGTCTGACGAGCTAGTTTCAGATGGCCGCTGGTTCAGCACGAAAGAGCTTCGGCACAGCGCTACGCGCTGCCGTTGGGTATGCAAGGGAAACCAAAGGGCGGCGATTGCAGTGAGATGGAGACGTTAGTAGAGAAGCACGCGCGGACCCGATTGACCGGTCGGCCGCGAAGCGGGCCGGAGCTATTTGGTGCTGAACCCGTTTGGCGTGTGGTGCGATGAGACGGACCGTGCGCGAGCCAAGCCCGATTAGGTGTTTGAGGGCACTCTTTAGGCAGCCCACGAAGGACGAGAGGACTACCCAAATTGCGTGTGACCGCGGGCGTATCAGAAGCTGCTTTCTTTGCTTACTTTCTTTGCAGCAGCAAAGAAAGTGAGTGCCGCCCCGCACAGGGGCAGTGCTAATAGACCGACGCGAGAGCGGGATCCGGCGACGACACCGAGCCGACACGAAAACGCGATCCAGCAAAACAGCATCACGCAAAAGCTATAGACCGAAGCGAAATCAGGAATCTCAAGAAGCGCAGACCTGCACAAGAAAAACCCCGACCATGATCCTCCTTCAACTCGTCTATAGCGGCATAGCACTCGGCATGATCTACGCCGTGATCGCGTTCGGCTATCAACTCACCTTCGCCACATCCGGCACGCTGAACTTCGGCCAGGGCGATGCCCTGATGCTCGGCGCGCTCGTCGGCCTCACGCTCGTATCCGCTGGCGTCAACTACTGGCTGATGATTCCGCTCGTGTGTCTCTTCGGCCTCACGCAGGGCGCGTTCGTCGAACGCATCGGCGTGCGGCCCGCCATCAAGATCAAGTCCGAGTTCGGCTGGATCATGTCGACGATCGCGCTCGGCATCATCTTCAAGAACGTCGCGGAAAACGTCTGGGGCCGCGACGATCTGCGCTTTCCTTCGCCCCTGCCCGAAGCGCCACTGAAGGTCTTCGGCGCAAACGTGCTGCCGATGGAATTGCTCGTCGTCGGCGGCGCGCTCGTGATGATGCTCGCGGTCGAGTTCTTCAACCGCAAGACGATCTTCGGCAAGGCCGTGGTCGCGACCGCGAACGATCGCGATGCAGCGTCGCTCATGGGCATCAACACCGGCCTCGTCATCACGTTTTCATATGCGCTTTCGTCGTTGACCGCTGCATTTGCAGGGGTTTTGATCGCGCCGCTGACATTGACCGGCGCGACGATGGGCGCGGTGCTCGGCCTCAAGGCGTTTGCCGTGGCGATCATCGGTGGCTTGTCGAGCGGCATGGGCATCATCGTCGGCGGGATGATCCTGGGCATCGCGGAGACGACGACCGGCTTCTATATCTCCACCGGCTACAAGGACGTGCCGGGACTCGTGCTGCTCTTGATCGTGCTCGCGGTCAAGCCCGCAGGTCTCTTCGGCAAGACGGCGATCAAGAAAGTCTGAGGCGGCGACGATGAAAGCAAAGAACTGGATCGCGGCGCTCGTCGGACTCGCCGCACTCGCAATTTTCCCGGTGGCGTCGGGCAATCCGTACTACATCCACCTCGTCGAAACCATCATGATCTACGCGATCCTGCTGTTCGGGCTCGATATCGTCGTGGGTTACACGGGGCAAGTGTCGCTCGGTCACGCGGGATTGTTCGGCGTGGGCGCATACACGGCGGGCGTGCTGTTCATCAAGCTCGGCATGCCGTTCTATCTGACCGCGCCGCTTTCGATTCTGATCACAGCCGGCTTCGGCGCGATCCTTGCATTGCCCGCGCTGCGCGTGTCCGGTCCGTATCTCGCGATGGTGACGCTCGCGTTCGGCACGATCATCCAGATTCTCATCAACGAGATGGATTTCCTCACCAACGGACCGATGGGTCTCAAGATCCCGAAGCCGATGTTCGCGGGACACAGGCTCGATGAGGTGCAGTACTACTGGCTCGTCGCGGCGCTGCTCGTCGTGTCGCTGATCGTCGTGCATCGCGTGCTGAAGTCGCATCTCGGGCGCGCATTCGAAGCGCTGCGAGACAGCCCGATCGCATCGGACTGCATGGGCGTGTCGGTGTATCGCTACAAGGTAATTGCATTCGTAATCAGTGCGGGATTCGCGGGCCTCGCGGGCTGCCTGTACTCGTATTCCGAGCAATACATTTCGCCTAACACCTATAACTTCGAACTGACCATCCTCTTCCTGCTCGCCATCATCATGGGCGGACGCAAGACGCGCACGGGCGCGATCATCGGTTCGACGGTGATCGTCATGTTACCCAAGCTGCTCGACGATATCTCCAACTTCCGCGTCGTCGCGACGGCGCTGGCGGTCGTCGTCGTCGCGGGCGCCGCGCTTGCGCTCGCGAAGAAGACCACGACGCCGCAGCGCGTTGCGGTGCCGATCGTCGGCACGGCGGGACTAGCGGTGTTTTCGTTCTGGATCGAGGCGCTCACCGACTGGCGTCTGACCATCTTCGGTCTGATGATCCTGCTCGTCGTTTATTACCTGCAGGATGGCATCGTCGGCTTCGTGCGCAAGACGCTGAACCTTGGCCGCGTGCGCGTGACGAAGGTCGATACCGATGAGCTCGCGAGCCATACGCGCCAGGACGATGCCGTCGCGGCGGTCGATACGGAAGGCGCGGATACGATCCTCGACGTGCGCGGCGTGCTGATGCAGTTCAGCGGCCTGAAGGCGTTGAACGATGTGAATCTCACTGTGAAGCGCGGCACGATCCACGGCCTCATCGGTCCCAACGGTTCCGGCAAGAGCACGATGATGAACGTGCTGACGGGCATCTATGTCCCGACTGCTGGCGCGATCGAATACGAGGGGCAATCGCTCGCGGGGCGTACGTCGTCGAAGATTGCGCTGTCGGGCATCGCTCGGACGTTTCAAAACGTGCAGCTCTTCGGCGAGATGACGGCTTTGGAGAATGTGCTCGTCGGCTTGCATCACACGTTCAGATCGAACATCGCGGATGTCGGCGTGATGAGTCCGCGATATCGGCGCGAAGAGCGCGCGGCGCGCGAGCGTGCGTTCAACATGCTTCGTTTTGTGGGCCTGGAGCATGTCGCCGGAGAGGAAGCGCGCAATCTGCCCTACGGCAAGCAGCGTCTGCTTGAAATCGCGCGTGCGTTGGCGCTCGATCCGCAATTGCTTCTGCTCGATGAACCCGCGGCCGGATTGACCGCGCCGGATATTCGCGAACTCGTCGCGATCATTCGCAAGGTGCGCAATCATGGCATCACGCTTGTGTTGATCGAGCATCATATGGATGTGGTGATGAGCGTTTGCGATACGGTTTCCGTGCTGGACTTCGGGCAGAAAATCGCCGAAGGGAAGCCTTCCGAGATTCAGGCTAATGAGAAGGTTATCGAGGCTTATTTGGGGGGGCAGGCGGCGCAGGTGGCTTAGGTTTTGTTTTCGCCGGATCCCGTTTTTTTAGTGGTCTATTAGCGTTGCCCCTGTGCGGGGCGGCACCTACTTTCTTTGCTGCTGCAAAGAAAGTAGGCAAAGAAAGCAGCTTTTCAAGCCCGCGGTCACACGCAATTTGGGTAGTTCTCTCGTCCTCGATGGCACTCGCCTAAGTGTCGCCCTCAAAGGACCAATCGGGCTTGGATCGCGCACGGTCTGACGAGCTAGTTTTAGATGGCCGCTGGTTCAGCACGAAAGAGCTTCGGCACAGCGCTACGCGCTGCCGCCGGGTCCGCAAGGGAAACCAACGTGAGGCAAGTGCAGTGAGATGGAGACGTTAGTAGAGAAGCACGCGCGGACCCGATTGACCGGTCGGCCGCGAAGCGGGCCGGAGCTATTTGGTGCTGAACCAGTTTGTTGTGTGGTGCGATGAGACAGACCGTGCGCGAGCCAAGCCCGATGGGGCCTATGAGGGCACTCTTTAGGCAGCCCACGAAGGACGAGAGGACTACCCAAATTGCGTGTGACCGCGGGCGTATCGGAAGCTGCTTTCTTTGCTTACTTTCTTTGCAGCAGCAAAGAAAGTGAGTGCCGCCCCGCACAGGGGCAGTGCTAATAGACCGACACGATCACAGGATTCCCCCAAAAGCCGAAAAAGAAAAATGCTGACGATAACAAACCTCCACGCCGG
Organism: Caballeronia zhejiangensis; assembly: GCF_000698575.1. Lineage (GTDB taxonomy): Bacteria > Pseudomonadota > Gammaproteobacteria > Burkholderiales > Burkholderiaceae > Caballeronia > Caballeronia zhejiangensis. The sequence goes on from NZ_JFHD01000007.1 coordinate 32,966, forward strand.
TTACGGCAAAGTCAAAGTCCTCCACGGCATCTCACTGAACGTGCCGAAGGCAAAAGTCGTCACGCTGATCGGCTCGAACGGCGCCGGCAAGACCACGACGATGCGCGCCATCTCCGGCATGATCAAGCCGACCGAAGGCGAAATCACAATGGGCGTCGGCAGCAACTCCAAGCGCATCGATTCGCTCGATTCGCACAAGATCGCGCGCCTCGGACTCGCGCATTCACCGGAAGGACGCCGCGTATTCGCGACCATGTCCGTCACCGATAACCTGCTGCTCGGCGCTTTTCCGCGTCTCACATGGTCGCGCCCGAAGGGCGATGTCAGCGCCGATCTCGAACGCGCGATCGAACTCTTTCCGCGTCTGAAAGAACGCCGCAATCAACTCGCCGGCACGCTATCGGGCGGCGAACAGCAGATGCTCGCCATGGCGCGCGCCATCATGCTCAATCCGGACCTCGTCCTGCTCGACGAACCGTCGATGGGTCTCGCGCCCATTCTCGTCGACGAAGTCTTTCGCATCATCGAGCGCCTCAAAGCGGACGGCGTCACGATGCTGCTAGTCGAACAGTTCGCAGCCGCAGCGCTCAATGTCGCGGATTACGGCTACGTGCTCGAAAACGGACGCGTCGCGACGCACGGCCCGGCAGAGCAGTTGCGCAACGATCCGTCGGTGAAGGCGGCCTACCTTGGCGCGAGTCACTGATTGCCGCACTGCGGCAGACGCAATCCGCTCTATCATGATCGGAGCGCGACCGCGCGCGTCCGACATCGTGAAAGGAGCTGCCATGATCAGCGGCAAGACCACTCTGATTGCTCACCTCGGCTACCCGACCGAAGCGTTCAAGGCGCCGATGATCTACAACCCCTGGTTCGACAAACAGGGCATCGATGCGGTCGTCGTGCCGATGGGCGTCAAACCCGACGATTACGTCGCGTTCCTGCCGCATCTGTTCAAGCTGACGAACATCCGCGGCGCGCTCGTCACCATGCCGCACAAGATCACGACCGTCGGCCTGATGGATGAAGTGAGTCCCACCGCGCGCATCGCCGGAGCCTGCAACGCAATCCTGAAGCGCGAAGACGGCAGGCTCGTCGGCGATCAGTTCGACGGCGCGGGCTTCGTGCGCGGCGTCGAGCGCAAGGGCCGCAAACTCGCGGGCACACGCGTGCTCGTGCTCGGCAGCGGCGGCGTCGGCTCGCCGATCGCGGCATCGCTCGCGGCGGCGGGCGTCGCGGAACTCGCTATCTTCGACACCAACACGGCGTCCGTCGAAGGGCTCGCCTCGCGCTTGCGCGAGCACTATCCGAACCTGATCGTCAGAACCGATACGAAAGATCCCGACGGCTTCGACGTCATCGTCAACGCGACACCGCTCGGCATGAAGGACACGGACCCGCTGCCGTTCGATATCGACCGCATCGCGCCAGGCACGTTCGTCGGCGAAGTGGTGATGAAGTCGGAATACACGCCGCTCCTGCGCGCCGCGAAAGACAAGGGCTGCGCCGTGCAGGTCGGCACGGACATGCTGTTCGAGATGATTCCGGCGTATCTGGAGTTCTTCGGCTACGGCACCGCCACTGCCGACGAGCTGCGCGCGGTCGCTCAGATCAAATACGCGTAACGAAGCCTGCGCGGACATAACCGCGCTTCGTTCCTATACTTTTATCGACACAGCAAGGCAGACGCTCATCCTCTGACAAATAGGCCGCCCGCATGCGCGGCTCGGAAAAGCAGGGAGGAATCATGGGATCGACTGCACCCGGCTTGCCGGCCGATGACAATCACGCGCCGAAGCCGCACGGCCATCCGGCATTGATGGGGCTCTCGCTCGCGGCGCTCGGCGTAGTCTACGGTGATATCGGCACGAGTCCGCTCTATACGCTCAAGACCGTGTTCGATCCCGCGGGCGGCCTGCCTTTGCAGCCGGCGAACGTGATCGGCATCGTGTCGCTGATCTTCTGGTCGCTCACCATCATCGTGTCGCTCAAGTACGTGACGCTGATCCTGCGCGCCAACAATCACGGCGAAGGCGGCATCATGGCGCTGCTCGCGCTCGCGGCATCGTCGGTGGAATCGAAGAAGCGGCTGAAGCATGTGCTGCTGCTCGTCGGCGTGATGGGCGCGGCGCTCTTTTACGGCGATGGCGTCATCACGCCCGCCATTTCCGTGCTGAGCGCAGTGGAAGGCCTCGAAGTGGCGGCGCCCGGCCTTCAGCCTTATGTCGTGCCCCTCACGCTCGTCGCGCTGGTCGCGCTGTTCGTGATGCAAAAGCACGGTACGTCGGGCATCGGCGCCGTCTTCGGGCCGGTGATGGTGCTGTGGTTCATCGTGCTGGCCGTGTCGGGGCTCATGAACATCAAGGATTCGCCGCATATCCTCGCGGCGCTCAATCCGCTCGAAGGACTCGAGTTCTGCATGCGGCATCGGTGGCTCGCATTCGTTGCGCTGGGCGCGGTCGTGCTTTCGCTCACGGGCGCCGAAGCGCTCTATGCCGACATGGGCCACTTCGGTTCGCGGCCGATCCGCCTGACATGGTTCGCGATCGTCTTCCCCGCGCTCGCGCTCAACTATCTCGGTCAGGGCGCGCTTCTTATCGCCGATCCCGCCGCGTTGCAGAATCCGTTCTACCGGCTCTTTCCATCGTGGATGCTGTATCCGATGGTCGTGCTCTCCACCATCGCGACCGTGATCGCATCGCAGGCCGTGATCTCGGGCACCTATTCGATGACCAAGCAGGCGATGCAGCTCGGCTTTCTGCCGCGCATGAGCGTCGTGTACACATCGGCGCGGGAGATCGGGCAGATCTATGTGCCGGGCATCAACTGGACGCTCCTGCTCGCAGTGGTCGCGGCCGTGCTCGGCTTCGGCTCGTCGACGGCGCTCGGCTCCGCATACGGCATCGCGGTCACGGGCACGATGCTCATCACCACGTTGCTGACGTTCTTCGTGATCCGCTATGCGTGGCGATACAACTGGGCACTATGTATCTTCGCCACCGCATTCTTCTTCGTGATCGACGCGATGTTCTTTTCGGCGAATTGCCTGAAGATTGCGGACGGCGGCTGGTTCCCGGTGGCGATCGGTCTCGTGATGTTCACGATCATGGCGACGTGGGGACGCGGTGCGCAGATGATGATTCAGGAAGCGCGCGCGCGTGCGGGCACGATGCCGCTCAAGCCGTTTCTCGCCAACCTGCTCGAACGTTCGCCGGCGCGCGTGGAAGGCACGGCGATCTTCATGTCGAACGATCCGAGCGGCGTGCCGCATTCGCTGCTGAACAACCTCATGCATAACCGCGTGCTGCACGAACACACGGTCTTTTTGACGGTCGCGACCGAGCCTGTGCCATGGGTCGACGAAGCGCGCCGCGTGTCGATCGAAACGCTCGGCAACGGCTGCTTCCAGGTGACGGTGAACTACGGTTTCAAGGACGAAGTCGATCTTCCCGCCGCGCTGGAAAAGTGCCGCGGGGCCGGGCTGAAATTCGATCGCGCGACGATCTCGTACTTCATGTCGCGCGCGACCGTCGTGCCGACGCCCGGCGCCGGCATGGCCTTATGGCGCGAACGGCTGTTCGCGATCATGTTGCACAATGTCGGCAACGTCGCGGCCTATTTGCGATTACCGGCCGATCGCGTGATCGAACTCGGCGCGCGCGTCGAGATATGACGGCGCAAGTCAGCGGATTTGCGTGCGTTCGACGCAAGCAGGCGGCGCGTATTCAAGCGAAACTCACGATAAGAAATGCGGCAGACAGGAGACGCCATGACCGCCAGCAACACGCCGACCCGCCATCCGTTTCCATCGACAGCGCGCCTCGTCGAACGCGGCAAGATCTCGTCCGCGCGCGAGGCCGTGCGGCTGATACGCTCGGGCGACACGATCGCGACGAGCGGTTTCGTCGGCATCGGCTTCGCGGAGGAAGTGGCGATCGCGCTCGAAGAACGCTTCGTCGAAGGCGACGATCCGATCGCGGACCTCACGCTCGTGTATGCGGCGGGCCAGGGCGATGGCCGCAGCAAAGGCCTCAATCATCTGGCGCGCGAAGGGCTCGTCAAGCGCGTGATCGGCGGGCACTGGGGACTCGTGCCGGGCCTTCAGAAGATGGCGATAGAGAATCGCATCGAAGCGTATAACTTGCCGCAAGGCGTGATCTCGCAGCTCTTTCGCGATATCGCCGCGCATCGGCCAGGGCAACTTTCGACGGTCGGGCTCGGCACCTTCGTCGATCCGCGCAACGGCGGCGGCAAGCTCAATGCGCGCACGACGGAAGATCTCGTGCGGCTCATGGAGATCGACGGCACGGACTATCTCTACTACAAGACCTTTCCGATCGACGTCGCCATCGTGCGCGGCACGACCGCCGATCTCAACGGCAACGTCACGATGGAAAAGGAAGCGCTGACGCTCGAAGCGTTGTCCATCGCGATGGCCGCGCGCAATTCGGGCGGCATCGTGATCGCGCAAGTCGAGCGGCTTGCGGAATCGAACACGCTCAACTCGCGCCAAGTGAAGATACCCGGCGTGATGGTCGACTGCGTCGTACTGGCAAAGCCCGACAATCACTGGCAGACCTTCGGCGAGCAATACAGCGCGGCGTTTTCGAGCGAATTGCGCGTGGCCGCGAGTTCGGTGCCGCCGATGTCGCTTACGGAACGCAAGATCATCGCGCGGCGAGCGGCGTTCGAATTGATGGCCAATAGCGTCGTGAATCTCGGCATCGGCATGCCGGAGGGCATCGCGAGCGTCGCGAACGAAGAGCAGGTGATCGATCTCTTCACGATGACGACGGAGCCGGGCGTGATCGGCGGCATTCCCGCGGGCGGCCTCAATTTCGGCGCGGCGACGAATACGCAGGCGATCATCGATCAGCCGTATCAGTTCGACTTCTACGATGGCGGCGGCCTCGACATCGCGTTCCTAGGTCTTGCGCAAGCGGACGGCGAAGGCAATCTCAACGTGAGCAAGTTCGGGCCGAAGCTCGCGGGCGCGGGCGGCTTCATCAATATCAGCCAGGCGGCGAAGAAGGTCGTGTTCGTCGGCACTTTCAATGCGGGCAAGCTCCATGTCGCGATCAACGAAGGCAAGCTCGAGATTCGCCGCGAAGGCGAATGCCGCAAGTTCGTCGATGCCGTCGAGCATCGCACGTTCAGCGGGCGTTATGCGGCGGAGCGCGGGCAGACCGTGATCTATATCACCGAGCGCTGCGTGTTCGAACTCACGGACAAGGGACTTGCGCTGACCGAGGTCGCACCGGGCGTCGATATCGAGCGAGACATCGTCGCGCAAATGGGTTTCGCGCCGATCATGGACACGCCGCCGCGTCTGATGGACGAACGCATCTTCCGCGATGCGCCAATGGGCTTGCGCAATATCCTGCTGAGGCTCGATCTCTCCGAACGCTTCAGCTACGACGCGGAGAAGAATCTCTTCTTCATCAACTTCGAAGGCCATGAAGTGAAGAGCCTGAGCGATGTCGAAGCGATTCGCCGCGAAGTCGAAAAGCAGTTAGCGGGCGTGACGACGAAGCCGCACGCGATCGTGAACTACGATAACTTTTCGATTCGCCCCGACATGCTCGACGCGTATTCGGAAATGGTCACGAAGCTCGTCGATGGACACTATGACCGCGTGACGCGCTATACGACGAGCGGCTTTCTAAGGCTGAAACTCGGCGACGCACTGAAACGTCGCGGCGTCGCGCCGTATATCTACGAAAGCCCTGAAGAAGCGCGCGAACACGAATCGAAACGCGCGTCGGAATGAAGCAAGGGCCGCGATTCGAGCGGCCCTTCGAATGTCATCCGCGAGCGGGGCGACGCGGCGCGGCTTCTCGCTGATTGCGCAGCCTGCTATGACGTATGCCGTAGCCGAAGTAAATGACGACGCCGATCGCCATCCAGACGATGAGCCGTATCCACGTATCGGCGGGCAGGCCGGACATCAGAAAGAGCGATGACAACGCGCCGAGCGGCGCGACCACATACACCGCGGGCGTCTTGAATGCGCGTTCGAGATTCGGCTGCGTGATGCGCAACACGAGCACGCCGATGCACACCACCATGAACGCGAACAGCGTGCCGATGCTCACGAGTTCACCGACGAGACCGATGGGCAACAGTCCCGCAAGAATCATCACGATGATGCCGGTGATGATGGTCGTGATATAGGGCGTGTGAAAGCGCGGGTGAATCTTCGATGCGAACGGTGGCAAGAGTCCGTCCTTCGCCATCGAATAGAAGATGCGCGGCTGCGACAGCAACAGCACGAGAATCACCGACGTCAGACCGAAAATCGCGCCCAGTTTCACGATGGGCGAAAGCCAGCGCATGCCGATCGCATCGACGCCGACTGCGATCGGGTCCGACACGTTCAGCTTGTCGTAAGACACGATGCCGGTGAGTACGTACGAAACGAGCACGTAGAGAATGGTGCAGATCGTGAGCGAACCGAGAAGGCCGATCGGCATGTCGCGTCGCGGATTGCGCGTCTCCTGCGCGACGCACGATACCGAATCGAAACCGATATAGGCAAAGAACACGACGGCCGCGCCACGCAACACGCCGCTCATGCCGAACACGCCCGACTCGCCGGTATTCGGCGGTATGAACGCGCCGGTCGGATTTTGCGCCGTGACCCAGTGGTTCGTATCGACATAGGCGATGCCCGCCGCGATGAACGCGAGCACGATCAGCACCTTGATGACGACGATGAAGCTGTTCACACGCGCCGACTCGCGTATGCCGATAACCAGAAGAATCGTGATGAGCCCGACGATCACCATCGCGGGCACGTTGAGGATCGCGCCGACATGACTCCAGCCGTGACCGGGATCGTAAGCGAAAGGCGCTTTCGCAAGCTGCTCGGGTATGTCGATGCCGATCGAATGCAGAAAGCTCACGACATAACCCGACCATCCGATCGCGACGGTCGTTGCGCCGACCGCGTATTCGAGTATCAGATCCCAGCCGATGAGCCACGCAATCAGTTCGCCCATCGTCGCATAAGCGTAGGTGTACGCGCTCCCCGATACGGGCACGGTGGAAGCCATCTCTGCATAACACAGGCCAGCGAGCGCACAAACGATTGCGCCGAGCACGAAAGAGATGATGATCGCGGGGCCGGCGTTGGTGGCGGCCGCGTGGCCCGTCAGCACGAAAATCCCCGCGCCGATGATGCAGCCGATGCCGAGCAACACGACATCGAGCGCGGTGAGCGAACGCTTCAGCGCGTGGCCGCCGTGTTCCTGAAGCACTTCCTCGCTTTCGGCCGCTTCGCTTTGCAACGCAGCAACGGACTTTCTTTGCATGACGGTCACGATCGCCTCCTTATGCGGCGGCAGCGTGGCCACGCCGGGTGGCGCGGCGAATTCTGTCGCCTGTTCGACTGCGCGATGATCCAGGTGCCTGCGGCCTTGCACTTGCACGTTCGGTCTGACGTATGTGTCTCGTGATAGCAGATTTCGCCGGCGAATTCGAGCGCGGCGCCGTGCGAAACGCGAGCAACGGACATTTACGAAATATGCTTATTCACGGCGTCGCGGGTACGGAGCAGGAAACGTGCCGCTGGCTATATCCGCCGTGGCTCGTGCGGCGCGACGCATGACCACACGACGCCAGCGGTCATCAATTGCCGATGCATCGCGCACTATAATCACATTCACGATTGCAATCCTTAACCCGGAAACCGTTCTTATGCATATGGAACGTTCACCGGCCTTTTCCTCACGTGGAGATTTGATATGGCTATACGCATTGGTGATGAAGCCCCCGATTTCACGGCAGAGACGACCGAAGGCACGATTCGCTTTCACGAGTGGATCGGCGACAAATGGGCAATCCTGTTCTCGCATCCGAAGGACTTCACGCCGGTTTGCACGACCGAGCTCGGTTATATGGCCAAGCTCAAGCCCGAGTTCGACAAGCGCAATACGAAGGTGATCGGCCTCTCGATCGACCCGGTGACGAATCACTCGCAGTGGGCGAAGGACATCGAGGAAACGCAGGGCACGGCGGTCAACTATCCGATGATCGGCGACGCGGATCTCAACGTCGCGAAGCTCTACGACATGATCCATCCGAACGCGAGCGGCGCGAATCCGCGCACGGCGAACGACAACGCGACGATCCGCGCGGTGTTCATCGTCGGTCCGGACAAGAAGGTGAAGGCCACGTTCACGTATCCGATGAGCGCGGGCCGCAACTTCGACGAAGTGCTGCGCCTGCTCGACGCGCTGCAACTGAACGCGAAGCACACGGTCGCGACGCCGGTGAACTGGAAGCCGGGCGACGACGTCATCATTCCGACGTCCGTCTCGGATGAAGACGCGAAGAAGAAGTATCCCGAAGGCTTCAAGACGCTGAAGCCCTATCTGCGCACGGTCGCGCAGCCGAAGTAAGACACGGCGCTTCCGGGCGTCTCAGGCGCCGGCCCGCGAAATGCGGACCGGCGCTTTTCATTTCGCTCAGTTATGCCCCGTGCGTCGCTCGGGCGACGTTTCGACTTCGCCGGGCCTGCGCAGCATCTTGTCCACTTCGCCCGCGTGCAGTTCCTCGACCTGGATCATCTGCCGCGCGTATTCCTCCAGCGCGACGGAACGGTCTTCGACGAGCGAGAGCAACTCGCGATATTGACCGAGCGCGACGTTTTCCGATTGCAGCGATTCGCGCAGGATCGTCGCGATGTCGAACGTGTGATTGTCGAGCAGCGGGCCTATCTCAAGCGACGGATACGCGCCGAGCGTCGTGATCCATTCGCCGGCCTGATGCGCGTGCAGCAGGGATTCATCGGCCTGTGCGCGCAGCCACGAGACGATGGGAATGCGTCCGAAGCCGAAGACGAGAAACGAATAGTGCGTGTAACGCACGACACCCGCCAGTTCGGATTCGAGAATCTTGTTCAGGACGCCGACGACCCTTTCCTTTTCGAGCTCTGCCATTCTTGCCTCCGTTTTTCAACGCCGCGCATGCACAGGCATGACTCATTGTAGTCACGCGCGCGGCGCATGCGAGGCGAAAGTGCGGCGTCCGGGCGCGCAAGATGCGCTCCCGGCGGGCCATGAAGGCGATGCGGGCGGCCTGCCCGCCGCTGCATCCGAATGGTGATTCAGAACCGGCTTCAGGCGATTTCTTCGATCCAGAGCGAGGCCGTGCGCGACAGCACTTGCGACATGGCCGCTCGCGCGCCGTCGCCGTCGGCGGTTTCGATCGCGCGCACGAGCCTGCCGTAATCGCCGAGCTGCGAATCGGGCACGCGCGGCAGCGCATGGGGCTGATTGCGCAGCGCCGCCTTCATGGTGCGGATGCCGACGCGCACGACGCTGCCCATCTGCCGTAGCACTTCATCGCCGCTTGCATCGACGATGGCGGCCTGCAGCGCCTCTTCGGCGGCGGACTGCAAGGGTTCGGACGGGCTCGCATGCAGGAGCCGCTGATAGGCCGCGTTGATGGCGATGCGCTGATGCCGGTTCGCACGCGTCGCGGCGAGCGCGGCGGCAGGCGGATCGACGAGCGCACGAAATTCCATCAGCCTGCGGATGCAGTCGGGATCGTGCAGCGCACGCATGCGCCACTCGGCGACTTCCGGGTCCATGATAAGCCATTCGCGTGCAGGCTTGATGCGCGTCCCCGTCTTGGGCCGCACGTCGAGCATGCGGCGCGAGATGAGAATGCTCAACGCCTCTCGCATGATGGTCCGGCTCACACCGTGCTTCTTCGAAAGAATGACTTGTGGCGGAAGCACGTTGTCCTGGTATTCGCCGCTCACGATGCCCGCGACGAGTTGATTCACCACGCGCTTGACGAGCGATGCTTCATATCCATGATTCATGTTTTTGTTCTCGTGATAACGCCCGCGCCTGCGGCTTCGAGCTGCTCGTCGCCGAGCGGCAAGGCCAGCGCTTGTCTAAGTTCACGGCGCCTCGGTGCGCCGCACGGTCGACCGCTCGCGTGATGCGCTTGCCCGGCACGCCGTGTATTTGGTCCCCCGGATTTGACTACTCGATGCGGCCTTGGCCGCACACCCCGCAGCGGTCGGCATTGTTTGGACAGCGTCGTCGATCCGCTGAAAGAAGCGTATTGTGCGTGGCCCGTTTTAACAATATGGTGAGCCGCGAATTCGACTGACTATGGTGCGTCCGACCACAAAATCGCGTGGACACGGGCAGATGCGCGAATCCATGCGAAGTCCGCAAGCGTTTGCGCAACATCCGTGACGTAACGGACAGTCCGCAGCCATGTGTTACCTTTTCGAGCCACAGTTCAACATCGCAACGGGAGAAGCGAAACATGAAAGTCGCCGTCATGGGTGCGGGCGCGGTCGGTTGTTATTACGGCGGCATGCTCGCGCGCGCGCGTCACGAGGTCGTGCTGATCGCGCGGCCGCAGCATGTCGAGGCGATCGAACGCGACGGCTTGCGGCTCGACACGCAGCATTTCGACGAACGGGTACACGTCGCCGCGAGCACCGATGCGAGCGCCGTGAAGGGCGCGCAACTCGTGCTCTTCTGCGTGAAGTCCACGGACACCGAAAGCGCCGCGAAGGCACTCGCGCCTTATCTCGAACACGATGCGCTGCTGCTGTCGCTGCAAAACGGCGTCGAGAATGCGGAGCGCCTGCGCGAACTGTTGCCGCAAGAGGCGGCGGCCGCTGTCGTGTACGTCGCGACGGAAATGGCGGGGCCGGGGCACGTGAAGCACAACGGACGCGGTGAACTCGTGATCGAGCCATCGACGAAGAGCGAAGGCGTTGCGCGTGCGCTCGTGGCGGCGGGCGTGCCGACCGAAATCTCCGACAACGTGCGCGGCGCGCTATGGGCGAAGCTCGTGCTGAATTGCGCCTACAACGCGCTGTCCGCGATCACGCAGTTGCCTTATGGAAAGCTCGTGCAGGGCGAGGGCATTACACGCACGATGCGCGATGTCGTCGACGAATGCCTTGCGGTCGCGAAAGCGGACAACGTGACGATTCCCGGCGATGTCGATGCCGCCGTGCGCCGTATCGCCGAGACGATGCCGAATCAGTTCTCGTCGACGGCGCAGGATCTCGCGCGCGGCAAGAAGAGCGAGATCGATCATCTGAACGGGCTGATCGTGCGGCGTGGCGAAGCGCTCGGCGTGCCGACGCCGGCGAATCGCGTGCTGCATGCGCTCGTCAAGGCAATCGAGAGCAAGGGTTCGTAGGCGCGTTTTAGACGGACGACGGTCGTTGCCGGGCACGGGCGATGCTGAGTATGAAGCACGCACAGAAATCACCGTGCGCAGGCCAACATACCGGAGGTTCACCATGAAATCGTTCGTCAAAGCCGTGGCCGTCGCCGCTGTAGTGGTGGCGCCGGCGCTTTCATTCGCGCAAACCGATTCGTCGCTTACGCGGGGTCAGGTGAAGGAAGATCTGAGGCAGGTCGAAGCAGCGGGCTACGATCCGTCGCGCTCGGACCAGACTTCGTATCCGTCGGATATCCAGCGCGCCGAGCGCCGCGCATCGGGGCAGAACAATGCCTATAACGCCGATATGAATTCCTACGGCGGCGCAACCAGCGGCCGCTCGGCTGCAGGCATGCGCGCGATGCCGCGGATGGACAACGACGGCACCAAGCCCCTTTATTTCGGTCATTGATGCTGCGAGGGGCCGGGTTCTGCGTGTTCGACGCAACGGCGTTACCATCGATTCTTCCGTTCGCTATGGTGCGTTCGTTCGCAGGAAGACACTCATGGATAAAGCCGTCAAGATTCCCGGTCCCGATCATCCGATCACGATCGAGCGCAGTCCGTCGCGCGTGCTGGTCAAAGCGGGCGGACGCGTGATCGCCGATACGACCGAAGCGCTTTCATTGCGCGAGGCATCGTATCCCGAGGTGCTATATGTGCCGCGCAAGGACGTGGACATGTCGCAACTCGAACGCACGTCGCACTCGACATACTGCCCTTACAAGGGTGAGTGCAGCTATTACAGTATCCCTTCAGGTGGACAAAAGTCGGCCAACGCGGTGTGGTCGTATGAGTCTCATGAGGCTGTTGCGTCGATAAAAGATCATCTCGCGTTCTATCGAGATCGCGTGGATTCGATCGAAACCCGCGAAGCGTAATGCTCAATCGAGAAACGATCTGGCGCGATGTTTGAGCATCGCGCTGAAGTCGTCCAGCCAGCCGATCGAAAGACGCCAGCTCTGCCAGTAAAGATCGACGTCGAAGCGCGCACCGGGCGACACTTCCACCAGGTCGCCGTTTTCGACGTGCTGCGCGACGAGCCGTTGCGGACACATTCCCCACGCCAGCCCCGACGTGCACGCGCGCACGAAGCCCTCGCCATGCGGCACGACATGCGCGGGCGGTTCGATCTCCGCGCGGCTCATGCGTTTGATGAAGCGCTTCTGCAATTCATCCTTTTCGTTGAAATTGACGCAGGGCGCGCGGCGCAACGCATCGCGCGTGAGGCCATCGGCGAAATAGCGCGCGAAGTACGCGGGCGAACATACCGCGCGATAGCGCATGCGTCCGAGCTTCATCGAACGCCAGCCGGGAACGGGCTCGGCTTGCGTGGTGATCGCGCCTTGCACATCGCCTTCGCGGATGCGTTGCGCCGTGTGATCCTGATCGTCGACGACGACATCGAGCAGCAGTTCACGTTCGATGCAAAAGTCCGCCGCGGCGTCGATGAACCATGTGCTCATGCTGTCGTCGTTCACCGCGATGCGCAATTTCGCGCGCCGCCCGCTCTGCGCGCCCGGTAAGGCTGGCATGTGCCCGCCGAGTTCGGCTTCGAGCAATTGCACGCGTTCGGTGTGGCGGCACAAGAGCGCGCCGGAAGCGGTTGCTTCGCATGGTTGGCCGCGCTTGACGAGCAGGGCGCCTCAGCGCTCTTCAAGGAGCTTCACGCGCTGCGAGACGGCCGAAGGCGTGACGTTCAGTTCGCGCGCCGCACGCTCGAAAGAACCGGTGCGCACGACGGCAAGCAGCGAATCGAGGAGAGCGTACTCGAGCATTAGCGTTCCTTAATCGGAATTAGAAAGTTTAGCTGTGTGAATGTACATCAGACGCGCAAACTAGAGCCTTCTTCCATTCCGATCAAGCGACGCGATGCAACCGAACCCGTTCAAACTCGAACGCTATTTCTCGCAGCACGAATTCACCGCGCGCCATCTGTTGTGCACTTCCGATCCCGAATCGATGTCGATCGGCGAACTGCTTGCATATGAACCGGACTCGATCGACGGTCTGCGCGATACCTGGCTCGGTTATACGGAATATCCCGGCGCACCCGCGCTGCGGCGCGAACTGGCGACGCTGTACGAGAACATCGATGCTGACGAGATCATCGTGCACACGGGCGCTCAGGAAGCGATCTATTCGTTCATGAACACGATGCTCGCGCCAGGCGATCACATGATCGTGCATATGCCGGGCTATCAGTCGCATTACACGGTGGCCGAGGCGCTGGGCGTGAGCGTTGCGCCGTGGAAGGCGCGGGAAGAAGCGGGCTGGTCGCTCGATCCGGCGGAGCTCGAAACGCTCGTCACGCCGGCCACACGCGCGCTCGTGATGTGCGTGCCGCACAATCCGACCGGTTATCTGCCGTCGCGCGACGTGTTCGATGCGATCGTCGCGTTCGCGCGCAAGCATGGACTATGGCTATTCAGCGACGAGGTGTATCGCGGGCTCGAACATGATCGCGCGGATCGTCTGCCCGCCGCATGCGATGTGTACGAGCGCGCGATTTCACTCGGTGCGCTCTCGAAGACGCACGGGCTCGCCGGCCTGCGCCTCGGCTGGATCGCGACGAAGAGCGCGCAAGTGCTCGAACGCATGAGCACGTTCAAGGACTATCTCACCATCAGCAACAGCGCGCCGAGCGAGTATCTGTCGGCGATTGCAGTGCGCCACACTGATGCGCTTATCGAACGCAATGTTTCGATGATCCGCGCGAATCTGGGCGTGCTAGACGCCTTCTTCGCGCGCCATGCGGATCGTTTCGAGTGGCATCGTCCGCGCGCGGGCACGATCGGTTTCGTGCGGTTGAAGCGCGAAGGCGCCGAGCGGTTCTGCGCAGAACTGCTCGAACGCACGGGCGTGCTCCTCTTGCCCTCGACGCTGGTCGATCACGGCGACGAGCATGTGCGCCTCGGTTTCGGCAGGCGCAACATGCCCGATGTGCTCGCGATCGTCGATGCCTATTTGGATGCGACCGTCACGAGCACCGCGTCCTGACGATAGGCGTCCGGAAACATCTGCTTCAGGTTCGCCACTTTCGGCAGATCGTTGATCGCGATATAAGGGCTTTCCGGATGCTCCGTCAGATAGTTCTGGTGATAGCCTTCGGCCGGATAGAAGCCCTTGTAGTCTTCGATCTTCGTGACGATCTTGCCGCCATACACATGCGCCTTGTCGAGCTGCGCGATATACGCATTGGCGATCTCGCGCTGCGCTGCGTTCGTCGGGAATACGGCCGAGCGATATTGCGTGCCGTGATCGGGGCCTTGATAGTTCAGTTGCGTCGGATTGTGCGCGACCGAAAAGAAGATCTGCAGCAGCTTGCCGTACGACACCTGCGCCGGGTCATACGTGATCCGCACCGATTCCGCATGACCGGTATCGCCTTCGCTCACGCGATCGTATTGCGCCGTGCCGGCCGCGCCGCCCGCATAGCCCGACAGCGCTTCCTTCACGCCGCGAACGTGCTGAAACACGCCTTGCACGCCCCAGAAGCAGCCGCCCGCGAATACGGCCGTTTCCGTATGCACGGCCGTCGCGCTTTCGTCATGCACGGGCGGCGGAATCTTCACGGCTTCCTCGCTCGAATGCGCGACGCGCTGCAGTGCGAACGCGCCCGCGAACAATACGGCCACGCTGACGGCCTTGAATGTCATGCTGTTGGTCCTGAACATGTCTGCTCCTCAAGAAGTCGCATTCAACCGAACGTGAAGGCATACGCTTCGACGCCGGGGTCGAGAAATTCGATGGTGAACGTGCGGTCGGCGACGGGGCCCGCCTGCCGCACCAACTGATAGAGGCGCTGTTCGGTCACGGTGCCGCTTCCGTCCGCCTGAATGTCGCTGCCATGCGATGCGCCCGGCGCCGCGCCATCGATGCTCACGCGAAAGCGCACCGGCTTGCCATCTTTCGACGGCCCGAGCACGAGATGCAGATCGCGCGCATGAAAGCGATACACGATGCGCCCCGTCGCGCCTTCGAGCGTCGCGTGCTCGGCGCCGACCTTCCACGCGCCCGCGAGTCCCCAGTCGTTGACGTCGAGGGCGTTGGGCGCGGCATAGTCGTGAATGCGATCCTGCGTTTCGCCGCCCGGCGACATGAACTGCTGCGCGCGTTCGTAACCGATATACGTTTCAGGCGAACGCATGTCCGCGTTGTCGGCCTGCATCATCGCGCCCTGACCGATGTCGTTATCGTCATGCTTCGCGCTCATCGCCATGGCAGGCGCGGCGCCGTGACCCGCTTCGGCAAGCAGTTGCTGAATCACCTGCTCGGAGTGCGCATAATCGCCTTCGCCGAAGTGGTGATAGCGGATATCCCCCTTGGCGTCGATGAAATAATGCGCCGGCCAGTACTGATTATTCAACGCGCGCCAGATCGCGAAGTTGTTGTCGATCGCAACGGGATAATCGATACCGAGATCGTGAACCGCCTTCTTCACGTTATCGACGTTGCGCTCGAATGCGAACTCCGGTGCATGCACGCCGATCACGACAAGCCCCTGATCGCGATACTTCTGCGCCCACGTCTTCACATACGGCAACGTGCGCAGGCAGTTGATGCACGAGTACGTCCATACATCGACGAGCACGACCTTGCCACGCAACGCTTCCTTTGTAAGCGGCGGCGAGTTGAGCCATTGCACCGCGCCATCGAGCGAAGGCAGCGTGCCTTCCACGGGCAGCGGCGCGGGGTTCGGCGACTTCGGCGGCTCGGTGCTCGCGCGCATCATCGCGGGTCCGTTGTTATCGACGTTCGCCGTGTTCGCGGACATCATCATCGCGCCCTGGTTCTTGTTCGAGAGCTTGTCGACGAGCTGTTGTTCGATGCCCGAGGTCGCGACCGTCGATACACGAGCGAGCACGCCGGTGTCCAGCCCGAGCCCGATCGCGACAACGCCGAGCAGCATCGCCCCGCCGATGCCGCGCCGCACCCATTCGCCTGCGCCGAGCGAGCGCTTCATCGCGGCGAACACGCGTCCGCCGATCAGCAAGGCAACCGCGAGCGAGGTCGCCGCGCCCGCTGCATACGCGAGCAGGAGCAGAGTCGTGCCGACGCTCGCGCCGTTGAGCGCCGCGCCCGTCAACACGAGTCCGAGGATCGGGCCTGCGCAGGGCGCCCACAGAAGACCGGTCGCGATGCCGAGCATGAACGATCCGACGAAGCTCGGCTTGCCGTCGCCGCGTTGCGCGAATGCGGTGAGACGATTGCCCGCGCTCACGAGCGGATGCATCACGCGCTCGGCGAGACTCGGCAACAGCAGTGTGAGGCCGAACACTGCGAGCAGGACGATGGCCGCCCAGCGACCGTTTTGATTGGCCTGCGTGACCCAGCCGCCACCGACGGCCGCGAGCGTCGCGACGACGGCGAAGGTCAGGCCCATGCCCGCGAGCAACGGCAAGCCGCTTTTCACGAACGGCTGATCCGCGCGCGAGAACACGAAGGGAAGCACCGGCAGGATGCACGGACTGAGAATCGTCAGCGCGCCGCCGAGATAGGCAAGAACGATGAGCAGCATGATGGTATCGGGTGGTCGAGGTTGATCGGAGTGCTGGCGCGATTCAGGCTGCGCCGGGCGTGAAGTTCATCGCGACGCCGTTCATGCAGTAGCGCAGGCCCGTGGGCTTCGGACCGTCGTCGAAGACGTGGCCCAGATGACCGCCGCAGCGCCGGCAATGCACTTCGGTACGCACGACGCCGAACGAGCCGTCGATGCGCGTCGCGACCGCATGATCGAGCGGCGCCCAGAAACTCGGCCAGCCGGTATGACTGTCGAACTTGGTGCGCGAGGAGAACACCGCCAGCTTGCAACCCGCGCAACTGAACGTGCCCGCGCGATGCTCGTCGTTGAGCGGGCTCGTATAAGGGCGTTCGGTGCCTTCGCGGCGTAATACGTCGAATTGCACCGGATCGAGTAGACGATGCCATTCATCGTCGCTATGGACGATTTCGAAGCTTTCCTGCGTCTTCGGATCGGCCGCGAGCGCGCGAAAGCGTCCGCCCAGTGCGAACGCTGCGGCGGCGGCCGCGGTGCCTGTGAGGAGAAAGCGGCGGCGGGTTTGCATGATGCGTGCCTCGTGTTCGAGTGGTGTAGCGGCATCGTATTCGCGCGCGCATCCCCGAGTCCTCACCGAAAGTTAAATTAAATGTGATACTTGGCCGCGCGCTTTTCTGCACAATGGCACAGACGCTCGTCCATTGTTCTGCGGATTGGGCGCGCGTGTTTTTCTCTGCCGATAACATTCCTCATGGATCATCCGAAACGCATTCTGATTGTCGAAGACGACATGCATATCGCCGATGTGCTGAGTCTCAACCTGCGCGACGAACGCTACGAAGTCGTGCATAGCGCCGATGGCGCCGAAGGGCTGCGCCTGCTCGAACAGGGCGGATGGGATGCGCTGATTCTGGATCTGATGCTGCCCGGCGTCGACGGCCTCGAAATCTGCCGGCGTGCGCGCGCGATGACACGCTATACGCCGATCATCATCACGAGCGCGCGTTCGAGCGAGGTGCATCGCATTCTCGGCCTCGAACTCGGCGCGGACGACTATCTTGCGAAGCCGTTCTCGGTGCTCGAACTCGTCGCGCGCGTGAAGGCGCTGCTGCGCCGCGTCGATGCGGTCGCGAAGGACTCGCGGCTGGAGACGGGGCGCATCGAAGTGGCGGGCATCGCGATCGATCCGCTCGCGCGCGAAGCATGGGTGGATGGCGCGCGCATCGAACTCACGCCGCGCGAGTTCGATCTGCTTTATCACTTCGCGCGTCATCCGGGCAAGGTGTTCTCGCGCATGGACCTGCTCAATGCGGTGTGGGGTTATCGGCATGAAGGTTATGAGCACACGGTCAATACGCATATCAATCGTTTGCGCGCGAAAGTAGAGAAAGATGCCGCCGATCCGAAGCGCATTCTCACGGTATGGGGCCACGGCTATAAGCTCGCGGCGCAATCGCCTGACGGCAAGGATGGCGCGTCGTGAAGCTCACCTTGTCGCAACGGCTCTTCGCGGTGTTCTGCGTGCTGTTGCTCGCGTGCTGCGGCGCATCGGCGTGGCTGCAGATTCGCGCGAGCGATCTGCGCGAGAAGGAAGTCATTCAGAGTCTTTCGCGCGGGCTTGCGGCGCATATCGCGCGTGACGGCGCGCTCGCCGATGCCAACGACATCGATGCGCCCGCCGTGCGCCGGCTCTTCAGTCAGTTGATGGTGGTGAACCCGAGCGTCGAAGTCTATCTGCTCGATAACACGGGGCGCGTGCGTGCCGACGATGCGCCGCCCGGACATCTCAAGCGCGATCATGTCGATCTCGCGCCGGTGCGGCAGTTCCTCGACGGCGCCGTGTTGCCGATTCTCGGTGACGATCCGCGCAGCGAGGGCAAGCGCAAAGTCTTCAGCGCAGCGCCGCTCGCCGCGCCCGGCAAGCCGCCGTTCGGCTATGTCTATGTCGTGCTGCTCGGCGAGGAGCACGATGCGCTGGCTGCGAAGGCATCGGCGAGCGCGGTGTTGCGCACCACGCTCGCGTCGATGGGCCTCGTCACATTGCTCGGGCTCGTCGCGGGCCTGGTTGCATTCGGGCTCGTTACGCGGCCGCTGCGCCGCCTCACCGAAGCAATGCGCAAGTTCGACGCGCGTGGCGCGCCAGCAGAACCGCCGGCGCTCGCGCGCATCGACACGCCCGATGCGCGGGCGAACGAACGCGACGAGATCGTCGTGCTCGAAAGCGCGTTCGCGCAGATGGCGGAACGCATCGGCGAGCAGTGGCGCGCGCTGGGTCAGCAGGATCGCGAGCGTCGCGAGATGGTCGCGAACATCTCGCACGATTTGCGCACGCCGCTGTCATCGCTGCATGGTTATCTCGAGACGCTGTCGCTCAAGTCCGACACGCTGCCGGATACCGATCGGCGTCGTTATCTGTCGATCGCGCTTGCACAGAGCGCGAAGGTGGGTCATCTCGCGCAGTCATTGTTCGAACTGGCGAAACTCGAACACGGCATGGTCGCGCCCGAAGCCGAGGCGTTCTCTCTCGCCGATCTGGTGCAGGACGTATTCGAAAAGTTTGAACTGCCCGCGCAATCGCGAGGCGTGCGCCTGAATGCCCAGATCGCGCCACGCTTGCCGAACGTAACGGCGGACCTCGGCATGATCGAGCGCGTGTTCACGAATCTGCTCGATAACGCGATCCGTCATACGCCTGCGCAAGGCGTCGTCGACGTGACACTTGCACTTGCGCGCGAACAATCTGACAGAGTGGAAGTCACGATCAGCGATACGGGTACGGGCATTCCGCCGGAAATGCGCAAGGCGCTTTTCATGCGTCCGTTCGCTTCGGGCGGCGCGCATCGCGGCGGGCTAGGGCTGCTTATCGTACAACGCATGCTGCAATTGCACGGCAGCCAGATTCGCCTGATCGATTCGAAAGACACGGGCACCACGTTTCACTTCGATCTGCCCGTCGCCTTTACGCAGACCGGCAATGGCGCGCCGCAAGTGCGCGGAGGGCGCGGTTAAAAAGAAGCCCGGCATTTCTGCCGGGCTGAATGGGATGGTCGTCGCCTGCGCCTGATCGCGCTGTTGGATTGCGCGTGCGGCGTTGCCCGGCCTGACCATCCGCGTGGACGTTTTCGTGAAAACCGAACGAAGCAAATTGCAGGGGCACTATCTTGCCCGTTTGATGACGTTTTAGTCTCTCAGACTTAAACCAATCTTAAGAAGTGTGCCGCGTGTGAAGTGCGCGTCGAGCGGCGCAGGTGAAACGGCGCGTAATCTGCGTGGCGTCTTTGCTTAAGCAAGTTATACGGTTTCTTTAGAGGCTCCTCTTCATTGCATTGCGAATTGATCGGCCGATATGGCCGCAGGCGACGATGGAAAAAAATGCCGAACGACAGCCGCGCGAAAGCGCGGAACGTTCTTTCATGTGGAATCTTTCCTTGGTTTCCTGCAATATGTTTGCTAGCATGTAATCGAGTCGCAGCCGCCGCGCATGGTTGCTGGTCAAAAGTTACGGCGCTGTGGCGTGGCAATCAATAAGACCCGCCGAGGTCAATATTAAGCGAAAGCGCACACAAGTCGCGCCGAGTCGCTCGTGTCAGAAGGTTCCCGCGAGTCCACTGCTGCATCATGCAGCGGTGCGGATTCGTGCGCAATGCTATATGTGCATTGTGAAAGGTCTAATAAGCATAGACGTTTATCGCATTTCGTGTTCTTCGCTATATGAGTTCTTTCTTTCAGCGTGGGAAATAGAAACATGCGAATTATTAAAACGTGCTCAACTGAATCTTCATAGACAGGTTTCTTCGACCTGGCCGCAGTGCATGACGCTTTCGGCGATGCGCGCAAGGCGATTTGGCGCAATGGCGAGCGTTGCGCATATCTTCTGGCGTTGCAGGTGATTTTCCAGGCAACCGCATGCCGTCTTCGAAATCCGAATGACGGTGGAATGTCACACTCATACGATCCGCGCACCTTGCGGGAGGAAACGTGGAAACGGAACTCAGTCAACGGCTTGCGAAAGTGTTATGGCGGTGTGCATCGCACGGACAAGTGCTGACCTATCAGCGCTTTCATGCGCTATGCGACAAGGGGGTGCCACTGCCGCAGCGTTATGCCGCGCTCGAATCCGCAATCAAGGCACTCGGGGATGTGCACGACATCGACTACGGCGTGCTCATGGCGCTCGACAGCGGCTTGCCCGGCGCCGAGTTTTTCCAGCGCTACCTGCGTCATCGTCACGGTGAATACGTGATGCAGATGGGTGACCCGAAATATCATCGACAGACGCTTGCACGCAAGCGCACGCTCGTCGCGCGCGAACGCGATCGCGTGTATGCACACGCCCGGATGGTCGAGGAGGAGCGGGCGAGACAGGCGGCATGATTTCGCCTCACGCTTCGACTTCTTTCGCGTCTTCGAGGCCAGCCTTCGCCAGCACCCAGTCACAGAAACATTTCACTTTTTCGACATCACGTTCGTTGGCGCGATAAGAGAGAAAGTGCGTCTCCCTTGCGAGCGGCGCGAACACACCCGCGCCCAACTCGATCAGATCGCCGCGCGCAAGCTCGCGCTCGGCGAGGCGCGTCGTTTCCAGCGCGACGCCCATGCCATCCACCGCCGCGGATATCGCGAGCGCCGCACGGTCGAACGAAGGCCGCGGCCCGCGTGGCATGTCGAGCCCATTGAGCTCGAACCAGCCGGGCCACGTCACACGGCTGAGTTGCGAGTCGATCAGCGTCATCCTCGCAATGTGCTCCGGCGCTGGCACGCCTTCCTGCAACAAGGACGGAGAACACATCGGGATGATGCGCTCCGTGCCCAGTGCGCGCGAGACGACACCGGCACGTTCGTGTGCGAAGCCATATGAAATGGCAACGTCGACTTCGCGCGCGCGTGCGAGATCGGCGGGCTCAGCGTCCGACGACAGACGTATCGTCACGTTCGGATGGGCCTGCATGAATTCGGGCAGACGCGGCCCGAGCCATTTCACGGCGAAGCTTGGCGCGCAATGAACGGCGAGCACTTGCGCGAGCGGATCGAGCGTGACTTCGGCGCATGCGGCTTCGATGACATCGAACACGCGTCCGAGACTTTCATGCAGGCGACGGCCTTCGGACGTCGTCTCCACGCGCCGGTTGCGCCGATGAAAGAGCGGCCTGCCGAAATACTGCTCGAGTTCCTTGACCTGATGACTGATCGCCGATTGCGTGAGATGAAGCTCGCTTGCGGCAAGCGTGAAGCTTTCCAGACGCGCGGCTGCTTCGAATGCGCGCAGGAGTACGAAGTTCGGAATGCGCCTCATGGAAACACCTTATGCATGAGAGCCTGTCATGGATGGATGAACAGGCATCGTTTGTCTTTCTGGTTTGAGGTGACGAACATGTGAGCGATCCAGACGCATGACATAACCAGGAGACAAAGCATGAGTTCCCACAGTCCGGTTGCGTATCTGACAGGCGATGAATCGTCGACGTATGCGAAGGTGACATGGCGTCTGCTGCCATTTCTCTTCGTGTGCTATCTGTGCGCGTATCTCGATCGCATCAACGTGAGCTTCGCGAAGTTGCAGATGCTCAACGATCTGCATTTCAGCGACGCCGTCTACGGTGCGGGCGCGGGCGTGTTTTTCGTCGGCTATCTGCTGTTCGAGGTGCCGAGCAATCTCATTCTGTTGCGCGTGGGCGCACGTCGCTGGATCGCGCGCATCATGGTGACGTGGGGCGTGATCTCTGCCGGCATGATGTTCGTCACGACGCCGACGAGCTTCTACATCATGCGCTTCATGCTCGGCGTGGCCGAAGCAGGCTTCATTCCGGCGATCCTGCTGTATCT
The DNA here is from genome assembly GCF_000698575.1 of Caballeronia zhejiangensis. Classification (GTDB taxonomy): domain Bacteria; phylum Pseudomonadota; class Gammaproteobacteria; order Burkholderiales; family Burkholderiaceae; genus Caballeronia; species Caballeronia zhejiangensis. The sequence goes on from NZ_JFHD01000007.1 coordinate 55,497, forward strand.
CACGTACTGGTTTCCCGCTTCGCGCCGAAGCAAAGTAACCGCGCTCTTCATGACGGGCATTCCGATGTCCGGCGTCGTTGGCGGGCCGCTGTCCGGCTGGATCATGACGCATATGGGCGGCGCGCACGGCATCGCGGGATGGCAATGGCTCTTCCTGCTCGAAGGCCTTCCGACGGCCGTTCTGGGCGTGGTCGCGTACTTCTATCTCGACGACAAGGTCGCCGATGCAAAGTGGCTCAACGACTCGCAAAAAGCAATGCTCGAAGCCAATCTGCGCGACGAAGAGCCGGCGCATGCGCTGCATTCGGTAAAGGATGGATTGTTGCATCCGAAAGTACTGCTGCTGTCCGTGACGTACTTTTTCTTCACGATGGGGCTCTACGGCGTGAGCTTTTGGCTGCCGACGCTCGTCAAGGCGAGCGGCGTGACCGATCCGCTCGATATCGGCCTGCTCTCGGCGATTCCCTATGCAGCGGGCGCCATTGCAATGCTCGCGGTCGGCCATAGCTCGGACAAGCGTGGCGAGCGACGCTGGCATCTTGCGGGCGCGGGTTTCGTCGGCGCGCTCGGCCTTTTTATGAGCGTGATGTACGCGCACTCCACGTTCTTCGGCATGATCGGTCTCACGCTCGCGACGATGGGCGTGGTCACGACCATCTCGCAGTTCTGGGTTCTGCCGTCCGCGATTCTCAGCGGCGGCGCTGCGGCCGCGGGCCTTGCGCTTGCGAATTCCGTGGGCAGCATCTCGGGCGTCGTGAGTCCCTGGCTCATCGGCGTGATCCAGACGCAGTCGGGTTCGACGGGCAGCGGCGTGCTCGGTCTCGCGGCGAGTTGCGTGATCGGCAGCCTGCTCGTGTTCGCGGTGCCCGCCGCGCTCGTGAACAGCCGCCGTCGCAGCGACTGACTCGCGCACGCCAAGCGAAACGGCCCCTTGAAACAGGGGCTTTCGCCGTCGATGCAACTCGCAACCCGTGCGTGAGATCACGTTGCTTCCGATTCCCGTTCGCGTTGCTCGCTCAGCACGACGCCGAGCCGTTCGACGAGGTTTCTTCGCGCGTTGGCGGTATGCAGATCGGTAAGTTCGGCGGCACGGTGGCCGTTGCCTTCCGCGATGGCCGCCGCGATGGCAGCATGTTCGTCCCAGATCGATTTGCGTTGTCCCGATGCCTGCAGCACGGCGCCCATCACGCGGCGCAGATGAACCCAGTGCGTCTGCGCGGTCTCGGCGATCAACGGATTGCCCGATGCCACGTAGATCGCGTTATGAAAGGCCATGTCGGCATCGATCATCGCCTTGACATCGTCGCTCTTCGACGCGCGCCTGCCATTGGTGATGATCGCCTTGTCGATCTTCGCGCCGCGTTCGGCGGCGAGACGCGCAGCGAGCGAATCCAGCGCGCCGCGAATCTCATAGAGATGACTGATCCATGCGGGGTCGAGCGGCGTGACGAGGAGACCGCGTCCGGGCGCATCGACGACAAGACCGTCTTTCTTCAGCAGACGCAGCGCCTGCAGGACGGGTGAGCGCGAAACCGCAAGCTGTTCGGCGATCTCTTCCTGCGTGATGCGCGTGCCGGGCGCGAGCGAACCCGAACTGATGGCGTCGAGCAGAACTTTGTAGACCTCGTCGACATAGTCGGTGCGGGCCTGGAGCTTGAGAAGTTTGGCGGGCATGATTCGAGCGTAAGTTCTGGATACAGAATACGGCAAGGGTACAGCGGGCCGGCCTTACGCGTCAACGCAACGTTATCGCGTGCCTGTTTTCATTCACGTTTACCCATAGAGACAACGCCGATCCAAATCGCTAATCTTTGTATACAGAGTTCGGAGTTCGGAATGCAGAATTCAGGTCTCAGGCATCGATCGATTCAACCCCACTCGAAACAGGATTTCCCATGACCATCAAATCGGACAAGCTGGAAGGGCATCAGAGCAGCGGCGGCGCGGCCGCGACAGTCAAGAAGCTCGTGCCCTACGGCGGTTACTACGTGAACAAGGTGCCGGGCCACGATCCGGAACTGACGGAGACGGGCCCCGGGACGCCGATGGGTGAATACATGCGCGCCTTCTGGCATCCGGTCTGCATGTCGATGGAGCTGACCGACACGCCGCGCTTTCTGAAGATCCTCAACGAAGAACTGGTGGCATTCCGCGACGGCAGCGGGCGTGTGGGTCTGCTGCACGCGCATTGCGCGCATCGCGGCGCATCGCTCGAATACGGCGCGATTCAAGAGCGCGGCATCATGTGCTGTTATCACGGCATGGTGTTCGACGTGGACGGCGCGTGCCTGCATGTGCCGTTTCCGAAGGGCGAAGAGAAAGAGGCCGAAAAGTACGCGTGTTCCATTCGGCAGGGTGCGTATAAGGCAGTCGAGCGTCACGGTCTCGTGTTCGCTTACATGGGACCGCCGGAAAACGAGCCGCCGTTTCCGGAGTGGGAAGGCGACTACACCGTGATGCCCGGCGACGAACTCGTGCCCTACAGCAATTTCCAGCATTGCAACTGGTTGCAGGTTCAGGACAACGCCGCCGATAACTTTCATCCGACCGCATTGCATGCCGCGAAGAACGTGGTGAAAGGACAGTTCCAGGGCACGACGTTCGACGAAGTCGGCGCAGCGTCGATGGAAGTCGCGCCCGACATGCATTTTCAGCCGGTCCAACAAGGCCGCAGTCTCGCGTGCGCGGGCGCGCGCCGCGTGAACAAGGACCGCTTGTTCGTGCGCGTGCAGCATCAAGTGCTGCCAAATCTGAGCCTGCATGCCTATACATCGGAAGATGGTTCGAAGAAGAAGCTCTTCAGCCGCTTTCATATCATCCGATGGACGGTTCCGGTCGACGACCAAAACAGCAAGATGATCGGCTGGCGCGTCATGGGCCCCGGCATCGATACGCGCGGTATCGGCAAGAAGGAACTGGTGGGCTATGAGTCGATCGACTTCCTCGACGGCCAGGTCGCGATGCGTCGTCCCGAGCGCTTCGCCGAATACACGATCGAGGACATCGTGCCGATTCCGCCCAACCATCGCGAGCGTGCGAACTACAAGCTGGCGCAATACGCGCCCGGCGACTACGAAGCCATCATCAGCCAACGGCCAATCGCGGTGCATGCGCTCGAGAATCCGACCAAGTTCGACGCGGGCCTGTTCCTGTTCCGCAAGATGCTGCGCGACGCGTTGCGCGGTTCGAATCCGGCCGCGTCGGCGCAAAACTTCGCGGAATGGTTTCGTGAGAACGCGGGCGCGCCGAATAGCTTCTGCTCGGGCAATGTGTTCGAGATTCCCGAAGGCGAAACCGTCGAAGAAGAAGTCGTGCGCCGTCGCAAGGTGACGAGGCAGATCGTTGCGATCCTTGCGGAAAGCGAAAAGCTGAAGGGTGATGCACGTACCGCATTCGTACGCGAACGCTTCGAGGAACTCGAACTCGCGATGAAGCAATAAGCCGGCCGACGAGGGCGCACGGCGCTCTCGCGATGCGGGATCATCGATTCGAGGAAGTCGACCATGTCAACACAATCCATCTCGACCGACGCGCAGAGTCAGACCTTGAATCTGCTCGTGCGTCAGGTCCGCTTCGAAGGCCGAGGCATCAATTCATACGAACTCGTCGATCCCGACGGTGCGCCGTTGCCGCCTTTCACGGCGGGCGCGCATATCGACATTCATCTCGCGGGCGGCGTCGTGCGGCAGTATTCGATCAGCAATGCGCCACGCGAGCGGCATCGCTATGTGATCGCCGTATTGCGCGATGAACGCGGGCGCGGCGGTTCGAAGGCGCTTCACGAGCAATTGCGCGTGCAGGACATCGTGCGTGTAAGCCGGCCGCGCAATAACTTTCATCTCGTCGACGGCGCGCGCCGCGTGTTGCTGATCGCGGGCGGGATAGGCATCACACCATTGAAGGCGATGGCGCATGAACTCGACGATGCCGGTATCGAATACGAAATGCATTACTGCGCGAAAGATGCGGGCAGCGCAGCGTTCGCCGAGGAATTCGAGCTCATGCGCGCAAGCGGGCGTCTGCATTTTCATTTCGATGGCGGCGATCCATCGGCGGGCCTCGATATCGGGGACTTGCTGAATGCGCCCGGCGAAGGCGAGCACGTCTATTACTGCGGTCCAGGCGGCTTCATGCAAGCATGCGCGGATGCGGCGCGGCACTGGCCGTCCGGAACGGTGCATTTCGAGCACTTCAAGGCACCTGAGCGCAACGCTGGCGAGCAGGCCGCCAACGATGCGAACGACAGCTTCATCGTGCGTATCGCGAGCACAGGACAGGAAATCGAAGTGACGAAGGACGAGAGCATTGCCGATGCACTGGCGAGAGCGGGCGTGTTCATCGACACATCATGCTGCGCGGGCTTGTGCGGTACGTGCAAGGTGCGTTATCTCGAAGGAGACGTCGAGCACAACGACTGCATCATGAGCGAAGAAGAAAAGACCGACTATCTGACCGCGTGCGTGTCGCGTGCGACGAGCAAGGTACTCGTATTGGATCTCTGATAGAGAATCGATCTTCCAAAAAGTCATATAGGCAGGCGAGGGGACTCGTCTGCGGCCAATCTGACGTTATGCCGACGAACCTTGCATAAAGAAATGAGCGGTAGCTCACACAAGCTATGTCTTATGCGCCAATAGGTAGCTCATTCGCACCTATTCGCCGGTGCAACCCGTGTTACGAAGAGGACGCTTAATATAATCGTCTCAATACCTCGCGATCCCGTATTCGGCGGGACGTTGACGGCCAGGCATTGCAAGAACGGGACGACGAGTCATCGATCCTTGCGCGCCACCAAAGACGAGGACGAGATCGATATGAGACCGGTTGTATTCGGGAACCGATTCGGATGGCTGCACGCCGGAAGCGGCACGCGCGGCGTAGTGCTCTGCAATACCTATGGGCACGAATACGTGTGGACATATAGCGGCATGCGGCATCTCGCCGAAGCGCTGTCTGCGCGAGGCATATGGGTGCTGCGTTTCGACTATCGAGGCACGGGCGACTCGGCGGGCGCCGATCTCGCACCGGATCAATTCCATTCGTCTGTCGACGACGTCGACGCGGCCATCGAATGGCTGAAGACATCGACAGGCATAGAGCACGTCACGTTATGCGGCTTTCGCGTGGGCGCCGCGTTCGCGCTCGAGGCCGCATTGCGTCAACCGGTCGATGACCTCGTACTGCTCGCACCCGTTGCGAGTGGCCGCGTGTATATGCGCGAGTTGAGCATCGTGCGCAAGACATGGCTCGAACTGCTTGCACCGCCTTTGCGTGAGATGCAAAAGGACGACGCGCGGCTCAACGTCCTCGGCCAGGTTTATAGCGATGAATTCAAAGGCTCATTGCAGGCGATCGATCTCGTCGCGAGCGTAAGAGACGCTGCGGCGGCACCAGCGCGTCGCGCGTTGGTCATGAATATGAAGGCGGGCGGCACGGATCCATTGTGCGACGCGCTCATCGAAAAGGGCGTGGAAGCACAGGCGCGTCCGTTCGAAGATCTCACTGGCTTTCTTCAGGAAACTGCATTCAACGCATTGCCGCGCGCAGCGTTCGCCCAAGTCGTGGAATGGATCGCTGGCAAGGATTCATCAAACAGGCAAGCGCCGTCGTCGGCCGATGCCTTTGACTGGTCCGCTCTAAAGATAGACACACCCGAAGCTATCGAACGCCCAGTACGCATCGGCGACGAAAAGCTTTTCGGCATTTTGTGCGAGCCGCGCACGGGGGCCGCGCGAGGTCCGGTGTTTCTCATTGCGAATACATCGGCGAGTGCGCGCGTCGGCGACAGCCGGCTATCCGTTCGCATTGCACGCGAGCTTGCGCGGCGCGGCATCGCATCATTGCGTTTCGATGCGCGAGGCCGAGGCGACAGTCCGGCCGCGCCCGGCGCAGTGCAATCGGATACGGCGTTCGGCCGAATCTATAACCAGATCGCGACTGACGACACCGCGGCCGCCGCACGCTGGCTCGCGCGGCAGGGCTACAAGTCGATCTTTGCATTCGGCGTGTGCTCGGGCGCTTATCACGCGCTCAAGGCGGCGGTCGCCGAGAATGCGATCAACGGTGTCGTCACAGTCAATCTGCCGACGTTTAAAAGACCGGCGGACGTCGCGCCCGACGGCTTGCGTCAATCGACGCGCAATTCCATGGCGGGTTATGCATTCTCGATGCTCGATCCGCAGAAATGGAAAGCGATCCTGCGCGGCGAAAAGCAGTTGATGCGCGTATTGCGCTTCGTGCTCGGCTATATGGCGACGCGCGCGCGTTCGCGTATCGTCGATGTGTTGAGGCTCGACCGCCTGAGCAGCACGGCGCCGGAGCTCGCGACCGAACCGGGACCGATCATTCGTGCGCTCGATGCCAAAGGCGTAAAGACAGCGCTCGTCTATGGCGCGTACGATGCGGGCATGGATCTGATCGCCGCGCATTTCGGCAAGCAGGGCGCGCGACTGTCGCGCTATCCATCCGTGCGAATGGCGATCTTTTCGGACCTCGATCACGCCCTCTTCATGACGACCGGTTCGGCGCATGTGGTCGCGGTGTGCGAACGTATCGCGAAGGAAAACACATCGCCCGTTGCAGATCCGGTCTTTTCAGGCAGAGAACCCGTCGTCTTGTGATTGAAGCGAGCTTGCTTCGGCGCGTCGGTCATGCGTCAGGCGAGCTCGCCGTGACTTGAGTATCCTTCGCTATTGGAACGTGCCCATATCGGGCAGCGTCCAGTGGGGAACTCATGTCGGCGGACTTCGTCCGGCACATGCGCGCCGCGAGATCCGCTCAACACAACGCACAGGAGTCTGGCGATGTCGATTGAAAAGGTTCTATACCGTGCACATGCTCATGTCACTGGCGGGCGCGACGGCCGCGCGACCGTGCCCGAAAGCAATCTGGATCTCAAGCTGACAACCCCGAAAGAACTCGGCGGCGGTGGTGGCGATGGCACCAATCCCGAGCAACTCTTCGCCGCAGGGTATAGCGCGTGCTTTATCGGCGCGATCAAATTCGTCGCCGCTCGCGACAAGATCACGCTGCCGAAAGATGTCGCGGTGGATGGCAGCGTGGGCATCGGTCAAATCCAGAACGGTTTCGGCATCGAGGTCGAATTGAAGATCTCGCTACCGGGAATGGATCGCAGCGAGGCACAGGCGCTTGTAGACAAGGCGCATATCGTCTGTCCTTATTCGAATGCAACGCGCAATAATATCGACGTCAAATTGACGCTGGCATAAGCATGTCGAATGTTCGGGGGCCTTTCTCCTGAACGCTCGAATGCACGCGGAGGAAGCGATGCTGACATCTGGAATCGATCACGTAGGTCTCACTGTGCGCAATCTCGACGCAACGCGTGACTTTTTCGTTCAATGTCTCGGCTGGCAGATCGTCGGCGAGCGGTCCGAGTATCCCGCCGTATTCGTATCGGACGGAAAGCTGCTGGTTACGTTATGGCAGGTGAAGGATGAATCGGCGCCTATAGCATTCGATCGGCGAAAGAATATCGGGCTTCATCATCTCGCATTGCGCGCAACGGATGAAGCCGCACTCGCGACGATTCTCGAGCGCGTGTCGACATGGCCGGGAGTGGCAGTGGAATTCGCGCCGGAACTGCTAGGAGCCGGTCCAAAGCGCCACATGATGATTTACGAACCGGGCGGCATCAGGATCGAATTCGATTTCGATCCGCGTGTATAGATTGAAACTCCGGACCGCAAAGAAAACGGCGGAGTCGTGCACGAACTCCGCCGTTTGTGTGAATACAGTGTCAGGCAATCAGAAACGGCGTCCGATCTTTAACCGATGCGAGCCATGCGGGTGCGCGGCCACGACCGCTCCACGTTGCGCCGCTTTCCGGATCGCGATAGAGCGCGGGTTGAGGGCCGCGCGGTTGTCCCTTTGCTTTGCGCTTGACAGCAGCGCGCGTTTTTCCTTTAGCCTTGGTTCCCTGCGCGCTTGCTCCAACCGCAAACTTGCTACGGTCCTTTGCATTGGCGATCCAGCCCGGCGCGCGTCCGCGGCCGCTCCAGGTCGCACCGGTCTTTGGATCCCGATAGGCGACTGCGCCGGGCTTCTTCGCGGAAGCCGAACTGCCCGCCTTCTTGCGTGAACCGGAATAGCTTTCGATGTCCGAGATGGTCAATCCATGGCTCGACATCAGGTGATGAATCTTTTGCAGCGCATTCTCGGATTGTTTTGCAACGAGCGCATCCGCTTTCGCTTGAAGTGCTTCGATACGCGCCTGAATACTTTCTAGCGTTGACATGAGTTACCTCTAATAGATCGTCGATCGCACTATGCCATGCACATCCGCAATGCGCTAGAGGAGATTCGTGTAAATGCGTAGCAGTGGAAAGTCTAGAATATCGCTCCAGGACGGTAAGTGGTGAGACGCACATTGCAAATCCAGATTTCACTCCGGTTCGAATAAGAAATGGAAGTTGCTTTAGACATTTTCTTATCCGTTCGTGCGCGTCTCCATGTTGCGAAACATCAATCGTCAATTGCAGTAAGCGCTGATTCAACTTCCGCGATAGGTGCCGAAACTCCAAGGCGAACAAAGCAGCGGGACGTGATAGTGCTGCGTCGCATCGGCGAGCGTGAAGCGAACCGGCACGACGTCCGCGAATACATCGGGCGTCTTGAAGTAATCGGCGACCCAGAAGCGCAACTCGAAATTCCCCGCTCGCGCTTGCGCCGCCGGCAGGATCGGCGAGTCGGTGCGTCCGTCGCGATTGGTGCGCGTGCGCGCGAGCAGCGTGGGCGGCTCGCTGCCGATATCGAACAATTCGATCTGCATCCCGGCGGCGGGTTTGCCGAGTGCGACGTCGAGTACGTGCGTGGTAATGCCTGCGGCCATGATGTTTTCTCCTGATCTCGCGTTCGAGTACTTTCCGGCTCAACTGCCGCGGTAGTAGTTGTAGCTCCACGGTCCGAACAGCACCGGCAAATGAATGCGCTGATTGACGTCCGTGATGCGAAAGCGCAGCGGGATCTTCGAGAGAAACATCGGCTGCGGAAGATCCGCCTTGCGTGCGGCGAAGTATTCGTCCACATGCAGCAACAACTCATAAGTCCCCGCGCGATAGGTATCGCCGATCAGGAGGGGAGGCTCGCTGCGTCCGCTTGCAGCCAGCGTGATCGTCTGAAGGAACTTCGAACGCCCGTCGTCGATCGCAAACAGCTCGACGCGCATACCCGAAGCGGGCGTGCCATGCCATGTGTCCAGGCCGTGCATCGTGAGGCGTGGGCTCAGGCCATCCTGTTGCACCGGGCCGGTCGCCTGATTTGGCGCGGGTGCATCGGCGGACAGCGCCGTCTTCGCGATCAGCATGCTGCCGCCAAGTGCCACAGATTGCAGAGCAAAGCGACGGCGACTCACGTCGAATGCAGGGGATGATGTGTTCTTGTCGCGCATGTCAGGCCTCTTGTTTGTTGCCGAGCTTGCGGATGCCGACGATCACGAGCACCGCGGCCAGCACTTCGATTACGGCCACGAGGTACAGGCCGGTCGTCACCTTGCCCGTCGCGTTCTTGATGAGTCCCATCACATAGGGCGCGCCGAAGCCTGCGAGATTGGAGACGGAATTGATGAGCGCCACGCCGATTGCGGCCGCACTGCCAGCGAGATAGCGGTTGGGCAATTGCCAGAAAACGGGAATCGCGCTCATCGTGCCGATGAGCGATGCGGTCATCGCAAGCAGCGCGATCACCGGCGAGATCTTGTCGAAACCCATCAGCATCGCGAGCGCGGCCATCGATATGCCTCCGACGATTGCCGCACCGCTGAAGTGCCAGCGCACTTCATTGCTGCGATCCGAGTGCGCGCCGTTGATGATCATGCTCGCAGCACCGCACAAATAGGCGACCGCCGCGATCCAGCCGACCGCCATCGGCGTGCTGATGCCAACGTCCTTGATGACGGTGGGAATCCAGAAAGTGAGCGTCGAGTTCGCACACAGCAGGCAGAAGAAGATCGCGATCAGCAGCCACACCTTGCGGTTCTTGAAGAGCGAGCGCCAGTCGTGACCGCGTTCGCCCATCGCTGCGTTGTCGCGTTGCAGGGCATCGAGCACGACGCGCTTTTCATCATCGGAAAGCCAGCGCGCCTGCTCGGGCTTGTCGGTCATGTAGAAGTACGCGAACACACCGGCCAGCACCGACGGAATACCTTCGATGATGAAGAGCCACTGCCATCCGTGCATGCCGTGCACGCCGCCCATCGACGTCATGATCCAGCCGGCGAGAGGACCGCCGAGCACGCCCGCGATCGCAGAAGCCGACATGAACGTGCCGAAGGCGCGCGCACGCCGCTGCGACGGATACCAGTAAGTGAGGTAAAGAATGACGCCCGGATAAAACCCTGCTTCGAATGCGCCGAGCAGGAAGCGCAGGACATAAAACTGCGTGGGCGTGGTGACATGCGTTTGCAACATGCAGATGACGCCCCAGCATATCGTGATACGCATGATGGTCTTTTTCGCGCCGATCTTCTGCAGCAGCATGTTCGACGGCACTTCGAAGAGAAAGTAGCCGATGAAGAAGATGCCCGCGCCGAGACCGTATACGGCTTCGCTGAAATGCAGCGAGTCGAGCATCTGCAGCTTCGCGAAGCCGATGTTGACGCGATCCAGCCAAGCGAGCACCCACAGCACGCCGAGGAACGGCAGCAGGCGCCATGAAACCTTGCGATAGACGCTTGCTTCGGCGCTTTCGACCGCGCTCGCGAAAACCGGCATCTCCTGTTTGATGAGCGACATGGTTTCTCCTTTCCAGTCGGTTTGCGTCGCGCGGACACGGCCGTGCGCTCGGTTGGAAGCAAGTATAGAAACGGCCAAAAAATCGGGAACGGGGGACGAGCCAATAGGCCCCATAGCAACATGTATATGGGTTCGAAAGCCTTGTGCGATAGGGCTTTGCACGGTTTTTCGCCGCACTTTTCACGCCTTATGGATTACCCTAGCGCGCCTCGCATGAAGCGGTTCCCGCAGTGCCGGCTGGCAAAATAGCGGCGCAGCCACGCGAACAATAGAGACACCGAAATCATCATGAATCGCACCGACGATCCATTCGATACCTATCTGCTGCGCGTGCTGTGCACGCTGATCGGGGAACGCAGCGTGTCACGCACGGCCATTCGTATGAACCAGTCGCAGCCGGCCATCAGCTCGGCGCTCAAGCGTCTGCGCGCCATCTTCAACGATCCGCTGCTTACGCGCGAAAAGAACGCGATGGTGCCGACCGAACGCGCGATTCAGCTCGCGCAGAGCGCACAGGCCGCATTGAGTGCGCTCGATAACCTGCTCGTATCCGACGATCATTTCGATCCCGCGACAACCGAGCAAAGCTTTACCGTCGGAATGCCCGATTACCTGGCGCCCCCGTTTTTTGCGCATGTCGTGCGCGAATTCAGGCACGCTGCACCACGCGCGCGCCTCATTGCGGTACCGCTTTCGGCTTCATTCAATTACGAACAGGGGCTTTCCGAAGGCTCGCCCGATATCGTGATCGGCAACTGGCCCAATCCGCCCGAGCATCTTCATTTGTCGGTATTGCTGGAGGACGATGTCGTGTGCGTGGTCGCGCGCGATAGCGTCTATGCGCAATCAGGCAAGTTCGATGCCCAGGACTATCTGAGTGCATCGCATATCGTGCCCACGCCATATTCGCGCGATCAGCGCGGCGTCGTCGATACGGGACTCAGCACCATGCGCGTGCATCGCGATAACCGCGTGAGCTGCCCGTACTTCAATCTCGCGCCGAGCCTGATTCCGGGCACCGATCTTATTCTCACGACCGGCAGGCATTTCGCGAATTATCACGCGCAGCATCTTCCGCTCGTTGTGCTCGACGCCCCGATTGAGTTTCCATTCATGCGCTTTTATCAGTTGTGGCATCCGTCGCGGCATCGCTCGGCATCGCACGTCTGGCTGCGCGGCATGCTGACGGCGGCCGCTCAGGAATTGCGCGCGCTGCGCGACATGCATCGCGCATAGCGCTATCGTGTTCTGTTATGCGGTCAATAGGATCGGCTGTCTCGCCGCTCGCTCGCGCGGTTCCTATACTCGGCACGAATTGCCATCGACACGCCATAGGAGACGCGAGCATGTCACAGTCGATCAACCTGGAGCCGGTCAATTCGCTGGACCGCGCGGCATTCATTGGTGCATTCGCAAGCGTGTTCGAGCATTTTCCGCAAGCGGCGGAGGGCGCGTGGAGCGTGCGGCCGTTCGCATCCGCCAATGCCTTGCATGACGCGATGATGGATGTCATCCGCAATCTGGACGATAAAAGCCAGCGCGCATTTCTGAACCTGCATCCGTTGTTATCGGGCGCAAACATTCGCTCGGGAACGATGACGGCCGATTCCGATGCCGAACAAAAGAGCGCCGGGCTCGATGCCATGTCGATGGAACAGGAAGCGTCGCTCGATCGTCTCAACAGAGCTTATCTCGAGCGGCATGGCTTTCCATTCATCATCTGCGTGCGGCACTACACGCGCGAAGGCATCTTCAGCGCGCTCGAACGTCGCATTGGACGCAGCACGCAGCAGGAACTCGATGAGGCGCTCGCGCAAATCGCAGCGATCACGCGTGCGCGGCTGAATACGCGTCTTTCGGCGTTGAATTGATCAGTGTGCGCGAGCCTGAAAACGAATCAGGCTCGCGCACGCACTACCGCGCATCACATGCACGCGGCACGCGATGAAAGTTTCGATCGAAATAAATCAGGCTATCGCCGTCGTCGCGCACGCGGATCGCGGTGGTTTGCACGAACATCACCGAGTGCGATCCTACTTCCTTCGCCTCGACGATCGTGCCTTGCAGGCTGGCGAGCGCATCGCGCAACACCGGCACGCCGTTCGCGCCTTCGTCCCACACCGGTAACGAAAAGCGCTCGTCCATCGACAATTGCGTGAGACCGGCGAAGTGTCGCGCGATCTGTTCGAGATGACCCGGCAACACGTTCACGCACACATTGCGATTGTTCACGAATGCGGCATGCATGGCGCTCGACCTGTTGATGCAGACGAGCAGCGTAGGCGGCGCATCCGTGACCGAGCACACCGCGCTCGCGGTAATGCCGCAACGGCCATGCGTGCCTGTCGTCGTGATGACATTCACTGCTGCGCCCAGATGAGCCATGGCCTGGCGGAACAGCTTGCGCACCTGATCGATATCGGAAAGGTCGGGACGGGGCAGCGCGGACATGGGAGCGTCTCCTGTTCGTTTCATGTTCAGGTTGTGTATAGCAAATGGTCAATCAAGCGTACGCGCTGAACCGCACAAATAAAATCGGCACGTCCCGCCCGCTCGCCCGGCGTAGTTACCGAACGCACTAAAGCTTTTACCTATCTCGCGTCATCGAGGTAAAGAAAGGACTTTCGCGGCGAATTTCGGCTGGTTATCATTGGCGCATCAAAAAACAGACCCTGCGATGAGACAGCCGAATCCTCCGGCGCGCCTGGTCCCTGATGCGCGCATCGAAAGAGCAATCGCAATGAATTCTTCCGCTCCCATGGTCTATATCGTCGATGACGACAACGGCATGCGTACCTCGCTTGCATGGCTGCTCGATTCAGTCGGCGTGAAGTCGGAAGGGTTCGCCAATGCCGCCGATTTTCTGCGCGCATTCGATGTGAGTCGTCCCGCTTGTCTCGTGCTCGATGTACGGATGCCGGAGGCGAGCGGATTCGACGTGCAAGCCGAACTCAACCGCCGCGGTGCGACTTTGCCGATCATCTTCGTGAGCGGTCACGGCGACATTCCGATGTCCGTTCGCGCGCTTCAGCATGGCGCGATCGATTTCGTCGAGAAGCCCTATAACTCCCAGCAAATGCTCGATCGCGTGCAGCGCGCGATGAAGCTCGCGATGCAGCGTCACGCGAAAGACCAGCGGCAACGCGAGTTGCGCGAGCGCGTCGACTCGCTGACCGGGCGCGAGAAGGAGGTCTTGCGCGGCGTGATCGAGGGCAAAGCGAGCAAGCGCATCGCCGCCGATCTGCAGATCAGCGTCAAGACCGTCGACGTGCATCGCGCGAGCATCAAGGACAAGCTCGGAGCTGCGTCCATCGCGGCGCTCGTGCGCGATGTGCTCGAAGTATGGAGCCCATCCGGCGACGAGCGCGCATGATTCGAACTCGCTAACGCATGTAAAGGCCGCCGTTCACGTCCCAGCATGCACCGTTGGCGAAATACGCATCCGGTGATGCGAGCAGCACGGCCACGTCGGCGATGTAATCGGCCGAGCCGAGACGTCCCACGGGAATGCCGGCGATAACCTTGTCGAGTTTGTCGGCAGGCAGGCTCTCATGCACGATCGGAAGGTCAAGCGGACCAGGTGAGATCGCATTGACGGTCACGCCGCGCGCGGCCAGATCGCGCGCAAAAACCTTGGTCAATGTAATCGCACCGCCTTTGGCGGCCGCGTAATGCGCGCCGGTCGCCGAACCGCCGTTCTGTCCCGCCAGCGATGCGATATTGACGATGCGACCCGCGCCGCGATCCGCGAAATAGAGGCCGAATACCTGACAGCCGAAGAGCACGCTGCGCAGATTGATATCGATGACCTGATCGAACTGCTCTGCGGTAATCTCCATCACGGGCACGACTTTCGATGCACCCGCGTTGTTGACGAGCGCATCGATTCGGCCCCAGCGTTCATGCACGGCATCGCGTGCGTGTTCGAAGTCCGTCTTCGACGTCACATCCAGCCTGATGGCGAATGCGCTGCTCTGGTCCGCACTCAGCTCGCATGCGAGCGCTTGCGTTGCTTCAATTGCGATATCGGCCAGCGCAACCCTATAGCCTGCGGCATGAAAGCGGCGCGCGACCACGGCACCGAGGCCGCGCGCGGCACCCGTGATGAGCGCGATTCTCTTGGACATATTCGAGTTCCTTTTCTAATGGGCGAGAGCGGCCGCAATGTATGCGGCGACGGCGCAGAGCATTGCATCACGGTACCGACAATGCACGTCCGACACGCGCCTCGATCTTTCCATAACGCCACAGGTTGTATTCGCCGACGGGCGTCGTGCGATAGAGATTGCATACCGCGGCGGCCGTATCGAAGTCTGCTACGTCGGCCATGATGTAGAAGGTCCACGGCGCGCCATCGGATTGGCCGACGACGAGACGATCGTCGTCCATCACGCCCAGCACGCGCACGTTCTCCATCGCTTCGACAGCAGCGAGCATCTTGCCGTAGGCTTGCCATACTTCGCCGACCTTCTCGCGCGGCAAATCAAAAAAGTTCTGCGTTACGCCGCAGCAAAAGAGCACGCGCAAAGGCAGGTTTCGGTTATCGGTCATGAAGCGTTACTCCTGATGTTATGCGTTATGCGATGAATGGGGATCAAAGATAGCCGGGAATGGGCGGCACACCGACGAACACGGCACCCGCGCCGTCGTAGTTCCCTTCGCCGAGAAATGCGTGTTGCGTGACGACCATCGCGTCGCGCATCAGGCGTTGCAATGGATGCGTGCGATAGATCGCCATCGTGCCGCCTAGTCGATAGGCGCGATTCACGACATCGGCGCCCTCACGCGCAATCTGCGTTGCGCAGAGGCGTAGCAGGCTCACTTGTTCCGGCATAACTTCATTGCCCGCGAGAATCGATTGCCATACGCTGTCGGTCGATTCGTAGAAGAAGGCCCGTGCGCTGCGCAGTTGTGCTTCCGCTTTTGCAAGCTCGATCCGGTAATAGGCGCGGTCGGCGAGTTGCGGCGCGCCTGTCGTTGTCTTGCGGCCTCCGGCCATATGATTCGCGACATCGAGCGCTGCGCGCGCCAGACCGAGATTCACGACGGCGAGCACTTGCGCCGCATAAGCGATGGTCGGATAGCGATAGAGCGGTTCATCGACCGTTGATGGGCCACCTCGAACGAACGTCCAGTCTTCAGCAACGAACTGATCCGTCACGCGCAAATCGTGACTCCCGGTGCCCTGCATGCCGACGACGTTCCAGTTCTCGACGATCTCGACTTGCGCGGGGCGAAACACGGCCGTACGCGGCTTGCCTGGTGCTTCACCCGGCTTGCTGGTGCCGATGCCGACGCCGAGCCAGTCCGAGCCCTTGCAGCCGCTCGCGAACTTCCATGTGCCGCTCACGCGATAGCCGCCCGATGCTGGCTGTGCGTTCTGAACGGGGAAGAGGCCGCCCGCAAACACCTGGTCGGGACCGTCGGCGTAGATTGCAGCTTGCGTCGCAAGCGGCAACGCGGCGAGATAGAGATTCGCTGATCCAAAACTCGCGACCCATGCGGCGGAGCCGTCAGCGACAGCGATGCGCTCGATCATCTGCAGAAATTCTCCCGGCGCGCGCACGTCACCGCCGAATCGTTTTGGCGTGGCCGCACGATAGATACCTGCGCGCTTGAGTTTGTCGATGACATCGCGCGGTACGTGCGACACGCGGTCGAATTCATCGCGACGCCGGGCGATTTCGGCAATCACATCGTCGAGCGCTATCGCGTCGGGTTGACTGGACAGATCGTCGCGAAGGGCGGCTGCAATCGCGGATGCTGACATGGGGACATCTCCTTTTCGTTCGTATGGCGCATGAGATTGGGTTGAAGTGCTTTCGAGCCACACGCAGTAATGCCAGTCTAGGAATGCAAAAAGGCTGAAACAATTGGGAAGGCGAGCGTGCGATTCGGTGAAGCCTCCCGTCCGGCTAAAGAAATCTTTAGGGACGTGCGGGACGCGCCGATGCTATGGTTAGCGTTGCAACCATGTATCCCATGCGCCACGACATGAACTTCCCCACCGAAGACGATTTCCACCGCCTGCTCGATGCGCTGACGCAATGCGTGCTGCTACACGAGGCCGAAACGAAGGCCATCGTGTGGGCCAATCGCGCAGCATGCATCGCGCTGGGTTTTTCGGTGGAAGAATTGCTTCCGCTCAAGGCGCACGATATGACGCGCGACGACATCAGGTATCGTCGCGAAATTGCCGTGAATGCGATGGATCGCTCCATCACGGAAGGTCCGCAAAGTTATGAGTGGTGTTATCGCTCGCGCGCGGGCGTCGACATGCTGTCCGAGGCAATCGCGACATACGTACCGCTCACGGGACGCGAAGTTGTGATGGTGCAGTTTCGCGACATCAGCGCCGAAGATGCAATGCGGCAGAAATTGCGCCGTTATGAAACACGCTTGCGCGAATACATGCAGGATCTGGGTGAGGGCGTTGCAGTGCTGACGCCGCGCGGCAAGGTGAGTTTCATCAGCGAATCGGGACGACGCGTGCTCGGTGTCGCGAACGATGCGCCGCTCGGCGTCGCGCTCGACTATTGCACGAGAGCCGATCGCGACCGGCTCGTCACCCAGTTGCGCAGTGCGACGCGCCAACATTCGACGCCCGCGCAACGCTATGCGATCACGCGTCGTGACGGCGCGAAACGATGGCTGCGCATAACGTGCAGGCGCATCGATATCGAAGACGGCACACTGGTTCATTTCCGCGACATCAGCGATGAAGTGGCGATCGAGGAAGCCCGGCGAAGCGAAGCGCGGATGCTCGAATACGCGGGACGTTATAACGCTATGGGCGAAATGGCGACCGCGATCGCACACGAGTTGAGCCAGCCGCTCGCTGCCGTGCGCAACTTCATCGAAGGCGCGATTCAGCGGCTCGCGCAGCCAGATTCCATCGACAGCGCGATCTGGGGCCTGCGTGCAGCGGACCGGCAAGCAGAGCACGCGGCGCATATCATCAAGAGCGTGCGCGAGTTCATCGTGAAGCGGGAGCCTGCCGAAGCTCAGACCGATCTTCGCGACGTGCTCGCGGATGTCGCTTACTTCATCCAGTTGCGCGCGCGAGACGAAGGCGTGACGGTCAGGATCGAGCCATCGCACGAGCCGTTGCCGATACGTTGCGAGCGCGTGCTTATCGGTCAGGTGATCCTCAATCTGGCATTCAACGCAGTCGAAGCAATGAGCGGCATGAAACCGTCTGCCGGCACCGTCACGCTTGCCGCGATGATGAACGGAAAGACAGCCGAACTGCATGTGATCGACGACGGACCAGGCGTGCCCGATGATGCGCTCGAACGCCTGTTCGACGGCTTCTCGTCGTCGAAGGCGGGCGGCAACGGCATCGGCCTGTCGCTGTGCAAGAACATCGTGTCGCGTCACGAAGGACGGATCTGGGCGCAACGCGCGGCGGGCGGCGGACTGGAATGCTGCTTCGCGTTGCCCTTGTTGCACCATACGGATTGACACGACGTTGCGCGTTGAGTGAGCAACATGGATCACAAGCGCTCGGCATATCGAGGTGTCGGCGTTGCGCCGCTGGGCATGCTCTCATGCAGGCCCGGGCTATCGATCGTCACGCGCGCTTCACGCGTTTCGCGTTCGAGACTCGATCGGTATTGGCTGCATCCGACGAAAAGCAGCACGGCAGCAAGCCCGATCGCCACGGCATTGATGATGGCCATCGAGTGTCCAACCGCGAGCGGCGATCCGAATACCTTGTCGGTGATAAGCGCGACGAGCGTCGTGCCGAGACCCAGTCCGATGAGATTCGATACCAGCAGGAACATCGCGGATATCTGTGCGCGCATCTGGTTCGGCGCAAGTGCCTGCATGGCGGCGGCGGAAGTCGGCAACGGGAACGACGCGAAGAACATCGCCACGACGAGCCATGCGAGCGATGCGGCGAGGCTCGTCGTCTGAGTGAACGCGATCGCAGGAGCGAGCATGCATGCCGCGCCGATCCACGCTGCGCGCATCGGCGCATCGGTGTGTCCGCGACGCAGCAGCCAGTCGCTGAGCCAGCCGCCGCAGAATACGCCCGTCGTATTGGCGACGAGCATCACGATGCCGAGCATATAACCCGCTTCGACCGGCGAGAGAGCGAAACGGCGCATATAGAACGCAGGTGTCCAGCTCATCAGACAGTACAGGCCCATCGCATAGAACGAGAAGCCGACGTAGTGGCAGAAAAAGGTCTTGTGATGATTGGCGATGAAACGCAGCGCATCGCCCATCGCGACTCGCTTGACCTTGCCTGACCCGTCCTGCGCAAGTCCTTTGCGCGCGGGATCGCGTACCGTCAGCATGAAGACGAAGGCGACGAGAAGACCCGGCAATCCGACGATGAAGAACGTCAATTGCCATGCGCGTAGTTCGCCGACCAGCGGCAAGGCGAACACGCTCGCGTGCTTGAGCAATGCAATCACATAACCGCCGACAAGAAATGCAATGCCGCCGCCGATGAACGAGCCGAGCGAATAGATGCCGATTGCACGGCCCATCTTTTCCTTGGGAAAAAAATCCGCGAGCATCGAATAGGTTCCCGGCGATAGGGCGGCTTCACCCACGCCGACACTCATGCGCGAGACGAACATGTGAACGAAGCTCTGACTCAGGCCGCATGCCGCGGTCGCGACGCTCCACAGCGCAATGCCCGCAGCGATGATGCGAGGACGTGCGAAACGGTCCGCGAGGTACGCGATCGGCATGCCCATCACCGCGTAGAAAAGCGAGAACGCGAAGCCGTGCAAGAGACTGAACTGCGTATCGCTGAGATGCAGATCGCGCTTGATCGGCTCGATCATAAGCGCGAGCACCTGCCGGTCGATGAACGAGAACACATAAGCCAGCATGCAGATCACGACGACATACCACTCGTATGTATAGCGCTTGCTTTTGGGCTTCATGGTGGTTGGGAGGTGAGGTTCGGGTGTGAGGCAGTGTCGATGCGGAGGATATCGGCGTCAAATTCGCCGAAAAGGGATGCGATCATCAGTGAGGCAAATTTGAATCGACATCGGCGGCATTTATCGATAGATGCGCTTTTGACTGATTTGCCGTGTCGCGAGGTCAAAACGCAGACTTCTGATCTGCGAACCTTCTTGGGCGCACTATCAGGGTGCAATCCTTGCGAACTAGTTGTAAAAGTAATTACTGAACTTCGCGATAGCGCGTGATCGCCTACGCATGAGCGCATGTGTTTTTCAATCGTGCATTCCTAGGATTGCGCAACAGGCACTAGAGGAGAAGAATCGAAAAGCTTGACGCAAAAAAATTGAAAACCTATAAGCAGTCGCGTCGAGGCGACGCAAGCAGCAGGAGGAGGGCATGTACGCCAACTACGAAACCTTCGAGGACGCCGACCATCACGCGCATGCGCTGGCGGGGTGGGAGCAGCGCTATGACCAGGTGGGCGAGGGCGCATTCCGCAGCACGGTGAAGCAGGTTTCATTAGCGGGCGTTCAGGTCTTTCAGGAATCTGCGAACGTGCGTATCGTTCAGCGCGGGCAATTGCCGGCCGGATTCGTCACGTTCGGACTCGTGCTCGGCGGTGGCGCGCCGTTCTCGTTTCAGGGCGTGCGGGTCGACGAAAACGCGCTCGTCGTCGCGCCCGGCGACAAGGAATTTCTTCTGCATTCGCCGCCCGATATGTCGATGCTTGGCGTCGCCATCGATGCGCAATTGCTTGCTTCAGCGGCGGACGCGGCGGGCGTCGATGTGCAGGACGAAATCCTCAGCCGTCATGTGCTGAGCATTCCCGGCGCGGCCGGCGCGCGTGCGGGTAAGCGCATCATCGCGGCGGTCGAGACCGTGCTGGCGGACCGGAATCCGATTTTGTCCGATGATGGCGCGCATCGCTTCACACATACGGTCACGGAAAGCATCCTCGACCTCCTGACGTTTCATGTACCGACGCGCGAGGACCGGCTCACTTATGCGTGCCGCGCCGACGTCGTGCGGCGCGCACACGATCTCGTGCTTGCGCGTCCGGAGCAGCCGATATCGGTGCTGGATTTATGCGAAAAACTGCGCGTGAGCCGCCGCACCATTCAAAACAGCTTTCAATCCGTCACGCAGATGAACCCTGTAAGTTATCTGCGAGCCGTGCGCCTTGCTCAGGTGAGACGGCTTCTTACGACGACATCGCAAAGCGAAGTACCGGTTCGCGAGGCTGCAATGCGCTGGGGATTTTCCAACCTCGGCCACTTCGCGAGCGATTACAAAAGCCTGTTCGGCGAACTTCCCTCTCAAACGCCGCGCGCCCGCTGAACAGCGCTTCACGCATTCCTGGTTGCCGATAACAGGCCGCATTGTCGCGGCTTGATATCGGCATTCGTGCTTCGAAAATCTGCGCGAAAAGCCTCATCTCTGTCGGCTCCCTTTCGAATGCTCCATTTCGGCACGCACGCGCTGCCGGTTCCGAAGTGCTTCTTTTTATTGTCGTCTTTAGAGTCGTTTCGACGATAAACAAGGAGACGCACAGATGGAGATGAGACGGCTAGCCACCGCCATGGGGGCCTTACTGTATGGACTGCTTGCGTGTCAGCCGCACGCGGGCGCGGCCGAAAAGCCGGAAGAACTGACGGTTGCGAAGGTCCCGCCCTATAGCCCGCATCGCGTGTTCGTGACGGATGTGTCGTTTGCGAGCATGACCGATGCGCGCGTTCATGTCTTCGACGGCGACACGAAGCGCTTCCTCGGCGAGATCGATGCAGGCTTCGCTCCGGGCTTCACGATCTCCCCCGACCACAAGACGAGCTATGTCGCGACGACGTATTTCGCGCGCGGCAGCCATGGCGTACGCACCGATGTAGTCGAGATCATCGATAACACGACGCTCGAGGTGACCGATGAAATCGTGATCCCGGCCAAGCACGGTCAGACCGTGCCGACGCCTTACAGCACGATCCTCTCGGAAGACGGTAGCCGACTTTACGTGTCGAACATTACGCCGTCGACATCGGTCACGGTCATCGATACGGCCGCGAAGAAGGTTCTCGGAGAGATCGACACCGATGCTTGCGTGCTCGCGTATCCGAGCGGCAATGACCGCTTCTCGGCACTGTGCGAGAGCGGCAAGGCGCTCACCATCAAGCTCGATGCAAGCGGCAAGGAAGCGAGCCGCAAGGTCTCCGACGCGTTCATCGACGTCGATAAAGACCCGGCCTTCATCAACGCGGTGCGCGACGGCAACCAGTATCTCTTCACCACGTTCAACGGCAACGTGCGTACCGCCGATTTCTCCGGCGATGCACCGGTGTTCGGAACGTCGTGGTCCTTGCTGAACGATCAGGAACGCAAGGCAGGCTGGCGTCCGGGAGGCTTGCAGCAGACCGCGCTGAATGTGGGCACACATCGTCTTTACGTGGCCATGCACAAGGGCGCGGACGGTTCGCATAAAGAGCCGGGCACGGAGATCTGGGTCTACGACACGCAGAGCAAGAAGCGCGTAGCACGCTGGGATCTCGCGAAGCAGAAGATCGATCCGCTGCTCGCGATTCAGGTCAGCACCGATGACAAGCCGCTCTTCTACGGCCTCACGCCGACATCCGATCTCGTCGTGATGGACGCGACGACCGGCAAGCGCCAGCATGTCGAAAAGCAACTCGGCACGACGTCGACGTTGCTGCTCAACCCTTGAGGTGACGCGATGATCGATCCCGTCATTCTCATGGTGTGCATCGCAAGCGCGACGATCATCGCACTTGCGGGCACGGCGCCGAAGTGGCGCGAACCATCACGCTTTCGCGCTTCGCTCGAAGCGTTCGCCTTGCTGCCGTCGTTCGCAGTGACGCCGTTGTCGTTCGCGTTGCCTGCACTCGAAGCGGCTGGCGCGATCGGCGTCTTGTTCGCCGATACCCGCATGGTCAGCGCCATCGTGCTGGCCGCGCTTTTCGTGCTCTTCGGCGCGGCGCTCGCGATCAACGTGCTGCGCGGTCATACCGACATCGATTGTGGCTGCTCGGGCTTCGTCGCAGCAAGCTCATCGACGCGCACGCCTAAGTCGATCGGATGGTGGCACGTCGCGCGTGCTCTGATGCTCGCCGCGCTCGCGGCCGCCGCACTCATTCCCGCTACGAGCCGCGCGCTGATGTGGTTCGACTATCTGAGCGCAGGCGCCTGCACGCTTTTCGCCGTCGCCGCGTGGTTCACGCTCGACGTGCTGCTGGTCAATCTTCCCAAGCTCGATTCTCTGAGGAATTCATGATGCAAACCGCCCTGATAATTTCGGCCGCACTGTCGTGGGCCGCTTTGCTCGCGCTCGGCGCGATCTGTCTCGCACTTGTTCGCCAAGTCGGCATTCTCTATGAACGCATGATGCCCGCGGGCGCGCTCATGATCGACAAGGGACCGGCCGTCGGCGCGATCGCACCGGTGTTCGAACTCGGCGATATCGCCGGCCGCGCAGTGAAGGTCGGCGGCCTGTCGAACTCGAAGCGCAACACGCTCGTCTTCTTCCTTTCGCCGACGTGCCCCGTGTGCAAGAAGCTGCTGCCTTTGCTTCCGTCGATCCAGGCGCGCGAAGGTTCGGTCGACATCGTGCTCGCCAGCGATGGCGAATTCGAAGAGCACGCCGCGTTCTATCGCAAGTCCGGTCTTTCGCAATATCCGTATGTGCTGTCGCAGGAACTCGGCCTTTCTTATCAGATCGGCAAGCTGCCCTATGCCGTGCTGCTCGATGACGAAGGCAAGGTCCGCGCGAAAGGTCTCGTGAACACGCGTGAACATCTGGAAAGCCTGTTCGAAGCGAAGGAACTCGGTGTCGCGTCGCTGCAGGAATTCGTGCACGGCAAGCACGATGACCACGCGCATCACGGCCATCACGACCACGAAGCGCAAGTCGGGCAGCACGCCTGAAGACGCCGATAACTTTTCCATTCCTACAGGTGAGCGTCCATGAAATGGCTGGATTCATTCTTCGAACATAAGGCACGCGGCGTCGCGCAACGCAGTTCGCGGCGCAGCGCGATGGCGAAGCTCGGGAAAGTGCTGGTCGGATCGGCAATGGTGCCGCTGTTGCCGGTCGATCGCACCGCCTATGCAACGGAGCCGAAGAAGCCGGGTTCATCGGCGAGCGATGATCCGACGAGTTGCGACTACTGGAAGTATTGCGCGATCGACGGCTGGCTTTGCAGCTGCTGTGGCGGCACGTCGAGCAGTTGCCCGCCGGGCACGACGCCTTCGCCGATCACGTGGATCGGTACCTGCCGCAATCCGCACGACGGCTCGGATTACATCGTGTCGTACAACGACTGCTGCGGCAAGACGAGCTGCGGACGCTGCTTCTGCAATCGCAATGAACGCGAAAAGCCGCTTTACAAGCTATCGCTCAATAACGATATCAACTGGTGCATGGCGAACGGCAATTCGAATTACCACTGCTCGGTATCGGTCCTGTTGGGAGCGGCAACGCAATGAAGACTGCAACTGTTTTGATGGCGGCGTTGCTCGCCGGCGCAATGAGCTTTGCTTCGGGCGCTTTTGCACAGACAGTGCATTACCCGGGCGGCAAATCGACCTTCGATGGCAAATGCGCGGTCTGTCATCAGGCAGGCGGAAAAGGCATGGACGGACTTGCGCCGCCGCTCGTCGAATATCCCGGCAAATATGCGGGCTCTGCCGATGGCCGCGCGCAATTAGGGCACACCGTGCTCTATGGCATGTTCGGCCCGATCAAGGTCAAGGAGAAAAGCTATAACTTCAAGATGCCGAGCTTCGCATCGCTCTCCGATGAAGAGATCGCGGATGTGTTGAACTACGTCGTGTTCGATCTGAACGCGCAGCATGGTTCAGCGAAGCCTTTCGACGTCGCCGAAGTCAAGGCATGGCGCGCGGGCCCGCTCGATCAGACCGCCGTGCACCAGCGTCGCGAAGCAGTCGTGAAGGGCCTGGGGCTATGAAGCCGCGCGCGATGCTCGTCGCTGCGACGCTGGCCGCGCTGTCGACGACGGCGGCATCGCAGACGCAGGCGTACGACGCGGCGCGTGCGCGACAGGACTGGGTGCTCAATTGCATGGGATGCCACACCGCCGACGGCTCGGGCATTCCCGGCAAGGTGCCCGCATTGCGCAACTCGCTCGGTCATTTCGTCTCGCTTCCCGACGGCCGTCAGTTTGTGATGCGAGTACCGGGCGCTGCCAATTCCGCATTGAACGACGCAGAGCTCGCGAACGTCTTGAACTGGTTGCTCGCGACGATGAACGAGCAATCGCGGCCCGCATCGTTCAAGCCTTATACGGCGGAAGAAATTGCGGCGCATCGCAGACCCGCGCTCACCGATGTCGCGCGTATCCGCATGAAGCTCGTCAAGGAATTGCAGGAGAACGGCGTGAACGCCGTCCCGGAACATTACTAGGAGACAACCCGATGAATAACAGCCAGCATCCCGCGATGCTCGATTCCACGCGCGCATTCCTCGCATCGGCGAAAAAAATGCTCATCGATGGCGCATGGGTCGATAGCGCGAGCGGCGCGACACTCGATGTGATCGATCCCGCCGATGGAGAACTGCTCGCACGCGTGCCGAGCGCCGACGAAATCGATGTCGATCGCGCCGTGCAAGCCGCACGCCGCGCGTTCGATGACTCCGCATGGTCGCGCATGAAACCGACCGATCGCGAGCGTCTCTTGCTGCGCGTTGCCGATCTTATCGAAGCGAACGCGCGCGAGCTCGCGGAAATCGAATCGCTCGACAATGGCAAACCGGTCACGGTCGCCCACGGGCTCGATGTGTCGATGGCCGCGCAATGCTTCCGCTATATGGCCGGCTGGGCGACCAAGATCGAAGGCAGCACGCTGGAAGCATCGATTCCATATAGCCCGTCGAACGATTTCTTCGGCTATACGCGCAAGGAAGCGGTCGGCGTCGTCGGCGCAATCATTCCGTGGAATTTTCCGCTGCTGATGGCATCGTGGAAACTCGCGCCCGCGCTCGCGACTGGCTGCACCGTCGTGCTGAAGCCTGCGGAAGACACGCCGCTTTCCGCGTTGCGGCTCGCGATGCTGATCGAAGAGGCGGGCATCGAGAAGGGTGTCGTGAATGTCGTCACCGGCCTCGGCCACACGGCGGGCGCGGCGCTCGCGCGTCATCCGGGCATCGACAAGATCGCGTTCACGGGTTCCACGCCGACGGGTAAAGCTATCGGTCACGCGGCGCTCGATAACATGACGCGCATGTCGCTCGAACTCGGCGGCAAATCGCCGGTTATCGTGCTGCCGGATATCGATATCGATAAAGCGGCAGAAGGCGTCGCCAATGCGATCTTCTTCAACTCGGGACAAGTCTGCACTGCGGGCTCGCGCGTCTATGTGCACGAGAAAGTATTCGATCGCGTGATGGAGCGTGTCGCGGCGATCGCGCAATCCTTGCCGATGGGACCGGGCCTCGATGAATCGACGCAGATCGGCCCGCTGGTTTCCGCACGGCAAATGGATCGTGTGCTGAGCTATATCGAAGCGGGCCGCGATGAAGGCGCGCGTGCTATCGCGGGCGGTGCGCCCAAGGACGGCGCCGGTTTCTTCGTGAAGCCGACAGTGCTCGTCGATACCGATCATTCGATGAAGGTCGTGCGCGAAGAGATCTTCGGACCGGTGCTCGTCGCGATGCCGTTCAACGATATCGACAGCGTGGTCGCCAAGGCAAACGACACGCCTTATGGACTCGGCGCGAGCATCTGGTCGAACGATCTCTCGGCAATTCACAAGCTCGTGCCGCGCATCAAGGCGGGCACGGTATGGGTCAATTGCCACTCGCTGCTGGATAACGCGATGCCGTTCGGCGGATTCAAGCAGTCGGGTTTCGGGCGCGAGCTCGGACGCGCGGTGATCGACATGTACACAGAGACCAAGTCGGTGCTGATCAACTACGCGTGAGGACGCTTGCATGACAACTAAAACGATCGCGCGGCAACTTGTCTCGACAGCGGCGCTCGCCGTGTGCGCGAGCGCATCGGCGCAAAGCAATGTGACGCTGTATGGAACGGTGGATGCAGGGCTGACTTATACGACCAATCAGCAAGTCACCAATGCGGACGGGAGCGTCGGTTCGGGGCATAACTTCGCGTTGTCCGGCGGCAATCTCGTGCCTTCACGCTTCGGCTTGCTCGGTGTGGAAGATCTCGGCGGCGGCTTGCAAGCGAAATTCAACGTGGAGAACAGTTTCTATACGGGAACGGGAAGCCTGGTGCAGGGCGGGGCGCTATTCAACCGTCAGGCTTGGGTGGGCCTCGCGCACGAACAGTTCGGCACGTTGTCCCTCGGACGTCAATACGACTCGTATAGCGATTTCCTCGGGCCTTACGTATCGAGCAATTCGTGGGCGACGCTTTATGGTTCGCATATCGGCGACGTCGATAACCTTAACGAAGCGTTCAACTTCAACAACGCGATCAAATACACGAGCCCGGACTGGAACGGCTTTTCGGTGGGCGGCACTTATAGCCTCGGCGGCATTGCAGGCGACTTCGGGCAACGGCGCGGATATTCGTTCGCCGCGGCTTATACGCGTTTGCCCATCTCGATCAGCGCAGGTTATCTGAACCTGCACAATCCGCTCGATGCGGCTTTGGGCGGAGCAAACGGCTACATCGGCGATTTCGCGTGTTCGAATCCGTCGGCACTCTATTGTCAATTGCAGAACGCGGAAGCGTTGAAGGCGTATGGCGCGGGCGCATCTTATGCAATCGGGCCGGCGACTATCGCGCTGACTTATACGCATAGTCGTCTCGAGCATAGCCAGTACTTCGCCGATAGCGCTAATCCGCAGGGCCGCGACATCGCGTTCGATATCGGCGAAGTGAATCTGACTTATGCCGCGACGCCGTTCCTGCAACTCGGGCTTGCCTACATCTATAACAATGCGAAGCCGGACGGGGTTTCATCGACGCGTTTTCATCAAGTGAACGTCGGCGCGAACTATGCGCTGTCCAAGCGCACTGCGCTGTATGGCGTCGCGATCATGCAGAAGGCGGTCGGCGCGGGACTAGGCATCGATCCGGCGACGGGTGGACCGGCGAATTACGCGCAGATTCCCAATCTGCCGAATTCGAACAGCGATCGCCAGTTGTCCGTGACGCTCGGCATACGGCATAACTTTTAAGTATTTCCAGGGGCGTGCTTTGACCCGGCCGGAACGATTTCCCGCCGGGCTTTTTTTCTCGCGTTCAAGAGATACGCATGATTTCATGATCGTTGATTCGATCGCGACGAAAGTTATCGGCCGCTTCGAAGATCTGCTCGAATGGAAGCGCGCGAATGCTATCGTTGCTGTGGATATGCCGATCGGTCTTTCATCGAATGGCGTTCGGACGTGTGACACGCTCGCTCGAAAAATACTCGGACGTCCGCGCGCAAGCTCTGTCTTTACGCCGCCGATTCGCGCGGCTTTAGTCTCGTCGAGCTATGAAGAAGCGTGTGCGGTCAATCAGGCCGTCACCGGAAAACGAATCTCCATTCAGGCATTTCACCTTCGCAACAAGATTGCAGAAGTCGATGACATGCTGCGCACGCTCGCCGATGATGATGTGCGCGTCTTCGAAGTGCATCCCGGGTTGAGCTTCATGCATCTGCGAATGGAGCAGGGCGGTCCGGCGCACGGCCTGCGCGAAAGCAAGGCGATTGCATCGGGATTCGCATTGCGTCGCGCGTTGCTCGTGCGATGCTTCGGCGGCTCGATCGATACGGCGCTCGCGGCGCGCAAGCCCGCGCAAGCGTCGCTGGACGATGTGCTCGACGCATTCGCGGCGTTATGGACCGCGCGCCGAATCGTTTCGGCAACGACATTCCGTCTGCCCGACGACATCGAGTTCGATTCGGAAAGTCTTCCCATGGCCATTCATTGCTGATGTTGGCGGACGGTTTCGTCAAAAGAATTCGAAATACGACGGCGAGCACGGCGGTATAAAATTGAGACGTACTCGTATCGCGCTCGAATGCGCCCGCTGCCATGGAAACTCCGTCGGGCAAAGAAGCCTCCCGCAAGCGGATGACGCCACGCACGCTCAACGTGCTGACGGCGCTCATCGGACTTGCCACGCTCGCATTGGGCGTCGCCTGGTTGATCTATACGTGGATCGTCCATCTCGAAGTGCCGTACTTCGCGATTCCGCTCGTGCTGACGGTGCCGGTGATCGTCGCGGTGGCGTTCCGCAACTGCTGGGACTGACGCGCCTGGAATGAAAACGCACCGTGGCGATACGATCGCGACGGTGCGTCTGAATGTCGTTGGTAGGCTCGATTGGACTCGAACCAACGACCCCCACCATGTCAAGGTGGTGCTCTAACCAGCTGAGCTACGAGCCTACGGAAGCCGCGAATTATAGGGGAAAGTTTCGCGTTGTGGGGATTCTCAGGCGAAAATTTTTGATCGAGGATTTTTCGGACGTGAAGACCGCTCGACCGCAACTTCGCCGGTTTACATAACACAAATTATCAGCGTTTTGTTTGTAGGTCCCAAGTGAGAAACACCGCAGCCATACCGCGTGTCAGCCGCCGCGAGCCGCCGGTATCACCCGCACGGCCCGTAGCCAAACGATCATCAACTCCTTTTCAAACCCTGCCACGCTTCACCGTCCGGAAAGCGATGCCTGTCGAGCGACGCCGCTTTCATCTCGATGCTGTAGCCCGGTTTCTGCGGCGGCATGTATCGCCCATTGCGAATCACGACCGGATCGACAAAATGCTCGTGCAGATGATCGACATATTCGAGCACGCGATTCTCCAGCGACGCCGACACGCAAACATAGTCGAAGATCGAAATGTGCTGCACGTACTCACACAGCCCGACGCCGCCCGCATGCGGACACACCGGCACGCCGAACTTCGCCGCCATCAGCAGCACGACGATCACCTCGTTCAGCCCGCCAAGACGGCAACTGTCGATCTGACAGAAGTCGATCGCCTCGGCCTGCAATAGCTGCTTGAACATCACGCGGTTCTGGCAGTGCTCGCCCGTCGCGACGCCGATCAGCGGACTCAGGCGCTGGCGGATGGCCGCGTGCCCGAGCACATCGTCGGGACTCGTCGGCTCTTCGATCCACCATGGATTGAACTCCGCGAGACGTCGCATGTTGGTCACGGCTTCGTCGACGTCCCATACCTGATTGGCGTCCATCATCAGCTTCGATTTTTCGCTGATCTCTTCACGCAAGATGCGCGCGCGCCGCACGTCTTCCTCGATGTTTCCGCCGACCTTCTGCTTGAAATGCGTCCATCCTTGCGCGACGCCTTCACGCGCGAGCCGGCGGATCTTGTCGTCGTCGTAGCCAAGCCAGCCCGCCGACGTCGTATAGCCCGGATAACCTTGTTCGAGCATTTCCTTCACACGTTCGCCGCGCGTCTTTTCATGACGCTTCAGAATCGCGATAGCCTCATACGGCGTGATGGCGTCGGTCACGTAACGGAAGTCGAGGCAACGCACGAGCTCTTCCGGCGTCATGTCGACGAGCAGCTTCCACACCGGCTTGCCCTCCGACTTCGCCCACAGGTCCCATGCCGCGTTGACGACCGCCGCCGTCGCGAGATGGATCGCGCCCTTGTCCGGGCCGATCCACCGCAACTGGCTATCCGACGTGAATTCACGCCAGAACGCACCCATGTTCGCGGTGATGTCCGCGAGCTTCTTCCCTACGATTTGCGGCGCCAGCGCATTCACGGCCGCCACGCAGATCTCGTTGCCACGGCCGATCGTGAACGTCAGGCCGTGGCCCGTGTGCCCTACCGGTGAATCGGTTTCGAGCGTGACGTAGGTAGCGGAATAGTCCGGCGCCGCGTTCATCGCATCCGAGCCATCGAGCGAACGCGATGTGGGAAAGCGAATGTCCCTCACGGACAGCCTGGTGATCGTTGTCATATGAACGCCCTCCGAAAGCGTCGTCGACCAAGTCGAGTCTGCGATTTAACCGATGAAAAAGTCGCTACGTCCCAATCTTCGAACTAGGCATATGCACGCGTTGACAACGCCGTCGATGCTTTCTAGCATGCTAGCATCCATCTCGAAAATCAAGCGCCGGTGAACACGTCTCTCGATACAGTGACGACCGTCAGCACTCCCTATGATGCACTGCACAAGATCGGCAGCGGCGAACGCGGCAGCCTGACCGATGCAGTCGAGGCAGCGTTGCGGGAAGCTATCGTCACGCTGGCGCTGGAGCCTGGGATGATGATCGACAAACTGGCCGTCTGCGAGCGCATGGGCGTCTCGCGATTTCCGGTTTCCGCCGCGCTGGCCCGGCTCGAGCACGCAGGTCTTGTCGAAGTGTTGCCGCAGCGCGGCACGCGCGTGAAGCCCATCGCGCTCGAAGACATTCATCAGCATCTGTTCATTCGCAGCGCGCTCGAAGTCGAGACGGTGCGCGGCGTCGCCCGCATTCGCGAGGCCGCGACGCTCGACGCGCTCGCGCTCAATCTCGAACAGCAACGGATGATGCTGAAGACCGATCAGCGTCTCGCCTTCCATACGCTCGATCTCGCCTTCCACGAAATCCTGCTCGACGCGATCAACCTGCCGCGCGTGAAGGAGATCGTCGCCGTGTCGCGCAGCGCGCTCGATCGCGCGAGACAGCTTCTCGCGAGTCCGGAGCGCCTCGTCCATACGCTCGATGAACACGAACGCATCTTCGACGCCATTCGCAGCGGCGACGCCGACACTGCCGCGAAGGCGATGCACGATCATCTCGATCAGGTCGTCGCGGAATTGCGCCGTTCGGCGCAGGAACGGCCCGACCAGTTCGCGCCATAGCCGTTCGACGCACGTATGACAGGTCCAACGAAACCGAGCATTCATGCCACATCCATGACACCCCTCATCTCCGTCAATCAGTTGAGCAAGCGCTTTCCGGGCGTGCGCGCGCTGCATGAAGTGCGCTTCGACGTCATGCCGGGCGAGGTCCATGCGTTGATGGGCGAAAACGGCGCGGGCAAGTCCACGCTCATGAAGATTCTCGCGGGCGTGTACACGCGCGATTCCGGCGACATGTTCGTCGACGGCAAGCCGGTCGACTTCACGAGTCCACGCGAGGCGCAGGCATCGGGCATCGGCATCATTCATCAGGAACTGCAACTGATGAATCATCTGACGATCGCGCAGAACATCTTCATCGGCCGCGAGCCTCGCAAGCTCATGGGCTTGTTGCTCGACGAAGACAAGCTCAACGACGACGCCCGCGCGATTCTC
This sequence comes from Caballeronia zhejiangensis, assembly GCF_000698575.1. Taxonomy (GTDB): domain Bacteria; phylum Pseudomonadota; class Gammaproteobacteria; order Burkholderiales; family Burkholderiaceae; genus Caballeronia; species Caballeronia zhejiangensis. The sequence goes on from NZ_JFHD01000007.1 coordinate 87,420, forward strand.
GCTCGCATGCATGTGAATCTCGATCCGCGCACCGTCGTCGGCACGCTCACGGTCGCGAGCCAGCAGATGGTCGAGATCGCCAAGGCGCTGTCCTTCGAATCGCGGGTGCTCATCATGGACGAGCCGACTTCCGCGCTCAACGATGCGGAAATCGCCGAGCTGTTTCGCATCATCCGGCAATTGAAGGAGCGCGGTGTCGGCATCGTCTATATCTCGCACAAGATGGACGAGTTGAAGCAGATTTCCGATCGCGTGACCGTGATGCGCGACGGCGAATATGTCGCGACCGTGAACACGCATGAGACGAGCGTCGAGACGATCATCGGCATGATGGTCGGCAGAACGCTCACCGACCTCACGTCGTTTCTCGGCGGCGCGCATCAGGGCGAAGTGGCGCTCGAGGTGCGTCATCTGAACGCCGGGCCGCTGGTACGGGACGTCAGTTTCAAGTTGCATCGCGGTGAAATCCTCGGCTTCGCCGGCCTGATGGGCGCGGGTCGCACCGAAGTCGCGCGCGCGGTGTTCGGCGCGGACCCGGTGGAATCAGGAGAGATTTTCGTCAAAGGCGCGAAGGCCGCGATCAGAAAGCCGAGCGATGCGGTGAGGCGCGGCATCGGCTACCTGTCGGAAGACCGCAAGCGCTTCGGTCTCGCAACGGGCATGGACGTCGAATCGAACATCGTGATGTCGAACCTCGGCAAGTTTCTCGCGGGCCGCATGTTCCTGCGCCGCGCGAAGATTCGCAAGACGGCCGCGCATTTCATCAAGCTGCTCGCGATCCGCACGCCCTCGCCTACTCAGCCCGCGCGCCTGCTTTCGGGCGGCAATCAGCAGAAGATCGTCATCGCGAAGTGGCTCGAGCGCGATTGCGACGTGCTGTTCTTCGACGAGCCGACGCGCGGCATCGATGTCGGCGCGAAGAGCGAGATCTACAAGCTGTTGCGCGCGCTGGCGCAGGAAGGAAAGGCCATCGTGATGATTTCGTCGGAGCTTCCGGAAGTGCTGCGCATGAGCGATCGCATCGTCGTGATGTGCGAGGGGCGCATCACCGGAGAGCTGTCATCGGGCGAAGCGACGCAAGAGCGCATCATGCAGCTCGCGACGCGGCGCGAATCTTTGCAAGCGGCATAAGCCGGACTTTCGAACACACGAGGTCAACTCATGACACAACCCACGGATACCGCGCCGCTCACCAACGAACGACGCATTGGCGGCCTGCGCGCGCGCGTGTTTTCGCCTACTGCATTGCAGAAGCTGCTGGCGTTCGCGAGCCTCATCTTGCTGCTGGCGTTCTTCAGCTTCGCGTCGCCCGCGTTCATGCAGATGGACAACATCCTCGGCATCCTGCAGGCGACGGCGGTCAACGGCGTGCTCGCGATCGCGGCCACGTTCGTCATCATCACGGGCGGCATCGACTTGTCCGTCGGCACGTTGATGACCTTCACCGCAGTGATATGCGGCGTGTTCCTCACCTACTGGCATTTGCCGATGTGGATCGGCGTGATCGCCGCGATCGTCACCGGCGCGATATGCGGAACCATCTCGGGCACGCTGACCGCAAAGATGAAGATCCCGCCCTTCATCGCGACGCTCGGCATGATGATGCTGCTGAAGGGCTTGTCGCTCGTCGTCGCGTCCGACAAGCCGATCTACTTCACCGACACCGAAAACTTCTACATGATCTCGCAGGACTCGCTGATCGGTTATTTCCTGCCGAGCGTGCCGATTCCGAACGCGGTGCTGATCCTGTTCTTTCTCGCGATCGCGAGCGCCATCACGCTCAATCGCACCGCGCTCGGGCGCTATACGTTCGCGCTCGGCAGCAACGAGGAAGCGGTGCGTCTTTCGGGCGTGAACGTGGACCGATGGAAGATCGCCATCTACGGTCTGGGCGGCGCGATTTGCGGCATCGCCGGACTGCTTATCGCCTCGCGGCTGAATTCGGCGCAGCCCGCGCTCGGACAAGGCTACGAACTCGATGCGATCGCGGCGGTCGTCATCGGCGGCACGTCGCTATCGGGCGGCTCGGGAACGATACTCGGCACGATCATCGGCGCGTTCATCATGAGCGTGCTGACCAACGGCTTGCGCATCATGTCGGTCGCTCAGGAATGGCAGATCGTCGTGACCGGCCTCATCATCATTCTCGCGGTGTATGCGGACATTCTGCGGCGCAAGAAAGGCGGAGCGTGACAGGGAGCATCAAAGCTCGCACGGCGAGCACAAATCGATAACCTGACCTTTGGAGGAGATCCATCATGCTGAAAAGAAGAATCATCGGCGCACTGATCGGAGCGGGCGCGCTCGTCGGCGCAACGAGCGCCGCGTATGCGGACGAGCCGTATATTCCGCTGATATCGAAAGGCTTCCAGCATCAGTTCTGGCAAGCCGTGAAATCGGGCGCGGAACAGGCCGCGAAAGAGCAGAAAGCGCGCATCACGTTCGAAGGCCCCGAAACCGAAGCGATGGTCGACAAGCAAATCGACATGCTCTCCGCAGCGCTCGCGAAGAAGCCGCAGGCGATCGGCATCGCCGCGCTCGACAGCAAGGCCGCCGTTCCGCTGCTCAAGCGGGCGCAGAACCAGAAGATTCCGGTGATCGCATTCGACTCGGGCGTGGATAGCGACATTCCGCTCACCACCTGCGCCACCGACAATCTCGCCGCCGCCGCGCTCGCCGCCGACAAGATGGCCGAAGCCATCGGCAATGCGGGCGAAGTGGGCGTCATCGTTCACGATCAGACGAGCCGCACCGGCATCGACCGGCGCGACGGCTTCCTCAATCAGATGAAGTCCAAGCATCCGAACATCAAGATCGTATCGGTGCAGTATGGCGGCGGCGATCATCTGAAGTCGGCGGAGATCGCGAAGGCGATGATTCAGGCCAACCCGAACATCAAGGGCATCTTCGGCGCCAATGAAGGTTCGGCCGCGGGCGCGGCTATCGGCATCAAGGAATCGGGCAAGAAGCTCGTGCTGATTGGCTACGACTCGGGCAAGGAGCAGAAGGAAGACATCATGTCGGGCCTCATGGCGGGTGCGATCACGCAGAATCCGGTCGGCATCGGCAGGTGCGTCGTCGATTCGGCGATGAAGGCGCTCAAGGGCGAAAAGCTGCCGAAGAAGGTCGATACCGGCTTCTACTGGTACGACAAGTCCAACATGAACGATCCGAAGATCGCCGCCGTGCTGTACGACTGATCGGCAAAGGACGGGGTCGCGCCCGTCCTCTTCTCTTCATGCGATCACGTCCAGGGAACGTGCACGCGATCGAGATTCCTGTCGAGCTGATACGCCGCGCTGATGAGCGCGAGATGCGTCAGCGCCTGCGGAAAATTGCCGAGCGCCTCGCCGCTCGTCGCCACTTCCTCCGAGAAGAGCCCGAGATGATTCGCGTAGGCGAGCATCTTCTCGAACACGAGCCGGCCTTCGTCGACACGTCCGGCGCGCGCGAGCGCCTCCGCATACCAGAACGAGCACGCGGAGAAGCCGCCCTCGGTGCCGGGCAAGCCATCGAGCGTCGAGCCGCGCGTATAGCGGAAGATCAGCGGATCGACGCGCAACTCGCGGCCGATTGCATCGAGCGTGCCGATCCAGCGCGGATCTTTCGGGCCGATGAAGCGCACGAGCGGCATCATCAATGCAGAGGCGTCGAGCGTGTCGGAGCCGGGCGTCTGCACGAAACTCTCGATGTCGTCGTTCCAGAACTGTTCGTGAATGTCGCGATGGATTTCATCGCGCGTTTCGAACCAGCGCGCAAGCGCCGCGGGCAACGAGCGCTTTTCTGCAAGCCGCAGCGCGCGATCCACCGTCACCCAGCACATCAGACGCGAATGCAGCAATGCGCGCGTGCCGTTGCGAAACTCCCAGATGCCGTTGTCCGGCTCGCGCCAGTGTTCGACGACGTAATCGACTGTGCGCGTCACGTGACGCCAGCCATCGTAGGAGATGGCCGCGCCGTACTTGTTGTAGAGATAGACGGAATCGAGCAGCGCGCCGTAGACATCGAGCTGAACTTGTTCGCGCGCTCCGTTGCCGATCACGATCCGTCCCGGCACTTCGCCGACGAGACTCTTCAGCTCGCTTTCTTCGGGCGCGTCGGCGCCATCGACGGAATACATCACACGCAACTGGCCGTGCGCGCTGCAATCGCGGCTGCGCTCGGCGATCCACTTCATGAAGCGTTCCGCCTCGCCGGTGTAGCCGAGGCGCAGCAGCGCGTAGACGGAGAACGCGGCGTCGCGTATCCACGTGAAGCGATAATCCCAGCGGCGCGAACCGTCCTGCGCCTCGGGCAAGCCGAAGGTCGGCGCGGCGACGATCGCGCCGAATTCTTCCGAACTCAACATCTTCAAGGTCAACGCCGAGCGCAGCACGACTTCGCGATAGCGCCCGCGATACGTCGAACGCGACGACCATTCCTTCCAGTAATCGATGGTCTCGGTGAGGATCGAGTCGTGATTCGCGTCGATGTCGGCGAGCCCTTCGGCCTCGCCGAGCACGAAGCAGGCGCAAGCGCCTTCTTCCAAATTCAGCGTCGCGCATGCGCTCTGGCCGTCGATCGTAAGCGGCACATTCGAGCGCAGCCGCAACGACGGCGCACCGTCGTCGCGCATGAATTCGACGCCCTTCTCCACCGCATGGGCCGTGTGCTTCGCGCGCGCGTAATCGAAGCGCGGATCGCAGCGCACGTCGAGCGTCATGCGTCCGAAGACGAGCCGCACGATGCGCAGCACGCAGTTCGGCAACGCATCGGCGCGCGTCCCGTTCGATGCGACCGGCATCAGATCGAGCAGCTCGCACACGCCGTCGCCGGTCATGAAACGCGTGAGGAGCACGTTCGTTTCGGGCAGATACATCTGCTTGACGTTCGCGTTGGGCGCGCGCGGCGTGATGGCGAAAGCGCCGCCGCGATCGCCATCGAGCAGGGCGGCGAAGACCGTGGGCGAGTCGATGCGCGGGAAACACATGAAGTCGATCGCGCCGCAAAGCGACACGAGCGCCGCCGTCTTCATGTTGCCGATCATGCCGCGCCCGTCGACGGGCAGCGCGGCCGGTGGAATCTGCTCAGGATGGTGTCCCATCGCGAAGTGCTCCCGACGAGCGTGGAATGACATCGTCGGAAATCGAGCAAGTCATATTCCTGTCGAACGCGACCGCTACGATGCGTGCGACAAACGCTAGACAGTGCGAATCAGCGCGCGGCGGTCCGGTCGCCCGGTGCGGTCTCCGGATGCTTCGGCGCGTCGCCGAAAGCGGCCGCGCTCGCGGCGCCGTCTTGCGCGGCGAGCACGGAAGGCGTCGGCACGGGGGCATCCGCATGACGCGAACGGCCGAAGCTCGCGATATAGACCACAGCCGCCACGGCGACGCCCACCAGAACGGCCGCCACAGCCACGCCCGACGACTTTCGTCTCATTACTCCTCCCTTTCGGATACGATGACCCCGGCTCGCGGCCCGGTCCCGCGTCGATGGTATCAGCGCGAGGCGTGTCATCTGCGTGGGCCGCCGCGCACTGCCGCAAAAAAATCCCAAACAATCCGAGGACATTCCATGCACGCCGCTACGGCATTCAATCTGGTGCTCGTCTCCTTGATCGCCATCATCGCGCTCGAAGTGCTCGCCAAGCGCGTGCGCCTGCCGCCCGCGGCCGCACTGCTCGTCGGCGGCGTCGCGATGGCGTTCGTGCCGGGCCTGCCGCAATTCGAGCTCGACCCTGAGCTCGTGCTCGTCGTGTTCCTGCCGCCGCTCCTGATGTACGGCGCGTACTTCTTCGTGTGGGACGACTTCAAGCGGAACCTGAGCGGCATTCTGCTGCTCGCGATCGGCGCGGTCGCGTTCACGACGCTCGTCGTCGGCGTCGCGGTACATCTCGTCGTGCCGCAACTTCCCTGGGCCGCGTGCTTCGCGCTCGGCGCGGTCGTCTCGCCGCCCGACGCGGTCGCCGCCAAGGCCGTGCTGGAGCGCGTCGCGCTGCCGCGTCGGCTGATGGTGCTGCTCGAAGGCGAAAGCCTGCTCAACGACGCCGCCGGCCTCGTGCTCTTCCGCTTCGCGCTCGTGGCCGCGATGAGCGGCGTGTTCAGCGCGCCACGCGCCGTCGCGAGCTTCGCGGGGCTGGCGATCGGCGGCATCGTCGTCGGGATCGTCGCGGGCTTCATCGCGGTGAAGCTCATGCGCGCGCTCGAGGACGATTACCTCGTCATCACCACGTCGATGCTGACGTCGTGGGTCAGCTATATCGCGGGCGAGGAGCTCGGCGTATCGAGCGTCATCGCGACGGTCACGTGCGGCATGGTCGTCGGCTGGCACCAGCACGAAGTGTTCACGGCGGCGCAGCGCATGCGCGGCACGGCGTTCTGGCAGGTTGTCGTGTTCGTGCTGGAAGCGCTCGTGTTCGTGCTGATCGGACTGTCGCTGCGCGGCATCGCGGTGCGGCTCGGCGGCGTCGGCGATGCATTCTCTCTCCTCGGACCCGCGACGGCGGCGGTGATCGCGGTCGTGATCCTCTCGCGCTTTGTCTGGGTGTTCGGCGTCGAGGCGATGAAGTGGCTCGCGTGGACTGTCACCGGACGCAAGCGCGCGGACGCCGCAGGCGTTCCCGACTGGCGCGCGGCCACGGTCGTCAGTTGGGCCGGCATGCGCGGCGTGGTGACGCTTGCCGTCGCACTTTCGTTGCCCGAGACGATGCCCGGCCGCGATCTGATTGTGTTTGCCGGCTTCGCGGTGATTCTCGTCACCGTGCTCCTGCAGGGCGCAACAATCGGCCCGCTCATCGCGCTGTTGTCGCTCACGCGCGGTCACGAGCGCTCGTCACGCCATCTCAGCGAGCCGCAGGCGTGGGCGCGCATGGAGACCGCGCAACTGGCGGCGATCCAGCCACTGGTGCACGACGCCGATGGCAATGTGATCCATCCGCGACTGCTCGAGCAATACACGTATCGCGCGGGACTCACGAAGCGCTTCGAGGACATGGAGGAGTTCCCGACGGATGCCCGCCACGCGCACTACGACGTCGTGCTCGCCGCGATTGCCGCCGGGCGCACGGAGTTGCTGCTGATGCATCGCGCGGGGGAAATCCACGACGAGCTTCTGCATTCGCTGGAGCACGACCTCGATCTTCAGGAGATCATCGCGCTTCATGCGCGCGGTTGAGCAGGATCGCGCGCCCATGTTTCGTCGCACTGCATCCACGCATAGGCCGTGACGGTCGCGCGCGCGTTGTTCCTCAGGCGGATGAGCCACTCGCCCGCGGTCGCGCGGCGCACGCCGCTGCGCGTGGCGGTCGGCGCGAGCGCGACGAGGATCATGTGCCCTTCGCCGCGCGCGCCGCGCCCGAGATGCACGACGGTGCACACGGGATCGCCGCCGCGCGTAAACGTGCCGACGTTGCCGAGCCCGATCCATGCACTCGCGACGTCGTCGGGCGGCACGATCTGCACGTCGACGCCAGGCGTTCCATCACGGGTCGACAGCCAGATTTCCGCGAGACTCGGCGATTCGGAATGCGCGCGCACGCGCCAGCGCCACTCCGATTCCGCGCGCTCCGCGAGCGTCGATGCACCGCGACAGCGCGACAAGTCGACATTGCCGGACGGAAGCACGACCGAGCATGCACCGCTGTCCATCAGTTCGTCGAGCGCGCATTCGATGAGCGAACTGCCGTCCTGCTGCCACGCGACATTGCCGATATTCAGACTGACGAGCGCATGACACGCCGCACTGCCGATGTCCTGCGCGCGCTGCACGACATAGCGGACGGCGTCGAGTACTTCCGCATCGGGGCAAGGGCCGAACGCGTCGCGCATCGTGCGATAGCGTCGTTTGAGTTGCACGCCGATCATCGGCAAGGGCGCGTCGCAATCGGCTGTCGATTGCGTGCGCGACGGATCGTACATGCATGCGCCCGCCGCTTCCGCATGAAGGCGCGCGTCGCCCAGAAGCGCGTCCATCTGATGTTTGAGCAGCTCGCTTCCGTAACCGAGCCCGGCTGCGGAGTCGGCGGGATCGTTCTGATTCCAGAAGCATTGAAAGCGCGTGCGCGTTCCGTTTGCATCCTCGGAGAATCGCGGATGCGTGAACGCGATATCTTCATCGCACACGCCGACGATCGCATTGCCCAGCCCTTCGCGCATCGGTGCATGATCGGCAGGCACGCGTTCCGTACGCGCATCGACGTGCGTTGAAATCGCCAGCGCCTCCGTGAAGCGCTCGAACTTGCCCGCGAGATCGGTGTTCAGATGCGCGAAGAATTCGCGCGTCACGTGAGCCGTGCAGAAGCGCGTCGCTTCGAGCCCCGCGGGCGGATCGCGATAGAGCGCCGACATCCAGATCCAGCGTTGCCAGCCGTTACGCTCGATCGTCTGCGCGAACTGCTGCGCGGTCTCGCCGCCCTGCTTCATCTCGATGGCGATGGGAATTCGGCCGCGCGGCATGCCGCCGAGATCGCGATAGCGCGTCGCGTGCGCCCACACGATGTATGGATCGATCCGCGCGATGGGCTCGAACGCTTCGCTCACCGTGCCGATCTCCCAATGCGGGCTCATCTTCGCTCCTGTCGCCTGCATTCCGCCGACGATTGGTCGCCATGGCCGCGACGCGCGCGAATTTGTCGGTTGATTATTTCGGGACCCGAAAGAATTTAGACGTTGGCTAACGAATAACGTAGTCACTCGGACGACGAGAAGCAAGCGGAATTACGCGCGGGAACGCTCGCCTCGCGCTTGCCCTTCGCGCGCCTTGCAAGCAGGTTCAAACCTTCGACGAATCCCGCGAAGCCCATCGCCGCGTAGATGTAGCCCTTCGGCACGTGCGTGCCGAAACCCTCGGCGATCAGCGTCATCGCGATCACGAGCAGGAACGAGAGCGCGAGCGTCACGACCGTCGGATTGCGTTCGATGAAACGCGAGAGCGGTTGCGCGGCGAACAGCATTGTCGCGACGGCGAAGATGACGGCGATAAACATGATCGGCAGATGCTCGGTCATGCCGACCGCCGTAATGATGCTGTCGACGGAAAACACGAGATCGAGCAGCAGGATCTGGCCGATCGCAGCCCACGCCGTCATGCCGCCGACGCTCGACGCGACGCCGGGCACGACATCGTGCTCGCGTCCGACGTGATGACGCATCTCCGTGGTCGCCTTCCAGACGAGGAACAGGCCGCCCGCGAGCAGGATGATGTCGCGCCACGAGAACGCATGATCGAACATGGAGAACACCGGCGTGGTCAGTTGCGCGATCCACGCGACCGTGCCGAGCAGCGCGAGCCGCATGACGAGCGCGAGCATGATGCCGATGCGCTGCGTGCGCGCGCGTTGCGCCACGGGCAGCTTGTTGCTGAGAATCGAAATGAAGACGAGATTGTCGATGCCGAGCACGACTTCCATCACGATCAGCGTGACGAGCGCGGCCCAGACGGCGGGATCGGCGGCGAGCGAAAGGAGATATTCCATGAGTAACAGGGTTTTTGATTGAACGTATCGCGCCATGATCGGCTGAACTCGTACTCGAAAAAATCAGCGATAATCGAAGCCCTACTTCGGTTTTTTCGATGTATCGAAAAGGACGCACGGCACATGCTCAACTATCGTCATCTGCATTATTTCTGGGTTGTCGTGAAGGAAGGCGGATTCGCGCGCGCAGCGGAACGGCTCGACATGGCGGTTCAAACCATCAGCGCGCAAGTGCGTGAGCTGGAAAAATCGCTCGGGCATCAACTGCTCAAGCCGGAAGGCCGCGGCGTCACGATGACCGAAGCGGGACAGGTGGCCTTCGCGCGTGCGGAGGAAATCTTTCATATTGGGCAGTCGATTCAGGACGAAGTGCGCGAGGCGGCGAGCGGCGCGCTCGCGCGTCTCGCGGTCGGCCTGTCGGATGGCATTTCGAAGCTTGCTGCGCACGCGCTGCTCGCGCCAGTGCTCGGCAATCCGTCGCTGCGTCTTCTGTGTCACGAAGGCGAGACCGACGAACTGCTCGGCGAACTGGCGCTGCATCGGCTCGATCTCGTGCTCGCGAGCCACCCCGCGCCGCACAATCACAATCTGCGTCTCACGAGCGAGCGGCTGATCGCCTCGCCGGTCGACTGGTACGGGCCGGCTTCGATCGTGCGCAAGAGCGCGATCGATCGTTTCCCTGAAAGTCTCGCGTCGCTGCCCATTCTTTTGCCGACCGGCCATTCGTCGCTGCGGGCAAGGCTCGATCGATGGCTGGAGGCGCAAGGCATCGCGCCGCGCATCGTCGGCGAATTCGAGGACAGTGCGCTGATGGCCGTGTTCGGCGCGCGCGGCCTCGGGGTGTTTCCGCTCGCGGAATTCGGCGCGGGCGATGCGCCGCTGTTGCGCGGACTGCGCTGGCTCGGCCGCTCGCCGGACGTGAAAGAGGAAGTGCACGCGATCGTGTCGCGGCGCGGACGGCATCATCCGTTGACTCAGCAGGTGCTTGCGCGAGCCACGAGCTAACTTCGGTTTTTTCGAAGCTTAGGTTCCGTTCAGTCTGCTTTTTCGGATCGCGACCGGCCTTTACGCTGAATCCATGTTCAACGAGGAGGCGTCAATGAAAGTCCTGTTCAAGTCCCGCGACCCCGAAGCCATTGCGATGCACGAGCTTGCGAAAGCGCGCAGCGAATTCGTCTTTCGCCGTCTCGCGTGGCTGATCTCGAAGGCGACCGTCAGCTTGTCGGACATCAACGGGCCGCGCGGCGGCGTCGACAAGCGCTGTCAGGTGGAAGTGCAGTTGAATCGGGAAAACAAGGTCGTCGCGACGTCGATTGCGCGCGACTGGCGCGGAGCCATCGATCTGGCGCTGGGGCGCGCCGTGCGCTCGCTGGTGCGCCGGCGTCAGCACGTCAAGCCGACGCGCCGCGTGCGTGCGCGCAGCCTCGCCTGGCATTTCGCGGAGGAGCCGGCGCTGCAGGAAGCAGTCGATCCCCGCGTGCGCCTGATGAGAAAGATGGCCGGCGCGTAAGCCGCGATCACGCGGGTTTGCGGATCAGGAGCGGCGTGCGCGGCGCCGCATGTTCGATGGCTTCGAAGCCGCCTTCCGGCACCGAATCCATCGACATGAACAGCGCCCGCATCTCGGTGCTCAGGCCGTGAAAGTGACAGAGGAACGTGTTCCGGTCCGCGTAATACCAGGGCGTGTTCAGTTCGCGAAAGCTCACGAGTTCGGGCGAATCCATCTCGGGACACAGACCGTGCGCGATCAGTTGCTCCATGAACACATACTGGTCGCCCTGACTCGAAAACGTGTACTGGATGTCCTCGATCTCGCGCACTTTCGCCAGCACGGCGTCGAGCACGTTCGTATTCGCCTCGGTGTTGCGAAAGCCCATTACGCCCGAATTGAAACGCCAGCCGCAGATGTCCGCGGTCAGCACGCGTTCGCGCCCTTCGGTGAACTTCTCCAGTTTCACGCTCCGGTTCATCGCGATGATGTCCGCGTCCATCCAGAAAACCCATTCGTGCTGCGGCAGGTACTTGCTGAGAAGAAAAGGCTTGGCCCAGTTGCCGCACGCATCGCGGCCGAAATCGGCCGGCACTTCGCGATGCACGTAAAGCGTATAACCGTGCTGCTCGCAGTACGCACGCAGACTCGCTTCGCCGAAGCGCGCATAGCTCGCGATGTTGGGCGTATAGAGCATCACGACCGCGATCGGACGTCCCGGCTGATACACCGAAAGCGGCTCGTTCGAATCGCTCGACATCGGCGCTGCATCGTCGAAAAAGCGAAGATCGCCTGACGCGTGACACGCGCTCACATGCCGCGCGAACACCGCGCGCCACAGCGGCCCGTACTTGCTGTAAAGGCGCGGCGTGTAGACGATCGACACCGCGACGACTTCGCGGCCACGAATATCCGGATGCTGGCTCGCCCACATCGACGCGATCGGCACCACGCCGTTCAGGTCGTCCCAGTCGGGCACGGTCGGCAGGGCTTCGAGCAGTTCCTCTTCCGTGACGAACTTGCCGTATTCGAAGTATTTGCGGCATTGCGCGGCGAAGCCACGAATCATGCGCCGGTTCTCTTCATTGTTTCGCAGCACGAACATCTCGGTGTTAATGCCGAAATGCCCTTTCGTGACCAGGACGTCGCGGTCCGCCATGATCGGCTCGAAGTCGTGAAAGCGGAGGAACAACGCGTTTTCCGTGGCGAAAATGACGAGTTCGCCCTCTTCGGCCTCCCGCAGTACGTCGTTCAGCAACTGGTATTTGTAGAGCGTGCGCAATTCGAGCGAATCGACGCAGCCGGATATCGGCTCGAAACGATGCTTCGCGTTCGCGCGCCGGCAATATTCGATGTGATTGTCGAGCGATGATGTCGCGTTGCGATCGGAGAAACAGCTAACCAGAGTCACCATGGCGGTTCAACAGTCGGAAGACGGAAAGCGAGCAGATACGGACGACCCGCCCGGATGGAACATCCGAGCTTATCCGGCCCGTCTCGTGGATTTGTAAATTATTGCGTCAAATCAGCGGATTGCCCCTAGGAATAGGCCGATTCTCAGCATTTCTTGAGACGGGTCGACGGCGCGGTCAGCGATGCTATTGCGTGTGTTCTTGTCAATCCGCAGTAGGTGGTCGCGGCGGCGTTCGTGTGCGCGACGTCGAGTCTCGCGTCGTTCGGACATCTCGCGGGGAAACCGGCGCTCGCGTGGCTGTCGCTGAGTGCGCTCTTTGTGACGGGCACCGGCACGGGCGGCGCGATGCTCGGCGCGCCTGGTTGCCGCCGCGCATTTTTGAAGCGGTAGCCGGGCCGGTCGCGATCGCTGCGGTCAGCGTGTGCGCGCTCGTGGTGTATCGCGCGCGGCATCCGGCGACGCCGGACGGCGCCGCGGCGGCGACTTCGGGCGAGCCGCGCACGAGCGGCGCCTGAGCGACGGCATCAGCCCGACACCGCCACGCGCGGCGCGCGCATCGCGGATGCGCCGTCGAGTTCCGCCTTGCCGCATTCGAACGCGAAGTTCGCGGCGGCCTGCGCCGTCGCAAACGCGCGCATCGGCCCGATCGCGCGCCGCACGCCGCCCGGCCGCTCGATCAGAAGCGTCGCGACGAATTCTCCAGCCCGATGCTGGACGATGACCGAAAGCTCACAGCCTCGATATTCGATTGGGGTGGAGTCCATCGCTGACCTCGTTTGCCTGAATGCACTGGGAGAACTCAATCTACGCAAGGTCCGCGAAACGCGTAACCCCGCGTGTGAGTGGCTGCGAACGCATGCCGAGCGATTGTTCCGCGCAAACGTTTCACCTTGCCGTCGGTGGAAATAGGAATTAGTCAGAACTTTGCGGGAGTTTTCCTAAGTCTGTATCCTGCATCGGAACAGACCGCACGAAAGTTGCCGGAACCTTCCGAATCCGACCTCGCCGATGACAAGAACCCAGAACGAACGACATTGCAGAACGGCCCTTCGCGCGATCGCTTTCGCGCTACTCGGCATTGCGAGCAGCGCGGCTCACTCGCAGGAATTTTCGTTTCTGGCTGGCGCACTCCAGAGCAGCAGCCAGAACACGTATTCGTGGGAAGCGAATTATCGTGAAGGGCTCGGGCCTTACGCCGCCTGGAGCTTTTCCTGGCTCAATGAGGGCCATATTCCCGATCATCACCGTGACGGGCAGGCGCTGCAGTTATGGGGACGCCTGCCGCTCTGGAACGAGCGGCTGGAATTGTCGGCGGGCGCCGGGCCGTATCGCTATTTCGATACGAGCGAGGCGCAGTCGGGCGGCGAATACTCGAACACGCACGGCTGGGGCGCGATGTTCACGCTGCGCGCGGCGTATTACTTCGACAACCGCTGGATCGCGGAGATGAAGCTCAATCGCGTGCAGGCATTCGGCGGTCCCGACACGACCGCGCTGCTCTTCGGCATCGGCTATCAGCTCGACGCGCCCGAAGGACGCGGACCGCGCGCGCGCCCCGTGTCGCGCACGACCAACGTCACCAACAACGAAGTCACGGTGATGCTCGGCACGACGATCCTCAACAGTCCCGACTCGGAAACGAATCTGGCGGAGAGCATCGAATATCGGCGCGGATTGTGGCGTTACTTCGACTTCACCGCGTCGTATCTGCACGAAGGCGGCCACGTCCAGTCGCGCCGCGACGGCGTTGCCGCGCAACTCTGGGCGACGCGCGCGTTCTTGAATGACAAGCTGACGCTCGGCGTCGGCGCGGGGCCGTATCTGTCGATTACGCAGAACGACGATCTGGCGCAGAACCGCACCGGCGACGGACGCTTCTCCGGTCTCGTATCGGTGTCGGCGAGTTACCGCTTCTCGGATCGATGGCTCGCGCGCGTGACGTGGAATCGCATGGTCACGCGTTACGACCGCGATGCGGACATCATCGAAGCGGGCTTCGGCGTGCGTTTCTAGACTCGGAACTCAGAACAGCTCTTTCTGACCGGACATCAGCGCGGTGAAATCGTCGCGCAGGAAAGGCAGAATGCCGTCCGCGACCGGCTGAAGCTGCTTGCTGACGTAGTGCTCGTAGTCGATCGGCGCGTGGCGCGCTTCCACCGGTTCGGGACCGACCGCCGTCATCACATAGCTGATCCAGCCGCCGTTCTGATATTGCAGCGGGCGTCCGGCACGCGCGTTGTACTCATCGGCGATGCGCGCGGCGCGCACATGCGGCGGCACATTACGCTGATAGTCGCCGAGCGTGCGGCGCAGGCGCTTGCGATAGACGAGCAGTTCGTCCAGCTCGCCGCGCCGCGTGCGTCCGACGTAATCGCGCACGTAGTCCGCGTATGCCTCACCCTTGAATACGCGCAGGTAAAGCTCCTGCTGGAAGCGTTGCGCGAGCGGCGTCCAGTCGGTGCGCACCGTTTCGAGCCCTTTGTAGATGATTTCCTCGGTGCCGTCGGCGCGCGTCGTGAGGCCGGCGTAGCGCTTCTTGCTGCCCTCTTCCGTGCCGCGGATCGTCGGCATCAGAAAACGCGTGAAATGCGTTTCGAACTGCAATTCCAGCGCGCTGTCGAGCCCGAAGGTCTCGCGCAAATGCTCGCGCCAGTATTCGTTGACATGCGCGACGAGCGCGCGGCCGATGCGCCCCGCGTCTTCCTCGCTGCGCGCGCGCCTCAGCCAGACGAAAGTGGAATCCGTATCGCCGTAGATGACGCCGTAGCCGCGCGCTTCGATCAGCTCGCGCGTGCGATGCATGATTTCGTGACCGCGCATGGTGATCGACGACGCGAGACGCGGATCGAAAAAGCGGCAGCCGCTCGATCCGAGCACGCCGTAGAACGAATTCATGATGATCTTCAGCGCCTGCGACAGCGGCTTGTTGCGCTGACGCTTCGCCGCTTCGCGCGCTTCCCACACTTGCGCGACGATCGCGGGCAGACAGTGCGTGTCGCGTGAAAATCGCGCGCCGCGAAAGCCGGGAACCGTGGCGGTCTCGTCGGAAGCCGCCATGCCTTGCGCGAGCCCGGCCGGATCGATCAGAAACGTGCGGATGATCGACGGATACAGGCTCTTGTAATCGAGCACGAGCACGGAATCGTAGAGACCGGGACGCGAATCCATGACGAAGCCGCCGGGACTGGCTTCCTCGGGCACGTCGCCGAGATTCGGCGCGACATAGCCGAGCCGATGCATCCGCGGCATATACAGATGCGTGAACGCCGCGACCGATCCGCCGCTGCGATCCGCCTGCAAACCGGTGACGGTCGCGCGCTCCAGCAAAAACGGCAGCAGTTCGGTCTTGTCGAAAACTTTCGTGACGAGCTCGCAGTCGTTCAGGTTGTAACGCGCGAGCGCGGGCTTGTCTTCCTGAAAGCGCCGCTCGATCTCGTCCATGCGCGCGTACGGACTGTCGATGGCCTTGCCCTCGCCTAACAGCGATTGCGCGACGTACTCCAGGCTGAACGACGGAAAATTCCACGTCGCCGAACGCAGCGCCTCGATGCCGTCGATGACGAGCCTGCCCGCGATCGACACGAACCAGTGATTGCGCTTCATGCCGTGCTCGCGCCATTCGACCGTGCCGCCGTCGCGGCCGAGCGTAAGCGGCACGCCGTAGTCGTCGGCGTGCCGCTGGAGGATGCGCAAGTCGAACTGCACGACATTCCAGCCGATGATCGCGTCCGGATCGTGATGCGCGATCCACGCGTTGAAGCGGCGCAACATGTCGGCGCGGGTGTCGCAATAGTCGAGCGCGAAATCCGCTGGCTCGGCGGCGCCGGTCGGCGGTCCGAGCATGTACACCTGACGCGCGCCGCAGCCTTCGAGCGCGATCGAATAGAGATCGCCCTTCACGCTCGTTTCGATATCGAGCGACACGACGCTCAGCGACGGCCGGTAATCCGGCGCGGGCTTCAGTTCGCTGCAAATGTAACCGTCGCGCGGCGCGCCTTCGAACGACACCGGCGCCGTGATAAAGCGCTCCATCAGATAGCGCTCGTGCGGACGGATATCGGCCTCGAAGACATTGACGCCGGCGCTTCTCAGGTTCTTTTCGAGCGCGAGTAACTGACGATACTGCGGGCAGTAAAGCCCGAGCACCGGCTTTTGACGGAAGTCCTTGAGCGGCAGCTCGCGCAGATACGTGTCGCGCACGCCGGCGACGACAGGCTCCGCCTTCGCGCGATCTTCGGCGCGAATGAACGCGACGCTCGTCTGCGTCGCGATGCGGATCTTTCTCGGGCCGTCGTCGGTCGCGAGCCAGAAATCGACTTCCGTCCCTGCCGCGGTGTCGCGCCAGTGGCGAGTCAGCAGAAAACCCTGTTGTGCGGTAGCCAAGCCGTTATCTTCGAGAGCGCGTGCCATCGAAGCATTTTACTGGGCGGCAAAACAAAAAAGCCCGGCACGCCAATCGGCGCCGGGCTATGGATTCGGGAAAACGGACGAGAAGTAAAACGCGGTAGCGGCGAGCCGGACATCCACCATCCTCGCGGACAGTCCCCGGAAGGAACGCCGGCGGCCGCTACCGCCTAAGCAGCCTGTGCGACCAGGCTAGCTCGTTGCGGCTGTAACGCCGCTACTGCCGCTACGTTAGCGAGTACCGTGTGCTCCGCATGCTCCGGCACTTCGTTCTTCGACATCACTACCTCCAGCGCGGCTTCTTTGCTGGCCTGTTTCGCGGCCGCCGCTTTCTTGGTCTTCCCCGCGCGTGACGGCGGCTGGCAGGCCCCGCACACCACGTTGTTCTGCAAATCATGTTTGTGTGCGACAAACTTCCCGGTGCAGCGGCAGCAAGCCGTCATCTGCAGCATGCCCGCGTCGAAGAAGCGCACAAGAGTCCAGGCCCGCGTAAGATCGAGTACCGCCTCGGCGCCGCTATGGTTGCAGTGCTCGAGATACAGCCGATACCCCTTGGTCAACGCATCGAGATGCGAACAGCCGGCTTCGTTCTTCAGGAACGTATAGGTGTTATAGAAAAGCGATGCGTGGATATTGGCGAGCCACGTCATGTACCAGTCGGCCGAGAACGGCAGCATGCCCTTCGGCGGCGACACGCCCTTCACTTCGCGATACAGGCGGATCATGCGATCGCGCGAGAGCGTGAGTTCGCTCTCCAGCACTTGCATGCGCGCGCCGAGCTCGATCAGCGCGATGGCGCGGAACACTTCCTGGGCGTCTTCAGTGAGGCTCTTCTTCAGCATGGCTCGCTCCGTCATCACTTAAGCGAACTGTTCGGCCGGCTGGCCAGCCAGCAGGATTGCCGCGTGCGTCGGCGCGATGTCCGCGTTCTTCGCGGGCTGCACCAAGGCCGACAGCATCGTGTGATCGTTGAAGCGGAATGCGCAAAGCAGGTTATCCGACGACGCGAGCTTGACGACCTGTGCGAGCGTGAGCCCCGACAGCAGATCGGCGAGTTCCGCCGACAGACCGAGCCGGAACATGCCGATGGCGCGGTCTTCGCGCAGCAGACGCTGCGCGAGCATGATGTACGACAAATTGATTTCCCGGATCGATTCCAGCGTTTCGCGACCGTTCATGGTTGCAACTTCCAGTAAATCCCCGATTTCCCGCCGGCTTTTTGCCGATGTCTTTTTTGTGCCTCACCGGACTCGTTCTGCCCGGCTACGTACCGCGTAATCTTTGTTTCAGTGCGTTACATCTTGTAACAACCACTGTGAGACGGATTCTAAGAACTGTCTGAACCTAAAGCAAGAGTGTCTCAATAATATTTTGTTGCAAACAACACTTTAGGTCGGTAATTTTTTCGGTCTGGAGAATTTGACCGATTCTTTGATCCGGTGCGTATTTGTCTAACGTTTGCGAGGTCCGCCCGGCGCGGCTTCGTTTTTATCTTAATAATCGCCTTCCGCGCCATATAACGGGCATTTACGGGATTCCGTTGACGCCAAGACCCAGCTTTTATTCGCCATTCATCGGACGTGAAAGAGCAAAAAAATGCCGCGAAATCGGCGATTACCGATCCGCGGCAGGTTAGGTAATAGTTACTTGGTCGCAGTAACAGAGTTGTTACTGCCAGAAACATGGCCTTGTTACCGGCTTTGTAACGCCGTGGCGTTACTTTTGCGGGATGCCTTTGCGCCAGGCGCCCCAATGTGTAACAACCTCCTGTATGAATGGATTGCCCGTTCGATACAGGTTTTCGATGGCCGGCGCAAAGCCGCCCTGATCGGCGTAATTGAGCAGATTGTCCGAAGCGGCTTGCCCTTCGTACGGCCGGTCGAAGTCCGATCCGGCGCGCAGCACCGCCACGCGCGACAGATCCACCCGTTTCACGCTCGCCGCGCGCTTGAGCGCCTCGTACGTCGCGTTGTCTTCCTGTTGCGTCGTGCAATAGACACCGCGCCCGTCGGTCAGGAGGCGCGTCCACTCCCTCGCCCGCTCGCCGATATATTTGCCGGACCACCACGTATCGCCGGCGAGCGTGTCGCACTGGATCACGCGCGGCGGCTGGTTGGCCGGCGCGTAGTTGAATTTCGCGCGCGCGACTTTCGCCTGATCGCTGTCCGAGAGCGTGACGTTGCGCGAGATCGCGAAGGCCGCATCCGCAAGCGATGCATTGAGCGCGAACGCCTCCGTCCGATAGTCGAGCGGCGGTTTCTCGTACGGACTTTTCGTGTTGATGCCGAGGAAACCCGAAGGCCAGTCGGCGGGCTTCTCGCGCGCGTCGAGTTCCCATTGAATGCCGAAATCGACGAGATACTTCGCCCAGGCTGCCGAGCCGACCGTGCCCTGCTTCGGATCGATACCGGCGATGCCCGCGACGAGAAAATACGTGTGCCGCAGATTGAAGCGGTCGGAGAATGCCAGCGCCATCATCGACGCGGCCGCGTTGGTGTGACCCATGCCCGTCGTGATGACGCAGACATCGTCGCGATTGCAATTGACCTCGGGATAATCCGGCGACAGTCCCGGCACCTTGATCGCCTGCCACGGACCGAGCTTGTCGAGCCAGACCTGGCCCTCGGGGCCGAACATCGTGACGATCATCACTTTGACGTGGCGGCCGCCTTCGGGGCCGCTGTCATCGGATGGCTGGGCGAACGCGCAACCTGTCAGGGTCGCGAGGCCGGCGGCGAACAGTGACGCACAGGCGGTTTTTCTGAGCTTTATCGATCGTGACGCGCGGAGTTTTCTCATGGCGAGCGGATCCTCGTAAGGGTTCGACCTTCGAAAGAAGACCGCGCCCGGCCAGGGCGCGGTCAACCCGCACGATTATAGGAGCGCTAACCGAAAACTCAGGTGCCGCTTTGCGATGAGCGCGGCGGCGGCGCGTTCGACGCGACGTTCGCCGAACCCGCCGCCTCGCCCGTCGGATGCTGCGCGGCCTTCGACGGCTCGCCGCGCTGATCCGCGCCCGCCTCGTCCGCGTCCTGAACGCCTTCCGGGCCGCCTTCCTGATTGCCGCCGTTCACGATCACGAAGTTGCGCTGCGGATTCGCGATCTCGATGCCGCGCGCCGTGAACTCGTTGAGAATGCGCCGGTTGAACTCGCGCTGCACCGGCCAGCGCGCGCTGTCGCGGCACTGGATCTGGCCGGCGAGCGTGACGGTCGAGCCGTCGACGGCATCGACGCCCCAGAAACTGAAGTCGGAGAGAATGCCGTCGCGGAACGCTTCGTCGTCACGCAAGGCGGCGCCGATTTCCTTCAGCGTCGAAATGGCGAGATCGACGTCCTGACCGAGTGCGATCGAGACGCGCACCGCTGCATTGCCGATGCCGCGATTCGTGTTGTTCACCGTCGAGACCGAACTGAACGGCACGGTGTAGAGCGAGCCGTCGCCGCCGCGCAAGCGCACCGTGCGAATCGACAGATATTCGACCGTGCCCGACACGCCCGCGAGCGTCACCCAGTCGCCGACCTGCATCGCGTTTTCCATCAGCAGGAAGATGCCTGTGATGAGATCCTGCACGAGCTTCTGCGAGCCGAAGCCGAGCGCCACGCCGAAGATGCTCGCACTCGCGAGCAAGGGCGCGGTGTTCACGCCGAGTTCCGAAAGGCCCGTCAGCACGACGACCATCGCGATCACGATGAAAAGGCCGGTACGCATCATCGGCAGCAGCGTGCGCAGGCGCGCGGCGCGCAGACGCTCGCCGCTCGCGGTCCATTGTTCGAGCCGCCGTTCGACGACGATGTTCGCCGCTTCCCACACGAGCACGGCGAACACGGCCGCGATCACGATGGTGACGAGCGCCGACGCGAGCCGGTTGCCGACGCCGCCCGACGTGAAGAAATGCACGATATCGACGTGCCACACCTGCAGCAGCGCGACCACGGTGATGACGGAAATCAGCGCCTGCACGATACGCCGCAGCGCCGGGTAATAGCGATACGCGCGACGCCGCGCGATCGACTCGCCGGCGAGATCCTCTTCGTCGTTCTGATGGAAAACGCGGCCGAGCGCGCCGAACGCGACGATCGCGAGCACGCGCGCGCCGACCAGCACGAGCAAGGACACGCCGCCGAGATGAAACAGCGTGCGGTAGCCGTTCTGCACGTCGAGCGCCCACACGAACCACAGCGCGATCACGAAGAAGATCGCGACGCCCGCCCAGATATCGGCGAACCACGCGCCGACCAATCTCACCGAGCGGTTCGAACGCGCGCGCTGCCGGATGCGCTCCGCCACCGAATTGCGGCTCTGGAAGATCACGAATGCGATCATCAGATGCACGATCAGCAGCGTGACCTTCAGCACCGCGATGCGCGCATCGCCCGACAGGCCGATCGGTTCGCCGGCATTGGCGAGCGCGATGCCCGCGCCGGCGGTGCACACGATGCGCCGCACCCAACGATGCGTGTACGCGGCGGCGGCATCGCGCATCTGGATGAGGCGCAGTCCGGGCGCACGCGGCGCGACGAAAAAGCCGCTCACGATCACGACGGCGCGGCACGCCAGATAGACGTCGATGAGCGAGCCCGCGACGCGCGCCTCGGCCGTGTTGTCGTCGATGAGGATCGACATCAGCAACGTCACCACGCCGATGAACACGATCAGCGGAACCAGCGACAGCAAGCCGTACAGGAGCGCGCTCGGCAGGCGCTGCAACAGCGTCCAGTGACGCGCGGCGTGACGCTGGCCGCGCGCGGTGTCCGCCTTGCGCTCGGCGAGATGCATCGCGGTGGCGTCGCCGGTTTGCGCGGCGGCGTCTTCCGCGCGCTCGGCGGCGTGCTGTTCGCGCACGAGGTCGGGATCCTGCTCCTCAGCATCGGCGACGCCGCGTGCCGCGATCCGGGCGCGCGGGCGCTTCAGCAGGCGCAAGCACAAGAATTCGAGCAGCAACGCGGGAATCAGCGAGGCCAGCACGGTCCACATGACATGGCCGATGAGCGCGCGCCCCGCGTCGCTCGACGTACGGTCGCGCCACCACGAAATCACGGAGCCGAAATCGAGCAGCGCGACGGTCGAATGCCGCAGCCCCGCGCCGATCTCGACAAGCCAGTGCCCCGCCTGCCGCGACAATTGCGACGCGAGCCCATTCGCGGTCAACGAATGCGCGAGCACGCCCGATGCGCCCGATGCCGGCGCCGCGGACGATGCCGCCTGCGGCGCGCTCGCGGGCGCGGCCAGCGCGCCGGCCGCGGCGATCGCGCGCAACGTATCCGCGACTTGCGAACGGCGCGCGGGATCGTTGAGCACGGCAAGCGCATCGCGCGCCTGCTGCGGCGTCAGCGCGACCGCCGGCTGCGACGCGTGCTGCGCGGAAGCGGCTGCGGCGAACGAGGACTGGGAAAAGATCGGGAGAACGCTCGCCACGGCGACGAGCAGCACTGCAAGGAGCAATTTGCGCATGGGTCGGATGAAGATCACAGAATTTCAGGGACTCGATGCGGACGACGCGCACGCCATATGCTAGCGCGATGACGTCCGCGCGGCAGGAGCGGTCCCGGACGACCCTGAAAGCCGTAGCACGCCGCGCTCCTGGCCTGCCCTCGCCTCAGGCGGCCGTCGGCTCGCCGCGATCGCGTGCTACGTCGGGTTCGAAGAACACCCAGCGCACTTGCGGAAAGGCGCGCTGCAGATCGTCTTCGATGATGTTGATCGCATCGATCATCGCGCCGCCGCTGGCGTAATCGATCATTTCGGCCTGCACTGCCACCACGACGTGCTTGCCCCATTGCAGCGTAATGAGGCTGATGATGCGCGTGATTTCCGGGCGCGTGCGCAAGTGCGCGTCGATCGCCTTGCGTACTTCCGGGCTCGCCGATTCGCCGACGATCATCGACTTCACTTCACGCGCAACGAGAAACGCGATGATCATCAGCAGCACGCCGACGCCGATCGAGCCGGCGGCGTCGTAGGCCGGGTTGCCGGTGAGCATCGTCATGAGCACGGCGGCGAACGCGATCGCAAGGCCGAGCAGCGCCGCGACGTCCTCGCCGGCGACGACGAGCAATTCCGATTCGCGCGTTTCGCGAAACCATCGCCATAAGGTTTTGTTCGGCGCGCCCTTGCGGATTTCGCGGATCGCGCCCGCGAGCGAAAAGGCTTCGAGCACGACGGAGATGCCGAGAATCACGAGCGCGACGATCGGGTTCGACAACGGCTCGTGATGCATCAACCGATGCGCGCCCTCGTACACAGAGAACGCTCCGCCGACGAAGAACAGCAGCAGCGCGACGATGAGCGCGTAGAAATAGATTTCGCGCCCGGAGCCGAGCGGATGCAGCGCGTTCGCGGGCGCCTGCGCGCGCTTCAGGCCAAAGAGCAGCAACAGTTGGTTGCCGCAATCGGCCGTGGAATGGATGGCTTCGGCGAACATCGCGCCCGAGCCGGTGAAGGCAGCCGCCCCGAACTTGCAGACGGCGATGCCGAAATTCGCGGCGAGCGCGTAGAAAATGGCTTTCGGGGATTCTTCCTTCATGCGTTTCGAGTTTGTTTAGCTGACGTCGACGTGGCCCCGGCCGTCCACCATTTCGCCGATGATCGTCGCGTCGTGAAAGCCGTCCGCGCGGAAGATCGCGAGCACGTCGTTCACGGCATGCGGGGCGCACGACACGAGCAGGCCGCCCGAGGTCTGCGGATCGGTCAGCAAGGCGCGGGCCTCCTCACCTTCCTTGCCTTCGACGTTCAACGAGATGTGGTCGCCATACGCGCTCCAGTTGCGTCCCGACGCGCCCGTGTAGATGCCCGCGCGCACGAATTCGCGCACCTGCGGCAGCCACGGCAGATCGGCGTAACGGATGCGCGCCGTCAGTTGCGCGCCGCGCGCGAGTTCGAGCGTGTGACCGAGCAGGCCGAAACCGGTGACATCGGTGAGCGCGTGCACGCCCTCGAGCTGCGCCAGTTCCGCGCCGGGACGATTGAGCTTGGTGGTCGCGTCGATCATCGCCCTGTAGCCCGCCGCGTCGAGCTTGTCCTTCTTCAGCGCCGCCGACAGCACGCCGACGCCGAGCGGCTTGCCGAGCACGAGCACGTCGCCCGAGCGCGCGGCCGCGTTGCGCTTCACGCGCGACGGATGCACGATGCCGAGCGCCGCAAGCCCGTAGATCGGCTCGACCGAATCGATCGAATGGCCGCCCGCCACCGGAATGCCCGCTTCCGCGCACACCGCTTCGCCGCCCTTCAGCACTTGCGCGATGACTTCATGCGGCAGCACGTTGATCGGCATGCCGACGAGCGCGAGCGCGAGAATCGGCTTGCCGCCCATCGCGTAGACGTCGGAGAGCGCGTTGGTCGCGGCGATGCGGCCGAAGTCGAATGGATCGTCGACGATCGGCATGAAGAAGTCCGTCGTCGCGACGATCGCCTGCTCGTCGTTGAGCTTGTAGACGGCGGCATCGTCGGCGGTGTCGTTGCCGACCAGAAGATTCGGGAACGCGGGCAGCGGCGTCGCGCGCTTGAGCAGGTCGGCGAGCACGCCGGGCGCGATCTTGCAGCCGCAGCCGCCGCCGTGGGACAGGCTCGTGAGCCGGGGGGAAGTCGTGTCGGTCATAGTGGAAATCGGTTGAGGCGAATGTCTGCGTATTATCGCCGGATGCGCGTGAAGAGGCCGGGATAGTCGATCACGAGGCCGTCTTCGTCGACGGTGATATCCGCCGTGAAGCCCGTGTCGAGCCCTTCGTAACGATAGCGACAATCCGGCTCGATGCACGTATAAGCCTGCTCCACCGCGCTCACGCCGAGCTCGGGCACGCGCACATAAGCGACGCGAATCACGCGCCGTTCGCCGCGTTCGAGTTTCAGGCGGCGGATGGGCAGCGTGTTGGTGAAAGGCGTCGCGGTGATGTCCACGTCGATACAGCCGCGCAGCGCCTCGAGCGGCTCGCCGTTCGCATCGGTCCATGCGTGCGCGTCGCCGTTGTCGCCGTCCCTGCGATGCAGATCGAGCGATGCGCCGCCCGCGAGCTTCAGCGCGAGCCGCGTCACTTGCCAGCGCGCATCGCATTCGATGCGATACACGAGACCGAAGGCACACGCTTCGTCTTCGCCCACGACCGCGCTTTCGATCACGATGCCATCGCGCGTTTCATCGAGAACGAGATGCTCGAGCCCTGAGCCGTCTCGTTGCGACCATCGCACCGCTTTCATTGGGCACCTCGTTCGCGTGTTTATCGGCATCAAAGGATACATCGCTGCGGGCGAGGCTTTCGATCGGCATTCGACCTGCGCGAATCGCTCGACGTCACAAAACGTCACACGGTATACTTCGCGCCATTCCTGCGCAGGCGCGCGCACCGCACGTTCAGCGCCATTCACGCGATCCGTGCTCCGGCGATCCGCGCTCTGCCCGAACATCTCCGAACGCCCTTTTCATCGCCCATCGCATGAAGAACATTCTTGCTCCCGCCCTGGCCGCGCTCGCTTTGTCGGCGTCGATGTTTCAGCTCGTCCAGGCGCAGGAAACGCCGGACGTGCCCGAGGATTATTCGTATCTGACGAGGCTTCACGTACCGGATGCCGTCGCGCAATGTGTCGCCGCATTCGATCGCTGGGTGGAGAACGCGCCGAAGTACGACACGCTCATCGTGCCCGACCGCCGCGTGCTCTCCGCGAAGATCGACGACGATACTACGATCTTCAGTGTCGGCAACCCGATTCCGGTCGATCAGGTCATCGTGATGCGCGCGTTCGCGAAGGCGCGCGGCAAGGAGCAATGGACGCGCGTAGATAGCCGCTGCGGCGTGCGCGCCGGACATGTGGTCGGCGTATCGCTCACGCCGAACATGAAGCCGAAGATCGTCCGCTAAAGTCTTTCAGCGCTTGGCCGCGCGGCGCTGGTC
Source organism: Caballeronia zhejiangensis (assembly GCF_000698575.1). Taxonomy (GTDB): domain Bacteria; phylum Pseudomonadota; class Gammaproteobacteria; order Burkholderiales; family Burkholderiaceae; genus Caballeronia; species Caballeronia zhejiangensis. The sequence goes on from NZ_JFHD01000007.1 coordinate 113,062, forward strand.
CGTGCGCCCGCCGAGCCATTTGACGACCTGCGGCCCGAACGTGCGCGGCGCTTTCGCATGCATGCGCCCGGAGAGATCCGCCAGCCGATCCGCCGCGAGCGCTTCACGCATGCGCTTTTCGGCGTTCTTCATCACCGCGTGAACCGCGCATACGCCGCTCGTCGCCCAAGGCGGCGCGTCGTCGCCGAACACGGCGCAGCGCGCGCGAATCTCCCTGCATTCGAAGAGAGGCTTGTCGCCGTCGATTGCGTCGACGACATCGAGCACGCTGATTTCCTTCGACGGACGCGCGAGCGCGAAACCTCCGCGCGCCCCTTCCGTCGCGACGACGAGTCCCGCCTTGTGCAGCTTCGTGAAGAGCTTCGCGACGTATTCCGCAGGCACGCCCTGCAATTCCGCCAGATCGCGCACGCTCGCCTCGCGCACGCCGTGTGGCGGCTCCGCGAGATACAGCATGCAGTGCAGCGCGTACTCGACGCCCGTGCTGATGTGAGACATGTTCACTCCGACATTTCGAATCGGAGTTCAGAATAGCGCGTCCTGCATCCGCCGTACAACGGCGCACGACGGAGCTTGTAGACGCCCGTCGCGAATATTTCAGATTACACGTTTGCTTACAAACGAACACGGCTTGTCATTTTGCGAACCGCTAAATTGGTCTCCATGGATTCACACGGAGAAACCCATGAAGAAACTAGCGATCCTTGCAGCGTTGAGCGTGTTGTTGGGTAGCGCGCTATCGGGCTGCATCGTCGTGCCGGACGGCGGCGGTTATCACCATCATCACGATTACTACCGTTGATAAGCCGGTCCTGAACCACACGCCAAAGTTTGGCCGAACTGCGACCAATCGACTCGCGGTTTCACCGCCAGGCAAACGACCAAGGAGCACACATCATGAACAAGACGAAGAAAAGCCTGTTGATCGCTTCCCTTGCCGCCGCGCTGGGCATGGGTCTCGCAAACGCGGCGTCGGCGGACGTTCACCACGGTCCCACGCATCGCGTGACGGTCGGCTGGCATGGCGAGCGCTACTGGGACGGTCATCGTTACTGGCAGCGTCAGGAATGGGAACGCCATCATCACCATGTCGCGCCGCCTCCGCCGCATCGCTATCGATAAGCACGATCGCGCATGAGAAAGGCCGCAACGATCACGCATCGTTGCGGCCTTTTTATGGATTCCCGGCTCACCAGTTCTTCGGATCGCCGCCCAGCTCCTTGCAGGTGTCATAGGCGATTGCCTGCAGCTTTTCCTCGCCGATCTGCCCCGAAAGCGCATAGCCGACGCGATTCCACGCCCAATAGAACGTGGTGCGTTGTCCGTCCTTCAGCGTGCGGATCTTGCTGTCGTTGCGCCTGATCGTGGCGGTCGTCATGTAGAGCGTGAGGCGCTCGCCCGCCGCGTTCTGATACATGAACTGCGCGGCCGGACCCTCTTCGTCCGGCAACAGGCGTCCGCCGACGAGCTGAAATCCGTACTCGGCCAGCGACGGAATCGTCACCGCGCGATTCAGCCGCTTCGAGAGCCAGGTGACGAGATGATCTTGCTGCGACGCCGCCACTTCCACCGCGTGCCGCTGCTCGGGCGCGTACACGGCATACGCGATATCCGCGCGTTCCGCGAAGCGCGGCTTGTCGCCGAGCGCGGGCAGGAGCATCTGCAACAGGAATCCGCACGCGAGCCCGACGGCCATGAAGCCTGCCGCGATCAGATAACGCTCGCGCGAGCGCGGCCGCAGACGCACGATCTGCGGCTCGCTCTGATCGGCGAAGAGCGCGCGCAACGCATTGTCCTGCGCACGATACGCGGCGACGGTCGCCTCGCTCGCGGGATCGCCCGCGACGCGTTCGGCCACGGCATCGCGCTCATTGCCGGGAAGTTCGTCGTCGATAAAGGCGGACAGCGCCTGCAGATCGCGATCGGGTTTGGGCGGCCCCATACGGTCGCCGCCTTCGGATGGACGGTCTTGATTGGTCATGAGCGGCTCACCACTTTCAGCGACGAAGGCGACGCCTTGCGGCCCGATTCCTCGCCGAGCAGAACGCGCATGTGCTCCCGCGCTCTCGACAAGCGCGACATCACGGTTCCGGTCGGCACATTCAACACCACGGACGCCTCCTGATAACTCATTTCCTCGACACACACGAGCAGCATCACTTCGCGCTGCTCGACCGGCAGACAGTACAGCGCGCGCTGCACGTCGCGCAGCACGAGGCCGTCGACTTCCCCGCGCGGCGCGGCCATCTGCCGCCAGGGCGCGCTTTCGTCGTCGACGGCGATATCGCGGCGACCGCGCAACTGGTCGATATACAGATTGCGCATGATCGTGAACAGCCACGCGCGCAAATTCGTGCCCGCATGAAACGACCGGGCGCGATTGAGCGCGCGCTCGGTCGCGTCCTGCACGAGATCGTCGGCCCAGGCGCGATCGCCCGTCAGCGCGCGCGCGTAGCGGCGCAACTGCGGCAGATGCGCGAGAAGATCGCTCTCGAAGCTCAAGACCGTGCGTCCTCTTGCGTGCGGGGCGAGCCGGAGGCGTTCGCCATCAGTAGCTGCCTCCGCCGGCAGGTCCGCTCGGCGCGCCAGAAGAAGGCGGCGCACTTTGCGTACCGCTCGCGCAGCCCGCTGTGCCGAGCGCGAGCCCGAGCGCGATCAGGAGCGCCGTCACGCCGATCGATCGTTTCATGGTCGTTACCTGTTGATTGAAAGACTGGCGGACTCGCCGATTTATTCCGCGAGCCCGCATCGATGCGAAGGCGCTCAGGGCTTCACGACGTGCCAGACATCGCGGAAATTGTCCCCGTTCTTGTCGCCGGGCTTCGTGTCCTTCGCGAAGCGATAGACGCGCTTGCCGTCATAGGCCCACTGTTTGCCGCCGTCGGCGGATTCCATGGTCCATTTCCCGCTCGGCTTGTCGGAGTCGCTCGCCATCGCGGCGGGCCAGGCCTGCGCACAGCCGCCGCTGCACGCGCTCGGGCCGCCTTTCGTGTCCTTGTCGAAGGTGTAGAGCGTCATGCCGTTTTCATCGACGAACATGCCGTTCGATTCTTTCGGCGCCGCAGCATGCGCGGATGACGCGAGCGAAGCAAAAGCGGTAGCGACGGTTGCGGCAGCGACGAACATCTGGATACGCTTCTTCATTTCATCTTCCTTGTTGTAGAAGTATCCGTAGAACGTTCGGAAGCGCTGCACTATTCCGCGGACGATGAAATAAATCGATGCGGCAGCGCCGTCGCATCGCCTGTCGGCAATCCATTCAAGACCATTCGCGCGCGCTCGGCCAGTGCTTCGTTGAAATTTCGGTGCTCAGGCCCCCGCGGCGGCGGCCGTCGCGTCGCGCCAGCGGCGGGTGTCGCGCAACGGCGGCGCACCGAAAAGCCGGCTGTACTCGCGGCTGAACTGCGATGCGCTTTCATAGCCCACGCGATGCGCGGCGGTGGCGGCATCGACGATATCGAGCATCATCAGGCGGCGCGCCTCCTGAAGCCGCAGCTGCTTCTGGTATTGCAGCGGGCTCATCGCCGTCACCGCCTTGAAATGATGATGCAGCGACGACACGCTCATGTGCACGTCCCGCGCGATGTCCTCCACGCGCAGCGGCTGGTCGAAATGCTGGCGCAGCAACTGGATCGCCTTCGCGATGCGCTGCGTCTGGCTGTCCTGCAGCGCGATCTGCCGCAGACGCGCGCCGGAGCCGTTCATCAGCAGGCGATACAGGATTTCGCGCTTCACGAGCGGCGCGAGGATCGGCACGTCCTCGGGCGTGTCGACGAGCCGCAAAAGGCGCAACACGGCATCGAGCATCGAGTTGCCGAGGCGGTTCACGTAGAGGCCGCGCGAGGCGTCGGTCTGCGTCGCGGGCGGCAGGCTTTCGTCCTGGATCAGCGACGTGATTTCGTCGACATCGAGATCGAGCCGCATGCCGAGATACGGCTCGGACTCGCTCGCCACCGACACCTGCCCGCACACCGGCAGATCCACCGACGACACCAGATAGTGCATCGGATCGTAGATATAGACCTCGTCGCCGACCATGAGGCGCTTGCTGCCCTGCGCGATGAGCGCGAGCGCGGGCGTCTGGATGCCGTGCTTCGGGCCGCCCGGATTCATGATCCGATGCAGGAACAGCCCCGGCACCGGCGTCTCGACCGAGCCTTCGCAACCGATGGTGAAACGGTCGAGCAGCGCGACGAGATCGAGGCGCGCCTGATCCAGCGCGGCGTCATGACGCGTTTCTTTCGGCTGGTCATGACTTTCTTTTCCGGCGAAGCCGGGCGTGTCGTTCAGAGCCATGGTTTGCGGACCATTTTCAAGATGGGAGAAGTCTGGTTAGCTTACTCGCGCGAGCGCGTGATTGCTCGCGCGCGCCCCCAGCGTTTGCAGGAACAGGCAAGGATTGAACAGGATCAGGCTATGAACCCGCCGCGCGCCGGGACGATACTGCATTGTCGGCGCGGACCCTGTCGTGAAGGTCGTGCGATGCCGCGCCATTCCAGTCACTCGGGAGCAACCATGCGTTACAGGAAATTCGGCAACACCGGTCTTTTCGTCTCGGAGCTGTGCTTGGGCACGATGACCTTCGGCGGCGGAACGGGCGGAATCTGGGACAACATCGGTCAGTTGCAGCAGGCGGAAGCCGACAAGCTGATCGGCCGTTCGCTCGATGCGGGCATCAATTTCATCGACACCGCCGACGTCTACGCCGACGGCCGATCCGAAATCATCACCGGCCAGGCGCTGAAGAACCTCAACGTGCCGCGCGAAAACGTGGTCGTCGCGACGAAAATCCTTGGCGAGACCGGCACCAAGGGCGTGAATTCGCGCGGCGCGTCGCGCTATCACATCATCGATGGCGTGAAGGCGAGCCTGAAGCGGCTGCAGCTCGATCACGTCGATCTGTACCAGATTCACGGTTTCGATCCGGCGACGCCGATCGAGGAAACGCTGCGCGCGCTCGATAATCTCGTGCAGCATGGACACGTGCGTTACATCGGCGTTTCGAACTGGGCGGCGTGGCAGATCATGAAGGCGCTCGGTATTTCCGAGCGTCTCGGTCTTGCGCGTTTCGAGTCGCTTCAGGCGTATTACACGGTCGCTGGCCGCGATCTGGAACGCGAAATCGTGCCGCTGCTGCAAAGCGAGAACGTCGGGCTGATGGTCTGGAGTCCGCTCGCGGGCGGCCTGCTTTCGGGCAAGTTCACGCGCGAAGGCGGCAAGGAAGAAGGCAGCCGGCGCACCAAGTTCGACTTCCCGCCGGTCAATGTCGACCGCGCGTACGACTGCGTCGACGTGATGCGCCGCATCGCGGAATCCAAGGGTGTATCGGTCGCGCAGATCGCCCTTGCCTGGCTGCTGCATCAGAAGGTCGTGTCGAGCGTGATCGTCGGCGCGAAACGGATCGAGCAGCTCGACGACAACATCGCGGCGACCAACGTGCGTCTCAACGAAGACGAACTCGCCGCGCTCGATGAGGTGAGCCAGTTGCCGTCGGAATATCCCGGCTGGATGCTCACGCGCCAGGGCGAATATCGACGTAATCAGTTGAAGGAGGAAGCGGCGGAGTAAGGCCGTCCGGCGCGGGCGACCGGCCCGCGCCGGCTAGGGATTTACCCGTACTTCAGGCCATTTTGCCGCGTTTTAGGGGCTTTATCTCCGAATCAGATAGTTCTTATCCTCCCTATCGCGTTGCGGCATAAGGCCGCTCTGCCGACACTGTACGCACAACATCACCACTGCCTCACGGAGACAATCATGCGTACTCAAGTCGGCATCGTCGGCGCCGGCCCGGCCGGGCTTCTTCTCTCGCACCTGCTTCATTTGCGCGGCATCGAATCGGTCGTGCTCGAAGCGCGCAGCCAGAACGACATCGAATCGACGATTCGCGCCGGCGTGCTCGAACAAGGCACGATGGACACGCTCACTCAGGCCGGTCTCGGCGCGCGCATGCAGGCCGAAGGCGCGCTGCACCACGGTTTCGAGCTCGCGTTCGAAGGCCAGCGCCGCCGTATCGCGCTGACCGAGCTCACAGGTCACTCAATCACGGTCTACGCGCAGCACGAAGTCATCAAGGATCTGGTCGCGGCGCGGCTCGCGGCGAACGGCGAGCTGAAGTTCAACGTGTCGAATGTGTCGCTGCACGACTTTCAGGATGGCAGCGATCGCAAGCCGCGCATCAAGTATCAGCACGAAGGCCGCGACGAAGAACTCGAATGCGACTTCATCATCGGCTGCGACGGTTCGCAGGGCGTTTCGCGACAGTCGATTCCCGAAGCGGTGCGGCAGGATTATCAGCGCATCTATCCGTTTGGCTGGTTCGGCATTTTGGTCGAAGCGCCGCCCTCCTCCGATGAACTCATCTACGCGCGGCACGATCGCGGATTCGCGCTCATCAGCACGCGCTCGCCGGGCGTGCAGCGCATGTACTTCCAGTGCGATCCGAAAGATACGGTCGATGCCTGGTCCGACGACCGCATCTGGGCCGAACTGCACGCACGCGTCGATACCGCCGATGGCTGGCAGATCACCGAAGGCAAGATCTTCCAGAAGAACATCGTCGGGATGCGCAGCTTCGTGTCCACGCCGATGCAGTCGGGCAAGCTGTTCCTCGCGGGCGACGCAGCGCATATCGTGCCGCCGACAGGCGCGAAGGGCCTGAACCTCGCCGTGTCGGACGTGCGCGTACTGAACGCCGCGCTTCTCGATTTCTATCAGGAAGGCAACGGCGAGAAGCTCAGCCGCTATACGGAAACGGCATTGAAGCGCGTCTGGCGCGCCGAGCATTTCTCGTGGTGGATGACGCGCATGCTGCACAAGCTGGACGATACGTCGCCGTTCGAGCAGCGCCTGCAGGTGGCCGAACTCGAACATGTGACGACATCGCGCGCGGCCGCCACTGCCCTCGCCGAAAATTACGTGGGCAGCGTCGCGGTATAAGCGCGGACCGGTCGCACGGCGCTTGGTCGGCGCCGTGCGTCGTCGACGTTACAGAACGGCCACGACCCTGACGTCGCCTTCGACGGACGGAATGACCTGCCCGCCGACGCGCCGGAACGTGATCGTCGCGGTCTTGTCGCCGAGCCGCAGATCGCCGATTTCGAGCCAGTCGATGCCTTCGGGCAACTCCGGCCGGTCGATACGCACTTCTTCCTTGACGGCGTCGACGGTCACGCCGAGACACGCTTCCAGAATCATGAAAGGCGCGCCCGCCGCCCACGCCTGCGGCAGACACGCGACCGGATAGGCGATCGGCCGTTCGCCGCGTTGGCGCGTGAATCCGCAGAAAAGCTCCGGCAGACGCATGTCGAACGTGACGGCGGCTTCGAACAGCGACTGCAGCAGTCCCACGGCCGCGCCGCGATCGCCGTAGCGCGCGAGGCCGCGTGCGCAGAGCGCGGTGTCGTGCGGCCATACCGAGCCGTTGTGATACGACATCGGATTGAAGCGCGGCTGCCCCGCCGCAAGCGTCCGCACGCCCCAGCCCGTGTGAAAGAGCGCCGATTCGAGTTGCTTGGCGACAGCCTCGCCGCGTTCGCGTTCGACGAGATCGAACGCGAGCAGATGCCCCGCATTCGACGACAGCACGCGGCATAGCTCGCCCTTGCCATCGAGCGCAATGCCGTAAAAATCCATCTCCGGCATCCAGTACATCTCTTCGACACGCTCGCGAATGTGACGCGCACGCCGCTCGAACTCGCTTGCGTTCTCGCCTTGCCCGCGCTCGCGGGCGAGACGCGCCATCGTGGAAAACGCGGTCGATGCGTAACCCTGGACTTCGACGAGCGAGATCGGGCCGATCGGAAACTTGCCGTCTGCGTGGAAGACCGAATCCTGGCTGTCCTTCCACCCCTGATTCGCCAGACCGTGCTCGGATGCGCGCTGGTAGTCGAGCAGACCGTGCGGATTCTTGTCGCAATGGCGCGCGACCCATTGCGCTGCGAGCTGCAGCGCCGGCCAGATTTCATCGATCAGGGCGGTGTCACCGGTGCGTTCCGCGTATGCGCCCGCCAGCACGATGAAGAGCGGCGTGCTGTCGACGCCGCCGTAATAGAGCGCGAACGGCACTTCGCCGGTTGCCGCCATCTCGCTCTTGCGCGTCTCGTGCATGATCTTGCCGATTTCGGCATCACGGAAAGCGGAGTCTTCACGCGCCTGATTCGCGGCGAGGAAGCGCAGCACGCCGCGCGCGAGCGTCGGATGCAGCCAGAGCATTTGCAGCGACGTGATGATCGCGTCGCGGCCGAACGCCGTCGAGAACCACGGAATGCCAGCGTACGGATAAGGGCCGGTTTCGAGATCGGTGGTGAGCAGCCCGAGATCGGCGAGCGAACGGTCGATCCATTCGCTGAAGAGCGGATTGCTCGAACGCACGCGCGCGCTCGCGCGGCGCCGGTCGCGCATGCGGCGATGCGCCTCCACGAGCGCGTCGCGGATCGCCGGACGGCCCGATTCGGGCGCGCATTCGGCCGCTTCCGCGGCGTTGCGCTTGCTTTGCTCGCTGGCGTCCGAGAGCGCGTGCGTCACGGCCGTCACCGAGAGATACACGGAAATGGCCGTTTCGGACTGGATATGCAGCGCGTAGTCGGCGCGGGTGGGCGAAAGCACGTCCGGCGCGGGCGTGAACTGGATGCGCGCCGTGCGCTCCACCTCGTCGAGGCCGACATAGCGCAACACGACCTCGCCGTTCTCGACGACCGGCGGACGCAAAGCCCCGCGCTTGCCACGTATCGCGCCGCGAACCTCGAACATGTCGAGGAAGTCGGCCTTGAAGGAGATCGACAGCGGCACGGTGGACGGCTCCGTGCCGTAGTTCGTCAGCACGATGCTCTCGTGCAGCACATGCCCCGACAGCACGCGCTTGCGTTCGACGTGGATTACGCCTTCCGGCGTGCGTGCTCCGCCGATGGGCGGCAGCGGGCGGTTGGTCAGGTGCGCGGTAAAGACGGCGTTGTCGCTCGATACGCTGCCCGAAAGCAGCGACGGCGCGCGTCCGCCGAACGTCAGCACGAGCTCCGAAAGCACGCGCGTGTCGTTGACGAAGAGGCCGTCGTCGTCGCCGCGGATATCGCCGTTCGCATCGTAGACGGCGAACGTGTTGCCCGACTTCAGCACGAACTGGCGTTCGCTCGGTATGTTCGGGTGCTCCGTCGGGATGAACGCTTCGTCCGGCAGCTTCGATTGCGACACCTGCATCTGCTGTTGTTGCTGCTGTTGCTGCTGTTCCTGTGTGTTCATTGCACCTTCCTGAAAGTAATCTGAAGGGTTTCGTGAGGCGTTCGGGGGCGCTTACCCGCTGTCATCGACAGCCTTTCGACCCGCCCACGCCTGACGCGTTCTCCGCGCGCAATGTCATCTCGATATGTCGGACCATAAGCCTCTCGGCCTTATGTGGCAATGGCTTGGGCTAAAATTGCGCTTTTTGAGCGAACTCAGAGGTGGATTTGCGCAACAGAACAATCGACGCAGCCCGAGGGATCGGGATCGTTCTTGTTGTCCTTGGACACGCCATTGGTTTGCCAGAGTGGCTCTTCCGAGTCATTTACTCGTGTCATATGCCTCTGTTCTTTTTCCTGTCTGGATACCTTTTCAACGGCAAGAGAGGTCCGCTAGAGGTCATGCGCAGGAATTCCCGACGCCTTCTGATGCCGTACGCAGTCGCCGCCGCAATCGCGATCTTCCCGTCGATTCTATTTGGGAATACAACCAGTCTCTCCCAATTCTTCGTGCAACTCGGGGGTACGGCGTATTCCATACCTCGATCGAATCTTACTTTCTATTGCACGCCGCTCTGGTTTCTAACTTGCCTGTTCTGCACCGAAGCCATGTACGCGGCGTTGACCCGGTACGCGCGACACGTTGTGCATGTCGTGATCGCCGCATCATTGGTCGTCGGCTGCACGTTAATGGCCTTCGTGAAAGGCTTCTCACCCTGGAACATCAAGATCGCTTTTGTCGCGCTCTTTTATTTCCACCTGGGTTTCGTTGCAGCCGAATCCAAAATGCTGGACGGCAGGCGTTTTCCCGCTTGGACGCTGCCACTTTGCGCGCTCGGATGGATCATCGCTTCGCTGTGGAATCCCAAAGCAGCGAACCTCGCCGGCGAGACTATCGGTAATCCAGCGCTTTTCCTCCTCGCATCAATATGTGGGATATGGGCATTGGCCAGGTTAGCCCGGCTCACCGCGACGTCGCGCGCACTCAGTTTTCTCGGTAAAAACACGCTGCCCATATTCGCGTTCAACTATCCCCTCAATCTTTTTGCTCAGTGGCTGTTCGCGCCGACCACGCCGTGGTTCGTCTTCGCTGCTTCGGAAATGGCGTTAGCCGTCGGGTTCGTTTTCCTGCTTCGACGCATTCCGGCAATCGCGCGCGTGTTCTCGATCGAATCGGGACAACGCGCAAGCCCAACTGCGGTCTAGGCCGGCCAGGCTGGTCAGTTCGGCATAGGCTCCGCGAGCCATAGCTGAAGAGTGCTATGCTCTTAGCCCTTTTGTCCGGCCAGCGCTAAAAGGCGTCTGCCGGGAGGCGCACGGTTTCATTAGAAGGCCGGCGCAGCGTTTGGGCTCCGATCGCTGAAAGAGTACTTCGCGGACGCGCGCGAAATCGGGACGCCCTAAGCCGCGACGCCGAAAGGTTCTCACGAAATCCGACCGCTCTCGGCGCGCCTCCGTTTGCAGGAAAAAGGAAAGGATTTTGCCCGGGCAGTTTTCGGGCGTCGGTCGGCCGCGATGACCGAGTCGTACAAGGATGTCCGAAGCCAAGAGTCGCGATTCGGACAAATTTTGGATGAACGTTAAACAGCCCCGCCCAGCAAGGGTTGCGGGCGTCCGGCATGTCATTTCCGCATATCGACTTACTTTATTCTGCCTCAGGTCTCGCAGTGGGTTTCCTGGTCGGCCTGACGGGCGTCGGCGGCGGCTCCCTGATGACCCCGCTGCTCGTCCTGCTGTTCGGCATACATCCGGCGACCGCCGTCGGCACCGATCTGCTGTACGCCACCGCGACCAAGACGGCCGGCACGCTCGTGCACGGCATCAAGGGCTCGGTCGACTGGCGCATCACCGGCCGTCTCGCGGCGGGCAGCGTGCCCGCTGCGGCCATCACACTCTACTTTCTGCACGAGCACGGTGTGACAGCGCCGGGCACCGCGCGGCTCATCCAGCTGATACTCGGCACCGCGCTCCTCATCACGGCGGTTTCGCTGATCTTCCGGCCGCAACTCGCGCGCCTTGCCTACAAAAAGGGACATGGCCGCCCCGAACACCCGACGCGTACCGCCGCGTGGACCGTCTTCACCGGCGCGATTCTCGGCCTGCTGGTCTCGATCACTTCCGTGGGCGCAGGCGCAATCGGCGTGACTGTACTTCTGCTGCTGTATCCGCGTCTCGCGACGGCGCGCATCGTCGGCTCGGACGTGGCTCACGCGGTGCCGCTCACGCTGATTGCCGGCACCGGCCATTGGATGCTCGGCTCAGTCGACTGGTCCTTGCTCGCCTCGCTCCTCGTGGGCTCGATTCCCGGCATCGCCCTTGGCAGCATGCTGTCGACCAAGGCGCCGGAAGCGTTACTCCGTCACGTTCTCGCCGCGACGCTCGTTCTCGTCGGAGCAAAGCTCGTGTTCAGTTGATGTTAGTCACGGTCGTTCGCGCTTTCCAGTCGGCCAAAAGACATAGGCCGATTCGTACGATATTCCTGTTTTTTGCCTATGTCGTTCGGCCGGGTTTCCCGCGGCGGGACGATGCGGCATCATCCCCACTCAGTTGAGCCGCACGCAGAGCGGTTCAAGTCGGGGCGCCGGTAACGGGCGCGTCATCTTTCGGCGTCGATCATGCAGCGTGCGTCAACGGGCGTGGGCCGCATATTCACGAGGAGTCAGGCGATGAATGAAAACGATCATCCGCAGCACGAGCTTCCTTCCGGCAACGATACGCCAGCAGGCGACGCACCCGCCGACCCCGCGCGGCGGCGGCTGCTCGCCGCGGGCGTGGGCCTGGCGGGGCTGTCGCTCGGCGGGTGCAATCTGTTCGAAAACAAGCCGACCACCCCGAAAACTGCCGCCGATATCGCACTCGACCGCACGCTCGCCGCGAAAGTGCAGCACATCGTCGTGATTTACGCGGAAAACCGCAGCTTCACGAATCTCTACGGCAACTATCCGGGCGTGCAATATCCGCTGTCGGCGGTGCCGGCATCGCACTACACGCAACTCGATCGCGATGGCGTCACGCCCATGCCCACGCTGCCGAAAATCTGGGGCGGGCTTGTGCCGCAGGCGCAGGAAGTCGACGGCAAGCGCTACGCGATCACCGAGCAGCAGATCATCGATCTGCGCAACGCGCCCTTCCAGATCGCAGACGCGCACGGTGCGCCGCTGCCCAATTCCGTCATCACGCGCGATCTCGTGCATCGGTTCTATCAGAATCAGATGCAGATCAACGCAGGGCGCAACAACCAGTTCGCGGCGTGGGGCGATTCGGGCGGCCTCGTCATGGGGCACTACCAAAACTCACCCGAAACGCTGAAACTTTGGGGGCTCGCGCAGCAATACACGCTCTGCGACAACTTCTTCATGTCGGCGTTCGGCGGCTCCTGGCTGAACCACATCTTCCTCATTTCCGCGCAGGCGCCCTTCTATCCCGATGTCAAAGGCAGCCCGGCTGCGAAGCTGCTCGCGGTCGTCGAAGGCGACGATCCTGCCGGTTCGCGCCTGAAGCTCGCCCCGGATTCGCCCAAATCCGCGCTCGAGGGCCCGCCGAAGTACGTGCGCGACGGCGCGCTCACGGCGGACGGATACGCCGTCAACACCATGTTCCCGCCGTATCAGCCGAGCAACGTGCCGCCTCCGCAAGGCGGCGACTCGCGCTATGCGGACCGCTCGAACGCGCTGGTATTGCCGCCGCAGACGTACGCGACGATCGGCGACCGCCTGTCGGACAAGAACGTCGATTGGGCGTGGTACAGCGGCGCGTGGCAGTACGCACTGGAACATCGGGACACCGGCGCGGTGCCGGACTTCCAGTACCACCATCAGCCGTTCAATTACTTCGCCAACTTTGCGCCGGGCACGGCCGCACGGGCGCAGCATTTGCGCGACGCGGGACTTGGCGACGATCCGTCGACGAACAAGCTACTCGCGGACATCGACGCGGGCCGCCTTCCTGCCGTCACGTTCTACAAGCCCCAGGGCAATCTCAACATGCACGCGGGCTATGCGGATGTCGCTTCGGGCGATCGGCATATTTCGAACGTGATCGAGCGTCTGCGGCGCGGGCCGCAATGGGAGAACACCGTGGTGATCGTCACCGTCGACGAAAACGGCGGCTGGTGGGACCACGTCTCGCCGCCGAAGGGCGATCGCTGGGGGCCCGGTTCGCGCATCCCGGCGCTCGTGATTTCGCCGTTCGCGAAGAAGGGCTACGTCGATCACACCGTGTATGACACGAACTCGATCCTGCGCTTCATCTCGCGCGTGCACGATCTCGCGCCGCTGGACGGCGTGGCCGCGCGGGATCGCGCGTTCGCCGCAAGCGGTCAGGCGCCGCTCGGCGACCTGACAAAATCGCTCGATCTCGCGTAACGGCTAGACGCGTTCGACCCACGCTCGCGCGGAAATTTTCAGCAGATAGCCGTAGTGCAGCGCGCCGACCGGCACGACGGCGCGTGCCGGTTTCCAGGCGCCGAAGTGACGCGCGTAGATCTCGTTGAACGCTTTCCAGTGTTCGACGCCGACGAGATACACCGTCACCTCGATGCAATCCGCGAGGCTCGCACCCGCGGCTTCGAGCACGGTGCGCAGATTCGAAAGCGTCTGTTCGGCCTGCTCGTCGAACGGGAGATCGCCGGTATGCGTGCCGTCCGCGCGCATCGGCAATTGACCCGAAACGCAGACGAGATTGCCGGCGCGCGTCGCGTGGCTGTAGTGTCCGGCGGGAATCGGCAGGCCCGGAGCGTTGATGAGTTCGATCGGTGGCATCGTCGGTCGCGTTGGGTGGATGGCCTCGGATTATTGATTCCGAGTCAAGTTTCATTTGAGACTATCACCGTTTTTGCGAAAGTCGAAGCGGCTCATACTGTGTTCATCGCAGTTTGAACATTCAACGGAGCAAGAACATGAACGTTTTCATCACGGGCGCGGGCGGTTTCATCGGCGGCTCGATCGCGGCGGGACTCGCGCGGGACGGACATCGCGTGCGCGGCCTCATCCGTCGCGCGGAACAGGCCGACGAACTGAAACGCCTGAACATCGAACCGGTGATCGGCAGTCTCGACGACGCGGCCTTGCTCGCCGCCGAAGCGCACGCGGCCGATGCCGTCATCAACGCGGCGAGCAGCGATCATCGCGGCGCGGTCGAAACGCTGATCGGCGCGCTCGAAGGCACGAACAAGCCGTTTCTGCATACGAGCGGATCGAGCATCGTCGGCGACGCATCGGGCGGCGAGGCATCGGAGAAGATCTATACCGAGGACGACCTGCCGGAGCCGACGCCCGACAAGGCGCCGCGCGTAGCGATCGACAATCTCGTGCTCGACGCCGCCAAGCGTGGCGTGCGCTCGACGGTGTTCTGCAACACGCTGATCTACGGCCACGGCGCGGTGCGCGATACCGCGAGCGTGCAGTTGCCGCGTCTGGAACGACAGGCGCGCAAGAGCGGCATCGTGCGCCATGTGGGGCGTGGCCTCAACATCTGGTCGAACGTGCATATCGACGATGTCGTGACCATCTATCGGCTCGCGCTCGAAAAGTCGCCTGCGGGCACGTTCTACTTCGTCGAAAGCGGCGAGGCGCAATTCCGCGACATGACCGTCGCGATGGCGAAGGCGCTCGATCTGCGCGGGCCGGAAGACTGGCCGCTCGAAGAAGCGATCAAGGAATGGGGCTACGAGATGGCCTCGTACGGCCTCGGCTCGAACAGCCGCGTGCGCAGCAAGCGCACCCGCGAGATTCTGGGCTGGCAGCCGTCGCGCACGTCGGTGGTCGAATGGATCGAAACGGAATTGACTGCTTGAGTGAAGTTCGCGCGGCAAATTGGCTTGACCAATTTGCCGCGGCTACCGCTTCACGCAATTACTGCAGTGCGGCCGCGAACTTTTCGATTTCCGCTTCCGGCATGCCCGATTTCGTCGCCGAATCGCGGATTTGCTGCCACGTCGTCGGATCGATTGCGATGCCGTTCGCGCCGCGGTCCGCACGACGCGCCTCTTCCGGCTCGCCCGGCGCGTAGATCGCATCGACGCCTTCCGCGCGCGGCGACGCCTTCATCCATTCGAGGAACGCTTCGGCCTCTGCTTGCGCGGCGGGCGCATCGAACGCGTTCGGATCGACGATCACCGAAGTCATGCAGTTGATGATCGCACTCGATTTCTCCAGCGTCTCTTCGTGCGTCGTGTAGCCGCCCGAGAGCGCGCCGCCGAAGATCTCGCACAGCGCGGCCAGGCCCGAACCCTTGTGCAGGCCGAACGCGGTGAGGGAGCCGAACGGCTCCTCGTGCATCACCTTCGGCTCGATCGTCGGCTTGCCCTCATGATCGAGCAACATGCCCGGCGCGACCTTTACGCCCTTGTTGTAGGCGACGCGCGTCTTGCCGTACGCGATGCCCGCCGTCGCGAAATCGAGCACGAGCGGGCTCTTGCCGTCGCGCGGATAGGCTGCGCAGAACGGATTGGTGCCGAAGCGCCGGTCGATGCCGCCGAAGGGCGCGACGAGCGGATCGCCCGCCACGTTCACGAAGTGGAACGATACGAGTCCGGCCTTCGCGCACTGTTCCGCCCAGTGGCCGATACGCCCGATGTGGTGCGCGTTGCGCAAGCCGACCGCGCATACGCCGAGCTTCTTCGCGCGCTCGATGCCGTGCTCCATCGCCTCGTAGGCGACGACCTGACCGAAGCCCTTGCGGCCGTCGACGGTCAGCACCGCGCCCGCATCGCGCACGATTTCGGCGTGCGTGTTGAGCTGCAACTGACCTTCGGAGAGCGACGCGACATAGCGCGGGATCATGCCGACGCCGTGGGAATCGTGGCCCGAAAGGTTCGACATCACGAGGTGATCCGCGACCAGTTCCGCCTCGCGCGGCGCGCTGCCGGCCGACTCCCAGATGGCGCGGACGTACGCGTGCAGCGTGTCGGCGGCGATGCGCCGTTCAGTGGCGGATGGGGTGGACGTGGGGGATGCATTCATTGCGACACTCGTCTCCATAGTTGATGGCTCGCGCTCTGCTTTTCGAGATGCGCGCGGATTATCACTTTACAGACGATCAACTGGCCTTACCACTTTGTTTTTACGAAATCGCTGAAATCGGCCGAAAAAAAGCCCGGACGAACCGGGCTTTCTCCAGACAGAAGTTCGGCCGCCCGGCCTCAGGGCGCTGCCGCGATGACCTCGGCCACCGACGCCGTCAGCTTCTTCGCGTACGGCACGTGCAGGAATTCGTTCGGACCGTGCGCGTTCGATTTCGGACCGAGCACGCCGCACACCATGAATTGCGAGCGCGGGAAGCCTTCCTTGAGCGTATTCATCAGCGGAATCGTGCCGCCCTGCCCGATGTATGCGACATCCGCGCCGAAGTGCCGTTTCGACGCCTCATTCAGCGACGAGCGCAGCCACGGCGCGAGATCCGGCGCATTCCAGCCCGTCGCCGCGCCCGCTTCGGGCTTGAACGTCACCTTGGCGTTGTACGGCGGATCCATTTCGAGCAGCCGCTGCAGGCGGACGATCGCACTGGCAGCGTCGACGAGCGGCGGCAAGCGCAGCGACAGCTTGAACGCCGTGCGCGGCGCAAGCACGTTGCCGGCATCGGCCAGCGGCGGCAGGCCCGACGCGCCCGTCACCGTGAGCGACGGCCGCCAGGTCGAATTGAGCAGTGCCTCGCGCGGATCGGTCGTCGTGGGCAGAACGCTGCCGCCATCGGCGCCGCACGCCCACGGCAGCTTCTTCCAGACATCGTCGCCGAGAATGCGCGCGGTCATTTCGGCTTCGCGCCGGCGCAGCATCGGAATCGGACAATGAAAACTTTCCGGCAGCAGATTGCCGGTGCTCGAATCTTCGAGGCGCTCGAACAGTTGCCGCAAGATTCGAAATGCCGACGGCGCGATGCCGCCATAGCCGCCCGAGTGGATGCCCTCGTCCAGCACCTGCACTTCGAGATCGCCGGCGACGAGGCCGCGCAGGGACGTCGTGAGCCAGAGCTGATCGTAATTGCCCGCGCCCGAATCGAGACAGATCACGAGGCCGACATCGCCGAGCCGGTCGCGCAAGGCATCGATATACGGCAAAAGATCGTAGCTGCCCGATTCCTCGCACGTCTCGATGATACCCACGCAACGCGGACGCTCGACGCCCTGCGCATCCAGCGCCGCCAGCGCGGTGATGCTCGCGTAGGTCGCGTAGCCGTCGTCGGCGCCGCCGCGGCCGTACAGTTTGTCGTCTTCGAGCTTGGGCGTCCACGGACCGAGATCGCTGCGCCAGCCTTCGAATTCCGGCTGCTTGTCCAAATGGCCATACAGCACGACTGTTTCGGTGCTGCCCGAGCGCGTGGCGGGGGCTTCGAAGAAAATCACCGGCGTGCGCTCCGGCAAGCGGACGATTTCGACCTTCAGGCCTTTGACCGGCTGCGTCCTGATCCAGTCGACGGCGTCCGTGACCACGCGTTCGATGAAGCCGTGACGCGCCCAGTCGCTGTCGAACATCGGGCTTTTCGCGGGCACGGCGATGTAGTCCGTCAGCGCGGGCACGATTTCGTCATTCCATTTGCGATCCACGAAATCCCGCAGCGCGACGGAATCGAGCCGTACTGCTTCGTCGTGATGCGTGCTGTCGCCGATAGTCATGACCGTGTTTCCCTTCGAGGCAAACTTCCATCATAGACGGGATTTGCCCGCGGTTCGACCGCCGCCGAGCCGCGCGCGCACGTTTTCCGCGACTTTTTTCAACGTTTCGGCGCGCCCGGCCCTCCGTCGCGCGTTCCCGAAACGACGACGCGCGTCACCGCCGGATCGGAGTCGATCGACTGTTCGGTGAAGGGAAAGCGCGCCCAGCGTTTCGCCGCGAACGCGCGCGTCGCGTCGCCCGAATGGGGCGATGCCGGATCGTCCGATTCGGAGTGCGACAGCATCGTGTCGGCTTCGACGCCGTTTTCGCCGAAGGTGACGACTTGCACGTAGCTGTCGCCCTGGCCGCTTGAGTCCATCGGATAGCCCTTGGGATCGAGCGGACGCCGCGCGCAGACGATCGTGAAATAGCCCGCTTCGTCGCAGCCGCCGTAAAGCGGCACGCGCGCGCCGTTGCGCGTCGTGTAGAGGATGTCGCCGCGCCGCGAATCGAGCGCGAAGCCGTTCAGCTTCAGCGCGAGCGCCGCGCCGCCCAGCGCCTGACGCAAGTCCTGCACGACGGCAGGATTGTCGATGTTGAAGCCGCCCGGCGTCGCGAGCGGCTTGTTCGGATCGAAGCCGGATTCGTACAGGCGCTCGGGCGCGATCTGCATCGCGCGCTGCCAGAACTCGTCCCACAGGTTCGCGCCGCGCGCGTCGATATCCGCCGTGCCGTTCCACTTGCGCAACACCTCGCAGGCTTCGTGCAGCGGCCCGCCCGCTTCATTCACCGTGCACACGGCGTCGAGCAGCGGCCGGCGGAACAGCCGCTCGGACATCGAGTGCGTCTCGAGCACCGCCGATTCGAGCGCCTCGCGCGTCACGCCGCCGCGTTCGCGCTGCAGACGCGCCGCGAGCAGATGGCCGTAGCGCGTGCGCAGCGATTGTTCGACGCGCGCCGCGCCCGCAATACGCGGATAGCCAGACATCGGCGCATTCGCATTGGTGAGCCAGTAGCTGTCGTTGAAGTTGCCGACGTAGTCGCCGCGCACGGCGCTCGGCAGTTGCTCCAGCGGCAACGCGCCCGGCTGCGCGCTCGTCGCATCGACGCGCCACGCGCACGCGCTTTTCGAGCCGTCGAGGAACGGCACGCCCGGCGCGCGGGCCGCGAACGCGCGTCCGGCGGGCGGCGTGCACGATTGCGCGAGCGCGTCAGGCACGTTCGGGATCGGGCCGATGTCCGCGAACCAGACGCGCACGTCGTCGCGACCGATCGCGAACGTGTTGACCCACGGCATGCCGGCGTAGCGCTTCTGGATCGCCATGAAATCGGCGAGCGAGCGCGCCTGATTCCACGCGAAGAAGTTCTGAAAGGCGCGCGTGTTGTCGGCGTTCACGTCCGCGATCGCGAAGGCGGTTTGCGCGGTCCAGCCGAGGCCTTGCGCCATCGCGGACAGATCGACGACCGGCCCGAAGCGCGTCTTGTACAGCGTGCGCGACACGGACTCATACGTGCCGTCGGCGCGGCGCGCGCGCACGGTGAGCGGCACGGGCGTCATCGCTTCGCTCTGGCCATCGACGAGATAGCGCGTCGGATCGGCGGGATCGAGCGTCAACTGAAAGATGCCGAAACGCCGCGCGCTCGACACCGTATGCGTCCACGCGATGTTTTCGTTGAAGCCGAGGACGATCAGCGGCACGCCGAGAAAGGACACGCCCGCGACGTTCGTCTGGCCGGGAATCGTCAGTTGCGCCTGATAGAAACGGTCCGGGCCGCGCCAGAACCAGTGCGGATTGCCGAACAGGATGCTGCGCCGGTCGCGCGTGATCTGCGCGCCGAACGCGAGCGCATTGCTACCGATGCCCGGATTTTCGCCGATCGGAAACCGCAGCGAATCGAGCGCGGTACGCGCGGCGTCGGCGTCGGCGTTGTCGCCGCGCGGGGCCGCCGCGCCCGGTTTCGGCGGATGCGCCAACGCGATCGGCGTCACGAAACGCGCCGAGCCGCCCGCGAGATTCGCCGCGATCAGACGCAGGTAGATATCGTCGGCGCTGATCTTGTCGACCCACGGCTTGCCCCGGCACGCCGCATGTGCCTCGGGAAAGTTGCCGGCGTTGAGGTCGTCGAGATAGCGGTCGTAGCCGTTCGCGAAGCCGTCGATGAGATCGCGCAATTCGGGCGATTGCGCCGCACGGTAACGCTCGACGGCCGCCTGATCGCCGACCAGACGAAAGAAGAAATCGGCGTCGATGTTGCGCGGCTGACCGAACGTCGCCGCCGACGTCGGGCGTGCATCCGCGCCGAAATACGCCGAGCGCTCGCCGCGATACGTGACGAAGCCATCGGCGAGCGTGCAGAGATTGTCCTGCGCCTGCGCGTAGCCGAAACCGAAGCCGAGGCTGCCCCAATCGGCCGCTCGGATATGCGGAATGCCGTCCTGCGTGCGGCGGATTTCGGCGTGCCAGGCTGTTTGAGCGCCGGACTCCGGCTGCTGGCCGGGCGCCGCGCAGCCGCCAAGCAAAGCGCTCGCGAGCGCAGCGGAGATCGCAAGGCTGACGATCTGATTCATCGCGTGAGTTCCTCGATCCGATCGACGTGATGACGGGGCGCAATCGCCGCCCCGCGCGCAGTATCGCATTGCGCATGACGCGCGCCGCAGCCAAAGTCTAGCCGCCCGCGTCCGCTCAGCGAAGCCGATGCACAATGAAGCGATGAACGATCCATCCCACCCCGCCGACGATCCTCGCCCGACGCCGCCCGAGCGTCCGCTGCCGGAAGACTGCTGCCGCAGCGGCTGCAATCAGTGCGTGTTCGAGTTGTACAGGGAAGCGCTCGAGCGCTATGAGGCCGACGTGCGCGCGTGGGAAGCGCGGCATGCGCAGGCTTCCCGTTCGTGAGTGACTCCGGCCGATTCGAGCAGGCAACCGGGCGCGGCGCTATGCTTGTGACCCCTGTCGTTGTCGAATTCAAACCTCAAGGAGCGCAACCCATGTCCCTCACGATGTATCGCGCATCGATTCCGGTCTTCATTCGCGGACTCGAAGTCTGCGCGGATCTGCTGAAGAAAGGCGCCGCCTTCGCCGATGAAAAAGGCCTCGCTCACGCCGATGTGATCAACGCGCGCCTCGCGCCCGACATGCTGCCGCTCGCCGCGCAGATCCAGCGCGCGAGCGACACGGCGAAGCTCTCGGCGGCGCGTCTCGCGGGCATCGAGGCGCCGCGCTTCGAGGACAACGAGGACAGCTTTCCGGCGCTGCAGGCGCGCATCGAGAAGACGATCGCGTTCCTGAAGAGCATCGACAAGGCTTCGCTCGCCGGCTGCGAAACGCGCACCGTCACGCTGAAATTCCCGGATTTCTCGCCTTCGTTCTCAGGCGACGATTATCTGTTCGGCTTCGGCTTGCCGAACTTCTATTTCCACGTCGTCACGACCCACGACATCCTGCGCCATCTCGGCGCGCCGATCGGCAAGCGGGATTATCTCGGCCCGCTCAAGTAAGCCGGTCGCGGCGCTGCGTTATTGCTGCCGCGCCGCGATCTGCTTGCGCCAGCCCGCGAGAATCCGCCGCGCCAGCACATCGTAGTCGCCGCCGAAGTGATGATCGCCCGGCAGCTTCACCACTTCGATGCCCGTCTTCGTCAGCGCGGGACACAGTGTGTCTTCTTCGTTCGCGCCGTAGATGCACTGCACCATCGATGGCGGCAGTTTGTCGAATTCCGGCCGCACCTTCAGCGCCTTGTCGCTCGCCTTCATGCCGAGCCAGCCCGTCACGCGAATCTGGAAGTCGGCGTCGGGCGCGAAGCCCATCAGCGAGATATACGACACCTGCGCGCGGACTGCGTCCGGCAGACGGTTGTACGCGAACGGCATCACGTCCGCGCCGAACGAATAGCCGACGAGCGCGACATGGCTCGTATGCCAGCGCGCGTTGTACGTGCGGATGATTCGCGCCAAATCGTCGGCGGTTTGCTGCGGCGACTTCTCGCTCCAGAAGTAACGCAGCGAGTCGACGCCGATCACCGACACGCCATCGCGTTGCAGCGCCAGCGCCATCGTTTTGTCGAGATCGCGCCAGCCGCCGTCGCCGGAAATCACGATCGCCAGCAAGTCGGTCGGTTGCGCGGCGCGCAGTTCGATCAGCGGGAGATCGGAGACATCGTTCTCGGTCGGACGCCCGGCTTTTTTCAGACGCGGCGCCGTCATCGCGACGAGCGCGTCGGCCTTCGAGCGGTTCGCTTCCAGCACGGCCGTGTATTCGAAGAAGCCCGGCAAACCCTTTGCGTGGATGATGGTCGCATCCGGCGCGCACGGATTGAAACGCGGGTCGAGCATCGGGTCGGCCGCAAGCGAGACCGCGCCCGCGACGGTGTTGTCCGGCGCCTGCTTCAGCGCGCTTTCCGCGACCATCGCGCCCTGCCCGCTGCCGACGAGAATCGGCGAAAAATATCGATTCGACTGAACGGTGCGTTCGAGCTGATGGCTCATGTTTTCCGCATCGCCGACGAGGTTGTGGCAGGACTTCTCGGTCTTGTCGGCGGCGAGGCGCGCGGCATAGCGCGGCGTGTCGACGCCGATGACCATCGCGCCCTTGGCGGCGAGCGCATCGGCGGCCTGCTGATCGGCCGGCGTCCAGCCGCTCTTCTCGGAAAACAGCACGACGAAGCCGGTCATGTCGCCCGCAGGCTTCGTGAGTTGGACCTGACCGTAACGTCCGCCGGAGATCGACTCGGCGGCATGCGCCATACCCGTCACGGACACACCACAGACGGCGGCCACCACGAGCGCCGCCGCTTTCTTGCAAAGGAATTTCATGAACGCCAGCCGCCCGCGAGGAGCGAAAGATCCGCCAAAGTGAAAAATACGCCGACCGAGCCGGACGCCGCCAGATAGCGCGGCTCCCAGCGCGGCTGGAACTTGCTTTTGAATCCGCGCAGACCGCGGAAGTTGTAGAAACGGCCGCCGAAGCGCCACACCAGTCCGGCCATCCGATGCCACGGCGATGCGAGCGGCGTCGGCTCCATGCCCGACAGCGGCGCAATGCCGAGCGACAGCGACTTGAAACCCGCTTCCTTCAGATGCAGCGCGAGCTTGGTGAAGAGATATTCCATCGCGTAGGGCGACGCGGCCGAAACATGGCGCATCACGCCGACGGTCGCTTCGGTGTTCATGTCGGTCGTCATGAAAGTGACGAACGCGACCGGCTCGCCCTGCTGGCGCACGAGCAGCACCGACTGCGCCGCGAGGTATTCCTCGTTGAACGCCGCGACCGAGAAGCTCTTCTCGCGCGCCGAGCGGCTGCCGAGCCAGTCGTCGGAGATGGCGCGCAACATCGGCATGCTTGCTCCGATGCGCTCCGGTCCGATGACTTCCGTGTCCAGACCGTCGCGCTCGCCCCGTTTGATCGCATAGCGCAAATGCGAGCGATGCGAGCCCTTCAGATCGAAGTCGGACAGAGCGAGATGCGCTTCCTCGCCGAGCTTCATCAGCGTGAGGCCGGCGTCGAGATAGAGCGGCAGCGCATCGGCGCGCACCTGATAGAACGCCGCGCGGCCGTTGTGCGCGTGCGCGAGCTCGACGAACTTGCGGATCAGTTCGGCCCACTCGCGGCGCGGACCGACCGGATCGTGCAGCGCGGCCCACGTGCGGCCGTGTTTCGCGTACATCAGAAAGGCTTCGCGCGACTCGGAGAAGAGGAAGCTCTTGTCACCCATCATCGCGAGGCCGGCGTCGCTGCGTTCCTGCGCGCGCAGGATGCGTGCGGCATCGGCGAGATCCTGCGGCGCGGGCTTCACGAAGCGGCCCGCCGCCGGGCGCAGCAGTTGCCACACCGCGAACGCGGACGCGAACAGCGCCGCCGCGAGCGTCGCGCGCAGCGCACGCGGGGCGCGCTCGTCGAATGCGAACTGCCACCAGAGATCGCGGCTATAAGGCACGTCGCGGAAGGCGAAGAACATGATCCACACGGCGAGCGCCATCACGACGCCGATCGAAATGAGCCACGTCGCGGTGAAACGCTCGGCGAAGAGCGATGAACGGCGATTGAAGCGCTCGCGCGTCAGGACGAGCAGCACGACGAGAAACGCGAGCACGCCCACTTCGACGAACGCGAGACCTTTCGCGAGCGACAGCGCGAGGTTGGCCACCGCGAGAATCAGCGCGAGCCACCAGGCGGCGTCGAGGCGGCGCATGAGACCGCGCGCGACGAACAGCAGCAGCACGCCGAGCACCGAGCCGAGCAGTTGCGAGCTTTCCAGCACCCAAAGCGGCACGATGGTCTGCAACAGCGCGATACGCATCTTGAACGCGGGCGTCGCGCCCGAGATGACGAGCATCGAGCCTGCCGCGAACGTGACGATCGACAGGAACAACGGCGCAAGCTGCGAAACGTGATGCGGGCTCAGAAAATTGAAGCGGCCTTTCAGCGCGCGGCCTTCGAAGGCGGCCATGACGCCGGCCGACAGGATCAGCGGCAAGCCGAAGTAGATCGCGCGATACGCGAGCAGCGCGGCGACGACGTCCGGCGTCTGTGCGCTGCCGCCGAGCGCGAAGACCATCGCCGCCTCGAACACGCCGACGCCGCCCGGCGTATGGCCGATCATGCCGAGCAGCATCGCCGCCGAGAAGACCGTCATGAATTCGCCGAAGCCGACCTGGGGATTCGGCAGGAGCGCCCAGAGCGCGAGTCCGGCGCCGAACACGTCGACGACGGCGAGCGCGGCCTGCGCGACGAAATCGCGGCGCGCCGGCACGGTGAACGACAGCCACTTCCAGCGCGAGTGCAAAGTGCGCGGCTCGCGGCCGCAGACGATGACCATCGCGGCGAAAACGGCGAGCAGCGCCGCGGAGGTCGCGCGCAACGCGGCCGGCGGCAGGTGCATCATGCCGGAGAGCGTCTCCGCGCCGAACACCATGCCGGCGGCGGCCATGAACGCGAGGGACAGCGCGAGCGTGATGCTCGTGAAAATCGTCAGACGGCCGACTTGCGCGGGCGTGACATCGGCCGCGCCGTACACGCGGCAACGCACGGCGCCGCCCGTCAGCGCGCCGAAACCGGTCACGTTGCCGAGCGCCGAACCGACCGTCGCGCCGACCCACAACAAAGACCGCGGCACCGCGACGCCGATGTGACGCAGCCCCACGGCGTCACGCCCGACGAGCGCGGCGAAGCTGAGCGCGGTGGCGAACAGCGCGGCGAACCACGCTTGCGCCGTCATCATGCGCAGCGAGTGCATGACCGACTTGTAATCGACCGAGCGCGAAAGATGCTGGAAGACGACGAGCAGCAGCACGCAGATGACGACCGTGAGCACGGGGGCGGCGAGCCGCTGAAGATCGACGCCGCCGGACAAACGTCCGATCGGGGAAATGGCGCGAAGCCGGGCGAGCAACTTTGTGCGAGACATGCGTTCTATGAAACTGGCTCACGCTGCGTTTCGTCAGCGAATCGACGACGGCAACGGTACGTCAAGGTTATCGGGGTCCACGCATTGCCGGGACTTCGCGCGGACGGAGAGCGCCATTTCGGCTCCCGCCGCCCGCGCTCGCGCCATACAAAAGGCTTCAACGTGTGAAACGCCTATATAACGGCCATGGTTGACCCGACTTGACCAATATTGGGAAAACTACGGATCGAAAGCTTGCTTTCAG
Organism: Caballeronia zhejiangensis; assembly: GCF_000698575.1. GTDB lineage: Bacteria > Pseudomonadota > Gammaproteobacteria > Burkholderiales > Burkholderiaceae > Caballeronia > Caballeronia zhejiangensis. The sequence continues at coordinate 138,513 of NZ_JFHD01000007.1, forward strand.
ATCTGGCGCGGAGTTCCGGACAGCGCGACCGGCACGAACGAGCGGTCGCCCATGCTTTACGGTTTGTCAGGGAAACGGTTAGGATCGACGGCCGTGAAGCTTGTCGGGCATCGAATAGACGCGGGTCGGTAGCTTAAGCGGATACTACAGAAAAAGGCATCGGAATCATGAGAAAAACCACATCGATCTTGTTCGCCGCCATCGGCGCGTGCGCCCTGAGCGCCTGCGTTTCGACCGACGACGCCCTGCTCAAGACCGTCCCGTTCGGGTCGGGCACGTCGCAGTACAAGCCGTACGAGTTCATCCGCTGCGTGAAGGAAAAATGGACGCCGATCGCGCCGCGCGTGCGCGAATATTCGCCGAGCTCCGACACGCTGGCCGTCTCCGTGCCCAGCGGCGGCCTGACGAGCCAGTCGCTGGTGCTCGTCATCGCGCAGGCGTCGGCGAACGGCACGGGCTACACGATCTACGGCGACATCGCGGCGGCCGGCCGCTACGTCACCGCGACGCACACCTGCGATTAACCCCGGTTTCCGCGCTTCAGGAGGGCTTGCCGTTGCGCATGTCGACGCCGGCGAGATGCGTCCCGACGACACGCCCGATCAGATAACCATCCGACGCGCACGCGTTGACGCGCTCCTTTCCTTCCCACTGGATCTTGTATTGATCGTCCTGGGAATGAACGGCCGATGCGTCGAACTTGCGCTTCGCCTTGCCGCCGTTGCGCACGTCTTCGCTGACGAGCCGGTTCCATGTCAGCGCATAGCCGTAGCGCACGCCGTCTGCGAACGCGTTGTCGTCGCAGACTTGCGATGGCGGCGTCGTCTTGAGCATCAGGTGATAGCCGTTCGCGGTGCCGACCATGATGCGCCTTTCCCCCGGCGGCGCCGGCGCGACGGGCGCCTTGACCGCCGCCTGAGCCGCTTGCGCGGCCGATGCCGCCGATGCCGCCGCGGCCGCGTCCGTGTCGTTCTGCTGCGGAAGCGGCGCACATGCGCCAAGAAGCAGCGCCGCTGTCACCGTGAATGCCGTGCCGGCGCCTTGCATTTTCGTGAACGTCATCCTGCGAATCACCTACGCTGACCCCATCTCAAATTTAGTCCGGGCTCTACCTTACCATCCCCGGGATGATTCATCGGACCGATGAAAAAAAGACGACGCGGACGCCCTTTCGGTGCGCCCGCGTCGAGGAAGAGAAACTGGCGGCTCAGGACGCCGACGACGTATTGCTCATCGGCATTTCGATCCCGCGCCGCGCCATTTCGACGATTAGAAACGTTCGCCGCGTCACGTGAAAGCGCGCGAGCAGATCGCTCGAATATTCCTTCGCGGTGTTTTCGCTGATGTTCATCTTTCGCGCGATCGCCTTGTTCGACAGCCCTTGCAGCAGATAGCGCAGCGTCTCGGTGAGGCGCGGCGGCAGTTCGAGCGATTCGATCGTCACGCCCGCGTGCGGCGAGACCGGCTTCGGGCTGTGACCGCCCTTGCCCAGCACCGTATTCGGCAAATACACGCGCCCGTTCAGAATCGTTTTCAGCGCCTCGCGAAACACGCCCGCGCCCTGCTCACTGCCCTTCGAGATGAATCCGCACGCGCCGTTCTTGATGCATTCGAGCACCGTGTCGCGGTCATCCTGCGCCGACAGCATGATCGTCTGGACCTCGCGTTCTTCTTCGCGGATCCAGTTGAGCAGATCCATGCCGGTCGCCTGGCCGCGCAAGTGGTAGTCGAGAAACATCAGATCGTAGGTATTGGCGGAAAGCTTGGCTTTCGCCTGCTCGACTCCATCGGCTTCGTCGATTTCGAGCAAAGGCTCGTTCGCCAGGATCAGGCTTTTCATCGCGCTCCTGGTGAGCCCTTCGTCCTCTACTAGCAACACAGTTTTGAAATAGCCATTTTCCATTGCGACGCTCCGAGAACGGTTCCGATATTACGCGCGCCTTGCCCGACTTCCACCCTCCTTTCGCAGGGATACATTCGGCAGTCTCCCAAAATCTCCCGCGTTCCCCTCCCGCGCCGGGTTTGGCGACCGCCACGTTCGGCCGAAACTGAACGCAGTCGAATCACCACGTAACCCAAAACGAGAATGGAGGATGAGATGTCAAGCCGTCTGGCCGCCAGCGAAAGCGAATTCGCATTGTGGCGCATCAAGCGGGCGCGTACCGGAGACGCATCGCGCCGTGTGCTGATCGCCCACAAGGACAAGTCGATCGGCGATTCGCTCGCCGTGCAACTTCGGCTCAAAGGCTTGCAGGTCATCCTTTCGCAGGATCTGAAATCGGTGCGCGCGCTGGTCAATAGCTGGCATCCGCACGCGCTGCTTCTCGACACGAGCCTTGACAACGAATCCGGCTACGTCTTTCTGCGCACGTTGAGTACGGACGGCGATGTCACCGGCCGCCTGCTCGTCGCGATGAGCAACGTGTGGCCCGCCGATCCGGTGCAGACGCTCAAGGACGCCGGTTTCGACGCCCATTGCCGCCGGCCTTGCGCGACGTGGCGCATCGTCGATCTCGTCGAATCGTTCTTTTCGATGCCGCTCACGCGCTGAGTCGATGGAGGTGCGCCATGAACACGGATATTTGCATCGTCGGGGGCGTGCTGCCCGCGAACGCATCGCGCTGCCGCGCGGTCCGCGAGCGCGCCTGTGTCGAAGCGCGCGTCAGGCGGCGGCGCCGTCGTGCCGGGCCGGGTTCGCGCCGGCTGCCATCGAGAGCGACGCCTGTATTTCACTACCTGGCTCGATGACGGCGATGCCCGTCCCGCGCAAGCCCTGCGCCGCGAGATTGAAGCCGTCGCTCACGTGCGACACCGGTTCGACGCACAGATAACCCGCCCCGGCCGGACAATGCACGACGACGTGACCGAGCGCGTCGTCGGCGATCAATCCGAGCGTGCGGCCGTCGGCGTAATGCAGCGTCGCACGGCCGTCCCAGCCGCTCAGATAGCGCGTGTACCCTTCCGTCTCGCGTTGGTGGAGAAGCGCGGGACGTTCGTCCGTCGGCTCGATCGCGATTTCGGCTTCGTGACGCCAATGCGTCGTCGTATGGAGTTCGGCTTCCAGCGCGACGAAATACGGATGAAAACCGAGGCCGACCGGCATCGGGCTCGACGACCGGTTCGCGACACGCATCGACAGCCGCGCGCCATCCGCATTGGCCTCGATCAGTTGCACGGCCTCGAACGCCCACGGCCAGCCGTGCTCGCCCTCGCCGTGCGTGTAACGCATCACGACGCAATCCGCCTCGTGCAACTCGACGCTCCACGCCGCGTACTGGCCGAATCCATGCAATGCGTGCGTCATGCCTGGAAACGTCGCCAGTTCGACGACGGAACCGTCCGGCGCGGGAAAACGCGCATCGCGCACGCGATTCGAAAACGGCGCGAGCGGATAGCTGCCGCCCTTGGGCCACGCATCGCAAGACCAGCTCGCGACTGTCACCGGCGCGAGCCAGTCATGCAATCCGCGCGCATCCCGCGTGGCGAAGCGCGTGATGCGCCCGCCCGCCATCGGCGCAATTTCGAGCACATGCGGCCCGCTCGCGATACTCAGGCGCGGTTCCGCGTTCAGCTCTCCAACTGCACGAAATTTCGTCACTGCTTCTGTTCCTTCACGCGCGACACGAGCTGCGTCGGGCTCACGAACTGCAACGCGATCAGCACCCAGATCATCGTGATGGCCATGTAGATCATCGCCATCGCGTCGATGGACTGCGGCGCGCGCACGCCCGTCGAGAACACCGCGTAGTACAGCGCGACGACGAGCGTCTGCGTCGTCGGACCGGCGGTGAAGAACGTCAGCTCGAACATGCCGATGGTCCGCACCAGCACCAGCAAGCCGGCAGCCAGCATGCCCGGCACGAGCAGCGGCAGCAGCACGTAGCGGAAATACTTCGCCGTGTTCGCGCCGAAGATGCGCGCGGCCGATTCCAGATTCGGATCGATCTGCTCGATGAACGGTGTCATCACGAGAATGACGAACGGCAGCGCAGGCACCAGGTTCGCGAGGATCACGCCGGTCAGCGTGCCCGCGAGATGGAACTTGTACATGACCGTCGCCATCGGGATGCCGTAGGTCACGGGCGGCACCATCAGCGGCAGCAGGAAGACGAGCATCGCGAAACGCTTGCCGGGAAATTGCACGCGGGCGAGCGCATACGCGGCGGGCACGCCGAGCGCGATCGACAGCAGCACGACCGCGCCGACCACTTCGAGCGTCACGAGCAGCACGCTCGAAAGCTGGAAGTCGCTCCACGCCTGCGCGTACCAGTGCAGCGTGAAGCCTTGCGGCAGCAGCGTGCCGAACCAGCGCGTCGCCACCGAATTCACGGCGACCGTCGCGATCAGCAGCAGCACGTTGACGAGGAAGAAGGCCATCGTCGTCCAGACGAAGAACTTCCATAGCCTGGCGCGCAGGCTCGCTTGCTGTTTCATCTGTTTGCCCGTGCTTCGAGTCGGGGCGCCGGCCTGCCAGCCGGACGCCGCGCGGTTATCGGTCGTCATTATCCCTTGCCTCCCGTCACCGGACCCGTATAGAAGAAGCGGCGCGCGCCGAGCATGCCGCCGACCACGAGCAACTGCACGAAGCCCATCACGATCGCGATGGTCGATGCGAGCGCGTAGTCGTAGTTTTCGAACGCAGCCTCCGATGCGGCGATCGAGATCACGCGCGTCGGGCCGGCCGGCGCGCCGAGCAGCACCGCCGACGGAAACACCGAGAACGCCTGCACGAACGAGAGACACGCGGTCATCGTGAGGCCGGGCAACAGCAAGGGCAGATAGATCTGACGGAACTGCTGCCACGGATTCGCGCCGAGCGTGGCCGCCGCGCGCGCGAGCGTCGGATCGATGCCGGTCACGTACGAAAGCGTCAGCAGAAACGCGAACGGAAATCCCGACACGATCAGCGAAATCAGCACGCCCCAGTAGTTGTGCGTGAGACGCACTTCATCGCCGTAGAGATGCAGCGCCTGCAACGCCTGCGGGAACCAGCCGTTCGGACTGAAGTACGTGAGCATGCCGTCGGCGATCAGCACGGTGCCGAGCGTCACCGGCACGACGAGCAGCGTCGTCGCGAACTTCTGCCACGGCGACGTGCGGCGCAGCGCGAACGCGACGGGCACCGATACGCCGACGTTGATGATCGTCGCGGGCACGGCGAGCTTGAGCGTGACGATGATCGTCGGCCACATCGACGAATCGGTGAAGAACGTGACGTAGTTCGCCCACATGCCGCCGCCGTTCATCGGATTGAACGACAGCATCAGCCCATAGGCGAACGGATAGATGAACAGCGCGAGAATGAAGATGAGCGCGGGCGCTACGAGCCAGCCCTTCGGATCGCGCTGCGCGGGAAGCGCGATCATTTTTCTTCTCCGTACACGAGCGTCTTCGAAGGCGCGACGCGCAGCGTGATGCGCTCGCCTTCGCTGCATTCGCCCGCGATGCGCGCCCAGAGCTTGCCGAACGCCGTATCGATGATGATGAGCGAATCGCGTCCGCCGTACTCGACGACTTCGACGTGCGCGTCGAACGCGTTTTCCGTGCCGGGCGCGACGCGCTCCATGTCTTCCGGACGCAGCGCGACCGCAACGCGCTTGCTGTCGAAGCCTTCCATCGGCGTGCCGAGCAGCCTGACGCCGTTCGCGTTCACCGCGACGCAATCGCCCTGCGTGCCTTCGAGCGTCGCCTGCACGACATTGCGAAAGCCCATGAACCGCGCGACGTGCAGGTTCTTCGGACGCGAATAGACTTCCTTCGGCGACGCGACCTGCTGCACGACGCCCTCTTTCATCACGACGATGCGATCGGCCATCGAGAGCGCTTCGTCCTGATCGTGCGTGACGTAGATCGTCGCGCGCTCCAGCTTGCCGTGGATGCGGCGAATCTCGGCGCGCATTTCGATGCGCAACTTGGTGTCGAGGTTAGAGAGCGGCTCGTCCATCAAAACGAGCGGCGGTTCGATGACGATCGCGCGCGCGATCGCCACGCGCTGTTGCTGGCCGCCGGAAAGCTGACCGGGCAGCTTGGCGTCGTGGCCGATCAGTTGCACGAGTTGCAACGCGGCTTTCGCCCGCTTCGTCGCTTCGGCCTTGGATACCCCGCGCATCTTCAATCCGAAACCGACGTTGTCCAGCACCGACATGTGCGGAAAGAGCGCGTAGTTCTGAAAGACCATGCCGAAGCCGCGCTTTTCGGGCGGCAGCACGTCGATACGTTTGTCGTCGAGCCAGATGCCGCCGCCGGTCAACGGCTGCAATCCGGCGATGCAGTTCAGCGCGGTCGACTTGCCGCAGCCCGACGGTCCGAGCAGCGCGATGAACTCGCCGCGCTGGATGTTCAGATCGAGTCCCTTCAACGCCGCGAGTTGCTGACCTTCGGCGTTGGTGAAGCTGCGCGAGACCGAGTCGAGGCGCAACTGCTCAAAAGTGTGCTTCATGACATTTCCTGCGCTTTTTTGTACAAGCGGCGACGCTCCTCGCGAGGAACGTCGCCGTCTCATCACACCGATACGTCGACTTACTTCGTCTTCGCCGCGCCGATTTCGCGGTCCCATTTTTGGAACGCGGCGACCATCGCCTGCGCGTTCAGCGGCAGTACGTGCGGACGGTCGGCGAGGAGCTTCGCGTATTCCGGACGGCCGAACTTCTGGATGACTTCCTGGCTCTTCGCGGGCGCCATCGAGAGCGGCACGTCCTTCACCGCCGGGCCAGGATAGAAATAGCCATCGTCATATGTCAGCGCCTGCTGCGCCGGCTCGAGCATGAAGTTCATCAGCTTGTAGAGCACGTCGAGCTTTTCCTTCGGCACGCCTTTCGGAATCACCATGTAATGGGCGTCGTTGACCCACGTCATGTTGTCGAATGCGCCGACCTTGAATTCCGCCGGCACGATGCCGAGCGCGCGCGGATTGATGTCCCAGCCCGTCACGGTGACGGTCATGTCGCGCGTGCCTTCACCCAGCTCCTTCATCACGGCCGACGTGCCGCCCGGGTAGTACGGAATGCAGTCGTTCAGTTGCTTGAGGAACGCCCAGGTCTTGTCCCAGCCGTTGATCGGGTCCATCGGGTCCTTGTCGCCGAGCACGTACGGCAGGCCCATCAGGAAGGTGCGGCCCGGACCGGAGTTGGCCGGACGCGCGTAGATCAGCTTGTTCGGATGCGCCTTGCACCACGCGAGCAGTTGATCCGGCGTCTTGGGGACATCGGTGACTTTGGCCGGGTTGTATTCGAGCAGCGGACCCGCTGGCATGTACGTCACTTCCAGACCGTAGCCCTGCGCGATGTCCTGCATCTTGCGCGGACCGGGCGCGTACTTGTCGAGCACGCCGGGGAATGCCTTGGCGTTGTCGGGCAGAAGCTTCTCCCACAGACCTTGCTGAATGCCGGCCGCGAGCGCGTCGGTGCCCGTCACGACGAGGTCGATGTCCGAGCGCCCCGCCGCCTGCATCGCCTTGATCTTGCCCGGCAGTTGCGGCGCCGGCGCATTCGTGAACGTGATGCTGGACACGAGGTCCGGATACTTGGCCTTGAACGCCTCGAAGCCCTTTTGCGTCAGTTGCAGATTGCCTGCAACGTCGACGATGTTGATCGACACGGGATCGGCCGCGTGGGCCGCGCTCGTGCCGAAAGCCGCGCTCACGGCGACGCAAATCGCCGCCAGTTTCACTGACAGTCCTGCCTTGAAAGCCATGTTGTCTCCTCACTTCTCTCGCAACCGCTGGTCGGGAAGAGGTCCGGTCGGATCGTCGATGTTGTCGATTGTGTTGATCGCCGGCCTGTTTGTACTTCGTTCTGATTCTTGCGTGTCTATCGTGCGCGTGCGTCCTCGTTGCGGCTTGGATGCTGAAAAATAGCTAACGAGGTTATAGGATGTCAAGCAAATCGCAACCCGCCGATGCTGTTACCGAAACAGCCGAACCGCCTTTTTTCCTCTGCCGATAGCGCTTTGCAAGCCGACTCGGGATATACCCCGAGCGCTTGTTACCTCCCGCTTTAACCTGTATTTAACTGGGGTTTCCTGCACGTTTCCCGGAGACGCGGAGGGTTTCATCGAATGCGAGCAGCGCGCGCGCTTCACGTTCGATGGCCGGCAAGGCAGCTTCAGGCGACGCGCTCAGCAACGGCAGTATCGGGCCCATGTCGGCGATGCCCGATAAGGTCACGGCGTCGTGCAGAACGCGGATCAGCGAGACTTCGTCGCGAAGGGTTTCGAGCGGCATAAAGTGCTCGTGGATGGAATCGGCCCCGGTGCCGCCTGCTTTTGCGGCGCGCAGCAGCGCCATCACTGCGTGCGGCGCGATGCATCCCGAGCCGGTCGTCCATGACGCGAGACCGAAGTCGCGCGTGTGAACCAGCGCGGGGCGCTCGCCCATGCCCGACACGACCTTCGACGCCGGCACGCTTTCGAGCAAGCGCCGCAGATAGCCGTCGTCCGCTGGATTGGCCCGCTGAATCGCGTATTTCACCGCGAGCAGCGTGCCGTCATCGACGAGGCCGGCAAGCCCGTCCACGTCGATGTAACTCTCGCTCTTGATATAGAGCGTGAACGGCATGCCGGCCACATCGGCAAGACGTCTGAGGCCGTGCGCGACGCCCTCCGGCGTGGTGAAACCCGCGAGCGGCAGGATCATCGCGGTGCGGTAGCCCGTCTGCGCGAGGATGCGCGCCTGATCGAGCATCTTCCCGTAGTCAGGGCCGATGGCCGGAATGACGCGAGTCCGCGGACCAGCCGACTCGGCCAGCATGTCAAGCAACTCCCGGAACTCGCTGACGGCGACGTGGTACAGATTCGCGTTGCCGCCGTAAAGCAGCGTGGAGACGCCGCCGGCCTCGATATGAGCGATCAGCCTGCGGTTGGCTTTGGGATCGAGCGAATAATCCGGGCGACGCGCCAGGGGCGGCACCGCCATGACGGATGCGGAAAACTCGCTGACGACGATGGGATCGGTATTCATGACGCCTCGCTGAATCGACGGAAAAGGTCCGCAGAAGGTAGCAAGGCGGGTTAAAGTTGTCAAACAACTTTGCCGGGAGGGAGCCGGTTTATCGCAAGTTGGCTAAGGTTGTGTGACAACTGTCGGGTCGAAATTATTCACCGAACATGCGCTCGACCGCGTTCTCGAGGTGCGCCTTCATCGCTTGCCCGGCTCGGGCGGAATCGCGCGCGCGGATCGCTTCAAGGATTTCGCGATGCTCTCTCTGAACGAGACGCTGGCGTTCGAGCGTCTTCACGTACGACAGGTTGCGTGACAGGTTCATGCTGACTTCGACCTGTTCTTCGATGAACGACAGCACGGTGATGAAGAACTGATTTTTAGACGCTCGCGCGACCGCGAGATGAAACGCGAAATCGTCTTTCGCGCCGATGCCCTCCTGCGTTTCGACGACGCGTTCGAGCTGGTCCCACGCGTCCTGAATCGCGCGGATGTCTTGCTCCTCGGCCTTGACGGCGGCCAGTTCCGCCGCGCCCGACTCCGTCACCACGCGAAATTCGTAGCAGCGACGAATGTCGGATAGCGTTTCCAGCGGAGCGAAGCGGCGCACGTCGGGATCGGGGCGGCGACCCACGATCGTTCCCGATCCGCGCCGCGTCACGATGATGCCGTCTGCGCGCAACCGCGCGAGCGCCTCGCGCACGGTCGGACGCGAGGTGGCGAATCGTTCCGCGAGCGCGTGTTCGGTGAGGAGCCGGTCGCCCTCCTTGAACTCGCCTTCGATGATGCTGTTGAGGATGTCGCTATAAATCCGGTCGGCGAGGCCGGATGACTTACGCTCGTTCATGTTCGCGCGTGACGTGCTTGTCAGGGTGGAGACCGATTGTAAGGCAGATTTTGTCAGGCAGATTTTCGCGCGAGGCACCGCAAGCCGCCTGTCCCATGCTCAGTATTTCACCGCACGCGAAGTGCGAGCCGTGAATGACATTTCGGCATGCGAAGCGATATTGCGCAGCGTAAACAAAAACGCGCCCGCGGTCTCCCGCAAGCGCGCTTCGGCCATCGCCATCGAAATTCAGATCGACAACAGCTTCCTCGCTTCCTTCGCCGTCGCCACCGGCCGACCGTACTCCGCGCATAACGACGCCACCCGGCTCACGAGTTGCGCATTGCTCTTCGCGAGCGTGTCCTTGTCCCAGCGCACGTTGTCTTCGAGTCCCGTTCGGCAATGTCCGCCCAATTGCAACGTCCAATGATTCACTTCGAGCTGATGGCGCCCGATGCCCGCAGCCGTCCACGTGGCATCCGGCAGATTCTTCTTCAACTGCTCGACCTCGAACTCGAGAATCTCGCGTCGCGCGGGCAATGCGTTCTTCACGCCGAGCACGAACTGAACGTGTACAGGCGATTTCAACAAACCCTGATTCACGAGATCGACGGTGCTATAGAGCATCGCCAGATCGAAGATCTCGATCTCGGGCTTCACGTTGTGATCGAGCATCGTCTGCGCGAGCGAGCGCACGAAATCGGGCGGATTTTCGTAGACGATCGTCGGAAAGTTGACCGATCCCGTCGCGAGCGACGCCATGTCAGGCTTCAAGTCCAGCATCGCGCCGCGCTGCTCGAACGAACGCCCGCGCCCGCCCGTCGAGAACTGGATGATGATGTCAGGGCAATGCTTGCGGATGCCTTCCTGCAATTCCGCGAACCTGTGCCGGTCCGAGCTCGATCGTTCATCCTCGTCGCGCACATGCAGATGCACGAGCGTCGCGCCCGCCTCATACGCCTCGTGCGTGCTTTCGATCTGCTCGGCAATCGTGATCGGCACGGCGGGATTGTCTTTCTTGCGCGGCACCGAGCCGGTGATCGCAACCGATATGACGCAAGGTTCTTTCGTAGGGGATTGGGTCACGCTTCGCTCCTTGACGGCGCCATGCTTGAAACAACTTCGCGGAGATCGAATATGGCGCTCAAATTTGAACTAACTAGTACATTTGTGATGTTGAGGCATTCTCCGTGCCGCTGCAAGCCACGCAAACCCTAAGCTCTCGACGCGCGTTCGTACGACGAATCGGGCCGCTTGCCCCGCTACTGTCGCTGCGCATACTCGGCGAGCATTTTTCCGACCTGCTCGTCCGTGATCGCCGGCTTGATGTCGAACATGAACAAATCGGCCCATTCGTGCGCCCATTGCGCGAGCGGCTCGACGTTGTCGCATTCGCACACGGCGATACCCCAGATCGAACCGATCGCATGCCAGCGGCCCAGCAGATGAATGCCGTCGGGCGGCGCGCCGCGAGTTTGCAGGAATCGCTCGGCCGCGAGTCGTTCGGCCTCGGGTTGCGCAGTCCAGTTGACGATGAATAGCATGGCTCGATCCTCCTGTTGGAACGCCATGAAACGGCGCGACGCGCCGGGCTCGCCGCCGCATCGGCAGTTGCGCCGATGCGGTTCATCCAGTATAGGAGGCGGCCGTGGATCGCATTGATCAATGCATGACGACGACGGGCGTCGCGAGCACCGGCTGCGCGTAAGTCACTCTGACGGCAGGCGCAACTCCATACGGCGTCACGATGACGGCAGGCTGCGGCGGCGGAGGCGGCGGCGCGGCGACCACCACCGGCGCGAACGCCGGCTCGACGACGATCGTGCGCGCGGGCACGTAGTAATACGGCGGCCTCGGCGGCGGCGCGTAGTAGTACACGGGACGCGGCGGCGGCGCGTAAACGACGGCGGGCGCGACGTAGGAAACCTGCACGCTCGTTCCAGCCGATGCGGTCTTCGCGCAGGTCAGGCTGATGGCGGCAACGGCGGAAACGCTGAGCAAACGGCAATTCATGTTGAAGTCCTCATGCATCGTGAGACGTTGAATACGGCAGCAACAAAGAAATGCAACTGCCGGCGATGAGAACGATAGCGAAGCCCTGCCCGATGCGTGAGTCGTAACTTATGTCGCGGGATGTCGGCGCGAATGCGCGGCATCGAACGCGAAATACGGCGACATGATTCGTAGCATCCCCAAGATTGCGTTCGCGGCGCGGCTCAATAGAATGGCATCACCGTCGACGTTCATCCGTAGCGAATCAGGGGAGAGAGCCATGCGAAAGATTCTTGTCATCCTTGCGGCATGCGCGGCGTGCGCCACGTCGGGCGCGGCGTTCGCGCAGACCGCTACGCAGCCGATGGGCGCGAGCCCGCGCCTCGAACACGTGCTCGGCCAGTTGCAGACGCGCTTTTCGAGCGCCAACACCACGCACGACGGCAAGCTCACGCGCGAGCAGGCATCCACGGGCATGCCGATGGTCGCCAAGCACTTCGACGAAATCGACACGCAGAAGAACGGCTACGTCACGCTGCCGCAAATCGAAGCCTTCATGCACGAGCACGCCGCGCAACGCTGACCCGGAGCCTCCATGGAAACCCTGCCGAAGATCATCGTGCTTGACGACGAAGCCGAGTTGCGCAACATGCTGCAGCGATTTCTGAGTTCGCAGGGTTTCGAGGTACGCGTCGTCGAAAATGGCAAGCGGCTCGACCGCTATTTGCAGCGCGAGCCTTACGACCTGCTGGTGCTCGACTGGATGATGGAGCCCGAAGACGGCCTCTCGGTCTGCAAGCGCCTGCGCGCCGAAGGCCAGACGCTGCCGATCCTGATGCTCACCGCGAAAGGCGATCCGGTCGACAAGGTCGTCGGCCTCGAAACCGGCGCCGACGATTACCTTGCCAAGCCCTTTCTGCCGCAGGAACTCGTCGCTCGCGTGCGTGCGTTGCTGCGCCGCCAGAAGATTGCGGCGGGCGACCCGACGCATACGCAGCAGCGCATCCGTTTCGGCGATTTCCGCCTCGATCTCGCGAAGCAAAAGCTGTATCGCGGCGGCGAGCCGTTCGAGATTCATTCCGCGCAGATGCAGTTGCTCACGGCGCTCGGCTCGTCGCCGAACCGCGCGGTCAGCCGCGACAACCTCATCGCCCGCACGCGCGGCCGCGATCACGACGCGCTCGATCGCAGCATCGACGTGCAGGTGTTGCGGCTGCGTCAGATCGTCGAGGAAGATCCGGGCAAGCCTCGGTTCATCAAGACCGTGTGGGGCGTCGGCTACATGCTGCTCGCGGAAATCGAATCGTGAAGTGGGCGCCGCGCTCGCTCTTCGCGCGCAACATCCTGCTGCTGGTCGCGCTCGTCGCGGTGAGCCAGGTGTGCGCGATCGCCGTGCTGCTCCATTTCATCCAGACGCCGCGCATCGAGCGCGCGGCGGCGACCTTCGCGAGCTATATCGTCACGCTCGATACGCTCCTGAAAACTTCGCCGCCCGAAGCCGCGCAAGGCGTTGCCGTGAACCTCGACCTTCGCGCCGAACTGCCCGCCGGCGCGCGCGACATGGCGCCGGGATCGCGCTTGCGCTTCTATCAAACGTATCAGCGCCGGACGTTCATCGAGAGCCTGCGCGCGCATCTGCCCGCCGACATGCTCGTGCGCTGGCAAGGCGCAGAAGCGTCCGACGACGGTCAGCAGCGCTTGTGGATCCGCGCGCATCTGGCGGGCGAGCCGCGCTGGCTGGCGCTGCCGGTGCCCGAAGCCGCGCACGACGACGGCCTCGCGACCGCCCTTTTCCTTTCGCTCGGACTCGGCGCGCTCGCGTTCGCGACGGCGTACTTGATCCAGCGCCATCTGAACCGTCCGCTCGCGCATCTCGCCGATGCCGCTCGGCTCGTGTCCGCGGGCGGCGAGCCGGGCGTCCTGCCGACCGACGGTCCGACGGAAATCGCCCAGGTCAGCGGCGCCTTCAATCGCATGACGGCCGCGCTGAAGGAAGCCGACGCCACGCGCGCGCTGATGCTCGCGGGCATCTCGCACGACATTCGCACGCCGATGACCAAGCTGCGCCTCGCCATGGCGATGTCCGCCGTGCCATCGACGGACGCGGCTTTCGCGGCATCGGCGGAAGGCTATCTCGACACCATCGATACGATTCTTCAGCAGTTCATGGACTACGCGGGCAGCGGCGCGAAGGAAACGCCCGTCGTCGGCGATCTCAACGCGCTGATCGCCAATCTGGCCGCCGATTTCGCCGGACTGGGGCACGAGTTCGCGCTCGATCTCGGCGAGATCGAACCGTTCCCGTTCAGGCCGATCAGCATGATGCGGATGCTCATGAACCTGATGCAGAACGCAGTGCTCTACGGCGTAGTCGGCCTGGAAGTGCGGACGTGGACAGATCGCGAGGCGAACACGGCCTGCGTCGTGATCGCGGATCGCGGAAAAGGCCTCGGCGGTCAGGATCCGGAAGCGCTGAAGCAGCCGTTCAAGCGCGGCGGCGGCGAAGGCCAGCCGAAGGGCACGGGCCTCGGACTTGCAATCGTCGAGCGCATCGCGCGGCTGCACGGCGGAACGCTCGAACTGCGCGCGCGCGACGGCGGCGGCGCGGAGTCGCGCATCGTTCTGCCGCTCTCGAGCTAGCGTTATTCGGGATCGGCGATCGCCTGTTTGTCATCGCCCGCGTTCGCCGTCTGCGCCTGATCCTCTGCGACCGTGGATTCGCGTGCGAGCGGCGCGATTGCGTGCAAGGGCACCATCGGCTGCGTGCGCGCATTCACACCGGCGGGACTGGGCTCGTTGTCGTGGATCAATGCGCGAATGCGCGGATAAATCTGCTGCTCCCAGCGCTTGCCGTTGAACACGCCGTAGTGGCCGACGCCCGTCTGAACATGATGCGCCTTCAGATACGGCCGCAGCTTGTCGCACAGATCCTGCGCCGCGAGCGTTTGGCCGACGGCGCAGATATCGTCGCGCTCGCCCTCGACGGTGAAAAGCGCGGTGCGCCGGATCGCCGACGGATCGACCTTGCGGCCGCGCACTTCGAGCTGCTTCAGCGGCAGTGCGTGCCGCTGAAACACGGTGTCGACGGTTTCCAGATAGAACTCCGCGGTGAGGTCCATCGTCGCGAAGTATTCCTCGTAGAAAACGCGGATCGCATCGGCCTTCGCGACGTCGCCCTTCGCGCGTTGATGATGCATCTCCTCGAACGATTCGATGTGACGCGCGAGATTCATCGACATGAACGCGCCCAGCTGTACGAAGCCCGGATAAACGCGCCGCATCGCGCCCGCGAAACCGAACGGCACCATGCTGATGAGATTGCGCTCGAACCAGTCGATCGGCTTGCTTTTCGCGAGTTCGTTCACGCGCGTCGGGTTCACGCGCGTATCGATGGGACCGGCCATCAGCGTCATGCTCGCCGGCTCGGCGGGATGCCGGTCCTCGGCCATCAGCGCAACCGCCGAGAGCGCCGCGACGGTCGGCTGGCAGACGGCGAGCAGATGCGCGCCCGGCCCGATCGTCTCGATGAAATCGATGATGTGCTGCACGTATTCGTCGAAGCCGAAGCGGCCGTGCATCAGCGAGACGTCGCGCGGATTGCGCCAGTCGGTGATATAGACGTCGTGATCGGCGAGCATCGTCTGCACGGTGCCGCGCAAGAGGGTCGCGAAGTGGCCCGACATCGGCGCGATAACGAGCACGCGCGGCTGCACGATGGACGCATCGTCCTTGCAAAAATGCAGCAGATCGCAGAACGGCGTCGATGCCGCGACTTCTTCCACGACGCGCATCGTTTTGCCTTCGGCTTGCACCGGCGCGATATCGAATGGCGGCCGCGCGTGCGTCAGGCCCGTGAGCGCGACCTGTTCGCAGAGCGCCGCCATACCGCGGGCCTGCGGCGTCTCGCCGATATCCTTCCAGACACGCAGCGCGCCTTCGACGAGCGTGGCGGCGTGGCGGATCGGCAGCATCGAATCGGACCAGGCCTGATAGCCCGCATAGGTGAACGGATTCATGGCGACGAAAGGAGGCAATAGCCATGCCAATCGATGGCTACATGGGCCTTCATATGTCACGCGATTGGCATAGGCTTTGCACAGATGCCATTCACGAGCGCGTTTTGCCGCGCTTCGGTGCTTGGGCGCACCGCGCTCGATCCGTCTTGGTGCACGACGCGCGAGGAACGACTCATGGCGAACGCCACGCTCACCATTAGCAGCAAGAACTATTCGTCCTGGTCGCTGCGCGGCTGGCTGCTCACGAAGTTCAGCGGACTGCCGTTCGAGGAAGTCGTGATGCCCGCCGACGATCCCGGCGCGCGCGCCGAACTGCTTTTGCTGTCGCCATCGATACTCGTGCCGTGTCTCTTTCACGATGGCATCAAGGTCTGGGACACGCTCGCCATCGCGGAATATCTGAATGAAGTATGCCCCGATGCCGGCCTGTTGCCGAAGGAGCGCGCCGAACGCGCGCATTGCCGCGCGATTTGCGGCGAGATGCACTCGGGTTTTGCCGCACTGCGCTCCGCCCTGCCGATGAACCTGAAGGCGCACTTTCCGGGCTTCAAGGTATGGGCGCGCGCGCAGACCGACATCGAGCGGATCGTGACGATCTGGCATGAATGTCTCGCGCAGTATGGTGGTCCGTATCTGTTCGGCGAACGGACGTGCGCGGACGCGATGTTCGCGCCGGTCGTCACGCGCTTCGTGACCTACGATGTCAAGCTCGACGCCGATATCGTCGCGTACGGCGAGCGCATTCTCGCGATGCCGGAGATGCGCCGCTGGATCGCCGATGCGCAACAGGAAGCCGAGGAAATCGACGAACTCGATATCGAGTTCTGAAACGGTCGCGCGAGTCAGGCCGATTTTCTTTTCCTCCATTCGTGAACCATACTGGTCTTGAAGGAGGAAGTCGCAATGGAACCTTCAATCGATGCAGGCGCTTCGACCCGGCGCGCGCCGACGTTGCACGTCCGCTTTTCGGACACCGACGCGATCCCGTTTCCGACGCGCACCGTCGAGCGTGGCGATGCGTTGTATTGCGCGGGGGAGCCGTTGCGCAGCCTGTATACGGTGCAAAGCGGTTGCTTCAAGACCGTTGCGACATTCCCCAGCAGCGACGATGACAGCGCGCCGCACACGCAGGTCACGGGCTTTCACTTCGAAAACGAAACGCTCGGTCTCGACGGCATATGCACGAACCGGCACGAAAGCGACGCCGTCGCGCTCGAAGCGAGCGTCGTGCGGATCATGCCGGTCGGCATTCTCGAACCGCTGTGTCGCGAATACGCGGGGATGCAGCACGAACTGCTCGCGATCATGAGCGCGGAGATCGTGCGCGCATCGCGTCTCGCGCTGATGCTCGGCACCATGCCCGCGCGCGAACGCGTCGCGGCGTTCCTGCTCGATTTCGCCGAACGCCTCGACGCGGGCGCAACGTCATCCGGCGGACATCCGGTCGATCTTCTCTTGCCGATGACGCGCGCGGATATCGGCAGCTATCTCGGGCTCGAACTCGAAACCGTGAGCCGCACGCTCTCGAAGCTGCAGCGCGAAGGCGCGATCGGGCTCAACGGGCGTCAGGTCCGCATCGTCGATCGCGCGATGCTCGAACATCACTGATTCACGCGCGGACCGTCAGCACCGCCGCGCCCGTCAGCTTGCCGTCGCGCAGATCGGCGAGTGCGCGGTTCGCTTCGTCGAGCGGATAAGGTGTCGTGTGCAGATCCAAATGAAACTGCGCGGCGATCCCCATGAACGCGCGGCCGTCCTCGCGCGTGAGATTCGCCACCGACATGACGCGCCGCTCGCCCCAGAGCAGCGCATACGGAAACGAAGGAATGTCGCTCATGTGGATGCCGCCGCACACCACGGCGCCGCCCTTCGCGACCGCCTTGAGCGCCGCGGGCACGAGCGCGCCGGCGGGCGCGAAGATCAGCGCGGCGTCGAGTTCATCGGGCGGCGTCTCGTCGCTGCCGCCCGCCCAATGCGCCTTCAGGGCGAGCGCGAGACGTTGCGCCGCGATATCGCCCGGACGCGTGAACGCATAGACCGCGCGCCCCTGATGCTTCGCCACCTGCGCGACGATATGCGCGGCCGCCCCGAAGCCATAGATGCCGATGCGCTGCGCGTCGCCGGCCACCGCGAGCGTGCGATAGCCGATCAGTCCCGCGCAAAGCAGCGGCGCGGCTTCCACGTCCGAATACCGTTGCGGCAGATGCAGGCAGTAGCGCGCATCGGCGACGACGCGTTGCGCGTAACCGCCGTCGATCGTATAGCCGGTGAAACCCGGCGCATCGCAGAGATTCTCGCGGCCGGCGATGCAGTAGCGGCAACGGCCGCAGGTATGGCCCAGCCACGGCACGCCCACGCGATCGCCGGGCGCGAAGTTCGTCACGCCCGCGCCGAGCCGCGCGACCGTTCCCACGATCTCGTGGCCCGGTATCACGGGCCGCTTCGGATGCGCGAGCTCGCCATCGACTACATGGAGATCGGTGCGGCACACGCCGCACGCATGGACGTCGATGAGCAGTTCACCTGCGCGCGGCACCGGATCGGGCAGATCGCGCAACTGCAGGAAAGGACCGTTGCCGTCGAAGACCATTGCGCGCATGAATTCATCTCCATCGATATTGCAGCGCAGCGTGTTGTCCGTCGCAGCAGCAAACGAACGGCACGCACGCGCGATGCGCTGGGGCGCGCGAAGCCGCCTTGGTGCACCGATGCACGCTCGACGGGCATTCTGGTTACACCACATCACGCGATGATGCGGCGCACGCATCGCGCATCGGTTGCTCGCGCGTGCGGCGATTTGCCTCCGATGACTGTCGCTGAACGGTCAGATTGTCGTACTAAACTTGACTCATGCAGTCACGAAGCGAACATGTGTCGGCGACACATTTCGGCATCGGACTTGCTTGTTTGGTTCGGACATCATCGCTGTTGCGGCGCGGCAAGTTCGCGATCCGAAGCGTGCCATACGAACGCATCGGCGATGGAACCCATTACATGCGGCGCGATTAAACTTATCTGCGGCGTCCAGTTCGAACCTCTCATCGCGGTCTGAGAAGATCGCGTCGCAACGCCTCAACAATACGCGCGGCGCAAGCCGCCATTCAACCGAGGACGCTCATGGCCGGCGAAAGCGCCGAGCGTCTTCGTCCATCGAATTTGCTTCATGGAGGATGACATGCGTATCACGGTCAAGCTGGATGGCTTCGAAGGCGCTCAATCGGCGGCCTACGCCATCCTGTGGCTCGACAAGGAAACCCGCCGATGGTCGCGCGAGGGTCATCAGTCCGTCGATGTGCCGGACTGGGGCGGCTTGCGCACAGGTTCGAACGGCACGATGATTTGCGGCCAGCAAGTGGGCGATCCCATCTGCGTTCTGGAGCGCCTCGATGTCGACGCGCCGGATGGCCCATGCGAGGGTCTCGCGGGACGCGTCCTCTGGTATGCCGACGGCGCGGGCATGAAGAGCACCGGACGCTGGCACGTCCAGTGCATCGATCGCGAGCAGATCAAGGCGGAGCACGGCGTATTCGCCGACGAGGAGAGAATCTGATCGGCACGCGCTCAATCGTCAGGGCTCGTCGCTCGGGAACGGTGTCAGCATCACGACGAACGACGCAGCCCCGATGAGTATCGCGAGCACGCCGTAGTACATCACCGACGTCTCGTCGAAGAGCAGGCCGCGCAGCGCCGCATTGATGCCGCCCAGCGTCACGAACACCGCGCCCAAAGCCGCCACGATGCGCCCTTCACCCCTGATCATGATGTTCTCCCGACCGTCGGGCGCACCGATACCGCGCCGCGATAATTCAATGGTCGCTTGCTCGGCGCGGCACGAATTGACCTGCATCAACCTCAACCGAACGCCGCGCGCGCTCGGGAGGCGACCGCTCGTTCTGGTGTTTTCCCTTGCCCCATTTCCACGGCTTATATTGGTAGTATCAGGTGCTGGCTGCGCGTTGGCATGGCTTCGCGCACACGGCGCATGCTGCCCGGGCCATCCTCGCCTTTGCCCGCAAGAATGGCTCGCATTCGACCGACAAAACCCTGGGGAGGCACGATGAACCAAAATTTCAGCGATCCGTTCAGCCAGTTTGCAGCCATGTTCCAGCAGTACCAGCTTCCTGGGTTTGACGTCACCGCGATCATGGAATCGCGCCGCAAGGACGTCGAAGCGCTCGCGGCGACCAATCGCGTCGCGTTCGGCGGCATGGAGGCGCTGCGCGACAAACAACTCGAAATCCTGCGCCGGACCTTGAGCGATCTCGAAGGCATCGCAAAACAATTCGCCACGACCTCGACGCAACCGCCGTTCAACGCCAACGAAGTCGTGCAACGCGCGCTGCACAACGCGCTCGCGGACATGCAGGACATCGCGCGCACGACCCAGCAGACTCAGGCCGAAGCCTATGCGCTCGTCAGCAAACGCATGGAAGACGCCCTGAACGAACTCAAAGCTTCTATCGAGAAGCCCAAGACCTAGCCTCGCGCGGTCCTGACGAGGCCCGGCCTCCGGCAACGACGAGCCGCGCGTGCGGCGAGCGGAGGTGCGTCATGCAATTCGACGAATTCGCAGCGTTCGAGAAGGACGGCTGGGAGCATGTGGTCCCGTCGTACGAGGACTATTTTGGAAGGCTGACCGTTCAGGCGCATCCCGCGCTGCTCGATGCGCTTTCGGTCGCGCCGGGCATCCGCATGCTCGATGTCGCCGCCGGGCCGGGCAATCTCGCCGCGGCGGCGATCGAGCGTGGCGCGACTGCGGCGGCCGTCGATTTTTCCGCGTCGATGATCGCGCACGCGCGGCAGTTTCATCCCGAGATCGAGTTTCATCTCGCGGGCGCGGAGCAGTTGCCGTTCGGCGACGAAAGCTTCGACGCCGTCGGCATCAACTTCGGCATGCTGCATTTTCCCGAGCCCGAGCGCGCGCTCGACGAAGCGGCGCGCGTGCTCCGCCAGGGCGGACGCATTGCGTTCACCGCGTGGGCTGCACCCGAACGCGCGGTCGGCTTCGGCATGGTGCTCGACGCGGTCCGGCTGCATGGGACGCTCGATGTCGGACTGCCGCCCTCGCCGCCCTTCTTTCGCTTCAGCGATCCCGACGAATGTGTGCGCGTGCTCACCGAAGCCGGCTTTGCGGACGCGCGCGCCGTCGAAGTCGAGCAAACGTGGCATCTCGTGCTGCCCGAAACGCCGCTCGACGCCTTGATGCACGGCGGCGTGCGAATGGCGGCGCTGCTGCGCGCGCAATCGAAAAGCGCGCTTGCCGCAATCGCGCAGGAAGTGCACGCCCGCGTGACGGCGTACGCGCGGCACGGCGAGCTGCTCGTGCCGATGCCCTGTGTGCTGGCGTCCGCCACGAAACCCTGAGCCGGCGCTACTTTTTGGCTTGCGTCGTGATCTGGAAGATATCGACGGCGACGCGCTCGCGGCCGTATTTGCCCGCGAGCGCCGAGAGCCGCTTGTCGACGGCGCGCAGATATTCGGACTTCGCTTCGCTGTCGGGGCGCGGCGAGTCGAAGAGCGGCGCGGGCGTGACTGTCAGCACGATCATCTCCGAACCGAACGGCTTGCCGACGACCCAATCGCCCATTGTGCCGATGGTCGCCGTGTAGTTCGCGGGCGCCTGGTTGTCGCGCGAGCGCGCGTTCGGCAACAGATGCACGACGCTGCCATCGAGCATGAAATAGTCGACGTTGACGTAGGACTCGAACGCGGGCGTCATCAGATCGACGATGAGCGGGTCGCCTTCGGTAAGGCTCGTCGCGCGCGAGCGCGTGTGCACCGATGCCGGTCGCCCCGACTGGCGGTTGGCCGTCCAGAACGGGCCGTACACCTTGAGCAGATCGCATTTGTCGTCGGCGACCGGCTGCACGCCGAAGTTCGTCGTCTTCACGCCTGGCACGCGGCCGAGCGCTTCCTTCAGTCGCGCGAGACCGTATTTCTGCGATACGAAGCCCTGCACGTCGACGGTCTGATCGTGCACCGACGCCACCAGCGCCGAGCACGGCACGCTCCCGAGCACGGGCGTGACGGCGGCCATCGTGAGTTCGGGAACGGGCGTCGCGGGCACGGCGGGCGTGACCGCCACCGCCGCCGAAGCGGGGGGCGCGCCGGGCGAATGCGGTGTCACCGTGCCCGCGGCGCTGCCTTCTGCCGGCGCGGGCGGCGCTTCGTGCGCAACTTCCTCGCCGCCCCTCGACTGATCGTAGAAGTAATATCCCGCGCCCGCCGCCAGCAGGGCCACGAGCGCCGCCGCGCCGATCGCAAACTTCGGCACGCCGCCTTTTTTTCCCTTGCGGCCCGCGGGCGACGCGGCATTTTCGTCGGCGATATCTTCGAGAAATTGCGTGACGCTCGGCGTCCTCGCTTCGCGTTCGAATGCGAGCGCGGCCTTCAGCGCTTTCCACTGCTTGTTGCCGAGATGCTCGGGACGCTGCGGCTTCATGCCCGCGCTTCTCGCCTGCAACGCGGGCACGCGATCGAACGGATGCTTGCCCGTCAGCAATTCGTAGGTGATGCAGCCGAGCGCGTAAATGTCGTCGCGCGGATCGGGCTCGCGATGCTCCAGCATCTCCGGGCTCGCGTACGCGGGCGTGAGCGCGCCGAGGCTGCCGGGATCGAACACGGTCGCCTCGGTTTCCTCCTCGGGCCGCTGGATCACGCGCGAAATGCCGAAGTCGATCACCTTCACTTCCGACGTGTCCGTGAGAAACACGTTGGCCGGTTTGAAATCGCAGTGCACGAAGCCGCGTTCGTGCGCGTAGGCGAGCGCGTTGGCCATGCCCTTGAAGATCGGAAAGACCTCGGAGAACGGCATGCCCTTGAAGTTCGGGTTCCGAAGCAGACGCGAGAGGGGCTGGCCAGACAGATATTCCATCGTCAGATAGACGACCTGACCGTCGCGGTCGAAGTCGTACACGGTGACGATATTCCGATGCGCGAGCTGCTGCGCCTTGCGCGCCTCGCGCTGCAACGCGATCAGCGATTTCGGATTGCCGCGGAACTGGAGATTGAGCACCTTGATCGCGACATACGGGCGCCGGTCCGACGCTTCGAGCTTGCGCAGATCGAGCGCCTTGTACACGGTCCCCATTCCGCCGATGCCGAGACATTCTTCCAGCACGAAACGGCTGTTGAGCGTGTCGCCGACGCCTTTCATCTGCTGATCGTGATCGACCATCACTTGCGTCGCCTGACTCCCGGTGCCGCCGCTCGGATCGCGCGAAGGCGGCGGCGCGAAACCCGGCGACGTTTGCAGACGCGTCTCGTCGCGGCTCGCGGGCCCGGTGGGAGAATCGGCTTCGGGACGCATGCGCGCCGCATGCTCGATGCGGCGGCGGATGGCCGCATAGATGTCGGGGGGCAACGGCCGCGCCGCGTGCTCCTCGTCGAGGATCTCCATGAGCCGCCTTGCCGGAGTCTGTTCGGTCGCCAGTGCGCCGTCCACTCCCGCAAAGAACTCGTCGCGCGACCCGCCGTCGCCCCGATAAGTACGAATCGCTTGCGCAAAACTTGTCATCTGTGCGACGCGACGCGGCTCCAATCGATCGACAACTACTTGTCGTAACAAAACCCCGGTGATCGTTCGATACTAGCCTTCACATGGAGCTTTCGCAAATGGCGTTTTCGATCATGAGCGGCATCGCGCACATGTCGTTCGGAGACCGACACATCGATGACGAGTGTTGGCGTCACGCCATCGAAATACGCTTGGCACGAACTCGCCGCGTGGCGAAAAGGACAAAAAAATCAACGCACTGGACAGTTCACGCAGCTCGCACGCGGCGTTGGCACGCGATTCGCATTGATCTTCACGAACGTCTTTGCGGCAGAAGGCACGCGCCTTGTGCCGCCATTGGCGTTCACGCGCGATCGGTGTTGCGGATCACGGAGTCGCTCCGGCACATCGAAGACGATTGTCTATACTCGATTGCGACTCCCCACTCTGGAGGAAGCATCCATGGCCGTCATCAGAATCAGGGATCTCGCCGACAGCGTCGAACTCGACAGGCAGGCGATGCATACGATCGTCGGCGGCGCGCGCGATGGCGTGCGTCCATTGTTTCGCATCCGGCCGGCATCGGCGACGAATCGCGTCGTCGATTATCCGGGCGTGCCGGTGAAGGACGTGCCCGCTACGCAGGCCGGTCCGTTCACCACGAGATTCGTCTCGAAGAAATAACGTCGATAGCGGCGAGGGATCGCGTCCTTCGCCGCTTCAATGGCGCGTCGGCATGCTCGCGCCCGTCACTCCGCTGCCGATGGAACTGCCGAGCGAACGCGCCGTGCGCTTGACGAGCGCGAGACGCATGCGCTCGCGCCCTTCTCCATCGAAATCGCCGAAATAGCGCGTCTTGCCCGCGACCACCGCGCCGACCGGCACGCCGTCGAGATACAGCACGCGATTGGCCGCGAGCGCCGGCACCTTTTCTCCCGGCAGCAAGGTGCCGACGAGATTGAGCGGATCGACCGCCGACAGCGCCACGAACACGCCGTCCTTCGGCCGCTTGCGCATGTCGCGCAGCAGCGGCACGGCTTCGGGCAGCGCGAATTGCTCGCCCGCGAGCCCGGCGACGAAGCGCCCGCCGCGAATCTCGCCGCGCGCTTCCAGCCGGTGATAGACGCGCAGCAGATCGCGCCACGGCGGCAGCCATTGCGCCTCGCGCTCCAGAAGACGCCAGAACACGACACCGTAGCGCCGCAAAAGCGTCAGCGCGATGTGTTCGAGATCGCCGTCTTCGCGCGCGTCGTCCGGTTTCGCGCGGCGCAGGAGCGCCCAGCGGCCCGCGTCGTCCATTCCGCCGATGAAGAGGCCACCGCGCCTCGGACGCCGCGCGAACGCGTTGCGCTTCGCCGCCGGAGCGAGCAGCGCGCGCAGGCCCGCGAAACTGTCGGCATTGACGAGTCCGAGCGCGACCAGTTCGCCGAGCGCGTCTTCGAGTTCGGTGCGCAGAAGGCGCACGTCGGAGAGCAGTTCGTCGAA
Source organism: Caballeronia zhejiangensis (assembly GCF_000698575.1). Lineage (GTDB taxonomy): Bacteria > Pseudomonadota > Gammaproteobacteria > Burkholderiales > Burkholderiaceae > Caballeronia > Caballeronia zhejiangensis. The sequence continues at coordinate 163,262 of NZ_JFHD01000007.1, forward strand.
GAACATCGCGCCGTGCGCTTTGAGCGCGTCGAACACGCGTTCGGCGCGCGATGACAGTTGCGGCGCTTCGTCGGGACGCATGAGCGCGTTCCATGCATCGAGGTGACGGCGCGGCAGCAGCACGATCGGCGTGCCGCGCACCGGACCGCCCGATGCGCGCGAGCGTCCTGCCGGACGCGTCCACACGAGCTTGCCCGCGCGGCACAGATCGTCGAGCCACATGCCCGAATAATCGGCGATGCGCGCCGGCAGTATTTCTTCCTCCCACGCGACGGCGGGCGCCTCGAAACCTTCGAGCTGTTCGAGCACGGCGCCGAGCGCGTCGCGGCCCTCGCCGCGCGAATCGGGCGCGACGCGCTGCCATTCGAGCAGAAAGCGCATGAAATCCTGCCGCTCGACCGGCTCGATCTCGCGACGCAGCCGCCGCACCGTATAGCGATGAATCCGCGCGAGCAAATGCCGCTCGCACCACTCTTCGACCTGCGCGCCCGGCGCGAACCGTCCGCGCATCACGTAGCCCTGCGCTTCGAGCCGCGTCAGGGCGAGCGCGATCGCCGACGCGGGCAGCGCGAGCGGACGGGCGATCTCCGGCACCGTCAGCGGCCCGAATCCCGACAGACGCGCGCGCACGATTTCGACGAGCGCGTCGTCGGTTGTCCACGCATCGTCGAAACCGGGCGGCGGCTGCAGCGACGGATGCATCGGCGCATGCTCGTAGACGGCGCGCACACACGCGAGACGTTCGACGGGCGTCCACAGCGCGTCGTGCTCCGCGATCTGCAGACGCGTCGCTCGGCCGGAGCGCGCGAGCGCATCCAGCCACGCGATCCATTGCGGGTCGCGTTGCGCTTCGGATTCGGCGATGCAGGCGAGCGTCGAAAGCGCCTCGTGCATTTCATCGGCGCTCGTGACTTCGGGCCAGGCTTCGTCGCGCACGCTCGCGATGGCGTCGGGATCGAGCGCGCCGAGATCGTCCGCCGATTGCGGATCGCTCCATCGGCGCGCGAGCACGGCCTGCGTGCGGCGTTCCTCGAGCGGCGCATCGTCGAGAAACGCATACGGCCGCGCCGACAGAATCTCGGCCGCGAGCGGCGACGGCGCGGGCAATTCGCGCGTGACGAGCCGCACATCGCCTGCTTCGATGCGCCGCAGGAGCGCGAGCCACGCGTCGGCATCCATCGCGTCGTGGAGGCAATCGTCGATCGTCTGCTCGACGAGCGGATGCGTCGGCACGTCGCGCTCGCCCGCGATGTTTTCCGCGCACGCGACCTGATCCGGGAACACCGCCGCGAGCAGATCCTCGCTTTTCATGCGCTGCAACTGCGGCGCGACCTTGCGCCCGCCGGTATAGCGCGGCAGCGCAAGCGAGTTGGTCGCGTTCCAGCGCCAGCGCACGCCAAAGAGCGGCGCGTCGAGCAGCGCCTGGATCAGCACGTGCTCCGCAGTCGCCGATTTCAGATAGCGCCAGACGTCATCGAGCGCAAAGCTGTGGCTGCCCGTCAGCGACAGCACGATCGCGTCCTCGGTCGCGGCCGCCTGCAGCTCGAAGTTGAACGTGCGGCAGAAGCGCTTTCTCAGCGCGAGTCCCCACGCACGATTCACGCGGCTGCCGAACGGCGCGTGGATGACGAGCTGCGTGCCGCCGGATTCGTCGAAGAAGCGCTCCATGACGAGCGTGTCCTGCGTCGGCAGCACGGTCAGCGCGGCGCGCGAACGCGCCAGATAATCGACGATCTGCCGCGCGGCTTCGATGTCGATGCCACTTTCTTGTGCAAGCCGCGCGACCGTCGCTTCGACGCCGCTATCGAGCCATGCGTCGACATCGGCGCGCAGACGCGAAATCGCATGAGAAAGCTCGTCGCTGCGGCCCGGCGCTTCGCCGAGCCAAAACGGGATGTTCGGCGGCTGGCCGTTCGCGTTTTCGACGCGCACGCGCCCGCCTTCCACGCGCACGATCCGGTACGACGTATTGCCGAGCTGAAAGATGTCGCCCGCGAGACTCTCGACGGCGAAATCCTCGTTCACCGTGCCGATCTGCAAGCCTTGCGGTTCGAGGATCACGGCGAAATCGGCGTTGTCCGGTATCGCGCCGCCCGAGGTCACGGCCGTCAGCTTGCCGCCGCGACGGCCGCGCAGCGTGCGCGAGACCGCATCGCGATGCACGTACGCCGCCCGCACGCCCTGCCGTCCGGTATAGCCTTCCGCGAGCGTGCGCAGCACGGCCTCGTAATGCGCGCGATCGAGCGTCGCGTACGGATACGCGCGCGTGATGCGCTCGAACAGTGCGTCCTCGCCCCACTCGCGGCACGCGACTTCGGCGGTGATCTGCTGCGCGAGCACGTCGAGCGGCGCGTGCGGGATCGTCAGGGCATCGAGTTCGCCGCGCCGCACGCAATCGAGGAGCGCCGCGCATTCGATCAGATCGTCGCGCGAGGTCGGGAAAAGCCGTCCTTTCGGCACGCCGCCGACGTGATGCCCGGAGCGCCCGACACGCTGCAAGAATGCGCCGATCGAGCCGGGCGAGCCGATCTGGCAGACGAGATCGACATCGCCGATATCGATGCCCAGTTCCAACGACGCCGTCGCGATCAGCACGCGCAGTTCGCCGCGCTTCAGACGCTGCTCCGCGTCCAGCCGATGCTCGCGCGCAAGACTGCCGTGATGTGCGGCGACGGCTTCCTTGCCGAGGCGCTCGGTCAGATGCCGTGCCGCGCGCTCGGCCATGCGCCGCGTGTTGACGAAGACGAGCGTCGTCCGATGCAGCCCGGCAAGCTCCGCGAGACGGTCGTAGACGCGCTCCCACATGTCGTTGGACATGATCGCTTCGAGCGGCATCGGCGGGAGGTCGAGCGCGAGATCGCGCGCTCGAACATGTCCGACATCGACGATCTCGCAGGGCTGGTTATCACCGACGAGAAACTTCGCGACGAGTTCGATCGGCTTTTGCGTCGCCGACAAGCCGACGCGCACGGGCCGCTGCCCGCCCGCTTCCTCGCACAGCGCGTCGAGGCGCGCGAGCGACAGGCTCAGGTGCGAACCGCGCTTGCTGCCCGCGACCGCATGAATCTCATCGACGATCACCGTGCGCGTGGTCGAAAGCATCGCGCGGCCGGAATCGGACGACAGCAGCACGTAGAGCGATTCCGGCGTCGTAACGAGGATATGCGGCGGGCGCTTCCTGACGGCGTTGCGCTCTTGCTGCGTCGTGTCGCCGGTACGGACGGCCGCGCGAATCTCGGGCGCCGCCACGCCGGATTCGCGCAAGGTCTGCGCGATGCCCGCGAGCGGCTCCTCCAGATTGACGTGGATGTCGTTCGACAGCGCCTTCAGCGGCGACACGTATACGACGCGCGTCTCGTCCGGCAGCGTCCCGCCGCGCGCGACGCCGTCACGCACCAGTTCGTCGATGGCGGCGAGAAACGCGGTAAGCGTCTTGCCGGAGCCGGTCGGCGCGGCGACGAGCGTCGAGCGGCGCGCGTGGACGAGCGGCCACGCGCGCGCCTGCGCCGCGGTCGGCGCGGGAAAGCGGGCGCCGAACCACGCGGCGACGGCGGGATGAAAGCCGTGCAGCGCGTCGGCGATGGAAGCGGATTTTCGGATCATTCGGACATTCTATGGGCGCTTGAGAAACGGCGTATTACTGGCGCTTTTCGGACAGTTCCCATGCGACCCGGAACGCTTTACAGCGATGCTAGGCGGTTCGCCCAAGCAATCCGTTCAAACGCTTTCCGCCTCTCATGATCGTCCTAAGCCTTCTGTCCGACCACGCGCCCGGCGCGCTCGCCAACCATCGCCACTACGCACGGGAATTCGGCTATCGCCACATCGAGATCGACTTGTCCGATTTGTCGGGAAGCAACAAGCACCTGCAATGGGTCTACAAGTACGAAGCGTTGCTGCGTCATTTGAGCCGCGCCGCGCCGAACGAAATCCTCATGCTGCTGAGCGAGAACGCCGCGATACTGCGGCCCGTCGCATTGCCCGATCTCATGGCCGGGCGCGACTGGCTCCTGACTTGCGCCGAAGGCCATATCCCGCAGACGGATATCCTCATCTTCCGCAATACGGAACCGGTGCGCCGCAAGCTCGCGGATCTCGTCGGCCGCTGCCGGCTCGGCGTCGCGTTGCCGGAAAACGAAGGCGAAATGCTGCATGACTTCACGATTTGCCCGCAACAGTTCCGCGTCGGCGACGTGTACGTTGTGCTTCCGGCCGCGGTCAATCTCGAATGCGTCTGGGCGACGTGGAACAGCTTCTCCACCTGCTTTCGCGACGAGAAACATCATCGGCGGCTTCGTGCGGCAGCGTTTGAACACATCAACGAATGCAGGACGCGCGCAACGCCGTTTCTCTCGCTCGCCAATCCGGGCGTGCATGAAACCGAAACGCAAAGCGTCTATCAACCGAACCACGCGATCGCGATCGTCATGCTCTATACGCCGAATATCGCGCAGTACGGGCGCATCGCCGAGGCCAACATCAGGCAATATTGCAAACGCCACGGTTACACGCTTTACGTGCATCGCGATGTTCCGCCGCGATTGAACGACGGAAAGACGTCGGCGAACTGGCACAAGGCCGCGTTGCTGCACGCGTACTTGCCGCATCATCAATGGGTGTTCTGGCTCGATGCCGATGTGCTCATCAACGACATGAACCGCCGTCTCGAACCGCTCACGCGCGAACGCGACACCGTGTTGGCACGCGATATCGGAACGTGGGCGTTCAACTCCGGCATCATGGGCTTTCAGCGCAATCAGCAGAACTACGACGCTCTCGCGCGTGTGATCGAAAGGTGCCGGAACCTGGACGACAGATCCCACATCTATGCGAACCAGGGCGATCAGTATTACTTCATCGATGTCTTCCACTCGCTGCCGGACTTCGATGCGACGCGCATTTACGATTTCATCGAACTGAACACGCCCTGGGTCTATCGCCGCCCGGACAGCTTCATGGTTCATTACATCGGCATGTGGGAAGATAACCGCGCGCTTATCATGGACTACGACCTCCGCCACGCCGCGATGGAATGACGCGCTCGCCACCATCGTTGCCGCGCCGCCGGTAAGATGTACCGGACGGCGCCGCGCGTGCCCTGCAACCAAACCGCCACAATCACAGCCGATCATTAACCAGCGCGCAGGATTCGATCTGCGCAAGCCGCACGCACGACGCTCGACCAATCCTCTCACTCATCAGGAGAACCAATTGAACGACGACGTCACTCGCACGACCGCCCTCGAGACGCCTCTCGATCCCGATCTTCTCGCGAAGATCGACGCCTACTGGCGGGCCTGCAATTATCTTTCGGTCGGCATGATTTACCTGCGGGCGAATCCGCTGCTGCGCGAGCCGCTCGAGCGCGAACACATCAAGCGGCGTCTGCTCGGACACTGGGGCTCCGATCCCGGCCAGTCGTTCGTCTGGGTGCATCTGAACCGGCTCATCAAGCGCGATGATCTGAACGTCCTGTTCGTCTCCGGTCCCGGCCATGGCGCGCCCGCGACGCTCGCGAACTCGTGGCTCGAAGGCCATTACTCGGAGATTTACCCCGATCGCAGTTTCGACGAGCGCGGCATGCTCAAGCTCTTTCGCGCGTTTTCGTCGCCGGGCGGCATCGGCTCGCATTGCACGCCGGAAACGCCGGGATCGATTCACGAAGGCGGCGAGCTCGGTTACAGCCTGTCGCATTCGTTCGGCGCGGCGTTCGACAATCCCGATCTGATCGTCGCGGCGGTCGTGGGCGACGGCGAAGCGGAAACCGGCCCGCTCGCCACATCGTGGCATTCGAACAAGTTTCTCAATCCCGCGACCGACGGCGCCGTGCTGCCGATTCTCCACCTGAACGGCTACAAGATCGCCAATCCGACGATCCTCGCGCGCATTCCGCACGACGAGCTCGAAGACCTGTTCAGGGGCTACGGCTACGCGCCGCATTTCGTCGAAGGCGACGATCCGGAAACGATGCATCAGCGCATGGCCGCGACCTTGGAACGCTGCATCGCCGATATCCGCGCGATTCAGGCGAACGCGCGCGCCAATCCTGAGAACGTGACGCGCCCGCGCTGGCCGATGATCGTGTTGCGCACGCCCAAAGGCTGGACCGGACCGAAGGAAGTCGACGGCCGGAAGGTCGAGGATTACTGGCGCTCGCATCAGGTGCCGATCGCGGATGCCGTAAGCAATCCCCGCAGTCTCGCGCAACTGGAAGCGTGGCTGCGCAGCTACAAGCCCGAGGAACTGTTCGATGAAGACGGCCGTCTGATCGAACCGCTGCGCGCGCTCGCGCCCGAAGGCACGCGCCGCATCAGCGCGAATCCGCACGCGAACGGCGGCGCGCTGCGGCAATCGCTCGACATGCCCGATATCCGCGACTACGCGTTCGAGTTCAAACGCGCCGCAAGCGTCTACACGTCGCCGACGGCCGTGCTCGCCACGTTCCTGCGCGAAGTGATCCGCCGCAACATGACGAGCTTCCGTCTCTTTGGCCCGGACGAGACCGCGAGCAACAAGCTCGACGGCGTGTACGAAGTATCGGGCAAGCGCTGGATCGCACAGACGCTGCCCGAAGACGAAGACGGCGGCGCGCTGTCCGTCGACGGACGCGTCATGGAGATGCTGTCGGAGCACACGCTCGAAGGCTGGTTCGAAGGTTACGTGCTCACCGGGCGTCAGGGTCTTTTCGCGACCTACGAAGCGTTCGTGCACGTCATCGATTCGATGTTCAACCAACACGCGAAGTGGCTCGAAAAAGCAAAAACCGAAGTCGGCTGGCGCGCGCCGGTGCCGTCGATCAACCTGCTCATCACGTCGCTCGTGTGGCGGCAGGATCACAACGGCTTCACGCATCAGGATCCCGGCTTTCTCGATGTCGTCACGAACAAGAGCCCGAACGTCGTGCGTATCTATCTGCCGCCCGATGCGAACTGCCTGTTGAGCGTCGCGGATCACTGTCTGCGCACGCACGACTACGTGAATGTGATCGTCGCGGACAAGCAGCCGCATCTGCAATATCTGAACATGCAGGACGCCATCGTGCATTGCGCGAAGGGCATCGGCATCTGGGACTGGGCGTCGACGGATCAGGGCGCGGAGCCGGATGTCGTGATCGCGTGCGCGGGCGATATCGCGACGATGGAAGCGCTCGCCGCCGTCGAAATCCTGAAGGCGCATTGCACCGATCTGAAGATCCGCTTCGTCAACGTCGTCGATCTCTTCAGGCTGCTGCCGGACACCGAGCATCCGCACGGCTTGTCGCATCGCGATTTCGATTCGATCTTCACGCGCGACAAACCCGTGATCTTCAACTTCCACTCGTACGCGTCGCTCGTGCACAAGCTCACGTACAACCGCACGAATCACGCGAACATGCACGTTCACGGCTATCGCGAGCGCGGCAACATCAACACGCCGTTCGAACTCGCGATCATCAACGGCGTGGATCGCTATACGCTCGCGATCGACGTGATCGACCGCGTGCCGCGCATCGCGGGCAGCAGCGCGCATACGAAGGAATGGCTCAAGAACCAGATCATCGAGAGCGTGCGGTACGCGCATGAGGAAGGCATCGATCGCGACGAGATCCGCGAGTGGACGTGGAAGGATTGATGCGAGACTGAATGCGGCATGCAAGATGCCATCTGGCCTGATGAATGCAAAACGCCAGATGCAAAATGCAAAAAGCGCCCGGGGACAGGACATGCAGTCCGCCGGGCGCTTTCCCGTTCGCAGAAGCCTTGGCGTCAGGCTTTGCGCTCCGAATGATCCTTCTGCCTGAGCGTCTGCGGCAAGCCGAAGAGCAGCAACAGCGCGCACAGCACGCTCATCGCGCCGATCGCATACAGCGCGGGCGTCGTGCTGCCCATCGTGTCGCGGATGCGGCCGACCATCACCGGGCTCACGATGCCGCCCAGTTGCCCCAGCGTGTTGATCAGCGCAATCCCGCCCGCCGCGCCCGCGCCGGTCAAGAGCTTCGGCGGCAGCGCCCAGAACGCCGGAATCGAGGCGATCACACCCGCGCCCATCACGCCGAGCGCGGCGATGAGCAGCGTCGTCTGCTTGTCGAAGATGCCCGCCGCGAAGAAGCCGGCAGCCGCCATCACGAGCAGCGTCGCGACGAACTTGCGGCGCTCGCCCGACCGGTCCGACATGCGGCCGACCACGACCATGCAGATCGCGCCGCAGATATATGGGACGGCCGTGAGCAAGCCGATGATCGTCGGATTCTGCGTGCCCGCCGCCCGGATCAGATGCGGCGCCCAGAAGTTGAGACCGTACGACGCGATCTGAATCAGGAAGTAGATCAGGCCGAGCATCAGGAAGCCGGGCGTCCTGATCGCGCCGAACAGCGAATGGCCGGTGTCGGTATGCTGACTTTGCGTCGAGATCTGGCTCTTCAGATACGTCTTCTCGTCGCTCGTGAGCCACGCGGCGTCATCGACGCGATCTTTCAGCACCTTCAGCACGAGAATGCCGAGCAGCACGCACGGCAGGCCGCCGAGCAGGAACAGCCAGTGCCATCCCGCGATGCCCGCGACGCCATTCAGATGCCCGAGCACGAGCCCCGACAGCGGCGCACCGAAAAGCCCCGAGAAGGCCGACGCGAGAAACAGCATCGACGTGATGCGCCCGCGATAGCTCGCCGGAAACCACAGCGTCAGGTAATACAGCACGCCCGGCGCGAAGCCCGCTTCCATCGCGCCGATGATGAAGCGCAGTCCGTAGAACTGCCATTCCGTCTGCACGAAGACCATGAGCGCGGTCGCGATGCCCCACGAAATCATGATGCGCGCGATCCAGCGGCGCGCGCCGACCTTGTAGAGCAGCATGTTGCTCGGCACTTCGAAGAGCACATAGCCGATCACGAAAAGACTCGCGCCGAGACCGTATGCGGTGTCCGACAGGCCGAGCGAACTCTGCATCTGAAACTTCGCGAAGCTGATATTGATGCGGTCGAAAAACGCGAAGAAATAGCACAGCATGATGAGCGGCATGAGCCGCAATGCCACCTTGCGGATGATGTGCGAGGTGTTGCCGACAATGTGCGGCTCATCGGCCGCGTGGACGCTTAGATCGCTCATGTTTTGTCTCCAGTGTTGTTTTGGTCTTTTGAATTAGATCGCTTGCACGTAATCGGGCGCCGGATGCAGATCGCAATTGCGTCCCGCCTTCGCGACTTGTCCCGACACTTCGTGTCCGACGAGCGCGGGCAACGTGCGCGACAGCGCAATCAGCCTTGGCAGATCGATGCCCGTCGGAATGCTCATCTCATCGCACATGTTCACGAGGTCTTCGGTGCAGATGTTTCCCGAAGCGCCCGGCGCGAACGGACAGCCGCCGAGACCGCCGAGCGCGGCGTCGAAACGGCGCGCGCCGGTGTCGTAGGCAGCGAGGACGTTGGCGAGGCCGAGGCCGCGCGTATTGTGAAAGTGCAGCGTCAGATCGGCGGCGGGGACGTGTTCGAGCACGCGTGCGACCAGCCGCGCGACCTGACGCGGATTCGCCATGCCGGTGGTATCCGCGAGCGTGATGCCGTCGATGCCCATTTCGCGATACGTCCGCGCGATCGACACGACGCGCTCTTCGTCGATGCGCCCCTCGAACGGGCAGCCGAACGCGGTCGCGACGGTCGCGTTCAGCGAAGCCTTGCCGGAGGCGAGCCGAACGACATTGCCGAAACCGGCCAGCGACGACTCGCAACTCATACGCATGTTCGCGCGATTGTGCGTCTCGCTCGCGGACATCACGAGGTTCAGTTCATCGGCGCCCGCGGCGAGCGCGCGCTCGGCGCCCTTCACGTTCGGCACGAGCGCGACGTAGATCACGCCTCGCCCGCGCCGGATGCCGTTGAAGACCGCGTCGCCATCGCGCAGCGCGGGAATCGCTTTCGGCGACACGAACGAGCCCGCCTCGATGCGGGAGAAGCCGCACGCCGACAATGCGTCGATCAGCGCGATCTTGTCTTCGGTCTCGACCCACTGCTTTTCGATCTGCAGACCGTCGCGCGGCGCGACCTCCTGCACGACCAACGGTTCTTTGTATTCGTAATTCATTGCACCGCTCCTTCGGCACGCAACCGTTCCACTTCATCCGCGGCGAAGCCGAGCGATTCGAGCACCGATTGCGTATGCTCGCCGAGCGCCGGGCCTTGCCAGTGCACTTCGCCCGGCGTATCGGAGAGCTTCGGCACGATGCCCGGCATCTTCACCGATGCGCCGCCCGGCAGTTCTGCCTTCAGCAGCATGTCGCGCGCTTGGTAATGCGCGTCGTTGACGATGTCCGCGACGGAGTAGATGCGACCCGACGGCACTTCCTCGCGTTCGAGCGTCGCCAGGACATCGTCCATCGAGTGATGCGAGGTCCACGCGGTGATCGCTTCGTCGAGCATTGCGCTGTGACGCACGCGGCCGTCGTTGCGGGCAAGCGCGGGATCGTCCGCGAGATCGGGACGGCCGATCACGTTCATGAGCCGCCTGTAGATCGGGTCGCTGTTGCCCGCGATCACCACGAAGCCGCCATCCTCCGTGCGATACGTGTTCGACGGCGCAATGCCCGGCAGCGCCCCGCCGCTGCGCTCGCGCACATGGCCGAGCAGATCGTATTCGGGTACGAGGCTTTCCATCAGATTGAACACGCTTTCGACGAGCGAGACATCGACCACCTGGCCGTCGCCCTTGCCGGTCTTCACGCGCAGCACCGACATCAGCGCGCCGATCACGCCGTGCAGCGAAGCGAGCGAATCGCCGAGACTCACGCCGACGCGCGCCGGCAGCCCTTCTGCGTCGCCCGTCGTGTAACGGATGCCGCCCATCGCCTCGCCGATCGCGCCGAAGCCGGGCCGGTCGCGGTACGGACCCGTCTGGCCGTAGCCGGAGATGCGGACCATCGTGAGCTTCGGGTTTATTGCATGCAAAACGTCCCAGCCGAGACCGAGTTTTTCGAGCGAGCCGGGCCGCATGTTTTCGATGACGATGTCGGCATCGGCGGCGAGACGCTTGATCACGTCCGCGCCTTCGGGCGACTTGAGATTCACGCACACCGACTTCTTGTTGCGCGATTGCAGATACCACCAGAGCGAAGTGCCCTCGTGCAGCTTGCGCCATTTGCGCAGGGGATCGCCGGTATTCGGCGCTTCGATCTTGATGACTTCCGCGCCGAATTCGGCCAGCATGCGCGCCGCGAACGGCGCGGCGATCAGCGTGCCGATTTCGATGACGCGAATGCCCTGGAGAGGTCCGCTCATGCTGCTGTCTCCTGATGATGTGCTTTTCGATGGAGACAAGCTTATTGGCGAACGCTCGGGGACGTCCAACCGCATTTCGGCAAGCATCGTTCGTCAAACGCGAACGCTCGCCGGTTTTTTGAATGCTAAATGCCTGCTTCGACGGTCCGCAGATGATCGAACAGCAGCCGGCTCACGGGCGATAGCGCATCCGAATCGCGCACGACGATCACGAGGCTGCGCGCTGCCCAGTCGTCGTCGAGCGCGACGGCCGCGAGTCCGAGCTGACGACCCATCGCTTCGAACACCTGCATCGGCAGCACGCCGACGCCCATGCCCGCCTGCACCATGCGGCACACGGCGTCGAAACCGGGAACGTGGATGCGCAACCGCAGTGCGCGCCCCGCCTGACGCGCCGCGAGATGCGTGCGCTGGTTGATGGAACTCGCCGAATGCAGCCCGATGTGATCGAAGTCGAGCGTCTGCGCGAATGCGATGCTCGCGCGCTTCGCCAGCGGATGATCGCCGGGCATGACGAGCGCGAGCCGGTCGTGCCGGTAATGCGCGGTTTCGAGGCCGCGCGTGTCGGCGTCGCCGGAACAGATGCCCAGGTCGACGAGACTGTCCGCGACGCCTTCCACGATGCCGCCGCTCGGGCGCTCCTCGAGATCGATCTTGATCTGCTCGTGCACGGACGAAAACGCGCGCAAGTCTTCCGGCAGGAATTCGACGATCGCCGAGAGATTCGCCATCATCCGCACGTAGCCGCGGACGCCGCTCGCATGTTCGGCGAGTTCGATGCCGATGTTCTCGACATCGCGCAGCACGCGCCGCGCGTGATGAAGCAGCGTTTCGCCCGCCGGCGTCAGCGCCATGCCGCGCGCCTTGCGTTCGAACAGCGCGGCGCCGACGGCCTGCTCCAGTTCGAGCAGACGCTTGCTCGCCGCCGACACCGCGATCGCCTCGCGTTCCGCCGCGCGCGTGAGCGTGCCTTCCTCGAACACCGCGAGAAAGAGTTGCAGCGTCGTGAGATCGAGACGCCGAAGGAGATTGCGGGTAGCCATCAGCGCGCGTATTTGAAGGTGCCTTGCGCGCTCGCGATCATCACGCGATCGTCGACCCACGCTTCGCCGCGTGCAAAATAGACGGAGCGTCCCTGACGTTCGAGAAAGCCTTTTGCGACGACCTTGTCGCCGATGCCGCGATCGAGATAGTTCACGGTCAGCGAAAGAGTGAAGCCGTGCACAGGCGCGGCGCCGGTCGGAAAGAGACCGGCGTAGCCGCAAGCGGCGTCGAGCAGCGTGGCGATCGCGCCGCCTTGCAGGATGCGCTGCCGGTTCAGATGCCCGGCGTGTATCGGCATCGTGAATTCGGCGTAGCCCGCGCGCCATTCCGTGAGCGTCGCGCCGAGCGCTTCGAGAAACGGATTGTCCAGATCCAGGTTCGCCACCTTTGCTCCTGATTGCCTGCGTTGCGGCGATTGTGCCATCGGCGGCCAGGCGCTGCCGGGCGGCACGAACCTGTTTTCCGGACATCCAGAATGGAAAAACCCGCACGCGGCGGGTTCGATTTACGCAGTTCCGATTTACAAACTCACCGGACCGCGTTCCGTTTGGCAACGCACACAAAAATTCGCTATATGCGTTTCATGAAGGTGCGTCATGAATCGCATGGCGCATCTTTGTGCGCGTAAATATGCGTCGTGACAAAGCGTCTCACGAACGCAACACACTGCATTAAAGGGCGTCAGTTATATCCGCGAATGACGCAGGAGTTTTTTTCGTCATCGGTCTTGCCGAAACGTCCGCAAATCTCTGCGATATATTCGGGTTCGGCCGATACCTGACTCGAACGATGCGACACCGGAACGCTCGTGTCGTGCGGCAGCTCGCCGTCGTCGATCCAGGCGTAGAAATGCGCGCTCGTATTGGCTTCCATGTTTTGTCTCCTATCTATGAAGCGCGAAAAAAGCGTTTTGACAGATTCAGAATGCACTCATCGAAAGCGGCTGGCCCTAGTGGATTTCATTAATGGACGAAGCCCGCCAGCCTGACGATGATGATAAGAATGCCCGTTCGCAACGCAAATCCGAACCGGTTCCAATCCGCCTGTCTGTTTCGTAGCGAAAAAAATGCCCGGTGCATGACCGGGCAGACTTGAATCATCGATTATGGAAAGCGGCGTTGGCAGTCTTCTATCAGTTATACGACATTCTTTTCGACGATCGGCCGGCCTTCCAGCACGCGAGTCCAGTCGAGCGGCGATAAATCGAGCGTTTCGTAACGCCCGCGCAAAATCAGTTCGCTGACGCCGCGCCCTGTTGCCGGGCCTTGTTGCAGGCCGTGTCCGCTGAACCCGTTCGCGAAGATGCAATTATCGACATCCGGATGATGGCCGATGATCGCGTTCTGATCGAGCACGTTGTATTCGTAATAGCCGGACCAGCAACGCTCGACGCGCAGCGCCTCGAACGCCGGCACGCGATGCGCGAGCGTCGGCCAGATCACGTCGTCGAAGAGCGCGTGATCGACTTCGTCGAGCGGCAGGTCGTCGGGATCGTTGTCCGCCGAGGGCGACGTGCCGCAAATATACGTGCGCCCTTCAGGACGGAAATAGACGCCCGTGGGATCGATCAGCAACGGCGCGCGCTCGAGCGTCGCCGGCGACGACACATTGAAGATGCTGCGCCGACGCGCGAACACCGGAATGTCGATGCCGAGCATCGCCGCGACCGGACGCGACCACGCGCCCGCCGCGTTCACGACGACATCGCATGGATACGTTTCGCCGTTGGCCGCGCGCACGGCGTTCGCACGCCGGCCTTCGCGTTCGATGCCGACGACTTCCGTGGTCACGTAACGCGCGCCGAGCGCCTGCGCCTTGCGACGCAGCGCCTGCACGAGACCGTAGCCGTCGAACCAGCCTTCGCCGCTCTCGCCGAACGCGCCCGCCGCGAGATCGTCCGTGTTGAGCCACGGAAAACGCGCGCGCAGTTGCGCGGCGTCGAGCAGGCTGATGTCCGCGCCGAGCGCTCGCTGCAACGCGTGGTTTTGGCGCAGCGTCGACGCGCCCGCCGCCGTCGCCAGAAAGAGATAACCGCCTTCGTGCAGATCGATCGACGGACGCTCGCCGTTCACTTCGAGCCGCTCGCCGATCGAACGCAGGAAGTCGATGCCGAAGAGCGACATGCGTACCGAAAGCGGCGTCGAGAACTGCTGCCGGATCGAGGCCGCCGACAGCGCCGACGACGAACGCGCGTAAGTCGGGTCGCGCTCGATCACGGTGACTTGCACGGTCGGGTCCGATGCGCGCAGAAAGTACGCGACCGAGCTGCCGATCACGCCGCCACCTACGATGACAACGCTCGAACTCACGTTGGCCTCAGCTCAGATTGAAGTCGATGCCCTGCGCGAGCGGCAATTCCGACGAGTAGTTGATCGTGTTGGTCGCGCGGCGCATGTAGGCTTTCCAAGCATCCGAGCCCGATTCGCGGCCGCCGCCGGTTTCCTTCTCGCCGCCGAATGCACCGCCGATCTCCGCGCCGCTCGGCCCGATGTTCACGTTCGCGATGCCGCAGTCGCTGCCCGATGCGGACAGAAAGCGCTCGGCCTCGCGCAGATCGGTGGTGAACGCGCACGACGACAATCCGTGCGCGGCGGCGTTGTTCGCGGCGATGGCTTCGTCGAAATCCGTGTAGCGCATCACGTAGAGAATCGGCGCGAAGGTCTCCTTCAGCACGACCTCCGTCTGCGACGGCATTTCGACCAGCGCCGGGCGCACGTAGTAGCCGTTTTCGTGGCCCTTCACGGTCACGCGCTCGCCGCCCGTCACCTTGCCGCCTTCGCCCTTCGCCTGTTCGAGCGCGTCCTGCATGCGCGCGAACGCCTGCACGTCGATGAGCGGGCCCATCAGCACGCCCTGCTCCAACGGATTGCCGACGGGCACTTTGGCGTAGAGATCTTTCAGACGCGCGACGGTTTCGTCGTAGATGCTTTCGTGCACGAAAAGACGCCGCAGCGACGTACAGCGCTGCCCTGCCGTGCCGACCGCCGAGAACAGGATGCCGCGCAGCGCGAGATCGCGATTGGCCGTCTGCGACACGATGCCCGCGTTGTTGCCGCCGAGTTCGAGGATCGAGCGGCCGAAGCGTTCCGCGACCGCGACGCCGACCTTGCGGCCCATTTCCGTGCTGCCCGTCGCGCTGACGATGTCCGAGCGCTTGTCCGCGACGAGCGCCGCGCCGACCTCGCGCCCGCCGATGACGACCGACGCGAGGCCCGCAGGCGCCGCGCCGAATTCATCGATGGCATCGCGCAGGATGCGGTCGACGGCGAGCGCGGTGAGCGGCGTTTTCTCCGATGGCTTCCACACGACCGCGTTGCCGCACACGAGGGCGAGCGCCGCGTTCCACGACCACACCGCGACCGGGAAATTGAACGCCGAGATGATCGTGCACACGCCGAACGGATGCCACGTCTCCGCCATGCGATGACCCGGCCGCTCCGACGCGATCGTCAGGCCGTACAACTGGCGCGAGAGACCGACGGCGAAATCGCAGATGTCGATCATTTCCTGAACTTCGCCCAAGCCTTCCTGGAGAATCTTGCCCGCTTCGAGCGACACGAGCCTACCTAGCGCCTCCTTCTTCTCGCGCAGCCGATTGCCGAGCAGGCGCACGAGTTCGCCGCGGCGCGGCGCGGGCACGTTGCGCCACGAGGCGAACGCGGTGCGGGCGGCGGCGAGCGCGGCGTCGACGTCGGCGGTGGTGTTCTGCTTCACGCGGCCGATGACTTCGCCCGTGATCGGGGAAGTGACGGCGATATCGCCATCGGTGACGAGGCTCGCGATGCCGAGGTCGGAAAGAATCGATTGTGCATTCACGATGAAAGTCCTTGCGAAGCGGGTTCGTTCGTCGGAGCAAAAGTTTCTGATAAGAAACTTTCGGAAGTCAGGAGACTATACGCGCTGCCGATGGCGCTCACAACAGCCGTCAATATTAGGGTTGTCACCAGATGCGGGCCGTTCGCCGCCGTTTTGCGCGATGTTATTATCGGAAACAAAGCGCTCCCACACGTTCCCATGTCCAGCCCCGGCACCAAGAATTCGCCCGAACAATCCGCGTCCGATCTCGGTGCCCGCGTGAAACGCGCGCGGCTCGCGCACGACCTGACGCTCGAAACCGCAAGCCGCATGTGCGGCGTGTCGCGGTCGGCGCTGTCGAAAATCGAGAACGGGCTGATGTCGCCGACCTTCGACGTGCTTCAGAAAATCGTGCGCGGCCTGCAGATCGATCTCGCCGAACTCTTCGGCACCGCGCCCGCGCCGAATGCGAGCGGCCGGCGCGCGCTCACGCGCCGCAACGAAGGACAGCGCCACGCGTATCGCGGCTATCAGATGGAATTGCTCGCCACCGAACTCGCGCACAAGGCGATGCTGCCGTTTCGCATCCGCATTTCGGCGCACACGCTCGATGCGTTCGACGACTGGGGCCGTCACGAAGGCGAGGAGTTTCTTTACGTGATCAGCGGCAGCGTGTGCCTCTATTCCGAACTCTACGCACCGACGCATCTGCATGCCGGCGACAGCATCTACTTCGACAGCCGCACCGGCCACGCGGCGATTTCGACGAGCGACGAAGACGCCGAAGTGCTGTGGATGGCCACAGGCGGCGTGCCGGCGCCCTCATCCGCGCGCGATGCCGTGGACGCCGGCTGACGCGTTCATCGCAGAAAAGACGCATCGGCATTTCGTTCGGGCCGACGGTGAAGGTGCAGACCTCGTGGATATCGGCGGGATTCGTCGCGAGTTGCGCGGTGAAGTTCGCCGTCAGCATCGACACGACCAGACGCATTTCCACCGCCGCCAGACAGTGGCAAATTCGGACACGATCGGATCGAGTGGAGGAGGCATTTCAAATTCTCGTTTCATGATGAAAACGATGATAATGCGGGCGTTTTCCCCGCGTCACCTCGTCCATTCGGGCTAATCCAGCATCAGCCTGCACTGACAGCGTTCCCCTCCACCTTCGCCGCCGACCGCTTGAAATAGGGCGAACTCAACGTCGCCGCGCCCATGTCCGACGCCGCTTCCAGCAGCGCGGGCGCGAGCTCCTTCAGACGCGCCTCCGGCAAACGGCTCGTCGGCCCGGCGAGGCTCACGACGCCCACGACGACGCCCGTCACCGGATGATGAATCGGCGCGGCCATCGACGTCATGCCGGCCTCGTACGTCTCGCTCGCGATGCCGTAGCCGCGTTTGCGCGCCGCCTGCAGATCGGCGAGAAACTGCTGGATCGTCTTCGGCGCCTTCGGTCCGCCCGAGCCGGGCTTGCCGAGCCCGCCCTGCTTCGACACGAGTTCGAGCGCCTCCTCATCGGAAAGCGACGACAGCCACGCCTGTCCGCTCGCCGTGCAATGCAAGGGCGGCTGGCTGCCCATGTCCGGGTCGTAGCGCAGCCCCGACTTCGCGCCCTGCGCCTTGCCGACGAACGTAATGTGATCGTCCTCGACGACGCCCAGCCGCGCCAGTTCGCCGGATTGCGCCGCGAGCCGGTCGAGCACGGGCTGCGACACGTCGAGTACGCCGCCCGTCGACAGATAGATGAGCGCGAGCGACACGAGCTTGAGCGCGAGCATGTATTCGCCATGATCCTCGTCCTGCCGCACGTACCCTTCGTCGATCAGCATCGCGAGCAGGCGATGCGTGCCGCTGCGAGGAATATTGAGCGTGTCGGCGATGGCGGCGAGTTGCATCCGCCCGCCGTTTTTCGCCAGCAATTCGATGATCGACAACGCCCGCTCCAGATTTCCCGCCATCTTTCAGTCTCTCGAAGTTCCGATGATTCGGAATGAGAACATGATTCCACCTCGGAATTCAACCGGCGTATGTTTCCTCCAGCCATGCAATCGTCGCCTCGCGCAGACGTTTCGCACGCGTGAGCGCGCTCGCCGATTTCGCCCATTCGTTCATCGGCACTTCGAGCGAGAGCGGAAGATCGTCGGGCAACGCGCGCAGAATGCCCGCGAGATCGAGGCCGCCCTCGCCCGGAATCATCCGCTCGGCGCGCGCCTGATACAGCAACGTTTCGAGATCGCTCGGGCGCTCGGCGGGCGCGTCGCAGAACTGCACGTAACCGAACCATTCGCGCGGCAATTCGCGCAGCGTTCGCGTCGACGATCCCGTGCGGTCGAAATGGATCGGATCGACGATGAGGCCCGTATTCGCGCGCTGCGCCGCTTTCACAATGCGCGCGCCCTGCACGATGTCTTTCGCGTCGGTCCAGGGCATCGGTTCGAGCGACGGCGACAGGCCATACGGCTTCGCGAGATCGCACAGCGCGGCGAGCCGCTCGGCCGTGCGGGCCTCGTCGGGATCGTTGCCCGCGACGAGCACGTAGCGCGCGCCCAGCTCGGCGGCGGTTGCGAGCATCGGTTCGTAATCGGCGACGTTCGTGTCGGGCTTGAGGCGCAGGATTTCGGCATCCAGCACGCCGATGCCGGTATCGCGCAAAGCCGCGAGCGTCTCGCGTTTCAGCGGTGTCGCGCCGACGATCTCGTGGCGCACTTCCGTATCGGTCGCGGGCACGAGGCGCAGGCCGACGAAGTCGTAGCCCGCCTGCGCGGCGCACTCGACCATCTGCGGCGGCGTCAGTTCGAGGATCGTCAGCGCGGACAGAGATAGCTTGCGTCGTGACATCGACAATCTCCGGTTAGCGCAGCGGCGAGAACGGCGCGGGCACGTAGATGGTCGATTCCATCGTCGTCAGATGCGCCGGTCCGCCCTTCGGCGGCCAGATGCCGTCCTTCACGGCTTCCGCGCGAATCCGCGAGCGCTCGTCCACGCTCTTGTACGGCCAGATGTTGAGAAAGCGCGGCACGGTGCCGTCGAGCGCGTACATCGCGCCGATGAGCGGCGAGCGTTTCGTGCGCTCGGGCACGGCGTTCTGCCATGCGTCGATCGTGTGTTGCAGGCTCGCGAGCTTCGTGCCGTAGACGCGCATCTCGTAGATGCCGCCGTGCACGGCCGGCTCGATCAGCGGCAGGAAGGGAAAGAGCGCGTAGCTGTTCACTTCGACATCGGTGATGAACTCGCCGCAGCCGAACGGATTGCCTTCGAGCAGCAAGCGCCGGCGTTCCCCGATCAGCGCCGCTTCGGATTCGAATCCGCGCAGCACCATGACCTTGCCGAGCGCGCCGATATCCGAATACCAGCAGCCGAGCAGCTTCGAGCCGGGCGCATCGCCGCTTGCCTTGATGTTTTCGAAGACCTGCGCGTTCGCGCCGATCTTCACCGTCAACGTGACCGTGTCGTACAGAGTCATTGCAGAGTCCTTGCCTGATGGAAGTTGGAGAGATTCGTGATGCTGTCCTCGCGCGCCGGTTCGGCCAGTTCGAGGCCCGCGAGATAGCCGAAGGTCATCGCTGGGCCGAGCGTGATGCCGCCTGCGGGATAGTGGCCGCCCATCATGCTCGCGGCGTCGTTGCCGACCGCGTAGAGGCCGGGAATCGGCGCGCGCATGTCGTCGAGAACACGCGAGCGCGCATCCGTCGATAAACCCGCGAACGTGCCGAGGCTGCCCGGCACGATCTTCACCGCGTGAAAAGGCCCATCGACGATCGGCGCGAGACACGGATTCAGCTTGTGCGATGCATCGCCCTGAACGCGGTTATACGGCGTCGAGCCCTTGTGGAACTGCGGATCGAAGCCGTCTTTCGCGTAGCCGTTGTACGTGGCGACCGTATCGGCGAGGCCGCGCACATCGATGCCGCATTGCTGCGCCAGCGCTTCGAGCGTCGGCGCGGACTTGAGATATCCCGAGCGTTCGTAAGGCCGCAGCGGAAACGGAAACGGCTTCGCGAAACCGAGGCCGTATCGGCGCTGAAACCGGTGATCGCAGACGAGCCACGCGCACGTCTCTTCGCCCGGCGACGTCGTGCCGATGAGCGCGGAGATGAAGTCGTAATACGACGACGCCTCGTTCGTGAAGCGCCTGCCCGCGCGCGTGACGGCGATCAGACCCGGCTTCGCGCGCTCGATCAGATGCGGAAACGCGACTTCGCGTCCCGTGGATTTCGGCACGAGCGACACCGGCGCCCACGCGGCGGGCGCTTCGAGCGACGCGTCGAAATGCGCGCCCGCCGCTTCGCCCAGGCGAATGCCATCGCCGGTATTGCTCTTGGGCGCGGCGGACCAGTGCGGCATCACGGGAAACGTTTCGGTCTGCCGCTTCGCGTCGTGCGGATAACCGCCGCACGCGAGCACGACGCCGCGCCGCGCGCGCACGTCGTGCATGACGCCATCGATCTCGACGCGCGCGCCCGTCACGCGATTCGCCTCGCGCGTCAGCGATACCGCCTTCGCCCGCGTGCGCAGATCGACGCCGCGATCCGCCGCCGACTTGAGCAGCCGCGCGACGAGCGCATTGCCGTTCACCAGATGCATCGAGCGCCGATAACGCAGCATGTGCCACGCAAACGCGGCGAAACGCTTCGCGACGTGCCACGCCGACTTCGCGCTGCGCGTCGCGTTCAGGAAGTGCGCGAGGTCTTGTCCCGACGCGATCGCCATGCCCTTGATCGTTACTTCGGCGAGCGGCGGACGCAGCTTGTCGATGAGCGGGCCGAGCTCGCGTCCGTCGAACGGCATCGCGCAGACCGAGCGGCCGCCCGTCGCCGCGCCTTGCGTCGTGTGGAAATCGGGGATGCGGTTGCCGTCGATGAAACGCATCGACGTATTGCGCTCGAAGAATTCGATCATGCGCGGACCGTGCTCGATGAGCGCATCGGCTTTCGCGGCATCGAAATGCGCGCCGAGTTCGCTCTTCAGATACGTGCGCGGCGCGCTTTCATCCTCGACGATGCCCGCGCGCGTCGCGAGCGGATTGCGCGGAATCCAAATCCAGCCGCCCGACCACGCGGTCGTGCCGCCGAACACGTCTTCCTTCTCGCAGACGAGCACGGACAGGCCGCGCGTGGCCGCCGTGACCGCGGTCGACAAGCCGCCCGCGCCGGAGCCGAGCACGAGGACGTCGCATTCGAGAATCGGTTCGAGCTTCATTTGGCGTGCGCGTGCATTGAAAGATCGACCGGAAGATCGAGCGCTTCGTCCTGCTTCGGTTGCTTCGCGCGCGACGTCGCGTGGCGCGCCGCGAGATAGCCGAACGCGAGACCGGGTCCGAGCGTGATGCCGGGGCCGGGATACACGCCGCCCATCACCGATTGCGCATCGTTGCCGCAGGCATAGAGGCCGACGATCGGCCGGTCGTCGCGGTCGAGCACGCGCGCGTCGGTATCGATAACGAGGCCGGTCGCCGCGCCGATATCGCCCGGATAGAGCCGCACCGCATAGAACGGCGCCTGGCCGATCGGACCGAGGCACTTGTTCGGGCCGGTCCAGTTGGCGTCGCCGTTGGCGTTCTGATAATCGGTCGTGCCGCGCTGGAAATCCGCGTCGACGCCGGTTTGCGCGTAGCGATTCATGCGCGCGACGCTATCGGCGAGACCGGCCTTGTCGATATCGAGCTTGTCCGCCAGTTCGTCGAGCGTCTTGCCTTCGACGAGATAGCCATCGGCGAGAAACGGCGCGAGTCCCTTGCCGCCCGGACGCACCATGCCAAGGCCGTACTTGCGCAATCCTTCGGAGTCCGTGACGAGATAGGCGGGCACGGCGGGCGTCGTCTTGTTCGCCGTCTGCATCGCAATCCCGAACAGGTGATACGACGTGTTTTCGTTGAGAAACCGCTTGCCGGACTTGTCGACGGTCATCATGCCGGGCTTGCCGCGATCCATGATGAAGTGCGGAAACACGGCGGTCGTACCGTCGGCGCGCTTGCGCACGGAGACCGGCGCCCAGAACGCGTTCGACAGCGCGCCAACGCCGAAGCGCGCGCCCGCCGCGAGCGCGAGATCCTGCGCGTTCCCGCTGTGGCCGGGCGCGCCGGGACACCACGCCGCATCGGCGCCCGGCAGCATCTCGGCGCGCCGCATCGGATGACGATTGAATCCGCCGCTCGCGAGAATCACGCCGCCCTTCACGTTGACGCGCCGACGCTCGTTGATCTGGCTCAGCGTCACGGCTTCGATGCCATTCGCGCCCGCGTGCAAAGCCTCCACCTTCGTGCTCGTCAGCACGGTCACGCCGCGCTGAAGCAGCGAGTAAAGCAGACGCCCGATCAGCGCGTTGCCCATCACGAGACGCGTGCCGCGCGGCGAGCTCATGCGGTCGCGTGCATGACGCGCGAGCAGTTTCGCCGCGTGCCTGAACGATGCCAACGACTTCGTCATGTTCAAAAGATGCCCGACGTCGTCGCGGTCGACCATCATGCCGCCGAGCACGGTGAATTCGGGAATCGGCGGACGAATCAGCGAGAACGCGCGGCCGAGCTTGCGGCCGTCGAACGGCAGCGGCTCCAGCGCGCGGCCTCGCAACGTCGAGCCTTCGATTTCCGACAGATAGTCCGGATGGAACGGCCGCGCGCGATATTTGACATCGGAGTTCGCTTCGATGTGCGCGACGGCCTTCGGGCCGGCGTCGAGGAACGCGCGGCGCATCGCGGCGCTGCTGCGCTCGCCGACCGCGCGGTTCAGAAAGCCTTCGGCATTCGCGGACGAATCGTCGCGATTGACGCTCGCCGCGTGCTTCGACGCGGGAATCCACGTCGTGCCTGCCGAGTACGCGGTCGTTCCGCCGACGTATTCGGTGCTCTCGACGAGCAGCACCCGCGCGCCATCGATCGCCGCGACCAGCGCCGCCGACATGCCCGCGCCGCCCGCGCCGACCACGATTACATCGAAGGTCTCGTTCTGTTCCAGTTTGTCCAGTGTCTCCGCCATGTGCACGCTTCCTGTAGAACTCTCTTTGATATTGGAATACTATTCCAGAAACGCGACGTAAGCCAAGTTCTTTTTGAGACGATGGAGAAACGGTATGCGAGTGCTGGTTACAGGCGGAAGCGGCTTTCTGGCAGCGTGGGTCATGCGGCGGCTGCTCGCGCGCGGCATGGATGTGCGCGCATTCGATGTCCGCGAGGACGCGCGCCTTCTGTACGCGCTCGCGCCCGAACGCGCCGGTGACGTGCAATGGCGGATCGGGGATATCGGCGAGGCGCGCGATGTGGCGAACGCGCTCGACGGCTGCGATGCCGTCGTACATCTCGCGGGCGTGCTTACGCCCGCGTGCGCCGCCGATCCTGTGCGCGGCGCGCGCATCGATCTGATCGGCACGCTGAACGTGTTCGATGCGGCCATCGCGTGCGGTTTGCGCTCGGTGCTTTACGCGAGCAGCGCGGGCGTCTTCGGCCCCGACGATGGCGCGACGCCCTTTCCGCTGACGCACTACGGCGCGTTCAAACTCGCGTGCGAAGGCTCGGCGCGGGCGTACTGGCACGATCATGGAATCGCGAGCATCGGATTCCGGCCGCTCGTCGTGTACGGCGCCGGACGCGAGACCGGTTCGAGCGCGGGTCCGAGTCTCGCGTGCCGTGCGGCCGCGCGCGGCGAGCCGTACACGATTCCCTTCACGGGCGCGACCGGCCTCGTCTACGCCGATGACGTCGCCGCCGCCTACGAACTCGCGCTCGTGACCGCGTTCGACGGCGCGCACGCGTTCACGCTCGCAGGCGACATCACGCCGATGCAAAGCGTGGTCTCGACGCTCGAGCGCATCGCGCCCGGCGCGCGCATCGACGCAGCAGGCGCGCCGTTGCCCATCGCGACATCCTTTCCCGACGATCCCGCGCTCGCCCGATCGCTGCCCGGCCTTCCGAAAACGCCGCTGATCGACGGATTGCGGCAAACCGTGGCGTTCTATCGATAGACGAAGCGGGTCTTGGCACCGCCTGTTCCTTGGGGCACGATCGCCTCTTCAGGAACACGGTGCCAGCATGCAAAAAACGACACTGCTCAAAGGCATCCTGCCGATCAGCCGCGCCGCCGCGTGGCGCGACGCGCTCGCGGGCATCTCGCTCGCATCGATGGACATTCCGCAAGTGCTCGGCTATGCGCGCATCGCCGGCATGCCCGCGGTGACGGGCCTCTACACCGCGTTCCTGCCGCTCATCGCGTTTGCGCTGTTCGGGGCGTCGCGGCATCTGGTCGTCGCGGCCGATTCGGCGACCGCGACGATCTTCGCGAGCAAGGTTTCGTCGATGGCCGCGATGGGCAGCCCGCAATACGTCGCGCTGGCGGGCATGGTCGCGTTGCAGACGGCCGCGCTGCTCCTCGTCGCGCGGCTTTTCAAACTCGGCTTTCTCGCCGATTTCCTGTCGCGCACGGTGCTCACCGGTTTTCTCGCGGGCGTCGGCGTACAGGTGTCGATCGCGATGCTCGGCGATCTCTTCGGCATGACGGTGCCGTATCCGTCCTCGCGCAGTCTCGCCCAGCTTGCTTACGTGCTCGGTCATCTCGTGCACGCGCACGGACCGACGCTCGTGCTCGCGCTCGCCGTGGTCGTCGCGATTCTCGGCTGCAAGCGTTTCGCGCCGCGCCTGCCGATGCCGCTCATCGCGGTAATCGGCAGCATCGCCGCGAGCAAGGCGTTCGATTTCGCCGCGCACGGCATCTCGGTGCTCGGTCCGGTCGATGGCGGCCTGCCCGCGATCCGTTTTCCCGACATCACCTGGCAGCAATCGCTCGACCTCGTGCCGGTCGCGCTGTCGTGCTTCGTGATGATCATCGCGCAGAGCGCCGCCGCGGCGCGGGTCTTCGCGCAGCAGTATCGCGAGGACGTCGATACCAACAGCGACATCCTCGGTCTGGCCGCGGCGAACGCGGCGGCGGCCGTGAGCGGCACGTTCGTCGTCAACGGCAGTCCGACGCAGACCGCGATGGCCGACCGCGCCGGCACGCGCAGCCAGTTCGGACAGCTCGTGTTCGCGGCAGTCGTCGCCGTCGTGCTGCTCTTCTTGAGCGGCTTTCTGCGCTATCTGCCGCATTGCGTGCTGGCGGGCATCGTGTTCACGATCGCGATCGGGCTCATCAACGTGCAAAGCCTGAAGGACATTCGCGCGGAAAGCCCCGGCGAGTTCGCGCTCGCGCTCATCACGGCGGCTGCGGTGGTCATGGTGGGCGTCGAGCACGGCATTCTGCTCGCGGTGGCGTTATCGCTGCTGCGGCACGTGCGCCACAGCTATCATCCGCACACGATGGTGCTCACGCCCGTCGCGCCCGGCAAACCGTGGCAGTACGAGCCGACGAGGCCCGCCGCGATGACCGCGCCGCACCTGATCGTCTATCGCTTCGGCGCAGATCTGTTCTATGCGAACGATCACTTCTTCGCGTCCGAAGTGACGAATCTCGTCGATACGGCGCCGGACGAGTTGCGCCATTTTGTCGTCGATGCCGGCGCGATCACGGACCTCGATTATTCGGCGGCCCGCACCATCGGCGAACTGGTCGAAACGCTGCGCGCACGCGGCGTCGTCGTGATATTCGGACGCGTGAACCGCTTCCTGCGCAGCGACATGGACCGGCACGGACTGACGCCCGCGCTCGGCGCATCGAACGTGTACGACACACTTCACGAAGCGCTGGCAGCGGCTGGCGCAAGTCCGGGCGCGCACGAGCCGAACGTTCTCTGAATGCGCGTTGGCAGCCGTCTGTCTGCCGGCGTTTTTTGGTGGTCGCGACTCGGGAAGACCGTTAGTTGCCTTCCTTCAAGTAGCAATTTTGTTGAATAGCATTCCATTTTCAACTAGCATTCAGCGAGTGCGGTCACACTATTTTCCGATCACGGATCAGGAGGCAATCGAGGCATGGCGCAGGACACTTCTTTTTCCGCATCGCTCGATGCGGGCTTGAGCGGCGCGACGCGCGTCTATTTCATCGTCGGCGATCCGATCGCGCAGGTACGCTCGCCTTCCGGCGTAACAGCGGCGCTGCGTGCGGCGGGACGCGATGCAATCGTGATTCCGGCGCACGTCGCGCCCGAAGATCTCGGCGCGTTTTTCGCGGGCATCGCGCCGCTGCGCAATTGCGACGGCGTGATCGTCACCGTCCCGCACAAGTTCAGCGCGACCGAATACTGCCGTTCGCTGACCGATGAAGGCGCGTTCCTCGGCGCGGTCAACATGCTGAAGCGCAATGCCGACGGCACCTGGCACGGCGGCGCGTCGGACGGCATCGGCATGGTGGCGGCGTTGAGAGATGCGGGCTGCGACCCGAAGGGCAAACGCGCGCTGCTGATCGGTGCGGGCGGCGCGGGTTCGGCGATCGGCCACGCGCTCGTCGATGCGGGCGTGGCCTCGCTCGCGATCCGCGATTTCGACGCCGCGCGCACCGGCGCCCTCGCCTCGCGCCTCGCTGCGCTGGGGCGCGGCGCGGTGAGCGTCGCCGACGATTCGGCTGCCGAAACCTACGATCTCATCGTGAATGCGTCGCCGGCGGGCATGCGTCCGGGCGACCCGCTGCCGATCGACGTCTCGCGCCTGCCACCGACGACCTTCGTCGGCGATGTCGTGACGAAGCCGCCGGTCACGCCTTTCATCGAGGCCGCCCGCGCGCGAGGCTGCACGACCGTCACCGGCACGCAGATGTTCGGGCGCGTGTGCGATGCGATCGTCGCGTATCTATTGAAGGGGTGAATCGCGGGACCGTTTGCCGTGCGAGGAATCGGAGCAATCTGGTTCAATCGCGAAACACGATCAGTCAACATTCCCGCCGCGCATTCGCGTCCCTCGCGAAGCGCGCCGGCTTGCAAGCTCCGGAACGAATCGTCGACGAACGCCGCCCCTTCGAAGGCGGCGTATTTCTGCGCCACGTTCCCGCCACGCCGGCGCTAGCGGCCGATTCCACAAGACTCGTGCGCTCGCATCGAGGGCAATGGAAGGAAGAGGCTGGAATGAACTCGGATCGAAAAACAATTCAACGCGTTGCGCGAGCTGGCTTCGCGGCCATCGCATATGCCGTTCTCGCGGCGTGCGCATCGGGACCGGGCGCATCGGCGCCGCTGCCGGCTGACGGCACGCTCGCGACCGGCCGCATAGTTGGCAAACAGTATTTGACGACTGTGTCGACGAACACGGCTTCTTCTTCCGGACCGACCGTCGGCGTGGGCGGCGGCGGCATCGGCGGCAATGGATGGAACGGCGTGGGCGGCGGCGCAGGCCTGAGCTTCGACCTGACGAACCTGTTCCAGAAGGCCCCGGAACAGACCGCGAAAATCTACCGCTACAGCGTGCAGATGAAGGACGGCTCGAAGCGCGACATCGACAGCCCGCTCGATCTCAACGAGGGTGCCTGCGTGACGACGATCGACTCGAGCCAGCCCGGCTACCCGAGACTGACGGGCGCGGACGCCTGCTGATCTTCCGGCGCCGCTCGTCCGATGAGCCGCCCCGACACCGCCGCAGCGACGCGCCTGATAACCGGGGCCCAATCGCCCGGTTCGCGCTGACGAATGAGCCGCACCGAGTCGTACCACGGCTGCGTCTCGTCTTCACCCCAACACCAATGCGACGCGCGATCGATCATCGCCAGCACCGGCTTGCCGAGCGCGCCGGCGAGATGCAGCGGCGAACTGTCGATGGTCACGAGCACATCCAGCGCGCTGACGAACGCGGCGGAATCATGAAACTGCTCGCGATAGTCGGGCACGCCGGCGATACGCGCGCCCGCCGAACGCATTGCGGCAATATCGTCTTCGCGGCCCGGCGCAACGGGATGGAACGTGACGTTCGGCAGGCTCCAGAGCGGCGCGAGCGCTTCGACGGGAATGCTGCGCTGGGCGTCGCGACGATGCGTCGGGCTGCCCGCCCACACGAGACCGACGCGCAACGCATGGGTGCCGTCCGATGCGAGTTCGCGCCGCCACGCGTCGATGCGCTCAGGCGCGGCGTGAAGATACGCGCGGCCATCGACGTGATGCGGCAGCAGACCGATCCAGACAGGCAGGCTCATCATGCCGACGGTGTAATCGACCGTGCCGAAGTCGTGCGCTTCGATCTGCACGCAGTCCGGCACGAACCGCCGCACCAGCGGATACAGCGCCGAACGCACCGCCAATAGCGTCGCGCCGCCGTTTCTTCGCACGCCCTCCGCGAATTGCGGAAAGTACCGCACGAATTGAATGTCGTCGCCCAGGCCGAGTTCGCTGTAAACCACGACGCGCTTGCCGTCGAGCGGCTGCCCGCGCCAGCCCGGCGCGAGCCGCTCCATGCGCGCGACGACGCCGTTGTCGCCCTGTTCCGATGTGCGGCGATCGAAGCGCATCCAGCCGCTGCGCCACGCGCCGCGCCGCAATTCGAGGTCGGCGAGATCGACGGCGAGCCAGGCCGCATCGGGCGTCTGCGAGAGCGCCAGACGGTACATCGCTTCCGCTTCGCCGTAGCGCGACTGCTCGTTGAGGTACATGGCGATTGCGCCGGTCACGTGACCATTGTCCGGATGATGCCGCGCGGCTTCGCGCATGATCGCTTCCGCCGATACGCTGTCGTGACGCAGCCAATAGCAATGACTCAGTTGCCAGCGAAGCTCGTAGTCTCTCGGGAATCGTTCCAGTGCTTCGACGCAGAAACGTTCGAGCGCGAGCCAGTCGCCCGAGCGGCGAATGTCGAGCGCGACGGCCAGCGCGTGGGCCGCATCGGACAAAGAGAGCGGAGGTGCGAATGAATCGGAGTACATGAATGACTGCAATAGAACGGTGTTTGAAACGCGTGCTGAGTTTATATGAATCAAGGTTCATAGGAATACCGTAAAGCACGAGATAAATCCGAAAATAGCAATGCCGGATCGTTTAATCTGCATATCGAACTATCTTCAGGTCATGCTGAAATGCAGTGATTCGAATCGGCGATTGTGTGCGGCGCGGCGCTTTGCCATACTGAGTTCATTCGCCCTGTCTCCTCAAGCGTCCGCACTCGACTAACGAGCCCACAAGCGGACGCTCTCGCCGCCTCCCCGGGCGGCGTTTTTTTGCACGCGGCCTATTACCTCTGGCGTAATTGTCCGGCTCACTTTCTCCTGCGACGATGCACTCACACTGTTCATCGACGAGGAGACGGAAATGCCTGCAAAGCACTCACGCCCAGGTTTTATCGCGACCGCAGACGGCGTCGAATTGTTCTATCGCGACTGGCATCCGCAAGGCACGCCGGGCAACGGCAGGACGATCGTCTTCGTTCCGAGCTATTCGCTGCCAGGCGACATGTGGGCCTATCAAATGCTGTCGCTCGCGCGACAGGGCTTTCGCTGCGTCACCTACGACCGGCGCGGCCACGGACGATCGAGCGATCCGGGCGGCGGCTACGACTACGACACGCTTGCGGACGATCTCGCCGCACTCATCGATGCGCTCGATCTGTCGGACGTGACGCTCGTCGGCTATTCGATGGGCGGCGCCGAAGCCGTGCGCTATCTGACGCGTCACGGCAGCACGCGCGTTGCGCGCCTCGCGTTGATCGCTTCGACCTTGCCGATGCTCGCGAAGACGCCGGACAATCCCGACGGCATCGACCGCGACTACAACGATGCCTTCCTGCACGACTTGACGACGGACTATCCGCAATGGCTGGCCGACAACGCGCGTCCCTTCGCCGGGCCGGGCGCGTCGCAGGCCATGATCGACTGGATTCGGGAAATGGCATTGCGCACGTCGCATCAGGCGCTTTTCGCGTGCAACGAAACCGTCAATCGCGGCGATTTCCGCAACGAGTTGCGCGACATCGACGTCCCGACGCTCATCGTGCAAGGCGATCGCGACGAATCGAATCCGCTCGAACTGACTTCGCAGCGCACGGCGCGCCTGATTCCGAACGCGCGGCTCGTCGTCTATGAAGGCGCGCCGCACGGCATCTTTCTGAGCGACGCGGCGCGGCTGACGGCGGATATCGGCGCTTTTGCGTCGGCGTAGCGATTGGCGCTCTGTTCCGGCGGCTTAATAACAAGTTCGGCGTTTGTCGGATAAGCGCTGAGTCCTGACGCGTTTGAAAACACTCATAACAATAGACTCTGGAAGAATCCCGGCACACCATAGCACTGCGAATCGACATTCCACCGCGCGGCTCTGCAATCGCCGCGCAATCCGCCCCACGTCCACCGGAGTCCATCGCAATGATCTTCCACGCCTCCATTCCCGCCCACGATCCGAAACACGTCGCGCAAGTGCTCGCCGAACTGTGGGATGGCTTCGCCGCGCCCTTCTCGCCCTTTCCCGGCGCGTGGATGGCGGTCGCCGGCGACGATCGCGGCAGCATCATCGAGGTCTATCCGAGCGATCAGGTCATCACGCCGGGCGGCGGTCACGAGGAAAGCGTCAGCTATGGCGCGGACACGGTGAAGCGCCCGCAGTACAGCGCGTTCCACATGGCCATCGCGACGAAGCTGAACGCAGAGGAAGTCATCGCGATCGGCGAACGCGAAGGCTGGCGTGCGGTGCGCTGCACGCGCGGCGACAACTTCTTCCACGTCGTCGAATTCTGGATCGAGAACTCGACGATGCTCGAATTCCTCACACCCGACATGCAGGCCGAATATCTCGCCTTCGCGACGCCGGAAAACTTCAAGGCGATGGCCGCGGCTGCGGCCTGACGCTCACTTGCCGCGCCGCAGCCCGAAAAACAGCGCGGCGCCGCTCGCGAAGAGCAGCAACGAAAGCAGATGCACGGCGAGATCCATGCTGCCCGTCGAGGTGCGGATCTGGCCGATCACCCACGGACTCACGATCCCGCTCGTGATGCCGATACTGCTGATGAAAGCGATGCCCGCCGCCGCGCTCTTGCCCGGCAGATGGCTGGCGGGCACGGCCCAGAAGATCGGCAGCGCGGCGAAAATCAGCGTCGCGGCGAGCGAGAGAATCGCGAGCATCAGCGGGAAGCTCGGAAAATGCAGCGTGAGGGCCGCGAGCGCGACGCCGCCGCCGATCGTGCAGCACGCGAAGTGCTTGCGCCGCTCGGCGACGCGATCCGAATGGCGCGCGATCAGAATCAGACCCACCGCGCCGATCGCGTTCAGCACGACGGTGTAGAGGCTGACCGACATGACATCGGTGATGCCGAAGTCGCGGATCATCAGCGGCATCCAGAAGCTCAGCGTCAGCGACGCGCACGTCAGCGAGAAATAGATGAACGCGAAGAGATAGACGCGCGGATTGCGCAGCGCGTCGAGCATGCCGCTGTTATCGTGCTTCTCGTGATGGCCGGTCGCGCAGAGTGCCGTGAGCCGATCCTGCTCCGTTTGCGTGAGCCATTGCGCATCGCGCGGCGTGTCCACCAGCAGGCGCAACGCGATAAGACCGAGCAGCACCGCGGGCGCGCCCTCGATCGCGAACATCCACTGCCAGCCGTGCAGGCCCATCACGCCGGCCATGTCGCGCATGATCCAGCCGGACACGAGTCCGCCGAACACGCCCGCGACGGCCACGCCCGCGAAGAACACCGACATCACGCCCGCCCGCCGTTTCGGCGGAAACCAGTACGTCAGATAAAGCACGATGCCCGGAAAGAAACCCGCTTCGAACACGCCGAGCAGAAAGCGCAGCAGATAGAAATGGCCGGGCGTCGATACGAACATCATTCCGACCGACGCCGCGCCCCACAGCAGCATGATCCGCGTGAACGTGCGGCGCGCGCCGAACTTCGCGAGCAGCAGATTGCTCGGCACTTCGAAAAGCACGTAGCCGACATAAAACACGGCGGCGCCGAGGCCGTACATTGCATCGGAGAAGCCGAGATCGTGCTTCATCTGCAATTGCGCGAAGCCGATGTTGATGCGGTCCAGAAACGACACGACGTAGCACAGGAACAGAAACGGAATGATGCGCCACGCGATTTTGCGGAACAGCGCGTCGTCCGATTGGGCGTGCGCATCCGCGACGGCGCTGGGCTCAAGCGCCGCCGTGCTGATCGACTTCGACATGTCTCGCTCCAGATGGGCGTAATGAGGCCGGCGTCTTGCGCGCGCCTTTTGCCTTGAGAGAGGGAGAAGCGGCGCGTCAGTGCGCGCCGCAAGAAACGGCGGTCAGTCCTGCAATGCGGCCCACATTTCCTGGTCGCGCTGGGCCGTCCAGATACGCGGATGCTTGATGCCGCTCGCTTCGTCGTAAGCGCGCGAGACGTCGAACGGCAGGCAGTGCTCGTAGATGAAGACGTGACCGAATTTCGGATCCATCGCCTTGCGCGTCAGCGCCATCGATCCCTTCAGGTCGAGTTTCTCGGCGACGGCCTCGCGGCCCGCCTGCAAGAGCGTCGTGACGAAGTCCTTCGTGTAATCGAGGCCCTTGTCGACTTCCGCCGGCGAGAGCAGCGCCGGGCCGCGTCCCGGCACGAGTTTGTCGGCCTTCAGCGCGCGCAGCGCTTCGAGCGTCGCGGGCCATTCTTCGAGTTGGGCATCGCCGCAGTAACAGGCGGCGTCGTACTCGACGAGATCGCCCGAAAACAGCACTTTCTGCGACGGCAGCCAGACGACCGTATCGCCCTTCGTGTGACCCGCGCCGAGATGCGCGATCTTCACTTCGAGCTTGCCGAGATACAGCGTGATTTCCTTCTCGAAGACGAGCGTCGGCCACGTCAGGCCCGGCACCGTCTCGACACCGGCGAAAAGGCGCGGAAAGCGCTCGATCTCCGATTTCATGTCCTGCTCGCCGCGCTCGACGATCATTTCATACGTGCCGCGGCTCGCGATGACCTGCTGCGCGCCTTCCGCGAAATACGCCGACGCGCCGAGCACGCGCACCGCGTGATAGTGCGACAGCACGATGTACTTGATCGGCTTGTCGGTGACGCTGCGGATTTTCGCGATGAGATCCTGCGCCATCGCGGGCGTGGCGGTCGTATCGACGATGAGCACGCCGTCGTCGCCGATGATCACGCCCGAGTTGGGATCGCCTTCCGCCGTGTACGCGTATGCGTTCTCGGAGAGTTGCGTGAACGTGATCTTCTTCTCTTCCAGATCGGCCTGCGATGCGAATGCTTTTGCCATGGTCGTGTCTCGCTTCCATTCTCGTGGGGATGGGTGGATGATCGGCGTGATGCCGTTGTTTGTCAACAGCAAGCATACTTGCTATTTGCAAATTACGGGTAAGTACCGAATCGCTTCATCGGATGATTCCTGCTCGGCTAACATCTGCGGTTCGTTCATCCTTTATAGATCGCGGAGTGCTTTTGGCTCGTTCCGAAATCGGCGAAGAAAAGAAACAGCGCGGCATCCAGAGCGTCGAAGTCGGCGCGCGTCTGCTCGATGCGCTCGCCGCGCGCCGCGAGCCGCTTGCGTTGAGCGCGCTGGCCGAAGCGGCCGAACTGTCGACCGCGCAGGCCCACACGTACCTCGTGAGCTTGACGCGGCTCGGTCTCGTCAAGCGCGACGCGCTCACCGGCAATTACGAGCCGGGGCCGCTCTCGCTCAGGCTCGGCCTGTTGAATCTCGAGCATCAGCCGGCGTATCGGGCCGCCGCGCCGCGCGTGTCGGCGCTGGCGCTCGCGACAGGCATGAGCGTCGCGGTGAGCGTCGCCGGGCCGCAAGGGCCGACGATCGTGCGTTACGAGCGCGGCGGCTATCCGCTGCATGTGAATCTGCACGTGGGCACGGTGATGTCGCTCTCGGCGACGTCCACGGGCCGCGTGTTCCGCGCGTTCGACGACGACACCCGCGTCGCCGCGATGCTCGCGCATCAGGACGAAGCCGATGCGCCGGAGATGGCCGCGTGCATCGAAGCGATTCGCGCGCGCGGCATCGAACGCAGCGTCGATGCGCCGAGTCCCGGCGTGAGCAGCATGAGCGTGCCGGTGTTCGACGGCGCGCATCGGATGCAGCTCGCACTGACGGCGATCGGACCGACCGGCCTCGCCGACGTCGCGTGGGACGGCCCGCTCGCGCACGCGCTGAAGGATGCCGCGCGCGACATTTCCGGACTGCTTTCATGACGATCTTCGACGAGGACACGAAGCCGCAGCGCGGCATCAACGCGCTCGACGCGACCGGCGATCTGCTGCGCGCGCTGGTCGCCGCCGGCGAGCCGCTCACGCTGCGCGACCTCGCGGCCGCGGCCGGCATGCCGCCCGCGAAGGCGTTCGCGCATCTGGTGAGTCTGGTGAAGGTCGGCCTGCTCGCGCGCGACGACGCCGGGCTATTCCACGCCGGCCCGCTGAGCCGCGAGCTCGGGCTGATCGCGCTGCAGCGCCTTTCGCCGATCCGCGATGCCGAAGCCGAGATCGTCGCGCTCGCCGCGAGCACGTCGATGACGGTCGCCGCCGCCGCGCTCGGACCGCTCGGCCCGACCGTGATCCGGCTGGAGGAATCGGCGCGGCCGCAGCATGTGAGCTTGCGCGTCGGCACGGTGATGTCGCTCGTCAACACCGCCATCGGGCGGGTGTACGCCGCGCACCTTCCCGCCGACATGCTCGCGAGCCTGATGACGCAGGACGCCATCCGCCTCGCGGGCGCGCAAGCGGCTGCGGGAAGCGACGCCGCGTATCGCGCACGGCTCGACGACATCCGCAAACGCGGCCTCGATACCGCGCTCGGCGCGCCGGTGCCCGGCATCCATACGCTGGCCGCGCCCGTGTTCGATCACACCGGCAGCGTGTGCCTCGTGATCGCGTTGATCGGTTCGTCGGGGGGCTTCGACAGCGCCGCGGACGGCCCGCTCGCCCGCGCGCTGCTTTCCGCGACGCGGCGCCTTTCGTGGCGTTTCGGTCTGATGGACGCGAGCTAGCCGCCCTTGACCATCTCCGTGCCGGTCACGCGGATCGCGGGGAAACGGTCGGTCGGCTTCGCGATCTCGTCCTGCGATGCGACGATCTCCAGTTCGTAACGCCCGGCATCGTACGTTGCCTTGACGACGGCATTGACCGCCGCGAGCGTGTGCTCGAGCGCGGTGCGCAGCGAGTCGCCCTGCAAGGTGCGCGCGACGAAGACCGCGCTCGTCAGATCGCCGACGCCCACCGGCTGGCGCGCGAACGGATACAGCGGGCGCTGCGCGAACCACGCCTCGCCGGGCGTGACGGCGAGCATATTGAAGGTGTCGGCGCGGCTGTTGCGATCGAGCAGATGCTTCACCAGCACGATGCGCGGCCCGCGCGCGATCACTTCGCGGCATGCGTCGACGGCTTCCTCGACCGTCTCGATCGGACGCCCGACGAGCTTTTCCAGCTCGACGTGATTGGGCATGATCGCATCGGCGATTCCGGGCATCGTCGTAACGAGGAAATCCTCGATGCCGGCCGCGACCGTGCAGCCGCCCGTCTGACCCATGACCGGATCGCAAAAATAAAGCGCGCGCGGATTCACCGCCTTCACCATCTTCACGATTTCGACGACCGCGCGGCCCTGCTCCGGCGCGCCGAGATAACCGGAGAGCACCGCGTTGCAGCGCCCGAGCACACCGATCGCGCCGATGCCTTCGATGACGTTCTGCAATTCGTCGGCATCGAAGGCGCTGCCTGTCCAGCGGCCGTACTGCGTGTGATTGGAAAACTGCACGGTGTTGAGCGGCCAGACGTTCACGCCGAGTCGCCGCATGGGAAAAACCGCCGCGCTGTTGCCCGCATGGCCGAACACCACATGCGATTGAATGCTCAGGACGTTGTTCATGTTCTGCTTTCCCGATTGATCGTGTCCGGTCGGATGAAACGTCGAAACGCTCGTCGCGCGCCAGCGCCGTGCAGCGCAACGCAACGCAACGCAACGCGACGATGGTTTCGGAAGCACGCCCGCGGACGCCGTGCGCGGGCAGTGCAACCTTCATATTGTGCCGTGCCTCGACGCACTGCGGCATGGCGTGCCCGTTATAAATTGCGCGGACGCGTTTTGTCGAGCGATGCGATCGACAGGAAGTCCAAAGGTCGCGCGTCTGCAACACCGCAGCACGCTCGTGCGCGTTCGGCACACGCATTGCTCGATGCGGACGGCGAAACGGTCCGCATCGCCCGGCGAAAAAAACGGGCGACTTCAGCACACGAATTCGAATGCGCGCCGGATAATGCTCCATCGACAGATACCAACAAAAGCATACGAGGACGCACACACGGCAAGACATCGAACATCAATAGTCGCAGGTCAAATCAGGAGGCTGACATGGAGATGCTGGCTAAGAATCGCACCGATTTGCAGAAGTCGACCCTCGCAATCGTCCTCGCCGGCGGGCGCGGCACCCGGCTCGGTCCGCTCACCGACAAGCGCGTGAAGCCGGCCGTCCACTTCGGCGGCAAGTACCGCATCATCGACTTCGCGCTGTCCAACTGCCTCAATTCCGGCATCCGCCGCATCGCGGTCGTCACGCAATACAAGGCGCATTCGCTCATCCGCCATCTGCAGCGCGGCTGGGGTTTCCTGCGCGGCGAGTTCAACGAGTTCATCGATATCTGGCCGGCGCAGCAGCGCGTGGATTCGAGCTGGTATCGCGGCACCGCCGACGCGGTCTATCAGAACCTCGATATCGTCCGCTCGATCGGGCCGGAGTTCGTCATCGTGCTGGCGGGCGATCACATCTACAAGATGGATTACACGCGCATGGTGCTCGACCATGTGGAAAGCGGCGCGGACTGCACGGTCGGCTGCATCGAGGTGCCGCGCATGGATGCGGTCGCGTTCGGCGTGATGCACGTCGATGAAAACCGCCGCGTCACCGATTTCCTGGAAAAGCCCGCCGATCCGCCCGCGATGCCCGGCAAGCCCGACATCGCGCTCGCGAGCATGGGCATCTACGTGTTCAGCGCGAAGTATTTGTATGACCTGCTGCAGGAAAACATCGAGACGTCGAACACGGATCACGATTTCGGCAAGGACATCATTCCGCGCGTCGTGACGACCGGCAAGGCGATCGCGCATCCGTTCAGCATGTCGTGCGTGACGTCGAGCAGCGATCCGGAAGCGCCCGCGTACTGGCGCGATGTCGGCACCGTCGATGCGTACTGGTCCGCGAATCTCGATCTCGCATCGACGATTCCGGAGCTCGATTTGTACGACCGCAAATGGCCGATCTGGACGAATCAGGAGCAGTTGCCGCCCGGCAAGTTCGTACGCGACCTGAACGGGCAGCAAGGCGCGATCACCAATCTGCTCGTGTGCGGCGGCTGCGTGATCTCGGGATCGCAGGTGTCGAAGTCGGTGTTTTCGTCGGCGGTGCGGGTCCACTCGTTCTGTAACATCAATGAGGCAGTCTTGTTGCCGCAAGTGACCATCGGGCCGAGTTGCCGTTTGCAGAAGGTCGTGATCGACCGCGGCTGCACGGTGCCCGAAGGTCTCGTGGTCGGCGAGGATCCGGACGACGATGCCGCGCGTTTCTTCCGCACGGAGTCCGGCGTCACGCTCATCACACGCGACGCGCTGGCGCGGCTCGGACAGCGTTAGACGCCGCGCGCCGGCCAATAAAAACCAATCGACGGGAGTGCCGATGACCGTATGCGTGCTGCATGCCGCAGCAGAAATGTTTCCGCTGTTGAAAACCGGCGGCCTCGCCGATGTGGTCGGCGCGTTGCCGCCCGCGCAATCGCAACTGGGCACGAACGCGCGCGTCGTGCTGCCGGGCTTTCCCGCCGTGCTCGCGGGTCTCGACGATCTTCAGCCCGTGGCCGATCTCGGCAGCGCGTTCGGCGCGGGCAATATCCGCCTCGAGCGCGGCGTGCTGCAGCCGCACGGCATCGTCGTGTATGTGGTGCGCGCCGATCAGTTCTACGATCGTCCGGGCAATCCGTATATGGATGCGACGAATCGTCCCTATGCCGATAACGATCGCCGCTTCGCGCTGCTCGGCTGGGCGGCGGCGCGCATCGCGACGGGCGTGGACCCGGCATGGAAGCCGCATATCGTCCACGCTCACGACTGGCATGCGGGACTTGCGCCGGCGTATCTGCGCGCGTTCGAGCGCGGCGGCGCGGCGCGGGTCGGCACTGTGATGACGGTGCACAACCTGGCGTATCAAGGCACGTTTCCGGCTTCGGAATTCGGCGCGCTGCAATTGCCCGGCGATTTCTACGCGGTGGAAGGCGTCGAATTCTACGGCCACGTCTCGTTTCTCAAGGCGGGGCTTTATTTCGCCGATCGCATCACTACCGTCAGCCCGACCTACGCGCGCGAAATCCAGACGCAGGCGCAAGGCGCCGGACTGCACGGTCTCCTGCAGACGCGCACGCACGACATCACCGGGATTCTGAACGGCGTCGATTATTCGATCTGGAGCCCGACCGCCGATGAATCCATCGCGTCGAAATACACGCAGGCGAAGATCGGCGGCAAGTCGAAATGCAAGACGGCGCTGCAGGAGCGCATGGGTCTCGCGAAGGACGACGACGCCCTGCTCTTCGGCGTCGTCAGCCGTCTGACGGAGCAGAAAGGACTCGACCTGCTGCTTTCGGCCGTGCCCGATATCGTCCAGCGCGGCGGCCAGCTCGTCGTGCTCGGCACCGGCGACCCGGCGCTCGAAACCGGCATGAAGAACGCGGCGGCGGCGCATCCGGGCGCGGTCGCGGTCGAACTCGGCTTCGACGAGACGCTTTCGCATTCGATCATCGCGGGCAGCGACGTCGTGATGGTGCCGTCGCGCTTCGAGCCGTGCGGGCTCACGCAGCTCTACGCGCTCGCGTACGGCTCGCTGCCGCTCGTGCATCGCGTGGGCGGGCTCGCGGATACCGTCGTCGATTCATCGCTCGAAAATCTCGCCGAGGATCTCGCGACCGGCTTCGTCTTCGATACTTTCGATCGCGCGGGCATCGTCGGCGCGATCCGGCGCGCGTTCGCGCTCAAGGCGCGTCGCACGGAGTGGAAGGCCGTCGTCAAGCGCGCGATGGGCCGGAGCTTCGGCTGGGAAGACGCCGCGCTCAAGTACGCGGAGGTTTATCGGGATTTGACGGGCGGCTGAGCCGTCCAGACGACGTCGCCATCCACCGCGTAGAGCGCGCAGC
This sequence comes from Caballeronia zhejiangensis, assembly GCF_000698575.1. GTDB lineage: Bacteria > Pseudomonadota > Gammaproteobacteria > Burkholderiales > Burkholderiaceae > Caballeronia > Caballeronia zhejiangensis. The sequence continues at coordinate 202,312 of NZ_JFHD01000007.1, forward strand.
CGCGATGCTTGCGACTGCAATGCGCGATCGCCGATGCGATCGGGTCCGGCCCGAGTGCCGCGATCGACCACGCGCCATCCGGCGCGATCACGAAAGCGCGCGGACGCGGCAACTTCAGAAACGCGTCGTAGCCCTTGCGACCGGCGGCGTCGATGAACGGCACGGCGCTCGCATCGGCAAGCGCGGCGAAACCGGTCGCGGGCGGGCCCGAGCGCGTCCAGACCACCTGATCGTCGTACGCATAGAGACGGCAATCGGCCGTGAGCGCCGCACAGTCGCGCAGGGCCTGCGTCAACGGATCGAAGCCGCCGTGCGCCGCCGCGCCGCCGTTCGGTCCGATTGCAAACGCGCGCGGAATCGGCTTCGAGAGGAACTTCCGATACAGCGCGCGCATGCCCTCGCTGCCGAGATACGGCACCGCGGCGATGTCGTCGACGGCGGCGTATCCGCTCGAGGGCGGCGTCGCCATCGGCATGTTCTCCGGGTAAATCGACGCGAACGGCATGCCGATTTTCTTCAGGAACGCATCGAGTTTCGGCGTCCACACGCGCAAGCCTTCCCATGAACCCAGCAGCTTGTGGGAATCGGTCATGAAGGCGCCGTAGTTCGCAAGTTCGGCGTTCGCGCCCGCCGACGTGTAGCGCGCGAACATTTCCCGCCAGGTGCCGGCCGGAAAGAACGAATCGTTCTCGCCGTACAGCCACAGCGACGGAACGTGCGCACGCGCGCCGAGCGCCGCGCTGTCGCGGATGAGCGCAGCGTCGTCCGACGCGCATACGTCGACGCGCACGCCGCCGTAGAAGTTCACGACGCCCTTCACTTCCGGCGCGTTTCGCGCCCCGAACGCGAGGCTGTACCAACCGCCCGCGCTCTCTCCTGCGACAACGACGCGCGAACCGTCGACGTCAGGCTGCTGACGCATGTACGCGATGACCTTGCCGATATCGTCCGCCGCCTTGTTCGCGAGCCCCGCCAGATCGCACCCGTGCGCGCGCAGTTCGCCCGTCGATCCCGCGTAGCCGCGCATCATCGGCAGCGCAACCGCGTAGCCGCGCGACATGAAGTAGTTCGCCAGATAGGTGAGATGAAAGCGTGGCATCGTCGCCTTCGTTTTCTTGCCGTAACCGCCATGATTGATGACGGCGAGCGGAAACGGTCCCGCGCCCTCCGGCATCGCGATCGTCACCTGCAATTGCGCGGTATCGCCGCGCTCGCCGACCGGCACTTGCACGACGCGTTCGCCGGGCAATGCGGGAACCGGCGCACGCAACGCGTCGTAGGCGCTGGTTGCATGACTGTCCGATAGATGGAATGCCATCAGAAAGACGAAAAATAGCTGCAGTCGAAACATGGTTCCCGCGCGCGTAGCCTAAAGGCCGCATTATCGGCGTTTCCTGTTCGCGAACTTGCGCCGGCGGGCGCGCAATTTGCGTAAGGCACAAATTAATACAAATGCAGGAGCGCATATGCATAAACCCCTCGCAGGCCAGATTGCGCTCGTGACGGGCGCGAGTTCGGGCATCGGCACGGGCGTCGCGACCGCGCTCGCCGATGCGGGCGCGCACGTCGCCATCAACTATCACTCGCACGCGGAACCCGCCGAAAAGCTCGCCGCCGCGATCACGGCGAAAGGCGGCAAAGCGTTCGCGGTCGGCGCGGACGTCTCCGACGAAACCCAGATCGACGCGATGTTCGATGCCGTCGTGAAGCGCTACGGCACGGTCGATATCGTCGTCGCGAATTCGGGCTTGCAGAAGGACGCGAAGTTCACCGCGCTCACGCTCGACGACTGGAAGACGGTCATCGAAACGAATCTCACCGGCCAGTTCCTCACCGCGCAGCGCGCCGTGCGCGAATTCGAGCGGCGCGGCATGCGCGACGTGTCGAAGGCGCTCGGGAAGATCATCTGCATGAGTTCCGTGCACGAGGTCATTCCGTGGGCGGGACACGTGAACTACGCTGCGTCCAAGGGCGGCATTCAGATGATGATGAAAACGATCGCGCAGGAAGTCGCGCCGCAGCGCATTCGCGTGAACGGCATCGCGCCCGGCGCAATCCGCACCCCGATCAACAAGGACGCTTGGGATACGCAGGACAAGCTCGACAAGTTGCTGACGCTGATTCCGTATGGGCGCGTCGGCGAGGTCGAGGATATCGGGCGCGCGGCGGTGTGGCTTGCGTCTGACGATAGCGATTACGTCGTCGGCACGACGCTTTTCGTCGATGGCGGCATGACGCTCTATCCGGGATTCGCGGATAACGGCTGATGGCGGACAACGGAATGAACCCAATCAAGGTGGACGTCGCCGTGATCGGCGCGGGCACGGCCGGCATGGCCGCGTTTCGCGCGGCGCGGCTCGCGGGCGCGAACGCGGTGCTGATCGAGGGCGGCGAACCGGGCACGACCTGCGCGCGCGTCGGCTGCATGCCGTCGAAGCTGCTGCTCGCGGCGGCCAACGGCTTGCACGACGCGCATTCGCTCGCCGCGCGCGGCATCGAAGGCACGCACGCGCTCGAAGCCGATCGCGCGCGCGTGCTCGATTACGTGCGGCGCGAACGCGATCACTTCGTCAAGGGCGTACTCGACGAAATCAAAGCGCTGCCGGATGGCATGCTGCTGCGCGGCAAGGCGCGCTTCGAAGCGCCGACGCGATTGCGGATGGGCGACGACACGCGCGTCGAGGCCAAAAGCGTCGTCATCGCGACGGGCGCCGCGCCGAGCGTGCCCGACGAGCTGAAGGTGTTCGGCGACAAACTCATCACGAGCGACGATCTCTTCGAACTGCGCACGTTGCCGAAGCGCATCGCCGTGTTCGGCGCGGGACCGATCGCGCTCGAGTTGGGGCAAGCGCTCGCGCGGCTCGGCATCGAAATTTTCATGTTCGGCAAAGGCGGCAGCGCGGGAGCGATTATGGACAAACCGGTGCGCGATGCGCTTATCGCCGCGCTCGCCGACGAGTTCTATTTCGATCCCGACGCGAAAATCGACGGCATGTCGCTAGAGGGCGGCCAGCCGACGCTGCGCTTCACGTCGCCGGACGGCGTGGCGCGCGTCGAACGCTTCGATCTCGTGCTCGCCGCGACCGGACGCGCGCCGAATCTGAAGCCGCTCGCGCTGGAAAACGCGGGCATCGAACTGAACGAAAAAGGCGCGCCGCTTTTCGACGAAACAACGATGCAATGCGGCGACAGCGCGATTTTCATCGCGGGCGATTGCGACGGCGCACGCCCGTGGCTCCACGACGCCGCCGACGAAGGCAAGCTCGCCGGCGACAACGCCGCGCGCTTTCCGGACGTGCAGCGGATCGAGCGCAAGGTGCCGTTCTCGATCGTGTTCTGCGAGCCGCAGGTGGCGATCGTCGGCGCATCGTATGACGATCTCGACAAGCCGATGACGGTCACAGGAGAAGCATCGTTCGAGAATCAGGGACGAAGCCGCGTCATGCGTCAGAATCGCGGCCTGCTGCACGTCTATGCCGACGCGAAAACCGGCAAGCTGCGCGGCGCGCAAGGCTGCGGCCCGGCGATGGAGCATCTCGGGCATCTGCTGGCGTGGGCGCTGCAACTGGAATTGACGCTCGATGAAGCGCTCAAACTGCCTTTCTATCATCCGGTCGTGGAAGAAGGCTTGCGCACCGCGCTAAAAGATGCAGATAGAAAATGCTACGAGGAAAGATCGGAAACACCGCCGGCATTACCAAGCGCCGCGGGTTGCTGATCCAAAAAAAACGAACGCCGGTTGCAAGCAACCGGCGTTTATCGTCGGAAAGAGCAAGGATCAGCTTCCGCTCAAACCATATTGCAGTGCGAGATCGAACCCGAGCACGACGAGCGAACAGAAAAGCCCCAAGGACAAATTCGCCAGTCTATGTCCGACGTCCTTGTGCTTCGTCAGCACGGCGCCCGCGAGGAACGCGATTTCCACGATGACCTGCATGCAAAACACGGCAATCATCAACGCGAACTCGTAACCCATCGAGTTGAAGTTCAGAAAGTTAAAGCCGTTCACCGCCACCCAAGACCCCACTCGCCAAGCTTCGTATGCCAATAGCAGCAACGGGAAGAAATAGCTGGCTACATAAGTCGGCACCGTGGCGTGCCGCAGTTCCATATTTAAGTGACGTGTTACTTGCATCGCGTACTCCTCATCTGATTGCCCGAAAACGACGGGCGTTCTACCTGCACCGTGGCGCAAACCGGAGCGTTCTGATCGAACGGCAGACGGGCGTCGTGCTTTCAGAATAGGACAATTTTTTGGAAAGCGAATCATCGTATTCCCGATGATCGTATCCAATAAGGCTTTACGCGCTTCGTTGTGCAGTGCAACTGAATAAAGCAGTTATTTCCCGGCCCTAAATTCGGCACGCGCATACGTGCCGATTTCCTAAAGTGTTCGAGCCGTATCAAACGCCAGAGTTCTTCGCGTACAACTTGATAATGCCCGAAAAATCGAGCCCGCCGAATCCTTGCTGGCTCATCGACTGATACAACTGTTGTGCCAGCGCACCCATGAATACCGGCTGCTTCGCGGCGCGCGCTGCATCGACGGCAAGTCCGAGATCCTTGAGCATTAAATCAGCGCCAAAACCGCCCGAATAACCGCGCGACGCCGGCGCGGTTTCGACGATGCCCGGATAGGGATTACACGTATCCGAGCTCCAGCAACGCCCAGTCGATGTATTGACGATACTCGCGAGTTTCGTCGGATCGATGCCGAGCGTTTCGCCGAGTTTCATCGCTTCGGCGACGCCGATCATGGAAATCCCTAGCAGCAAGTTATTGCAGATCTTCGCGATCTGGCCCGTGCCGGTTTCGCCGCATCGCACCATGTTCTTGCCCATGCCGGATAAGACGGGACGCAATGTTTCGAAGAGCGTTTCATCCGCGCCGACCATGAACGTCAGCGTGCCCGCCTGCGCGCCGACGACGCCGCCGGAAACGGGGGCATCGGCGAACGGGTTGCCCTGGTTCGCCGCCGCCTCGCCGATGAGCTTCGCGGTCGCCGGATCGATCGTGCTGCTGTCGACGAGCGGCACGCCTTTCCCAACGCCCGCGAGCACGCCGTCATCGCCCAGATAGACCGTCTTCACATGCTGCGCGGCGGGCAGCATCGTGATGACGACTTCCGCGCCTTGCGCCGCCGCGCGCGGCGATGCGGCGAGCGTCGCGCCCGCCGCCTTCGCCGCATCGAGCGCGGCGGAGACGAGATCGAACGCCGTCACCGCGTGGCCGGCCTTCAGGAGATTGGCGGCCATCGGACCGCCCATGTGACCCAAACCAATGAATCCGATTCGCATGGACATCTCCCTTTAGCGAAGCGCGATGGTCGTGTTGACGCCGTCGTTCACGGTGGCGTCGTCGAACCAGCGCGCGGTGACGGTTTTCGTCTGCGTGTAGAACTGCACGACCTGCTTGCCGTACGGGCCGAGGTCGCCGAGCTTCGAGCCGCGCGAGCCAGTGAAGCTGAACGCGGGCACCGGCACCGGAATCGGAATGTTGATGCCGACCTGACCGATATCGATCTCGCTCTGGAACTTGCGCGCCGCCGCGCCGCTTTGCGTGAAGAGACCGACGCCGTTGCCCATCGGATTGCGATTGACGAGCGCGATGGCGTCGTCGAGCGTATCGGCTTGCAGCACGCACAGCACCGGGCCGAAGATTTCCGTCTTGTAGATCGACATGTCGGTATCGACGTTCGTGAAGATCGTCGGTCCGATGAAGTTGCCCTTCTCGTAGCCCTTCACGTCGATATCGCGGCCATCGAGCGCGAGCGTCGCGCCCTCTTCCACGCCCTTGCTGATGAGCCCGAGAATGCGCTCCTTTGCCGCTTTCGACACGACCGGGCCGACGTCCGTATTCGGCTCTGTGCCGCCGTTGACCTTGAGCGTCCTGGCTTTCTCGACGAGTTCCGGCACCCAGTCCTTCGACGCCCCGACGAACACGGCCACCGACGTCGCCATGCAACGCTGACCCGCCGCGCCGAAGCCCGCGCCCGCGAGCGCGTTGAGCGTCTGCTCCTTGTTGGCGTCGGGCAGGACGACGGCGTGATTCTTCGCGCCCATCATCGACTGCACGCGCTTGCCGTGCTGGCTCGCGAGGTTGTAGACGTGCGTGCCGACGGCCGTCGACCCGACGAACGAAATCGCCTTGATATCGCGATGCGTGCAGATCGCATCGACGACTTCCTTGCCGCCATGCACGACGTTCAGCACGCCCGCCGGCACGCCCGCTTCGAGCGCGAGTTCGACGAGTTCCATCGTCGAGAGCGGATCCTGTTCGGACGGCTTCAGTACGAACGTGTTACCGCAGACGATCGCCATCGGGAACATCCACAGCGGGATCATGGCGGGGAAATTGAACGGCGTGATGCCGGCGCACACGCCGAGCGGCTGCCGTAGCGTGTACGTGTCGACGCCGCCCGCGACGTTTTCGGAGAATTCGCCCTGCTGCAGCGTCGAAATCGAACACGCGTGCTCGACCACTTCGAGACCGCGAAAGATGTCGCCTTCGGCATCGGCGAGCGTCTTGCCCTGCTCCGCCGTCAGCGTCCGCGCGATGCGCTTCTGGTTCTGGCGCACGAGGTCCTGAAACTTGAGCATCAGACGCATGCGCGTGCCGAGCGGCGTCGTGCGCCACGTCTGAAACGCCTTGTGCGCGGCGGCAACGGCGGCGTTGACTTCATCGACCGTCGCAAACGGCACGCGACCGACGACTTCCTGCGTCGCAGGATTGACGATGTCGCGCCACTCCGTCGTCTTCGAATCGACGAACTGGCCGTCGATCAGCAGTTTGGCCGTACGGACGGACGCACTCTGCGCCGGATGTTCAGCAGCGATATTCACGAGTCACTCCTTTTGGATGAGTTGTCACGAAGGGGAACGAAGACGCGCGGACGGAGCGCCGGTGCGGCGCCGAAGGGAAAAGGCATGTCGTCTCCGTTTATAAGAAATCGGCGCGCAGTGCAGCACGCTCGTTTCCTTGAGTATAGTTATGCAAAAGTCCATCATGGCACTAGAAAAACACCCGATCGATATGCAAAAAAACGCCATGCCAAACGTTATTCCAAGCGCCAAGCTCGATATCGGGCGCCTCAACTGGGACGACCTGCGCTTCTTCCTGGAAGTCGCGCGCACGCAGCGCGCGAGCGGCGCGGCGAAGCGTCTGGGCGTCGATTACACGACGGTCGCGCGGCGCGTTCGCGCGCTGGAGGACGCGCTCGGCACGCTTCTGTTCGACAAATCGCGCAGCGGCGGATTCATTCTGACGGCCGAAGGCCAGCGCCTGCTCGGTTACGTCGATTCGATCGAGACGACGGTGCAGTCCGCGACCGAGCAGATCGCCAATACGGGGCACGCGCTGTCCGGACACGTTCGCGTCGGTTCGACGGAAGGCTTCGGCTGCTTCTTTCTCGCGCCGCAACTCGCGCGCTTTCAGGACGCGCATCCGAACATCTCCATCGATCTGCTGCCGGTACCGCATTTCGTGAGTCTGTCGAAGCGCGAGGCGGATATCGCCGTCACGCTCGAACGACCCGAGCAGGGCCAATACGTTTATACGAAGCTGTGCGATTACCGGCTCAAGCTCTACGCGACCGCCGACTATCTCGACGCGCACGAACCGATCCGCACGAGCGACGATCTGCGTCATCATCGTTTCGCAAGCTATATCGACGATCTCGCGTTCAGCTACGAATTGCTGTATCTCGAACGCGCGGTGCCGGGCGCGGTGTCGCGCTGGCGCAGTACGAGCGCGATTGCGCAGTACTTCGCCGCGCTGCAGGGCCGCGCGCTCGCGATCCTGCCGTGCTTCATGACCGCGCCCGATCCGCGCTTCGTGCCGGTCTTGCCCGACCATATCGTCGTGACGCGCGCCTTCTATCTGTCCTGCCGCGAGGATTTGCGCAAGCTGAAGCGCATCACGGCTGTATGGGACTACCTGCGCGCGGCGGCCGAAGCGAACCGCGGCTTCCTGATGGGAGACGGCGCGCAGATGGCCTGGGTCGATGTCAAGTGATCCTGACCGGCGACACGCTTTTTGACAGCGATTCGAGACCGAACGTGGTATGCGTGACGCCACCGCGAACATCACAAAATTTGACTCGATAAATTCGTGGAATTTTGCTTCGATGTCCTGCCGAAACGTCACTCGCCCACGCGAGCTCGGGCATAATCGCCGGCCAGTTTCATTGCATTGCCGTGGAGAGCGCGGCGCACTCCATTCCCGTGATTTCCTCTAGTTTCTTTCCCGCTGCCCCGACGGGCCGCGCCGTGCGCTAATGGCTTTCGTCATCTGGTCACGGCGGTCCATGTCCCGCCAGCGCATCCGTTTCGTCGAGGCCCGCACGGCGCGCGCCATCGCGGTCATCGGCGCCATTACGCTTCTCGTGGCCGCGCTTGCGCTCGGCATCGCGATCGGCACCATGTTCGCGCGCAGCCATCTCGGCGAGGAGCAGACGCTGATGTCGCGCCGCTCGTACGAGATCGAAGAGCTCGGCCGCATCAATGCCGCGCTGATCGAGCTGACGCCGCGCGTCGAAGGCCTGTCCGCGCAAGTCAGCGAGCTGCACGAATTCGACACGCATCTGAAGGCCGCGCACGGCGCGGGCGGCACGTCCGGCGTGCATGACGTGCCGCCGCTGCCCGACAGCGAAGAGCCAGCCACGTCGCTCGACGGCGCGGGCGGCCCCGCCTTGCCGCCGCGCCTGTGCGATATCGGCCGCGCGGCGGCGGGCGCGCCGCGGCAGCGTTTGAAGAGCGCGCATCGGATCATCGATTGCCTGAACGACGAAGTCTCGCAATTGCAGACGCAAACGCTCGCCCACTACGCCGCGTACATGGCCTTTCCCGGCCGCAATCCGGCACCCGGCCTGCGCAGCGGCTCGCCTTACGGCAACCGTCTGGACCCGTTCACGGGGCGTCTGAGCTTTCATCCCGGCATCGACTTCGCCGGACCGGCGGGCACGCCGATTCTCGCCAGCGCGGGCGGACGCGTCATCGCGGCGGGCGAGCGCAACGGCTACGGCATTTCGGTCGACATCCGCCACAGCGACGGCATGGTGACGCGCTATGGACACGCGTCGCGCATCTTCGTGAAAACCGGCGAATTCGTGATGCCGGGACAGGTGATCGCGGAAGTCGGCTCGACCGGCCGCTCGACGGGGCCGCATCTGCATTTCGAAGTGATCGTCGACGGCGCTCAGATCAATCCTTCTCCCTATCTCGCGCTCTTCAGGCGTTTGTCGCATGCGCAAAGTTGATTCGAAGCGGCTGTCGCTGCAACTCTCCCGCCAGTCCTATTCGCTGACGCCGAGGCGCGGCGCGGGCATCTGGCTCGGACTGATCGCGGCCGTGTGTGCGATCGCGGCGCTCGCCGCCGCAGGCTTCGCACTCAAACGCTCGCATGAAGACGTGCGCAAGCTCGACGCGCTCTGCGCGCCACCCGTCTCCGAGCAAAAGCTGCGCGAGCAGCTCGCGCATGCTCAGCTCGCGCTCGAACAGGAGATGGCGAGCCGTACCTCGCTGGAAGACCGCGTAAAGGACAGCGCGGCCGAAATCCAGCGTCTGCAGACCGATCTCGCTTTCCTCAGGAAGCAGCAAAAACCCAATTGAGCGGCACGCGTCAGCGCGGGCTTCGTGCAGCAACCCTTTACCGCATCGCAAGGACTCGACATGTTTTCATCGAAGAAGGATTCCAACGGCATCAAGATGGCCAAGCTCGCGACGCTCGTCGCGCATAACGTGCATATCTCGGGCGATCTCGAGTTCAGCGAAGGCCTGCGCATGGACGGCCAGGTCACGGGCAACGTGGCCGGCCGTCCGGGCGAAGAAACGCTGCTCGTCGTGAGCGATCAGGGCGCGATTCGCGGCAACGTGAGCGCTTATAACGTCATCATCAACGGCTGCGTGACGGGCGATGTCACCGTCGCGCATTTCGTCGAACTTCAGTCGAACGCGCGCGTGCTGGGCAACATTTACTATCAGCAGTTGCGCATGGATATCGGCGCGACGGTCGAAGGCAAGCTCACCAAGTTCGATTCGCAGACGGCGCACGTCCCGAGTCTGCCGGCGCCGCCCGAATACAACATCGACCTCGTCTCGAACTGACGGCAGACAACGAGCGCCGGAGAATCCGCGCGTGCTGGCAGCCGGGCGCGTGTCCGGCTAAGATTCGATGGATCAAGGCCACGCGCTCGCGCCCCTGGCGAAATCACGCGACTTCGAGCGTCCATCGACACGTGGCCGGTTATATCCAGATAACGATAAAGGGCGTCCCATGCTGGTCAATTGCGCGGCTTATCAGAATGGCCGAAAGCTCGCGGACGTCGAGATCGACGATATCAACGCCTATCGCGATCTGCCCGACTCTTTCATTTGGGTTGCATTGAAAGAGCCTGGTCCTGGCGAACTCGCGCACATGACGCAGCAGTTCGGCTTGCACGAGCTGGCGGTCGAAGACGCGCAGCACGGTCATCAGCGGCCGAAGATCGAGGAATACGGCGACTCGCTGTTCGCGGTCTTTCATACGGTCGAATTCGACGAAGAAGGCGAAGTGCTCGTCGGCGAAATGAACGTGTTCGTCGGCACGAACTACGTGCTTTCGGTCCGCAACCGCACGACGCAAGGTTTTCAGGAGGTGCGCAAGCGCTGCGAGCGCGAGCCGCATCTGCTCAAGCACGGCCCCGCGTTCGTGATGTACGCGCTGCTCGATGCGGTCGTCGATCGATACTTTCCCGTGCTCGAGACGCTCGGCGCGGAAGTCGACGAAGTGGAAGAGCGCATCTTCGAGCAAAAAGGCTCGGTGGAATCGCGCGAGATCATCGAGGATCTGTACTCGCTCAAGCGGCGCATGACGATCCTGCAGCATCACACCGCGCCGCTGCTCGAAGCCGTCAGCAAGCTGTATGGCGGGCGCTCGCCCGGCGTGTGCTCCGGCATGCAGGAATATTTCCGCGACGTGTACGATCACCTGCTGCGCATCGTGAAGACCATCGAAGGACGGCGCGAAATGATCGTCACGGCGATCCAGGTGAATCTCGGTCTGATCGCGCTCGCGGAAAGCGAAGTGACCAAGCGCCTCGGCTCGTTCGCCGCGCTCTTCGCCGTGCCGACGATGATCGCCGGCATCTACGGCATGAACTTCAAGTCGATTCCCGAGCTCGACTGGGTCTACGGCTACCCGACGTGTCTCGCGGTCATGCTGGTGGTCGATGTCGTGCTCTACTGGCGCTTCAAGAAGGCCGGCTGGCTGTAGCAAGAATGTTCCTTTTCGGAACCTTCGGGCGAAATTCGTTGTCTAATCAAGCGATTTGCGAGAGAATGTCATCTGGCCTTGCAAAATCGGCCTATCGACCGCACATGACGTAAGCGCACGGCAGAAGCGCTCACTTCCGCAGCACACGTTGCTTTTCCGTTTCAACCGCACATCGGCTCTGCTGTTGCCGATGTCGCCGTCCCGGTCATGCCGGCCACGGCGCGCCGCATCCGCGGTTCGCCCTGTCGTCCGGCCTATGCCGTCAAGCTCACGACGAGCCTGAGATAGAGACGCAGCGCGCCCCGCATGCACGTTTATCGTGCATGGACGCGCCAGGCCACGCTTTGCATCGCCACTTACGATTCGTAGCGACGACGCTTTCGGGCAGCGGCGCAGAACGGTTCGTTGGCGTCGAATGCGCGTTTTTCGCGCGATGCGCGGCAGCACCCACTACAACTCATTACAGGAGCCCCCATATGGCGAAAGAAGAACTCATCGAACTCGACGGTATCGTTGACGAAGTGCTTCCCGACAGCCGCTATCGCGTGACGCTGGACAACGGCGTCGTCGTGGGCGCTTACGCCTCGGGCCGCATGCGCAAGAATCACATCCGTATTCTGGCCGGCGACCGCGTAACGCTGGAACTGTCGGTGTACGACCTGACGAAGGGCCGCATCAACTTCCGTCACAAGGACGAGCGTGCCGGTGGCGGCGCCCCGCGCGCACCGATGCGCCGTCGTTGATTTCCCTGCATCATCCGTAACGAGCGTGAGCCTGATCCGCAGCGCGCGCTTTTGAACCAAACACGCGGATCATTCTGAACTTCGACGCGGCCGCTCATCCGTCAAGGCTGCGCAGCGCGTCGATGTCCCTTCTTCCTTCAGCCGCGCGCCGCCAAGAGCGCGTCGATGCCGACCGCGAAGCCGTCCTCGTCGTTGCTCTTCGAGACCAGGCTCGCGCGACGCTGCACGCTGTCGGATGCCTGCCCCATCGCGATCGATACGCCCGCGATCTCGAACATCGCCACATCGTTGCCCATGTCGCCGAGCACGGCCACGCGTTCGAGCGGCACGTTCGCGAGTTGCGCCAGTTCGCGTACCGCAGTGCCCTTGTTCGCTTCCAGGCTCGTGATATCGAGGTAATAGGTCTGCGAGCGCGCGGCGTGTCCGCGGCCTTCCAGTTGCTTTTGCACGCTGCTTTCGACGCGCGCGAGCAGCGCCGTATCGGCGGTCGAGCCGACGATCTTGTCGACCTCGCCGAGATCGACATCGTCGAAACGCGTGACGAGCACGCCTTCGTAGCCGACCGTGCGCGTTTCGAGCGGCACGTAGGTGCCTTCTTGATTCGTCAGATACCAGGCGTCGTCGATGAACACCCACGCGTCGACGTTCGCCGACGCGAGCGCTTCGAGCGATGTCTGCACGACATCGCGCGGCAGCTTGTGCGACGACAGCAAATCCCACGTGCCCGGCCTGACGAGACTGCCGCCGTTGTACGACGCGTAAGGCATGTCGACGTCGAGCGCCTCAACGATATGCCTCATGCCCTTGCCCGGCCGGCTGCTCGCCACGGTAAAGCGCACGCCCGCTTCCTTCAGGCGACGCACGGCGTCAATCGCCGGTTGGCCCAATGCCTTGTCGGTATAGAGCAGCGTGCCGTCGCAATCGGTGACGACGAGTTCCGCTTTGGCGAGCGCGGCGAACGCCGCATCGGCGTCGCCGTTCACGCTGTGAAGTCCGTATTTGCTGTTGGCGTTCATCAGTGCGCCCCTTCACGCTGATTGAAATGCGGCAACTGGCGCGTCTCGCGCACCGAGCGCGGATGCCACAGCCGCGCGCCGCCTTCGATGCCCGCCGCATTCGACACGACCGCGACGTTATCCGGCAGCTTGAACTTGATATGCGCCGCGTTGCCGCCGCCGATCCACAGCCTGTCGTAGTTCGTCAGCGTCGCCAGGATGCCGATGATCTTCTCCACGCGCCGGCTCCAGCGCTTCTTGCCCGCCTTCTCGCGCGCCGCGTTGCCGATGTACTCGTCGTAAGTCTTGTCCTTCGCGACCGGATGATGCGCGAGCTCCAGATGCGGCATCAGTTCGCCGTCGCGAAAGAGCGCGGTGCCCGCGCCCGTACCGAGCGTCAGCACCATTTCGATGCCGCGCCCTTCGATCGCCGCGAGCCCTTGCATCTCGGCGTCGTTGATCATGCGCGCGGGCACGTTGCCGAGGCGCTCGGCGATCAGTTGCGCGAGCGGCACGCCGCGCCAGGCGGGCGTGCCGAGATTCGGCGCGGTCAGCACGACGTTATCGCGCACGACGCCCGGAAAGCCGATGGAAATGTGCGTCGGCGGCTCGGCGACGATCGGCGCGATCAGTTCGATGAGCGTCTCCACGACCACGTCGGGCTTCGCCGGATGCGGCGTCGCCACGCGCACGCGGTCGCTCTTCATCTCACCGTCCGCCGAGATGATGGCCGCCTTCAACCCGGTCCCGCCGATATCGATCGCGAGAATGCGTTCCGCCTTGATCGCGAGTTTGTCCGCCGTGACGTGGGTCTTCTGCTTGGCTCTTGATTCTGTGCTCACGCTCGTTGTCCTTTTGAGTTTGCGTTGCGATGAGATGAGTTCAGTTCTTCTTGTGCGCGTCGGTCAGCGGTCGCCACGCGCGGCCGTCGTCGGCAAGCAGCTTGTCCGCTTCGGCCGGCCCCGCGCTGCCCGCCGCGTAACCGCGCACGGGCAGCGGACTGTCCGGATGCAGCACGCGATCCACCGCCGCCCAAGCCGTCTCGATGCTGTCCGCGCGCTGAAAGAGCGTCGCGTCGCCGAGCATGCAGTCGTAGAGCAGCGTCTCATAGCCGACGTTCGCGCGCTCCGCGAAGAAGTCGGCATAGTCGAACCTCGAACGCACCTTGCCGATCTGCATTACCGGTCCCGGCACTTTCACGTTGAAATCGAAGCTCGTGCCGTGCGCCGGATCGATGCGCAGCGTGAACACATTCGGCGTCAGCGCATCGACGGGCGTATCGCGAAACAGCAAAAACGGCACCGCCTTCAGTTGCACCGCGATCTCCGTGCGACGCTCGGTGAGCCGCTTGCCCGTGCGCAGATAAAACGGCACGCCGGCCCAGCGCCAGTTCTCCACGTACACGCGCGCCGCCGCGTAGGTTTCGGTCCGGCTATCTTTGGCCACGCCCGGTTCTTCCTTGTAGCCCGGCCCGGCGGGTCCGGCTTCGTACTGGCCGAGCACGACGTCGTCGGCGGTGAGCGGACGGATCGCATCGAAGACTTCGGCTTTTCTGTCGCGCACGGATTCGGCATCGAAGGAATTCGGCGGCTCCATCGCGACCATGCCGAGCAACTGGAACAGATGGTTCGGCAGCATGTCGCGAAACGCGCCCGTCTGCTCGTAGAACTTGCCGCGCCCTTCCACGCCGATCGTCTCCGCCGCCGTGATCTGCACGTTGTCGATGTACTCGCGCCGCCAGATCGGTTCGAACATCGCGTTGGCGAAGCGCACGGCGAGAATGCTCTGCACCGTGTCCTTGCCGAGAAAATGGTCGATGCGGTACACCTGCGACTCGTCCGCATACTTGAGGATGCAGCGGTTCAGTTCCTGCGCCGACGCCAGATCGCTGCCGAACGGCTTCTCGATGACAAGCCGTCTGAAATTGCCGTCCTTCTCTTCGAGCATGCCCGCCGCGCCGAGATGCTCGATGATCGGCTGAAAGAACCGCGCGCCCACCGCGAGATAGAACACGACGTTGTCCGACTTCGCCTGCGCGAGCCGCGCCTTGAGCCGGGCAAAGGTTTCGTCCTCTTCGAATTCACCGGGGAAATATTCGAGCCGCCCGACGACCCAGTTCCACGCGTCCTCGTTCAACTGCGACGTGTGAAACGTCGCGGCCTTGTCGGCGGCGAACGTGCGCAGCGATTGCGTGAGCTCGTCGCGCCATTCGGACGTCTCGCGCTCGCCGTGATTCACGCCGATGATCTCCATGCCGTCGTCGAGCAGCTTGTCGGCGGACAGGTTGTAGAGCGACGGCATCAGCAAGCGCTTGGTGAGATCGCCGCCCGCCCCGAAAATCACGAGCGTGCATGGCGGCGCGGGATGCTTGCCGGCGCACGTCGCGCTGGCCGGGTTGTTTTCCTTCGATTGATTCGCTTCGTTCGATTCTTTCGGCATGGCGTATCGCCCCTTGTCAGTTGCGCTTGAACCTGGAAAGACCTGCATCGATGCGGCACAGTTCATTCGAACGACGCGTTGCAAGCTCGCGCGACGAATAACGTATGCATTTTGTAATTTTTAACCTTTCGTGTCGTAAAATATGCGCGCCTGACGACAGCACTCGCGGACATTGCGACATCGAAGCTTGACGAAGCCTGAACTCCATATGAACGCACACGACACTTCCATCGACCTCGCCGCCTACTTCGAGCGCATCGGGTACGCGGAATCCGTGCGGCCCGCGCCGACGCTCGACACACTGCGCGCGCTGCATCTGCTGCATCCTCAGGCCATTCCCTTCGAAAATCTCGACGTGCTGATCGGCCGCCCGATCCGGCTCGATCTCGAATCGATCCAGCGCAAGCTCGTCGCCGGACGGCGCGGCGGCTACTGCTACGAGCACAACCTGCTGTTTCGCAGCGTACTTCAGACGCTCGGTTTTCGCGTGCGCAGCTTCGCAGGACGCGTCCTGTGGGGCCGCGAGCTGTCTGACATGCCTGCGCGCACGCATATGCTGCTGCTCGTCGATCTCGACGAAGGCGCGTTCCTCGCCGACGTCGGCTTCGGCGGCATGACGCTTTCCGCGCCGCTCGCGCTCCAGACGGGCCTCGAACAGATCACGCCGCACGGCGCTTTCCGCCTCGAAGGGGCCGGCGAAGCGCCCGGCTACGTCCTGCAGGCGCTCGTGAACGGCGCGTGGACGAACGTCTATCGCTTCGACCTCGATCCGCAGTATGACGCCGACTACGAGATGGCCAATCATTTCGTGTCGATGTATCCGCAGTCGATCTTCCTGCACAACCTGCTCGCCGCGCGTCTCGCGCCGGGCAAGCGCCTCGCCCTTTTCAACCGGCGTTTTTCGATCCACGACGAACGCGAAGGCAGCGATCATCGCGAACTCGACGGCACGGCCAGTCTGCGCCGCGTGCTCGAAGGCGAACTCGGCATTCGTCTGCCGGATGGCGCCGAACTCGACGCCGCCCTCGCCCGTCTGCCCAACCAAGCTTAATCAGAAGACCACGATGTTCAAGAAGAAGACGCGCGGCGGCAGCGATTTCCAGACGCATCACCGCAGCGCGGTGCTCGCAAACCGGCTGCCGGCCTGGCGCTCGCGGCTCGTCGTCATCGGGGTGACGGCGGCGTTTTTGACGCTAGCCGGACGCGCGCTGTGGGTCCAGGTCATCGACCACAAGTTCTATATCGGCGAAGGCCAGAAGCGCTATCAGCGCACGCTGGCGCTCTCGGCGACGCGCGGACGCATCGTCGATCGCAATGGCGCGATGCTCGCCGTCAGCCTCGCGACCTACGAAGTCTGGGCGACGCCCAAGCTCTTCGACGGCGATCACGGTGGCGAGATCGCGCGCCTGCTCGACATGCCGCCGAAGGATCTGCAGCGCCGCATCGACGGGACTCGCGCGTTCGTCCTGCTCAAACGTCAGGTGGAAGCGGAAACCGCCGAGCGCATCGCGACGATCGGGCGCGCGGGCATTACGCTCGTGCCGGACACCAAGCGCTTCTATCCCGAAGGCGAATCGGCGGCGCACGTCGTCGGCTTCACGAATAACGAGGATCACGGGCAGGAAGGCGTCGAGCTGGCCGCCGACGCGCGTCTGACGGGCGCGGCCGGCCAGCGCGAAGTGATCCGCGACCGGCTCGGGCGCGTGGTCTCGCAGATCGGCGAGCCGGCCATGCCGCAGAACGGCGAAACCATTCAGTTGACGATCGACCGGCGCATCCAGCAACTCGCGCATTCGCAACTCAAGGCGGCGATCGCGAAGCACAAGGCGCGCGCGGGCAGCGTCGTCGTGCTGGATGCGAAGAACGGCGAAGTGCTCGCGCTCGCCAACTATCCGAGTTTCGATCCGAACGATCGCTCGCGCCTCACCGGCGAGCAGTTGCGCAACCGCGCGCTCACGGACACCTTCGAGCCCGGCTCGACGATCAAGCCGCTCGTCGCCGCGCTATCGATCGATCTCGGCCGCGTGCGGCCCGAAACGCGCATCGACACATCGCCGGGCACGTTCAAGCTCGGCCCGAACGTGATTCACGACACGTCGAATCACGGCGTCATCACCGTGTCCGAGGCGGTGCAGATGTCGAGCAACGTCGCGCTCACGAAGCTCGCGCTGCAGATTCCCGCGCAGACGATCTGGGACAAGTACCGCGAATACGGCATCGGCCGCGCGCCCGAGCTGACGTTTCCGGGCGCCGCGACCGGCCGCCTGCGCGCGCCCGAGCGCTGGAAGCCGATCGAACAGGCGACGATGGCGTATGGCTACGGTTTATCGCTGTCGCTCGTGCAGATCGCGCAGATCTACACGGCGTACGCCGGCGACGGACGCTTTTATCCCGCCACGCTGATTCACGGCGAAACGCGCCGCGACGCCGTGCAGGTGACGAAGCCCGCGACCGCGAAGGCCGTGCGCAACATGCTCGAAAACGCGACCGGCGACCACGGCACGGGCCGCGCGGCGGCGGTGGAAGGCTATCGCGTCGGCGGCAAGACGGGCACGGCGCGCAAGCAGGTCGGACGCTCGTATGCGGCGAACAAGTACCGCGCGTCGTTCGTCGGCATCGCGCCGATGAGCGATCCGCGCGTGATCGTCGCCGTGATGATCGACGAGCCCACGGGGGGCACCTATTACGGCGGAACGGTCGCGGGGCCGGTGTTCTCGGGCATCGTCGGCGCGACGCTGCCGCTGCTCGGCGTGCCGCCCGACGCATGAAGCGCGGCGCACGCGGGCGCGGGCCTTGCTGCAGCGTGACCGGACTGTCAAGGGCTTGTGCTCTAATGTCGTGTTCGGCACCAGAAGATCAAACGGGAAAGACCATGAAAAAACTCGCCGCGGCGCTCGCGTTGCCTGTGCTTTTCGCCGCCTGCGCCCAGTTTCATAACGAAGATGCAGGACAACCCGAAGTCGAGAAATCGTCGACGGAAAACAAGGTGAACGGCATCGTGCAGTGCATCGCCGCCGAAGCGAAAAAGCACGACGCCCAATACAAGCAGACGTCCATCCCGCAAGGCGTGATGCTCGAATTCGGCGATTCCAACGTCATCAAGGTCCGCTACGACAACGGCGAGACCACGTACCGGTACTATCCGGGGCAGCGTCATCCGTCGAACATGTGGATCGAAGGCGCGGGCAAGAAATGCGCGCCGGCGGACGCCACCGCTCACGACGAACCTCAGAAATAAGCAGACAGGACCATGCGCTCGACCAAAGCCATCAGCGCCGTCGAACGGCTCAAGACGCGCAGCGGCAACGCGAATTACGCGGCCATCTCGATGCCGGGCGGCTACTTCTATCTCGCCGAGCGCGCGCCCGAAGGCACGAAGAAAATCTCCGAGCCGATGCCGATGGACGACTTCGTCGCGTTCGTCAACGCCCGCGATCCGGCCAAGCCGCGCAAGGCCAGCAAGCTCGATCTCGCGATGGAAGAACAGATTGGCCGCAGCGGCAAACGCACGGCAAAAACGCCGTCCGCGAACGACGAATGATCGGCCTGCGTCGCCCTTGCGCGACGCAACATCGAAATCCCCGCGTTGCTCTCACACCAATGTGCGATGACAGACGGAGCCATCAGGTCCGCGTTGCGTACATTTTTGTTAACGATCGAAATCGCCGAGACAGGCAACGATCGGTCATCCGAAGAAAAGAGCAAGGGCCACCCGCTTAGCCACAAAAATATGCGCGGGTGAACGGGGTGCCTCAACGGCGCGCGTGTCCGATGTCGGGACAAGCCGTCGTATGGCCGAGAGGAAGACCAAATAATGAAGAAGAAAAACGAGACCAAGGGCAGTCTCTTGCCCTCGGCGTTGGCTGACGTCGAGCTTCAGCACATCGAGCGCGCACTCGCGCAACTTCGCACGATGCACAAGCAGTCTTCCGGCACGCTCAACGTCGAATACTGGCGGGAGCGGCTCGCCGCCGTGGTCAAGGGTTACGCGCTCGTGCCGGCGCAGAAGCAACGCATCGAAGCGTTGCGCGTCGCGCTCGACACAGTCGACAGCGGTCCGCGCGACGGCTCCGGCAGCCGTAAAAGATCGACCAACAGGCTTTGGGCGAAAGCGGCCTAAGAACCGCTTTCGCCGCTCGCGCTGCGGCGCGAATCCCTCGTTCGCGCCCGCGTCTCGCGACGAAGCGGGCGTGCAACGGTCCTTTGAACTTCCGACGATTCACGGCACGCGCGTTTCAACGCGCCGCTTTGCCGCGTCAGGCACCGTTCATGCTCGAAAGCTAGTCTTTCGATCATGCCGGGAATCGCCATGTCCACTTTCTTTCACGACCGCGCGGGCGCATCGCGCCGGCCCTCGCCGATGCTCGCGAACGCGATCGTCGCCAGTCTCATCGCGACGTTCAGCACGGTCGGCGTCGCGCAGATCACGAACGGCGGCGGGTCGGAGCGACAGGAAAGCCGTCAGTCGGATTCGAGCTCGCGCGCGAATCCATCGGGCTCGCCGCTGGTCGAATCGCAGAAACCGCAATCGAAGGATGCCGCGCAGGGCCGCGCCGCGACCGCCGACAAGAAGCACAAGGCCGAGGGCAGCACCGGCTTCAACAACGGCCTTTACGGCACGGGCGCGGGCAACAACAAATGATGCGCGCTTAGTCGCGATGCCGCTGCGGCGCGCTCGTGATCTCTGGCGCGATCGCCGCGTGATTGACGATCGCGACGAGCGACACGCCGCCAATCACATTGCCGATGAACGTCGGCACGAGGAACACGAAGAAGTAGTCGGAGATGTCCGCCGCGCCGATCATCACCGCGTAGGCCGCTTCGACCGATCCGGCGATGACGTGCGTGAGCTTGCTCACAGCGACGGTGTAGGTCACGAGCAGGATCGTGAGGAGCCGCCCCGAGCGCGCGCTCGGCAGCAGCCATACCATCAGCGCGATCAACCAGCCGGAAAACACGCCGCGAACGACGGTCACGCCGAAATCCGCGGAAAGCGGCGTCATCGCGACCTTGGCGAGCGCCTCGCTCACTTCCGGCGAAAAGACGCCGCGAATCTGCAGGATCGCGGCGAAGATCGTCGTGCCGACCAGGTTGAAGAAAAGCACGATCGCCCAAAGGCGCAGCGCCTTGAACAACGTCGACAAATCGCGCCGCGTAAGGACCGGCAGCACCGCCGTCAGCGTGCTTTCGGTGAAGAGCTGCTGACGTCCGAGGATCACGAAGACGAAGCCGATCGTGTAGCCGAAGCTCGATACGAGTCCCGTCCAGCGGGCCTCCGGCAGCGCGCTTTCGAGAATCGACTGGACGAGAAAGGAGAATCCCATCGACAGGCCGGCGGCGAGCGCCGACCACATCAGCGCCGCGAAGGTGCGCTCCATCGCGACTTCGCCTTCCTCGCGCACGATCTCGTGGATGACGAGCGGATGCGGTGCGGAATGCTCGGCGGCTTGCTCCTGCTCGGCGCTGTCGAGATGCGGCGAGTCGGCCCCCGCTTGCGGGTCGTTCATGTTCTTTCTCCCTGAACGCCGCTCGATGCGAAATGTGGATGAGCGGCTGGCGCATCCACGAAGCAGGAAGAATGCCCGTTGATTATCTGGCGACCCCGCCGTCGAGCGATTCGTAACCGCGCCACTTGTAGATGAGCGCGGAGACGATCCAGCACGCCGCGAACAGCGCGACGATGCCGTAGCCGAGCATCCCGAAGTGCTTGGAGAGCGACGCTGCCACGTCCCACAGTCCGCCCTTCAGCCGCAGCCGGTCCGCGATCAGCCCGAGCGCCTCGATGCCGCCGATCAGCACGGCAATCAGCACCGAGACGAGCGTCACGGTGAGGTTGTAGTAGAGCTTGCGGATCGGCTTCATGAAGGCCCAGCCGTAGGCGCCGGTCATCAGCAGGCTGTCGGCGGTGTCGATGAGCGACATGCCCGCCGTGAACAGCATCGGGAACACGAGAATCGACCACACCGGCATGCCGCGCGCCGCTTCGGCCGCCGCGATGCCCATCAACCCGATTTCGGTCGCCGTGTCGAAGCCGAGGCCGAACAGAAAGCCGAGCGGATACATGTGCCAGCTCTTGCCGATCAGCCTGAAAAGCGGACGGGCGATGCGCGCAAGCGGACCGCCGCCGACCGTGAGCATGTCTATGTCGTCGTCGCGGCAGGTTTCGCCGCGCCGCACGCGACGGAACGCGCGCCATACGCCGCGCAGCACGAACAGGTTCATCGCCGCGATCGCGAACAAAAAGAGCGACGACACCGACGTGCCGATGATTCCGCCGATCTCGCGGTACTCGGCGAACCGGCCGTGCACGGCCATCGCCGTCGCGGCGATGAGCGCGGTGGCGGCGATGACGATCGTCGAATGTCCGAGCGAAAAGAAGAAGCCGGCGAAGTGCGGCCGCTTGCCTTCGTGCATCAGCTTGCGCGTGACGTTGTCGATGGCGGCGATATGGTCGGCATCGACCGCATGGCGCAGCCCGAGCGAATACGCGAGCAACGACGTGCCGAGCAGCAGCGGATAGTGACGGAACGCGACCAACGCCCAGAGCCATGCGAGCACGTTGAACGCGATCAGCCCGCCGATGAGCCGCGCGGATTTGCGCGGCAGGTTGCGATGCGCCTGATGCGGCGCGGAAGCGGGCTCGATCGGTTCGGACATATGCGCGCGCTTGCGAGGATGAAGGGACAAAGCATAACGTGCGCCGATGCATGGTCAAAAATCGGATGCATATTGCGTCGAATGCGAAATCCTTAGCCGGATTCCTTGGTTGGGAGGCGTGCGACGCGCCGCTACCATGGCCCTTCGCCATTTTCGACGTCCGCCATGCCCCGCTATCTCGACGACGCCCAACGCCAGGAACTCCAACGCCAGCGCGAAACCTGGCGCTGGCGCAGCGAATGGCCGACGTGGGCGGTCGCCGTCGCGATCTACGGCGGATGGTTCGGCGTCGCGCTCAACGCGCGCGCGATCGGGCTGGTTCCGGCCGTCGCGCTGCTCGCGGTGCTGTCGTGCTGGTATATGTCCCTGCAGCACGAGCTGATGCACGGTCATCCGACGCGCTGGCCGCTCGTCAACATGCTTATCGGCATCGCCCCGCTCGCGGTATGGTTTCCGTATGAGGTGTATCGCGAGTCGCATCTGCGGCATCACGACGACGCGCATCTGACCGAGCCGGGACGCGATCCCGAGAGCTATTACGTGACGCCCGAACAGTGGGCGAGCGCGGGTCCCGTCCTGCGCGCCGCGCTCGCCGCGCGCAATACCTTCGCGGGCCGGATGCTCGTCGGGCCGTGGTTCTCGATCGCGGCATCGTGGCGCGAGGCGGCGCAGGCCGTCGTCGAGCGGCACTGGAAAATCGTCGCGAGCTGGATCGTGCATCTCGCGTCGCTCGTGCTGCTCGCGAGCTGGCTCGACACGCGATGCGGCATTCCGTGGCGCGCCTTCGTGTTCGGTGTCGGCTATGCGTCGCTCGCGCTGGCGTCGATTCGCTCGTTTCAGGAGCATCGCGCGGCGGAGAGCCATAGCGAACGCACGGTCGTCAACGAGGCTGCGTGGCCGTGGCGACTGCTCTTTCTCAACAATAACTTTCACGCCGTGCATCACGATCTGCCGGGCGTGCCGTGGTTCGCGCTCGGGCGGATCTATGCGCGGCGGCGCGATGCCTATCGCGCGAGCAACGGCGGTTTCGTCGTGCGCGGATACGGCGAATGGGCGAGCCGTCACGCGTTCGCGCAGGCTGCTGAACCGGTGCATCCGCTCGCCGCGCCGGACGCATCTGCCGATCGACGCCGCGACGCGCGCCGCGAACCCGCGCGTCTCGCGAGCTGACGCCTCCCACGGTACGATTCGCGTCATGCACTGGATCGCCGCCCTGCCGATGTACAACGTCGCGCCCGCGCTCGCCGCGGATTGGCGCACGCTGCTCGAACGTGTCCGCGAGCAGCTCGCGGACTGGCTACGCGCACGCGGCGATACGCTCGAGATCGTCGATCCCGGTGCGGATCTCACCGCGTTCTGGCTGCGCGACGACGTGTTGTTGTCGCAAACCTGCGGCTATCCGCTCGTGCATGCGCTCGCGAATCGCGTGCAAGTCGTAGGCGCGCCCGATTTCAACGCGCCCGGCTGCGAAACCGGCGCTTATCGCAGCGTGATCGTCATCGGGGCGCGTGTCGGCGCGCAATCGGTCGAAGACTGCCGAAACCTGCACGCAGCCTACAACGACGACGATTCCAACAGCGGCATGAACCTTTTCCGACACGCCGTCGCTCCTTACGCGAACGACGGGCGCTTTTTCGCGTCGGTGACGAAAACCGGCGCGCATCTCGCGTCGCTCGCCGCAATCGCCGAAGCGCGCGCTGACATCGCCGCGATCGACTGCGTCACGTTCGCGTTTGCGCAGGCGCATCTGCCCGAATTGACGGCGGGCGTGCGCGTGCTCGACGTGACCGCCAGCGCGAGCGCGCTGCCGTTCATCGCGTCGCTGCGCGTGCCGCCGGATTCCATCGACGCAATCCTCGACGCCCTCGCCGATGCACTCGCGGACGACCCCGCGCTCGCCGCACGGCTGAGGCTCAAAGGCATCGTCAGACGCACACAGACGGACTACGCGGCCATTCTCGACTACGAGCGCGAGGCCATCGAGCGCGGCTATCCTCGCCTCGCCTGACACTTCGCCCCACGGTGCATTCCGGCAGATTCCGCGGACTTTCGGCACAATCGGTCTTTTCAGCGCGTGAAACCAGCGCGATGCCGGATGCATCGCGATCCGTCACGCTTTCGGAAAGCCGCAATGATCCCCTTCTCGCTACTCGACCTTTCCCCGGTTCCGCTCGGCTCGACGCCGGCCGACGCCTTCGCCCATTCGCTCGATCTCGCCCAGCACGCCGAGCGCTGGGGTTATCTGCGCTACTGGCTCGCCGAGCACCACAACATGACGGGCATCGCCAGCGCGGCGACCGCCGTCGTGATCGGCCATATCGCGGCGGGCACGAAGACGATTCGCGTCGGCTCGGGCGGCATCATGCTGCCGAATCACGCGCCGCTCGTGATCGCCGAGCAGTTCGGCACGCTGGCTTCGCTGTTTCCGGGACGCATCGATCTCGGACTCGGACGCGCACCCGGCACCGACCAGACCACGGCGCGAGCGCTGCGCCGCGACCTGCACGGCAGCGCCGAATCGTTTCCCGATGACGTCGTCGAATTGCAGCGCTACTTCGCCGATCCGGTCGAAGGCCAGCGCGTGCGCGCGGTGCCCGGCGCCGGCCTGAACGTGCCGATCTGGCTGCTCGGCTCGTCGCTGTTCTCGGCGCAACTCGCGGCCGCGCTCGGGCTGCCGTTCGCGTTCGCGTCGCATTTCGCGCCGGATTATCTGCTGACCGCGCTCGAGGTCTATCGCAAGCAATTCCGCCCTTCCGCGACGCTGCAAAAGCCCTACGCGATGGTCGGCGTGAACGTGTTCGCCGCCGATACCGCCGATGAAGCACGCTTTCACTTCACGTCGCTGCAGCAGCAGTTCATCAATCTGCGGCGCGGCACGCCCGGACAATTGCCGCCGCCGGTCGAGTCGATCGCGTGGAGCGACGCCGAGCGCGCGGGCGTCGAGCATTCGCTCGCGTGTTCGGTCGTCGGCGCGCCCGCCGATGTCGAAGCCGGGCTGCGCTCGGTCATCGATCAGACGCAGGCCGACGAGCTGATCGTCACCGCGCAGATCTTCGATCACAAGGCGCGTCTGCGCTCGTTCGAGCTCACGAGCCAGGCGCGCGACGCGATCGGCGCGAGCGCCTGAACCATCGGCCTGAGCAGAGAAAATTAGGGGTCGCAAGGCTTCGACGGGTCTCCCGCTTTACGCGCGCGCTTTTGACAGGCAATAATGAGATACCGGAGGACGGCGCGGGCCGCGCCATCCTTCGCGTCCGCTTCACTTGCCAAGTTGAAACTCCGCATGGCGCGCCCGATATTCGTGCATGCCGGTGTTCGGCGCGGCGACACAACAACAACGACGTCGCAAGACGGGAGGAAGAATGTCGATGCCGAGAAGCGCCGCCACTGGCGCCATGACGCTCCTGACGGAATACGACGATGCCAGCGGACAGGAAGTGCGTTCGCTGCGCCTCGAACCGGCAGCGGACGGCAAAGCCGTACTGCTGATTGAAATCGACGAGCGCAAACCCGGCATTCACCGCGAAGTGCGTTATGAAATTACGCCCGCGGAGCTGATTGCCGCCATTCGCGCGCACGGTGCCGAATTACCTGGGGAACAACACAGTCGTTAAAACGTTTTAATAGTTGCCATCGGCAGCATACAATAGAGTTAGCGAGGTTTCGGCCGCCATGCGGAATTGGCGGAGCGGCTTCGCCATCGGTTCGTGGCTCCCCACGTGACGTTCCGCGCGCTTCCCGTTCGCGCGTCCGTCACGGCGATGCTCGGGCGGGCGAACGTTCGCATTGGTGGCAATGCACACATTAAAGGCAGAGTCATCGCGCGAATTAATAGGCGTGCGGTAATACACTAATTGACGCGTGCCATGCGCTGCGTCACGCTTCATAAAACACATATATTCAAGTCATCGAACCGCCCCGGTCCGCGCGGGGTTTCGGTTCGTCCTCTGAAAATCAAAAAGCTGAATCAGGAAAGCCGTGGACGAAAGAAAGCGAGACAGCATCATTGCGTATTTGCGCAGCCGAATGGCTGAGTTCGGCATTTCGGAAAGAGCGTTGGCCGAAGCATTGGCCGAAGCGCCGGCGGAGAATCCGCCGCCGCCCTCCTTCACCAAGACCAACGGAACTCATGGCGCACCCAAGGCAAAGCGGCCGATGCCGCAATTGCCCCTGATACCGCATTCGTCGGATGCCGGGGCGCCGATATTCCGAAACGCGAGCGGCGATACGTGGGACGGCATCGGCGATATGCCCGAGTGGCTCAAGCGTGCGGTGCACGCCGGGCAGGACATCGAGTTTTATCGCGTTTGAGCGTCGTCGGCACATTGCCGAGGCAGGCCGCGCCTCGCTGGCGGCGGTTCGCGCGCGTCCTTTGAAACGCAGACCCGGTACATTGCGCCCAGCGCGCTCGCCGGTCGCGTTTTCGCTGCTCATAGGCAGCGTTCATAGGCAATTCACAGGGATTTATCAAGCCCAAAAAATTTTCGCCGATGGTTGCCCATCGAGCCTGAAAACGTTTATTGATACTTCTCTGTAAGTCGGCTCCTATTCGAGCCACGCATCGGCCTGACGTCAAGCACGCCCGATCAAGTCCCGCCGTCTCCATTCGACCAGGGGGCACGCATGAACGCATACGGACGCCGCAACGTTGCACCCGCCGCTCGCCGGCATCGACCGACACAGGAACGCGCGCGAGGCACCGGCTCGGGTTCGCACAGTGGCGCCTGACGTCCCGGTCAACCGAAGTAATCCTAACGATCGAGCGGCGCGCGCCATGCTCTCCCGTCCCGACACACTGCCGAGCGTCGTGCGGCGCATGACGGCCGGACGCATGCTGCTCGGTGGCGCGTCGGTCGAGGCGGTGGCCGAGGCGCTGCATCTTTCCTTGCAAACGGTGCGGCGTTACAAGGCGATCGTCGACGAAGGCGGCCTCGACGCGCTCGGCAAGATGGGCGTGGGCGGGCGCGCGTCGGTGCTGGATCGCGAGGCGCTCGACTGGATCGCCGCCGCGCTGCGTGGGCCCGCGCGCGCGCATGGTTTCGAGAGCGATACGTGGACCAATGCGCGTCTGCGCGAACTGATCGAGCGGCGCTACGGCGTGCGTTACTCGCGCGTCTATATCTGGCAGATCGCGACGAACCTCGGGCTCGGACATTTGCTGTCGAAGTCGCGCCGCTGAGCGCGTTCCGCAAGTTGACTGAAGCAACACGAACATAAGGAGGCACGGCATGTTCCGCTCGTCATCTCAAGCTTCGCATCGTTCGGTCAGGATTCTCGCCGCCTGCGTGGCGCTCGCTCTCGGCGCGATCGGAAGCGCATCCGCCGACGATGCCGCGTCCGCCCCGACGACGCGCGGCGCGGCGGCCATCGCGCAGGTGCAGGCGCGCGTGGTCGGCATCGATCCGACGACGAACAGCGTGTCGCTGCAGGGTCCGGGCGGGCGCGTCGTCGAAGTGGCGGTGAATCCCGAAGTCGGCGATGTGAAGAAACTTCAGCTCGGCGATATCGTGAACATCGAATATCGCAGCGCGGTGCTCGTGAGCGCGACGAAGGTGAAGTCGAACGGCATCCGCGAGCGCATCGACACGGACGCGTTGATTCCCGCGTCGGGGGGCGTGGCGGCGGAGGCGCGCGTCGTCGAGGTGATCGGGACGATCGAGCGCGTCGATGCGAAGAACCGGCGCATCACGCTGCGCGGGCCGAACAAGACGGTGACGCTGCAAGCCGCGCCGGATGTGCCGCTCGCCGGGTTGAAATCCGGGGATATGGTGCACGCGCGGTTCGAATCGGCGACCGCCGTGCAGGTGATGCGCGGCGGCCAGGGGATCAAATGAATGTGTGCGGTTGTCCACAGTTTCGGGCACACACCCGCAGACATCCCGGTAGGCCGTACGTAACCGCCTGAATCACTCGGATTTGGTAACGAACCGGTGCTGATGCCACGCGAGCCGCGTTAGAAATGCATTGAAAGGGGCGGTAGGCGCCCCAACATCGAGAAGCGTCCAACGTTCGCCCCGCCCCTGCGCCGGGCTGTTCACCCGAGCTCCCGGCGCGCGATTCAGGCCTGAGTTAAAGCAGTGTCTTGAACCGATCTATGATGTTCTCGCGCAGCGTCGCAAACTGAAGAAGCTTTTGCTTGTCGGGCCGCCAAGCCAGGCCCATCTCCATCAGATCGTAGCGGTCCACGATGGTGGCGCCAGGAAGGGGCTGACCTTGGCCATCACGGGTTCGTCCAAGTACGCAAATGGTGTCTGAGATGTATATGGCCGCATCGATGTCGTGCGAAATTACAATGGTTGTGCTCCATTCGTGTTTTTGCGACACAGTCAGCAGCGTATCGCAGACCATCTGCTTCGCTTGCGGATCCAGGCCCGAGAACGGTTCGTCCATGACTAGGAAGCGCGAGCGGTTTAGCAACTGCTGAATAATGGCGACGCGTTGGCGCTGCCCACCGGAAAGTTGCATTGGATATTTGGAGGCCTGATCGGCCAGCTTGAAATCACCCAGGTAATGGTCGACGGCCTCTCGCGTCTTGTTCGCCCGCTTGGCGGCGATCAACAGGTTGTCCACCACAGTCCGGTGGTTGAACAGGGGATAGTGCTGGCCGACCATACCCACGTCGCCGGCGTGCACGTGCTTGTCGCCGTGTTCGGCTTGGATGCTGACGGTACCGGTCGCTGGTGACTGTAGCCCCGCAATGCAGCGCAACAGCTGAGTTTTTCCAATGCCAGACGGGCCCAGGATCGTCACCACCTGACCTTGGGTCAGGTTCGGGCGAACGATATCGTAGATCTTGAGATTGATGTCACGAAGAATTGGCCTGTCGTAGTGAACGCCGAGGTTCTCGATGGACATGAGGCATTCAGAGCGGGTGTAGCTGTAATCGGCAACGGTGTCGGACATGGCGTAGGAACTCTCTGCTTGCGGTCGGTTTATTCGGTGGCCAAATAGGGACATACGGCTTGACGCACCCAGCCCAAGAACCAGTCCTGCAGAAGGCCGTACAGAAGGATAGTGATCTGAATCGCGAAGACGCCGTCGAGGTTGAAGTAGCGGTTCTGGTTGAGCAGCATCACGCCCACGCCGCCCGAGGAACGCACCAAGCCTTCTACCATGGTCAGCAGCGTCCAGCCGACGGCCGCGTTTTGCCTGACGAGATCAAGGATTGTGTCGAGCTTGCCTCGCAGCACCAGCTCATAGGAAATGCGCCAGCCGTGCATGTCCAGGGTGCGGCAATGGTCGATGCTGGATTGCGGGATGGCCTTCACCTCGGCCATCAAGCTGGTGGTCATGAATACGGTCATGCCGAAGGTGAGCAGGCCCACCTTCAGGTCGTCACCGTTCTTCGTGAGCAGCGTGAAGATGTAGGTGAGGCCGGCGAAACCGAGAAAGCGCAGCGCAGCCATGAATTTGGCGAAGGGCCAAAACAAGGGCGCGGTCGAAAGAAAGACGATGAGCGTCGACAATAGTCCCGCGGCAACCAATGAAATCAGGCTGGTGCGGATGCTTTCAAGCAGGTTCGGCAGAAGGCCTTGGTTGACGATGAGCTGCCGCCAAGCCTCGATGATGCCAACCGGAGAAGGCAGCCACGTGGCTCTCAGCGACAGCCAAATCCCCAGCGTAACGGCTACTTGTACGCCGATAAGGACAACGATACTGCGACGACTGAACCACACATAGGGAGTCCAAAGTGCTCTCATCAAATCTCCTAAAGGAACGGGCGCGTATGCGCCCGTTCTTTGAAACATCCACAAATGAAAAGATCAGGTGCCTGTCTGAACCATGCTGATATCGACTCGGCGATTCTTAGCGCGGCCCTCGGCCGTTGCGTTGTCAGCCACCGGCTGCGCATCGCCGTAGGCGCGCACGCGGATACGGCCTTGCGGGAAACTGCTGGGTGCATTCATCTGCAACCAGGTCTGCACGGCTTCGGCGCGCTTGCGCGACAACTGCAGATTGGCGCTGCTGTCGCCCACGTTGTCCGTATTGCCGGTGATAACCACGGACAGGCCGGACACGGAAATCTGGTTCAGCAGTTCCTCCAGGACAGGAATAGCTTGCGGTTTAAACGAGGCCTTTCCCGTATCGAATTCGATGGACCAGGATTTTTGCGTCACCGTTCGCTGTACCACCGCATCCTGGCGGAACGTGGGCATGTCGGCCGTAGTGACCGGGGCGCTCGGTTTGGTGGCTTCCGCGACGCGCTGCAAGTACGCGGTGTTCACCGCCTGCGCGTAGGGAACCAGGTTCGGCATGATGTCGGGATAGAGCTTCTTGCTGATGCCGCCATACACTTCGTAGACACGCTTATAGACCGAATCGTTGCCGTTCAGGCCGAACAGAAACTGGTTGTCCGCCAGGTTGTTCGTGGTGGACCCGCCTAGGTCGACCATGAGGCCCTGCTTGTCGCGTTCAGTGACGCCCTTGAAATACTTGGCCCACCACTGCGGCGTCTGTTCCTTGTGTACTTTCACCAGCACGGCCGAACCCTTGAGGAGCTCTGAGTCGTCGCCGCGGCCAAGCGCGCCCTTGATGCGGTCGGAAGCATCGAACGTGGCCGCCAATATGTTGCTGACGACATCCGGATTCCTCTCGGCCCATTGTTTGTTCACGATGAGCGTGGACGGCATCTGCCACATGTATTCCTTGGTCGATGCCACTGACACCAGGCCACCTCGGTTCATGGCGACCTTGACGTCACCCGGCGTCCAGGTTGCCGTGCCGTTCTGACAGACGCGACGCTTTTCTGCGGTGCGTTTGCCACCTTGCGTGACCGTACGCTCTTCGCAATACCCGGAAATGTACTTTTCATCGGCCTCGGCGAAGCTTGAGGTGGCGACGAAGTTCATGGCATCCGGGTCGTAGGTCTGTTCGTTCGGATTGACGGGGATGCCGTTATCGCCCGCCCACTTGACGCAGATGTTCCAATCACCGTCGCGCAGCACGGCGCCAATCAGTGAGCCCCGGGCTTTCTGTGGATCCGAACGAACGTCCGGTGGAAGCATGCAGCGGTCTTCGCCACGCGAGTAGCCGACCGCACCGACCACTTCGGCGGACTGACCGAACTTGCTCAGTACATCGTCGGTCGCCGCAATGAAGGCCGGCACACCATCGCCCATGATGATCACCATCGGCGTGCCATTGCTCGGGTTGGCAGTGCCTCCCTTATAGTCCTTGGCAAAGCTCGCCATTTCCTCGGTCATCCGGCCGTAGTCGTCCTGCCGTTCGATAAGAAGCTTGACGCCGCGCTGGCCCAGCAGACTGTTCGGCGTGGTTTCCGCATCGCCGTTGGCGTACATCAGCGCGGAGGTGGCGTTCCACGGAATGGTAAGCAGGCGGACGGGGCGGTTCATGCTTGACGCACCGAGGTCGTAGCTCGAGACGTTCGAGCCGCTTGTCGGCATTCCGCTCCGGTCGGAGGGACTGTTCGGCAGCGCGCCCGTGGGAACGTCCGCCGTTACCGTCGTGCTCGAGGGCAGTTTCGAAGTGCCCAGCCAGCCGTTCTGATTTGCCACGGTGACGCCGTAGTCTAGAGCACCGACGATGGCGGCAATGAGGATGAATTTGGGAAGTGGTTTGAGCTTCATGGCTGAGTATTGTTCAAGTCGTTGAATGACTGGTCCGGTCGCGGTGCATCGACGCAAAGAGCGCGCGTTCGACCGTTCTCTTGCGATACGCCATTACCAGCGTCATCGATTGGATCAGGCGGAAAAATTTCAAAGAACGGCCTTGGCGCTTGAGACAGTCATGCGTCAAGACTCCGGTGGAAGTGACTCCAGAAATCGCACTTCCTGGCTGGAAGCGGCGGCGCTCGACGCGCGGCCCGGATTGAGCGAGGCGACGGTGTCCTGATCCATTAACAGGTTGTTGCTGTTGCGCTCCCACTCCTCGAGCTTCTTCATCGCGTCGGCTTCGAACACACCGTTCTCCAGGTCCATGCCCGAGACGAAGGATTCGGACACGCGGACGAAGTCTTCGATCTGGCCGATCTTGCTCGCATAGTCGACAGCCAGGTACTCCATGGATGCGTTGTACATGTCGCGCCCTGCGTCCTGCCCCCTGAGGATGCGCATGGCTGCACTCATGGCGCCGTGGGCGGAACGCGTCATTTCCCGCCGCTCCGTTTCCACACGTACCTCTTCCTCCATGTCGGCGATCATGGTTCCGGCGTAATCCTGGTAGCGCGTCAGCACGTTGAACAGAAACTGGGATTTCTGTTCAAGGTCAAGATAGGTCATGTTGGCCTTCTCCAATCGACCATGCTGACGTGATTGCAATAGTAGTTGTTGGTTGTTACCGACTTTCTGCGCCTGCTGCGCGATTTTTAGCGCCTGCTGCGCCTCGCATTCGTTCTTCTTGATGATGTTCTTGAGACGTTGGATGACGCCATTGAGATCGCTGATGCGCGCATCCATCACGGATTTGCTCTTGCGCAAATCGCTGATGTAGTTCTTCAGGATGCCGATTGGATCGATTTCAATGAGAAGACCAGTGATCCAGCGCATTAGGCTCTTGTACGCGTATGCGATCAGCGTCCGGAAGCGCGGGTCGAACACGACATAAAGAATGGCGGCCAGCGCCACACACGTCAAGACGAGAGTTAGCGTATTGGTCGCGATGGACACCAGGTACGGAAGCAGCTTGTACAGCACGGTGATGCCGCCCACACCAAGCAGCGCGGCCACCACCATGCCCATCGTTCCTTCCGGGCGCTCCCAGAACGTTTTGGGCGTGAAACCCTGGGGTGAGAGGTTGCCCTTGTCCATAATGCTCCTGCAGCGGTGTTGGGTTGAAACGAATTAGTCGGTGGCTAACGCCTTGACGTTTTTGCTTTGCGCGGCGAGCCAGTTCTTTTCGTGCTCGACGGCTGCTGAGAACTGCTCGCTAGCGCGGTCGAGTTCGGCTGTCTGGTTTTGAATCTCGACCTTCAGATGAGTTATCTTTTTCTGCTGGGCGTCGATAATTTCCTGCTGCCGGTTCACTTCCAATTGCGCGGCGTCGATTAACGATTTGGCATCTTCGAGACTTTTCTCCCGCTGACCGACTCGTTGTTTGCGTTCGCGGTCGGATTCCTCGCGAAAGCGCAGGCTTTGTGTCTCGAGGTCACGCGCGTGCAGGTCGATGTCCTGCAGCAGGTTGGGTATTGAGCCGCCACTTTGCTGGAGCACAGCGAAGGCCGCTCTCAGGCGCGAGGTTTCGTCGGGGATGACCTTTTCGAGCGCCTGCATGTTGGTTGCGAGTTGACGAAACCCCGTCGCGCGGCTCATCACGGCTTCGTGCAGCCGAGGCGTCATAGGGTTATCAGCCGCAGACGCTGCCGCTTGTGTCGCTGCGGTTGGTTGGTTTGGGGTGACGTTTGGATTGGAACTGCCGGCGTCGCCTTTGGGATTTTCGACGAAGATGGCTTCGCGCAGGCTGTCCGTCAGACGGCCAAAGACTGAGCCAATACCGCCTTCGCCCGTCGTATGCTTCTCCCCAATCGACATGAGATTTCCTTTTCTAAGTGATGTCTGCGGGGCGTGATTGAACCGCAGTGTCGGAGGATAGGGGTCACGGCGGCAAGACGTTGCGTAAAGCGGGTGTAACTGGCGGTGTCCACCATCACCTGCCGATGCCGTGCCCGATGCCATCGACCGTTGTGTGCCCGATGGCGCTTAATGAGCCGGTTTGCGCTTTGGCCATTCTTCGGTGCTTACGCCGCTTCGGCGACAACCGACAACACGAATTCCATCAGAAAGTGGCTGACATAGAGCCCCGGACAGTGATCGTATGTCCTGTAGATTGAGGGCGCTATCGGATATGTCCGAATGCCCTAGCGATGGATTCCGCATTCGGAAGTCGATGGAGGACTCGCCGAGACACACGTATCTCCATTCGGCACGCTAATGGCCCAGATCGCGCGGTGGCGGGCGCGACGCAGACGCTGGCGTTGCTCGACCAAGGCGTGTCGCACATCTGGCCAAACGGACGAGTGGTTCGCGACCAGGCGCGAGCGCGCCATCGCTGCAATGTTTTGCTGTTCACGCGCGTCGCGTTTCTGCGCGGCGGGGTTGATCCCGGATCCGATCTGCGCCTTTACGTCGATGAACTTGAAGCGAATGTCCTTGAGGGTGACTTTAGGCCACGTACCACGGCTGTTTAATTCTCGGCCCCTTCGAATCGGAAGCGATAGCGGAAGGACACGCTGATTTTGCCGTCAAGCCCTATGCGGACCTTGCCCGCGCAGTTTTTGCTGTCGCGCAGCTTCCGGCCATCGTCGGCGACGGTCAGGTCCGTGAGTTGAAGCTCACTGAGTTGAATCGTTTCTGTTCCCAAAATGTTCCCGGTTGGCCGGGTATCGGAAACACTGTACGGTCAAGTTAGGCCGTATATCACTCGTCTCAAACGCTTTTAGTTCAACAAGTTAGATGTTCGGTCGACCGCACAGGAGGCGTAGCAACGCAGCAAAAACCTATCCACAGTTTCTGTGGAGAGCCTTGTGGATAGCCGTGGGAGCATCGCCTCAACGCTTTGATCGCAAAGGCTTTTCCTTCGTGCATCGACAACGCGGCAGCCGCTGAAAAACGAAACGCCCCGCAGGGCGTTTCGTCATCCTCTCAGGCTCGAAGCGCGCCCTTCGCGTCAGAAATTGAAGTTGTCGATATTCGCGGCATCGAAGGTCGTCGGCGGGCCGAGAATCACTTCCCCGCTCTTGCCGACCGTGCGCTTGCCCAGCTTGCCCGCCTCGAACGAATCGCCTTCCTTGCCGGTGATCGTCCCCGATGCGAGATTGGCCGCCGCGAACGCCGCGAGATAACCCAGTTGACCCGGATCCCACAACTGGAACGCCTTGACCGTGCCGTTCTTCACGAACGCGCGCATCTGATTCGGCGTGCCGAGGCCCGTCACGACGACCTTGCCCTTCGCCGGCGAACTGGAGATATAGCGCGCCGCCGCCGCGATCCCGACCGATGTCGGCGCGACGATACCCTTCAGGTTCGGATAAGCCTGCAACAAGCCCTGCGTCTCGACGAAGGACTTCTGATCGTCGTCGTTGCCGTACGCGATCTTCACGAGCTTCATCTTCGAATATTCGGGCTTCTTCAGTTCCTCCTGCATCCACTTGATCCAGGTGTTCTGATTCGTCGCATTGGGCGTCGCCGAGAGAATCGCGAATTCGCCCTCGCCGCCGATCAGCTTCGACAGCAACTGGATCTGTCCGCGCCCGATCGCTTCCGAATCGGCCTGATTGACGAAGATCTGCCGGCCATCGGGCGCCGTGTCCGAGTCGAAGGTCACGACCTTGATCCCTTGCGACATCGCCTTCTTGAGATACGGCACGACCGCGTTGGCATCGTTCGCCGCGATCACGATCGCGTTCTGCCGCTGCGTGATGAGCGTGTTGATGTAGCTCACCTGCGACGACGCGCCCGCATCCGACGGACCCACGACCTTGCCATCGCCCTTGAGCTCCTTGATCGCGGCCATGCCGCCGTCGTCGGCGATCACTTCGTACGGGTTGTTGATCTGCTTCGGCAGGAAAGCGATCTTCAGGCCGCTCTTGATATCGGCGGCGCTCGCCGAAAGCGCCACGGTCGCCGCGAGAAAGGCCGCCGCCAGCGCCGGCCCGCGCAGGAATCGATGAGGTTTATTCATGTTGGCATGTCTCCTGTCATTGCGCATTGGCTGCGCTGGTTGATTACGACGTTCAAAGCGCCTGCGCCATCAGACGCTTCTCGCGCGCGGCCCGCCAGCGCGCGACGAGATTCGGGATCAGCACCGACGAAAGCAGCAGCGCGCCCGTCACGATGGTGAGCGTTTCGCTCGATACGTCCGCGAGTGTCAGCGCATTGCGCAGCACGCCGATGATGACGAGCGACAGCAGCACGCCGATCATCGAGCCGCGTCCGCCGAAGATGCTCACGCCGCCGAACAGCACCGCCGCGATCACCGAAAGCTCGAAGCCCTCGCCGTTGTCGCCGCGCGCGCTCGTGAAGCGCAGCGTGTAGACGATGCCCGCGAGCGCCGCCATCACGCCGGACATCATGAAGAGCTTCAGCTTCGTCTTCGCCACATCGATGCCGGAAAATTGCGCGGCCGTCGGATTCGCGCCGATCGCGAAGAGGCTGCGGCCGAAAGGCGTCGCTTGCAGCAAGACCGTGAAGATGATCGCGCCTGCAATGACGAGGACGAACGGCATCGGCAGGAAGGTGTCGCCGACCGT
Organism: Caballeronia zhejiangensis; assembly: GCF_000698575.1. Lineage (GTDB taxonomy): Bacteria > Pseudomonadota > Gammaproteobacteria > Burkholderiales > Burkholderiaceae > Caballeronia > Caballeronia zhejiangensis. The sequence continues at coordinate 238,599 of NZ_JFHD01000007.1, forward strand.
ATCGATGCCGAACGCCGTGTACGACGCGGGAAAATCCGCGATCGCCTGATCGCCGAGCAGCACGTACGCAAGGCCGCGAAAAAGCGCGAGCGTGCCGATCGTCACCGCGAGCGATGGCAGACTGAAGCGCACGATCACGAGGCCGTTGAGCAGGCCAGCAAGCGTGCCGAACGCGAGCACGAGGACGATCACGAGCGGCATCGGCAAGCCCATGTGCCACAGCACGCCCATCAGCGCGCTCGATGCGCCGAGCACCGACGCCACCGACAAATCGATCTCCGCCGCGACGATGATGAGCGTCATTGGCAGCGCGATCAATGCGATCTCGGTGAAGTCGGCGAGCATGTTCGAGATGTTCGCCGTCGACAGGAACAACGGCGACAGCACGCGCCCGGCGACGAGCGATACGACGAGCACGATCGCGAGCATCGCTTCCCATTGCAGAGAGCGGCGTTTCGTCGTGGACAGAGCGGAATCGGGTTTAGCCATGATCGCGTTTCCTCATCATGCGGCGCGCGACGGAACGCGCGAGCAAGGTATCGAGCGCGATCGCCGCGACGATCAACGCGCCTTGAATCGCCTGCTGCCAGAACGGCGACACGCGCAGCACCACCAGTGCGATGTTGATGACGCCGAGCACGAGCGCACCGAGCGTCGCGCCGGCGATGGTCCCGACGCCACCCGTGATCGCGACGCTGCCCACGACCGCCGCGGCGACGACTTGCAGTTCGATGCCCTTCGCCGTGCTGGCATCGACGGTGCCGAAACGCGCGAGCCACAGCACGCCCGCGAGCCCCGCGATCGCGCCGGAAAGCAGGAAGCCGATCATCACGCGGCGATCCACGCGTATGCCCGCAAGACGCGCGGCCTCGGGATTCGAGCCGATCGCATAATGCTCGCGCCCGCCGCGATACTGCTTCAGATACACCGACAGCGCGATCAGCACGACGAGCGCGATCAGCACGAGATTCGGCACGCCGATAAGCGAGCCCGTCGCGATGGACGCGAATGCGTCGGGCAGGCTCGTCGCGTTGATCTGGCCGCCGTGGACCCACGCGTAATCCGCGCCGCGCACGATATAGAGCGTCGAGAGCGTCGCGACGAGCGACGGCACGCGCCCGAACGTGACGAGCGCGCCGTTCACCGCGCCGATCACGAAGCCGATGCCGATGCCCGCGAACATCGCCACGATCACCGGCATGTGCGGGAACATGACGAAGAGGCTGCCGACGCCATACGCGCTCACGCCGACGACCGACGCCACCGACAGATCGATATGCCGCATCAGCATCACGATCGTCATGCCCGCCGTCAGCAGGCCGATGATCGACACGTTGAGCAGCACGTCGCGCAGGTTCTGCAGGTTCAGGAAATCGGGCTTCACCGCGGCGGTCGCGCCGATCAGCACGAGCAGCACGATGAAGAGCGTCAGCTCGCGGCTCTTCGCGATCGTGACCGCGAGGCTTTCGCGCTTCGTATCGGCGGCGTGCATCGCGGGGAGTGAAGATGTATGTCGAGTCATCATGCTGCGTGCCCCAAAACGGCAGGCGATGCGCCCAGCGCAGCGCTCATTACGCGTTCTTCGTTCGCCTCGGCGCGCGCGATATCGGCGCTGATGCGGCCTTCGTGCATCACGAGCACGCGATCGGCCATGCCGAGCACTTCGGGCAGCTCGCTGGAAATCATCAGCACGGCCATGCCTTCTCTGACGAGTTCGGCGAGCGTGCGATACACCTCCGCTTTCGCGCCCACGTCGATGCCACGCGTCGGTTCGTCGATGATGAGCACCTTCGGATTCGTCGCGAGCCATTTGCCGAGCACGACCTTCTGCTGATTGCCGCCCGACAGCGTGCCGACGGGCGCATCGAGATCGCTGGCCTTCAGACGCAGGCGCTTGCCCCAGTCGGCGGCGAGCGTCGATTCGCTTCTCGCCGTGATGAGCCCGTGGCGCATCAATCGGCCGAGCACCGTCAGCGATGCGTTGCGCGCAATGCTCAACTCCAGCGCGAGCCCTTGCGCGCGACGATCTTCCGGCACCAGCGCGAGCCCGGCGCGCACCGCCGCCGCCGGATGCCCAAGCGCGAGCTTCTTGCCGGCGATCTTCACCTCGCCGCCATCGACCGGATCGATGCCGAAGATCGCGCGCGCCACTTCGCTTCGTCCCGCGCCGACGAGTCCCGCGAGCGCGACGATCTCGCCCGCGCGCACATCGAAGGACACGTTCTTGAACACGCCTTCGCGCGTGAGATTGCGCACCGAAAGACGCACGTCGCCGGGCGCGACATCGGCTTTCGGATAGAACGTGTCGAGATCGCGGCCGACCATTTTGCTCACGATCGCATCGATGTTCATGTTCTCGGTGAGCGCGTCGTGGACCTTCATGCCGTCGCGCATGATCGTCATGCGCTGCGTCAGCGCGAACACTTCATCGAGACGATGCGTGATGAAGAGAATCGCGGCATCGCGCTCGCGCAACGCACGCACGATCGCGAAGAGCCGCTCGACTTCGGGCAGCGAAAGCGCGGCCGTCGGCTCGTCCATGATGAGCACGTTCGCGTCGAGCGACAGCGCCTTCGCGATTTCCACGACTTGCTGATCCGCGATCGACAATCCGCGCACGAGCCGTTGCGCGCGCAGATTCACGCCGAGCGACGCGAGCAACGCATCGACTTCGCGATGCATCTCGTCGTAGCGAATGCGCCCGAAGCGATCGCGCGGCTGGCGGCCCATGTAAATGTTCTCGGCGATGGAAAGATCGGCGAAAAGCGTCGGCTCCTGATAGATCACGGCGATGCCCGCATCGCGCGCTTGCGCCGGATTCGCGAAGCGGCGCGCCTCGCCTTCGACGAGCAACTCACCCGCATCCGGCTGATAGACGCCCGCGAGCAACTTCACGAGCGTCGATTTGCCCGCGCCGTTTTCGCCGAGCAGCGCGTGCACTTCGCCGGGAAAGAGTTGCAGGCTGCCGTCGCCGAGCGCGCGCACGCGGCCGAACGATTTGCTGGCGTGTCTCAGTTCAAGACGTGGCGTCGTCATGTCGTTTTCCTCAGATGCGGTAGATGCGTTCCGCGTTGCGCACGAAGAGCGCTGCTTTCTCGCTGTCGCTCGCGTCGGCGACGATGCGCGCATACGCGTTCCACAACGCCGTGTACGTGCCGAACAGCCGATCCACCGGAAAGTTCGATGCGAACATCGCGCGCTCGACGCCGAACGCATCGATCGTCTCGTGCACGTAAGGACGCAGGCTTTCGATAGTCCAGCCGTGATCGAACATCGCAAAGCCGCTCAGCTTCACCGCGACGTTCGGGCAAGCGGCCAGCAAGCGCATGCCGTCGCGCCACGCGCGATAACCTTGCGTCGATGCGCGATCCACGAACATGCCCGCATGATTGACGATGAATTGCGTATCCGCATGCTCGCGCGCGAGTTGCGCCGCCTCTTCCATCTGCGATGGATAAAGCTGCAGATCGAACGACATGCCGAAGCGCTTGAGCAAGCCGAAGTGCCTGCGCCATTGCGGCTCGCGCATGTAATGACGCCCGACGTAGTCGTAGAGCTTGCTGTCATGCACGTTGAGAATCTGGCGGATGCCGCGCGTATTGGCGAACGCCGCATGCGCTTCGAGCACTTGCTGCGCGTTATCCGCCGACAGATCCGCGCCCGCGACGATGCCGTTCGGCATGCCTTCGATATCCGCGATCGATTGAAGCCAGCGCGTTTCCTCGACGGGATCGGCGGGATCGTGATTTGCATCGACGTGCACGAGCTTCAGCACTTCGATGTCTTCGGCATCGCGCAGCAGATCGGTGAGCAGATAGTCGTGCTGCAAGTCGCGCGCATCGCCGACGAACGACGTCTGCGGATTCGCAAGCCACGGGTAATGATGCGTCTTCAAGTCCCACAAATGAATGTGCGGATCGACGACCTGCATGATGGCGTTCCTCGCGAAAGAGGCGAACGTTTCAGGGAAGATGAAAGACCGGCACGAGCGGCGTCGTCACGGGCGAATTGTCCGCGTGCGTGTCCATCAACTCGGCCATGAGGTTCCACCACTTGCGCATGATGGGCAGCGTCGGCAACGCATCGGTCGTGTGCGTGTCGGTGCGCTGATAAATGCCGAAGAGATGCCCGTTCGAGTCGTCCAGAAAGATCCGGTAATCGCGGATTCCGGCGGCGCGCAACGCATCGGCCAGTTCCGGCCATATCTCGCGATGACGCTTCTCGTATTCGTCGCGCATGCCCGGCTTGAGGGTCATGCGAAATGCCACTGTCTCCATGGCGGACCGCCTTTTTATGTTTGGTGAATCCCTGTGTTCGGGACTCGTTGTGCTGCGACTATAATTCGCCGACCGATAACACGACAATCCGATTGCAGGATTGGCCGATCGCAAAAACGTATCGCTGCGCCGTATCATCGCGCGGTTCCGAGCGGACTGTCGAATGAACCAGAACGTGTCCCAAAGTGTGTCGTCCAGCCTTTCACCGATCGCGCTCGTCAATCGGCTGAAGTTCAAGCATCTCGCCCTTCTCGTCGCGCTCGACGACGCGCGCAATCTGCATCAGGCCGCCGACGCGATCAACGTCGCGCAGCCGAGCGCGAGCCGTATGCTCGCCGACATCGAGGAAGCATTCGGCTTTCTGCTCTTCGAGCGCAATGCACGCGGCATGCAGCCGACGCCGCTCGGCACCGCCGCGCTCGCTTACGCGCGCCGCTCGCTCGCGGACCTGACGCGCTTCGCCGACGATCTCGACGCCAAGCGCCGCGGCGGTCACGGTCAACTGACGGTCGGCGCGATCATGGGCGCAGCGCCCGACGTGCTCGCGATGGCCGTCACCGAATTGAAATCCGAACGTCCGCTACTGAACGTGCGCATTCTCGGCGAGACGAGCGATCAGGTCGTGCAATTGCTGCATCGCCGCGAAGTCGACCTCGCGCTCGGACGCCTCACCACGCCGTTGCAGCACAACGATTTCGACTTCGAGCCGCTCGCGCGCGAAGCGATGCGGCTTGTCGTGCGCGCGGGGCATCCGTTGGCGGACAAGGCTTCGCTCGAGCTGCAAACGCTCGTCGGCTGGCCCTGGATTCTGCAACCGATCACGAGTCCCGCGCGCGGCCTCTTCGAAGACGAACTCGCGCGCGCCGGGCTGACGACGCCCGCCGATATCGTCGAATGCGCGTCGATCTTCGCGACGCTGCAACTGCTGCAAAACAGCGAAGCCGTCGCGATGCTGCCGGAATCAGTCGTGCGCGACTATCTGCGCGCGCAATTGCTGATCGAACTGCCGATCGAAATCGGCAAGAGCCTGTCCGGATTCGGCTTGTTGCGGCGCAAGTTCGAAACCTTGAGCGAACCGGCCGAGTACTTCATCGCGTTGTTGCGCAAGTACTCGGCGTCGTCGCGTCACTGAAGGTTCACGAACAGCCCGCCATCGACGAGCAAGGACGCGCCCGTCACATAGCGCGCCCGATCCGAAGCCAGAAACACGACGCACTGCGCGACATCGTCCGGTGCGCCGAGACGTCCGAGCGGGATGCGTTTTTCCATGTAGGCGCGCTTGTCCTCGTTGGAGAGATCGTCGGCGTTGAGGTCCGTCGCGATCGTGCCGGGCATCACCGAATTGCAGCGGATGCCGTACGGTCCCAACGCGATCGCGCAGGATTGCATCAGCGAATGCACGCCCGCCTTGGTCGGCGTGTAATGCGTCTGCATGCCGCCGCCGACGAGCGCGCTGATCGAACTCGTCGCGACGATCGCACCGCCCGTGCCCTGCGCTTTCATCTGGTTCGCGGCGGCCTGCGTGACGTAGAACGCGCCGTTCAGATTCACGGCGACCGTGGTTTCATAGACAGAAGCCGGCATGTCGAGGAACGCGTGAAACGGACAGATGCCCGCGTTGCTCGACAGCACATCGACGCGCCCGAACGCTTCCACCGTGCGCCGGATCAGTTCGATGCCGGTTTCGCGCTCGGCGACGTTGCCTTCGACCGCGATCGCGCGCCGCCCGAGCGCCTCGATCTCGCCGACGATCGATTCCACCGCCGACGCCTTCCCGTAAGACGTGTCGTTGTCGCGCCAGTAGTTGATCGCGACGTCCGCGCCTTCGCGCGCGCTCGCGAGCGCGATCGCACGGCCGATGCCGCGCGAGCCGCCCGTCACTACGACGACCTTGTTCTCCAGCAACATGCGATGCCCCTCAGTGTGTGTAAGGCCGCGTCAACGCGCATTCCGGATTCAGCCGCACGCCGAAGCCCGGCGTCTCCGGCACCTTCATGCGGCCGTTGACCGGCACGGGTTCGTCGAGCAGCAAGGGCGTGAACATCGGCACGACCTGATCGGCCTTGGGCGCCATCATCAGAAACTCGGCGAACGGCGAGTTATGGCGCGTCACGACGAAGTGATAGCTGTACACCGACGAACCGTGCGGCACGACGAGCACGTTGTGCGCGTCCGCGAGCGCCGAAATCTTGATGAGCTCCGTGATGCCGCCGCACCAGCCGACATCCGGCTGCACGAGATCCGCGCAACCCATTTCGAACAGCATGCGAAAGCCCCAGCGCGTCGCTTCGTGCTCGCCGGTCGTCACCATCATGCCGCCCGGCACGGAACGGCGCAGTTCGGCATAGCCCCAGTAGTCGTCGGGCGGCAGCGCTTCTTCGATCCACTTCAGGCCGTGCTCGCGCGCCGCGTTCGCGAGGCGCTTCGCGTAGTTGAGATCGAGGCTCATCCAGCAATCGAACATCAGCCAGAAATCGTCGCCGACTTTCGCGCGCATGTCCGCGAGCTTCGCGATGTTCTTGTGCAGCCCTTCCTCGCCTTCCGCCGGGCCGTGCTGCAAGGGCATCTTGCCGCCGATGAAACCCATCTCCTTCGCGAGATCCGGACGCGCGCCGGTCGCATAGAACTGCAGCTCGTCGCGCACCGGTCCGCCGAGCAGATGGAACACCGGCTCACGGCGCACCTTCGCGAGCAAATCCCACAGCGCGAGATCGACGCCCGAAATCGCGTTGAGCACGATGCCCTTGCGCCCGTAATACAGCGTCGCGTTGTACATCTGATCCCACATCTTTTCGATGTCGGTCACGCGCTGGCCTTCGAGAAAGCGCGCCAGATGCTTCTCGACGATGAACGCGCCGATCTCGCCACCCGTCGTCACCGCGAAGCCGACGGTGCCGTCACTCGCTTCGATCTCGACGACGAGCGAGCCGAGCACGTTCAGCCCGAACGACTGGCGGCTCGCGCGATATTCGGGATAGCGGGCCATCGGCGTGGCGATGTGATCGTCGATCCAGTGATCGGCGCCCTGATCGTGGTAATCGGCGCCGCCGCCGCGAACGGTGAAAGCGCGTACTTGCTTGATCGTCGGCATGGACATGTGTTCGTCTCCTTCTCTGTTCTTTCTGTTCAGGATGCGCTGGCGGTTTCGCCGCGCGTAATCGAATGACGTTCGGGCACGCGCACCAGCACGACGATGACAAGCGCCGCGAGCACGCTCGCGCCCGCCAGCACCATCAGCCCCGCGCTCGCCGAATGGAACGCGGCTTCGGCGGCGGTGCGGGCCATCGGCGCGAAGAAGCCGCCGAGTCCGCCCAGCGAATTGATGAGCGCGATGCCCGCCGCGGCGGCCGCGCCCGTGAGATAACGCGTCGGAAAGGTCCAGAAGAGCGGTTGCGCGGCGATGAAGCCGCTCGCCGCGCAGCACAGCGCGATCAGCGACACGACCGGCGATCCCGCGATGCCCGACACGGCGATCGCGACGCCCGACATCGCGAGCAGCGCGACCGCGCACACGCGATGCCGGCCGGTGCGATCGGCGTAGCGCGGCACGATCCACGTCACGATCACGGCGGCCATCCACGGCAGCGCCGTCACCAGTCCCACGCGAAATCCGACTTTCGTGCCGAGCAGCGCCGACACCTGTTGCGGCAGATAGAACACGACGCCGTACACCGCCGCCTGAATCAGGAAGTACACGCAACAGAGCACGAGCACGCGCGGATCGACGAGCGACGCGAGCACACTGCGCGGTCCGTGCGACGACGCCGCGCGCGCATCGTCGTCGAGGCGGCTGGCGAGCAGCGCGCGCTGATCGGGCGTAAGCCAGCGGGCTTTCGCGGGATCGTCGTCGAGATACCAGAACGCCCACACGCCGACGATCGACGCGAGCAGTCCTTCGACCAGAAAGAGCCATTGCCACCCTTTCAGGCCGAACGCGCCGTGCAGATCGAGCAGCAGACCGGACAGCGGCGCGCCGAAGATGAACGCGAGCGGCGCGCCGAAATAGAACACGCCGAGCGCACGCGCGCGCGACGATTGCGGAAACCAGCGCGTGAGGTAATAGACGATGCCGGGAAAGAAGCCCGCCTCCGCCACGCCGAGCAGGAAGCGCAGGGTATAGAACGTCGTGGCGTTATGCGCGAAGGCCATCGCCGCGGAGACGAGGCCCCACGTCACCATGATTCGGCACATCCACAGCTTTGCGCCGACGCGATGCAACAGCAGATTGCTCGGCACTTCGAAAATCGCATAGCCGACGAAAAACACGCCCGCGCCGAAGGCGAACGCGGCGTTCGTGAGGCCGGTGTCCTGCTGCAGCGCCTTTTGAGCAAAGCCGATATTCGCGCGGTCCAGAAACGCGAGCACGTACATGAGCAGCAGAAACGGCAGCAGCCGGCGCATGACACGCGACGTGACCGCGCCTTCCGCCTGTGCGGAATGGTTCATGTGAGTCTCCCGATGATGCGTTTCAGTACGTCGCGCGTCCGCCCGACAGATCGAACACCGCGCCGGTGCTGAACGCGCAGTCCTCGGACGCGAGCCACAGAATCAGCGACGCAGCTTCTTCCGGCATCAGGAAGCGGTTCATCGGAATTTTGGAGAGCATGTAGTCGATGTGCTGCTGCGACATCGAATCGAAGATTTCGGTCTTGGCAGCGGCGGGCGTGACGGCGTTCACGAGGATGTTCTTGCCCGCGAGTTCCTTGCCGAGCGATTTCGTGAGCCCGATCAATCCGGCCTTCGACGCGCTGTAGTGCGACGCGTTCGGATTGCCTTCCTTGCCCGCGATCGACGCGATATTGACGATGCGCCCGTAGCCCGACTTCAGCATGTGAGGCACGACGGCGCGGCACGTCAGGTACGGCCCGATCAGATTGACATCGATCACGCGCCGCCATACGTCGGGCGCGAGTTCCCAGGTCGTGCCGTTGCCACCGGTGATGCCCGCGTTGTTGACGAGCACGTCGATCTTGCCGTGCGCCGCCAGCGCCTTGTTCACGGCTGCATCGACGGAGGATTCTTCGGTCAGTTCGACGACCGCGTCGCTGACTTTGCGCTCCCTGTACTTTGCCGCGAGCTCGGCGCTCGTGCGGGCGAGGCGCTCGCCGTCGACATCCCAGAGCGATACCTCGGCGCCGGACTGCAGCGCGCGTTGCGCCACAGCCAGGCCGATGCCACGCGCGCCGCCCGTGACGATCACGACGCGGTTCGCCAGGTCGATACGGTTCATGGATGTGTCTCCTTTCGTTGTTCGTTGCTTTGGATGGTCATGCCGTGAGAGGCACTATAGTCCGGCGGCAATAGCGCAACAATTCGAAAGGGCGATCGTTCGATAGCAAAAGCGGATCGGTGGCGGAGTCGAAGCGGGCGGGGGGTTAAGATTTCTCGATACGAATCGCGGAAACGCGCCTAAAGTTATAATTTCTCGATAAACGTTAAGAAATCTCGATGACACCGATCGGTTATTCCCGACTCATCGCCATCGGCGAACTGCGCGTAACGCCGCCGCGGAGGCTGGCGTACGCCAGTTCGTCGGTAAACCGGCGCGTCGACAGCGAGAGCCATATTCTGTTTCCAAACAGCGTGGCGTTCGACGATACGCCCGTCGGTCACTTGGAATTCGCGCTACGCCACGAAGGCGTGAATCTCGAGATTATCGATGCCGCGTTCGAGCATATCGAGCCGGAAGAACTCATCGCCCGTCTGCGCGCGACGCCTTCCGGCGAGCAGATTCGCCGCGCCTGTTTCCTGTGGGAATGGCTGACCGGCAAGGCACTGGATGCGGGCGTGAGCGTCCGCGGCGGTTACGTCGATCTCTTTGCGCCCGATGTCTATTACACGGCGCCGCAGCCCGTGAATTCGCCTCGCTACCGCGTGCGCAATAACGCGCCGGGCACGCCGTGGTTTTGTCCGGTCGTGCACCGCGCCGCGATTCCGGACGATCCGCCCTTGAGAGACCTGCTTCTGGAAGCGCAAAGCGCGCTCGACGCGATGCAGGACCCCGATCTGTACAAGCGCGCGCTCGCTTTTCTGTATTTATCGGAGACGCGCGGCAGCTACGCGATCGAATCCGAAACCCCCAGCTCCGACAAGCAAGAGCGTTTTGTGCAGCTTCTGAAGCGCGCGGGCGAGCCTGCGAAGATCGACGAAGAATGGCTGGTGCAGTTGCAAAACGTGATCGTGCGGGACGTGTATAGCCAGGAAGCGTCGTATCGGACGAGACAAAACTGGCTGGAGGACGCTGCGGGCCGGATCGACTTCTTTCCCGCGCCGGTTGACGATCTTCGACGCGTGATGACCGATTGGGAAGCCTTCGTGAACGATCGGAAACGGTGCCCCGATGTGCTCGTGAAGGCCGCCTGCGCGGCCTTCGGCTTCGTTTATCTGCATCCGTTCTTCGATGGCAACGGCCGGCTGCATCGATTTCTCATCCAGCACGTGCTTGCGCGCTCGGGCGTGCTAGGCGCGGATACCGTGATTCCGGTGTCGGCTGTGATGGAGCGAAACATTCCGGCTTACCACGCCGTGCTGACGGCGTTCTCGCGCCCGGTCACGCGACTGTGGAATTACCGTCGCGTCGAGACGGAGCCGCTCGTACTGAGTGCGCCTTCGAGCCGCGCGTATCGGTTCTTCAACGCGGATCGTGAAGTCGCGTTTCTGCACGCGATGATCAAGGAGGCCGTGCGCGAGGAAATTCCGCGCGAGATCGCGTGGCTTCAGGGCTACGACGCCGCTTTTGCGCAACTGAACGACGAGTTCGACTTGCCGCGAAAGGATCTTTCAGCGCTCATTCGGATGGTTCAGTCGAACAAGGGGGTCCTGTCGGCGCATCGCAGGAAGCAGTATCAGCACCTTCCTCGCCCCGTACTCGACCGAATCGAGGAAGTGGTGCACGGTGCGTTCGCAAGCAGGGCGGCAGACTCGGAAAGTTAAGATTTCTCGAGTCAAACGCCAAAAATCCATCGAAAATCAAAATATCTCGTTGGGCGTGAAGAAATCTCGATTCCCTCGCCCTTCAGTGCGTTTGCCGGCGCTCGGGCCTTTCCATCCCGGAAACGTGGCCGCGCGGCATGGCGACCGAATCCTTGAAATGCTTATCGGCAAAAAGCGCGAATCCGAAAAGCGCGGCCACGCCGAGCGGGCAAATGACGAAAGCAGCAACGAGCACGGCAACCTCCATTCGATGATGCTCGCAGTGTATCCCGCGTAAAGCCGCCAATTGTCGTGAAAATCGACAATACTCCGTTCAATGTTCGCGAACTTTCACCCTGTTTGATTCGATGAGCGTGCGTATTCGCACCGGATCGTGGTGCCAGGCACGGCCGTTGCTATATGCACCAGCCGTCGATCCCGACACCGAATCAACCTGGAAAAGCATGTTCACACCGAAAGCCTGCACCGCTACCTGCGTACTGGACGGAATGCCCGTCACGCTGACCTACTTTCCCGACACCACGCTGCTGCGGATCACCGACGCGAATGGCCGCTGCGTGCGCGAAACCCGCTGGCCCGCGCCGTGGCGGACGTTGCTCGCGACCTTGCGCGAATTCAGCGGACGCGATGCCGAAAGCCAGCTTTCGACCTTGCTCGACGAGATTCCCGCCATGTCGAAGCCGACGCGCGAGCTGGCATCGGCGCTCGCGTAGCGGAATGTTTCATCACTAGAATCAATGAGTTCCATCGAGACAATTTTGAGCGCGCGGACCCGCGCCATTTACAATGTCGGATCGGCTGCGCATGGGCTGCCCGGCCCGCGCCGATTCACGCCCCTCGCGGTCCCACTCTCACGCATCCGACTGGCTGTATGGTCACTGAAACGTCTTCATCGGAATCCCTCGCCGTCGCTGAACGCGTGCGCGAACTCATGGGCCGTCACGGCATCGGAAAGCGTCAGCAGACAGCGGAGCTGTGCCGCATTCTCGACCTGAGCTTTTCGCAGGGCCACCGGAAGCTGCGCGGGAACAGTCCGTGGACGCTCGCGCAGATTCGCCGCGTCGCCGATGCCTTCGACGAACCCGCGCTCAAGCTCTTCGATTCGATCAACACGCGCCCCGACGAAACCGAAGGCACCGCGCACGACGCCGTGCTCAAGCTCGGTTCGGTGGAAATTCCCTGCATGGCGTGGGTCGGCAACGCGCTCGATGCGGGCAGCCGTCCGGATTTCATCGCGCAGAAACTCAACAATCGCTGGATCGTCACCAAGCACGAAGGCGTGCTGCTGCACGAAGCCAGCGACGTCCACAAGATCGAAATCCAGCCGCGCCGGCCGGATACCGACAAACCCATCATCGCCGTGGTCGACGACGATCACGCCTCGGCCGACAATCTGCACGACTATCTCGAAGCCACCGGATTCGCGGCGATGGCCTTCTACGGCCTCGACGCGTTCCTCGAAGCGCTGCAGACGCAAGTGTTCGATGCCGTCGTGATCGACTGGCTGTTCGGCGTGCATACGTCGGCGGATGCGATCCGCGCGGTGCGCGAGTCGGACAATCCGGACGCGCCGGTTTTCGTGCTGACGGGCGAGCTCACCACGGGCAAGGCGAGCGAATCGGAAATCAGCCAGGTCATCCGCGACTACAACGCGACGTGTTTCGAGAAGCCCGCGAGGCTCGGCATTCTCGTCGCCGATCTCTCCAAGCGGCTGATGCGCAATTAGCTGACGCGCCGGCGCACCGTCACCGCGCGATGCACCGCGCCCTTCAGCACCTCGTAGCGCACCGGCTTCAGCAGATAGTCGAAGAACAGCACGGCCGCGCTCGGATCCACCAGTTCGGGCGCGTACGCGCTCACCGCGATGATCGGCACGCTCGCGCCGGGCGCACTGCGCGCACGATACTCGTTCGCGAACGAATAGCCGTCCTTGCCCGGCATATGCAGGTCCGCGAGGATCACGTCGGCGTCGTTCGCGCGCAGCCACGCGAGCGCGCTGTCGACATCCGGCAGCGCGACCGCGTAATAGCCGAGATGCGTGAGCATTTCGATCAGAGAATCGCGGATCGACTCGTGGTCGTCGATCACGAGCACGCGCGACTTGCGCAACTCGGGCGCATCGGCTTCCGGCTCACGCCGGGGCACATGACGCGCCGCGACCGCCGGCAGGCTCACGCGAAACGCCGCGCCCTGCCCGACTTCGCTCGAAACCTCGATCTTCCCGCCGAGCAGCTCGACAAGTCCGCGCACGACCGCGAGGCCCATTCCCGCGCCGTCGAAGCGCCGCGTGCTCGATGAATCGAGCTGCGTGAATTCCTGGAAGATGAGCGGCAACTGCTCGCGGGAAATGCCCGGCCCCGTATCGATCACGGAGATGTCGAGGCGCTTCTCCGTGCGCGCGAAATGCACGTCGATGGAACCCGCTTCGGTGTACTTGATCGCGTTGGTCACGAGATTCGTCACGATCTGCCGCACCCGATGCGGATCGGATTCGATCGGGCCGCGCTCGCCCGCATAATCGCCGCGCAACGCCAGGCCCTTCGCGCTCGCGGCGGGTGTGTTCGCATCGACGATGGATTCGAGCAATTCGACCGGATCGAACACGGCCATGCGCAGTTCGAGCTTGCCCGCGCCGAGACGCGCGTAATCGGTCAGATCACGCATCTGCGCCTCGAGATGACGCGCGCCCGCTTCCAGACGCTGCATGATCTTGCGGTCGGCGTCGCCGCGCGCGTTCAGCCCGAGCAATTCGACCGACGAGACGATTGCATGCAGCGGCGTGCGCAGCTCGTGGCTGATCATGCCGAGGAACGTGTCTTTCGCGACGCCCGCCTCGCGCGCCGCGCGCGTCGCCTGATGCTCCGCCGCCAGCGCCGCACGCTGCTGTTCGATAAGGCGCGTGCGCCGATAGCCGTTCAAGAGCAGCAGGATCGTCGCCGCCGCCGAGAGCAGGCCGAGCAGCACGCCGCCGTAAATCAGATAGCGGCGCTTCGCCTCGAAATCGCGCACGATCGCCTCGCGCTCCGCGACATCCATCAGCCGACGCCCGCCCGCCAGTTCCGCGACGACGGGCGCGTTCTGCCGCAATACGCCGATCACGCGCAGGGTGCGCTGGTGCTCGCTCTGCAATCCGTCGATATCGCCTTGAATGGAATCGAGCGCCGTTTGCAACTGACGCAGAATCTCGCGCTGCCGGTTCAGCAGCGCCTGATGATCGTCCGACACACCCGCCGATTCCGACACCTGCCTGAGCCGCGCCCGCAGCAGCCGATAGCTCGCGCGCACGCCCCCCGCGTCCTCGTCGATGCCATTGCGATACAGCAGAACGTGATTTTCGAAGCGCGCGTACGCGATCTGAAACTGCGCCGCGTCCCAGTACACGTCGTAAGGCAGAACGAGCCGATGCGTCTCGCGCGCGACCAGACCCGAATACAGCATGTAGCCGACCGCGCCGATCGGCGGCGCGACCGCGAGCGCGATCAGCGCCGCATACCAGAGCCGGCGAAACCAGGGTCGCGCGGCGTGTGCGCGCAACGGGGATTCGGTGCGGATGACGGCCATCCGCTATTGCAAGGCTTCGATCGCCCGGGCCGCGCGCTCGGATGCGACGACGATCAGCTTCATCGTCGCCCGCGTCGCGCCGACGAAGATCTTGCGCGCGGCCTGCTCGTCGAGCGCGTCGAAATCGACTTCGGTGAGAATCACGCAGGGCGCCGATTGCCCCTTGAAGCGATAGATCGATTCGAGCAGCACGTCGCCCTCGCGATACTCCGGGTTGCCGAACAGATCGTACGTTCCGGTGAAGGCGCGCAGCCGATGCGGGCCGAGGTGATCGACGGCAGTGAGCGCCGAACCCTCGCGGCCCCGGAACGACAGCACCGCGATGTCCTGCTTGCGAAAGCCGAGCGACAACGCGTGCGTGATCGCGCGCTTGGTCGCCTCGATGATTTCCTCGGGATGCCCGTCGGCGTAGGTCGAAACGCTCACGTCGGAGCCGTCGAAGGGACTGCCCGCATCGAGCCGCACATCTGGCCCGACGACCTTGCGGATGAAACCGAGTAGATCGCGCGGGCTGCGATAGTTCGTCGTTTCGCGCAGGATCGTCCAGCCCGGCAGCGGCACCGGCTCGCGCAAATACAGGTTCTGCATCGGATCTTCGAGCCACCACCACGCGCCTTCAGGATTCAGCAGACGTTCGAGCGCCTCGACCCACGCCGCCTGAAAATCCTGGCCTTCATCGACGATGAGCACATCGGTCTTCCATTGCTCGGGCACGGGCACGGCGGCGAAGCGATCTTCGAGCGTCGCGAAGACATTCGGCTGACTGAAGTCCGGCGGACTGCCCGCATCGCGCGCGACGGCCGCGCTCAACTGATGGTAATTCGCGATCTTCGCCTCTTTCGGTGCGATCGCACGAATATGGTCGGCGAGCGGC
The DNA here is from genome assembly GCF_000698575.1 of Caballeronia zhejiangensis. Taxonomy (GTDB): domain Bacteria; phylum Pseudomonadota; class Gammaproteobacteria; order Burkholderiales; family Burkholderiaceae; genus Caballeronia; species Caballeronia zhejiangensis. The sequence goes on from NZ_JFHD01000007.1 coordinate 254,244, forward strand.
CGGTTGAAGCACACGTAGAGCACGCTCTTGCCCTGCGCGAGCGCGTCGCGCATCACGCGCACGGCGAGTTGCGTCTTGCCCGCGCCCGCGGTCGCGATCACGCGCAGACGGAACGGTTCGAATTCGAGCCGCCGCGCCCACGTCGCGAGCCCGCCCGACAGACGCGTGACGAGCGTGTTCGCCGCACCGACGAGCGCGTTGGTATCGGGCGTGAGCGAAAGTTCGTCGGCGAGAAAATGATGGATGCGCGCCGCCGATTCGAAGCGCGGCTCGTCCGGCGGCAGGATTTCGAGCACGACGCGCGCAAGCTGCGACTTGCGGCTCGCATCGACGATGCGCGCCGGCGACACGCCCGCGATCGCCGTGTTCTTGACGGTGTAATCGGGGCAGTAAAGCAGTTCCTCGATCCGGTACGTGCCCGCGCCGAACGCCGCCGTGAACCGCCGATGCAGGTTCTCCAGCGTGCGCGCGAGCTGAATGGCGACGTTGCGCTCTTTCTGCAAATAGACCTTGACGAGACCTTGCCCCGTCTCGCGCAGAAAACCGGCCTTCTGCTCGATCATCAGCACGCGGCCGGACGGCGCGACGACTACGAAATCCGCTTCGCCGAAGACCGAAAATCCTTCGTTGACGCGAGTCCAGTGCACGCCGTGATAGACCGTGTAGTCGTCGGGCAGCTTTTCGAGGCGCGCGAGCGTTTCGAGTTCGCGCGCCGCCGCCCCGGTCGCTTCGAGGTTCTTCCAGTCGTCGGGAACGATTCGGGCCATGCGTCGCCTTTGGGCTGAGTGATTGCGTCCGAGTCATTGTACGCAACGCGCTTACCGTTCCCGCAATAGGCCGGATGGCTAGCTTGCGTAATCGTATCGGCCGCCTTTTTCGAGCGCGCGCTGATATGCCGGACGCGCGTGAATGCGTTCGAGAAAGGCGCGGATATGCGTCATCGACTTCGCGCCCGCGCGGGCGCTGCCGGCTTCGAGGGGAAAGCTCATTTGCACATCGGCGGCGGTGAACGAATCGCCGGCGAACCACGGCGACTTTGCCAGTTCGGCATCGATATAGCCGAAATGCAGACGCAGTTGCGGATCGATGAAACTGCTCTGCATCGTCTGCGCGATGCGCCTTGCGATCGGCTTAGCGAAGAACGGCATTTTCGCGCTCTCCAGCCGCCGCGCGACGAGCTTGAGCAGGAGCGGCGGCATCGCGGAGCCTTCGGCGTAATGCATCCAGTAGTTGTAGCGCACGCGTTCGGGCGTCGTGCCGGGCGGCGGCGCGAAACGGCCTTCGCCGTACCGTTCGACGAGATATTCGATGACCGCGCCCGACTCGGCGAGCGTGAGGCCATCGACGGTCACGACGGGCGATTTGCCGAGCGGATGCACCGCGCGCAACTCGGCAGGCGCGAGCATCGTGCGCGGGTCGCGCTGATAGCGCTTCAGCTCGTATTCGACGCCGAGTTCTTCGAGCATCCACAGCACGCGCTGCGAGCGGGAATTGTTGAGATGATGAACGGTTAGCATGCCTGGACTCTTCTTCATATTCGACGATGCCGCTCGCGGTACGCCACTTGCATCCAGCGAACTGATGCGCGGCCGGGCGTCGAAAGCATACGGCCCTTCGATGAAGGCCGCGCAACGATTTCTAACACACAACGAAAAAGGAGAAGTCGATGACGCTGATCATTTATCTCGTAGGCTGGCTGATTTTCATTGGCGGCGTGTCGTGGGCGCTCGTGGCGATGCACGTCTCGCAGCACACGATCATGATCGTGGCCGTCATCATGCTGGGCATCGCCGTCATCACGGGCGCGACGCGGGCGCGCAACCGCGACCGGTCCTAGGCGTTCCGGGCCGCCGTCGATGGCGGCCCGCGCGACTCACATCACATCACATCACCACACGGGCCCGAGCCGCGTCCTGGATCAGCGTGACGAGTTCGTCGGGATGCACCGGCTTCGTCATGAAATGCTGAAAGCCTTCACCGATGCTGCGTAATCGGTATTCCTCGCCGCCGTGCCCCGTCAGCGCGATCGCCACGGACGGCGGCAGATTTCCGCGTATTTCGTGATCCCGCAAACGTTGGACGAGGTAGAAACCGTCCATCTCGGGAAGGTCGAGATCGCAGATCACCGCATCCGGAAGATGCTCGATCGCCGCTTGCGCGCCGTCTTCGGCGTCGGCTACGGCGATGACTTCGGCACCCTCTTCTTCCAGCAACGTCTGCAGCGACGCTCTGCTCTCGGGATCGTCTTCGATGAGGACGATCCGCATATGCCCCAGTCTTGCCACTTCGTTCATGATGTTCTTTTCTACTGCCAAAAACGGAATTCTCGCGTCGGTCTCCAGCTCTTTCCGCCGCGCGCGCGGTAGCGCGCACTGATTGACACGAGAACGCGGCGGGAATTCCGAACGCACCGTTTTTTATGCCGCGCGTACGCCGGTGCGGAACGCCTCGCGGTTTGTGACTGCGCCGACGCGAAAAATCGCCCGGTTGCAGCGTGCCTAAAAGAGCAAAAACCGGACCGGTTTGCATCTTTCGCCGCAAGCGCCGCGTCGCGCGGGCCTCCCGGCCGATCCGCCTCGCCCAAACGCTCGTCACACGCGCACGATCGTGTAATTCCGGCATCGGCCGTGCCCTGTTTTCCCATCAGACGTTTGTCTCGCGGATGGAATCGGGGCGCGAGGCGCTCGACGTGCCCGCCTGCAGCAGCGCGCGATATTCGCTCGGCGTGAGGCCGACCGTCGCCTTGAACTGGCGCGTGAAGGCGCTGTGATCGGTGTACCCGCACAGGGCGGCGACATCGGTGACTTTCTCCTGCGAGACGAGGAGCGCAGTGGCCGCGTCGAGCCGCGTTTTCAACAGCACCTGGCGCGGCGTCAGATGAAAGACCTTGTGAAAGTAGCGCTCCAGTTGCGCGATGGACATGTTCGCCATCTGCGCGAGCTGCCGCATGTTGAGCGGCTGCACGTAATTTTCCTGAATGTGCTGCACGACCGCCGCGAGCCGGCTGTACGCGGGATGCGTGCCTTCGGCCGCTTGCAGATCCCGCGAAATGCCCGCGAGCCCGACGATATGTCCCTGCGTATCGTGCAGCGGCTGCTTGCACGTCATGCACCAGCCGGGCTCGCGCCCCGGATACAGATGCAGTTCGAGCTGATCGATCAGCTGATGTCCCTGCGCGATGATCGCCTGATCCTGCGCCGTGTAGATGCGCCCGAAGCGACGCGGGAATACGTCCTCGGCGGTCTTGCCGAGCAGCGCGGATTTGTCGTCCTTGTGACCGCAGCGGCGCGCGAGCGTGCGATTGACCATCGCATAGCGCGCCTCGCGATCCTTCACGAAGAACACGATGTCGGGCATCGCGTCGAAAACCGGCGCGAGCAGCGCGAAATGCGCGAGCATGTCGGCGAGCGTCGATGCCGGAGGTGGTGCGATCGTCATGCGTGCGGGTGTCGGTTGCGCTCGGTGGATTCTGGCGACCGATTATAGGAGCGCCAATACGCGGACAAAATTGGCGCTGGCCCCACTAGAAATGACGCGTTTCAGTCAGCTCGCGCGCAGCGATCAGCGTGTCGATGCAAACCGGCGCGAACGGCGGACGCGCCACCGCACGCGGCCATCCGAACAGGACCGACGCCGCCTCGCCGCAGATGCGCCCCTGACACGGCCCCATGCCGCAACGCGTCTGCAATTTGGCATCGCGCCAGCTCGCGTGCGCGGCGACTTCGCCGATTGAAACATCCTCGCAGCGGCACAGCAACGTGTCCGGCGATGGCATCGCGCGGGCGTCGGCGCCGAGTTCGAACGTACGTGCGACGCGTCGCGCGAAGGCACGCCAGCGATCGCGTTCGCGCACCAAACGCGCATCGATGGCGACGCCGAGCGCCGCCTGCGCCGCGATCGCGCCTTCGACGCGCGCGAGTTCCATCCCGCCGATGCCCGCGCATTCGCCCGCCGCGAATACGTCTCGCTGAGAGGTTCGCTGGGCGCCGTCGACGTGGATCGCGCCGTCGCGTTCGTCCGTCGAGCAGCCGAGTGCGAGCGCGAGCGTCGTGTTCGGCACGAGTCCGAAACCGCACGCGATGCGATCCGCTTCGAGCGTTTCATCGCGCCCGCGCGTGCGGATCGTGACCGCCTCCACGCGCGCGCTTCCATGCGCCTTCACGACGACGCTGCCCGTCCGGTAACACGCGACGCCGAGCGCGACGGCCTGCGCCAGCTTTCCCGGCGTCAGCGCCAGCGACGCGACGAATCGTGCCACCCGCGCGAACGGCGCCTGTTCGACGACCGCGACGACGCGCGCACCGTGACGACGCGCGGTATCGGCGGCGGCGAGCAACAGCGGCCCGCTGCCCGCCACGACGATGCGCTCGCCACGCACCGGCATGCCGCCTTTGACGAGCGCCTGCAAGCCGCCTGCACCGGTCACGCCGGGCAAGGTCCAGCCGTCGAAAGGAAGCAGCCGCTCGCGCGCGCCGGTCGCGAGGATGAGCTTCGAATACGCGAGCACGAGCGGCGCGCCGTCGCGTTCGAGCAGCAGCCGTTTGTCGCCGGGCGCTGCCGCGACCTTCGTCGAGTTCATCACGATCAGCTTCGCGTGCGAGCGCGTTTCGTCGAGCCATTGGCGCAATGGCGCGGCGGGCGCTTGCGTCGGACCTTGCCGCCAGATCTGGCCGCCA
>NZ_JFHD01000008.1 GCF_000698575.1 Caballeronia zhejiangensis
AAGCGTCTGACAGCCGAGCACATGCGCGCGGCCATCGACCGTCACGCGGCATTCGTGACACACGCCCATGCCGCACAGCGCGGCGCGCGGCTCGCCGGTGACAGAGCGCCGCGTGCCACGAATGCCCCGCATCGCGATCGCGGCCGCGACGGTCGCGAACGCGGGCACGTCGAGCGATTCGCCGTCGATGATGACGCGCACGCGCTCAGCCATCGGCGTGCTCCGGCGCGAATCGTTGCGGGCAGAAAGCGTTCATGTCGGGCATATCGAATGCAAGCGGCTCGCCGAGCATCTGCGCGACGAGGAGTTTCGCGGTGCCGAGCGACGTCGTCACGCCGAGCCCTTCGTGACCCGCCGCGAGCCACAGCCGGTCGCCGGGGAAACGCGCCGGTCCGATCAGCGGCAAGCCGTCGGGCGTGGCGGCGCGAAAACCGGTCCACGCCCGAATCGCATTGAGCCCGCCGATTCCCGGCAGATAGCGCGTCGCGCGCGCGAGCATCATCGCGAGCACGTTCATTTCGACGGCGGGATCGAGCGTGCCGAATTGACGCGACGACCCGATCAGCACTTGCCCGGTCGGACGCGGCTGCGCATTGAACGCGACCGACGTGCCGCGCGCGTGATGCGCGCTCTTGATATAGCCGAGCTCCAGCACCTGATGACGAACCGTGCCCGGATAACGATCGGTGATGAGCAGATGCCCCTTCTTCGCTTCGAGCGGCAGGCCCGCGATCAGATCCGGCGCGGCGAGCCCGTTGGCGATGACCACGTGCGCAGCCGTTCGTCGTTCACCATTCGCGAGCGTGACGCGCGCGTGCGCGCCGGCGGCATCGACGGAATGCACCGCGCAGCCGGTCGATACGCGAATGCGCGTCGAACTCGCCAGCAGCCATTGCGCGGCGGCGGGCGCGTAGACGATCGCGTCGTCGTCGATGAGCAGGCCGCCTTGCATCGCGTGGCTCACCGACGGCTCGGATTCGCGCAGCGCGGCGCGGTCGACCATATGCGCGCGCACGCCCGCCGCGGCGAATGCGTCGCGCATCGCGCGCGCGGCGTCGAGTTCCTCGTCGTCTTCCGCGATCCAGAGCGTGCCGCAGCGCGAGAACGCATCGCGCTCGCGCAGTTGCGGGCCGAGCGCGAGCCACAGTTCGCGCGAAGCCCGCGCCAGCGCGAATTCGGCGGGCGAATCGTTCATCACGACGATATGGCCCATGCCCGCCGCCGTCGCGCCGCCGCCGATGCCGCCCGCGTCGAGCACATCGACCGTCATGCCGCGCGCGGCAAGCTCGGCTGCGCACGCCGCCCCGACAATCCCGCCGCCGACGACGATCACGTCCGCCGTCATATGCCTTTGATGAACGGATCGCGCGCGTCGAACACGAGCCGTCCTTCGCACATGACGTGCGCGTAACCGGTGATCGTCGGGATCAGCGCGTCGCCGTCGAGCGCGTAACTGCCCTCGAACACGCTGCCGATGATGCTCTCCTGGCGCCAGATGTCGCCCGGCGCGAGCGCGTCGTCCGCCGCGAGGCACGCGAGCTTGGCGCTCGTTCCGGTTCCGCACGGCGAACGGTCGTAGGCGCTGCCCGGACACAGCACGAAATTGCGGCTGTCGACGCCGGCGACGGGCGAATTCGCGAACAGTTCGATATGGTCGATGAACGCGCCGTCCGCGCCGGTGATGCCCTGCGCATGCAAGGCATCGCGGATCGCCTCGGTGAACGCGGTCAGCTCGGCGATGCGCGCGGGCACCAGTTCGCGACCGTGATCCGCGACGAGAAAGAACCAGTTGCCGCCCCACGCGACGTCGCCGGTGAGCGTGCCGTGGCCGGGCACATCGACCGATACCGCCCGCCGATGCCGATACGCCGGCACGTTGCGCACGCTGACACTGCCGTTTTCGTGCAGCGTCGCATCGACGGGCCCGACGGGCGTATCGATCCGATGCCGCCCCGGCGCGATCCTGCCCGCATGGGCGAGCGACGCGACGAGCCCGATCGTGCCGTGCCCGCACATGCCGAGATAGCCGACGTTGTTGAAGAAGATGACGCCCGCCGCGGCTGCGGGATCGTCCGGTTCGCAGAGCAACGCGCCGACCATCACGTCCGAGCCGCGTGGCTCCGTGACGATGGCGCGGCGCCAGTCATCGAAGCGCGTGCGAAACGCGTCGAGCCGTTGCACGAGTGTGCCGTTGCCCAGATCGGGGCCGCCCGCGATCACGAGGCGCGTCGGTTCGCCGCCCGTATGCGAGTCGATGATGTCGATGGTTTTCATGCCGCTATCGTAGAAACGCTTACGCCGGGCGTCTTGACGCGGCTGGACGGTTTGGATGACGAAATCGGCATAATCGAAGATCGTCCGGTGGGGCTTTTCGCGGTGCGAAACGGCTATGCCGAAATCGGCACGCGGCGCGCGCGAATCACGCAAGACGCCTGATTTTTCGGTGCTTACACTGCGTACCGTCCAATCAATTTCGGAGAGCCGCCGTGACGCATATCTGGGAAGGCGTGATGCCCGCCGTGACCACCAAGTTCAACGCCGATTTCAGCATAGACCGTGCGTGGACCGCGAAGAACATCGACGCGCAGATCGAAGCGGGCGTGGACGGCATCATCGTGTGCGGCTCGCTCGGCGAAGCATCGACGTTATCGCTGGACGAAAAGCTCGACGTGCTCGACATCGCCGTGGACGCCGCACGCGGCCGCGTGCCGGTGCTCCTGACGATCGCCGAGAACAGCACGCTCGACGGCTGCCGCCAGGCCGAGCGCGCCGCGCGCCACGGTGCGGCGGGCTATATGGTGCTGCCGGGTTTGCGTTATCTGTCGGACCGGCGCGAGACGCTCAATCATTTCCGCATGGTCGCCGATGCCAGTCCGCTGCCGCTGATGGTCTACAACAATCCGCTCGCTTATGGCGTCGATGTCACGCCGAAGATGTTCGCCGAACTTGCCGAAGACAAGAAGTTCGCGGCGATCAAGGAATCGAGCGGCGACGTGCGCCGCATCACCGATCTCATCAACGAAACGGGCGACCGCTATGCGATTTTTTGCGGCGTCGACAATCTCGCGATGGAAGCGATGCTGATGGGCGCGCACGGCTGGGTCGCGGGTCTCGTGTGCGCGTTCCCGCGCGAAACGGTCGCGATCAGCAAGCTGATTCGCGCGGGGCGTGTCGAGGAAGCGCGCGCGATCTATCGCTGGTTCGCGCCGCTGCTCGCGCTCGACGTGTCGCACAAGCTCGTGCAGAACATCAAGCTCGCCGAGGCGATCGTCGGTCTGGGCACGGAGCCGGTGCGTCCGCCGCGCCTGCCGCTCGCCGGCGATGAGCGCAAGGAAGTCGAAACGCTGATTCGCCGGAGCATCGAGACGCGCCCCGCATTGCCGGCGCTTTAAGACGCGCGCGAAATGAAAAATGCCGCCGGTTTGTCAACCGGCGGCATTTGCTTTTTGATCGGCTTCAGGCCGCGATCTGCGCAGGCGCGGGATCGGTGAGACCGCCATCCGAATCCGCGCCTTCATCGTAGAGATGCAGCAGACGGTAACCGCTCTTGTACACCGGCTGCAGGCGGAAGTTGTTGACCGGCTCGATTTCCAGCGCGAGACGCAGGCGCGAAACGTGGCTGTCGATCGTGCGGGTCGTTTCGCGGAACTCGCGTCCCCAGACCATCGCGAAAATATGATCGCGCGATAGCACGCGGCCGATGTTCGAGAAGAAAAGCTGCGCGAGACGGAATTGCGTGCCGCTCAACTGCACCGGCTTGCCGCGCACGGTGACGGTTTGCTGGCGTGCGTCGAAACGATACGGCCCGACTTCGAGGCATGCGCTCGACGTCGCGGGATACGCGCGGCGCAAGAGCGCTTCGACGCGCGCGCCGAACTCGCCCGGGCGGATCGGATACACGACGAAATCGTCCGCGCCGGCGGTGAGCGCGCAGACGACGTTGTGTTCGGCGCCGTCCGGCGTCGCGAACATGACCGGCACGCGTTCGCCGAAGCTCGAGCGCACGGATTTCAGCAGATCGAGGCCGCAGAGGCCCGTGGAATTCCAGTCGAGAATCAGCAGATCGACCGTGGAGCGGGACAGCGCCTTCGACAGCACGAGGCCATCGCCGAAAGTCACGCAAGTGTGGCCGAGTCGTTTGACGACATCGCTGATGAGATTTCGATAACTGGGGTCGGTTTGCAAAACGGCGACGCGCATAGTGTCTTACCTGATGAGTCCAAGGGACATGAAGCGGAGGCCGTTTTGCGGCGCCCGCCGGGCGTCTCGTCGCGGGATGAGACGGGGAATTACAAGCTGCGAATTCTGGGCAGCGATGCGACCCTTTCCCATCGGACTCATCCGAATTGTCAACGCATGTGACTGCGTAGCGCCCGGAACGGGCGGCGTCTGATGCGCGCAACCATCTCGAAATTAGAACGGCTTTTCGCTTTTGCGCGCGTTTTCATCCTGTAACATGCCGTGTTTGGCTCAAAAGTTCCCGCTTCCGCCGTTTTACCGAGACGTCGCGTAGCAAGCTGCGCCGCGACTGTCCGTCGCATCGCGCAGCGCGGATGACGGGCAGCGGCTTTCGAATCCGCGCCCGCTGGCTTCCGGCCCGGATCGTTCGCGTTCCGCGCCCGGGCCTTCGCTTCGCGTCCACCCGGCGCGTTTAGTCACTCCCGCAGGGCAAAGCCTCGTTCTACCGCGCGTCATGCGTGGCTTTTCCACTTACGGGTTCTTTTCCGATGCAGGCAACACCTCTGTCCGACGCCCCGCGCGCGGCCGGCCGTGCGCTCACGCGCGGCGATTACAAGACGCTCACGCTCGCCGCGCTCGGCGGCGCGCTCGAGTTCTACGACTTCATCATCTTCGTGTTCTTCGCGCCGGTCATCGGCCAATTGTTCTTTCCGCCGTCGATTCCTGACTGGCTGCGTCAATTGCAGACTTTCGGCATCTTCGCGGCGGGTTATCTCGCGCGCCCGCTCGGCGGGATCATCATGGCGCACTTCGGCGATCTGCTCGGACGCAAGCGCATGTTCACGCTTTCCGTGCTGCTGATGTCCGTGCCGACGCTCCTGATGGGCCTCCTGCCCACGTACGCGTCGATCGGCCTGATGGCGCCCGTCCTGCTGCTCGTGTTCCGCGTGATGCAGGGCGCGGCGGTCGGCGGCGAAGTGCCGGGCGCGTGGGTGTTCGTGTCGGAGCATGTGCCGGGGCGTCATATCGGCTATGCGTGCGGCACGCTCACGGCCGGCCTGACGGCGGGCATTCTGCTCGGCTCGCTGATCGCCACGGGCATCAACAAGGCGTTCGCGCCGGCCGAAGTCGCCGATTTCGCGTGGCGCCTGCCGTTCCTGCTCGGCGGCATCTTCGGTCTGTGCTCGGTGTATCTGCGTCGCTGGCTGCATGAAACGCCGGTGTTCGCCGAGTTGCAGAAGCGCAAGTCGCTCGCCGCGGAACTTCCGCTCAAGGCCGTGCTGCGCGATCACGGCCGCGCCGTCATCGTGTCGATGCTGCTGACGTGGATGCTTTCCGCCGCGATCGTCGTCGTGATCCTGATGACGCCGACGCTGCTGCAGAAGCAGTTCCACATCGCGCCGGCGACGGTGCTCGTCGCGAACTGCGCGGCGACGCTGTGTCTCACGATCGGCTGCGTGCTGGCGGGCGCGATCGCGGGCCGCATCGGCGCGGGCAAGACGATCTTCGTCGGCGGCGTGGCGCTCGCCGTCACGTACTGGATGATGTTCCAGCAGGTCGCGGCCGATGCCTCCGCGCTTTTGCCGTGGTACGCGCTCGCGGGCTTTTTCGTCGGCGTGATCGGCGCGATTCCGTTCGTGATGGTCAAGTCGTTCCCCGCGGCCGTGCGTTTCTCCGGCATCTCGTTTTCGTACAACGTCGCGTATGCGGTGTTCGGCGGACTCACGCCGATCGTCGTCTCGCTGATGATGAAATCGAGCCCGATGGCGCCCGCGATCTACGTCGGCGCGCTGTGCGCGGTCGGCGCGCTGACGACGTTGTTCATCAAGCAGGCGCGCTGATCCGGCGTTAGCGTTCCACACGCGAAGTGGCGCACCGTTCACGCGGTGCGCCATTTTTCATTGCGCTTTCACGTTTCGGCCCACGCCGAAACATCGGCCGCGCCGCGCGCCTACGATGGCCGGCATGAACTCGAATCTTTCTTCATCCGAAACGCGTCTGTCCGCACGGCAGACGCTCACCGTGACGGCGACCAGCGTCGGCTTCGTCGTCTCGCAACTCGATGTCTCGATCGTGAATGTCGCGCTCGCGCGCATCGGCCACGATCTGGGTGCGAGCGTCGCGAGCCTGCAATGGACCATCGACAGCTACGCGCTCGCCTTCGCCGCGCTCATGCTCTCGGCCGGTTCGCTCGGCGACCGCTTCGGCGCGCGGCGCATGTTCGTCGGCGGACTCGCGCTGTTCGCGCTGGCGTCGCTCGCGTGCGCCTTTTCCGGCGACGCGACGCAACTCATCGCCGGGCGGGCCTTGCAGGGCGTCGGCGCGGCGGCGATGCTGCCGAACTCGCTCGCGCTGCTGAACGCGGCGTGCGGCCACGACCGGCGTCTGCGCGCGCGAGCCGTCGGCTTGTGGACGGCGGCGGGCGCGGTGTCGATCGCGGCGGGACCGATCGTCGGCGGCGTGCTGATCGCGGCGTTCGGCTGGCGCAGCATTTTCTGGGTCAATCTGCCGATCTGCGCGGCGGGCATCGTCCCGACGCTCGCGTGGATAGAAAACGCGCGACCCAAAGATGCCGGTCGTGCGCGCGGCATCGACCTGCCCGGCCAGGCGCTGGCGATCGTCGCGCTCGCCTCGTTCGTCGGCGCGGTGATCGAACTGCGCCCGCTCGGACCGATGCATCCGCTCGTCATCGGCGCTTTGCTGCTCGCGCTGGCGGCGGGCGGCGCGTTCATCGCGATCGAGCGCGAAAGCCGCACGCCGATGCTGCCGCTGTCGCTCTTCGCCGAGCGCACGTTCAGCGCGGCCGTGGCCTTCGGTATCGGCGTGAATCTCACCTACTATGGAATGGTCTTCGTGCTGAGCCTGTATTTGCAGCGCGTGCTCGGTCACACGCCCTTGCAGACCGGCCTCGCGTTCCTGCCGCTGACGGGCGGATTCCTGATCTCGAACCTGGCGAGCGGTCCTGTCGTCGCGCGCTTCGGCTCGCGCGGCCCGATGATCTTCGGCGCGCTGCTCGACGCCGCCGGTTTCGCCGCGCTCGCCTTCGTCGATGCGACGACGCCCACGGCCGCGCTGCTCGTGCCGTTCCTGCTGATTCCATCGGGGATGGGACTCGCGGTCCCGGCGATGACGACCGCGCTGCTCGGCACCGTCGGCCAGCCGCGTGCGGGCACGGCGTCGGCGGTGCTCAACACGGCGCGGCAGGCGGCGGGCGCGATCGGCGTCGCGGCGTTCGGCGCGCTCGCGGCTCATGGCGACGGCGCGGCGAGCGCGCACCAGATCGTCGATGCGGTGCGCTGGTCGGCGGCGATCTCCGTCGCGCTTCTGTTGTGCGCCGCGTTGATCGCGCGTCATGTGAACAATCCGGCGAGCGCGAACGCCGAAGAACGTGTTACCTAGAGACGGACGTCGGGAACGGCCGTTGCAACGCCCAGGTAAAGCCGCGAATCTTTTGAGGACAACACCATGTCGACAATGCCCCGCTCCCCCGAGGAGCCGCTCGAACCGGACCCGGACAAGCTGCTCGATCCCGACGCCGCGCCGAACCCCGAAGATCCGGACATGCCTGACGGCCCGGATTCCGCGACGCCGATGGTGCCCGCCGATCCGAAAAACGGCGAACCGCGCATGTAGAACGCCGGGCGGCCATCGCGCGCATAAAGCAATGCCCGCGCGGCCTTGAAAGCGGCGCGGGCATTCTTACTGATGCTCGTGGACGAAGAGCGTTACAGGCTAGTGGTCTGCACCGCGCCGGTTTCCAGCGCACGCTCGATGAGCGCTTCCTGCTGCGCCTTGCGAACGGCATCGGCGACGAGCGTATCGGGCGCTTCCACTTCGGCCTTGATCGCGCCGATGATGCCGTCCGCTTCGACGATCACGAGCGATTCCGCCGAATCCGCACGGCTGATGATGACGCGCAGCGGCCCGCCGCCCTCCGCGATGCTGGCGCAAAACTGCATCGTTTGCCCGCCGATCACTTGTTCGAATGTTTGAATCATCGCTGCCTTCCGCGTTGGTTGGACAAAAGCTGACACAGGCTGCGCGCCAAGCGGCGCGCAGCCTGCTTTCTCATTGATCCGCGCATGTCGACTAGGTTCAATTCTGTAAGCATGCGCGGCGCGACGCAAGCTCAACGTCTTGCGTCGGCGAGTTCGCGAAGGATGGCGGCGGTCGAATCGTCGGCGGGAAAGAAGGCTTCGATCGCAAGCTCCGACAACGTGATGTCGACGGGCGTGCCGAAAACCGTCGTCGTGCTCAAGAACGACAGCACGCCGTGCTGCGTGCGCAAACGCAAGGGCACGACGACGGGATCGGTCTCGCCGCGCGGCTCGTGGGTCGCGTGACGCGGCGCGGGATACGCCTCCAGTTCGGCCAAGAGCGAGACGAGCGTCGCATCGCCGGACACGTCGATTTGCCGGCGCAGGCGCGCGAGCAGATGCGCGCGCCACTCGTGCCAGTTGTCGATGGCATCGGCGAGACCTTGCGGATGCATCGACAGCCGCAGCACGTTGACCGGCGGCACGAGCAATTGCGCATCCGCCGATGCGACGAGCGGCGCGAAAGCCGCGTTGGCCGCGATCATCGTCCAATGACGATCGACCGCGAGCGCGGGATACGGCTCATGCCCTTTGAGCACGAGATCGACAGCACGCCTGGCAGCGGAAAGTTGCGGATCGGCCAGCGCGCGCTCGCGATAAAGCGGCGCATAACCGGCCGCGACGAGCAGCGTGTTGCGCTCGCGCAGCGGCACGTCCAGTTGCTCGGCGAGGCGCATCAGCATGTCCCGGCTCGGCAGCGAGCGGCCCGATTCGACGAAGCTCAGGTGACGCGTGGACACGTCCGCAACGCCTGCGAGATCGAGCTGGCTCATGCGCCTGCGCTGACGCCATTCGCGCAATAGCGCGCCGACGTCCGATCGAACGGCCGGATGTACGAGGGTCGAGTTCATGCAACCGATGTTAGACGAAACATGATCACGCGATCCATTACCTGCGAAGTAAGCGGCGCCACGAACGTAACATTTACGCCGCAAACATATGCGAAGAAAAACTTGCGCGCGACACCCTAAATCTCCGGCACTTTCGCGCCGATAAGTCCAACAACAAGCGAACAATGCGTCGCGAGCCGTGCGCGTCTCAATCCCGAGCACGCACGGCCCGCGGCGCCCGGACTTTTGCGGAGAAATCATGTTTGTCATCATCGGATGGTTGTTGGTCATCGGCTCGGTGATCGGAAGCTTCGTCGGCGTCGGGGGCCACCTCGCGGCCCTCGTGCAACCGTTCGAGCTGCTGTGTATTTTCGGCGCGGCGATCGGCGCGTTCGTCGTGTCGAATCCGACCGCGACGCTCAAGAAAACGTTGCAATCGATTCCGAAGGCGTTCAAGGGCGGCGGCTACACGAAAGAGAAATATCTCGCGCTGATCGCATTGCTCTACGAACTGCTTCAGAAGGCGCGCAAGGAAGGCATGATGGCGCTCGAAGCCGATGTCGATGCGCCCGAGTCCAGCCCGGTCTTTCAGAAGTACGAGCACGTCATGGCCGATCATCATCTGCTCGACTTCATCGTCGACTATCTGCGCATGATGTCGGCGGGCAATGTCAACGCGCTCGAAATGCAGGATCTGATGGACGAAGAGCTCGACACGCACCACACCGAAAGCTCGATCGCCGCGAACGCCATTCAGAAAATGGCCGATGGCCTGCCTGCATTCGGTATCGTCGCCGCGGTGATGGGCGTCGTGCACACGATGGGCTCGGTCGGCGCCGCGCCCGCCGTGCTCGGCGAGATGATCGCGGGTGCGCTCGTCGGCACGTTCCTCGGCATTCTGCTGGCGTACGGCTTCATCGGCCCGCTCGCGGACCTGCTCAACGCGAAGGGCGCGGCCGAAGCGAAGCCGTTCCAGTGCGTGAAGTCCGTGCTGCTCGCATCGATGAACGGTTATGCGCCGACGATCGCGGTCGAGTTCGGCCGCAAGGTGCTCTTCACCGCCGATCGTCCGAGCTTCAAGGAACTCGACGACGCGGTTCGTGCCACCAAGATGCCGAAGGCGGCTTCGTGATGACATCGGGTACGCAAAGGACCAACGCACATGGCTGAGAAACCGTCACGCGATCCGCTGCAGTCCGTGCTTGCGCCGACTGTCGTCGTCAAGCGCAAGAAGAAGGCGCACGGACACGGCCATCATGGCGGCGCATGGAAGATCGCCTACGCCGACTTCGTCACCGCGATGATGGCGTTCTTTCTGTTGATGTGGCTGCTCGGATCGACATCGAAGTACGACAAGGAAGGCATCGAGCAATACTTCAATACGCCGCTTTCCGCATTGTTCGGCAACGATGGCGGCGCGTCGGCGCATACGAGCGTCATCGCGGGCGGCGGCAGGGATCTGTCGAGCACGCGTCCGGGTGAAGGCAACAAGACCCAGACGCAACCGGTGCCGCAATCGATCGCGCGCGCTGCCGTTGCGATGGACGACTTGCGCAAGCTGCAGCAACTCAAGCAGAAGCTGATGGCGCTCATCGAGCAGACGCCTGCGCTGCGCGCGTACAAGGATCAGATTCGCATCGCGATCACGAGTGAAGGCTTGCGTATCGAGATCGTCGATTCGCTCAAGCGGCCGATGTTCGCATCGGGCAGTTCGAGACTCGAAAGCTATGTGACGACGATTCTGACGAACATCGGCGCATCGCTGAACGATGTCGATAACCGCGTGTCGATCGCGGGGCATACGGATGCAGTGCCCTATTCCGGCGGTCAGGCGGGCTATTCGAACTGGGAGCTTTCGAGCGAGCGGGCGAATGCCGCGCGGCGCGCGCTCGTCGCGGGCGGCATGAAGGAAAGCAAGGTGCTGCAAGTGCGTGGACTGTCCGACGTGCTGCCGCTCAACAAGGATGTCGTCGACGAGCCGACGAATCGGCGGATCAGTATTCTCGTGCTGAACAAGGCCGCGGAACAGGCGTTCTTCCGCGATGGCGGCAGAACCACGGTCGATGAAACGCGGCCTGTCGAAGCGGCGCTTCCCGCGCCGGTCTCGGTCAAGTCGGATGCGCCGGCGGCGGTGGTGAAGTAGACAACGCTCGCGGCTTGACGAAGCGCCATGCACATCGAATCGTGCATGGCGCTTTTTCATTTCAGCCGAGCCACTCCGCGACCGTCTGCACCACGAGCCAGACGTTCGCCGCGCTGATGACCACGAACAGCGCCCACGCGACGAGCTTCATGGACGGTTTGTTCGCGAACGCTCCCATGAGGCCGCGATCGCTCGTCATCCGGATCAGCGGATAAAGCGCGAACGGCAGTTGCAGGCTCAGCACGACCTGACTCGCGACGAGCAGCTTGCCGACCGCGCCGTTGCCCATCACGTACACGCCGATCAACGCTGGCACGAGCGCAAGCGCCCGCGTGATGAATCGGCGCTGATAGCACGGGATTTTCAGTTGCAGGAACCCTTCCATGATGACCTGCCCTGCAATGGTCCCGGTGAACGTCGAACTCTGGCCCGATGCAAAGAGCGTCACCGCGAAGAGAATCGCCGCAAGCCCGGTTCCCACGATAGGCGCAAGCAGCTTGTACGCATCTTCGATCTCGGTCACTTGCGTGTGCCCCGTCGCGTGAAATGCCGATGCCGCGAGAATCAGGATCGCCGCATTGATCAGCAGCGCGAGAACGAGCGACACGATCGTATCGAGCCGCGAAAGATTGATCGCCGATGCAAGGCTCTTCGCATCGCGATTCACCACGCGCGTCTGCACGATCGAGGAATGCAGATACAGGTTATGCGGCATCACGGTCGCGCCGAGAATGCCTATCGCGAGATAAAGCGGCTCGCGATCGCTCAACGCGTGAATCGATGGCACGAGCCCGGCAGCAACCGAAGGCCAATGCGGTTTGACGAGCACGAGCTCGACGATATAACCGACGCCGATCGTCGCGATGAGCCCGAGCATGATGGCTTCGAGATCGCGAAAGTTCTTGCCTTTCAGGCCCAGCACGATGAGCGTATCGAATGCGGTGAGCACCACGCCCCACATCAGCGAAACGCCGAACAGCAAATGAAACGCGAGTGCGCCGCCGAGCACTTCCGCGAGATCGCACGCGATGATCGATAACTCCGCGAGCATCCATTGCACGTTCGCGACCGGTTTCGCGTAACGCTCACGCGATAGCTGCGCGAGATCCTTTCCCGTGACGATGCCAAGGCGCATCGAAAGACATTGCAGCACCATCGCCGCAAGACTCGACAACACGACGACAAAGAGCAGGCTATAGCCGTAGCGTGAGCCGGCTTCGATATCCGTCGCCCAGTTGCCCGGGTCCATATAGCCGATGGAAATGAGCAGGCCCGGCCCCGCGAATTGCAGAAGCTTCTTCCATAGCGGCGCGCCCGGCGAAACGGCGACGGAGCCTTTGACTTCCGATGGGCAAAACGGCGCGGTGGCCGTGGTCGGCAGATTGAACGGCAATTTATCGAGTCCTGATGGGATATCGGGGACAACATCCGCGAACGATGTTGTTCAGGTAGCTTACAAGGCGCGTCTCGCGGGCGAGTCTATCACCGGCTGCGCGCATTCACAGACAGCCCCAATCTGACCAAAGCGTCATCTCATCGCCAGCATCTCGTCACGGTACGACAAATAGAATTCAGTGGTGGCTGTAGCGAGCGTGCCGACGCTGCATATCGCGCAACCGCACGTCCCGTTCATTTTTACCCGCATGAGGAGTGCGCCATGAAACTAGTCACACGCATCGCTGTAATCGCCCTTGCTGCCGCGCCGCTCGCCGCGCTCGCACAATCCGAAGGTCTCACGCGCGCGCAGGTGAAAGCGGATCTGCAACGCGTCGAACAAGCCGGCTATAACCCGTCCGAGCGCGATGCGTTCTATCCGAACGACATCCAGGCAGCCGAAGCCAAGGTCAGCGCGCAAAGCGCATATGGCTCGTCCAGCGACGGTTCGTCGTCTTCGGGACGCACGATGTCGACGACGCCGCTCGGTCAAACCCCGCAGTAACGCACGCTCATCGAACGAGACACGCGCGGCCTTCCGCGCCGTCTCGCTCGCGTCCCTTCGAAGCGCGTAACCCGCGCTCGCGCTTCGCTATTCCCCGCTGTCCGATGCGAATGCTCCGCCCTACCATGGGCTTTCGCAAGCTTGCTTTCAAACCGCCTTATCTGACATCGGCGCCATATTCACGTCATATTGTCGTTGGCACCCGGCCACTACCATAACGACACTGATGGCGAACCGCACGCCCCGCTCCGTCATTGCGTCCCGCGCGTTGCATTCGCCTCATTCGCAGCGCCCTCTCCCAGCTTCTTCCGAACGACTCAATGTGGATAGTCAACGTTGCGCTTAAGCGGCCATACACGTTCATCGTGATGGCCATCATGATCCTGCTGGCGACGCCGTTCGTCCTCGTGACGACGCCTGTGGACGTGCTTCCCGAAATCGACATTCCGGTTGTCAGCATCATCTGGAATTACATAGGCCTTTCCGCGCAGGACATGGCCAATCGCATCACGTCGGTCAACGAGCGCAGCCTCACGACCACGGTGAACAATATCGAGCACATCGAGTCGCAATCGCTGCAAGGCATCGCGATCATCAAGCTCTTTCTGCAGCCCACCGCGAACATCCAGACCGCGATCGCGCAAACAGTGGCCGTCGAACAGGCGCAAGTGAAGCAGATGCCGCCGGGCGCGACGCCGCCCCTCGTCATCAGCTATTCGGCGTCGAGCATTCCGGTGATTCAGCTCGGGCTTTCGAGTCCGAAGCAATCCGAGCAGGACCTGAACGATACCGCGCTCAATTTCTTGCGCCCTCAACTCGTGACGATTCCGGGCGCGGCCGTGCCTTATCCGTATGGCGGCAAGACGCGCCTCATCTCCGTCGATCTCGACACGCGCGCGCTGCTCGCAAAAGGACTCACGCCGACCGATGTCGTCCAGGCCGTCAACGCGCAAAACCTGATCCTTCCGACCGGCACCGCAAAGATCGGCCCGCGCGAATATACGGTCGACATGAACGGTTCGCCCGCGACCGTCGCGGGCCTGAACGACATTCCGGTTCGCACGATCAACGGCGCGACGACCTATCTGCGCGAAGTCGCGCACGTCCGCGACGGCTTCTCGCCGCAGACCAACATCGTGCGTCAGGACGGGCATCGCGGCGTGCTGATCTCGGTGCTGAAGAACGGCAACGCGTCGACGCTGTCCATCGTAAATACGTTGCATGATCTCTTGCCGCAAGCGCGGGCGTCGCTGCCTTCCGATCTGAAGATCAGCGCGCTCTTCGATCAGTCGGTGTTCGTGAAGGCCGCCGTGCAAGGCGTCGTGCGCGAAGCGCTCATCGCCGCCGCGCTCACCGCCGCGATGATCCTGCTCTTTCTCGGCAACTGGCGCAGCACCTGCATCATCGCGATCTCGATACCGCTCTCGATTCTCTCGTCGCTGATCGTGCTGCATGCGCTCGGGCAGACGATCAACATCATGACGCTCGGCGGCCTCGCGCTCGCAGTCGGCATTCTCGTCGACGATGCCACCGTCACGATCGAGAACATCGAGCGTCATCTGCACATGGGCACGAATCTGCACGACGCGATCCTCGAAGGCGCAGGTGAAATCGCGGTGCCCGCGCTCGTCTCGACGCTGTGCATCTGCATCGTGTTCGTGCCGATGTTCTTTCTCACCGGCGTCGCCAAGTTCCTGTTCGTGCCGCTTGCGGAAGCCGTCGTGTTCGCAATGCTCGCGTCGTACATCCTTTCGCGCACGCTCGTACCGACGCTCGCGATGCTGTTGATGGGCCACGCGCACGCACCCGATGCGAAGGCAAAGCCGAATCTCTTCGTGCGTCTGCATCAGCGCTTCGATCGCGGCTTCGAGCGCATGCGCGGCGCGTATATCGTGATTCTGTCGAGCCTGCTCGTGAAGCGGCGTCTGTTCGCGACGCTCTTTCTCGGCTTCTGCCTGTTGTCGGCGGGCCTCGTGTTCGTGCTCGGCGAAGACTTCTTCCCGAGCGTCGATGCGGGCGATATTCGCCTGCACATGCGCGCGCCGACCGGCACGCGCATCGAGGAGACCGCGCGACTCGCGGATGAAGTCGAAAAGGTCGTGCGCCAGATCGTGCCGCAAGACGAACTCGCGACGATACTGGATAACCTCGGTCTGCCTTATAGCGGCATCAACCTGTCGTACAGCAATGCCGGAACGATCGGCACGCTCGACGGCGAAATTCAGGTCGCGCTCAACGCGGATCATTCGCCGACGCAAAAGTACATCGACGAATTGCGTGCGCTCCTGCCGCGCCGCTTTCCCGGCGTCGAATTCTTCTTTCAACCTGCGGACATCGTCACGCAGATTCTCAACTTCGGCTTGCCCGCCGCCATCGACGTGCAGATTCAAGGGCAGAACGGCCAGGCGAATTTCGAAGTCGCGAGCAAGCTGATGAAGCAGATCCGCATGATTCCCGGCAATGTCGATACGCACATCCAGCAGAAGCTAGACGAACCGGCCATCGATTTGCAGATGGATCGCACGCGCCTGCAGCAACTCAATCTGTCCGCAAGCAACGTCGCGCAGAACGTGCTGGTTTCGCTTTCGGGAAGCTCGCAAACCGCGCCGGGATTCTGGTTCAACCCGCGCAACGGCGTCGAATACAACCTCGCGGTGCAGACGCCGCAGTATCAGATTTCATCGATCGACGAACTGCTGCGAACGCCCGTGTCCGCATCGCTCAACGGTCCCACGCAACTGCTCGGCAATCTCGTGCGCCTCTCGCCGAAGAATCAGTTCGCGGTGGTCACGCACTACAACATCCGGCCCGTGATCGATCTCTTCGTGAGCGTCGAAGGCCGCGATCTCGGCAGCGTCGCGCGCCAGGTTAATCAACTCGTCGATGAAGCGCAGAAGACGCTTCCGCGCGGCAGCCAGATCGTCGTGCGCGGTCAGGTCGAGACGATGCGGACGTCGTTCGTCGGCCTCGGACTGGGCGTCGCGATGGCGATCGTGCTCGTGTATCTGCTGATCGTCGTGAACTTCCAGTCGTGGATCGATCCGCTCGTCATCGTAAGCGCATTGCCCGCCGCGCTCGCGGGCATCATCTGGATGCTCTTTCTCACCGGCACGCACCTGAGCGTGCCCGCGCTGACCGGCGCGATCATGACGATGGGCGTCGCCACCGCGAACAGCATCCTGATGGTCTCGTTCGCGCGACAGCGTCTGAACGCGGGCATGCCGCCGCTCACCGCCGCGCTCGAGGCGGGCGCGAGCCGCATACGCCCCGTGTTGATGACCGCGTTCGCGATGATCATCGGCATGATTCCGATGGCGCTCGGCCTCGGCGAAGGCGCCGAGCAAAACGCGCCGCTCGGCCGCGCGGTGATCGGTGGCCTGCTGTTCGCAACGGTTTCCACGCTCTTTTTCGTGCCGCTCGTCTTCGCAGGCATTCACGCACGTCTTGCACGGCGCGCCGCGCGAAGAGGTAACACGCAACATGAAGACGGCAGCGGCCAACACTGACATCAAAGCATCCCGACGAACATGACTGAAAAGAACCACGCATCGCTTGCGATTCCCGCTCGCGACCCGAACGAAGGGCCCGCGCTGCCGCCGCGCAACGTCGAATGGAAACGCGCGAAGATCGCGCTCGTGATCGTGCTCGCGTTGCTCGCGATAGGCGCGGCGCGCACGGTCGTCACCGATGTGCTGCATAGCCATTCCATCGCCGCGCGCACGCAGCAGAACGCGCAGCAATACGTGAACGTCGTCATGCCTAAAGAGACCGATGGCGGCGGCGAAACGACGTTGCCGGGGACCTTGCGCGGCTTCGTCGAATCGCCGATCTATGCGCGTGCGACGGGTTATCTGCTGCACTGGTATGTCGATATCGGATCGCGCGTGAAGCAAGGCCAGTTGCTCGCCGATCTCGACACGCCCGAGATCGATCAGGAGCTTGCGCAAGCGGTCGCGCAACGCGATCAGACTGCATCGAGCCTCGGACTCGCGAAGAGCTCGCTCGAACGCTGGCAGCAATTGCGTCAGCGCGATGCCGTGTCGCAACAGGAACTCGACGAGCGTCAGAGCACGTACAACCAGGACGTCGCGAATCTCGCGGCCGCCGATGCCAACGTGAAGCGTCTGCGTCAGCTCGAATCGTTCAAGCGCATCGTCGCGCCTTTTGCGGGCGTCGTCACGCAGCGCAATGTGGATGTCGGCGATCTGATCGATGCGGGCAGCGGCACGAGCCGCGCGCTCTTCGCGCTCGCCCAGTCGGACCCGTTGCGCGTGTTCGTGCAGTTGCCGCAGGCTTACGCGCAGAACGTATCGGTCGGACAGGACGTGACGGTCACGCAGGCGGAGCTGCCCGGCGAACAGTTCCACGGCAAGATCACCCACATCTCCGGCGCGATCGACGTGCCCACGCGCTCGTTGCAAGTCGAAGTGACGCTGCCGAATCCCGATGGGCGGCTACGGCCCGGCGCGTATGTGCAGGTCGCCGTGCCCGCGACCGCGCACGCGCGTCTGCTCGTGCCAGGCAACGCGCTGCTCTTCCGTTCCGAAGGTCCACGTCTCGCGGTCGTCGATGGCAACGGTCATGTGAGCCTGCGCAAGATCGTGATCGCGCAGGATCTCGGACAATCGCTCGAAATCGAGAGCGGAATCGACGCGACCGACAAGGTCATCATCAACCCGAGCGATTCGATCGCCGATGGCGATCACGTCGTGATCGCGCCGCAGCAAACGCAACGACAGCCCGCGTCGGGCAGCAAGGCCGCATCATGAAGACCGCGCTTGGCATCACGCTCGTCTCGCTGCTTGCCGCGTGTACGGTCGGGCCCGACTATCATCGGCCCGTCGCCGCAACGCCGCCTACGTGGAAGACGGATTCGTACTGGCGCGTGGGCGAGCCGTCGCATGCGCCGCTCGCGCCCGACTGGTGGCAAGGCTTCGGCGATGTGACGTTGAACGGTCTCGAAACGCAGGCGCTCGCACAGAATCAGACGCTCGCCGCGGCGAGCGCGCACTACGCACAGGCTCGCGCGACGCTCGCGCAAACATCCGCGCTGGCGCTGCCTGAAGTCAATCTCGGTGCAAACGCGTCGCGCTCGCGCATT
This sequence comes from Caballeronia zhejiangensis, assembly GCF_000698575.1. Classification (GTDB taxonomy): domain Bacteria; phylum Pseudomonadota; class Gammaproteobacteria; order Burkholderiales; family Burkholderiaceae; genus Caballeronia; species Caballeronia zhejiangensis. Next base: position 18,290 of record NZ_JFHD01000008.1, read on the forward strand.
TCGAAGAACCGGCCCGTCACCAACTACGCGACGCCGAGCAATGCTACCGTTCAAAGCGATCTGAAGCTCGCGCCGACGGTCAACTACGACGTCGATCTGTTCGGCCGCATCCGTCGCGAAGTGGAGGCCGCGCATGCATCGGCGGATCAGTCGCGCGACGATCTCGCGAATGCGCGTCTCGTGCTGACCACCGATCTCGCCAGCGACTACTTCTCGATGCGCGAGCTCGATGCGGAGATCGACGTGCTGAATCGTTCTGTCGTGCTGCAAAAGAAAGCGCTCGATTACGTGCAGGCGCAACACGATCTCGGCGCGGTGTCAGGCCTCGATGTATTGCAGCAGCAAGCGCAACTCGATCAGACGCGCGTGCAGGCGCAACTGCTGCTCAATCAGCGCGCGCAATTCGAACATGCGATCGCCGCGCTCGTCGGGACGCCCGCGCCGCAATTCTCGATCGCGCCTGAATTGAACGAACGCCCGCTTCCGCCGATTCCACTCGGCGTGCCGAGCGATGTACTGCAACGCCGGCCCGATGTCGCATCCGCCGAGCGTGCGATGGCCGCGGCCAATGCGCAGATCGGCGTCGCGAAAGCGGCGTTCTTTCCGAGCCTCACGTTGAACGGCACGGTCGGCTGGGAAAGCACGGCGTTCTCAAGTCTGATTTCCGCGCCGAGCCTTTTGTGGACCATCGGGACGATGGCAAGCCAGGTCATCTTCGATGGCGGACGGCGCTCGGCAGCCGTCGATTTCGCGAACGAAGGCTATGTCGCGGCCGTCGCGAATTATCGGCAGACGGTGCTCGGCGCGTTTCAGCAAGTGCAGGACGGCATCGTCGGATTGTCGGTGCTGGACGGCGCGGCGAAACAGTCGCACGCCGCGGTCGTCGATGCGCAACGCTTGCTGTCGCTCGCGAACGATCGTTATTCGGGCGGGCTCGTCGCCTATCTCGACGTCATCACCGCACAGCAGCAATTGCTCACGAGCGAACGACAGGACGTGCAGATTCGCGGACAGCAGCGCACCGTATCGGTGGCGCTCGTGAAGGCATTGGGCGGCGGATGGGACACTGCATCGAACGACGATCAGAAGCTTGCGAACGCAACTACTTCGGGCGAGTAGAAAGAAAACGTAAGCACGATGCCCGCGAGGCTCGTATAGTTAGCAGTTGAACAATGCGGTAAACACACACTGAACGCGCACAGGTGCCAGGCATGAAAGTCCTGATAGTCGAAGACGAACACAAAGTGGTGGATTACCTGCGCTCGGGGTTGACCGAGCAAGGCTGGGTCGTCGATGTCGCGATGGACGGCGAGGAAGGCACGCATCTCGCCATCGAATACGACTACGACGTGATCGTGCTCGACGTGATGCTGCCAAGACGCGACGGCTTCGCGGTATTGAAGGCGCTGCGCCTCCAGAAGTCGACGCCGGTCATCATGCTGACCGCGCGCGATCACATCAACGATCGTGTGCGCGGGCTGCGCGAAGGCGCGGACGATTACCTCACGAAGCCGTTCTCGTTTCTCGAACTCGTCGAGCGTCTGCATGCGCTCGCCCGCCGCACGCGCGCGCAGGAATCGACATTGATATCGGTCGGCGATCTGTATGTCGATCTGATCGGCCGCCGCGCAACACGCGACGGCGTGCGGCTCGACCTCACCGCGAAGGAATTTCAGTTGCTCTCGGTGCTCGCGCGCCGTCACGGCGACATTCTCTCGAAGACCGCGATCACCGAGCTCGTCTGGGAAGTCGATTTCGAAAGTCACACGAACGTCGTCGAAACGGCGATCAAGCGGCTGCGCGCGAAACTGGACGGACCGTTCCGCACCAAACTGCTTCATACCGTGCGTGGCATGGGCTATGTGCTCGAAGTGCGCGAAGTTCGCGACACGCGCGAAGCAAGGGAAGACGCGAGACCATCATGAACACGCAGTGGATATCGTCGACGCCACGCGAGGCACGCGACGCGCGCGAGCCGCGCACGCAACGCTCCATTTCGCGGCGGCTCGCCGTCATGTTCGCGCTCGTCGCGCTGTTCGTGTTCGCGCTCGTCGGCTCGGGACTCTTTCTCGTGCTGCGCGTGCAATTGGAGCAGCATTTGCGCGACTCGCTCGACAATCGCGCGGAGATTGCGCGGCTCATCGTCACGCATGTATCGACGCCGGAGAAATGGAAGATCGCGAAGGAGAAGCTCGCCGACATCACCCCGCGCGACGGCTCCACGCTCTTTGCCGTGTCCAGCAACGATCCGCGCTATGAATACGGCTCGCCGCCCGCGGGCCGCGTCGTCAAGCGCGTGATGGGCGGTTACGTTCACTTCCGTCCGGAAGATCGCGCCTACGACATGCTGATGACCACGCTCACGATTCCGCCCAACGGGGATCGTCCGCCGCTGCAGCTCTTCGTCGCGATCGATTGCTCGCCGAACGTTCATACGATGCGCGCGTTCGGTCTCGCGCTCGCCGCGCTGATGGCGCTCGCCACGGTCGCGGTCCTGCTGCTGAGTTATTCGGTCGCGCGGCTCGGCCTCGCACCGCTCACGCGCCTCACGCGCGATGCATCGAAGCTGAGTCCGACCAATCGATCGCAACGCCTGAACACGCGCGCGCTGCCGATGGAACTCGAAGATCTCGCGAAGTCCTTCAATGGCGCGCTCGAACGGCTCGATCACGCATATGGCCGGCTCGAATCCTTCAACGCCGATGTCGCGCACGAATTGCGCACGCCGGTCACGATTCTCATCGGTCAGACGGAAGTCGCCTTGACGCGCGATCGTTCGATCGACGAGCTGCGTCACACGCTGCAATCGAATCTCGAGGAGTTCGAACGCGTGCGCGCGATCATCAACGACATGCTGTTTCTCGCGCGCGCCGATCAAGGCGAACGCGCGACGGGACTCGTCGAAGTGTCGCTCGCGGCGGAGGTCAATCGCACACTGGAGTTTCTCGAGATTCCGCTGGAAGAAGCGCGAGTGCGCGCCGTCGCGAACGGCGATGCGCGCGCGTTCGTCAATACGTCGCTATTCGGCCGTGCGCTGTCCAATCTCGTGATGAACGCAATTCAGCATTGCGCGCCCGGCGCGACGATTTCCGTGGCCATCACGCGGGAACATGGGCGCATTCGCATCGCCGTGGCCAATCCCGGCGAATCGATCCAGCCGCATGTGATGGCGCATCTCTTCGACCGCTTCTATCGCGCGGAAAGTTCGCGCACGAATAGCCGCGAGAATCACGGCCTCGGGCTTGCCATCGTGAAGGCGGTGGCCGAGATGCATCGCGGCACCGTGTCGGCGACGAGCGAGAACGGCGTCAACACGTTCTCGTTCTCGGTCGCGCGTTTCGGCACTGAATCGCGACCCGTCGAAGACGTCGCCTTGCCCGTGCCGCCGGTCGTGGAACGGAAGTCCGCCACGACATGAAGCGCGTGCATCACTGACAGAAGTATTCATCCGATGCGGCCATCGGCGCTTCGGTTGTCGCCGGCCTGAAGTGGCTGTACTTGCGATACGTCTTGCCGTTCACCGTCACCGATTCGGCGGCTTCGGTCTCGCCCGTTGCCGACGCGATCGCGCTGCTATGCGCTTCGACGTTGCCATTGCCCCAACTGCTCGCGCGCGCATACGATCCGCCTTTCGACGTATCCGTCTTGTTCGCTTCCGAGATCGTGCTCGTGACGGGATTGCCGAAGCTCTTCGTATCGATCGACGATTGCGGCGGCACGTAGCCCCACTTCGACGTGACCGTGCTCATGTCGATCTGCTGCGGCTTCCAGCCGATCACCTTCGCGCCGATCGCGAGCGGCGACAACTCCACTGCGACGATCTGCGTTCCGCGCCGCGCGACGAGCAGGCACTTGCCGCCCGACGTCTGCAAGGGCACGTAGCCGCTCGAAGGCAAGAGCGCGAGCGCCTGCGCATCGGGCATCGACTGCACGCCGACCGGGTTCGCGGCCCAGATCACGCCGGCGCTTGCATCGGCGCGCGCGCTCATCGGCATCATCGAGACCGTCGCACTCGCCGCGAGCGCGATGGCCGCCATTTTCTTGTGACTCTTCATCGCATGCCTCAGCGGGAAAACGAGGGTTGACTCTCCGGGACCAGTCTTTCAAAAGCCAACCCTTCAAAGGTAGAGACGGCCCGATTGCTCAGGCGCGTCTCTCTCGCTCCATGGCGTCACCCTGCCATTGGACCTGTTGCTTCCTCACTTCACCAGCGAGACTTCGATCTTTTCGCCGATGGGCGTGCTCGCCACTTCGACGCCATTCGTATCAGCCTGATCGTACACGCGAGCGGCGACCGGCGTCGGCTGCGCGACCTGCTTCGCGGGCGCCGGCTGAGCCTGCTTGGCCTCGTTCTGCGTCTTCATGCTGACTTCCGGATTGTTGGCGGCGGTCACCGGCAGGCCGAGGCGCGCGCGCACCAGCGGATCGCGATACTTCTCGTCATCCGACAGCACCGCGTCCTCGCCCGATTTCGCGAGCGGCGTGGTCGTGCCCGGGCACAGATGACCCGTCGCCTCGACGGCGCGGCGGTTCGCTTCGCTCTGGCAGAGGAGCGCGAGCGCGACATCGGTCAGGCCCATTGCGCGGAATTCGCGTGCATCGAGGCGGCGTACGCAAGCCTGATCGACGAGCGTCGTGCCGCCGGTCGCGCCGAAGCCGGTGATCGACAGGCCGAAGCTGGCCGAGCCCATGCAGGTGTCGGAGAGCGTCGTGGTGAGCGAGGGTGCGGCGATCGACGGCGTCGTGCGGACCGAGTACGAGCTCTGGTTGTAGTCGACCGTCGTGCGCGTGTCGAAGGCGCTCGTGCCGGGGCCGCTCGTGGCCGCCTTGCCGGTCGCATCGGCGCCGCTTGCATCCGTGCCGGATGTCGTCAGTTGCGGCATCGTCAGCGAGATGTTCACATTCGATGAGCCGCCCTGCGCGGTCGAACGGCCGCCGCTCGCCGTCGCGACGCCGAGGCCGCCGACCGACGACGAATTGGAACTGGTGTTGGCCGTCGAATTCGCCGACGTGCCGATGTTGTTGAGGCTCGATCCGCCGCCCTGGCCGATGCCCGTCGACGTCGAACCCGAAACCGAGCCCGACGAGGAATTGGCGGTGGTGTCGGCGTGGGCGAGTTGCGCGGCGCAAAACAGCACCGCGCATGCCAATTGCAGAGTGGTCTTGTTCATTTTGGTTCTCCGGAAGAAAAGGGGAACGCCACAGCGCATGACGGTCCCGGACGACTTAGAGTTTTTTTATGAGTTCGGCAAAGGCGGTATCCCGCAAGCGCACGCTCGTCATGACGCCGCCCCTGCCTTGAGTCGCCGACCAGCTTAGCGCCAGCCGCCGCCCAGCTTGCTCCATGCATTGGCCGCTGCGTCCGCGCCCGAGGTGCCGCCCGCTTGTGCGTTGCCGTGGCCGAAGCCGCTCACCGTCGACGTATTCGTGTGGCTCGTCGTTGCGTTGGTGGCGTTGCCCGTCACGCCGAACTTGTTGCCGGCGATCGATTGCGCATTGCCGTTGGCCGTGCCCGAGTTCGTCGCCGTGAAGCGGCCGAAGCCCGAGACCGAAGCGGACGTCGTGCCGCCCGAGGTCGAGGACGAGCTGGAGTTCGTGGTCGTGGCCATCGCGGCGACGGAGACGAGCGAGAGCAGTGCAGCAGCGATCAGAGTGCGTTTCATGATTTGCATTCCTTATCGAATCGGTAAGATTGGATTTCGTTTTTTGTTGTTCGAACCGGGATCACATCGGTTGCGGGAAAGCGAACCCCGTTGCGGCGAAGTTCGCCGTCCGTCGCCGTGTGCTTAGCGCCAGCCGCCGCCCAGCTTGCTCCAGGCATTCGCGGCAGCGTCGGCGCCCGAGACGCCCGTCGCCGTCGAGCCGCCGAAGCCCTTGCCGCCCACCGACGACGTGTTGATGTGGCTCGTCGTCGCGTTCGTCGTGTTGCCCGTCACGCCGTAGCCCTGGCCGGCGATCGACGAAGCGTGGCCGTTGGCGGCGCCCGCGTTGGTTGCGGTGAACGAGCCGAAGCCGAACACGGCTGCGCTGGTCGTGCCGCCCGAGGTCGAGCTCGAGCTGGAGTTCGTGCCCGTTGCGAAGGCAGCGGCGGAAACGAGCGAGAGGACGGCGGCTGCTGCGATCAGTTTGCGTTGCATGGTGAGGTCTCCAAGTGTAGGCGCACAGTCAATTCCAGCTACATCGACGCCGGTATGTAGCGGATACAGCAAATATCGTTTCGTTAGTATCCCTATCTCCGACGTCTGATCGAATCTGGCTTCGATGGATCAGCGAGCGTTTGAGAAAGGACGCCCCTTTGGGGCGGCTTGACGAATCAGACTGGGAATGAGGCTCGCACGTCGATCAGAAGTCGTCGTTCGTGCAACAGGTCGATGCTGGCCTGGGATGAGCGGATCGTGGCGCGCTGGCCTTCCGCTTGTTCGAATAGTTTTGCGTTCTTCATCGCAATCCCCGTATTACCTTTTGGTGTTGTTTTCAGGCATCCGTTTGTTTAGTGCCTGTGTTTTGAGGTGACTGTACGGAAGATGAACCGGCGAATGCGTTGGCAATCCAACACACCATTTCACGTGGTAATAAATCGTAAGGAGTTTGGTTGGCGAGCGCTCATTCGAGCATACCAATAGCCCGGAAACGCCCTGTTTTCGAGGGTTTTTCCGGAGATCTCCGCAGGAATCGGAAGGCTTGAAAACGCGAAACGCGGGCGACATGCGCCCGCGTTCGTTCGTTAGACCACGGACGAATCAGACCGTGGAGAGACGCGCCATTTCCGTCTCAACGATGAGCTTCTTCAACTCCGGCACGCACGATCCGCAGTTGCCGCCCGCCTTCACGCACGAGGTGATTTCGGCGGCTGTCTTCAATCCCTTGTCGCGGATCGCGTTGCAGATCGTATTGCGTCCGACGCCGAAGCACGAGCACACGGTCGGCCCGGTGTCCTCGCCCTTGCCTATCGGCTGACCGAGCAGGAGGCTCGCGCGGTCCTCGTCATCGAGGCGTCCCTTTTCGAACAGCGTCGCGAGCCACGCACGCGCGGGCAGATCGGGCCGCTCGGAGATGAACACGCAACTCTCGATACGCTCATTGACCACATGCGCCGCGCGATACACGCCCGCGCTCTTGTCCTCGTATTCGATCCAGTCAGCGTGCTCATCGTCGATATGAAAGAGCGCACGCGCCCAATCGTGATGATCGCCATGGGATGCATCGAAACGATTACGGCCCGCCATTTCGTAACGGACGAAGCCCGTGCCATGCACGCGCGTCCAGTGCGTGACCATGTCGAGGTGCGGCGCGGCGCGAGAGAGCGAAAAGCCGTGCCATGTCACGTGAAACTTCTCGATTGCGACAGGCGTGTGCTTGAACTCCGGTTCGCCCGAAACCGGATCGACGACGGGATTCACTACCGCACCGACGCGCGCGTCGGAGGCGGTCTGATCGTTCCAGTGGATCGGCACGAACACGCTGCCGCGCGGCATGCCACCGCCATGCTGCACGCGCGCGATCATCGAGCCCCAGCGACTCGACACGCGCGCGATTTCGCCTTCGCGCACGCCGCATGCGAGCGCGTCTTGCGGATGCATGTCGATGAACGATTCGCTGATATGGCCCGCGAGTTTCGAGGAGCGGCCCGTTCGCGTCATTGTGTGCCATTGGTCGCGCACGCGTCCGGTGTTGAGCACGAGCGGATAGTCGTCATCGGGCGCATTCACGGGCGCGCGTGCAACGGTTGCTACGAAGCGCGCACGGCCATCTGCATGACTGAAGCGGTGATCTTCGAAGAGCCGCTCCGTTCCTCCCTCTGCCGATTCGCGCAACGGCCATTGTGTCGGCTGCAGCGCATCGTATTGCGCGCGATCGAGCCCGGCCAGCCCACCGATATGAAACGCGCGATGCACGCCCGCCGACGCATCGTTGCGATACGCGCTCAACCGTGCGTGCTCGTCGAAAATCTCATGCGGACCCGCAAAATCGAAGCCTTCGAAGCCCATGCGCCGCGCGACATCGCAGATGATGCGCCAGTCCGCGCGCGCCTTGCCCGGCGCCGGAATGAACGCGCGTTGACGCGAGATGCGCCGCTCCGAGTTCGTCACGGTGCCATCCTTCTCGCCCCAGCCGAGCGCGGGCAGCAGCACATCGGCGAACGCGTTCGTATCCGTCTTTTCGATGATGTCCGATGCAACCACGAGCTCGCACTTCTCGAGCGCGCGCTTCACGCGATCGCCATCGGGCAGGCTGACGACAGGATTGGTGCCCATCACCCATACGGCTTTCACGCGGCCCGCTTCGATTGCATCGAACAACTCGACGGCCTTCAATCCGGCGCGCTCTGCAATCGCAGGCGAATTCCAGAACGTCCGCACCATCTCGCCATGCAGCGGATCGCCGAACTCGAGATGCGCGGCGAGCGTATTCGCGAGGCCGCCGACTTCGCGTCCGCCCATCGCGTTGGGCTGGCCGGTGAACGAGAACGGTCCCATGCCAGGCTTGCCGATTCGCCCCGTCAGCAGATGGCAATTGATGATGCAGTTGACCTTGTCCGTGCCGGCGCTCGACTGATTCACGCCTTGCGAATAGACCGTCACCACGCGCTCCGTGCGCGCGAAAAGACGATAAAACTCCATCAGATCGTGTTGATCGAGCTTGCAGTCTTTCGCGGTTTGCGCGAGATCCGAAGAACCCGCCGCTGCGAGCGCGTCGTCGGAACCGCTGGTATGTGCATCGACGAAAGCCGCATCGATTGCGCCGTGCTCCGCGAGGAACGCGAGCAGGCCGTTGAACAGCGCCACATCGCTGCCAGGCTTGAGCGGCAGATGCAGATCGGCCATTTCGCAAGTCGCGGTATAGCGCGGATCGATGACGACGATCTTCATCTCCGGCCGCTTCTCCTTCATCTTCACGATGCGCTGAAAGAGAATCGGATGACACCATGCCGTGTTCGATCCCACGAGCACGACGAGGTCCGCGAGTTCGAGGTCCTCATAACTCATCGGCACGAGGTCTTCGCCGAACGCGCGCTTGTGTCCCGCCACCGACGACGACATGCACAGCCGCGAGTTCGTATCGATGTTTGCGCTGCCGATGTAGCCCTTCATCAGCTTGTTGGCGACGTAGTAGTCCTCGGTGAGCAACTGACCCGATACATAGAACGCGACCGCGTCGGGACCATGCTCCGCGATGATGCGCGAAAAGCCGCTCGCAACCGTGCCGATGGCATCGGCCCACGATGCATCGGTAAGCGCGCCGCTGCGGCGGTCGCGCAGTTTCGGATTGAGCAGACGCCCTTCGAGTCCAATCGTTTCGCCGAGCGCCGAGCCCTTCACGCACAGACGGCCGAAGTTCGATGGATGCGTTTCATCGCCGGCGATCGACACTTCGGTCGCGCTCTTCGGCGATGCGTTCACACCGCAGCCGACGCCGCAATACGGGCAAGTCGTTTTAACAGAAGCCGTTTGAATGGGGATGATGGACATGCTCACGTTTCTCTATCCTTGGCCGTATTCAGGCTTCACAAAGCGTCTTGCCGAAAAGAAGCTTGCCGCGCAGATGCGATACGTCCGCGCGGCTCTGAATCAGATCGAAATACCAGCCGCCGTCCTTCACGTCGCCGTACAGCACCGCGCCGATCACGCGTCCCGCCTGCAGCACGACACGCTTGTACACGCCGCGGCGCGGATCGCGCAGCACGAGATCCTCGCTGTCCTCGCCGCCGATGAAATCGCCTGCCGAATACAGATCGACGCCCGTCACCTTGAGCTTCGTCGCCGTCGCGCGCTGCACGTAACGGCGATGCCCCGCGCCCGCGAGATGCGCGCCCGCCACGCGCGCCTGATCCCAGATCGGCGCGACGAGACCGAAGGTCGCCGAGCGATGCTGCACGCATTCGCCCACCGCATACACGCGCGGATCGAAAGTCTGCAAGGTGTCGTCGACGACGATGGCGCGCTCGCAATGCAGCCCCGCCTCTTTCGCGAGCGCGATGTTGGGCCGCACGCCCGCCGTCATCACGACGAGATCAGCGTCGATCTGCGTGCCGTCCGCGAAACGCACGGCGCGCACGCGGTCGTCGCCGACGATCTCCGTCGTCTGCGCGGCCATCGCGAAGTTGAGGCCTTTCGCTTCGAGCGAACGCTTGAGCAACGCGGACGCGGTGGCATCGAGCTGACGATCCATCAGGCTGCCGCTCGCATGCACGACCGTTACCGACATGCCCTGCCGCTGCAAGCCGTTGGCCGCTTCGAGCCCGAGCAGACCGCCGCCGATGATCACCGCGTGCCGATGATCGCGTGCCGCTTCGAGCATCGTTTCGACATCCTGAATGTCGCGAAATGCGATCACACCGGAAAGCTCGCAACCCGGCACCGGAATGATGAATGGCTTCGAGCCGGTCGCGATCAGCAGACGGTCGTAGTGCGCTTCCACGCCCTTCTCCGAACGCACGACGCGCCGCGCACGATCGATTTCGATCACGGCATCGCCCGCATGCAGCGTGATGCCGTTCGCGTCGTACCATTCGCGCGTGTTGAGAATGATGTCGTCGACGCTCTTCTCGCCCGCGAGCACCGGCGACAACAGAATGCGGTTGTAGTTGCCGTACGGCTCGGCGCCGAATACGGTGATGTCGTACAGCTCGGGCGCGATCTTCAGCAGTTCTTCGACCGTACGCATACCGGCCATGCCGTTGCCGATCACCACGAGCCGCTGGCGCGATGCGGCGTGCTTCAACGCCGCCATGCCCGCAACCGCATATTCGGTCTTCATGCCGCGACCCACACCTTGCCGCCCGCGACCTTCACGCGATACGCGCTCACCGAAAGCTCCGGCGCTTCCAGGCATTCGCCCGTGCGCAGATCGAAGTGCTGCTTGTAGATCGGCGATGCAACGACGATACGCTCGCCCAGACTTCCCACGATGCCGCGCGAGAGCACCGCGGCTTGCGAATGCGGGTCGTAGTTGTCGATCGCGTACACGGCTGCCTCTTCGCCCGCGACATGAAACACCGCGACTTGCGTGCCCTTCACGAGCGCGCACACGCCCGTATCCGGCACGATGTCGTCGAGTTCACAAACGGCGGTCCAGTCCTGTTCGATACGGTCGTTCATGATGTTTCTCCTCACGCGTTAAACGGTTTCGGCAAGCTTCGACTTGCGCTCTTCGAGCGTGGCGGGGCGAATCTGGCCGCGCTCTTCCACGAAGGTCACGTTCGCATCGCCCTGTTCGCTGTTGACGAAGTGACGGAAGCGCTTGCGCGTATGCGGATCGGTGACGGCCTTTTTCCATTCGTCCTCGTAGGTATCGACGACGAGTTGCATCTCCGCTTCGAGCTCGGCGGCGATGTCGAGCTTGTCGTTGATGACGACGTCGATCAGATACTCGAGTCCGCCTTCGAGGTTGTCGCGCCATACGCTCGTGCGTTGCAGGCGATCCGCCGTACGCACGTAGAACATCAGGAAGCGGTCGATGTACCGCACGAGCGTGTCGTGATCGAGATCGGACGCGATAAGCTCGGCGTGACGCGGCTTCATGCCGCCGTTACCGCATACGTAGAGATTCCAGCCCTTCTCCGTCGCGATCACGCCGACGTCCTTGCCTTGCGCTTCGGCGCACTCGCGCGTGCAGCCCGACACGCCGAACTTGATCTTGTGCGGCGTGCGCAGACCCTTGTAGCGATTCTCCAGTTCGATCGCGAGTCCGACCGAATCGCCGACGCCATAACGGCACCACGTCGAGCCGACGCACGACTTCACGGTGCGCAGGGCCTTGCCATACGCATGACCCGATTCGAAGCCCGCCGCGATGAGCTCTTCCCAGATGAACGGCAATTGCTCTACGCGCGCGCCGAACATGTCGACACGCTGGCCGCCCGTAATCTTCGTATAGAGGCCGTACTTCTTCGCGACCTGGCCGACCGCGATCAAGCCATCGGGCGTCACTTCGCCGCCCGGCATGCGCGGCACGACGCTGTACGTGCCATCGCGCTGGATGTTCGCGAGGTAGTAATCGTTCGAATCCTGCAGGCTCGCGTGCTCTTTCTTCAGCACGAACTCGTTCCAGCACGAAGCAAGAATGCTCGCGACGGCAGGCTTGCAGACATCGCAGCCGCGTCCCTTGCCGTGCTTCGCGAGCAGCGTGCCGAACGTGCGATGTCCTTCCACGCGCGCGATGTGATAAAGCTCCTGACGCGAATACGGGAAGTGCTCGCACAGATGATTGTTCACCGCGAGACCCTGCCGCTTCATCTCCGACTTCATCACTTGCGTGACGAGCGGCACGCAGCCGCCGCACGATGCGCCCGCCTTGCACGACGACTTGATCGCGCCAATGCTCGTTGCGCCCGCGCAGACAGCCGCGCAGATTTCAGCCTTGCTTACGTTGTTGCACGAACAGATCTGCGCCGCATCGGGCAAGGCTTCGACGCCGAGCGCGGGCTTCGCTTTTCCATCGCTCGACGGCAGGATCAGGAACTCGGGCGCTTCGGGCAACTCGATCTTGTTCAACATCATCTGCAGCAGCGTGCCGTATTCCGCTGCATCGCCGACCATCACGCCGCCGAGAAGAAACTTGCCGCAGTCGGACACGACGATCTTCTTGTAGACCTGCTTGCGCTCGTCGCTGTACTGATACGTCCGGCTGCCGGGCGTCTTGCCGTGTGCATCGCCGATGCTCGCCACATCGACGCCCATCAGCTTGAGTTTGGTGCTCATGTCCGCGCCCGCGAACGCCGCCTCCTCGCCGATGATCTGCTTCGCGACGATGCGCGCCATGTCGTAACCCGGCGCGACGAGGCCGAACAACTGGCCCTTCCACAACGCACATTCGCCGATGGCATAGATCGCTTCGTCGCTCGTGCGGCAGGCGTCGTCGATCACGATGCCGCCGCGCGCGCCGATGTCGAGACCCGCTGCACGCGCGATGTCGTCGCGCGGACGAATGCCTGCCGAGAACACGATCATGTCAGTGTCGAGATGCGTCTCATCGGCGAAATTCATGCGGTTGGCCGCGCCTTCGCCATCGACGATCGCAAGCGTGTTCTTACCCGTATGAACCGTGACGCCGAGCTCCTCGATCTTCGCGCGCAGCACGCGTCCGCCGCCGTCATCGACCTGCACGGCCATCAGGCGCGGCGCGAATTCGATCACATGCGTTTCGAGTCCCATGTCGCGCAGCGCCTTCGCTGCTTCGAGACCGAGCAGACCGCCGCCGACGACCGTGCCCGTCTTCGAGCGCGCGCCGCATGCCTGCATCGCTTCGAGATCTTCGATCGTGCGATACACGAAGCAGCCGTCGCGATCACGGCCTTCGATGGGCGGCACGAACGGATAGGAGCCGGTCGCGAGCACGAGCTTGTCGTACGCGAGCACTTCGCCCGTCGAAGCCGTCACCGTGCGCGCCGCGCGATCGATCGACACCGCGCGCGCATTCAGTTTCAGCGCATAACCCGAACGTTCGAAGAAGCCCTCTTCGACGAGCGAGAGATCATCCGCGCTCTTGCCCGTGAAGAATTCGGTCAGATGCACGCGGTCGTACGCGGCGCGCGGTTCTTCGCACAGGACCGTCACGTCGAGCGCTTCGTTGCCGCTCTCGGCGAGACATTCGAGGAACTTGTGGCCGACCATGCCGTGGCCGATGACGACGATTTTCATGACGGGGCCTTCTCAGTTTGCAATGACGTTATTGGCTGCGAGCGCGCTTTCGCGCAGTGCCGCTTCGCGTGCCTTGTGTTCGGGGGAGAAGCGCACGGCGAGCGCGCAGAGCGCCGTCGTCGCGACGATCACGCCGAGCATCGAGAGCGTGGCTTGCGCGTTGCCGAGGCCTTTCATCAGGAAGCCCGCTGCGACCGCGCCGACGTTGCCGCCGGCGCCGATCACGCCAGCCACGCCGCCGAGCGCCTTGCGATCGATGAACGGCACGAGCGCGTAAGTCGCGCCGCATGCCATGTGCGTGAAGAGGCCGAACGCAAGCATCGCGACGATGGCGAGCACGACGCTCGGCGCATGCGCGAACGCATAGAGGCCGATGCCTTCGCCCGCGATCAGCGCGAACAACAAGGTCGCGCGGATATCGAGGCCTTTCTTCGCGGCGGCTTTATCGGAGAGCCAGCCGCCGAGCGCGCGGGCGAAGAGCGCGAGCAGACCGAAGCTGCCCGCCGCCATGCCGGCTTGCGCGAGCGAGAGGCCGAAGTGATCGACGTAATAGATCGCCGCCATGTTGTGGATGAACACTTCGACGCCGAAGCACGCGCCGTACGTGACGAAGAGCATCCACACGCGATAGTTCGAGCACGCGGTCAGGAAGCTCTGCCAGCCGCCCTTCTTGCCGCCGTCGATCGCGACGCCGGCACGGCGCAGCGCGACGAAGTCGCCTTGCGGGCAATCCTGCGTATAGCGCCAGTAGAAGAAGGCCATCACCGGCATCGCGATGCCCGGCACGATCAAAGCGACGCGCCATGCCGATGCTTCGCCCACGCCGAGCGCGATCGCTGCCGCGACGAGAAGCGGAATGATCGCCTGCGCCGCGCCCGCGCCCGCGTTGCCCCAGCCGGCAGTCGTTGCGTTCGCGGTGCCGACGACGTTCGGCGCGAACATCACCGACGTGTGGTACTGCGTGATGACGAAGCTCGCGCCGATCGCGCCGATCGCGAGACGGCACCACAGGAAGCTGTCGTAGCCCGTAGAGAGCGCCGCGCCGATGACAGGCACCGAACCCGCGAGCAGCAGCGCGCCATACACGCGGCGCGGGCCGAAGCGATCGCACATCGGTCCGACGACGAGGCGCACCAGAATCGTCACGGCGACGGCCGCGATATTGATGTTCGCAACTTGATCCGCCGTGAGTCCGTATTCGCGCTTGATGAGCGGCATCAGCGGCGCGCAGGCGAACCACGCGAAGAAGCATACGAAGAAGGCCATCCACGTGAGATGGAAGGCGCGCATCGGCGCGCTGCGCATGCTGAAGAGATCGATCCGGGTGGCTTTGTCCATCGTCTTTCCGCAAAAAAAGAAAGGCGTCCCGCGCATGGGCCGGGAAGCCGATGCGGGGGACGCCGTTGTCCGATGCCCGCATGTTCTTCACTTGCCGGGCGCTGTATTCAGGACGGATCGCCGTTGATCCGATGGCGAGACATAAGGCAAGGCCTATGCCATGCGCGCCGCATCGACTTCGGACGCTTGTCGCGCAAGGCTTTGCGCGTTATATGCACGGACTGCGCGCATGAGCTTCACGTCATGTTTCGATGCAGGCGGGCACAGGGATGGTGCGACGCAGCACTGATGCCGTGCGAACGTGCAAGCGATCGCTTCGTACGCTCCTCGACTTTGTACTGCACGGTTAACGCACGCATTCACATCGAGCAAGCGCCCATGCGCCCTCGCGGTGCCACCCGCGCACAACGACAGTGCGGATAACGTGCTCGAAGCCCTATTCGACCAATGGCCCGCTTATTGCATTGTCGAAAGCGCTGCGAGCAACGGCGTTCGCGGCGCCCCGATACATGAAAGCAAGGACAAAGGCGTCCCCATCGTGCAGCGACACGAGCGGACGCTATCTGCGTTTGCCGCGCCGATGCCTCACACACGAAGCACGCAGACTCAGGAAGCAACGATGAGCACCATCAAAGGCAAAGTCACTCTGTTGAGCGCGGGCCCCGGCGATCTGGACTTGCTGACCTTGCGCGCCGCGAAGGCGCTCGCCGCCGCCGACGTCCTTCTCGTCGACGATCTCGCCAACGCCGACATCGTCACGCTTGCGCCGAACGCGCGCGTGATTCGCGTCGGCAAGCGCGGCGGATGCAAGTCCACGCCGCAAGCCTTCATTCAGCGCCTCATGCAGCGATACGCGAAGAAAGGACTGCATGTGGTGCGCGTGAAAGGCGGCGACGCGTTGCTCTTCGGACGCGCGGGCGAAGAGATCGCCGCATTGCGCGGGGCGGATATTCCGGTCGATATCGTCAATGGCGTGTCATCGGGATTCGCGGCGGCGGCTGGACTCGGCATCTCGCTCACGCATCGCGATCATTGTCAGGGCGTGACGTTCGTCACCGCGCACATGCAGGATCACAGTCAGCCGGATTGGGCCGCGCTCGCCGCAACGGGCACCACGCTCGCGATCTATATGGGCATGAGCCGCATCGCGAGTCTGACGGCATCGTTGCTCGATGCGTTGCCCGCGAGCACCCCTGCGGCCGTCGTGCAGCACGCGGGATCGTCGCAGGAAAAGCGGCTCGTGACGACGCTCGATCGTCTTGCCGATGATGCCAACGCTGCCGGCCTCGGCAGTCCGGCGGTGATTCTGATCGGCGGTGCGATCGGCGAAGCGGCGGAATTCGCGGCGCATGTGCAAAGCGCCAAAGGCTTCGCTCATGCCGCGTAAAGCGGGTTCTCAAAGCGCGGACGGCGCGTTAAAGTCTCAAGCGTCCCTCGCATGACCGCTTCCGCTTCCCGCATGCTTCGCGTTCTTCTCGTCACCGACACCGACAAGCCCATAGGCGATTTGCGCGAGCAACTCGCGCGCATGGGCTATGACATGCTCGCCGAAGCGGCCGCGCCTTCGGCGCTGCACAAGGCCGTCGAGAGCCAGAAGCCCGATGTCGTCATCATCGATACCGAGTCGCCCTCGCGCGACACGCTCGAACAGCTCGCGGTGATGAACAAGGCCGCGCCGCGTCCCGTGCTGATGTTCAGCAACGACGCGGATCAGCAGTTCATTCGCGCGGCAGTGGGCGCGGGCGTCACCGCGTATTCCGTCGAAGGACTCGCGCCCGAGCGTCTCGCGCCGATCATCGAAGTCGCGCTCGCGCGTTTCGCGCATGAAGCGCAGTTGCGTCAGCGGCTCGCGAAGGTCGAGGACGAACTGGAGCAGCGCAAGGTCATCGACCGCGCGAAACGTCTTCTGATGGACAGGCGCGGCATGTCCGAAAACGAAGCCTATGCGGCGCTTCGCAAGCGCGCGATGGATCAGGGCGTGAAGGTCGCCGAGATCGCGCGCCAATTGCTTTCGATGGCCGATCTGCTCTAGCTTTATCGACATCTCATGAACATCACTTCCTCCCAACCCGAACGCACGCATCTGCGGCTCGGCTTCGTCGCCCTTTCCGATGCCGCGCCGCTCGCCGTCGCCGCGTTGCGCGATCTCGGCGCGCGTCATGGCATCTCGATCGAGCTGTGCCGTCAGCCGTCGTGGGCGGCCGTGCGCGACAAGCTGCTGTCCGGCGAGATCGACGCGGCGCACGCGCTCTATGGCCTCGTGTACGGCGTGCAACTCGGTATCGGCGGGCCGCAGGCGGACATGGCCGTGCTGATGGTCCTCAATCGCAACGGTCAGGCGATCACGCTGTCGCGTCCGTTGGCCGATGCGATCCGGAACGGCGCCAGCGTGAAGGAAGCGTTGCATTCGCTCGGGCGGCCGCCGGTCATCGCGCAGACTTTTCCGACCGGCACGCACGCGATGTGGCTGTATTACTGGCTCGCGGCGCACGGCGTGCATCCGTTGCGCGATGTGCAGAGCATCGTGATTCCGCCGCCGCGCATGGCCGATGCGCTCGTCGAGGGCGCGCTCGACGGCTTCTGCGCGGGCGAGCCGTGGCACGCCGTCGCCGAGGCGCGCGACGCGGGCAGGACGGTCGCGTACACGAGCGAGATCTGGCCGGATCATCCGGAGAAGGTGCTCGCGTGCCGGCGCGATTTCGCGGCGCTCTATCCCGCGACGGCGCGCGCGCTCGTTCGCACGATGCTCGATGCGTGCGCCTGGCTCGATACGCGGGCGCATCGCGAGGAGATCGCCGAGGCGCTGTCGTCGTCCGCGCTGCTCGGCGTGCCGCGCGCGCTGATCGAGCCGCGCCTCGCCACATCCGATGGCGGCGATGCGCGCGCGCTGCCCGTGCGTTTCTTCGATGAAGGCGCGGTGAACTATCCGCGCGTATCGGACGGCGTCTGGTTCATTACGCAATACCGGCGCTGGGGCATGCTCGGCGCCGATATCGACGATGCGGCCATCGCGGCGAGCGTGAATCAGACCGCGCTTTATCGGGAGGCAGCGCAGGCGGCGGGCATTGCGATTCCCGGCGAACGGCGCGCGGCGACGTTCTGCGATGGCCGCGTCTGGGACGGCGGCGATGCGGCGGCGTATCTCGCGGGGTTCGAAATACGCGCGTAGAAAAGCGCCTACCATGGAATTTCCAGCGCGCACCGGAGATCCGCCATGGAACTGCTCGCCATCGCCATCGACAAGCCCGAGGACACCAACTTCATCCTCGGTCAGTCGCATTTCATCAAGACGGTCGAGGATCTGCACGAGGCGCTCGTCGGCGCGGTGCCCGGCATCCGCTTCGGACTCGCGTTCTGCGAGGCGTCGGGCAAGCGGCTCGTACGCACGTCGGGCACGGACGAGCATGGCGTCGAGCTGGCCGCGCGCAACGCGCAGAACATCGGCGCGGGACACAGCTTCATCATCGTGCTCGGCGACGGCTTCTTTCCCGTCAACGTGCTCAATACCGTGAAGGCCGTGCCGGAGGTGTGCCGCATCTTCTGCGCGACCGCCAATCCGACGCAGGTGCTTGTCGCGCAGACGGATCAGGGACGCGGGATCGTCGGCGTGGTGGACGGGTTCCCGCCGCTTGGCGTCGAAAGCGAAGACGACGTGAAGTGGCGCCACGACCTGCTGCGCAAGATCGGCTACAAGGCCTGAAGCGCGCCGCGAAGCCTGCCGCGCCTTGACTTGACGGCGCAAATCGCGAGAATGAGGCCCGCCGCCGCGCGCCCATCCGGAGCGATTTTCCCGGCCGGGGCGCGACATCATGGAAAATATCGGGATACGGTATAAAGGCCGTTGGCGTTTTTCGTGCCTTTTCTGAAAAGCCGCACGGGCAGACATTCCCGGCATCACCCCGCCGATACGGCACCGAACACCGGCCACCCGCGCCGCCCGAGGATAGGGTCGTCCTCGCGCGGCCTACAGGAGCATCACATGACCGACATGAATCCAGGCTTTTTCGGCAGGATAGGCATTGCCTTCGGCGCCTTCTTCGGCATTCTCGGCAATGCATCGTTCGCGGGCCGCGTGCAGCGCCTGCGCGAAGCGCCCGAAGCGCCTGAAGCCCCCGCAGCCGCGCCCGATTTCAAAGCCGAAGCGCCGAAGCCTGCCGCCGCGCCGGTTCAACCCGCGCCGTCCGCGCTGAAGGAGGCGAGCCCGGTCGCCGCGTTGCAACTGCTCGGCCTTTTGCAGCGCGACGCGCGTTTCATCGATTTCGTGGAAGAAGACATCGTCAATTACAGCGACGCCGATATCGGCGCGGCCGCCCGCCTCGTGCACGACGGCTGCCGTAACGTGCTGCGCGAGCATTTCACGGTCAAGCCCGTGCGCACCGAAGCGGAAGGCACGCGCATCACGCTGCAGGAGGGTTTCGATGCCGCCGCCATCCGGCTGACGGGCAACGTCGTCGGCAAGCCGCCCTTTTCGGGCAGCATCAGCCATCGTGGATGGAAGGTCGAGGAGACGCGCCTGCCGAAGCTCGCGCCGTCCCATGATGCGAGCATCGTCGCGCCCGCGGAGGTGGAACTGTGAGCGACATTCAAGCGAACGATAACCCGGCGCGCTACTCGATCGGCGTCGATCTCGGCACGACGCATTGCGCGCTCTCCTACGTCGACATGGGCGCGAGCGACGGCGAAAAGACCGCGCAAGGCGTGCTGCCCATCTCGCAACTGACCGCGCCCGGCGCCGCCGAAGAACGCGACCTTTTGCCCTCGTTTCTCTATCTGCCGCACGAGAACGAGCTCGCGCCCGGCGATCTCACGCTGCCGTGGACGCAGGAGCGCAGGTTCATCGTCGGCGAACTCGCGCGCAGCCGGGGCGCGGGCACGCCGATCCGCCTCGTTTCCAGCGCGAAAAGCTGGCTGTGCCATCCGGGCGTCGATCGCCGCGCGTCAATCCTGCCGTCCGATGCGCCCGAGGAAGTCGAGCGCGTGTCGCCGCTGGAAAGCTCGGTGCGCTATCTGACGCATTTGCGCGAAGCGTGGAACCACGCGCATCCCGATGCGCCTTTCGATCAGCAGGACGTCACCGTGACGATTCCCGCGTCCTTCGATCCCGCCGCGCGCGAACTCACCGCCGAAGCCGCCGCCGCAGCCGGCTACACGCGCATGACGCTGCTCGAAGAGCCGCAGGCCGCGCTCTATAGCTGGATTCAAAAATCGTCGGGCGGCTGGCGCAAGCAGGTCAAAGTGGGCGATGTGATTCTCGTCGTCGATGTCGGCGGCGGCACGACCGACTTGTCGCTGATCGCGGTCGTCGAGCGCGAAGGCAATCTGGAACTGCATCGCGTGGCCGTTGGCGAGCACATCCTGCTCGGCGGCGACAACATGGACCTCGCGCTCGCGCATACCGTCGCGCGCAAGCTCGCGCAATCGGGCACGCAGCCCGATCCGTGGCAGTTGCGCGCCCTCACCTACGCGTGCCGCTCGGCGAAGGAAACGCTGCTTTCCGATCCGTCCGTCGATGCGGTGCCGCTCGTCGTCCCGAGCCGCGGCTCGAAGCTGATCGGCGGGTCGCTGCGCACCGAACTCACGCGCGCCGAACTCACGCAGATCCTGCTCGAAGGCTTTTTCCCGCAAGTCGATGCCGCGGCTCGCCCCGTTTCGCGCGCGCGCGTCGGTCTCACGCAACTCGGTCTGCCGTACGCGCAGGACGCCGCCGTCACGCGCCATCTCGCCGCGTTCCTCGGCCGTCAGGTCAACGCGCTCGCGGAAGTCGAAGGCTTGCAGCATCAGGCGCCGCAGGGCGCGACGCTGCTGCATCCGACCGTCGTGCTGTTCAACGGCGGCGTGTTCAAGTCGCCGCTGCTCGTCGAGCGCGTGATGACGACGCTGAATTCATGGCTCGCCTCCGAAAACGCGCCCGCCGCGCGTCTGCTCGAAGGCGCGGACCTCGATCTCGCGGTGGCGCGCGGCGCGGCCTATTACGGCTATGTGCGGCGCGGCAAGGGCGTGCGCATCCGTGGCGGCACGGCGCGCGCGTACTACGTCGCGGTCGAATCGGCGATGCCGGCCGTTCCCGGACTGGAGCCGCCCGTGCAGGCGCTGTGCGTCGCGCCGTTCGGCATGGAGGAAGGCACGGACGCCGAATTGCCCGCGCAGGAATTCGGGCTCGTCGTCGGCGAGCCGGTGCATTTCCGCTTCTTCGGCTCCTCGGTGCGTCGTCAGGATCAGGTCGGCACGCTGCTCGATTACTGGCAACCGGACGAATTGCAGGAACTCGAAGAGATCGAAGCGTCGCTGCCGCCCGAAGGCCGCACGCCGGGCGAGGTCGTGCCCGTCAAGCTGCACGCACGCGTGACCGAAGCGGGCACGCTCGAACTCGAAGCGATTCCGCGCGGCTCGTCCGAGCGCTGGAAGGTCGAGTTCGACGTGCGCGGCGGCGCGAACGCGGGCGCGGATCAGGGCATGGGCCTGTAAGTGTCCGGGCGCAAGAAAAAGGTGTCCGGCGCGCGGTACAGCGTCGGCATCGATC
This sequence comes from Caballeronia zhejiangensis, assembly GCF_000698575.1. Lineage (GTDB taxonomy): Bacteria > Pseudomonadota > Gammaproteobacteria > Burkholderiales > Burkholderiaceae > Caballeronia > Caballeronia zhejiangensis. The sequence continues at coordinate 39,788 of NZ_JFHD01000008.1, forward strand.
TCGGGACGAGCAATACGGTCGTCGCGTACGCGGAAATCGGCTCGAACGATATCCGCGTGTTCGACATCGACCAGCTCGTCGGCGCGGGCGAAGTCGCGGCGCTGCCGCTTCTGCCGTCGCTGCGCTATCACTTCGCGTCAGGCGAACTCAAGTCCGAGGATCTGCAATTGCCGTGGGGCGAGATGGAAGCGCCCGCCGTCATCGGCAGATTCGCCCGGATGCTCGGCGCGCAGGTGCCGGGACGGCTCGTGTCGAGCGCGAAAAGCTGGCTGTCGCACGCGGCGGTCGATCGCCTCGCGGCCATCTTGCCGTGGGGCGCGGGCGACGACGTCGAAAAAATCTCGCCGGTCATGGCGAGCGCGAGCTATCTCGCGCACGTCCACGCGGCGTGGAACGAGCGCTTTCCGGATGCACCGCTCGACACGCAGGACGTCGTGCTGACCGTGCCCGCCTCGTTCGATGAAGGCGCCCGCGCGCTGACGCTCGAAGCCGCGCGCATGGCGGGACTCGAAAAGCTGCGGCTGCTGGAAGAGCCGCAGGCCGCGTTTTACGACTGGCTGTTTCATCATCGCGCGACGCTCGCGGATGATTTGAAGGCGACGCGGCTCGTGATGATCGTCGACGTCGGCGGCGGCACGACCGACCTCACGCTCATCCAGGTCGCGATGGAGAACGGCGAGCCGGTGTTGACGCGCATCGGCGTGGGCAACCATCTGATGCTCGGCGGCGACAACATGGATCTCGCGCTCGCGCATCTCGTCGAGAAGCGTCTCGCGGGCAGCGATGCGCGTCTTTCCGCCGGACGCCTGTCGCAACTCGTCGAGCGCTGCCGCGCGGCGAAAGAGCAATTGCTAGGCGACAACGCGCCCGCATCCACGTCGATCACGCTGCTCGGCGCGGGCTCGAAGCTGATCGGCGGCGCGCGTTCGGCCGATGTCACGCGCGACGAGATCGAGCGGATCATCGTCGAAGGATTCTTTCCGATGGTCGCGCCGAGCGATCGCCCCGGCCGTTCGCGCGGCGGCATCGTCGAATTCGGGCTGCCGTATGCGAGCGACGCGGCCATCACGCGGCATATCGCGGCGTTTCTCGGCCAGCATGCCGGCGAGGCGAAGAAGGCGCTCGGCCTCGTCGATGCGCCCGCCGAAACGCTCGCCATTCCGGACACCTTGCTGTTGAACGGCGGCGTGTTTCGCGCCGCTCCGCTCGCGCGCCGCATCGCCGATACGCTTTCCGGCTGGCGCGGCGAAGCCGTCAACGTGCTCGCGAACGGCAATCCCGATGTCGCGGTCGCGCGCGGCGCGGTCGCCTACGCGCTCGCGCGCGCGGGCAATGCGCCCAAGATCGGCGGTGGCTCGGCGCGCAGCTTCTTTCTGCTGCTCGAAGACGATGCCAACGCGATGCGTGGCGTCTGCGTCCTGCCGCGCGGCACCGAAGAAGGCCAGGCGATCCATCTCGCCGATCGCACCTTCGCGCTCACGCTCGGCGCGCCGGTGCGCTTTCACCTGGCGTCGTCGGTGTCGGAGACGGCTTACGAAGCGGGCGCGCTCGCAGACCTCGCGGCCGCATCGGGCGATTTCATCCGTCTGCCGCCGATCGCGACCGTCGTCGATCCGCATGCCGCCGGCAAGGGCCGAGCGCGCGAAACGGCGGTTCAGCTGACGACCTCGCTTACCGAAGTCGGCACGCTGGAGATGCACTGCATCGCCGTCGACGATCCCGCGCAACGCTGGCTGCTCGAATTCCAGTTGCGCCGCGAGGCGCCGCAGACCGACGAGACCGTGAGCGAATCGCATCCGGCGCTGCCGAAAGCCATCGAACTGATAGACCGCACGTTCGGCGCGAAGTCGCACGATGTCGGGCCGAAGGAAGTCAAACGCCTGCGCGCGCAGCTCGAACAGACGCTCGGCCCGCGCGACACCTGGGACATCGCACTCTTGCGCGAGGTCTTCGGCGCGCTGTTCGAGCGCGCGAAAAAGCGCCGCCGCACCGCCGATCACGAGCGTCTGTGGCTCAATCTCGCGGGCTACTGCATGCGTCCGGGCTTCGGGCATCCGCTCGACGAATGGCGTGTCGAGCAACTCTGGACGCTTTTCGATCAGGGCATTCAGTACAGCAACGAAAGCCAGATCTGGTCCGAATGGTGGACGCTCTGGCGCCGCGCGGCCGGTGGCCTGCCCGAAGCGGCGCAACTCAAGCTGCTCGACGACATGGCCTTCGTGCTGCAACCGCCAGGCACGAGCCGCTATCGCAAGGCGGCGGGCGCTGCGCGCGCGGGCTACGAGGACATGGTGCGGCTCGCGGCGTCGCTGGAACGCGTGCCGGTCGAGCGCAAGATCGAGGTCGGCGAATGGCTGCTCACGCGCCTGAAAAAGCCTTCGGAGAGCGTGCAAAGCTGGTGGGCGCTGGGCCGCATCGGCGCCCGCGCGCCCTTTTACGGCAGCGCGCACGGTGTCGTGCCGCCCGAGGTCGCCGTCGTCTGGCTCGATGCGATCCTCGCGCTCGACTGGAAGAAGGTCGATCCTGCCGCGTTCGCCGCCGTGCAGATCGCGCGCATGACCGGCGACCGCTCGCGCGATCTGCCCGACGATGCGCGCGCGGCTGTCGTGCAGCGTCTCGAAACGATGGGCGCGGCGCAGGCGTGGATCGCGATGGTCCGCGAGACCGTCGAGCTCGATCGCGCCGACGTCGGACGCGTGTTCGGCGAAACGCTGCCGGCGGGGCTGAAGCTCATCCACTGATCGCGCTCGTCGCGCTCGTTGCGGGCATCGGGCGAAATGCTTCGCTCTCAGAAGTTTTTTGGCCGATGCGCCGCGCGAGAAGCCCGCCGAGTCTTGAATACCGGCTGACCGCATCCTATGGTTATCAATGTGTCGATATGGACACATACTGAAGGAGGTCAACATGCCATCCCCACGCAAGGCTCAAGCGAGCCAACCCGCAGAAACGGAAATGTCGAGCCGCAAGAAAACGGCCGGCAGCAAGGCATCGCCCGCGAAGGCCGCAGGCGCGAAGGAAACGCAGGTCACGAAGCGCACCACCAAGGCCAAACCGAAAAGCTGAACGGTTCTCCTCGAGACCGCCCTCGTCATCGTGCGGGGGGCATTCGTTGTGGCTGTCCTTCGAATCGGCGGGCAAACGATCAAACGCCCGCCGATCGGCTCCCTTCCTCCTTCCTTCCGTCTCGCCGCGTGCCCTCGCAACTCGCCAAAAAAGCGCAATAATTGCCGGAGATAATGGCCGATTGCTAAAAAAAGGCGTATTTGTCTGACCGCGTTGGCCTAAAGTAGATATCCCGATTCCCTGAGCGAGCATGAAGATGGCCGTACCGCAACGCGCCGCCGGCGTGCGCAATCCAGGCATTCTTCTCTCGGCGGCCCGCGAGGCCGGCGCGAGCCTGGTGCGCAATCTCTCGATTCCGGCGCCGTTTTCCGATCCCGTCCTCGAAGCGCAGTTTCTCGAAGACCACAGCCAGCGCTTCTGCGCATTCCGGCGCGCGTCGACGCTGCTCGCGCTTGCCATCTGGACGTGCTTCCTCTGGTGGGACTTCAGCTTCGCGCGGGGCAACCGCGCGCTCGATTCGCGCCTGCCCGACATCCTCGCGCTGCGCTTCGCGGGCATCGCGCTGCTGTTTTTTGTCGGCGTGCTGGTGCTGCGGCCGTCGTTCCGCTCGCACGCCACCGCGCAACGCATCATTCTGACGGGCATTTACGGGCTCTTGTGCCTGATCCTCGCAATGGTCGCGATCACGCCCGCGCCCTATAACTACACGCAGCATTTCATCGGGCTGTGCCTTGCGCTGTTCTTCCAGTTCAGTTTCTTTTATCTGCGCTCTCGCGTCGCGCTGACAGCGGGCATCATCACGCTGGCGTCGATCGTGGTGTTGCAGGTGACGATTCATCTGCTCAACCCCGAGGATTTCTTCGCGGGGCTCTTCTATATGTTCAACGTCGTGGTCGTGGGGCACGGCGTCTGCACGCACGCCGAGCGCGTCTCGCGCGAGCGCTATAGTTCGGAGCGCGCGCTGGCTTCCCTCAACGACGAATTGCGCACCGCGAATGTTTCGCTCGGCCGCAAGAATCGCGAGCTCGAAGTCTCCAAGAAGGATCAGGAGAACAAGACCAACGCGCTGCTCGCGCTGCGCGAACAGCAGATGATCGCCGCGCAGACCGCGAGCCGCGAGAAATCCAACTTTCTCGCCGCGGCGACGCACGATCTGCGTCAGCCGATGCACGCGCTCAATCTGTTCCTGCAGGCGGCGGCCGAGGCCATCCGCAACGGCGAATTCGATCAGGCCGAACGGCTCATCAACGAGTGCGGGCGTTCGTCCGTGATCCTCGCGCGGCTGCTGAACGCGGTGCTCGATCTCTCGCGGCTGGAATCGGGGCGCGTCGTGCCGCGCTATCACGTATTCGACGTGCGACAGATCGTCGAGGAAGCCGCCGAGCAGTTGCGTCCGTTCGCGATGAGCCGCGGCGTCGAATTGCGCCTGCGGCTCCCGAAGGACGATGTCGTCTGCGTGCGCAGCGACGCGCACTGGCTCGGGCGCGCCGTGGCCAATCTGGTGTCCAACGGGATCAAGTATGCAGATCAGAGCAAGACTTCGAAGCCGACCGTGATCGTCGGCGTGGTGCGTTCGCCGACGCGCGCGCGTATCGACGTGCTGGATAACGGCATCGGCATTCCGGCCGATTATTTCGATGCGATTTTTCAGCCGTTCTTTCAGGTCGACAATCCCGAGCAGGATCGCGACAAGGGGCTGGGGCTCGGGCTGTCGATCGTCAATGCGGTGATGTCGATGCTCGATCAGCATCGCATCGAACTGAAGTCCACCGAAGGGCGCGGCTCGCGCTTTTCGCTCGAAATGCCGCTGTGCGGACCGTCGCCCGACACGCCGTCGGCGCGTGCGCCGGCGCGTTCCGAGGCGGCGGAAATGGCGCAGCTCAAGGGGCGTTATGTGTTGCTCGTCGAGGACGATGGGCTCGTGCGGGCGTCGACCGAAGCGCTGCTGTCGCAATGGGGCGTGCTTTATGACTCGGCGGCGAGCTTCGAGGAGTTCGAGACGATTCTCGGCGATATCGAGCGGTTTCCGGATCTCATCATTACCGACTTTCGACTGCGTGATGCCAAGACCGCGCGGGAAGTGGCGATGCTCGGTGCGACGCGGCTTGGGCGGCCTTGTCCTTGTCTCGTCGTTACCGGTGAACCGGCCGCGTGTATCGTGCCGCTCGCGTGTGAGCAGGACGTGCTTTCCAAGCCCGTTAGTCCTGGGGAATTGCGGCGTGGGATGCTTGCCTTGATTGCTGGTTTTTGTGACTCGGGTGCGTGAGTCTTTTTTTCGCCGGATCCCGGTTTCGCGTCGTTCTATTAGCACTGCCCCTGTGCGGGGCGGCACTCACTTTCTTTGCTGCTGCAAAGAAAGTAAGCAAAGAAAGCAGCTACTGATACGCCCGCGGTCACACGCAATTTGGGTAGTCCTCTCGTCCATCGTGGGCTGCCTAAAGAGTGCCCCCAAACACCCCATCGGGCTTGGTTCGCGCACGGTCTGTCACATCGCACCACACAACAAACTGGTTCAGCACCAAATAGCTCCGGCCCGCTTCGCGGCCGACCGGTCAAGCGGGTCCGCGCGTGCTTCTCTACTAACGTCTCCATCTCACTGCAATCGCCGCCCTTTGGTTTCCCTTGCATACCCGGCGGCAGCGCGTAGCGCTGTGCCGAAGCTCTTTCGTGCTGAACCAGCGCGCTCAACGTATTCGGGCGGCGGACCGTGCGCGATCCAAGTCCCGTTATTGTGATGAGGGCACTCTTTAGGCGAGTGCCATCGAGGACGAGAGGACTACCCAAATTGCGTGTGACCGCGGGCCTGAAAAGCTGCTTTCTTTGCTTACTTTCTTTGCAGCAGCAAAGAAAGTGAGTGCCGCCCCGCACAGGGGCAACGCTAATAGACCGACACGAAAACGGGATCCGGCGAAAAAAAACCTCACCCTCGCAACCGCCCCCCCAACCAAGCCCGCAACGCCTCAACCTCCTCCATACAAACCGAATGCGCCATAGGATAGGCATGCCATTCGACCTCACACCCTTGCCCGCGAGCGAATTCGCACGCCTGCTCACCGAGAGCCACATTGAGCACATCATCGAAGCTCCCATGCGCGGCAAAGATGGGAACCGATCGGTTCGCTTCGGAAAGCGATTCATCGATCAGCCCTTCGGAAGGAATGTAGCCCGACAGCACGATCAACCCAGCGAGCTTCTCGGGATGAGTGAGCCCCGCCTGATAGGTCATCGCACCGCCCTGCGAAAATCCCGCGATAAAAATGCGCTCACTGGGAATTCCCCGCGCGTTCTGCGCCTCGATAAGCGCCCGCACGCGCCCGACCGAAGCGACGATGCCCGCCTCGTCCACGCGCCGGTTGATGCCCTCGAACGACAGAATGTCGTACCACGCGCGCATCACATAGCCGTTATTCGCCGTCACGGCGATCTCCGGCGCGTTCGGAAACACGAAGCGGATCGCGGGCGCATCGGCGAGACGCAATTCGGGCACGAGCGGCACGAAGTCGTTGGCATCGGCGCCGAGGCCGTGCATCAGGATCACGGCGAATTCGGGATTCGGCGCGGTTTCGATCTCGATGGTCGAAGCTTGATCGGTCATTGCCCTTCACTCCTCGTCAGATGATGGGAACGAGAATCTGCACGATGCCCACGACCGACACCAGCCACACCAGCGAGCGCACGAACGGCACGCCGGCAGCGTAGAGCGGCACGTAGACCAGACGCGCGACGAAATACGCGAGCGCGCCATAGTGCGTGAGCGTGTTCTCGCGCCCCGTGACGTGCACGATCAGCACCGCAATGGCGAAAATCGGCAGCGTCTCGAACAGATTCGACTGCGCCCGCATCAGCCGTCCGGAAAGCTTGCTGGGCGGCGGCGTGGCGGCATCGCGCGGGCCGGCCTGGTATCTGATGCCGACTTCGCGGTTGCGCACGACCGCAGGGAGCAACACTTGCACCAGCGCGAGCACGAGCGTCCAGGCAAGCATCGTCAGTTCGAAACTCATGGCGTCTCCACAGTAAGAAATAGCCACGGCGGACCGCGCCCATGATGCCACCGCGATCCGCCAGCGTGTAGTCTTGAACGTGATCCCCTACGAGTCCTTCATCCATGCATGCGATGACCCTTCGTCTGTCGCCCGGCGACGATCTGCGCGCCGCGCTCGATCATGCCTTCCGCGCGCACGCGCTCTCCGCCGCGTTCGTCCTTCAGGGCATCGGCAGCCTGAACGTCGCGCGTCTGCGCTACGCGGGCCGCGACGAAGCCGTTGAATTGCGCGGCGATCTCGAAATCGTCACGCTCGCCGGCACGCTGTCAGCGCAAGGCCCGCACCTGCACATGAGCATCGCCGATGCCGATGGCCGCGTCTCCGGCGGCCACGTCACGCCGGGCTGCATCGTGCGGACGACGGCGGAGATCATCGTCGCGCATCTGCCCGGCGAACGTTACACGCGTGAGCACGATGCCGCGACGGGCTTCGCCGAACTCGTCATCCGGGCGACGTGACAGCATCCGTCGGTTGCGCGACGCCGAGCGCGAGATCGTGGCGCGCGATCATCTCGAATGCTTCGGTCGTCTCCGAATAGTCCCAGCGTTCGACCGTCGCGCGACGCCCGTCGCCATTGCCAACGCTTGCGTCGTGGCGGATCACGTTCACCGAATTGTCGATCGTGCCGCGCGTGCGCGACGACAGCGCCGTGCCCGCCTGCACCGCCCACATGCGGCGCGTGAGTCCCGCGAAGGTATCGTGCAGCGGCAACACGTAGGGCAGATGAATATGCCCGCCGAGAATCAGGTCCGCGCCCGCACGCGCCCAGCGCGGCACCGCGCGCTCGCGTCCGTGCAGCAGATTCTTTTCGTCCTGAGTGCGCGTGACGGCCACCGGCTGATGCGTGACCACGACGCGCAACTGCGCCGCGCTCGCCGCCTCCAGCCGCGCGGCGACGCGCCTCACCTGCTGCATCGACACTTCGCCGTCCTTGTGACGATACGCCCGCGTCGTGTTCACGCCGAGCACGAGCAACCCCGCCGAATCGAACGCCGGTTCGAGATCGGCGCCGAACGCGCGCTGATGATTCGCGTACGGATAACACAGCCGCGCGAGCGGATCGAAAAGCGGAATGTCGTGATTGCCGGGGATGACGAGCGTCGGCGTCGCGCCGAGCGCATCGACGAACGCGCGCGCCGACGCGAACTGCCGCTTGCGCGCGCGCTGGGTGATATCGCCGGACAGCACGACGAGATCGGGAGCGAGCGCATCGGCGAGCCGCAGGAGCGCTGCGACCACCGGCGGCCGCTCGGTGCCGAAATGCGTATCGGAAATCTGCAACAGCAAGGTCATGAGCGATTGGCTTCGGCCACTGTCGGCTCAGGCTTGAGCAGGAAAAGCGGTTTGTCGGACACGCGAAATTCCAGCGGCATCTGCAGTTTCGCGACCTCGCCATCCGTCGCGATCTTGACGAGTCTGCGCTTCTTCGACGGATGCGTCACCGTGATGCGCTCGAACGTGAAGCTCACGACGTGATCGGAATCCGACAGACGCCCCGCCGCGCCGTGCAGCGACAGCCACAGATGCATGAGCCGTCCGACCGGCCGCGGCGCAATCGCGACGAGCAAGCCCTGTTCCAGCGCGCGCGCTTCGTCCGGCATGCCGATCTGCTCCATCTGCAGGCGGTTGTTGCCGACGAAGAGCGTCGACGAGCGAATTTCGGTCGTGCTGCCATCGTGATCGATATGCAAACGCAAATGGCGATGCGGCTTGAGCATCGTGGAAAGCGCCGACCAGAGCGCGACGAGCCGGCTGCGCCCGAATTGCCGCTTGTAGATTTCGCGATCTTCGAGCAAGCGCGGATAAAGCCCGAGGCTCGCGTTGACGAGAAACATGCGCGCGTTCACGAAGCCGACCTGCACCGGATAGGCGCGCGCGTCGAGCAGAAGTTTCGTCGATTGCTCGAGATCGGCGGGAATGCCGTGGTCGCGGCTGAAGTAGTTGAACGTGCCGCGCGGCAGCACGGCGAACGGGCAGCCGGCGTCGTGCGCCGCGTGCGCGACCGTGCAAAGCGTGCCGTCGCCGCCCGCGCCGACGAGCACGCCGCCCGCTTGGCACGCCGCCGCCGCGGTTTCGCGCGCGACGTCCGCGAGACCGCGCGGATCGTCGACGACGCGCAATTCGAAACGTCGCCCGGCCGCGCCGAGTTCGCTTTCGAGCAGGCTGCGGGTCGCGTCGGACTGACGGCGTCCCGAGCCCGCGTTCATCACGATGAAGAACGGCGCGTCGGCGGCGAGCGTTTTTGCGGTGTCGGCGGATGGAGATGCGGATGCGGCAGTCGGTGTCATCGGCGGCGCTCCCTCGATGCTCCGCGCGCGCGGATCGCGCACGACGAGCGTGGCTCCGCGCTCATAGGCGAAGCCTGCCGATTATAACGAAATGCTTACAGCCGGATCGCCGGCAATCAAGTGTGCTCGCCGCGAATGTAGTACTCGAGCTGCTGGATGGTGTACTGCTGCTCGGCCATGATGTTCTTCACCAGATCGCCGATGGAGATCATGCCGATGAGCCTGCCGTTGTCGATCACCGGCAAGTGACGCATGCGCTTGTCGGTCATGAGCGCCATGCAGTCGTCGGTGGTCTGGTCGGGGCGCACGTAGCGCACGTGCGACGTCATGATGTCGCGCACCGGCGTGTGCTTCGAGACGCGGTCCATCAGGACGACTTTGCGCGCATAGTCGCGCTCGGTCATGATGCCCACGATCTCGTCGCCTTCGGTGACGATCACCGCACCGATGTGCTTGTCGGCCATCAGCTTGATTGCATCGAAGACCGACGCCGTGGCTGGAACGGTAAAGACCGTCTGGTCGGGTTTCGAATTCAGAACCTGTGCGACTGTTGCCATCGAGCGCCTCCGTTATGAGCGGGGAACGTTGTTGCGCCTGGGCGACGGGTTATCTTGCGCCTGTATGCAGCGTAAAGCCTCGCGCGCGATGCCTTCATCGGCATTAACCCGACCATTCGAAAAAAGTATAGATCACCGGCGCCGCGCGAGACGTGCGCCGCGCGTTTCATCTCGCGCGTCGTCACGCATGCCTTCAGTTTCGCCGATTAATGCCGCTAATCAGGCATCTGGTGGAAAGTGAAGCCACCGGCAAACACACGAAGGCATCGCTTAGAGGGAGAACGAGGTGAGCAGTTCACAACAGGATATCGAGCAGCGCGTGCGGCTCGCGGGCAGCAACATGTTCGAATTGCTTCTGTTCAGGCTCGGCGAGTCGCCGGGCTCGGAGCAACGGGAGCTGTACGGCATCAACGTGTTCAAGGTGCGCGAGATTCTCGCGATGCCGACGATCACCGCCGTCGCCGGTTCGAGCGAGGAGATTCTCGGCGTCGCGGATATCCGCGGCCAGATCATTCCCGTGATCGATCTCGCGCGCATCACCGGCTGCCGGCCGAAAAACGGTCCGAAAATTCTGCTCGTCACCGAATTCGCGCGCACGACGCAAGGCTTCGCGGTCGAGGAAGTCGACGATATCGTGCGGCTCGAGTGGAATCAGGTGCTGTCGGCGGAATCGCACTCGGGCGGCAAGACCGTGACGAGTTTCGCGCGGCTCGATGGCAACGTCGACGGCTCGCGGCTCGCGCAGGTGCTCGACGTCGAGCGCATCGTGCGTGATGTGCTGCCGTCGCAGGAAACGGATATCACCGAGGCCAACACCGGTCGGCTGCAGCTCAAGCCGGGCGCGCGCGTGCTTGCGGCAGACGATTCGGGCGTCGCGCGGGCGCTCATCGAGCAAAGTCTCACGGCGATGGGCGTGCCCTTCGTGATGACCAAAACCGGCCAGGAAGCGTGGGACGTACTGGAAGCGGCGCTCAGAAAGGCGGAGAAGGACGGCACCGAGGTCGCGGATCACATCGCGCTCGTGCTCACCGATCTGGAAATGCCCGAAATGGACGGTTTCACCCTCACGCGCCGCATCAAGGCGGAGACGGGGCTGATGCACATTCCGGTGGTGATTCACTCGTCGCTGTCGGGATCGGCGAACGAGCAGCACGTGCGCAAGGTCGGTGCGAACGCGTATGTGTCGAAGTTCGAGGCGTCGGAGCTCGCGAACGTGATGCGCGGCGCGCTCGCGGCCTGAAACGCGTTCGGCGCGCGCAACGCAGACCTTTTGAGCCTGCGCGGCGCGCGCCGAATCAGTCTTTCAGCCTGTCGGCCCGGCGGATGAGCCGGGCTGGCCGAACCGGTTATTGACCGAAGAAGACGGACTGAGCCTTGTTGGCCGATTGCGTGCGGGTGCCCGACTGAGCCAGCGCGTCGCGCGAGCCGCCGAAAGCGGTCGTGCTCGTGCCGTTCGCGTTTTCTTCGGCGGCGATCGCTTGTGCGCTCGGACCTTGTTGCGACGTCGGCGCGCCGACAGCCGGACGGTAGAACGGAGCCGGACCGTAGCCGCTTGCAAAAGCGGGAGCGGCGAGCGTGGCGGTAGCGGCGATCAGAAGGGTAGCGAGAAGATTGCGTTTCATGGTGTGAGCTCCAAAGACGGTTGACGTTCAATCAGAAAGCGCCGCAGCGGTCTTGCGAGAAACTGTCTGCTACGTCGATGGAATGCAGTGTATACCCCTACTATCGCTTTTTTATCTCCATAAATTTCAATTCAGTTTTCGGTATGGACCAACAATAGTTGGCCGCACGATCGTTCAAAATCGTCCTAAACGTCCGCCTGGCGGGCGATTGCGCGTGTTGACAAGCGGCGCGCTCGGCTGCTTCGTTTAGCGGGGAACGAACAATTATCTAGCGCACGGGCGTGCGAATTTGCCGCTAGCGCGAACGACATCCCGCGTTATCTCAGTGAACGAGCCGTCCGATCAGGCGGAGCAGTTCCGTGGGCGGGTTGCCCTTCTGGCAATAACCGTCGAATCCGGAATGCATGCCCTCCGCCCGCACGATGTCCTCACCGAGCGCCGTGAACGCGATGATCACCGCGTCGCGCGTGCGGGCGATACGGCGAAGCACGCGCGCGGTTGCGAAACCGTCGTGTTCCGGCATCGTGATATCGAGAATGACGATGTGCGGCACCCAGTTGTCGATCGTATGGAGTGCATCGACGCCGGACAACGCAAAACGCGTGTCGAAGCCCTCCGCTTCGAGCGCGGCGCAAAGCGCTTCGGCGCTATGGGCGTTGTCGTCGACGATGAGGATGCGCCACGAATCGCGGTCGACATCGACGCTGCGATTCGTCCAAAGCGCGCAATGAGGAGAATGCAAGTACAGGGGCATGGGCGTTCGACGGAAACATACGACTGCCCAACAGCATGTTTCGCGCCCGCCCGCCGCCAAGCTCAGGCGTCGCCGCTCTTCCGGCTTTTGCGACGCTTTCCCGACGCGCTTTCGCTCTCGCGCAGCCGCGCATTCGCCTCGACGAGCGATGCCGCGTCGCGCTGGCGCAACGCGACATCCAGTTCTCCGAGCGCCCCGAACAGCGCGGACTGCTCCGTCTCGTCGAGCGGCGCGCCGCCGGGTTCGGATACGCGCCGCGCTTCCTTGTCGAGCCGCTTGAGGAGCTTCGCGCCGAAGCGCGTATCGATCGCGCCTTCGCGCGCCAGTCCCGCAATCACCGACGCCAGGCGAACCAGCCCGTTCGCGGTGGTTTGCGTCGCCCCGTCCATGTCGTCATGGTCTTCCACTGCCTTCTCCCCAGTTTCGCGCGCGGCGCCTCGCGTGCGCCCGTCTTGCGTGGCGCGATGATACGCCGACAAAATGACAGTCATATTTGCACGGCGCACCGCGTTCGTGGCCATCGTTTCGCTCGCTTTCACGCGATACGATCGCGATCCGGGGCGCGACCGATGGCACACTAGCGCGTGGCGACGCGCATGCCAGAAGCGTCGGGGCCGCGTCATCCGCCGACACGCCGACATACTCAGAATGTAACCGAACGCCCGCATGAATCCCGCTACCCTGCAAAGACCGCCTTACGGCTCCGACTTTTCCGGCCTCGTCTGCGGTTTCCGATTTCATGCCGATCTGCCCGGCGTGCCGATCGATGCCGAAGCCGCAAGCGAATGGCTCGCCCGCGACGACACGCCCAAGGAATTCGTCTGGCTGCACTTCGATCTCGCGAACAGTTCGTGCGAACGGTGGATGCGCGGCCGCCTCGGCCTGCCCGACGCGTTCTTCGACACGCTCAACGAAGGCTCGCATTCGACGCGCATCGAGCATCAGGAAGGCGCGCTCCTCGCCGTCATCAACGATGTGATGTTCAACTTCGAGCTGACGCCCTCGGAGATCGCGACGCTGTGGGTCTACACGCATCAGAAGCTGATCGTGACGGCGCGGCTCAAGCCCTTGCGATCGGTCGATTCGCTGCGCGAGTCGGTTAGACGCGGCGAAATCTTCCGTTCGCCCGCCGAGTTGCTCGCGCATCTGTTGCGCGATCAGGCGGATCTGCTCGTGCATATCGTGCGGCGCACGAGCGTCGAGGTCGACGGCATCGAAGACCGTTTCCTGTCGATGCGCGGCGCCGCGACCCGCACCGATCTCGGCGGACTGCGGCGCGTGCTCGTCCGGCTGCAGCGCCTGCTCGCGCCCGAACCCGGCTCCGTGTTCCGGCTGCTCGCGCGGCCGCCGCGCTGGCTGCATTCGCAGGACATTCAGGACCTTCGCGACGCGACCGAAGAGTTCTCGCTCGTGCTCAACGATCTCGCCGGGCTCGTCGAGCGCATCAAGCTCCTGCAGGAAGAAGTCGCGACGCGCATGGACGAACAAAGCAACCGCACGCTCTTCACGCTGACGCTCGTGACCGTGCTCGCGCTGCCGATCAATATCGTCGCGGGTTTCTTCGGCATGAACGTCGGCGGCATTCCGCTCGCGGAAAATCACCACGGCTTCTGGCTGCTCGTGGCGATCGTCGCGACCTTCACCGCGCTCGCCGGATGGTGGGCGTTCCGGCGACGACGCGATATGTAGCCGGCCCCGAAGTCAGAAGCCCAGGTCGCTCAGGCCCGGATGATCGTCGGGCCGGCGACCGAGCGGCCAATGATATTTGCGGTCCGCTTCCTTGATCGGCAGATCGTTGATCGAGGCGTGACGGTGCGTCATCAATCCCGCTTCGTTGAATTCCCAGTTTTCATTGCCGTAGCTGCGATACCAGTTGTTCGCGTCGTCGTGCCATTCGTACGCGAAACGCACCGCGATGCGATTGCCCGTGTACGCCCACAATTCCTTGATAAGCCGATAGTCGAGTTCGCGCGCCCATTTGCGACGCAGAAACGCGACGACTTCCTCACGCCCGTTCGCGAATTCGGCGCGATTGCGCCAGCGCGTGTCCACGCTATACGCGAGCGATACGCGCTCCGGATCGCGCGTGTTCCAGCCGTCTTCGGCGAGACGGACTTTCAGCTTGGCGGATGCTTCATCGAACGGCGGAAACGGCGGCTTGGATTCCATGGCGAGTCCTCTTTGCTCTAAGCGATGAGATGAGTAGACAGGTCTGTCTACCCGACGCACTCTAGCGCAGGTAGACGAACCTGTCTACAATCGATTGCATGAATACTTCCGCAATCTCCAGCGATTTCTCCGAGCTCGCGCCGGACGCGCGCATCCTGTACACCGCGCACGATCTCTTCTATCGCGATGGCATTCGCGCAACGGGCATCGATCGCGTGATCGCCGAATCGGGCGTCGCGAAAAAGACGTTCTATCGCTATTTCCCGAGCAAGGACGATCTGATCGTCGCGTTCCTCACGTTTCGTCACGATAACTGGATGGCATGGTTCCGCGACGCGCTCGCGCGCCACGGCGGAACGCTCAACGCGCTCGTGCCCGCGCTCGCCGAATGGTTCGGCAGCGAGAATTATCGTGGCTGCGCGTTCATCAATTCGGTCGTCGAAGTCGGCGCGACGCTGCCGCAGGCCATCGATATTTCACGTCGCCACAAGCGTGACATGACCGCGGCGATCCGCGCGCTGATGCCGGCTTCGCGCACCGCCAAAGCCGATGCACAAGCGCTCGCGCTCGCCGTGGATGGCGCGATCGTCGCCGCGCAATTCGCCGATTCGCCCGCCGATGCATTGAAGGCGCTCGCACGCGTCGTCCGCGCGGTCCGGCGCGGCGCAGCCGAGTAGCGCGATGAACGGCTTCATGCCTGCGCGACCTGCATGGGCGCCATTGCGTGCTCGATCACATCGGCGAGCTTCGCGAAATTCGGCGCGATGTCATGATTCGGCACGCACGCGTAGCCAAGCATCAAACCGCGCAACGCCTCGTCGCGGTTCATGAAGTAATTGACCAGTGGGCGCGTGACGACGCCGGCCGCCAGCGCATCGGCGGCGACCGCGCGATCGTCGACGAACTGCGGCAGTTCGAGCACGAAATGCAGTCCGGCTTCGTCGCCGCGCACGGCGAGCGTATCGCCGAAACGCGCGCGGATCGCGTTGATCAGCAATTCGCGACGCTCGCCGTACAGTCCGCGCATGCGCCGCACATGCGACGTCAGGTGCCCGTCGAGAATGAACTCGGTCAGCACCGCCTGCTGCATCAGTTGCCCTTCGCGATACAGTTCCGCCACGCCGATGCGAAACGTTTCGACAAGCTCCTCCGGCACGACCATGTAACCCATGCGCAAGCCGGGATAAAGCATCTTGCCGAGACTGCCGACATAGATCACCTGCCCCGCGTCGTCGAGTCCCTGCAACGACGAAAGCGGCCGGCTGCCGTAGCGGAACTCGCTGTCGTAATCGTCCTCGATGATCCACACCTTGTGCTGGCGCGCGAACTCGAGCAGCGCGCGACGCCGCGCGAGACTCATCACCATGCCGAGCGGATATTGATGCGACGGCGTCACGAGCGCGATGCGCGGCGGCTCGGTCATGTCGCGCGCGGCCGGATTGAGCCCTTCCTCGTCGACGGGAATCGGCACGAGCGTCAGCCCCGACGATTGCAGCACGCTGCGCGCGCCCCAGTAGCACGGCTCCTCGACCCACGCGCGATCGCCGAAGTCGGTGAGCAGGCGCACGGCGAGATCGATCGACTGATGAATGCCGGTCGTGATGATGATCTGGTCTGGCTGACACTTCACGGAGCGCGCGACGCGCAAATAATCCGACAACGCACGCCGCAGCGGACGATAGCCGCCGCCCGGCGCATACGTCAGCAGATCGGGGTTCGCGCGCTTCCATAGACGCGCCTGCAAGCGGCTCCATGTGCGTGCCGGAAACTCGGCGACGTCCGGCACGCCGGGCATGAACGCGCCCCACTGTTTCGGCGACACGCCCGCCTGCGCGATCAGGCGCTCGCCGCGCCGCGAGATCGTGCACGACGCCTTCGTTTCCTCGGCTTTCGCTTTCTTCGCGACGCCATCGCGCGGCGCGGTGTCGGCGACATACGTGCCGCTGCCGGTCGTCGAATTCACATAGCCTTCGGCCGTGAGCTGATCGTAGACATGCAGGACGGTATTGCGCGCGATGCCGAGATCGATCGCGAGCGTGCGCGAACTCGGCAACTTCGTGCCCGGCGCGAGCTGGCTCGTGAGAATGGCCTGCTGCATCAGTTCGAGCACTTGCCGGTACATCGGCTCGGCGGCCGTGCGATCGAGCCGCGCGCTCAGCCAGTCGGCCAGGATGATCGTATCCACGGTATCTCCCATCGCATGAAAACCACTATTCCGGTCACCCTCAAGTGGTTCTATTTTGAATATTGAAATGGCTCCACATTGTAGAACCGTGGCGGGCTATAGTTATCGCAGGTAGTGGAAATAATTTCCGCACGTCGGCAGCCGTCCGGCAGTCAGCAACAGGGTTTTTCCGAAGGAGACACGGACAGATGAAATCCGATCAGGTGATCGTCAGTTTTCGCGGCGTTCGAAAGACGTACGACGGCGAAACGCTCGTCGTCAAATCGCTCGATCTCGACATCTATCAGGGCGAATTTCTCACGCTGCTCGGGCCATCCGGCTCGGGCAAGACGACCTGTCTCATGATGCTCGCCGGCTTCGAGTTCCCGACCGGCGGCGAGATCTGGCTCGACGGCAAGTTGCTCAACAAAGTGCCGCCGCACAAGCGCGACATCGGCATGGTGTTTCAGAACTACGCGCTCTTTCCGCATCTTTCGGTGCAGCAGAACGTCGAATATCCGCTGACCGTTCGGAAGATGTCCGCCGAAGAGCGCGCGCATCGCGTGAACAACGCGCTCAAGATGGTTCGCATGGAGAGCTTCGCGAAGCGTTATCCGGCGCAGCTTTCCGGCGGGCAGCAGCAGCGTATCGCGCTCGCCCGCGCGCTCGTGTTCGAACCCAAGCTCGTGCTGATGGACGAACCCCTCGGCGCGCTCGACAAGCAGTTGCGCGAGCACATGCAGATCGAACTCAAGGCGCTGCACGAGAAGCTCGGCGTCACGTTCGTCTACGTCACGCACGATCAGGGCGAAGCGCTCACCATGTCCGACCGCGTCGCCGTATTCGACAAGGGCATCGTGCAGCAGCTCGACACCGTCGATCATCTGTATGAAGCGCCGTGCAACGAGTTCGTCGCGAACTTCATCGGCGACAGTAACCGGCTGCGCGGGACCATCGAACAGATTCAGGGCGAATTCTGCGAGATCCGTTTAGCCGACGGCACGCGCGTGTCCGGGCTCAATGTCGCGAACGCGAAGCCCGGCGCGGAAGCGATTGCGTGCATCCGGCCCGAACGCATGAAGCTCACGGATCTCACGCAAGGCAACGGCCATGCGAACGGCAACATCAACGCGCTGTCCGGCGAAGCGAAAAGCCTCATCTATTTCGGCGACCACGTTCGCATGCGCTGCGGCGTGCGCGAACAGGACGAATGCTTCGTCAAGGTGCCGCTCGGCACGCCCGCGCTCGACGGCTTCACGCCCGGCGCGCCCGTCGCGCTCGAATTCGCGCCCGAGCATCTGCGCGTGTTCGCCTGAACTTCCCAACCGTAGGTCCACTGACAAAACCAAGTCGAAGAAGAGAGGAAACCATCATGAAGAAGTTCGCTTTGTGTTCCATGGCGGCGGCGCTCGCATGCGCGTCGGCGATGTCGGGCGCGGCGGAAATCACCGTCGTCAACTTCGGCGGCGCGAACGGCGACGCGCAGAAAGTCGCGTTCAACCAGCCCTTCGAGCAGTCGTCGAAGAACAAGGTCACGGCCGTCGAATACAACGGCGAGCAGGCCAAGGTCAAGGCGATGGTCGAAGCGAAGCACGTCAACTGGGACGTCGTCGAAGTGGAATCCGGCGATCTCGGCCGCGGCTGCGACGAAGGTCTCTATGAAAAGCTCGACTGGTCGAAGATCGCGAAGAAATCCGATCTCGTGCCCGAATCGCCGCAAACCTGCGGCGTCGGCTTCTTCGTGTGGTCCACCGCGCTCGCCTACAACGGCGACAAGCTGAAGACCGCTCCGGCCGGCTGGGCGGACTTCTGGGACACGAAGAAATTCCCCGGCAAGCGTGGCATGCGCAAGGGCGCGCGCTACAACCTCGAATTCGCGCTGATGGCCGACGGCGTCGCGCCGAAGGACGTCTACAAGGTGCTCGGTACCAAGGCGGGCGCGGATCGCGCATTCAAGAAGCTCGACGAACTCAAGCCGTCGATTCAGTGGTGGGAAGCGGGCGCGCAGCCGCCGCAATTCCTCGTCGCGGGCGATGTCGTGATGTCCACCGCGTACAACGGCCGTATCGACGCTGCGCGCAAGGAAGGCAAGAACCTGAAGGTCGTCTGGAACGGCAGCATCTACGACCTCGACTACTGGGCGATTCCGAAGGGCTCGCCGAACAAGGACGTCGCGCAGCAGTTCATCGCGTATTCGGTGTCGCAGAAGCCGCAGGAAACCTATGCGAAGAACATCGCGTACGGCCCGGTGAACAAGGCCGCGATCGCCGCGCTCGACGCGAAGACCAAGGCCGACATGCCGAACTCGCCTGAGAACGCGAAGAACGCCGTGCTGCAGGACATGGCGTTCTGGACCGATCACGGGGACGAGCTCGAGCAGCGCTTTACCGCGTGGGCGTCGAAGTAAGCACTGGCTGGCGCGACGGTCGCGCGTCGCCAGGAGGCGCGACCGTCAAGAAGGAGACACAAGCGTGAACACCATGACGATCCCCGCGGAAGAATCGCGCGAATCGAGCGCGCGTCTGAAGCGCGAACTGAAGATCGCCGATGCGAAAAAGCGCGCGATGGCGCTCGCGCTGATCGCGCCGCTCGCCATCTTCCTGTTTCTGATTTTCGTCGTGCCGATCGGCGCGCTGCTCACACGCGCCATCGAAAATCCCGAAGTGGCCAATGCGCTGCCGCACACCGGCGCCGCGCTCGCGAAATGGGACCGCAAGACGCCGCCATCCGATGAAGCGTATGCCGCGCTCGCGCAGGATTTGACCGCGATTTCCGAAGGCGAATCGATGGGCGCCCTCGCCCGCCGGCTGAACACCGAGATTCCGGGCTACCGCTCGCTCGTCGCGAAGACCGCGCGCGCGATGCCGCTCACCGGCGACGACGGCAAGCCACTGCCCGCCGCGCAGATCAAGTCGAAGATCGTCGAACTCGACGAGCGCTGGAACGATCCCGCCTATTGGCAGGCGATCGCGAAGAACGCCGGCCGCTATTCGCCGTTCTATGTCCTCGCGTCGCTGGATCACAAGCAGGACGGCTTCGGCAATATCGTCCATGCGGACCCGGATCAATCGATCTATCTGAACGTATTCGGCCGCACGTTCGTGATCGGCGTCGGCGTGACGCTGTTTGCCTTGCTGCTCGGCTATCCGCTCGCGTACTGGATTTCGACGCTGCCCGAACGCCGCGCCAACCTCGTGATGGTGCTCGTGCTGATCCCGTTCTGGACGTCGGTACTGGTGCGTGTCGCCGCGTGGATCGTGCTGCTGCAAAGCGAGGGCCTCGTGAACACGGCGCTGATCGGCGCGGGACTGATCGGCTCGCCGCTCGCGCTGCTGTTCAATCGTGTCGGCGTGTATATCTCGATGACGCATATCCTGCTGCCGTTCATGATCCTGCCGCTCTACAGCGTCATGAAATCCGTGCCGCCGACGTATCAGCGCGCGGCCGTGTCGCTCGGCAGTCATCCGTTCGCCGCGTTCTGGCGCGTGTACGTGCCGCAGACGTATCCGGGCATCGGCGCGGGCGTGCTGCTCGTGTTCATTCTCGCCATCGGCTATTACATCACGCCGGCGCTCCTCGGCGGGCCGAACGATCAGATGGTCAGCTATTACATCGCCTACTTCACCAACGTGACGATCAACTGGGGCATGGCGTGCGCGCTCGGCGCGCTGCTGCTCGCCGCGACGCTGCTGCTCTACGTGGTCTACGGCCGCTTCACGCGCGCGAACGTGAGCCTGGGGTAAAGAAGATGAAACTCGCCAAACCGATGTTCGCGCCGCACACGTCCGCGATCGAGCGCATCTGGTATTTCGCGCTGCGCATCCTGTGCGTGCTGACGCTCCTGTATCTGATCCTGCCTGTGCTTGCAATCGTGCCGCTGTCGTTCTCGTCGAGCACGTTCCTCGTCTATCCGATTCCCGGCTGGTCGATGCGCTGGTATCACAACCTCGTCATGTCGCAGGAATGGCGCATGGCGGCGAAGAACAGCTTCATCGTTGCACCTTCGGCAACGCTCGTCGCGACGATCCTCGGCACGCTCGCCGCGGTCGGACTGACGAAGGCGAATTTCATCGGCAAGAGCGTGCTGATGGCCGTGCTCATCTCGCCGATGATCGTGCCGGTGATCGTCGTCGGCGTCGGCATGTATCTGTTTTTTGCACCGCTCGGCATCGCGAACACGTATTTCGGGCTGATTCTGGCGCACGCGGCGCTCGGCGTGCCCTTCGTCGTGACGACCGTCGGCGCGACGTTGCAGAACTTCAACCACAATCTCGTGCGCGCGAGTCAGTCGCTCGGCGCGAGCCCGCTCAAGACATTCTTCCGCGTGACGCTGCCGGTCATCGCGCCGGGCGTGATTTCGGGCGCGCTGTTCGCGTTCGCCACTTCGTTCGACGAAGTCGTGGTCACGCTCTTTCTCGCCGGCGCCGACCAGACGACGCTGCCACGGCAGATGTTCACCGGCATCCGCGAAAATATCAGCCCGACGATAGCGGCGCTCGCAACGATTCTCATCGTGTTCTCGACGAGCCTGCTGCTCGCGTTGGAGTGGCTGCGAGGCCGCGCGGCGGCGCGCGCCGTCGCGTAAATTGGCCGGTCCGCGACGCGCATCGAGGACTATGCGAAGGGCCCATCCCGCGAGGCTCCGATCGGGGCCTCGCTGTCGCTCTCGCATCCGCGCCAGGTGCTCTTGCCGTACAAATCGCGCAAAACGCTCGCGAACGAGGAAGATTCCGGTCGGTTTTTCGGTCTGCACCGGCCCGCGAGGGAGCTTACGAATCGCTTAAACGCCCGCCCACCAAGGCGCGACGAAGGGTCGCTTGTGTTGCCGCCCGATTATTCGCAGCAACGGGATAGTGTATTCACTGATGCGGTATTTATCGGAATATGCTTAATGACGTACGTTCTAGGTCGAGTCAAAGCCTGGAACAATGCCATGACAGCTTTTACGAAAAGAGCGGACCCGTGGTCACAGACGGTTCACCTGCTCGAGGCGATGCCCACGGATATCGCCCGCACCGCACCTTCCCAGAAATCCGCCCGCGCGGAGAGCGCGTTTCTCGAACGCCTGACGCGCGACTGGAATCGCACGCATCCGCATCATTCGGATGATCGGCTGCCGTTTCCGCAAGCCATCGTGCGCGTGATCGAGCGCCCGAGCAGCGCGACGGCGCTCGTGTACTGGTCCGATCCCGGTACGTGCCACTACGGCTATCAGGGCTGGCGCGCAACCACGGCGACGGCCGAAGGCGTGTGCTCGCTATCGGGAATGCCGATTCATCGCGGGGATCAGGTTTATCGGCCGTCGCAGCGCGATCCGAAGCCGCAAAACGCATCCGCGATGATTCTGGCCGCCGCGATGCCCAAAGACGCCGAGCAAATGGAAGTCGATTTGCACGGCTGACGGCGTTCAATATCCGATGGTGATGCGCTGTTTGATGTGCGATTCGCGTTCGAACTCGTTCAGAAACGCGATCGCGTAATCATCGAACGAAATCCAGCTACGGCCGCTGCCGTCGACGAGCAATTCGTCGACGCCGAGCCGGAATTTCTGCGTCCGCGGACCCGGTACGAATTCCGCCGACGGCGAGATGAACGTCCAGTCGACGTCGCGTTCGCGCCGCAACGCGTCGAGAAATGCCGCGCCCGCCGTAGCTTCCGGTTTGTACGCCGGGGGGAAATCGGGCAAATCGAGCACGCGCTGGCCGGGCGCCGCGTACAGGCTGCCCGCGCCGCCCACGACCAGCAGGCGCCGCACGCCCGCCCGCTTCACCGGCTCCACGATGGCCGGCTCGGAGACCGTGGCGAAGCGCGTCGCGCTGAACACGGCGTCGTGTCCGGCGAGCGCGGCGGCGAGCGCGTCGGCATCGAGGGCATCGACGTTCAGCGGAGTGAGGCCATCGCGCTGCGCGAGCCCGGACGTATCGCGCGCGATCGCCGTGACCGTGTGTCCGCGGCGCAACGATTCTTCCACCAGACGGCTGCCGACATTGCCCGTCGCCCCGATGATCGCGATTCTGCTCATTGCCACTTTCTCCTTTGCATGTGCGGCAGGCGCGCCGGCGTGATCCGACCGCGCGGTTGATGATAGAGCGAAATAACCGGCGCCACAGCCGACGCTTTCGATGGAGTTTGTTTCCGGAGAATACCGATTCGTAGAATCGAATAGCGTGCGGCGATGATTAAAAACTTACCTGATAAACATGGACTCATGCAATTTCCGGGCCGAATTCGCGAGGCGGGCGCAATATCGGCATGCGATCGTCATAATGAAACGGCGCTTTCGGAGGCGCGCCGCACCATTAAACTAGAGGCCCCGCACTCTTTCGAGATGCGCGACAGCGGCGATTACCGGCGCGCCGCCCGCAGCAGTTTCGGAGCGAGTTTCCAAATCGAAGTCGCCAAAATGTCATGACATTGGTTTATATTGCAGTTCCTCGCCGCTCCATTACCGGAAGGAGTTAACCGTGAAGAATCCGCAATTGCAGGGTGCCATCGAAGGACGCGACAATCCGGCAGGCGAAACCGCCTACGAACCGATTCCGGTTCACGCTGTCCCCAAGGAGTCCGCCGACGAACCCGGCTACTCCGATTCGCTGGACATCCCGCTCAATTACGGCATTGTGATGGACGCAGTCAGGGACGCCGTACGCGCGAATCCCTGAACGTTCTAAACGTCATACGAAACGCCCCATTCGGGGCGTTTTTTTTGGCCTTGCGAAACCCTTTGAAGCGGCGTTTCGATTGCCTGTCGGCCGTTGCCTGCGGGAGATAAATGCCCCGCAACGCGTCCGATTGCGTTTAGGCCGTTTAATCAGACAAAACAATGGCTTAGTTCACGCCGTGGCTGCGCCGTTTCGCGAAAAGTCAATCGGTGTGATTCAGAGCCAACGCTCTGATTTTGCTCATTAACGAGATGGTACACTTCCGCCGCCGTTGCGGGCGAGCCCGAATCCGACTTCGGAATAGCGCGCGTCTGTCGATATTTCGTCCATCCTCGCGAGGGCCGAACGCCCGAATTGGGTCGTCTGCTGCGTCCTGATCGCCCGATCCGACAAAAAATCCTCTGCTAGTGTTTCTACTGGCGAAAACAACTGCATTGAAGTAAGTTCAGACGTGTCATAGCGCCTGGACAAACGTCCGGATCCATCGTCGCGGTTCGGCAGTCCCCCGCGAGAACGCAAACAAGTCTGCAGGACCGATCAACCACGCGCGGCGGCTCACGCCCTGCCGAACAAAACATGGCCGCTATTTTCGATTATCTGTTGGACAGTCAGATTTCCAGACAATGGCGCGGCCTTTTGGCAGCGCTCGCGGAGGAGTTCGAAGCGCAGATCGGGCGCAACGAACTGCGTCAACTGATGCACAACGTCGGCAGCCGCTTCGCCGAAGCCCGGCCGCTGCCGCCCTGCGATTCCACGTCGGCGCTCGCCGACGCGCTCAACGCGCTGTGGCACGACACCGACTGGGGCTTCGTCGAGCTCTCCGACGAGCGCGACTATCTGAGCATCGTGCATTTCTGCGCGCCGCTGCCCGCCTTCGGCGAAAGCGCGCTCGCATGGACGCCCGCGTTCCTCGAAGGCGCGTATCAGCGATGGCTTGCCGGGCTCGGCGCACAAGGACTCGCGATCCGTCAGGCTAGCGACTTCGGCGACGACGCGGCCATCGAATTCAGGCTCGCGCGCGTCGCGGCCTGAAGCATCTTCAGCACATTGCGACCGCCGCCTCGACGCGGCGGCATCGACCGCCCCGAACGGGCGGCTAAAAACAGGCAGCACCGGCCAGGCATCAAGAACAGGCACGACGAGGAAGCGGCATCATGAATACTTCGCGCGATATCGAGAAGCTCTTCGATCATTTCGGCGGCAATGCAGGCGACTATCAGGAAATCGGCCGGGAGAAGGAGGCCACGACGGCCCGCACCCGCTGGCCGCTGCTTGCCACGCTCGACTTCGCGCAGCCGGCGATTCCGGAGATCGCGCCGCGCCACGACGTGCAGCCGAACGCCGCGCGGGCGCGCCCGGACGAAGCCGCCGCCCCGCCCGCCGCTCACCATGCCGACAAGCCGACGCCGATCCATCGCGGCAGGCAGCCTCTCTTCACGCGGCCGCATCGCCGCACGATTCCGGCCGTCAATCCGCCGGCGGCGGAGTCGTTGAGCGCGCTGCGCTTTTCGGTGCTCGGCGAATCGGCGCCGGCGCAAACGGAAACGATTCCAGATTCGGCGACCGTGTCCAAGACGAACGCAGCGCCGGTTCATACAATGGTCCCGCCGGTCGAATCGAACGCTACTGAACTCGCGCGCCCCGCCGCCTCGTTCGGAACGGACTTCGCGGCGCGCCGCACGCCTGCGCAAGTCGCGCCGGTGACAGCCGCTGCGCCCGCCGCGCCGCAATCGATCCTCGGCAAGCTCTTCAAGCCGCAAACGCAGAGCGCGCCGAGCGCGTCCGCGAACTCGCTCGACGCCATGTTCGAGCGCCTGCGCCACGCCCGTCCGCAGGGCGACGAATTCACGAACGCGCACGCTCGCGCGAGCCGCCTCTCACGCTCATGAAAGTCATCACGGTAGTTTCCGCGAAAGGCGGTGTCGGGAAGACGACGCTCGCCGCCAATCTGGCGTCGGTGCTCGCCGCGCGCAATCGTCGCGTGATCGTGCTCGATCTCGATCCGCAGAACGCGCTGCGCCTGCACTTCGGCATTCCGCTCGACAGCATCGACGGCATCTCGCGCGCGACGCTCAGCCGCGATCCCTGGCAGACGGTGATGTTCGATGGCGTCGACGGCGTGACCGTGCTGCCTTACGGCGCGGTGACCGAAGACGACCGCCGCCGCTTCGAGGCGCTCGTCGATAGCGATCCGGCGTGGCTCGCGCATGCGCTCGGTTCGCTCGCGCTCGACCCCAACGACATCGTGATCGTCGATACGCCGCCGGGCTCGTCCGTCTACACGCGCACCGCGCTGACGGCGGCGAACTTCGCGCTGAACGTCGTGCTGGCCGATGCCGCGTCCTACGCCGCGATCCCCGGCATGGAGCGCATGATCGACGCCTACGCTGCGCCGCGCGCCGATTTCGCGGGTCAGGGCTACGTCGTGAATCAGGTCGATCAGTCGCGTCAATTGAGCAAGGACGTGCTGAAGGTGCTGCGCAACATGCTCGGCACGAAGCTGTTTCCGGGCGTCATCCATCAGGACGAAGGCGTCTCCGAATCGCTCGCGTGCGACACGACGCTCATCCACTACGATCCGCTGTCGCAAGCCGCCGCCGATTTGCGCGCGTGCGGCGAGTGGCTCCTCTCGGCCGTCGATGCGATGGCCGCTTCGCCGAGGAAGCTCGCATGAGTTCCGCCAAGATCCCGTCGCCCGAGACCGAAGTGAGCGTCGCGACCTCGCGCCTCGAACGTTTCGTCGATGCAGGCATCTGGAGCAGCCGGATCGTCGTGATCCTGCTCACGCTCTTCGCCGCGTTCGCGCTTTACTTCGTCGTCACGGTGCCGCTCGCGTTCGGCCAGCAACTCGCGTTCGCGACGATCTGCTTCGTCTGCGCGCTCGGCTTTCGCCGCCTGCAAGGCCAGTACGCGACGCTCGTGATGATCATGCTGTCGATCGTCGCGTCGGGCCGCTACATGTTCTGGCGGCTCACGGAAACGACTTACTGGGAACGTCCGCTCGACGCCGCCTGGGGCATGTTGCTCGTCGCCGCCGAAGTCTACGCGACCCTCGTGCTCATGCTCGGCTACTTCCAGACCGCGTGGCCGCTGAAGAGAAAGCCCTTGCCGCTGCCGGCCGACCGCAGCCAGTGGCCGACCGTCGACGTATTCATCCCGACGTACAACGAGCCGCTTTCCGTCGTGAAGCCGACGATCTACGCGGCGCTCGCGCTCGACTATCCGTCGGACAAGCTCGCGATCCACGTACTCGACGACGGCCGTCGCCCCGAATTCAAGACGTTCTGCGAGGAAGTGGGCGTCAACTGGACGATCCGCACGCATAACCGTCACGCGAAGGCGGGGAACATCAACGAGGCGCTCAAGATCACGAAGGGCGAATTCCTCGCGATCTTCGATTGCGATCACATCCCGACGCGCTCCTTCCTGCAAATCTGCCTCGGCTGGTTCCTGCGCGACAAGCTGCTGTCGATGCTGCAGACGCCGCACCATTTCTTCTCGCCCGATCCGTTCGAACGCAATCTCGGCACGTTCCGCAAGGTGCCGAACGAAGGCGAACTGTTCTACGGTCTCGTGCAGGACGGCAACGATCTCTGGAACGCGACCTTCTTTTGCGGCTCCTGCGCCGTGCTGCGCCGTTCGATGGTCGAGGAAATCGGCGGCATCGCGGTCGAGACCGTGACCGAAGACGCGCATACGGCGCTCAAGCTGCATCGGCTCGGCTATACGACCGCGTACCTCGCGATTCCGCAGGCCGCCGGTCTTGCCACGGAAAGTCTTTCAGGGCATATCGGGCAGCGCATCCGCTGGGCGCGCGGCATGACGCAGATCTTCCGCATCGACAATCCGCTTACCGGCAAGGGCCTCAAGATCGGCCAGCGGCTGTGTTATCTCAACGGCATGCTGCACTTCTTCTACGGCGTGCCGCGTCTCGTGTTTCTTACCGCGCCGCTGTCGTATCTGTTCTTCGGCGCGCATGTGATCGAAGCGGCGGCGAGCACCATCGCGATCTTCGCGCTGCCGCACATGATGCACGCGAGCATCACCAATTCGCGCATGCAGCGCAGCTTCCGCCATTCGTTCTGGGCCGAAGTGTACGAATCGGTGCTCGCGTCGTACATCACCGCGCCGACGCTGCTCGCCGTCATCAACCCGAAGCTCGGCAAGTTCAACGTGACGGCCAAGGGCGGGCAGATCGCGAAGGATTACTTCGACTGGTCCATCTCGCGGCCGTATCTGTTCCTGCTGCTCCTCAATCTGCTCGGCTTCGTCGCGGGCATCGTGCATATCGCCATCAACTGGCATGTGCGCAGCGAAGTGAACACGACCATCCTCAACCTCTGCTGGACGGTCTACAACATGCTGATTCTCGGCGCATCGGTGGCGGCGGCGAGCGAGCGCAAGCAGGTCCGCGCGACGCATCGCGTCACGATGAAAATGCCCGTCATGCTCAAGTTCTCGACCGGCCGCACGCTCGCCTGCGAGACCATCGATTATTCGGAAGGCGGCGTCGGCGTCGCGTTGCCGAGCAAGATCGAAGTGCCGATGCACGAGCGCGTCACCGTCTCGCTCTTTCGCGGCGACGAGGAATACGCGTTTCCGGCGACGGTCGGCTATACGGAACCCGGACGCGTCGGCCTGCGCTTCTCGCAACTCACGCGCGAGCAGGAATACGACTTCGTGAAGACCACTTTCGCGCGCGCGGACGCCTGGACCGGATGGTCGGAGGGACGCCGTCCGGACACGCCGTTGCGCGGCCTGTCGCATGTGCTGCTCGTCGGCACGCGCGGCATCGCGGGACTGTTCGAGCACTTGTACAGCGACCTTCGAACCTGGATGAACAAGCGCCCGGTCGATGTGAAGAAGCTGAAAACCAAAGACCAATAAAAATGGGCATCGGTATGTCGAAGTTGCGCGTTGAAAAAGAAACGGGCGAGCGCGCGCCGCGTTTTTGCGAACGACCCTTTGCACGCGCGCTGGCCGTCTTCGTGGCCTTGCAGACGGCGTTCGCCGCGCCCTTCGCGTCCATCGCGGCGGCGGCCGAAAGCGCTGCGGCAACCGGCGGCGCGCAGCAGGCGACCGGCGTCGGCGCCGTGCCCGCGCCGAGTCCCGCCGTCGTCTACAACCCGGCGTCGATTCAGCAAGCGCCGCTCGCGATGCCCGTGCCCGCGTTTTCCGGCAAGCCCGAGAAGCCGCTCACGTCGCGCATTCCGACGACCGCCGATCCCGGCACGCTGGTTCCGGGCGGCCGCCGTCAGACGCTGACCTTCGCCGATTACGGCGCGCTCGATCCGCTGCAACTGCGCGGCACCGATGGCCAGAACGGCATCGCGTTTTCGGTGCGCGGCGACGAAGTCGTGACCGGCGCGATCCTGCATCTGATCTATAGCTATTCGCCGTCGCTGTTGCCGTCGATTTCGCAGTTGAAGGTGCTCATCAACGGCGAAGTGGCCGCGACGCTGCCGGTGCCGAAAGAACAGGCCGGCACGCTGGTCGCGCGCGACGTGGCGATCGATCCGCGCTTCATCACCGAGTTCAATCACCTCAACGTGCAGTTGATCGGCCACTACACGCAGCAGTGCGAGGATCCGTCGAACTCGACGCTCTGGGCGACCGTCAGCAACGCGAGTTCGCTCGATCTCACGTATGCGTCGATCGCGAACAAGCCCGATCTCGCCGCGCTGCCGACTCCGTTCTTCGACCGGCGCGACGTGCGCCGCCTCGAACTGCCTTTCGTGTTCGCGGGCAAGCCGAGCCTGCCGACGCTCGAAGCCGCCGGCATGGTCGCGTCGTACTTCGGCTCGCTCGCGGGCTATCGCGGCGCGATCTTTCCGGCGCAGACGGACAACGTGCCGCTGTCGGGCAATGCCGTGGTGTTCGCCATCGGCGATGCGAAGATCGCGGGCGTCGACATTCCTGCTGTCTCCGGTCCGACGATCGCGCTCGTCGAACGCGACGCGAACGCGCGCGGGCGTCTCTTGCTCGTGCTCGGCCGCGACGACAACGAGCTGAAGACCGCCGCGAAGGCCCTTGGCGTCGGACAGAACACGCTGTCCGGCACGAGCGCGACGATCACGCAGTTCAACGACCTTCAGCCGCGCCGCCCGTACGATGCCCCCAACTGGCTGCCGACCGACCGCCCGGTGCGCTTCGGCGAGCTCGCGGAAGCGCGCGACCTGACCGCCTACGGCTACGACGCCGATGCCGTGCGCGTGAATCTGCGCGTGCCGCCCGATCTCTTCATGTGGCAGACGAAGGGCGTGCCCGTCGATCTCGGCTATCGCTACACGGTGCGGCCCGCGCCGGATCGCTCGTCGCTCAATATCAGCGTCAACAATGGCTTCGTGCAGTCGCTGCGCATTCCGGCCGTATCCACATCGACGTTCGATCTCGGTCACTACTTCAGCCGCGTGATGCCGGACAAGACGGTCGCCGCGCGCCGCGAGATTTATCTGCCGCCGCTGCTCATCACGCCGCGCGCGCAACTGCGTCTGCATTTCTATTACGACATCCCGAAGACCGGCGAATGCCAGGGCCGCGTGCTCGATAACGTCGTCGGCGCGGTCGATCCGAATTCGACCATCGATCTCTCCGGTTTCCCGCACTACATGGCGCTGCCCGATCTGGCCGCGTTCGCCAACGGCGGCTTCCCGTTCACGCGCATGGCCGATCTTTCGCAGACGGCGGTCGTGCTGCCGAACGAGCCGAACTCGGCCGACTACAGCTTGTATCTGCTCGAAATGGGCCGCATGGGCGCATCGACGGGTTATCCGGTGACGGGCGTGACGGTCACGAGCGCGAACGACGTCGACCGCTTCGCCGACAAGGATCTGCTGATACTCGGTTCGCCCGGACGCCAGCCGCTGCTGCAACGCTGGGCGAAGCAGATGCCCTTTTCCGGCGACGGCGACGCGCGCACGTTCCAGCTTTCCGATGTCGCGTTCAAGCTCGTCGACTGGTGGCATGGCGAGCAAGGCCCGGAACGCTCGCCCGCACGCGCGGATTTGTCGCTCGTCAGCTCGAACGGCGATGCGCTTCTGACCGGCTTCGAATCGCCGCTCAAGAGCGGGCGCAGCGCGGTGGCGCTCATCAGCGCGGCGGGCCAGTCCGACGCCGATCTTTCCGCGGCGCTGCTCGACAACGACCTGCTGCCGTCGATTCAAGGCGCGATGGCCGTGATCCACGGCCGCACGGTGACGGTCACGTCGAACGGCGAGGCGTACTACGTCGGCCATCTTTCGCCGATGCACTACATGCGCTGGGCGCTGTCGTCGCATCCGATTCTGCTGGTGCTCGCCGGCGTGCTCGCCGCGCTCATCATCGCGGCCCTGTTCTACCGTACGCTGCGCTCGATCGCCGCGCGGCGCCTGAGGGACTGATATGCGGGTATCGACCGCCAAGATTTTCGCTGGTGCAACGATTGCCGCGTCCGTGACGGGCGCAAACGCGGCGCAGCAATGCGACTGGTCCGCGTATCGGCTGTTCGTGGAGCGCGTCGTTCAGGCCGATGGCCGCGTGATCGACCGTTCGACCGAAGCGCAGCAGACGACCTCCGAAGGCCAGTCCTACGCGCTGTTCTTCGCGCTCGTCGCCAACGACCGCGCGACCTTCGACCGGGTGCTCGGCTGGACGCGCACGAACTTGTCGGCCAATCAGTTCGATTCGAATAACGTGCGTCTGCCCGCATGGCAATGGGGCAAGAAACCGGACGGCTCGTTCGGCGTGATGGACCCGAATTCGGCGTCGGACTCGGATGTGTGGATCGCGTACGACCTCTTCCAGGCCGGTCGCCTGTGGAAGGAACCGGCGTACACGAAGCTCGGCTACGCGCTCGCGACGCAGATCGTGAAGCAGGAAACCGTCGACCTGCCCGGCCTCGGACCGATGCTTCTTCCCGGTCCGCAAGGCTTTCGCATCGGCGACGTGACGCGGCTGAATCCGAGCTATCTGCCGCTGCCGGTTTTGCGCGGGCTCGCGCACGACATGCCCGACGGCCCGTGGACGAAGCTCGCGCAGAGCGCCGCGAAAACGATCAAGGTGACGTCGCCGCGCGGCTACGCGCCGGACTGGGCCGCGTATCAGAACGGCCGGTTCGTCGTCGATCCGAAGAACGGCGATGTCGGCAGCTACGACGCGATCCGCGTCTATCTGTGGGCCGGCATGACGTCGCCGGGCGATCCGCTCGCGCGTCCGTGGCTCGATGCGCTCGGCGGCATGCGCCAGAGCGTCGCGCAGGCGGGCTTTCCGCCGGAAAAGGTCAACGTGACGACCGGCGCGGCGACGGGCGAAGGTCCGCTGTCTTACTGGGCCGCGCTCGCGCCGTACTTCAAGGCGCTCAACGACGACCGCGGCCTGGGCCTCGCGCGCGCGCATCTCGAAGCGCTGACCGCGCCGCCGGGCGCGGGACGCGAGCCGGTCTATTACGATCGCGTGCTCGGTCTCTTTGGCGGCGGTTTCATCGACGGTCGATATCGCTTCGATGAAAACGGCCGTCTCGTGCCGAACTGGAGAAGCGCATGCTGATCCAGACCAGAAAACGCGTGATCGCGGCGCTGATCTGCGCCGCACCGGCGATGGCCTTCGCGCAGGCCGCCGCCGATCCGCTGAACGTGCTCATCGATCAAGGCAAATACTGGCAGGCGCACAAGCGCGGCGATCTCGCGGAACAGGCGTGGCAGAAGGTGCTGCGCATCAATCCGAAGCAGCCCGATGCGCTTTTCGGCATGGGCATGGTGCTCGCCGATCGCAAGGACGGCAGCGGCGCGCAGCAGTATCTCGCGCAGTTGCGCCAGGTCGCGCCGAGTTATCCGAACATCGATGAACTCGGCCGGCGGCTTGGCGAAACCAGTTCGCGCGATCAGACCGTGAACGACGCGCGGCGTCTCGCGCAAAGCGGACAAAGCGCGTCGGCGGTGCAGGAATACAAGCGCGCGATCGACGGCAAGCCCGCGACGCCCGGACTTCAGCTGGAGTATTACCAGGCGCTCGCCGCCACGCCGCAAGGCTGGGACGAAGCGCGGCGCGGCCTCGAACAACTGGCGCGCGAGAATCCAGACGAGCCGCGCTATCAGCTCGCCTATGCGCAGCATCTGACGTATCGCGATACGACGCGGCGCGACGGCATCGCGCGGCTCGCGAAGCTGTCGGGCGACAGCGCTGTGGGCGCCGACGCGAAAAAAAGCTGGCGGCAGGCGCTCTTGTGGCTCGGCGCGCGCGCATCGGATGCGCCGCTTTATCAGGCGTATCTGCAAGTCGCGCCCGATGACGCCGCCGTCAAAGCGCGCTTCGATTCGATGGTGCAGCAGGACAAGTCGGCACGCGAGCGCTCGCAGGCCGACGCCGCCGTCGATGCGCGCGGACGGACCGTCGCGGAAGGTTTCACCGCGCTCGATCGCGGCGATCTCGTGACGGCGCGCGCGCGTTTTTCGTCGGTGCTGGCGAGCAATCCGAACGACGCCGATGCGCTCGGCGGCATGGGCGTCGCGTCGTTGAAGCAGGAGCGTTTTTCCGAAGCGCGCACGTATCTCGAACGCGCGTCGCGGGCCGGCAATGCGGCGCGCTGGAAAGACGCGCTCACGAGCGCGACCTACTGGACCTATACGAGCGATGCCATCGGCGCGCGCAGCAACGGCCAGATCGCGCAAGCGAAGGCGCTGTTCGAACGCGCGATCGCAACCGATCCGTCCGAAGTCACCGCGCAAGTGCTGCTCGGCGAAATGCTGCTCGCGAACGGCGACCCGCGCGGCGCGGAAGCGGCGTATCGCATGGCGCTGCGCCGCCAGGCCGACAATCCCGATGCGATTCGCGGACTCGTCGGCGCACTGGCCGCGCAAGGGCGCGGCGACGAAGCGCTCGAGTTCGCCAATCGGCTGAACACGGAACAGCAGGCGAAGGCCGGCGGCATCAACAAGCTGCGCGGCGAAGCGCAGGCGGCACAGGCGCGCGCGGCGGAAGCACGCGGCGATCTCGGTGCGGCGCGCAGTCTCTTCGAAGACGCGCTGCTCAACAATCCCGACGATCCGTGGCTGCGGCTCGATCTCGCGCGCATCTACGTCCGTCAGGGCGCGGTCGGCAATGCGCGCAGCATGATGGACGGCCTGCTCGCCACGCATCCCGACATGACCGACGCGCTCTACGCGAGCGCGCTGCTCTCCGCCGAAACGCAGGACTGGCCGGCCGGGCTCGCGCAACTCGACCGCATTCCGGCCGCGCAACGCACGCCGGCGATGACCGCGTTGCAACATCGCCTGTGGGTGCATCAGCAGGCCGATCTCGCGACGCGCGCCGCTACGTCCGGTCAGCGTCAGCAGGCGTTCGCGATTCTGCGCCGCGCGGAACCCGTTGCGGCGGGCAATGCGGAACTGATGGGCGCGGTGGCATCGGCCTACGTCAAGGCGGGCGATCCGGCGCGGGCGTTGTCGCTCGTGCGCGGCGCCATCGCCAATGCGCCGAACGATACCGGTCTTCTGCTGCAATACGCGGGCATTCTGTCGGCGACGCAGCAGGAAGCCGAGCTCGGCTCGGTGATGCGCCGTCTGCAATCGATGCCGCTCACGACGCAGCAGCGCGCGGACTTCAACAATCTGAACGTGGGCATCGTCATCGCGCGTGCGGATGTCGTGCGCCGGCAAGGCGATCTCGCCGCCGCCTACGACGTGATCGCGCCGTGGCTCGCCGCGATGCCCGACAACGCCGACCTGCAGGCGGCGCTCGGCCGCATGTACACATCGGCGGGCGATGACCGCAACGCGCTCTCGTGCTATCAAAAAGCGCTGTCGCGCCGTCCGGACGATATCGGCTTGCAGACGGCGGCGATGTCGGCGGCGAGCGGCGTGCGCGATTTCAAGCTCGCTCAGACCTACGCGAATCAGGCGTACGAAGCCGCGCCGAACGATCCGGGCGTGCTCGCCGCGATCGGCCGGATGTATCGCGCGCAAGGCAAGCTCGATCTCGCCGCGCAGTTCCTGCAACGCTCGCTCGTCGCCGCGAATACGCCCGCGCCGGCGGCGTCGGCGCAGGGACGCGGCAATGTCCCGCCCGGCTGGGAAACCGCGATGAGCCGTGTCGGCTTGAATCCGCTGCCCGGCACCAATCCGTTCGAAGGCAAGACGGCCGTCGATACGGCGTCGAACCCGGCGCTCGCATCGGACGCGTCTTATCGTCAGGCCCTTCCTCAAGGTTATTCGCAGCCCGTGCCGAACTATCTGCCGCCTCCTCAGCCCGCGCCGTATTCCGTGCCTTACGTCGCGCCGTCCTCCGCTCCGATGACGATGCCCAACGCCGCGCCGCGCCCGGTGCCGAGCGGCGGCTACGGACCCGACGCGTATGGCTCGGGTCAATCGGGCGCGCCGTTGCAGCCGTATCCGGGACAGGATGGCGGGTATCAGCCGGCTTATACGCAGCCGCAGCAGTATCAACCGCAGCCGTATCAGCAGCAGCCTTACGCCGCGCAGGATCCGTATGCCGAGCCCTGGCCGATGTCGCCCGGCGCGCGCGAGGCGCAAGCCAATGCGTACAACGCGCCGCTGCCCGCCAGCTCGAAGAAAAAGCCGGCGTCATCGCCCAAGACCGCGACGACGCGTCCCGCCGATCCGTACGCCTACGGCGCGCCGCCGCCGCAGCAGCAGCCTTATTACCAGCAGCCGCAACAGTACGCGCCGCAGCCATACGCGCCGCCGCAGTACGCGCAGCAGCAGTACATCCCGCAGCCGCCCGCGGGCTACGCGCAGCCTTATTACCCGTCGCAGGCGCAACCCGCGCAGCGCGCCGCCGCAGCCGCGACGATGAGCACGGGCGGCGTTCCCGCGCCGGTCGCGAATTCGCAGACGGCGGGCGTCGCGGAGGAACTCGCGCAGATCAATCGCGAGCAGGCGAGCACGATTTCCGGCGGCCTCATCTTCCGCAGCCGCGACGGCGAGGACGGCCTCTCGAACCTGACCGATATCGAAGCGCCCATCGAAGGCCGCATCAAGGCCGGCAACGGCCACGTCATCGTGCGCGCGACGCCCGTCACGCTCGACGCCGGCACCGCGAGCAGCGAGCCGAACACGCTCGCGCGCTTCGGCTCCGGCCTCGGCGCGACCGCCACGCCGCCGACCAACAACTACGGCTCGCAGACGGCGACGGGCGTCGGGCTCTCGCTCGGCTACGAGAACCGCAACTTCAAGGGCGATGTCGGCACGACGCCGCTCGGCTTTCGCGAGACCAATGTCGTCGGCGGATTGCAGTATCAGAACGCGATCACCGACAAGGTGTCGTATTCGCTCGCCGTCGCCCGCCGCGCCGTCACCGACAGCCTGCTTTCGTACGCCGGCGCGCGCGATCAGGGCGCGAACCTCGAATGGGGCGGCGTGACATCGACGGGCGCGCGCGCCGACCTCGGCTGGGACGACGGCACGAGCGGCGTCTACGTGAACGCGGCGTATCAGTTCCTCGACGGCAATCAGGTCGCGACCAACAACGCGGTGAAGGGCGGCGGCGGCATCTACACGCGTCTCATCAAGGATGCCGACCAGACGCTGACCGTCGGCGCCAACACCACGCTGATGCACTACGACAAGAACCTGTCGTACTTCACGTATGGCCAAGGCGGCTACTTCAGCCCGCAGCAGTACGTGATCCTGAACTTCCCGGTCGAATACATGGGACGCACGGGGCTTTTCACGTACGACCTGAAGGGTTCGATCGGCGTGCAGCATTATCGGCAGGACGCGTCGGACTATTTCCCGACGAACGGCACGTATCAGGCGCGAGCCGCGAGTTCCGGCGCGACGCCGGATGCGGGCGCGATCTATCCCGGCCAGAGCAAGACGGGCGTGTCGTATTCGCTCAGCGCGACGGGCGAATACCAGCTCGCGCCACAACTCGCGTTCGGCGCGACGGCATCGTTCGGCAACGCGTATCAGTATCGCGAGTGGCTCGCCGCCGTTTATGTGCGCTACAGCTTCACGCGTCAGGGCGGCGCGCAGCCGGTGTTTCCGCCGCAGGCGTTCAGCTCGCCGTATCTGTCGCTGTCGAACTGATGTTCTTGCGCGTGCGCCGCGCTTGCGGCTAGGCTTGATCCACTGCCGCAAGCGGGCCAACATCGTTCGAATGAAAACGCAAAGCGCGCTCGTCGCGAACAACGACCAATTCCTGCGCGACTTGCAGTTGTTCTGCATCGTCGCGCGGCGTTCGAGCTTCATCGCCGCCGCGACCGAGACCGGCATCTCGCCGGCGCACGTCAGCAAGCGCATTGCGATGCTGGAGACGAGTCTCGGCGTCAGGCTCTTCACGCGCACGACGCGCCGCGTGTCCATCACGAGCGACGGCGAAGCGGCGTTCCAATGGACGCAAAAGATTCTCGACGACGTCCAGGGCATGGCCGACGCCTTCGCCGGCCTCGACGATCCGCGCGGCGTCTTGCGGATCGGCACGAGTCTGCGGCTCGGGCGCGAGCATGTTTCGCCCGCGCTCACCTTGCTACGGCGTCGCCATCCGGGGCTGGAAATCTGGCTCGAACTGCTCGACCGGCGCGTCGATCTCGTCGGCGAGAACTTCGATATCGACATTCGCGTCGGCGAAGTGCTGGAGCCGCATCTGATCGCGCACAAGATCGTCGACAGTTTTCGCGTGCTCGCCGCCGCGCCCGCGTATCTCGAACGGCGCGGCACGCCTAGAACGCTGGCCGAACTGGCGCATCACGATTGCCTGCTGTTTCGCGGGCGCGATCAGCGTTTCGGCGTCTGGCGGCTCGCCGGGCCGAACGGCGAGGAAAGCGTCAAAGTGACCGGGCCGATTGCTTCGAACCACAGCGACATCGTGCGGCAGTGGGCCGAGGAAGGTTTCGGCATCGTGATGTGCTCGATCTGGGACGCCGCCGGCAGTCTTCAAAACGGCCGTCTCGTGCCCGTTCTGCCGGCTTATCGGCAGCGCGCGGACGTGTGGGCGGTGACGTCGGCGCGCTCGTCGCATTCGGCGAAGATTCGCGTGTGCATCGAGTTTCTCAGACAGCAATTGACGAGCGGACCTTACTCGCTCGTTACATCGGGCGTCGCGGGGTTCTGAAGCGCTTCGTCGTAGCGTCGTTCTTCATCGCCTGCTGCTCGCCCGCTCGATCCCGTCCAGCAAGCCTTCAGCGGCGCCGCCCAAGCGCCAAAGCCAACCTTACATAATCTTACGTTGCGCCACCGTCACAAAAAGGGGCAAAAAGACCCGTCGCGAAACTAGGATATTTCCAAATGTTTCTGAGACATGTAATGATACTGATTCGCATTTAACATGATCGCGCCGATAGGTTGACTCAATGAAGCCCGTCGAGCGCGACGTGCGCTCTCAGGGCGCCGCCGCCGGTTCTTTCTCGACGACGTCGCCCGCCTTCGCCTCGATCTCGGATCGGTCAACGTCGGCAGTCGAAAACCCGCTTCGCTGCCGATTTGAATTTCACTAACAAGCATCGGGAAAACGACATGTTGAGAAAGACGCCGCTTGCTGCGGCATTGGTGACTATTGCCGCCGTGCCCATGGCCGCGCCGCTTTACGCCCAGACCGCACCGCAATCCGCACAAGCCGCACCGCAAGACACGCCCCCCGCCGCCGCACCCGAAACCGCGACCCTGCCCGCCGTCAAGGTGACGGGTCAGGCCGACGCGCCCGACTTCCAGCCGGAGATGTCGAGCGTCGGCGCAAAGGTGCCGACCGCCCTGCGCGACATTCCGCAAGCCGTCGTCGTGGTGCCGAAGGCGGTGCTGCAATCGCAGGCCGTGAGCTCATTCTCCGATGCGCTGCGCAACGTGCCCGGCGTCACGCTCGGCGCGGCCGAAGGCGGCCAGATCGGCAATAACATCAACCTGCGCGGCTTCTCGGCGCGCACCGACATCTATCTCGACGGCTTCCGCGATCGCGGCCAGTACTATCGCGATACGTTCAATCTGGAATCGATCGACGTGCTGTACGGGCCGTCGTCGCTGTACTTCGGGCGCGGTTCGACGGGCGGCGTCATCAATCAGGTCAGCAAGCAGCCGACGCTGAATCCGCGCGCCGATGTCTCGCTGCAAGCCGGCACGCACGACCGCTATCGCACGACGGTCGATATCAATCAGCCGATGACGGATACCTCCGCGTTCCGCATCAACGCGTTCGGCCAGTCGATGGGCTCGACGCGCGACGAGATGATCAACAAGGACTACGGCATCGCGCCCGAAGTGAAATTCGGCATCGGCACGCCGACGCAGGTGACGTTGTCGGCGCTGATCCAGCACAACCGCGATCAGCCCGACTACGGCATTCCGCCGTTGAACGGCCATCCCGCGCCCGTCGATACGAAGACCTTCTACGGCTTCACCGACGACCGCACGATTCAGGATGTGCAGACGGTTAACGCGCGCATCGAACATCGCTTCGACGACATGTTCACGCTGCGCAACCAGACGCAGTTCAGCCACTACAGCACCGAAGCGCGCGCGACCAACGCGGCGGCCGTGCTGACGGGCCCGCTCGGCACGTCGCCCGCGCTCTCGAACGGCAATTACACGACGCTGCCGCTCTCGTCGCTCTTCGTGCGTCTGCAAGGCAAGGACCGCACCATCAACGATCACTCGGTCTACAACACGACCGACGTTCAAGGCAAGTTCGCGACCGGCCCCTTGAAGCACGACATGCTCGCGGGCGTCGATCTGAGTCACGAAACGTATAGCAACCAGACCTTCACGGCGACCACGCCGGGTCTGCCGTCGAACACGCTCGCCATCGTGCCGCTCGTGGATCCGGCGTATGTGCCGCGTCCGGCGAACTATCGCGAAGTGGCGACCAATCTCGCGGAGTCGAGCGCGAACGGCATCGGCGTCTATTTGAACGACACCATCTCGATCGGCGAGCACTGGAAGTGGATCGGCGGCGTGCGCTGGGACCGCTATGAAGCGGCGATCAACAACTCGATCAATCAGCCCGGTTACGCGACGCAGACGAACTATTTCACGAGCGTGCGCACAGGCGTCGTATGGCAGCCAACGGACTGGCAGTCGTACTACGTCTCTTACGGCACGTCGTTCGATCCGTCGCTCGAAGCGCTCACGCTCACCAACGGCCAGCAAAACCTGCCGCCCGAGCACAACAAGTCCTATGAAATCGGCTCGAAGTGGGATCTGCTGAACGGCGGCCTGTCGATCACGCAATCGCTCTTCAACATCGAGAAGACCAATGCGCGCACGCTCGCTTCGGACGGCAGCTATTCACTCGATGGCGACGTGCGCGTGCGCGGCTATCAGCTCGGCATCGCCGGCCACATCACGCGGCAATGGCAGATGTTCGGCGGCTACACGTACATGGATGGCACCATCCTGAAGGCATTCGACGGCACGCAAGGCAACACGCCCGCCAACACGCCGAAGCACATGTTGACGCTGTGGACGACGTACGACTTCACGCCCGTATGGCAGATCGGCGGCGGGCCTTCGTATGTATCGTCGCGCTACGCGGCGAACAACAATCTCGTTCAAGCGGGCGGCTACGTGCGCTGGGACGCGATGGCCGCATATCATCAGAAGCGCTACGATATCCAGTTCAACGTGCAGAACCTGTTCGACAAGAAGTACTACGACGCCCTGATTCCGTCCGATGGCGGACGCGCGGTGCCGGGTCTCGGCCGCACGTTCATCGCGACGTTGAATTACCGCTTCCGTTGATGTGATGTGATGCGAATGCGCGCGCCATGCGACTCATGGCGCGCGCTCGCGAAGGCAATAACAATGATCCTCTCGATACCGAACGTGCTCTCCCCCGAGGACGCCGCCGCAATGCGCGCGCGTCTCGAAGCAAGCGACTCATGGGTCGATGGCCGCGCGACCGCGGGCTATCAGGGCGCGCCGGTCAAGCGCAACATGCAGATCGCGGAAGGCTCGCCGATCGCGCTCGAACTCGGCGACGCGCTCGTCGGCGTGCTGGAGCGTCATCCGCTTTTCATCAGCGCGGTGCTGCCCAATCGCGTGTATCCGCCGCTTTTCAATCGCTATGAAGGCGGCATGCATTTCGGCAGTCATGTCGATGGCGCGATCCGCATCGTGCCGGGGCATGGCGCGCGCGTGCGTACCGATGTATCGATCACGCTCTTTCTCACGCCGCCCGACGAATACGACGGCGGCGAGCTCATCATCGAAGACACGTACGGCGTGCAGGAAGTGAAGCTGCCCGCGGGACATGCGATCGTCTATCCCGCGACGAGCCTGCATCAGGTGCGGCCCGTCACGCGCGGCGCACGCGTGTCGAGTTTCTTCTGGGCGCAAAGCCTCGTGCGCGACGATGCGCAACGCGCGCTGCTCTTCGATCTCGACAACTCCATTCAACGCCTGAATGCGACCAACGGCGACGAAAGCGCGAAACGCACGCTCGTCGGCTGCTATCACAACCTGTTGCGCATGTGGAGCGATACGTGATTCACGCGGCGCGCAGAACCTTCGATGGCGTTCGGCCCACTTCCGCGAGCAACGCTTCATCGCGCGCGATCACGTCGGGAAGATGCGCGCGCAGGAATTCGACCCACGTACGCGTCTTCGCATCGACGAACTTGCGCGACGCATAGAGCGCATAGAGATTCGTGCGCTGCAGCGTGTGCTGCGGCAGCACGCGCACGAGCGAGCCATTGCGCAAGCCTTCGATCGCAGCATAGAGCGGCAACATGCCGATGCCCATGCCTTCGCGAATCGCGACGACGAGCGATTCCGCGATGTTCACCTGCACCGTTCCGCTGATCTGCATCGTCTCGCGGCCTTCCGGCCCTTCGAGCGTCCACTCGCGCGCGGGAAACGCGGGCGTCTGCAGCGTGAGGCAATCGTGTTGCGCGAGATCGGCGGGCACGTCGGGCGCGCCGCGCGAACGTATGTATTCCGGCGACGCGCACAGAATGCTGAAGGTCTCGCCCAGCTTGTGCGAAATCACTTCAGAATCCGACAGCGCGCCCGCCGACACCACCGCTACGTCGCTGCTGCCTTCGAAGAGATCGGGCATGCGCTGCGATAGCGTGAGTTCGACTTTCACATCGGGATAGAGCGCGCGATATCGCGCGATCGCAGGCAATATGTAATGTTGTCCGACGCTCGCGAAACTGGACATGCGCAACGTGCCCGTCGGATGCTCATACGCGCAGCTTGCTTCTTCTTCGGCGCCGTCGATATCGGCGAGAATCTGCCGCACGCGCTTCAGATAACGCTCGCCCGCCGATGTCAGCGCGAGACGCCGCGTGGAGCGGTTCATCAGGCGCGTGCGCAAATGGGCTTCGAGTTCGGATACGGCGCGCGACATCGCGCCGGTCGTCGAGTTCATCGACTGAGCCGCAGCCGTGAAGCTGCCGGCTTCGATCACGCGAGTGAAAACCCGCATGTTCTGTAGGGTGTCCATCAAACCGTCACATTCACTTCGGAAGCGCTATTGTCCGCCTTGGCGCGCGATCGATTGTTGTTGAATCAGGAAAGAATGTTCCCTGATTTGCACATTAATCCGCCCGGTCCGCTTGCCTACAATCGGCGCCTTCATGACGAGAGGACTATCGGCGGTCAGCATGTCGCTCCAGCAAGCACGCCTGTCGATGCGCGACTGGCTCGTCACCGATGGCCACGTCTGGCTGCATCTCGCAAAGACCTTGCTGGCCGCGTTCATCGCGATGAGCATCGCGATGCGGCTGGAATTGCCGCAGCCGCGCGTCGCGATGACGACCACCTTCGTCCTGATGCAGCCGTTCTCCGGCATGGTGCTCGCGAAGAGCGTCTATCGTTTCGCGGGCACGGCGCTCGGCATGATCGCCGCGCTCGCGCTCGGCGCCGTGTTCGTGCAACAGCCCGAGCTCCATGCGCTCGCGCTGACGATATGGGTCGCGGCGTGCACCGCGCTCGCCGTGCGTTACCGGCACTTTCGCTGGTATGGCTTCGTGCTCGCGGGCTATACGGCTGCGCTGATCGGCATTCCCGCCGTCACCGATCCGAACAGCCTGCTCATCGCAACGCTCACGCGCGGTGCGGAAGTGATGCTCGGCATCGTGTGTTCGAGCGTGGTGAGCGCGCTCGTGTTTCCGCGTCATGCGAGCGCGACGCTCACGCAGTCGCTCGATGCGCGCCGGATGCGTTTCGCCGCATTCGCCGCCGACGTATTGCGCGGACGTCTTTCGCGTATCGCGCGCGAACGCCGCTTCGCCGATTTCGTCGATGAGATCGTCGGCTTCGAAGCGACGCGTGGTTTCGCCACGTATGAGTCGCCCGCGATGCGTCAGGGCAACGGCAAGCTGGCGCAACTGAACAGCGCCTTCATGGACGCGTGCGCGCGCCTGCATGCGCTCGATCAATCGATGAAGCGCCTGCGCGCGAGCGATGCACTCGCGCCCTTCTTCGAAGAGCTTGCGCAGAACTTCGAAAGCGAAGCGCTGAAGGAACATCTGGAGCGCTACAAAGCGACGCTGCCGAAACGCCTGCGCGATGCACAACGCGCGCTCCCTCACACCGATCACGCGACGCAACTCGATTTCACGACATCGGCGGAGCTGCTGTATCGCTTCATCGCCGATACGATTCGCTATCTGTCGATTCCGAACCATCGCGCGGCGCCGCGATACGACGCGCGGACCAGCCGCTTCGTCGTCGTCGCGACCTTCATGCGTACAGGCATCGTGATCGCGGCGACGGCCTGGTTCTGGATCGTGACGGCGTGGCCGAGCGGAGGCTACGCCGTCATCGGCGCGACGCTCGCGTGCGCGTTGTCGTCGGCATTGGCGCGGCCTTCGAAATTCATCGCGCAGATGGCCGCGGGTGCGGCGCTCGCGATCGTCATCGGATATGCATATCTGTGTCGCGTGTATCCGGCGATCGACGGCCTGGCGCTCCTGTGCGCGATGCTCGCGCCGCCGCTCGCGGCAGGCGCTTTTCTCGCGATGCGTCCGTCGAGCGCGGGCTATGGCATCGGCTTCTGCGTGTTCTTCTGCCTGCTCGCCGCGCCCGACAATCGCATCGTCTACGATCCGGGCCTGTTGCTGAACAACGGCGTTGCCGTTCTCGTCGCGATGCTCGGCGCGGCCATCGCGTGCGCGGTCATCGTGCCGCCACGCACGCGTTGGCTCGTCGGCAAGACGCTCGCGCAATTGCGCGCGCAAGCGGCGCTCGCATGCGAAGGCAAGCTCGCGGGACTCGGCGAGCGCTTCCATTCGGGCACGCACGATCTGATGTCGCAATTGCGCGCCTTGCTCACGCGACGCTCGCGTGAACATCGGCATGCGCTTTTGTGGATGCTCGTCACGCTCGAAGTCGGACAAGCGATGATCGATCTTCGGCGCGACTCCCGCGCGCTGCATACGGCGTGCATTCCCGATGCATTGCGCATCGCGTGGAGCACGTCGCTCGCGCGTGTGTTGCGCGATATCGCCGTGCTGTTCCGCACGCCGGATAGCCGGACGCTGCGTCGCGCGATAGCTTCGGTCGTCGCGTCGATCGTGATCGCAGAAGACATGCTCGAACGCACGCGCGACGAACGCAGCAGGCGGCGCGAGGTGCAGCGCGTGCTCGCGTGCCTGCACTTCGTCCGCACGGCGCTGGTGGATCCGGATGCGCCCTTCGACGCGCATCGCTGAACGCATCCTTCCTCGCCATGCAAAGCTGACTTCCTGGTCCGGCGATTAATCCACGGCGTCGCGCGTCTTATAGTCGAATCGATTTTTC
Source organism: Caballeronia zhejiangensis (assembly GCF_000698575.1). Lineage (GTDB taxonomy): Bacteria > Pseudomonadota > Gammaproteobacteria > Burkholderiales > Burkholderiaceae > Caballeronia > Caballeronia zhejiangensis. The sequence goes on from NZ_JFHD01000008.1 coordinate 83,779, forward strand.
GCCAGCGCGCTCTTTTGCCGCACTTTCATGGCGCGTGCGAACGCGCTTGCGTGCATCGATTTGGACAAAGCGCAATGTCGCACGGCATTGGAACAATGTCTTTCAACGTTGCGATTTCGACGGCAAACCGCGCTACCTATAATCGCCTTCGGTTAAACGAAGCTCTTGAAGATAGACGTCGATGTACGAAGATCGTATTCGCTGTGCCGCGTTGCGCGGAAAAATCACCACGGCCGCCGAAGCGGCTCAACTCGTTCGCGACGGCATGATCGTCGGCGCAAGCGGCTTTACGCGCGCGGGTGACGCGAAAGCCGTGCCGCTCGAAATCGCGCGCCGCGCCCGCGAGGAAGACGAACCGTTGCGTATCACGCTCATGACGGGCGCATCGCTCGGTCATGACACGGACCGCATCCTGACCGAAGCCGGTGCGATTGCGCGACGCCTGCCGTTTCAGGTCGACACGACCTTGCGCCGCGCGATCAACCGCGGCGACGTAATGTTCGTCGATCAACACCTGTCGGAGACGGTCGAACTGCTGCGCGCGAATCGCCTCGGCAAGCTCGACCTCGCGATCGTCGAAGCAGCCGCGATCACCGAGAGCGGCGGCATCGTGCCGACGACCTCGGTCGGCAATACCGCGAGCTTCGCGATCCTCGCCGAACGCGTGATCGTCGAGATCAATCTGGCGCAGCCGCTCTCGCTCGAAGGCCTGCACGACATCTGGATTCCCGAGCGCCGTCCCGCGCGCGAAGCGCTGCCGATCGTGCGCCCGCATGACCGGATCGGCGCGGCCGCCATCGAGATTCCGATCGAGAAGATCGCCGCGATCGTCATCACCGACAAGCCGGACAGCGCATCCACCGTGTTGCCCGCCGACCAGGACACGGCGTTGATCGCCGGTCATCTCATCGAGTTCTTTCAGCATGAAGTCTCGCGCGGGCGTCTGCCGAAACAGTTGCCGCCGTTGCAGGCCGGCATCGGCACCATTGCGAACGCTGTGCTGTCGGGGTTCGCGGCGTCGCCGTTCGAAGCGCTGACGATCTATTCCGAAGTGCTGCAAGACTCGACCTTCGATCTGCTCGACTCAGGCAAGGCGACGTTCGCATCGGGCGCGTCGATCACGCTGTCCGCGCAACGGCAGGAGAAAGTGTTCAACGAGATCGAACGCTATCGCGACCGGCTCGTGCTGCGGCCGCAGGAAGTGAGCAATCATCCTGAAGTGATTCGGCGCCTCGGTCTCATCGCGATCAACACGGCGCTCGAAGCCGACATCTACGGCAACGTGAATTCGACGCACGTCGGCGGCACGCACATGATGAACGGCATCGGCGGCTCGGGCGACTTCGCGCGCAATGCGGCGTATGCGGTGTTCGCGACGAAATCGATCGCGAAGGACGGCCGTATCTCGAGCATCGTGCCGATGGTGCCCCATTGCGACCACAACGAGCACGATGTCGATATCGTCGTGACTGAACGCGGGCTCGCCAACCTCACCGGCCTCGCGCCACGCGAACGCGCGATGAGCGTGATCGAGCACTGCGCGCATCCGCTCTATCGCGATCTTTTGCGCGACTATTACCGCGATGCAGCAGCGCTCGGCGGACATACGCCGCATCGCCTCGATCAGGCGTTTTCGTTCCACACGCGCTTCGCAGCGAGCGGTTCGATGCTGCCTTGATGCACATTCGCGCGCGCGTTGCTGCGCCGCGAAAACGAATGCGGGGCGACAACGAAGCCGCTAAACGAAGATTAGGCGCACAATGGCGGGAGCCCGCTTGGGCTGGCGAACAGGAGGAGCATCATGACCGCCATCACCTGGGTTCTCGCCGCCGACGGCAGCCGTGCCCGGATCTTCGAAACGCAGGGATTGAAGCTGGATTTGCGGCAAGTCGAGGACCTCAGGAACCCCGCGCCGCGCGCGACCGAAACGGCAGAAATGGATCGTGAGAAGTTCGCGCGGACCGTCGCGGATTATCTCGAACGGAGCCGCTTGCATCAACGATTCGACCGGCTGCGTCTCGCGGTCGAGCCAAAATTTTTGGGCCTCTTGCGTCAATATCTGAGCGTCGAAACGCTCAAACTCGTCTATGAAGAAGCCGATAACGACGCGTCGAGGTTCGGCACGCGCGATATCGGCCGTCAACTGAACCGGCCCTGAACGACGCTTGCGGTGCGTCGTGTTTCATCGCGAAACACGACGCACCTGCCGTCACGCCGCCGGCGTGATGTTCTGATTGCTGCGGAACAGGTTATCCGGATCGTAGCGCCGCTTCACTTCGGCGAGCCGCTCGTAATTCGGACCATACGCCGCTCTCACACGGTCTCCTTCTTCTCCCGTCATGAAGTTCACGTAGACGCTGCCGATTGCATGCGGCGTCATCGCGGAGAACATGTCGCGCGCCCACTTCGTGCACTTCTCGTCGTCCGCGGCCTCGCTCCAGCGGCCGTGAATGTTGATCGTGTAGATCGAATCGCGATTCGCATAAGCGGTTGCATCGACCGGCACGCGATTCGTCTGGCCGCCCATCGCGCCGATGAAGACCTCGCACTGCGTCGACGGAAGCGACTTCACCGCATTCGTCAGGATGTCGAAGGTTGCGTCGTTCAGACTCGCGAAGTTGTGCGATTTCCAGTAGTTGCGCTCACCCGGCGTGAGCAGCGGATCGAATGCCTTCTGCCATGCTGCGAACGGCATCGCGCCGAGATGTTCGCCATAGGGCGCGCCGAAGCTGCGTACGGGCGCGAGCGCCCTTTCGCCGTTTTCGACCGGGCCGACATAGCAACTCGCCAACACGACCACGGGCTTGCCGTGCGCGTCCTCGGGAAGAAACGGCAGCGGCGGCGCGAGACGCAGCACGGCCCACACGGTGAGCTCGTCGGGACATTGCGCGACGAACTCGCGATACTTCGGCAGAACCTCATTCGCCTGTTCGAGCGGAAAGACGACGAGGCCGCCGTATATCTGCGGACCGACTTCATGCAGCTGATATTCGAAGAGCGTCACGACGCCGAAGTTGCCGCCGCCGCCGCGCAATGCCCAGAAGAGATCGGGCTCGCTGTCCGCGCTCACGCGGCGCCAGGTGCCGTCGGCCGTGACGATCTCCGCTGCGACGAGATTGTCGACTGTCACGCCGAACTTGCGGCTGATCCAGCCGAAGCCGCCACCGAGCGTGAGACCGGCGACGCCCGTCGTCGAGTTGATGCCGAGCGGTGTCGCGAGGCCGAATGCCTGCGCTTCGTGATCGAAGTCGGAGAGCAGCGCGCCGGGCTCGACATAGCCGCGCTTCGCTTGCGGATCGATACGCACGGACTTCAGCGCGGAGAGATCGATCATCAAGGCGTCGTCGCTGACTGCGCTGCCCGCGATGTTGTGCGATCCGCCGCGAATCGAAACGAGTACGCCCTGCTCGCGCGCGAACGCTAGCGCGGCGATGACGTCAGCCGCGCCGGCGCAACGCACGATGAGCGCGGGGCGCCTGTCGATAGTCGCGTTCCAGACCTTGCGCGCTTCGTCGTAATCGGAATCCGACGGTGTGATGAGCCTGCCTCGCACCGACGCCTTGAGGGTGTCGATCGCTTCGCCTGAAATGTTGCTCATTGTGAGACCTCGCTGCTATATGAAGCGCCGCGACGTGTCCGACCCTGCCAGTTGGTACGCGAAAGCGCAAGGAACCCGCCATCGGATCGTGCGTGGCATGTCGATCGGATGCACGTCGGAGAAATCACGAGAACGGGGATGAATTGCAACAAGCGGACGCTTCGGCCCGCCTGTTGATTTAATGCCTTGATTTACGCGATGTAAAGTGCCCGAGCAGTTAAATCGTGCATGCGATCTAGCATGTATCGGACAAAGTTGCCGATGCGGCGAGCGAGTGGATACAGTGCTTCATGGCTTTGCTGTGTATTCCTTATTTAACGATCATCTATTAAGGAAACGACGGTTTAATCGGCGAAAAAAAACGCGCCGATGATTCGGCGCGTTGTCGCTTCTCGCGTTATGTCCCGGTCAGTCCGTTCCGTATTTCGGCGAGCGTGGCCCATACAGCAGACCGTTCGATCCACCCGTTGCCAGCAAGCGCTGACTAGTGAGTCCCGCAACGGCCCATGACTTGTCGCTGGTGACATTCACGACATGCGTGACAGCAGCTTGCGCAAGCGCGCCAATGAGACCGGACCCGACGCTCACGTTCGTGCCGACCTCGTTGCCATTCGCCGTGGCCGAACCGCTCCAAAGCGTTTCGCCTGAGCGCAGATCGACGAGCTTCGCCGCGGCCGTGACCTGAGTCGTGCTCGCGACCACTTGATACGACGAGCCGTATGCGGTGATCTTCGTGTACAACGCTGCGTCCGCGCCGAAAATGCTGCGCAGCTTCGCCGCCGAAACGTCCTGAATGTCGTTTGCAGTCGTCAGACCGTTGTGCCTGAAGGTCTCTTCCATCTCGGCGACCGGCACGACGTAGTAACCGCCCTCGGCGAGCGGCATCGTCATCTGGGACAGCATGCCGTAGGTCGCGCCGACATCCTTCGAGTCGTTGACAGGCGGAAGAACGAGAATCGAACGCGGCTTGCTGTTGCGGAACGCCGTGTAGTCCGTCTGGCTCGGCGAGCGCGAAGCGCATGCGGTCATCGTCAAGAGGATCGACAGCACCGCGATGAGTTTGCGGGAAATATTGAAAGTCATGGTCGGTGCTTACTGAAGTTTGCTCAACAGAAAATCCATATACGTAGACGACTCGGGAAAGCGCTCCTTTTCCTCGGTCAATTGCTGACGAGCCTCGGCGCCCTTGCCCACGGTCGCGTACAACATGCCGAGATGCGCGCGAAAGCCCGGAGGCAATGTCTTGTCCTTTGCGAAGACCTTCTCGCGGGCCGCTTCGAGTGCGGCGATCTGGTCGGACGGACTCGTTTGTCCCTTGAAGTATTCGTAGACCTGCGGCTGATAGCCGTCCCATTGATAAAGCGACGTGGTCTGTGTTGCGCAACCCGTCAGCAGCGAGCACGCCACCGCGACCGGCAGCGCGAAGCCGGTCAGTTTGTGAATCTTGACGATCATGTTGTTGTTCGGATGAAAACGAGTGGAATTACTTTGCGGCCGGCAGGGCGCCGGCATCGACTTGTTCGGCCAGGTGATTGACCGCTTCGCTGATCGCAAAATCGAGCACCTTGCCATTGAGCGTGGAGTCATAGCTCGACGTTCCGCCGAAGCCAATCACTTCGCGGCTCGACAAACTGAATTCACCGGCGCCCTGGCTCGACGTCACGATCTCGGACGTGGCGATATCGACGATATTGAGGCTGACCTTCGCATAGGCCACCTGAGTCTTCCCGCGTCCGAGAATGCCGAACAATTGCTGATCGCCGACATCCTTGCGGCCGAACTCCGTCACGTCGCCGGTGATGATGTAATTCGCGCCTCGAATCGACTGCGCCTTGTTCGCGAACCCGGCTTCCTGTTTCGTTTCGCCAAGGTTGTCGCGATCCAGCACGGTGAAGCGTCGGCTTTGCTGCAAGGCCGTGGCGAGGATGGTCTTCGCCTGACTGCCGAGGCGATCGACGCCATCCGAGAACACGCCACGCATGTAATTCGAGCGATTGTCGAACTTGCCGATGGCGACGGGCACGGGCTTGCCCGCGAACGGCTTCTGGGAACTCGCGACGGCGGGAACCGCGACCGAGTGCGACGCCTCGGTCGCGCATCCGCCAAACAGAACTGCAACGGACGCGACCGCAACCGCGATCGCCAGGCGCCCTTTGATAACGCTCATGAATTGCCTCCAAAACGTCGAATCTTGAAAACACCTGCCGTCAGACAGGTGCTTTCGAAAAATCGACAATTATTTGGCAATTCAAATCTTTCAAAAAGAAGGACAGTTCCTAAAAATGAGTGCCGAGGGGAACGCCTGAGACGATTTGTTGAGAATTGATAAAAGGCCGCCAATCCCCACGGTCCCTACGCTCTCTCCAGCACCGCCATCTCCCTCACGACCACCAGCAGCATCGACAAACTCGCGCCGCCGCTCGCCCGCAATTCGGCCAGCAAGCGCGTGTACCGATCCAGCGCGTCCTGCCGTTTCGCGCGCCAGCTCTCGACAATGACATCCGGCGCATCGATGCCGCGCGACTGTTCGAGCGCGCTCACCGTCAGCGCGCGCTTCAATCGCGCGAGCTCTTCCAGCGCCGCCGCGCGCGCGAGCAAGTCCCAGTGCGTCGTGATCGGCAGTGCCATCGCCCGTTCGGCGATGCCGCGATAATCGAGCAACGTGCCGATGCCGAAATACACGCTCGCCACAAGTTCCAGGCCGCGCCCGGAACACGCCGCCACTTCCGCGCTGTCGAGCACGGCGGTCGCGATCTCGCCGCTCGCGACGCGCGCCGCGAGACTGCTCTCGACGCCCGCATCCTCCAGATCGCGCCGCCGCGCGTACCACGCGTCGAGCTGCGTCGCGGGCAAGAGCGCCGGCAGTTGCGGCGCGAGTCGAAGCGCCGCCTCGCGGCAACGCGCGAGCAAACCCTTCGCCTCGTTCGAGCCCGATCCGTTGTGCTTCAGATGACGCAGGAACCACAGCGACGTATCGTCGAGCAGACGCACGACATCGACGAACATGCGCGCCTGCACTTCATCCGCGACGATGTTGTCGAGTCCGTCGATGCTGCGCCACAAATCGTCGAGATCGAAGACATCGCGCGACATCAGCGCCGCGCGCACGATATCGCTCGGGCGCGCATCGGTCTCTTCCATCAGCCGATGCACGAACGTACAGCCCACACGATTCACGAGCGCGTTCGTCAGATGCGTCGCGAGAATCTCGCGCTTCAGCGGATGGCGCTGCATCGTCTCGCTATAGCGCTGCTGCAAGGGCTTCGGGAAATACTCGGGCAGCATGTCCGCGACGAGCGCGTCTTCGGGCACGTCCGATTCGAGCAGTTCGTCGTAGAGCCACATCTTGCCGTACGCGAGCAGCACCGCGCGTTCTGGCGACGTCAGCCCCGACTTCGCCGCCGCGCGCTCGTTGATGTCGTCGTCGTTCGGCAGGAACTCGATACGCCGCTTCAGGCGCCCGGCGCGTTCGAGGAAGCGCATCATGCGGGCTTCGGCGTCGAGCGTTTCGGCGACATGGCGCTTTGCGATCGACAGCGCCTGCGTCTGCGCATAGTTGTCCTTCAGCACGAGCAGGCCGACTTCATCGGTCATTTCGGCGAGCAGCGCGTTGCGTTGCTTCTCGGTCATCTCGCCATCCGCGACGACGAGGCCGAGCAGAATCTTGATGTTGACCTCGTGATCCGAACAGTCGACGCCCGCCGAGTTATCGATGGCATCCGTATTGATGCGGCCGCCCTTCTGCGCGAACTCGATGCGCCCCAGTTGCGTGAGCCCGAGATTGCCGCCTTCCGCGACGACCTTCACGCGCAGTTCCGCGCCGTTCACGCGCACGCCATCATTCGTTCGATCGCCGACTTGCTGATGCGTCTCCGCGCTCGACTTCACATACGTCCCGACGCCGCCGTTATAGAGCAGATCCGCCTCGGCCAGCAGGATCGCGCGGATCAGTTCGTTCGGCGCGAGCACCGATGCGCTGATGCCGAGCGCCGCCTGCACTTGCGGCGAGATCGGAATCGACTTCGCCGTGCGCGGATAGACGCCGCCGCCCGTCGAGATCAATGCGGGATCGTAGTCGGCCCAGCTGGAGCGCGGCAGCGCGAAAAGACGCGCGCGCTCATCGAAGCTCGTGGCCGCATCGGGCGTCGGATCGAGAAACACATGCCGATGATCGAACGCCGCAATCAGCCTGATATGGCGCGACAGCAGCATGCCGTTGCCGAAGACGTCGCCGGACATGTCGCCGATGCCGACCACGGTGAAATCGGTCGTCTGCGTATCGAAGTTCATCTCGCGGAAATGCCGCTTCACCGATTCCCACGCACCGCGCGCCGTGATGCCCATCTTCTTGTGGTCGTAGCCGACCGACCCGCCGGACGCGAAGGCATCGTCGAGCCAGAAGCCGTATTCGTGCGCGATCGCGTTCGCGTAGTCGGAGAACGTGGCCGTGCCCTTGTCGGCGGCGACGACGAGATACGGATCGTCGGGATCGTGGCGCACGACATCGGGCGGCGGCACGATGCCATCGGGCGTGCGGTTGTCGGTCACGTCGAGCAGGCCGCGCAGGAACATCTGATAACACCCGATGCCTTCATTGAGAAACGCTTCCCGATCCGATACGGGCGGCGGATTCTTCACGACAAAGCCGCCTTTCGATCCGACCGGCACGATTACCGTGTTCTTCACCATCTGCGCTTTCATGAGGCCGAGCACTTCGGTGCGGAAATCCTCGCGCCGGTCCGACCAGCGCAGCCCGCCGCGCGCAACGCGTCCGCCGCGCAAATGCACGCCCTCGACGCGCGGCGCATAGACCCAGATTTCGAACATCGGCTTCGGCTCGGGCAAGCCCGGCACTTTCGACGGATCGAGCTTGAACGACACATACGGACGCGGCTGGCCTTGCGCATCGCGATGGAAATGATTGGTTCGCACCGTCGCCGTGATGACGCCCAGAAACTGACGCAGGATGCGGTCTTCGTCGAGATTCGGCACCTTGTCGAGCGCGGCTTCGATATCGGCGAGCACGCGTTCGGCGGCCTTGTCGCGATCTTCCGCCGAGCCGCCGCGCGCCGGATCGAAACGCACCATGAAGAGTTGCAGCAGCTTCTTCGCGATCAGCGGATTGCCGATCAGCGCGCGCTCGATATACGCATCGCTGAAGGTCGAGCCAACCTGCCGCAGATACTTCGCATAGGCGCGCATGATCGTCACGTCGCGCGCGCCGAACTCCGCGCGCAGAACGAGACGGTTGTAGTCGTCGTTCTCGATCTCGCCCGACCACACGCTCGCGAACGCGTTTTCGAAGAGCGGCTTCACGCGGTCGATATCGAACTCCACGTCGTCCTGCAACTCCAGCCCGAAATCGTGGATCCACGCATTCGGCGCGCCGGTCGGCTCGATCAGATACGGCCGCTCTTCATCGACACGCACGCCGAGATGCTCCAGCATCGGCAGGCTGTGCGACAGCGCGATCGGATCGCCGACGCGATACACCTTGAAGCGAAACGCGCGGCGTCCGGCTTCGATCGGCCGGTACAGGCTCATCGACAAGCCGCCGGGCCGCGTATGCGTCGCCTCGATCAATTCGATGTCGCGCACCGCCGTGCGCGCCGGATAGTCCTCGCGATAACCCGCCGGGAACGAATCGGCATAACGCTGCAGGAGCCGGTTGCCCGCTTCCTCGCCGTGACTGTCGATGAGCGCATCGGCGAGATCGTCCTGCCAGCGGCGCGCGACCTGCACGACGCGCGCTTCGAGTTCGCGGGTATCGACTTCGGGCATCGCGCCTCTGTCCGCACGCACGACGATATGAATGCGCGCGAGCGGCGATTCGGACAGGAGCGGCGTGAACTCGATGCTCTTGCCGTTGAACGCTTCCATCAACACACGGCTGATGCGGCGGCGCAAGTCGGTGTTGAACTTGTCGCGCGGCACGAAGACGAGGCACGACACGAAGCGGTCGAAGCGGTCGCGCCGCACGAAAAGCCGCGTGCGCTGATGTTCCTGCAAACGCAGCACGCCGATGGCGATATCGAAGAGCACGTCTTCATCGGCCTGGAACAGTTCGTCGCGCGGATATTGTTCGAGCACCGTGATAAGCGACTTCGCCAGATGCCCCTTCGCGAGAAAGCCCGCGCGCCGCACGATGTTCGCGCATTTGCGGCGCACGATCGGGATCTCGGACGTGGGCACGAGATACGCCGTCGACGTATAGAGACCGAGGAAGCGCCGTTCGCCGATCACCTTGCCATCCGGCGACGTGCGCTTCACGCCGACATAGTCGAGATAGCCCGGCCGATGCACCGTCGCGCGCGAATTCGCCTTCGTCAGAAAGATCGGCGCCGCGCCTTCGATGATCGCGGCCGCGCCCGGCGGCAGCGGCGTCACGTCCCCGTCGGACGGCGCGCGCAAGGTTTCGCGCAAAATGCCGAGGCCCGAGCCGGCCACGCCGCGCAGCGCGAAGCCGCCTTCATGCTCGACGAGTTCGTAATCGCGGCAGCCGAGGAACGTAAAGTGATCGGCGACCATCCATTCGAGGAACGCGCGGGACTCGATGCCGTCGGGCGTCGTATCGCGCGCCTTCAGATCGTCTATCGCTACACGCGCGGCCTCGGTGACTTTCGGCCAGTCTTCGACCGCCGCGCGCACGTCGCCGAGCACGCGCGCGATGTTCTCGCGCACTTCGTCGAGACGCTCGCCGTCGCCGCAGCGATTGACTTCGAAATGGATGAACGATTCGAGCTCGGAGTTGCCGTCGCCCGCTTCGGCATGACCCTGACCGATGCGCTCGATCTCGCCCGTATGCGCGCCCTTGCTCGCGCGCCAGACGCGAAACACCGGATGAATCGCCGAATGCAGCGCGAGCCCCAGGCGGTTGAGTTCCATCGTCACCGAATCGACGAGAAACGGCATGTCGTCGTTGACGATCTCGACGACCGTGTGATCCGAATGCCAGCCGTGCTGCTCCAGATTCGGGTTGTAGACGCGCAGCACCTCGCGCCCCGGCACGAACTTCTGCGCGGTCTGCCAGTGCGCCATCGCGGCGCCGTAGAGATCGGCGACATCGCGGCTCGCGATATCCTCGACATCGACCTGCTCGTAGTAATAGCGAAGCAGCGGCTCGATGACCTTGAAGCTTGGCTCCGGCAATCGCCCTCTCGCGAACTCGAGAAGATCGTTGATGAGATGTTCGACCCGCGCTTCGTTCTTGACCAGCATGGTGTCCTCCCGAGGCTTTCGGTTGCGGTGCGATTGCGGCTCGCGCTTCGAATCAAGGAGATTATGCGCCGCCCCGGCGCATCGCTCGCGGGTCGGGCATGTGCGGTTGCACAAAGACGGTGCGCGCATTCCGGCTACGTTAGCCGCATCGCATGACCTTTGCGCGACATCGGCTTTCGACTATTGTCGATAGCTGAAGAGCGGCTCACGGAGGCATCGCCATGCAGGATTTCACTGAAGAGACAGCGCAGCAGACGGTCGTCACGGTGCGTCCGAAAGAGCAACTCGCGACGGTTCAGCATCTGCCGTATTTCATCGGGCTGTCGGCGAAGACGGCGGGCACGCGCGGACTCGCGATGCATATCGTCGTCGTGCCGCCGGGCGGACGCGGCGAGCCGCACATCCACGTTGGCTACGAGACCGGCATCTACATACTCGAAGGACGCATCGAGACGCGCTATGGGCCGGGACTGGCGGAATCGGTCATCAACGAGCCGGGCGACTTCGTATTCATTCCGCCGGGCGTGCCGCATCAGCCGGTCAATCTGAGCGCGACGCAAGCAGCGCGCGCCGTGATCGCCCGCAACGACGCCAACGAGGCGGATCGCGTCGTGCCTTACGATCCGTGGGAGCCGTCCGCGCCCTAGTAGCCGGGCGCGCCCATGCCCGGCAGATCGACGTAACCGCTGTCGGCGAAGCGCGCGCCGCCGAACGCGCCGCCCGCGAGTTTGCCGCGCACCGCATACGACACCTTGCTGACGGTGTCGCCGCTCGCGAAGCCGAACGCCTGGCGCGCCATCGAGAATGCCGATACCGTCACCGGCACGGACAGCACCGTTTCGCCGAAACGCGGCACCGTTCCGCGCTGATCGCTGACGCCGCTCGCGAATGCGCGGCCGTTGAGATCGAGATCGAGCGCGACGCCATCGAAGTCGATCGGCGCGTCGTTCGGGTTCTGAATGCGCAGCTTCACGGCGAAACGCATCTCCAGCCCTTGCCCTTCGAGCGGCTCGATGCCCGCGACGCTCACGCGCATCGCGTCGCGATTGAAGAAGCCCGCGCAGCCGCCGAGCGCGAGCATCGCGAGAAAGGCGGCAAGGAAGTAAGCGAAGCGGTTGCGCATGGGATTCGGTTGCATGAGAACGTGACTCCTCGCGATGTCGTGCTAGATATGTAGTGCGTTCAGCAGCATGCGGCCATAGACATGATGAAACCAGACATCGTCGACGACGAAAAGCGCTGCAGCCCACGCAGCCGCGACGATGATCAGATCGCAATGGCCGCTCGTCCATAGATTGAGCGAATGGCGCGCGGCGATCCAAGGCACGCCGAGCGGGTTCGGCCAGTCCGCGAAGAGATGCATGAGCCCGCCGCACGCGAAGCCGAACGCGACGGGCGCCGCCGGATGCCGGCCGAGAAAGTGATACGAAAGCGCGAGCAGCGCAACCCAGCCGATGCCCCAGTGCGTGAGCGTGCGATGCGTGATCCAGAGCTTGCGCGCGCGCGTCCACCACGCGACTTCGAGCCAGTCCGGCGCGGTCGCCCCGGCGACGCCCGCGAGCAGCGCGAAAACGCCCGCGAGCATGTTCGCGCCGCCCGCCGTGGCCGGATGCGTCACGATCGCCGCCGCGATGATGCCTGCCGCCCATCCCGTCGCATGATGAGCCTTGCTCGATGCCATGAAGAAACCGCCTTTGTCGCCCTTGCCCGAAGAGGGCGCATGTTCGCACGGTCGCTGGGGTCGAAACCGGCCTGAAACATAAACTTACGCAATTGCGTGCGTCGAAACACGCTTGTGCGAACGGCGTCGGCGAGGCCGCGCGGCGTTGACTAAAATGATTGCTGAATCGCTGCGCAAATCACGCTGCGGACGCTGCCCGATGCGTCCCACGCCCGCCTGCGCACGCAGGCATTTTTATCGAATTTGGCCGTCATGCAACACCTGAAATACCTGAGCGCCTACCCGAACGTGCTGCAGGACAAGGTTCGCCGACTGATCGCCCAGCAACAACTGGGTTCGTATCTCGACGCGCGCTATCCGAACAGGCACGCCGTACAGTCCGATCGCGCGCTTTATGAATATTGCTCAGATCTGAAGCAGGAATTTCTGCGCGTCGCGCCTGCAATCGACAAAGTCTTCTACGACAGCAAGCTCGACGTGCTGCGTCACGCGCTCGGCCTGCACACCGCCATCTCGCGCGTGCAGGGCGCGAAGCTCAAGGCGAAGAAGGAAATCCGCATTGCGTCGCTTTTCAGGGACACCGCGCCCGAGTTTCTTCGGATGATCGTCGTGCATGAACTCGCGCATCTGAAGGAAAGCGATCACAACAAGGCCTTCTATCGCCTGTGCGAGTTGATGCAGCCCGGCTACCATCAGATCGAATTCGACTTGCGGCTGTATCTCACGCATCGGGATTTGCTCCGCACGAAAGTGGCGTGAGCGTCGCTGCGGCGCATCAATAGGACCAGGCTAGCGCGGCAGCGTATCCGTCGGGCGCGGTGAGCGAAATAGCGTCGAACGCGCCCGCGCCGCGCGTCACCGCATAGCGAACGTCCCTGCGCGGAAGAACCGAAAAGCCGTGCATCGCGACATCCGTGCTGCCGATGCCATCGCCGTGCGCCTTCAGCACCGCCTCTTTCGCCGTCCAGCAGTCGAAGAACGCGCGGTTTCGGGCGGCATCGTCGGGCAAGGCTTCGATTTCGCGCCGGTCGATATCCCCGAGCACCGCGGGCGCGAGATCGCGCCAATCGAACGTCGCGCGCGCTTCCTCGATATCGGCGCCCACGCGCCTTTCTCGCGACATCGCGATCAAGCCATAGCCGCCCGAATGCGACACGTTGAAATCCGGCGCGTTCCGGTGAACGAGAAACGGCCTGCCGCGATCGACGGCATCGAACGCGAGACGCGCGGGATCGTCGCCCGTTTCGGCCGCGAGCAGATGCCGCAGCGCGCAACGCACCGCGCCGAAACGCGCGCCATCCGCGTGGCGCAGAAAACGCGCGGCGCGCGCGCGTTCATCCGCGTTCATCACGGCGTAGGCGGCGCTGTCGAGCGGCATCGAAAAATCGATATGAAGCAGCCACACGCGCACGTCACCGGGCGCGTGATCGGGAAGCGGCATCGGGCGGACATCGAAGGGAATCGTTGCTTCGGTCATTTGGGAGCGTACTGCGCCTCGCCGTTGCCGAAGGACCAGTTCTCCTTCTTCACTTCGACGAGGCTGATGAAAACATCCTCGCGCCGCAGCTTGAGACGTTCGTGCAAGCCATCGGCGACCGCCTTGTAGAACGCGCTCTTTTTCGCGAGGTCGCGGCCTTCGTTGAGCGTGACCTGGATCACGACGCAATCGTCCGTGCGGCTGATGCCGAGATACGTGCGATCGACGATGAAGTCCGTCGCGCCGTGCTCCGCGACGATCTGAAAGCGATCGTTCTCGGGTACGTCGAGTGTCGAGCGCATCGCGTCGTACACGACATCGCCGATAGTCGTGCGATACGCGCTGTCCTTGCCTTTCTGCAGATCGATGCGAACGAGCGGCATGGGTTTCTCCTGTTGGTTAGTTTCAGCGATGATCCGGATGCAGCAGCAATTCCGGCACGCCCGCGCGGTCGACATACACGACGGCGTTCTGCGCGAATTGCGTCATCAGCGTATTGGCGGTGTCGCGGGTCGCGCCGAGCGCGAAGAGGCTCGCTTCGGCCACCCAGACATGCTGCGGATCGACGCCCGCGCCCGGCAGCGCCTGCAATCCCATCTGTCCGACGCGTTCGATCAGCGCCCGCTGGCGCAGCGCATTTTCTTGCGGCGTGAGCACATGACCGAACGGATTGAACGCCGTGACGAACACCGCGCTTGCGACGCCATGCTTTTCGAGCAAGGCAACGACATCGCGATTCCCGACGCCGATCTTCATGTCGATGTCCGGCTGCGCTTCGATCCGATAGATCGCCGCGCGATACGCATCGAGCGTCGCGGCGGGCAATGCGCGCGTAAGCACGATCGGCTGGCCATGCGGCGTGGCGCGCGCGGCCTCGTGCCATTCGTCGCGCCGCTGCGCAAGCATCGCGTCGCTCACGCATCCCTTTTCGGCAGTGAGGCGTTCGAGCGCGCTGAGCCAATGCGCGTAATACGTGTCGCCGTGATCGGGATCGCCCGCCGCCTGCGCGTCCTCGATCGCGATGCTCAACGCGTGCGCCCACTCCTTCCAGGTGAACACGCCGCGCTCGTGCAACGCGAGCGCCATCGCGAACGCCTGCGCTTCCCACGGCGCGCGAAACACGGGACCGTCGCCGTCGAAAGGCAGTTCGGGCAACGCGGCGCGCAGTTCTTTCAGCTTCGATTCAGCGTCGGTCGAGGTCATTCGAGATACGGCTCCCAGCAATCGACACACACCGACGACGCGGTCGTGTCCGCGCCCCACAAGTCTTTCGCCTCGAAACGCACGGTGTAGAGCCATTGCGGATGCTCGCCGTGACCGAGCGCGTTTTCATCGGGAAAGACGTGCGTGCCGCGCACCGCGACGACGCGCCCGAGCTTGCCGCGGCAATAGCGCGGCAGACGCGTGTGCGTCGGCGGATTCATCAGTTTCGTGCGGACTTCATCACCGATGGAAAAGCGCGCCGCCGACGCAGCCGGACGATCGACCGGCGCACCGCGCAACAGGGCGGCGCTTACGTCCTCCGCTTTCAGCACGCGCACGTTCGGCTTCGCGGCGGATTGCGAACGGCCGCTCGCGATCTCATCGGCGCTCGCGAGTCCCTTCGCCGTCAAGAGTTTCTTCAAGCCTTCGAACCAGATTTCGTAATAGCTGCTGCCGAGATACTGCGCGGGCGGCAGGCTTTCGCGCGCGGCACGGGACGTGTCGATGTTCCATTGGCCCGTCGCGCCCATCGCGAGCGTGACGGCCAGCACGCGGCGCTCCCATTCCGCGTGAAACGGCGATGCGCCCGGCGCGTCGCAGGCATCGATTTCGATGGGGCCGAACGCCTGCATGCCGCCCATGTCGTGCGCCGCGTTCATGCCGATGCTCCCGTTGCCTGCGACGGCGCGAGCGCGACGCCCGTGCCGATCATCGAATCGCGTGTGACGAGATCGGCGAGCGCGTCTTCGTCGAGATGATCGGTGTCGGCGGGACGCATCGGCACGACGAGATAGCGCACTTCGGCGGTCGAATCCCATACGCGCAACTCGACCTGTTCCGGCAATTCGACGCCGAAATCCCGCAGCACGCCGCGCGGATCGATCACCGCACGCGAGCGATACGGCGCCGACTTGTACCAGACCGGCGGCAGCCCGAGCACCGACCACGGGTAGCACGAGCACAGCGTGCAGACGACCATGTTATGTACGTCCTCCGTGTTCTCGAGCGCGACCATGTGCTCGCCTTGCCGGCCGGTGAAACCGAGCGAGGCGATGGCGGCGGTGGCATCGTCCAAAAGCCATGTGCGAAACGCGGGATCGCTCCACGCCTTCGCGACGACGCGCGCGCCATTGCGCGGCCCGACCTTGTGCTCGTAGGTTTCGATGAAGACGTCTAGCGCTCGCGGATCGATATACCCTTTTTCGACCAGCAGCGATTCGAGCGCGCGCACGCGCAGGTCCATCTCCGGCAATTCACTGCCGGCGTGATCGTGATCGTGGTCGTGGTCGTGATGGTGCGGATGATCGTGGCTCATGAGCGGGCTCGCGCGTGGCACAGACGTCACACGTTACCGGAGTGTGCGCGCGCGCGCAAACCTCGTCACCGTGACGCGGCGCGCCGCCTATACTGGATTCAGCGTCTCATGCGAGGAGGATGCCATGACACGCAAGTACATCGATTGTCGCGAGTGCCCGAGCGACGTGAAATGCAGCGTCGTCCTGTCCGCCGACAGCGAGGACGAGTTGATGGAAGCGGCCGTGCAGCATGCCGTCGCCGTCCATCAGCACACGGATTCGCCCGAACTGCGCTCGCAACTTAAGACCTTCTTTCACGACGGCACGCCGCCGGCCTGACCGGTCTTTGGCGTTCTCAGCCGAGCTCGAAGGTCGTTACACCGAAGACACGCGCGAGCGGCACGTCCGGGGCCGCACGCGTGTACATGCGCGCCGTTTCGAAGACGCTCGTCATGTCGTGTTCGACCGCCAGCGCCACCGCCGCAGGATTGATTTCGGGCACGTCGAGGAACACGGTCTCGCCGGGCAGCACGGAAACGAGCCCACGATACAGCGCGCGCGCCGTGCTCAGATCGTCGGCGAAGAGCGGACCGATCTTGTGGCCCGCGCCGCAACGCCGGATCACGGCGAGGCCGCTCACCGCGTCGCCATCGAGCGCGGCGAGTGCGCGCGCGTGCGCCTGCGGTTGCGACAGCCACGCTCGCAGGAACGCGGTGCGCTCGCACGCGAACACGCGGGTGTCGTAATCGAGAAGCCGCGCGAAGGGGATGTTCAGCGCATCGGTGATCGTGGCTCCATCGGCAGGATCTTCATCCGCCGATGCGATGCCTTCATAGCGCACGTTGCGATACGCCAGCACGAAGCCGGATTTCCGATAGTTGGGCTGCTGCGCGAGCACGCCATCGAGCCCGATAGTGCGCGCGCCGAGATACGCCATGCCTTCGTTCCACAAGCGCATGCCGAAGCCCTTGCCGCGCCATTCCGGAACCACGATATAGAGGCCGATGAAACCGAACGCATCGCCGTATGCGACCGCCGAGATGCAGCCGACCGGCGCGCCGTCCCACGTGCCGACGAAAAATCCGTGCGGATCGGCGGCGAAGAACGAGCGGGCGTCGTCGAGACCGGGATTCCATCCTTCGGTCGCGGCCCATTCGAGCGCGACGTCGACATCGCGCGGCGTCATGCGGCGTATTGCGAAACGGGGATTGTCGGGTGTCGCGTGCGAGGGACAGGGAACGGACGGCATGGGACGCGCCTTGTCGGAATGCGGATGCGTTCAGTGTCGCGCGTTTCCGGTGCAGGCGAAAGATGCAGCGAGGCGTGGGTGCAACGAGGGGAAAAAAGAACGGTGGGACGATAACGGGGGCGAGCGTGTGCCGCCCCGATCAGGAATACCCTTGACGCCGCTCGCTGCGGCTGAAACTCTGGCGCGAGCGCCAGTCTTCCGAGCGCAGGACGTGTTCGCCGTCCTCGCGTGCCTCTTCCTCGGATCCGAAGCCTTCGTCGCTATACGCGACGACCTTCATTCCGCCTCCCGCCGCTCGCTCGACGGTGATGCCCCAATGCCACCCTCCTTCCTGATGAAAGACGTGCAGCGTCGGTTGCGACGATGTGGTCAGTTCCATATGTGCGGCTCCCTCAGGCTGACGACCGTAATGCTTACCGGCCCGCCCGATGAAACGCTCTGTGCTTGCCGGCGTTTGATTGTTCGTGTCGATGCTCGAATGCGTGCGGCGGCGGCCTGTGCCACCTGCCAGGAACAGCATACGCAATGGGATGCTGCGTTGCAACACGAGATTTCCCCTATGCGTCGCGCGAAACGCACGTCCGTTACATGCGCTAACGGGAAATTCGTGACGGTTACATGACGAAGCATGGAAGGCAGCGACGACGGTGTTCGCCATCGTCGTGCCTGCTGTATTTCTATTCGCCGTCCCAGTAGTGCAGCGAATCGCTTGCGCGAAACACGGCGCGCAAGCCCTTCACGCCCGGCTCGTCGGCGACGAGCACGGCCTGGCGGCCCGTATCCGGATACTCGACCACTTCGGGCGATTGCATCGTGCTGACCGCAAGGTAGCGCAACGGTTGCGCGCCCGTGTTGACGATCTGATGCGCCGTCGATGCATCGCCCGGCGGGCAGGCGATGACGTCGCCCGCGCGAATCGCATGCGTCTCCTGGCCGATGCGGACTTCGCCCTCGCCTTCCACCACGAAGAACATCTCCTCGTTCACGCGATGATGATGAAACGGAAACGCGCGCTTGCCCGCTTCGAGCACGATGAGGCTATAGCCGAGCTTCCTCGCGCCGAGCATGCCGCCGATACGCGCAATGCGCGGCGCGTAACGTTCGGCGGCGGCACCCGTCGGCGCGAATTCCGGCGGCAGCGGTTGCGGTTCGAGCGCATCGAGATTGATGATCGGCGGTTTCATATTGACCTTGAAACAAATGGGTGTCATGCATTCGTCACTGAAACGTCACGCGTGCGCTTGCGCTCGTCGAGCCACGCGGCGATGGCTGCGCACGTCCAGTTGGCATCGTCGTGAGGCAGATCGTGGCCCGCCCACGGATGCACCGCGTGCGAGGCACGCCATTGCGCCGCGATGCGCAGCGAGCATATCGGATCGACGAGCCGGTCCGCCGCCGACGATAGCAGCAATACGGGACATGGCGGTGCATCGACGCGCGCGCGAAAGCGCGCCGCCGCCGCGAGTTGACGCAGCGCGTTCGCCGCGCTCGCGCCATGCGTGCGCCGAAGATGCGCCCAGTGCGCGATATCCGCGTCACGCGTGTCGATACGATTGCACGTCAGCGCGTGGATGAGCGTTTCACATCGCTCAGGCTGCGTCCACGTCATTGCGATTCGCGCGAGCATCGGCCACGCATTGGGACGCAGGCGTTCGGACACGCCCGCGAACGGGCGCATGCTGGTGTTGATCAGCACGAGCCGCTCGATCTCGCCGGGATGATGTTCGGCCCACGCAGTGGCGACCATCGCGCCGAGCGACATCGCAAGCACGCGGCACGGCATGCGTATGTTCAGCGCGGCGGCGCGCTCGCGAACGAACGCCATCATCCTGACGACGGAAAGCGGCGCCCCATGCGCGCGTTCGACGCCATTGCCCGGCAGATCGATGCATATCGCGCGCTCGCCCGCGCCTGCGAGCCCATGCGCGGCGAGCGCCGCATCGAACGCGCCCCAGTGACGCGCTTCACGCGTGAGGCCGCGCAGAAGGA
Organism: Caballeronia zhejiangensis; assembly: GCF_000698575.1. Taxonomy (GTDB): domain Bacteria; phylum Pseudomonadota; class Gammaproteobacteria; order Burkholderiales; family Burkholderiaceae; genus Caballeronia; species Caballeronia zhejiangensis. The sequence goes on from NZ_JFHD01000008.1 coordinate 103,489, forward strand.
TCCACTGGCTCATCGCAGGGCCGTGCGTTGCCAGTGCTCGCGCGCGCGCCGCAGCACGTCCTCGCGGAATTCGCCGCTCGGCAGCCAGCGACGCGACGAGAACGCCGCGCGCGTGAGGAAATCGAAGAAGTTCGGATGACGCCGCAGCACGCGCCTCGTCCGGTGCGCCTTGATCGGATTGAAGATGCCGAGGCGCGAGAAAAGCTGCATCGGATTCTTTCGAATCCAGCGCCACGAGCCGAGTTCGAGCGTCATCGGAAGGAAGATGTTGGGTGCGCGCGAGCGGTCATACGCGAAATCCCACAGATCGCCGTGCAGCAGGTATTGATGACTCTGCGGCTCGAACGCGTAGCCATGATGCGGATACGACTCCTCGAACATCGTCTTCAGCAGAAACATTTCCGGCAGATGCGCCATTTGCCGCTCGGTGCGCGCGTAGGGAAACCAGATGCTGTCGTCCCAGCCGAAGCCCGAATGACAATCGAGCGCGAAGCTCAACGGCCGCGACATCAACTGTTCCTCGACAACGGAAAGCAGCGCCGCGCTCTCCACTTCCATGCGGCCATCGGCCGGGCCGCGATACCACGGCAGCCACGGCCCGATGCGCTGTCCGCCCGCGAGAAACGGCACGCGTCCTTCGGCGCTTTGCGGCGCGTTGCGCATCAGATCGACGCCATTCGGATTCGCGCGGGTGCGCGCGAACATGCCGCCGGGATTGACGATCGGCATGAAGATGAGCCGCACCGCGCGCAGTTGATGATGCAGCGTGTCGTCCCATTCGAGCCGTCGCAACAGCGCGCGCATGTATTCGAGGACGAGTTGCGTGCCGATGCATTCGAGCCCATGCACGCCGCCGAAAAAGCCGATGGCGGGCGCTTGCGGATCGTCCGAGCCGATCGCCGCGGTCAGGATCGGAAACATATGCTCGCGTGCGCGCACTTCGCCGATCGTGTGCCACGCGAAGCGCGCGCCGCCCGCGACGCGAATCGCTTTCAGTTCGTCCATCTCCGGAAAACTGCTGGTGATGGCAACGCTCGACGTGCTCATGACTGGGCCTGTTTGTCGTGTATTCGTTGGCTCAGGCTATGGTTCTATGAATCGCCGGAACGCCCCGCCCGAAGAAATCGAGTATAGGGCGGTTCGTCAGCACACGACATATGAAACGCGACGCGCCGAACGCGAACAACGTGTTCTGCGCGTTTTCGTTCCGTCACCTAGAATGAAATCGCCGTGCTACGCGGTGTGAGGTATTCGTCATGACATCCATTTCCCGCATCATCCTCGGCGCGCTCGCTTTGTGCTGCGCCGCGTCCGCGCTCGCGCAACCGCCGGCGCAAACCACCGATCCGAACGCGCCGAAAACGCGCGACCAGGTCCGGCAGGAATTTCTGCTGTGGCGCTCGGTCGGCTACGATCCGAACGACTGGCTGGACTACCCGGACAACGCGATGCGCGCGAGCCGCATCATCGCGCAACGGCAGGCTCGCGGCGAAACCCGCGTGCAGTAAGCGCGCATTCGTCAGGCCGATTCGCCGCGCGGCTTCGGCCCGCGCAGGATGCGCCGCGCGATGCTCCATCGATGCACTTCCGACGGACCGTCGTAGATACGGAACGCGCGCATGTCCGCGAAAATCCGCGCGACGACGGTTTCGTGCGTGACGCCCTGCCCGCCGAGCACCTGCACCGAGCGGTCGACGACCCGCCACAGCGCCTCCGACGACACCACTTTCGCGATGCTCGATTCGTGCTTGCCGAGCACGCCCTGATCGAGCACCCACGCGCAATGCCAGATGGCGAGACGCGTGACGTGCAGATCCATTTCGTTATCGGCGAGCATGAAGCCGACGCCTTCGTGCTCGCCCAATGCCTTGCCGAACGCCTGACGCTGCCGCGCATGCGCCGTCGCGACATCGTGCGCGCGCCGCGCGGCGCCGAGCCAGCGCATGCAGTGCGTGAGACGCGCCGGCGATAGCCGCACCTGCGCGTAGCGAAATCCTTCGCCCGGCTCGCCCAATACGTTTTCCTTCGGCACGCGCAGGCCCTCGAAGCGCACGACGCCGTGGCCGCCGGGAAAGCACGTATCGAGCGAATCCATCGCGCGCTCGATCACGATGCCGGGGCTCGACATATCGGCGAGGAACATCGTCGCGGGACCGTCGGCGAACTTCGCCATGATGATCGCGACCGCCGCGCCTTCCGCGCCCGTGATGAACCATTTGCGTCCGTCGATCACGTAGTCGTCGCCGTCCTGCACGGCGATGGTCTGCAGCATCGCCGGATCGGCGCCCGCACCCGGCGGCGGCTCGGTCATGCAGAAACACGAGCGAATCTCGCCCGCCGCGAGCGGACGCAGCCAGCGCTCCTTTTGCTGCGGCGTAGCGATGGCTTCGAGCAGATGCATGTTCCCTTCGTCGGGCGCGGCGATGTTCAGCGCGACCGGACCGAGCGGCGAATAGCCCGCCTCCTCGAACAGAATGGCTTTCGCGACGTGATTCAGGCCCAGGCCGCCGAATTCGGGCGATACGTGGCTCGACAACAGCTTCGCCGCGCGCCCTTTCGCGATCAACTCGGCGCGCAGCGCTTCGTTCGGGCCATGCGGCGTGCAACGCGGATCGCGCTCGAACGGCACGATCTCTTCAGCGATGAAAGCGCGCACGCGCGCCTGCAGATCGGTCAACTCCGGCGAAAGCGAAAAGTCCATCGACAATCCTCTAAGGGAACGGGCTGAACGCCAAGCTTAACCGCGCGGGCGCATCGTGCGCCAGTGGCGTTCGTCCGGGTGTCAGTCGTCGTACTCCGTGTACTTGCGCGCGTCGCCCTTCACTTTGTGCGCCGGATATTTCGACCGGTTCAGCGCCATCTTCTCGATCAGCGCGCGATGCAGATCGACGTCGAGGGAGTCGGCGAGCATCACGAGATAGGCGAGCACGTCCGCCATTTCGTGGCGAATGGCTTGCAGCTTCGATTCGTCGAGTTCGGTTCTGTCGCCGGTGGCGAGCCACGTGAACGGTTCGAGCAACTCGCTCGCTTCCACCGACAACGCCGCAGCCAGATTCTTCGGCGAATGAAAGCGGCTCCAGTCCCGCTCGCGGACGAACTCGCGCAGCATGTCGCGCATTGCGACGAGCTCGCTCGCGGTTTCCCGCTGATCCTGTTGCTCCATGGGGTTCCTCTGAAGATGTCGGGTGTGCGCGAAGGTGCTGCCTTCGCCGGACAGAGTGGCGCGGTGAACCGGCTTAGGCCGGATAGAGCCCGAGCGTGCGCGCATGCAGGCGTGCGAGCCCGAGAAGCGCATCGGTGAACGGCGTCGGCACGCCGGTCATCGCGCCCAACTCGCGCACGGACGCGACGAGCGCATCGAGCTCGACCGCCTTGCCCGCCTGAACGTCCTGCAACATCGACGTTTTCATCGCGCCGAGCTTGAGCGTCACGGCGTGGCGATCCTCGGGCTTCTGTTCGATGGGAATGCCGAAGCGCGCGCCGATTTCCTTCGCTTCGAGCATCACGTTCGTGACGAAGCCGCGCACGAGATCGTCGCTGAGAATGCGGTCGGTGGTCGCGCCGGTAATCGCGCTGATGGGGTTCATCGTCATGTTGCCCCATAGCTTGAACCAGACGTCGCGTTGAATCTGCGCGGAGAGCGTGGCGTCGAAGCCCGCCTTCGAGAAGAGCGAAACGAGCGATTCGGTGCGGGCGGTCGGTGCGCCCGTCGCCTCGCCCAGAATCAGCCCCTTGCCCTGATGATGCCGGATGACGCCCGGCGCTTCTACGAAGCAACTCGCGTGCACGACGCAACCGACCGTCTGCGTGCCCGGAATCGCCGCGGCGATCTTGCCTTGCGGATCGACGGACGAAAGACGTTTGCCGGTGAATGGTTCGCCAAGGCCGTCGCAGAACCACCAGGGCACGCCGTTCATCGCGGTCAGCACGGGGGTTTCATTCGACAGCAGCGGCGCGATATGCGCGGCGACGGATTCCATCGCGGGCGCCTTCACTGCAACCACGACGAGATCCTGCACGCCGAGATCAGCGGGTTCGGCGCTCGCCGCGACCTTCACGACATGCGTGGCGTCCTTTTCGACGAGCCGCAACCCTTCCGTCTTCAGCGCATCGAGGGTCGCGCCGCGCGCGACCACGCTGACATCGCAGCCCGCCTGCGCGAGCTTCACGCCGATCCATCCGCCGATGGCGCCCGCGCCATAAACGCATACTTTCATCGTTCCCGTCCTCGCTCGTGGCAATCATCCGATCGCCATTGTAAGAGCGGGACGGCGCGCTCGTGCGTTCAGTGCGCGATACCCGTGGCGAGCTTCGCCACCGTCAGCAGCGTCAGGCCGAATGCGCCCGCGAGCATCACGGCGATGACCGGCAATAGCGGCAACCTGACCTGCGCGAAGTCTGCGTTGTGCGAAGCGCGCTTGCGCACGCCGAAAAAGCTCCAAAGCACGATGCGCAACATCTTCAAGAGTTCCATGAGCGGCTCCTTCGCCTGAATCCGTATCGATCTTTCACGCGATGATGATGCCGGCTTCATGAGATGAAAAACAGCAGCAGTTGCGCTGTATTCGACGGTAGCAGAACGACCTGCAAGAAGCGCATTCGGACGGATGTAAGCGCGCTTCGGCTTCTTTCAAGAGCCGCCCGGAGAAAAAAAATTGCGCTTGAAACATAGCGCGGCGGTATTGAAACGATAGCCTTCGCTCCTACTTTCGATGCACTGACGGCGATAACCGCGTCGTCGATTCAACTTCCTGTTGCAGGCCGCGCTGGCCGCACTATCGGAGACTGGACCATGAGTGACTTTTATTTCAGCGGCGACGTTTTCTCTGAACTGGACCGCATGCAGCGGCAGATGTCCTCGCTCTTCGGCAATCTTCCTTCGAGCATGCGTTCGAGCCGCGCGGATGCTTTCCCGCGTCTGAACATCGGCAGCACGGACGATGCGATTCATATCGTCGCGTTCGCGCCGGGCGTCGAGCCTGCATCGCTCGATGTGACCGTCGATAAAGGCACGCTCACCATTAGCGGCGAACGCAAGGCGCAGGCAACGGTGGAAGGCGCGCGCACGTATGCGAAAGAGCGCTTCACCGGCAGCTTCCGCCGCGTGATCGAACTGCCGCAAAACGCGGACGCAGACAAGGTCGAAGCGCGCTATGAGAACGGCACGTTGTCCATCACCATCGGCAAGCGCGAAGCATCGAAGCCGCGTGCGATCACCATTCAGTAAGAGGAAGCACATCATGACCGAGAACACTCAAGTCGCCGCGCAAAACACGAACGACGCTGCGCGCAAGAACGAAGACAATGCACGCCGCGCAACGGTCACACCCGCGGTCGATATCGTCGAGGATAGCAATGGCATCACGCTGTGGGCCGATCTGCCCGGCGTGTCGCGCGAGAAGCTCGACGTGAAGGTGCACGATGCGCGCCTCACCATCGAAGCCGAAGCATCATTGCCTGTGCCGGGCACGGTGCGCGTGCATCATGCCGAACTGCGCGCGCCGCGTTTCGTACGCGCCTTCACGGTGAGCGAAGACTTCGACACGACGAAGATCGACGCGAATCTCAGCAATGGCGTGCTGAGACTCACGATTCCGCGTCGCGAGCAAGCGCGTCCGCGCCGCGTCGAAGTACGCGCGGGTTAAGCATCGGAAAAGTTATCAGTTTTGCCTCGAGCGGCCGCGATTTTTCGCGGCCGCTTTTTCTTTTGCACTGCGCGCACGCCTCTATAATCTTCAACGGCGGTTAAATTCGCCACCATTCGAATACTCATAGAAAGAAGGGACTATCGTGAAGAGGCTGGTAACGGTGTTGTTGGGTTCGATGCTTGCCGTATCGATCGGAGCGCATGCAAAAGAGTGGTCGACTATCCGCTTCGGCGTCGATGCGAGTTATCCGCCTTTCGAATCGAAAGCGCCCGACGGCACGCTGGTCGGCTTCGATATCGATGTCGGCAATGAACTATGCCGGCGTCTCAACGCGAAATGCGTATGGGTCGAAAATGCATTCGACGGCATGATTCCCGGCCTCAAATCGCGCAAGTTCGACGGCGTGCTCTCCACGATGTCGATGACGCCCGCGCGCGTCAAGCAGATCGCGTTCTCCAGCAAGCTCTTTCACGTGCCCACGCGCCTCGTCGCCAAGCGCGATTCGAACATCCAGCCGACGGCGGAATCGCTCGCGGGAAAAGCTGTCGGCGTCGAGCAAGGCTCGATGCAGGAAACGTATGCGAAGGTGCATTGGGGCGCGAAAGGCGTGAAGGTCGTGTCCTATGCGGATCAGGATCAGGTTTATCAGGATCTGCTCGCCGGACGGCTCGATGCGTCGCTGCAAAACGCGGTGCAAGCCGAACGCGGCTTTCTCGAGACGCCGCGCGGCAAGCCCTACGGTTTCGCGGGCGGCGCGCTGGAAGACAGTGCGATCTTCGGTCCGGGCACGGCAATCGGCCTGCGCAAGGAAGATACGGACCTGAAGGATAAGCTCGACGGCGCCATCGCCGCGATGATCAAGGATGGCACGTATAAGCGCATCGAACAGAAGTACTTCGACTTCGATATCTACGGCGAGTGATTTGGAATACGTTGCCCGCGAACGATCCATCCAATGCGGATAACTTCGTGCGCGGGCGGCGAGGTTATCCCGCTTGCTTCGCTCTCGCCTAGACTCACATACATAACCGACAACAAGGAGACAACGATGGCGACGCTCAAGCAGATGCAGGCGAAGTTGAAGAAGCTCCAGGCGCAGACCGAGAAGCTGATCGCGAAACGCGCGCAAGCCGTACTCGACGATATTCGCGCGCTGATGGAAAGGCACGGCCTCACGACCGCGGATATCGACCGTCACGGCAAGAAGGCCAAACGCGCGGGCAAGCCGCAGGTCGCGTACCCCGCGCCCGCCGGCCGTCACGAAGCGATGACCAAGCTCGCGAAGAAGGGAAAGCTGCCCGCGAAGTATCGCAATCCGAAGACGGGTGAAACGTGGAGCGGCTGGGCGCGCCCGCCCGCGTGGATCGCGAACGTGAAGGATCGCAGCAAGTTTCTGATCGATGCGGAAAGTGCGGAGAACGCGGTCAAACCGAAGGCTGTAGCGAGGAAAGCGGCGGCGAAAAAAACTGCTGCGAAGAAGAAAGCAGCGGCGCCGGCAGCAAGGAAATCCGTCGCGGCGAAACCGGCAGTGGAACCGGCGGTGAAGCGCAGCGCGCCCCGCAAACGCGCGGCAAAAGCCGCATTGCCGGAACAAGGCGGTGCCGAAACATCGCCATCCACGACAACGGGCGATGCTTCCGTATGAAACCCTGACGTCATCCCATTGTTTGAGATCGACGAAAACTCAATTGGCTTTTCGTGCGATTAAAAAAAGGCTCAGTCCTTCTACACTGCGTTCACATGTCGGGGGCGTTTCGTAGCAACGATTCGCTTCTCCGATTGCAGTTGTCGCTTCAGACAACCGCATCTCCTCATATCTTCGTTGGAGCGTCCTCGTGAACAAGCGACTCGTAGTGGGCTTTGCTATTGCATTGAGTTCTCTTTTCGCCGGCTCGGCATTTGCAAGCGGTTATGGACCGGCGCCGCATTATCGTCCCGATGTCGGAGCGCCGGCTTCGCAGCATGGCGTCAGCGCGCAGACCTTCGCTGCGGAAGAAGCCGCACAAGGACGCGGCGATTTCGGCAATACGGAACGCACCGCGCAGATTCAACGCGGGCAAGTTTCGGCTTCCGCTTCTTCGCAAGTGGCGCAATAAATATCCGATTAACGGACACGATGATGCGAGTTTGTCGTGTCCGTTTTAAAAGCCTTTTATCGTTCTTTCCAGAAATGTCCAAAGCGCATCGTCCACGGAATAAGGGACGTTGAATCGAAAACATGCGCTTTGAGCATCGTCCGGACGGAAATAAGAGCCGGGCGCGAGCCATATGCCGTGCTGCAATGCGCGTGTCGCGACGTCGCTTCCATCCGCCGGATCGATCGGCAACGCGCCCCACAGGAAAAGCCCCGCGCGCGGACGCCGGAACAACTCAACGCCCAGCGCATCCATGCGTTCTTCGACGAGCGCATGCGCATCCTTGAGCTTTTCCACGACGAATTCGACATGCCGCGCGTAGCGCCCTTCCGTCAGCACTTTCTCGACGATGCGCTCCGTCGCCTCCGATGACGTCAGCCCGACCGCCATCTTCGTGCGCGCCAGTTCGCGCAATACGTCGCGCTCGGCGATGACATAACCGCAGCGCAACGCGGGCGTGATCGTCTTCGCGAAACCGCCGACGTAGAGCACGCGGCTGAGCCCTTCCATGGCGGCGAGCAAGGGCGCGCCGGGCGCGGCGAGCTCGCGGTTCACATCGTCCTCGACGACCCACAGGCCGTGCCGCTCCGCAATCTGCATCAGCCGAAACGCCGACGCCATGCCGAAGGTCGCGCCCGTCGGATTCTGCAAGGTCGTGTTGAGAAAGACCGCTTTCGGACGATGCTCGACGACGATGCGCTCGAACACATCGGTATCGACACCGGCCCCCGTGCGTGGCACGCCATGCACCTGCAAACCCGCGAGCCGCAGAATCTGCAGCAGATTGCAGTAGCCCGGATCTTCGACGACGACCGCATCGCCCGGACGCAGCAGCGTGCGCACGATGAGATCGAGCGCCTGCGTCGCGCCCGCGGTCAGCAGCACGTTCGATGCGGCGTCGATCGGCAAGCCGTGGCGGTCCATCTGCTCCGCGATCCGCTCGCGCAGCGGCGCGAAGCCGTACGGATGCCCGTAATCCGCGATGCGCGCCGCCGGTACGCGGCTCACCGCGCGCAACGCGTGCTGCAGACCGCTCTCGTTGACCCATTCGTTAGGCAGCCAGCCGCAGCCCGATTTGATCGGCACGGAATGATCGGCGAATACGTCCGACAAAAGCCACGTCGCGGTGAGGCTCGGCGGCTGCCATTCGACGGCGCACACGCGCTCGCTGCGCCCGCGTATTGCCACGCGATAACCCGATCCGCGCCGCGCCGTGACGAGGCCCATCGACACGAGCCTGCCATACGCTTCCGTCACCGTGAACGTGCTGAGACTTTCGGCTTCGGCAAGACGCCGCACCGATGGCAGAAGCGCGCCCTCGCGCAACGTCTGCTCCTCGATCGCCGAGGAGAACGCGCGCACGATTTGTTCGACGAGCGTCGGCGCCTGCCGCGCGCCGCGCTCCAGCTTGAGTTCGATCATGGCGTCCGAGAATAACGCGGAGAAAGTCCGCCGGCCAATACAGTTTGCAGCATTCTGCCAGCACAGTTGGCAGCGCAGTGAAGCAACTGTCTATGCCTTGCAATTTTGCCGGGGAATACAGTGGCCGTACTTCTTCAGGAGACCCCGTGATGACCGCTCGCCCCGTGATCGAAGACCTCTCGTCGTTCTGGATGCCGTTCACCGCCAATCGCCAGTTCAAGGCCGCGCCGCGCATGCTCGACAGCGCCAAGGGCATGTACTACCGCTCGACCGATGGCCGCGAAGTGCTCGACGGCACGGCCGGACTGTGGTGCGTGAACGCAGGCCATTGCCGCGACGAGATCGTCGATGCGGTGCAAAAGGCACTTTCGACGCTCGATTTCGCGCCGACCTTCCAGATGGGCCATCCGCTCGCATTCGAAGCGGCGACCAAAGTCGCGAGCCTGATGCCCGAAGGCCTCGACCGCATCTTCTTCACGAACTCGGGCTCCGAGTCGGTCGATACGGCGCTCAAGATCGCGCTGGCGTATCACCGCGCGCGCGGCGAAGGCCAGCGCACGCGTCTGATCGGCCGTGAGCGCGGCTATCACGGCGTCGGCTTCGGCGGCATTTCGGTCGGCGGCATCGCGCCGAATCGCAAGACGTTCTCGGGCGCGCTGCTGCCGTCGGTCGATCATCTGCCGCATACGCACGATCTCGCGCACAACGCATTCACGAAAGGCCAGCCCGCGTGGGGCGATCATCTCGCCGATGACCTCGAGCGCATCGTCGCGCTGCACGATCCGTCGACGATCGCCGCCGTGATCGTCGAGCCGCTCGCCGGGTCGACCGGCGTGCTCGTGCCGCCGCAAGGCTATCTGCAAAAGCTGCGCGATATCTGCACGAAGTACGGCATTCTTCTGATCTTCGACGAAGTCATCACCGGCTTCGGACGTTTGGGTAAAGCGACGGCCAGTGAATACTTCGGCGTAACGCCCGACCTCATCACGATGGCCAAGGCCATCAACAACGCGACCATTCCGATGGGCGCCGTCGCCGCGCATCGCAACGTGCACGACACGGTCGTCAACGCGGGCGCGGCCAACGCCATCGAACTGTTCCATGGCTACACCTATTCGGCGCACCCGGTCGCGGCCGCAGCGGCCATCGCGACGCTCGATCTGTATCAGCGCGACAAGCTGTTCGAGCGCGCGGCATCGAAGGCCGCGAAGTTCGAAAGCGCCGCACACGCGCTGCGCGATGCGCCGTTCGTGAAGGACATTCGCAATCTTGGCCTCGTCGCGGGCATCGAGCTCGATCCGCGCGAAGGCGCACCCGGCGCGCGCGCGTATGAAGTGTTCGTCAAGTGCTTCGAGGCGGGCGTGCTCGTGCGCTACACCGGCGATATCCTCGCGTTCTCGCCGCCGCTCATCATCGAAGACGATCAGATCGATCAGATCTTCGCGACGGTGCGAAAGGCGCTGGAAAGCGTGAAATAAGCGGCTTTTGCGGTTGCTCGCGGCCCGGCTTCCTGCGATGGAAAGCCGGGCTTTTTATCGCTCCATGACAAGCAACGTAGATGTCGCCGATGCGAACAATCTGCCGCTCGCGTCCTTGAGCGTCGCTTCGGCGAACGCGGCGCGCCGTCCGATCGACAGCACGCGTCCTTCCGCGCGCAACACGCCCGAGTCGCGCGTGAGCGCCTTGTGATACGCGACCTTCAGTTCGAGCGTCGTGTACGCCTGCGTCGCGGTCAGGCATGAATGCACCGAGCAGCCGCACGCGGAATCGAGCAGCGTCGCCGCATAGCCGCCGTGCACGGTGCCGATCGGGTTATACGCGTGATCGCCGGGGACGCCCGCGAACACTGCCCTGCCCGCTTCCACTTCGATGAAATCGAAATCCAGCGATACCAGAATGCCCGGCTTGCGCCCGCTTGCGATCAACCTGCGCAATTGCGCGAGACCGTCGAGGCCGGCGGCGGTTTCTTCGATCAAACTCATTTCGGCGTCTCCGTTTTATCGCTGGCGGTCTTGATCGCATCGTCGTCGCCGGTCACGCTCCAACCGCCGCCGACCGAGCGATAAAGCGCCACCGCGGCAAGCGCGTGTTCGCGCTTCGATTGATTCAGCGCATCGGCATCGCGCAGATACGATTGTTGCGCGTCGAGCACATCGAGAAAGCTGGCCGCGCCGCCCTTGTACAACTGCGTCGACAGCGTGAGCGATTGACCGGATGCCGAGAGCGCTTCGGTGAGACGCGCGGTCGATTCGGTCGTGCTGACGAGATCGCTGCGCGTATCCTCGACATCCTTCAGCGCTTCGAGCATCGTCTGACGCAGATGCAGTTCCGACTCGCGCATCCGGCTCTCGTTCTGCTCGATCTCCGCCGTGATGCGTCCGGCGTTGAAGATCGGGCTCGTCGCGTTGAGCGCGGCGGAAAAGAGGTTATCGGTCAGCGTCGGCAAGCCGAGATACGACGAGGCGAGCAAGCCATCCGACAAGCGCAGCGAGAACTTCGGATAACGCTCGGCACGCGCGACGCCCACTTCCGCCGCGCGCTGCTGAACGGTCGCATACGCGACGAGCACATCGGGGCGGCGCAACAAGGCATCGGACGGCAACATCTGCGGCGCGCCGCTGGCGGGAACGGGAATCACGGGCGCGTCGCCCGCATCCGCGAGCATCAGCCTGTCGATGGATTCCGGCGTGCGGCCCGAATACACCGCGATCAGACTCAGCTGATGCTGGATCGTCGATTGCGTGCGCGGGATGCGCGATTGCAGGTCGCTCAACTGATTCTGCGCACGCGCGACATCGAGTTGAGTCGACAGACCGTATTGCAGGCGTCGTTGCGTGAGTTCCAACGCGCGTTCGCGAATCTGCAGATTGTCTTGCAGGATCTTCGATTCCGCCTGCGCCCAGCGAAGGTCGACATACGCAGCGGCCGTGTCCGCGGCGAGCGCGAGCCTGATCTGATCCGCGGCGTGTTCGCGGCCGACGAGCTGCGCCTGCGATGCCAGCAGTTCCAGCCGCTCGCCGCCGAACACGTCCGGCGTCCAGCTCAGCGCGAGGCCGAAGCCCGCCTGCTTCACATAGCCGAGCGGCGGCGGCGTGTTCTGCCGCGTGTACGCGCCGCCCGCGTTCGCATCCAGTTGCGGGAGCAAGGCCGCGCGGCGTTGCGTCGTGAGCGCTTGCGCCTGCTTCACGCGCTCGACGGCGGCTTGAACATCGAGGTTATCGTTCAGCACCGACGCGACGAGTTCATGCATCACCGGATCGTTGAACTGATTCCACCATGCAGCGGGATCGACGGCCTGTCTCGGCACATCGACGCTCCAGTCCGTGGGCGCGGTCGCGTTGACCGTCGCGGGAAGATCGGCGTGCGTGGCGGGCTGCACCGCGCACGCGGCGAGCGTCAGCGCGGTCACGCCGGAAAGTATTGCGACGAGAAGTTTCTTCATGATCGAAGGATCCAGATAAGGCCCGGTTCAATGCGCGTCGGACGAAGGCGGCGCGCTCGTGATCGGCTTGGCGAACATCACCGTCATCAGGCCGAAGAGGAAACACAGCGCGAGCACGTAGAAGCAATCGGCGAAGGTCAGCACGAGCGCCTCGCGCATCACGAGCGCGTGCAGCGATGCCAGCCCCGCTTGCGACGCGTTCAACGCATCGCCGGCGACGGAAGCGAGATGCGCCGAACTGCGCGCGATCATGTCGTCGACGATCGGCCGGCCAATCGTCACACTCTCGTTCAGATGCAGGTAATGCAGATTGAGGCGATCGTTGAGCATCGTCGCGCTCACCGCGATGCCGATTGCGCCGCCGAGATTGCGCATCAGATTGAACAGCCCGCTCGCCGATTTGAGCCGCGATGGCGGAAGCGAACCGAGCGCCATCGTCACGATGGGCGGTACCGCGAATTGCTGGCCGATGCCGCGCAGCGCCTGCGGCAGCAGGAACTGTTGCCAGCCCCAGTCGTGCGTCAGCGGCGTATAGAAGTAACAGCCCGCGCCGAAGCAGATCAGACCGAATGCGAGCAGCACGCGCATGTCGATGAAGCGCGACGCGAACCCGTACACGCCGATGGAAAGCAGTTGAAAACAGCCGACGGAAAGCAGCGCGAGACCCGTATGCAGCGAATCGAAGCCACGCACGCGCGCGAGGAACACGGGCGTCAGAAACACCGACACGAAGATGCCGATGCCCGTCACGAACGAAAGCAGACTGCCGATCGCGAAGTTGCGCACCGCGAGCGCACGCAGATCGACGATCGGATCCTTCGCCGTGAACGCATGCACGAGGAACAGGAAGCCGCAGATCCCCGAAATCCACGCACAGACGATGATGACGTCGTCGCCGAACCAGTTCTTGCGCGGCCCTTCTTCGAGCACGTATTCCAGACAGCCGAGAAAGCCCGACATCAGCACGATGCCGATGTAATCGCCCTTCTTCAGCAGCGAAACATTGGGCTCGTCGACGTGCACGTACTTCGGCACGAGCAACGCGACGACGAGACCCGGCACCACGTTCAGATAGAAGAGCCAGTGCCACGACCATTGATCGGTGATCCATCCGCCGATCACCGGTCCGACTGCGGGCGCGAGCGACGCCAGCGCGCCGATAGTTGTAGATGCAATCAATCGCTGCTTGCCGGGGAACAGCACGAAGGCGGTCGTGAAGACGGTCGGGATCATCGCGGCGCCGAGCGCGCCTTGCAGTCCGCGAAAGAGGATCATCGAATTGATGTCCCACGCCATGCCGCACAACATGCTCGTGAGCGTGAAGCCGATTGCCGATGCGACGAACAGCCAGCGCGTGGAGAACACTTTCGAGAGCCAGCCCGACATCGGAATGACGAGAATTTCGGCAATCAGATACGACGTCTGCACCCACGACAGCTCGTCCTGGCTCGCCGACAATCCGCCGCCGATATCCTTGAGCGACGACGCGACGATCTGAATATCGAGCGTCGCCATGAAGAAGCCGAGGCACATCAGCGCGAAGGCGAACACGCGTTGCCGTATCGGCTGGCTCGCGGGATCGGAAGGAATGGTGTGTGTCATCGCCGCGCTCCTCAGCCGTTCGACTGCTTCGCGAGATGCACCTTCACCGTCGCCGACAAGCCCGGACGCAGCACCGTTTCCATGCCCTTCGGCACATCGAGGCGGATGCGAACCGGCACCCGCTGCACGATCTTCGTGAAGTTGCCCGTCGCGTTCTCGGCGGGCAGCACGCTGAAGGTCGCGCCGGTCGCGGGCGCGAGACTTTCGACGTGACCGGTGAGCGGCACGCTCGATGCGTCGAGTTCGACGTCGGCTTCGTCGCCCGCGCGCATCTTCTTCAACTGATCTTCCTTGAAGTTCGCATCGACCCAAAGGCCCGTCGACGGAACGATGGTCAGCAGCGATGTGCCCACGTTCGCGAGCACGCCCACGCGCGCCGTGCGATTGCCGACATAGCCATCGACCGGCGAACGGATCGTCGTGTATTCGACGTTCAGCTCCGCGACACGACGTGCCGCTTCCGCTGTCGCGACGCGCGCCTGCGCATCGGCGATCTGCGCTTCGATCACGCTTAACTGACGCTTGGCCGCGACGAGCGACGCGCCGCTGCGATCCACCGCCGCCTGCGCCTTCGTGTAGTCCGCGTCCGCGCGCTCGACGATCTGGTTCGACACCGCATCGTCCTTCACGAGTTCGCGATAGCGGGAACGGTCCTGCCCGGTGCGCGTGAGTTCCGCCGACGACGCGCGCACTTCCGCCTGCTGCTGGTTGATGACGGCCGCCTGCAGCGCGTCCTTCGCCTGCAACTCGACCACCGCCGCGCGCGCGCCCGACAATTCGGCGTCGGCTTGAGCGAGGCGCGCATCGTAATCGCGGGCGTCGAGGCGGATCAGCACTTGCCCCGCCTTAACGGGCTGATTGTCCTGCACGAGCACGTCGGTGACGAAACCGTTCACCTTCGGCGCAAGCACGGTGACATCGCCGCCGACGTAGGCATCGTCGGTCGTCTGAATGAAGCGCAGCACGAGCGCCCAGTACGTGGCCGCCGCGATCAGCACGAGCCCGACCAGGCCAAGCGCGAGCAGCATCCAGGGAATCTTGCGCGCGGGCCGCGCGAGCGCCGGCGCCGCTACCGAAGGAATATTCGTCGTAGGAGTCGTCATCTGCGATGAGTGCATATGCACAATTAAGTTTGAAGGAAGGCTTGAATCCATTGCCCGTCATAGCCCGGAAGACTAGTTGTGCATATGCACCAAGTCAACCGTCACGGCGCGCATGAATGAATGACGCAGACGGAAAGAATCGCGCCGAGCCTGTGCTACAAGGCGCGAAGACGGTTTGCCGGCGCGTCGGGACGCAGGCTCCCGTCGGCGCAGAAGCGCACGGCATGCTCGACGAACGCGCGCACCTTGGCCGGCAACAGCGCGCGCGTGCTGTACGCGATCCGGATTTCGATCGCGGAATCGACGCGCTCGTAGGCGTCGAGCAGCGTGACGAGCCGCCCCGACGCGACCTCGTCGGCCACGAGCGCCGTCGGCAACACGCCGATGCCGAAGCCCTGCAAGGCCATCTCGCGATTGAACACCGCACTGTTCGACGTGATGTCGTGACTGAGCGGCACGCGCAGTTCCTCGCCGCCGATGCGGAACGTGAGCGCCGGCTTGCGGATCGACGGCGACATCGGCACGAAAACATGATCGGCGAGTTCGGACGGATGGCGCGGCGCGGGACGTTGCGCGAGATACGCGGGGCTCGCGACGAGCACGAGCGGAATGGTTTCCAGCAGGCGCGTGACGGCGGTATCGGTCGATAGCATGAAAGGCAGCACGATGGCGAGATCGTAGCCTTCGCCGACGAGATCGATGGGTCGCTCCGTCAGCGTCACGTCGAGGCGCACATGCGGATGCGCGCGCCTGAAGCTCGCGACGAGCGGCGCGTAGCGGCTCATCATCACGGTCGTGTGCGAGACGAGCCGCAACAGGCCGGTCGCTTCGCTCGCGCGGTTCGACGCGCGCTCTTCCATCGCCTGCAATTCGTCGAGCAGACGCGAGCAGTCGGCGAAGAAGCGCTCGGCGGTTTCCGTCAGCGAGATCTGCCGCGTCGTGCGATTGAAGAGCCGGCTGCCGAGGCGGTCTTCGAGGCCGGCGATGGCACGCGATACGACGGGCGGCGACAAGCCGAGTATGTCGGCCGCACGCGCGAAGCTCTTCGCTTCGACCACCGTGCAAAACACCTTCAGGCTCGTCAGATAGTCCATGTGCGCGTTCGCGATGCGTGCGGAAGCCCCGATCATGGCACGAAGCCGCCGCATTCGCACGATGAGACGATCGCGCGGTTTTACGAGCCGCGCGAGCATTCACGCGAAAGACGCACGCGCCTAAAGTTCAACCCATGCCATCCACATGGCCAACACCGAACGAAGGAGCACACCATGTCACGTCTTTCCCAAATCAACGTCAACGAAGCAACGGGCGTCACCGCCGATCTTTTCGCCGCGATCAAGAAGGCCGCGGGCAAGGTGCCGAACGCTTACGCGACCATCGGCACGCATAGCCCGGCCGCGCTCGGCGCAGCGCTCAACGGCGATGCGATTCTCGCGAAGAGCAGCCTCGACAAGGCCGATGTCGAAGCGATCAAGCTCGCCGTCAGCGAACTCGCGGGCTGTGATTACTGTGCCGCCGCGCATACGCTCGTCGGCAAGATGGTCGGGCTGTCGCAGAAGGAAACGCAGCAAATTCGCGCGGGCGAAGCGACCGGCAATGCAAAGCGCGATGCGCTCGTGCGCTTCGTGCGGCATGTCGCGGGCACGACCGGCACGATCGACGCGGCGCGTCTTACCGAAGTGCGCGAAGCGGGCTATTCGGAAGCGCAAGTCATCGACACGCTGTTTGCGATGAGCGTCATCAATTTCACGAACCTCGTGAACCGCGTGAACGACACGGTGATCGACTTCCCTGCTCTCGTCTAAGTTTGCGTCGAGCCTTTGGTCAGCCGGTCGATGACGGAACTCACGAGATCGACCGGCACCGGAAAGACGATCGTCGAGTTCTTGTCGCCGGCGATCGACGTGAGCGTTTGCAGATAGCGCAACTGCATCGCCTGCGGCTGCTGCGCGAGCATCTGCGCAGCTTGCAGCAGCTTCTCCGATGCCTGCAACTCGCCTTCCGCATGGATGATCTTCGCGCGCCGCTCGCGCTCCGCTTCGGCCTGGCGGGCGATCGCGCGGATCATCGTTTCGTTGATGTCGACGTCCTTGATCTCGACGTTCGATACCTTGATGCCCCATGCGTCCGTCTGCGAATCGAGCACGCGCTGGATGTCGGTATTGAGGCGCTCGCGCTCGGACAGCAACTCGTCGAGCTCGTGCTTGCCGAGAATCGCGCGCAACGTGGTTTGTGCGAGCTGGCTCGTCGCTTCGAGAAAACGCGCGACCTGAATCACCGCCTTCTCCGGATCGACGACGCGAAAGTACACGACCGCATTCACCTTCACCGACACGTTGTCGCGCGTGATGACGTCCTGCGGCGGCACGTCGAACACGACGGTGCGCAAGTCCATTCGCACGACCTGCTGCACGACCGGAATGATGAGCACGAGCCCCGGCCCTTTCACCTTCCAGAAGCGCCCGAGCATGAACACGACGCCGCGCTCGTACTCGCGAAAAATACGCACCGCCGACGCGACGATGAAGACGACGAACGCAATGACAATGCCGCTGAAACCGAAGGTAAGCCCCATTTTTCAAGCCTCGTTGTCGATGTGTTCAGGAATGGCCCGCCTCGCGTTCGCCTTCGAGCGGCTCGACGGTCAGCGTAAGACCGTGGCGCGACATCACCCGCACGCGCGCGCCTTCTTGCGGCAACGCTCGCGGCGCGTCCGCCTGCACGCGCCAGCGTTCGCCCTGCACGCGCGCCCAGCCGCTGCCGGATTCGTGCGCCAGCATCACGCCGATGGTGCCGAGCATCGCTTCCCCGCCGCTCACGACGGGCCGCTTGCGCGCTTTCAACGCGACGCCCGACACGGTGAACACGAAGAGCGCCGTGAAGAGCGCGAGCCCGGCAACGAGCCCGACGGGAATGCCGAAGCCGGGAACGTCGGTATCGATCAGCATGAGCGCGCCGATCGCGAACGCGATGATTCCGCCGATGCCGAGCGAGCCGAATGTCGGCAGAAACATTTCCGCGACGAGAAAGCCCATGCCGAGCACGATCAATCCGAGTCCGACGAAACTGATCGGCAATAGTTGCAAAGCGAACAATCCGACGAGCAGGCAGATCGCGCCCGCGACGCCCGGCAGCACCATGCCCGGATTCGCGAACTCGAAGAAGAGGCCGTACATGCCGATCATCATCAGGATGAGCGCGACGCTCGGGTCGGTGATCGTCGCGAGAAAGCGGCTGCGCCAGTCGGGTTGCAGCACGACGAGCGGCGCCTGTTTCGTCGCGAGAACGCGATCGCCGCTCGCGGTTTTGACATGACGGCCGTCGAGTTTCGCGAGCAGGTCGGGAACGTCGTTGGCGGTCACGTCGATGACCTTCTGCTCCAGCGCTTCCGTCGCCGATAACGCGACCGCCTCGCGCACCGCGCGCTCGGCCCATTGCACGTTGCGTCCGCGCAATTGCGCGAGGCCGCGGATGTAGGCGGCGGCGTCCTGCATCTGCTTGCGCGTTTCGGTCGATTGCGCGTCTGCGTTCGACGCCGCCTTGCCCTCGCGCTCCGATCCGCCGATGCCAAGCTGCACCGGCGACGCCGCGCCCAGATTCGTGCCGGGCGCCATCGCGGCGATATGGCTCGCGTACGTGATGTACGTGCCCGCGCTCGCAGCGCGCGCCCCGCTCGGCGCGATGAACGCGGCCACCGGCACCGGCGACGCGAGCATCGCCTGAATGATCGAGCGCATCGAGAGATCGAGGCCGCCGGGCGTGTCGAGTTCGAGCACGACGAGTTGCGCGTGCTCGTCTGCGGCGCGGGCGAGCGAGCGCACGACGTAATCCGCGCTCGCCGGCCCGATCGCGCCCTTCAGCGGAATCACGACGACGGGCGCCGCCACGGCGGCTACGGCGCTCATCGGCACGAGGGCGAACGCCATCAGCAGCAGCGCGTGGCGCACGCGTCTGCACAGCCAGTCAGCGAAGTTCGTTTTCATCGGCGAAAGCCGGACGCGCATATGCGCGGCGGTTCCTCGTGTTTGGTCTCTCTTTTAGCTTAGGTCAATTGCGAGATCACGGCCGGCGCGTCGTTCGGTCGATGACCTTTTCGACATCGGCCGTTTCGCCGAGCTCTTTCACGAAGCGCGCCGTGTCGAAGTCGCCCGACACGCAGCCGTCGAGATAGATGAAGCGGCGCTGCAACGTGAGCCACAAACTCGTTTTCTCGCGCCACTGCAGCGAGGCGTTGAGCGAATTCAGGCGCCGCGTCACGCTTTCGGCGATTTCCTTGTCGTAGTCGTAGCTGTTGGCGAGCCGGCAGCGCCCCGCGATCCAGCAGCTATTGCCGCGTTCGATGCGGTAATGCGCTTCGTCGAGCCATTCCTGATGCGTTTCGACCGGGCCGCGCGGAGCGGCGCAATCGGCGATGGCGCTCGAAACGTGCAGAAACGGATCGTTGCCGCGGTTCTCGCGCCTTTCTTCGGAGTGTGTCCCGTACGGGGCCGCGGCGAGCACAGCCGCCAGCGCGAGCGTTCCGTAAGCCGCGTTTCGTGTCATCGTGCGCGCCTTTCGTGGAGCCATCGTCCAGACAGCATAGTTCATCGCGTCGAATCGAACGCCACGCGGGAAGCCGGTAAACTCACGATGTGGCGCACCGCCCATTCCTCGCACCGAGACCGACATGAAACAGGCACTCCACCATCTGACGGTCGCGACAGGCTCGCGCGGCCTGCACGAAGTCACCCGCGACGTCGATCACTGGATCGACCTTCAGGACATCCGCACTGGCTTGCTCACGCTGTTTTGCCGGCATACGTCGGCATCGTTGCTGATTCAGGAGAACGCCGACCCCGACGTGCGCGTGGATCTCGAACGCTATTTCGAGTCGGTCGCGCCGGAAGCGCCCGGCCGCTACGTGCACGACACCGAAGGCCCCGACGACATGCCCGCGCATCTGCGCACCGCGCTGACCACGGTGCAGCTTTCGATTCCCGTCGAGGCTGGCCGGATGGTGCTCGGCACTTGGCAGGGCATCTACGTGTTCGAGCACCGGACGGCGCAGCATCAGCGCGAACTCGTCTTGCATCTGATCGGTGAGTGACCTAATATACGCACCGCGTATATTTCGGGAGCGGTGACGGTGACTCAGGAACTTCAGCAGCAGACGATTCTTCGCGATGCGATGCGGCGTCTGAACATGACGCGCGACGCGTTCGCATCGCGCATCGGCGTGTCGCGGCGTGCGTTGGACACATGGTTGCTGCCGGACGAATCGCCGGAGTCGCGCGCGATGCCGGAGATCGCCGCGCGCTATGTCGGCGAGATTCTCGGCGGTTTGCCGGAAGGTGGCCCATATACGCAAAGCGCACATTTGACCATCGACTTCGAAGGCCGGCCGCAATTGCTTTCGATCGACCAGTTTTCGCGCGACTCGGCTGAAGCGCTGTTCCGCACGGCCGACATGATGCAGCCCATCGCGCGGCGCAAAAAAATCACGCGCGTGCTCGAAGGCGCGGTGCTTGCAAATCTGTTCTTCGAGGCCAGCACGCGCACGCGCGTGAGTTTCGGCGCGGCGTTCGCGCGCCTCGGCGGCTCCGTGTGCGACACGACCGGCTTCACCTTTTCGTCGATGGCGAAAGGCGAGTCGATCTACGACACGAGCCGCGTCATCAGCGGATACGCCGACGCGATTGTCGTGCGGCATCCGGAGCAAGGCTCCGTCGCGGAATTCGCGCGCGCGACGAACATTCCCGTCATCAATGCCGGCGACGGCCCCGGCGAGCATCCGAGTCAGGCGCTGCTCGATCTGTATACGATCCAGCGCGAGTTTTCGCGTCTCGGCAAGATCGTCGATGGCGCGCATATCGCGATGGTCGGCGATCTCAAGTACGGCCGCACCGTGCATTCGCTCGCCAAGCTGCTCTCGCTTTACAAAGGACTGAAATTTACGCTCGTGTCGCCGGGTTCGCTGGAGATGCCGGCGCATATCATCGAGCGCATCGCGCGCGGCGATCATGTGATCGAACAAACGAGCGACTTGCGCGCGGGACTCGCGGGCGCCGACGTGGTCTACGCGACGCGCATCCAGAAAGAGCGTTTCGCCGATGAGTCCATCGAAGGCTATACGCCGGATTTCCAGATCAACCAGGCGCTCGTCGACGATGTATGCGGACGCGACACGCTCATCATGCATCCGCTGCCGCGCGACAGCCGCCCCGGTGCGAACGATCTCGCCACCGACCTGAATCACGACTCGCGCCTCGCGATCTTCCGTCAGACCGACAACGGCATTGCGGTTCGCATGGCGATTTTCGCGGTGCTGCTCGGCGTCGAGCATCAGGTGCGTCACTCGATGCGCGATGCGGCATGGAAGTCGCCTGCTTCCATCGGTCCGGACGATGCGGTCTTTCATGGCTTCGATTGATACGTTTTTTACACGCGGCGCACATGTCTTTGCGTGACGTTGACGCGAGCCGCCGTATCCTTCTACACAAGGGAAACGTGATGGAGCAACGGCCATGGATATGTCGCTTGCGTGGGCGGTCAGCCGTCGAAAATTGCAGGATGATGGGTTAGGTGCATGTCAACGTGTGCGGGTTCTGGCGCTTGCGCATTTCGCGGATAGCGAAGCGTCGCGGGAACGCATACGCGCGTTGTTTCATTCGCCGCTTGGCATCTACGTGAGTCAGGCGCAGCGTGAAGGTTGCGAACTGCGGCTCGAATTCGATACTGCTAGCGAAGACCTTGCGTTCACCTTGCGAACGTTGAAGCGCGTGTTGCCGGAAGCGCGTGTCGAAGGGATTGCGCCGCGTGTGTTTGCGCATCGGATGAACACGCGCGACGCGGGGTGAGGGTCATGCGGCCGGAAGCTCGCCAGACATCGACTGCCGACGATGATAAGCGGCGGATGATTCCAGTCGCTCAAACTCTTCGTAGGACAGATTCCACGTATCCGGATCGAGTTCGATGCCGCGCTGAATCGCCGCCTCTTCCTCGGGCGTAGGAAGGATGAATCCTTTATACGTTTGTTGCATACCGATTTATCTCTCTTCTGTTGGCGCGGCGCAAACTGATGATGCGCCGCGTTTCGCTTCTCTGCGTGAACACTACGCAAAACATGAAGCCTCGAATGGGCGCGAAATTGACTTCGCGTACCTCTCCATAGTCGCGACGACCATCAACCTTCGGCGCGACATCGTCCCACGCAATCTCCCTCGCAAGCTCCAGCGACACACCATGCTGAAGCCGATTGATCGCGTCCTTCAACGGGTCAAACGTGATGTCGAAGTGCATTCATTGTGGTTCCCAGAAGTAGAAGTGACAAGGCGCGAAAGTTCTGATTTGCGGATTGCGATTCATCCGAACTCCGAACGATTTGCGTCACTTCATTCTTCTGAAAACCTCACGGCTTTTCTATAGACCGATTGGCCAACGAGCACGTATGATCCTGCAGCTCTTCGGATGACGCCCAGTTGCCTGGCTGAACGTGATCGTTGAGAAGAAAGAACGCATGCACGCCATCGCCACGCACGGCGCCGACGAGCAGCAGCGTCTGTTCGCCCATGGTCTGGCCGCGGCTTGCGGCATAGGGCGCGACGAGCTTGAAGGGATCCGTATGCGCGAGATCAGCATCATCGATACGCATCGCGCTGTACACATGGCCGCGCAATCTCACCGGCAGCGGCTTCCACGCCGTGCCGATGCCCGGTCCCAGTTCGCGCAGCGTCTGGGCGACATCCGACGCGAGACAGTCGATATGAATGTGCAATTGATTCTGCGTGCGCCCGCTTGCCGAGTTGATCGCGAGCGAAATTTCGTCGCGCGGCAGCGTCCGGCGCAACGCGCGAAAGACATAGCCGCGCGCATTCCATGCGTCGCGAAAGTAATTCGGCGCGTGGGGCTCGAGCAGTTCGGGACTTTCGATGCCGCTCACGCGCGCGGTCGGAATCAGCAGATACTGCGCGGCGCCGACGATATCCTTCAGCACCGCATAGCCGCCCGCCAGATTCACGTCCGCGCATTTCTGCCGGACCTGCGCGCCCTCGGCGGCGGGCTCGCAGTAGTCGTGGACGATTTCCCACAGCGCGTTGGGATTTGCCGCGCACGCGAGCGGCAGACAGAGCAAACCTGGCGCGGCGAGGCGGCGTAGCTTCTTTGTGATTTTCATCGGCATGATCGGGCGGCGCAAAAAATCGATAGCCTGCCGGATTATGCTTGCAGGCGCGTGACCACGCCGCGAAACGTGACAAAACTCCGCGTCGAATGCAACGCGGAGCTTCGTCGACCGATGCGCAAATCAAGCCGATTCAGCGCGATTCACCGGATGCGGTTCCTTCAGCTTGTTGGCGACGCGCGCCGCCTCGAAGTACGACGCGTTCGGCGGACGCTTCAGATACTGTCCCGCGCCGCGTTCCGCGCGCAGATCGCCGCCGGTCCACGCGAGCGCGCCGCGCGTGAGCGTGTGCGTCGCGACGCCCTGCACTTGCATGCCTTCGAAGACGTTGAAATCGACCTTTTGATGATGCGCCTTTACGGAGATCGTGCGGGTCGCGTTCGGATCCCATACGACGAGATCTGCGTCCGCGCCTATCTGCACCGCCCCCTTTCGCGGATAGAGATTGAAGATTTGCGCCGCGTTCGTCGATGTCACGCGCACGAATTCGTTCGGCGTGAGACGTCCCATGTTGACGCCGTGATGCCACAGCACCGACATGCGATCTTCCACGCCGCCGCAACCGTTGGGGATCTTCGTGAAGTCCTCGCGGCCCATCGCCTTCTGCGATGCGCAGAACACGCAATGATCCGTCGCCGTCGTATGAAGCTGTCCCGATTGCAGCCCGCGCCACAATGCTTCGCGGTGCTCGCTCGTGCGAAACGGCGGGCTCATCACGTGCGCGGCGGCGCGCGTCCAGTCGGGATCGCGATACACCGATTCATCGATCACCAGATGGCCCGGCAACACTTCACCGAACACGCGCAGTCCTTCGTTGCGCGCCTTGGCGATGACATCGACTGCATCTTTCGCCGACACATGCACGATATAGAGCGGCACGCCGAGCACTTGCGCGATGCGGATCGCGCGATTGGCCGCCTCGCCTTCCACTTCGGGCGGACGCGACAACGGATGCGCCTCCGGTCCCCTGAAGCCTTTCGCAAGTAGTTGCTTCTGCAACTGAAAGACGAGCTCGCCGTTTTCCGCGTGCACGGTCGGCAGCGCGCCGAGTTCAAGGGAGCGCGTGAAGCTGTTCACGAGCACTTCGTCGTCGGCCATGATTGCGTTTTTGTAGGCCATGAAGTGCTTGAAGCTCGACACACCGTGTTCGTGAACGAGCAGGCCCATGTCGCGATGCACCGACTCGTCCCACCACGTCACCGCGACGTGAAAGCCGTAGTCCGCCGATGCTTTCTCAGCCCAGCCGCGCCATTCTTTGAACGCATCCATGAGTGGTTGCTTCGGGCTCGGAATCACGAAGTCGATGATGCTCGTCGTGCCGCCTGACAATCCCGCTGCGGTGCCGGTATAGAAATCGTCGCTCGCGGTGGTGCCCATGAAGGGCAGTTCCATGTGCGTGTGCGGATCGATGCCGCCCGGCATGACGTACTGACCGCCGGCGTCTACAGTGTGCGTATCGGACGGTGCCTCTATGTCGAGGCCTATCGCCAGGATCGTGCCACCGGCTTGCGGGTCTGCGCAGAGAACATCGGCGCGGTAGGTGCGGTCAGCGTCGATGATGGTGCCGCCGCGGATCAATGTTGGCATTGAAGTGTCCCTCCGGGGGGTTGTCGTTGCGTTGCGTTGCGTTGCGTTGCGTTGCGTTGCGTTGCGTTGCGTTGCGTTGCGTTGCTTGTTCGCTTCCGCTCTCGTGAAATCCTTTGTTCGTGTCGGTCTATTAGCACTGCCCCTGTGCGGGGCGGCACTCACTTTCTTTGCTGCTGCAAAGAAAGTAAGCAAAGAAAGCAGCTCCCGATACGCCCGCGGTCACACGCAATTTGGGTAGTCCTCTCGTCCATCGTGGGCTGCCTAAAGAGTGCCCTCATAGGCCCCATCGGGCTTGGCTCGCGCACGGTCCGTCTCATCGCACCACACACCAAACCGGTTCAGCACCAAATAGCTCCAGCCCGCTTCGCGGCCGAACGGCCAATCGGGTCCGCGAGTGCTTCTTTACTTCCCCTTCCCTCTGACCACGCCGCGTGTTCCTCACGTTGGTTTCCCTTGCAGACCCGGCGGCAGCGCGTAGCGCTGTGCCGAAGCTGTTTCGTGCTGATCCAGCGCCCTTGGAAAACTAGCTTGTCAGACCGTGCGCGATCCAAGCCCGGTTAGTCCTTCGATGGCACTCTTTAGGCGAGTGCCATCTGCGACGAGAGGACTACCCAAATTGCGTGTGACCGCGGGCCTTAACGAGCTGCTTTCTTTGGTTACTTTCTTTGCAGCAGCAAAGAAAGTGACTGCCGCCCCGCACAGGGGCAACGCTCATAGACCACAAAGAAAACGGGATCCGGCGAAGCAAAAGCAAAAGCAAAAGCAAAAGCAAAAGCGAAAGCGAAAGCGAAAGCAAAAAACTCAAGCACTCAAAACCCTGGCCCGCGCGCCACCGCGCAACTTCATCCACGATCCATACACAACGGCAGCCAGCACGAGACCAACGAACCACGCATACGTATAGAGCGTATTGAAAAACGCGGGCACGTTAGGAAAGGAACCCGGAAACGCAGTGTGCAAAAAACCCGGCAGATTCGGCAGCACGCCGACCAAAAGCGCCACCACCGCCGCCACATTCCATCCGCCGCTATACGAATACTCACCGTCTTCATCGAAGAGTTCGCGCTGATCGAGCCGCGTGCCGCGAACCAAAAAGTAATCGACCATCAGAATGCCCGCGACCGGACCGAGCAGCGCCGAATAGCCCACGAGCCACGTGAAGATGTAACCCTGCGTAGTCGCGAGAATCTTCCAAGGCATCATGACGATGGCTATCGTCGCCGTAATCATGCCGCCCGCGCGATACGAAATCCCCTTCGGCCAAAGGCTCGAAAAATCGTAAGCCGGTCCAACAAGATTGGCCGCCAGATTGCAGCACATCGTATCGAGCGTGAGGATGATCAGTGCCACGCCTACACCGATGCCCGTCATGCGGCTCGTGAGATCGATCGGATCCCAGATCGCCTTGCCGTAGATCACGACCGTCGCCGACGTGACGACAACCGAGATCACCGAGAGCAGCGCCATCGGCACAGGCAGGCCGATCGATTGCCCGATCACCTGATCGCGTTGCGTGCGCGCGAAGCGCGTGAAGTCGGGAATGTTCAGCGCGAGCGTCGCCCAGAAGCCGACCATCGCCGTGAGCCCCGGCCAGAACGTGGCCCAGAAAAGCCCCTCCTTCTTGCCGCCCGCGACGAACTGCGACGGCGCCGAAAGCATGGAACCGATGCCGCCCGCCTTGCTCGTCGCCCACCACACGAGCGCGATGCACATCACAACCTTGATCGGCGCAGACCAGCTTTCGAGCCAGCGAATCGAATCGGTGCCGTGCCAGATGAAGTAGAGCTGCAAGGCCCAGAACACGAGAAAGCACGCAAGTTGTCCGAGCGAGATATCGATGAGCGGCAGCGCCGCGCCATGCAATGCGTTTCCCGTCAGGATATTCAAGAGCGTATAGATGGCGCTGCCGCCCAGCCACGTCTGAATGCCGTACCAACCGCACGCGACGATCGCACGCAGCAGCGCCGGCAACTTCGCGCCTTGCGTGCCGAACGACGAGCGCACGAGTACCGCATACGGAATGCCGTGCTTCGCGCCCGCATGGCCGATCAGCAACATCGGCACGAGCACGATCATGTTGCCGAGCAGAACCGTCAACACCGCCTGCCACGGCGACATGCCCTGGTCCGTGAGACCCGCGGCCAGCATGTATGACGCAATGTTCATCACCATGCCGACCCACAACGCCGCGAAGTGATACCACTTCCACGTGCGCTGTGCGGGGCCGGTCGGTGCGAGGTCATCGTTATACAAGCTGCTCGTCTCGACGTCATGCGCTGTCTGATTCATCGGATGCACTCCGGTTGAGTGTGCGGTTGATCATGGGGATTCAACGACGACGAGCGCTACGTTATGTCTATGTTCATGCCGCTTTCGCGGGTTCTTCCGCATCGATGCGCGCGGGATTGTTCGGATGCGTGGTCCAGTTCGCATATTCGCCCGCATCGACGCGTTCCATCGTGATGCACTGCTCGACAGGACAAACGTGCATGCACAGATTGCAGCCGACGCATTCCGAATCGACCACTTCGAAATGACGCTTGCCGTCCTTCTCCTTCAGGATCGCCTGATGCGATGTGTCCTCGCAAGCGATATGACACAGCCCGCACTGGATGCACTTGTCCTGATCGATGCGCGCCTTGATGTCGTACTTGAGATTGAGATGCTTCCAGTCCGTGACGTTCGGCACGGCGCGCCCGCGAATGTCATCGAGCGTTGCGTAGCCTTTCTCGTCCATCCAGTTCGAGAGGCCATCGGCGAGATCGGACACGATGCGAAAGCCGTAGTGCATCGCGGCCGTGCACACCTGCACGCTGCCCGCGCCAAGCACCATGAATTCCGCCGCATCGCGCCACGATGAAATGCCGCCGATGCCGGAGATAGGCAGATTCGGCGTCTGCGGATCGCGCGCGATTTCGGCGACCATGTTCAGCGCGATCGGCTTCACGGCGGGACCACAATAGCCGCCGTGCGTGCCCTTGCCGTCGACGGTCGGCATCGGCGCCATCTGATCGAGATCGACCGCAACGATCGAGTTGATCGTGTTGATGAGCGACACGCCATCGGCGCCGCCTTTGAACGCGGCGCGCGAACCCATGCGAATATCGCTGATGTTCGGCGTGAGCTTCACGAGGCACGGCAGCTTCGTGCCTTCCTTCACCCAGCGCGTCACCATCTCGACGTATTCAGGCACTTGTCCGACGGCCGCGCCCATGCCGCGTTCGCTCATGCCATGCGGACAACCGAAGTTCAGTTCCACCGCATCTGCGCCCGTGTCTTCCACTTGCGTGAGAATCCACTTCCAGTCCTTCTCGTTGCACGGAACCATCAACGAGACGATAAGCGCGCGGTCGGGCCAGTCGCGCTTCACCTGTTCGATCTCGCGCAAGTTCACGTCGAGCGGTCTGTCCGTGATCAGTTCGATGTTATTCAGTCCTGCGATTCTTTGTCCGTTCCATTGCACCGCGCCGTAACGCGAACTCACGTTCACGACGTGCGGATCAAGCCCGAGCGTCTTCCACACGACGCCGCCCCAGCCCGCTTCGAAAGCGCGGTTGACGTTGTAGGCTTTGTCGGTCGGCGGCGCAGACGCGAGCCAGAAAGGATTCGGCGACGTGATGCCGGCGATGTTGCAAGTCAGATCAGCCATGTTCGTGGTTCTCCTTTTGGCTCAGGCGGCTTTGATCGCAGTCAGTTCGAACGACGCGTCGATGGACGCGGCCGCCAGCTTGCCGTCCTGTACGGCCTGCACGGTGAGATCGAGTCCTTCATGGGTCGCGCAATCGCCGCCGGCCCAGACTTTCGCGAGCGTCGTCTGACGGTTCTCGTCGGTGACGATGCGCCCGCCATCGAGCGTCAATAACTCGCGATCGATTCCGACGGGAACAAGCGTTTGCCCGATCGCCTTCAGCACCATGTCCGCTTCGATCACGAAGCGCTCGCCGCCGCGTTCGAACTCGACGCCCGTCACCTGCCCGTTATCGCCGACCAATCGCACCGGATTCGCGTGCGTGACGATGCTCACGCCGTTCGTCTGCGCGAACTCACGTTCGGCCCACGTCGCGCTCATGTTCTCGACGCCCCGTCGATACGCCATCGTCACGTTCGTCGCGCCAAGTTTGCGGCTTTGAACGCACGCATCGACCGCCGTGTTGCCGCCGCCGATCACGACGACGCGCCGCCCGACCGGCACGCTCGCGAGATCATCGGCCTCGCGCACTTGCTCGATGAAATCGACCGCGTTCATCACGCCTTCGAGCGCTTC
The DNA here is from genome assembly GCF_000698575.1 of Caballeronia zhejiangensis. Classification (GTDB taxonomy): domain Bacteria; phylum Pseudomonadota; class Gammaproteobacteria; order Burkholderiales; family Burkholderiaceae; genus Caballeronia; species Caballeronia zhejiangensis. Next base: position 132,850 of record NZ_JFHD01000008.1, read on the forward strand.
GCCTTCGAGCGCCAGCTCGCGCACGCCAGCAAGGCCGAACGCGATGAACACTGCGTCGTATTGCTTGCGCAACCCGTCGAGCGTGAAGTCGCGGCCGAGCGACTGACCTATGTTGATCTCGATACCGCCGATCGAATACAGCCATTCGATTTCGCGCTGCGCATAATCCTCGACGGTCTTGTACGCAGCAATGCCGTATTCGTTGAGTCCGCCTGGCTTCTCGCGCGCATCGAAGATCACCGCGCGATGCCCCGCAAGCGCAAGCCGATACGCACACGCGAGTCCCGCCGGTCCCGCACCGACGATCGCAATGCGGCGCCCCGATTCCGGCGCGCGTTCGAATAACGCGACGCCTCTGGCCATCGCCCAATCGGTCGCATGACGCTGCAACGCGCCGATCTTCACCGGCTCGTCGCCCTGATGGTTGCGTACGCAACTACCCTCGCAAAGAATCTCCGTCGGGCACACGCGCGCGCACATTCCGCCGAGCGGATTGGCCGACAGGATATCGACGGCCGCGCCCTTCAGATTGCCGTTGCCGATCTTGCGGATGAAGCCTGGAATGTCGATGCTCGTCGGACATGCCTGGACGCACGGCGCGTCGTAGCAGTAGTGGCAGCGGCTCGCGGCGGCAGCGGCGGCGGTGGCGTCGAGGAGCGGCGCGACATCCGCGAATTCGCATGCGAGCTGTTCCTGCGTGAGGCGATGGCTCGCGATATCGCCGGTCGATTTCATGGTCATGCGCGTTCCTTGTGAGGACGTACGAGTGCCCGCCGTCCGCGTTCGATCGACGCGGACAGTGCTGAACGTAACAACAGAAAACGTCGCTTATGAAGCCGGTTCCGACGCGCGCTCCAGCATTGCGTGCAGCAGCACGTTCGCGCCTGCCTCGATCCATTCCTGCGTCGCGTCTTCGATCTCGTTGTGGCTGATGCCATCGACGCACGGCACGAACACCATCGACGTCGGCGCGACCTGCGCGAGATAGCACGCATCGTGGCCCGCGCCCGACACCATGTCGCGATGCGAATAGCCGAAGCGCTGCGCCGCCGCCCGCACGGAAGCGACGCACGCGGCGTCGAACTTGACGGGCTCGTAGTAGAAGATCTGTTCGAGCGCGGTCTCCAGACCGATCTCGCCCGCGATGCGTGCCACGCCCTCGCGCAACGCGGCATCCATGCGCGCGAGCACGGCATCGTCGGGATGACGGAAATCGACGGTGAAGAACACGCGGCCCGGAATCACGTTGCGCGAGTTCGGATGCACTTGCATCATGCCGACCGTCGCGCACCCGAGCGGCGCGTTGTCGAGGCCGATGCGGTTCACGAGATCGACCACGCGCGATGCGCCGAGGAGCGCATCCTTGCGGCGCGGCATCGGGGTCGGGCCTGCGTGGGCTTCCTGGCCCGTCAGCGTGATCTCGTACCAGCGCTGACCTTGCGCATCGGTGACGACGCCGATCGTCTTGTCTTCGGCCTCGAGTATCGGCCCTTGCTCGATATGCAGCTCGAACGCCGCGTGCAGCTTGCGGCCGCCGCACGGCACATCGCCCGCATAACCGATGCGCTCGAGTTCTTCGCCGATCGTCTTGCCATCGACGTCCTTGCGCGACAGACCGTAATCGAGCGAGAACACGCCCGCGAACACGCCCGACGCAACCATCGCGGGTGCGAAGCGCGAGCCTTCCTCGTTGGTCCAGATGACGACTTCGATCGGATGCTCGGTTTCGATGCCGCGATCGTTGAGCGAGCGGATCACTTCGAGTCCGCCAAGCACGCCGTAGATGCCGTCGAAGCGCCCGCCCGTAGGCTGTGAATCCGCGTGCGAGCCAGTAACCACCGGCAGCGCGTCGAGATTGCGTCCTGCGCGGCGCATGAACACGTTGCCCATCTGATCGACGCTCACCGTGCAGCCCGCTGCCTTCGCCCAGCTCACGATGAGATCGCGCCCTTCGCGATCGAGATCGGTCAGCGCGAGACGGCAGACACCGCCCTTCGGGGTCGCGCCGATTTTGGCCATCGTCATCAGGCTGTCCCATAGACGCTGACCGTTCACCTTGATGGACGTATCGAGACCAGCTTCTCTGATTGCATCCGTTACGACGTTCATTCGCCTCGCTCCTTACGATCGGACTTCGTATGTGAGTGACTTCGTTTCGTGCATGCCGGACGTTTGCGGTGCGATGCTGCACGCGCCCGGTGCACGTTTTTCTTATGCGATGAATGATGCGAACGACACGCCTCTTCGATAAATCGAGCGCTCTTCAAATCCTGTCCAGTTGGACAGGTTGTAGCCGATTAAAATAAGCAAATCAACGTCTTTCGTGTGCGGGCAAACACCGAGCAAATAAAGCGATAAGCGTGCCATTGCGATGCAGCATCGGCAGCTATTGGTTGCAATGGCTTTTTCGACGCGATGCAGCGCCAAACATGCGAATGGCACGAATGACGCGAATCAGGCACGATGCGGCACACGGCCCAAGAATTCGACGATGAAGAACTCGACGATGAGATACGACGACGCGGCGAACGGCATCGCCGGAAACGAAGACACTGCGCCGCCTTCACGGCGTAGCAAGGCGCAAATCCGCGAGAGCAACGAAGCGCAGCTTCTCGCTTGCGCCGAGGAAGTGTTCGCGGAGAAAGGACTCGAAGGCGCGAGCACGGCGATGATCGCCGAACGCGCCGGCTTGCCGAAGGCCAACCTGCATTACTACTTTCCGACAAAGCTCGCGCTCTATCGGCGCGTGCTCGAAGATCTGTTCGAGGACTGGCATCGCGCGGCGGATACCTTCGAATGCAGCGACGATCCCGTGGAAGCGATCGGCGGCTATGTGCGCGCAAAGATGGACCTGTCGCGACGCAGGCCGCTCGGCTCGAAGGTGTGGGCGAGCGAGATCATCCACGGCGCGCATCACATGCAGGACATTCTCAACGAACGCGTGAAGCCCTGGCTCGATACACGCGTCATCGTCATCGAAAGCTGGATCGCGCGCGGCTTGCTCGCGCCGGTCGAGCCGGACACGTTCATGTTCATGATCTGGGCGATCACGCAGCACTATGCCGACTTCGATGCGCAGATACGCGCGTTGAAAGGCAAGCGCGCGCTCACACGCAAGGCCTTCGATGAACAGACGGAAGAAGTCGTGCGACTCGTGATTCGCGCGTGCGGGGCGGTGTCGCCGCGCATGGAAGAGAAAGACGACGCGCAATAAAAAACGCCGGCCGCTCGATGGCGGCCGGCGTTCACTGCTTGCTTCTTGCTTCTTGCTGCTGTACTGCTTTACTACGCACTACTACTGCATTCTCGCAAGTACTGCACTTTCTGATGCTTGCTGCTACTTCAACCGCTACTGCTCACCACATCTACTGCCCTGCTGCATCAACCTTCGATTAGTGACCGAAGTAGACCGAGTTGCGATCCGACATCGACACGTTGGCGCGTGCGGCCGGAGCAGCTACGCCCGATTGCGAAGTGCCAGCGGTCGAAGGACCATAAGCGTTCGCGCCATTTTCAGCGTTCACGCGTGCTTGAGCGGCCTGCAGATTCTGCGGATAGTTCACGCGGTCTTCCGACGGGTTGTAGCCAGCCTTTTCCAGTTGAACCAGTTCAGCGCGGACTTGAGCGCGAGTCACCGGCGCATTGCTTTGTGCCGAAGCGAAAGTCGGGGCAGCCAAAGCAGCAGCGACGACGAGTGCGGGAACGAATGCCTTGATCATGATGAACCTCCAGTAGTCTTGTTTTGAAATCGAAACCGAATCGGAAGCTTTTTAAGCGTTTTCTGATTTCGTTTCGCTTGAAGACAGTGTAGGAGGCCGCGGACTTAGGGGAAACCCCAATTTCAAGGAAACATAATTGTCCGGACCGCAACAATGCGTTTCGCTCCGGTGTTGCGCGGCGTGCGCGGGACGTGTGGCGGACCCTGCTTAAGTTACTGTTTTTCCAGCGTAATTTTCACGTCCGCCGCGCGCACGCGAGATCGCTGCGAATCCGGCCATTGCGCCGACGCCAGCAATTCGTCATCCGGCTGACAGTCAGCAAGCCGCGGTCGCATAGGCAAGCGCGGCCGATACGAGCTCGCGCAACAGCGGTTCGATCGCGTTCGCCTTGGCTTCGTCGTAAGCGAATGGCGGCGCTTCTTCCATGTAGCTGACCTGCGTAAGCTCCAGTTGAACCGCGTGAACGCCCTCTTCGGGCCGCCCGTAACGCCGGGTGATATAGCCGCCCTTGAAGCGCCCGTTGGCCACCGTCGTGTACCGGCCGTCGCGCTCGACGATGCTCGCAAGCCGTTCCGCCAGCCCCGGCGCCGCCGACGCGCCATCCGCCGTGCCGAAGTTGAAATCGGTCAGGCGGCCATCGAAAAAGCGCGGCACGACCGAGCGGATCGAATGCGCTTCCCATAGCAGCACGCGGCCGTGCGTCCGCCGCAGCGCATCGAGCTCGCCGGCGAGCGCATCGTGATACGGCTGCCAGTACATCGCGCGGCGCGCATCGATCTGATCGCGCGACGGCTCGTGGCCCGGCTTGTAGAGCGGCGCCTTGTCGAAGGTATCGACCGGACAGAGCCCCGTCGTGTCGCGGCCGGGATAGAGATTCGCGTCGTCGGGCGGGCGGTTCAGATCGACGACATAGCGCGCGTAGTGCGGCGTCAGGATCGATGCGCCCAGATCGCGCGCAAACGCATAGAGGCGTTCGAGATGCCAATCGCAATCCTCGGTGAGCTTGGCGACGGGCGTCATCTCGTCGGCGAGGGCGCAGGGAATCTGCGTGCCGCGGTGCGGAATCGAAATCAGGAGCGGCGCGTTGCCGCGTTCCAGCGTGAAGATCGAAGAGCCGTTCATGTGAGACCTCAATCCAGCAAGCCGCGCAAGGCGGCGCGATAACGCGCGAGCGCTTCGTCTTCGTCGGCGTGACGGCGCGCGTTGATCACCTTGCGGCCGGAGACGAAGACATCGCGGATCGGCGTCTCGCCATGCTCGCAAAACACCGCGCTCGACATCCACGCGTCGCTCGCATGTCCGCCGATGCCCGGATGCGCGTCGTCGAGCACGAGCCAGTCGGCGCGCAAGCCTTGCGCGAGCGCACCGACAGCGCGTCCCGTCGCGTGCGCGCCGCCATCGAGCGCGGCATCGAAAAGACGATCGGCCGGACGGCTTTGCGTCGGCGACGCCAGCACGTTGCGTTGCTGGCGGCAAAGGCGCTGCCCGTATTCCAGCAGACGCAGCTCCGAGCGCCAGTCGACGCCGACATGACTGTCGGACCCGACGCCGATGCGCCCGCCCGCGTCGAGATAATCGCGCGACGGGAACACGCCGTCGCCGAGATTCGCTTCGGTCGTGAGACACAGACCCGCGACCGCGCCGCTCGCCGCGAGACGCGCGCATTCGTGGGCATCGACGTGCGTCGCGTGCACGAGGCACCAGCGCTCATCGACGTTGAAATGTTCGAGCAGCCAGTCCACCGGACGATGCCCCGTAGCCGCGACGCAGGCGTCCACTTCGGCCATCTGTTCGGCGATATGGATATGCACCGGCGCGCGCTCAAAGCGCGCATCGATTCCCTCGATGAGCGCCGCGAGCGATTCGCCCGACACCGCGCGCAACGAATGCGGCGCGACGCCGTAACGCCGCGCGCCGTTTTCGGGCCGCGAGCGCGCGAGGGCGTCGATGAGCCCGAGCAGCGAATCGGGCGTATTGAGAAAGCGCCGCTGATCGTCGCGCGGCACGCTCTTGCCGAAGCCGCTGTATTCGTAGAGCACCGGCAGCATCGTCATGCCGATGCCCGCGCGCTCCGCCGCATCGACGACGCGCTCCGCGAGTTCCGCGCGATTCGCGTACGGCGCGCCATCGGGCGCGTGATGCACGTAGTGAAACTCGCACACCGACGTGTAGCCCGCCTTCAGCATCTCGATGTAAAGCCAGTGCGCGATATCCGCGATCGATTCCGGGCCGATCCGCGCGGCGAAGCGATACATGAGATCGCGCCAGCTCCAGAACGTATCGGCGACGCTCGCGCGATACTCGGTGAGGCCCGCCATCGCACGCTGGAACGCGTGCGAGTGCAGATTCGGCATGCCGGGCAGGATCGGTCCTTTCGCGCGCTCGACGCCCGCGGGCGCCGCGCTGTCCGGCGTGACGCGCACGAGCGTGCCGGCGTCGTCCCATTCGAGCAGCACGTCGCGACGCCAGCCATCGGCGAGGCGCGCGTGCTCCGCGAAGAATGCGTTCATCGCTTGTCTCCGTTGTTATGTCGATGCGCGTCTACATCATGTCGATGCCGATATGCAGCCACGATGCGCCATCCTGAACCGCGCATTCGAGCGCGCTCGCGCCATCGATGCGCGAGGTGTCGCCTGCTTCGAGCGTATGGCATGTGTCGTCGGCGAACTTGATGTCGAGCCGCCCTTGCACGCAGAACAGAAACGTCACGTCGTGTTCGAACGCGAGCGAGCATGACGCGCGCCCGGCGTTCACCGTTGCGCGCGCGCGATCGCGGCGCACCATCACGTTGAAATCGCGCGTCGGGCCGGCGAGGAGCGTGGCGTGAATCGGCGTCTCGCCGGCAAAGCGCGCGATTGCGAGCGGCGCATCGAGAACATGCACGTCGCCGTGCGCTTCCGTCAGACGCATGCCCGCGCCGTCGAGCAGCACGAGCACGCGATCGACGCCCTCGAACTTCGAGAACGCACCGTCGGATGCGACGTCGGCGAGCGACAGACGCCACGCGAACGCATCGAGCGACACGCCCTGCGGCCCCGCCGCGATCTCGCGCGTGATGCCGCCGCCGTTCTTCCACGGCGTGGGCGTCAGCGAATCGGCACGAATGATCGTCACGTTCAGAAGTGTCCGGTGAATTGGTAGCGGTCGCCGGGATGCCAGAGATTCGCAACCGACGCCACCGCATCGCGCGACCACGTGCGCCGATGCAGCAGCAGACACGGCTCGTGCTCGGCCATCGCGAGCGCGAGCCGAATTTCCGCCGACGGCACCGATGCCTCGATCCGATACTCGACGCGCTGCAGCGGCGCGGCGGTCATCAGATACTGGTTCGGCGTGATCGTCGTGAAATCCTGGCGCGCGTATTCCGGCGCCAGCGCGGGATTCACGTAACGTTCTTCCATCTGTACCGGCTCGTCGTTTTCGAAATGCAGCACGCGCGAATGAAACACCGGGCTGCCGAGCGCGAGATGCATTTCGGCGGCGAGCGCTTCGTCGACGATCGACGCGCCCAAATGCAGCACCTGCGCGCGATACGTGTGACCGCGCGCGACGATTTCATCCGAAATGCTGCGAATCTCGACGAGCGTCGACGCGTATTTCGGCTGCGCGACGAAGGTGCCCGCGCCTTGCACGCGCGTCAGCACCTGTTCGGCGGTCAGTTCGCGCAGCGCGCGGTTCACGGTCATGCGCGCGACCTTGAATTCGCGCGCAAGCTCGTTTTCGGAAGGCACCTGGTCGCCCTCCTTCCACTCGCCGATATGAATGCGCTGGAGAATGTAGTCCTTGATCTCCTGATACGCGGGCGTGCTCATTCAGCTTGTTCCGACGCGAACGAGAACGGGCTGTGCCGCGCGATCGCGCCTTGCTGCACGAGCGTCGCGATCGCGGCGATGTCGGGCGCGAAGTAATGGTCGAGGTCGTAGTGCGGCACGTGCGCGCGCAGCGTCTTCATCACTTCGGCGAGCGGCGCGCTCGTCTGATGCGGCGCGCGCAGATCGACGCCTTGCGCCGCCGCGAGCAGTTCGATCGCGAGGATGTTCGCGGTGTTGCTGGCGATGTCGCCGAGCTTGCGCGCGGCGAACGTCGCCATCGAGACGTGATCTTCCTGATTCGCGGACGTCGGCAGCGAATCGACCGACGCCGGATGCGCGAGCGTCTTGTTCTCCGATGCGAGCGCGGCCGCCGTCACGTGCGCGATCATGAAGCCGGAGTTGACGCCGCCATCGCGCACCAGGAACGGCGGCAGGCCCGAGAGCGTCGCGTCGATCAAAAGCGCGATGCGGCGTTCCGCGAGCGCGCCGATTTCGGCTGCGGCGAGCGCGAGATTGTCGGCCGCGAACGCGACCGGCTCCGCGTGGAAGTTGCCGCCCGAGAGCACTTCGCCCGTATCGGGGAAGATCAGCGGGTTGTCGGAGACGGCGTTCGATTCGATCAGCAGGACATCCGCCGCGTGGCGCATCTGGTCGAGGCACGCGCCCATCACCTGCGGCTGGCAGCGCAGGCTGTACGGGTCCTGCACCTTGTCGCAATCCGCGTGCGACAGATTGATGCCGGAGCCCTTCAGCAGCGTGCGATACGCCGATGCGGCTTCCATCTGCCCGCGATGACCGCGCAGTTCATGGATGCGCGCATCGAACGGAACGACCGAGCCGGCGGCTGCATCGACGGACAGCGCGCCCGCGACGAGCGCGGTGCGGAACAGATCTTCGATCGCGAAAAGGTTGTAAAGCGCGAGCGCCGCCGACGCCTGCGTGCCGTTCAGCAGCGCGAGTCCTTCCTTCGCCTGCAGCGTGAGCGGCTTGAGGCCCGCGACCGCCAGACCGTCGAGCGCACTGGCGCGCTCACCGCGAATCGTGACTTCGCCGATGCCGAGCAGCACCGTCGACATATGCGCGAGCGGCGCGAGGTCGCCCGATGCGCCGACCGAACCCTTGATCGGGATGATCGGCAGGACGTCGGCGTTGAAGAGCGTGATGAGCGCGTCGATGACTTCGCGGCGGATGCCCGAATGGCCGCGCCCGAGACTCGACAGCTTGAGCGCCATCAAAAGCCGCACGACCGGACGCGACATCGGCTCGCCCACGCCCACCGCATGCGACAGCACGAGATTCTTTTGCAGCAGTTCCAGCTGATCGGCCGGAATGTGCGTATTGGCGAGCCGCCCGAAGCCCGTATTGATGCCGTAAGCCGGATCGCCCTTCGCGGCGATCGCGGCGACTGCGCGCGCGCTGGCATCGATCGCGTCGAAGCTGGCCGGATCGAGCAGAAGCGGGTCCGAGCCTCGCGCGATGCGGCGCAGTTGCGGCAGCGTCAGTTTTCCGGGCGTAAGCGTGATCATGGTTCGTCCTGTCTATACAAGTTAGACTCAAGTCTAATCGCGCAGAAAGGACGAAACAAGGGGTTATCCGGGATTTCACTAGGCTCGCCCCGGAAGATCGACGCGTGTTGTCTATACAGATTTCACAGATCCAGCACTTTCTCCATCACGAACTGGACAAAGCGCTGCTGCCGCACGACGACGGCGCGCGCCAGCAGCATCGTGAAACCGCAATATTCGAAGAAAGGCCGCCCCGTGACGCTCGAATAGGTATGCAGCGTCGTCAGGCCGAGCACCTCCGCTTCGGCCTCGATGCGCGCGAGCAGCGACGTCGCCACGCTTTTGCGCTGATGTATCGGATCGACGAACATCATGTCGATGAGACCGTTCTTCTCGAGATCGGCGAAGCCCGCGAGTTCGCCGTCGACAAGTCCGACCCAAGTCGGGCGGCTCAAGCGCGCGAGTTCCCATTCGTCGCGATCGGCTTGCGACCAGGCTGCGATCTGCGCTTCGTTATAGTCGGCCGATGCCGTTTCGCGAACGGCGCGTTGGAACAGATCGATTACACCGTCGAGATCGCTCGCACGATACGGTCTGACTTCGATGAGCGGCAGGCCTGGCATTTCATCACCTTCGTTACTGTCAAAAGAAAAAACCGCTGCCGAAGCAGCGAGGGTCTAGCGTTCAAAACGCGGGAAAAAAACTTTACGGGAATGAGCGGAATCGGCGCGCGCAAACGTTCAAATCGATAAAAAGACGGATGCCGATGCCGCGCCGCCGATCGGGTCCTTCAGGAAGCGACGGCCACCGTCGCGATGCCGAGCGCGGTCATCACGAGCGACGCGCCAACGTGAATCGCGATCTCCCCGAGCGCCCAGCCGAGCCGCCCTTGCTGCAGATGCGCGACCACTTCGGCCGAGAACGTGGAAAACGTGGACAGGCCGCCCATCAATCCGGTGATGATGAACAGGCGCCATTCCACCGAAATATCGGGAAAGCGCGCGAAAAAAGCGACCGCTACGCCGATGATGTAGCCCGCAATGACGTTCGCCGCAAAGGTGCCGAGCGGCAGATTCGGAAAAATCGCATTCAGGCGCAAGCCGAGGACCCATCTGAGCAACGAACCCAGCCCGCCGCCGAGCCCCACGGCGATGATCGACAGATACATGAAATGTGTTAAATCAGTTCGAAGAAAACTGCGTTATGCCCCGCGGGCGAGCCGCTCGATCAGCGCGCCACGGCTCGTCTCGACGATCCAGCCGCCCTTGTGCCGCACATGCGCCGCCCATGTGCCGTCGCGCCGCTCTTCCCAGCAACCGGCATCGTGACCGTCGATGAAGAGCGAGCCGCGCACGACAAGTTGCGGATCGGCGGGATCGAGGACTTCGTCGTCGTTATGTTCAAGCTTCACGGTATGCATGAGCGTCGTCTGCAAGCAAGTCGAAACCATGAGCGGTCTCGCGAAAGACGCCATTCTAACGATACTCGAAGCGCCTGGTTCAACCACTCACCGTATCATGAAAGACATTGCCGAAAGGCAATTGAGTATCCGCACGACATGCTCCATCGAAGGCGCATCGAAAGCGAGCGTCACGGCATCGATGCGTTCGAGCGTCGGCCATTGGCAGAAGAGATCGGCGAATGCGCTCGTTTGCGCGCGCAACTCGCAGCGGTGTTCCGTGATCGCCGGACGGCGGGCATGTCCGGAAGACGTTTCGATCGTTTCGCGCGCGGCGAGCCGGATCGCCTCGCACGCTGCGGCGGGCGTTTCGGTGACACCGCTCGAATAGCCGTGCGCCGTCTTCACGCAGAGAAAGCGCGCGCCTGGGAATGCGGGCAGCGTTTCGGCGCCGAACACGTCGTCGCCGGTCAGCAGCGCGATGCGTGCGCCGCGTTCCTCGGCAAGCCGCCCATAGAGTCCGGCCTCGCCCACTTCCTCGCCGTCGAGCATGACGCGCGCAAAGGCCGCGCTGTTGATCGTATGCGCGAGAATGCCGCGGCTTTGCGCGCGCGCGTGATAGCCGATCATGAACACGATTTCCGGCGATGCTTCCAGTCCCGCCATCATGCCGAGCGTGCGCGGCTTGCCGAGCACGAGCCGCGCGCGTTGATCGATGAGATCGGGCATCAGATTGCGAAAGCCGCCATGCGAATCGTTGATCCAGACTTGCGTCGCGCCGCCATCGAATGCACCTTGTGCGGCCGCATCGGCTTCGCGCGACATCCAGCGGCGCGCCTGTTCGTATTCCGTGTTGCCGGCGCGCGTCTGCTCCGGATGAAACACGCCCGCGATGCCTTCGATATCCACCGAGATCAGCACTTTCATGGTCGTGTTCTCAATGCGTCCTTGAGTGAGATGCGCCGATGACCGTTGCGCCCGGCGACCGTTTCCGCGCTGTAAAGCGCATCGAGGATCGCCTGTTCGGTGGCATCGGCGGCGGCTTGAAACAGCGGATCGAGACGCGCGTCGTTGATGAGCGGCGGCATCGCGATGAAGTCTGCATCGTGCGGCACGGTGTACGCGGTCGTGAAGGCGAGCGAGATGTCGCCGCTGCCGTGTCCGAAGACCGATCCGGTGCGTGCGAGACCGGCGGCGGCGCGCATCGCGAGACGGCGCAACTGACGTGCATCGAGCGGCGCATCGGTGGCGATCAACATGATGATCGATCCTTGCTCGGGCTTCTCATCGATGCTCGATTGAAGTTTGCGACCGAGCGCTTCGCCTTCGACAATCAATTGCTGCAGCTTGCCGAAATTGGCGAGCACGAGCGCGCCCGTCGTATAAGCGTCGCCGCCGATATGCACCACACGCGAAGCCGAACCCATGCCGCCCTTCAGTTCGAAGCACGACATGCCCCGCCCCGCGCCGACCGCGCCGCGCTCGAACTCGACACTGCACGCCTCGAGTGCGCTCGTGTAGTGCGCTTCGTGAATCGCGAGCGCCTGCATGTCGTTGAGATAGCCATCGTTGCATTCGAACACGAGCGGATTCACGCTCGGGTCTTCGCGTCCGATGCGCGGATTCGCAGCAATGGCCGCGCGAATCTGCGCATTGGCGAGCGTGCCGACGCCGAACGTGTTGGTCAGCGCGATCGGCGTTTCGATCACGCCAAGCTCGTCGATCTGAACGAGCCCGACGCTCTTGCCGAACCCGTTGATGACGCACGCCGCAGCGGGCACCTTGTCGCGATACACGTCGCCGTCATGCGGACGAATCACCGTGACGCCGGTCTGCACCGCACCTTGCGCAAGCGTGCAATGACCGACCGTCACACCCGCGACATCCGCGATCGTGCCGCGCGGCCCCGCGACGAGCGAGCCGATGTGCATCATGGCCGGTCGAGCTTCGGATCGAGCGCGTCGCGCAGGCCGTCGCCGAGCAGATTGAACGCGAGCACCGTGAAGAAGATCGCGAGACTCGGGAAGATGGCGACATGCGGCGCCATCGCCATGTCGGCGCGCGCTTCGTTGAGCATCGCGCCCCACTCGGGCGTCGGCGGCTGCGCGCCGAGTCCGAGAAACGACAGGCTCGCGGCCGTGATGATCGACGTGCCGATCCGCATCGTGAAGTACACGACCACCGATGAAATCGTGCCGGGCAGAATGTGCCGCGCGAGTATCGTCCAGTCCGAGGCGCCGATGCTCTTGGCCGCCTCGATATACGTGAGATGCTTCAGCGCGAGCGTATTGCCGCGCACGAGCCGCGCGAACGCGGGAATGCTGAAGATCGCGACCGCGCACACGACATTCACCATGCCGTTACCGAGAATCGCGACGACGCCGATCGCGAGCAGAATGCCGGGAAACGCGAAGAGCACGTCCGCGATACGCATCACGATGCGGTCCCACCATCCTTCGTAGTAGCCCGCGAGCAAGCCGAAGAACGTGCCGATCACCGCGCCGAGCACGACCGAGAGCAATCCCGCCGTCAACGATATGCGGCTGCCGACGAGTATGCGGCTCAGAATGTCGCGGCCCAGAGCATCGACGCCGAACCAGTGCGCAGCCGAAGGACCGGCGTTGAGGGCGTCGTAGTCGAAGTAGTTTTCCGGGTCATACGGCGCGATGTACGGCGCGATGATCGCGATCACGATCAGCAGCAGCACGAACACGGCCGCGATCATCGCGATGTGTTGCCGCCTGAACTTGCGCCAGAACTCGGTCCACGGCGTGCGGATCTCTTGCGGCGCGGTTGTCGCGCTTTCGGCTGTCACGCTCATCGCGTCCTCACTTGAAGCGAATGGTCGGATTGATGATCGCGTACAGCACGTCCACGATCAGATTGATCACGATGAACTCCAGCGAGAACAGCAGCACCTCTGCCTGAATCACGGGATAGTCGCGCATCTCGACGGCATCGACGAGCAGGCGGCCAAGGCCCGGCCAGTTGAACACCTTCTCGACGACGATCGAGCCGCCGAGCAGAAAGCCGAATTGCAGGCCCATCATCGTGACGACGGGAATCATCGCGTTGCGCAGGCAGTGCTTCACGATGACCATCGGCTCATGCACGCCCTTTGCGCGCGCGGTGCGCACGAAGTCCTCGCCGAGCACTTCGACGAACGACGCGCGCGTGAAGCGCGCCATGACGGCGGCCACCGCCGCGCCCAGCGTGATCGATGGCAGCACGTAGCCTTTCCACGTTCCGTCATCGACGATGGGCAGCCAGCCGAGCTTCACCGAGAAGATTTCCATCAGCAGCATGCCGAGCGCGAAGGCCGGAAACGAGATGCCCGACACCGCGAGCGTCATGCCCAGTCGATCGGGCCAGCGATTGCGCCACACCGCCGACACGATGCCGATGGTCATGCCGAAGATCACGGCCCATACCATGCTCGCGAGCGTGAGCCACAAGGTCGGCATGAAGCGCTCGGCGATTTCCGTCGACACGGGCCGCTTGCTGCGCGTGGACATGCCGAAATCGAAATGCACGACCTTGCCGAAGAAGCTCACGAGCTGTTGCGGCAGCGGCTTGTCAAGGCCGAGATCGGCGCGCACGAGCGCGACCGTGGCTTCGTCGGCTTCCGCGCCTGCTGCGAGACGCGCGGGATCGCCCGGCAGCATGTGCACGAAGAAGAACACCAGCACTGCGACGATGAAGAGTGTCGGCAGCAATCCGAACAGGCGTTTGGCGATGAAGTTGAGCATCGTGTTCGTCAGATAAGGCCGGGCGATGAAGCCCGGCCGTCGTCCATCACTTGATTGCGATTTCGTCGAAGTTGAACGAGCCGTCCGGCATCACGTATGCGCCCGACAGACGCTTGCTGCGCGCATACACGACCTTTTCCGTGACGAGGAAGATCCACGGTGCATCGGCCCAGATGCGTTTTTGCGCATCGGCGTAGAGCTTCGCTTTCTCGTTGCGATCGGTCGTCGCGAGCGCTTTTTGCAGATCGTCATCGACTTGATCGTTCTTGTAGTACGCCGTGTTGAAGAGCTTCGGCGGGAACGAGCCGCCGCTCAGGAGCGGCGAGATCGCCCAGTCCGCTTCGCCCGTCGACGACGACCAGCCGATGTAGAGCATGCGTACCGGCGCGGTCTTCGGATCGGGCGCGCTCTCGATGCGCTGCACGCGCTGCCCCGCTTCGAGCGCTTCGACCGATGCCTTCACGCCCACTTGCGCGAGTTGCTGCTGCACGAACTGGATGATCTTCTGCGCGGTCGTATGGTTATAGCCGGACCACAACACGGTTTCGAAGCCGTTCGGATAACCGGCTTCCTTCAACAGCTCGCGCGCCTTCGCGGGATCGTATTTCCACGGTCCGAGCTTCGGCGTCGCGTAGTCGACGCCCGGCGGCACGACGCCTTCGGACGGCACGGCATAACCCGCGAACGCGACCTTGACGAGCGCTTCCTTGTTGATCGCGTAGTTCATCGCCTCGCGCACCTTCGGATTGTCGAAGGGCTTCTGCAGCGTATTCATGCTGACGTAGCGCTGAATGATCGAAGGCGCCGCGATCAGATCGACCTTCGGACTCGACTTGAGCGTCGCGGCCTGCTCGAACGGAATCGAGAACGCGAAGTCCGCTTCGCCCGTTTGCATGAGCGCGGCGCGCGTGTTGTTATCGACCACGGGCTTCCAGTCGATCATGTCGATCTTCGGCAAGCCCTTGCGCCAGTAGCCCGCGAACTTCTTCACTTTCAGGTCGTCGGTCTGCTTCCATTCGACGAACTCGAACGGCCCCGTGCCGACCGGATGGAACGCGATGTCCTTGCCGTATTTCTGCAGCGCGGTCGGCGAGATCATCACCGCCGACGGGTGCGCGAGCACGTTGATGAACGCCGAGAACGGAATCTTCAGCGTGATCTTCACCGTGTACGGATCGACCACTTCGGTCTTCTCGATCTTGTTGAAGAGGTTGTAGCGCTTCAGCTTGTTGTCCGGATTCGTCACGCGGTCGAAGACGGCCTTCACCGCATCGGCGTTGAAGTCGGTGCCGTCCTGGAACTTCACGTCCTTGCGCAGATGGATCGTGTACACCTTCGCGTCGGGGCTCGCCTCGTAGCTCGTCGCGAGCACGTTGCGAATCTTCATGTCCTTGTCGAAACCGAACAAGCCTTCGTAGAACGACTTCGCCACGGCTTGCGAGAGCGTGTCGTTGGCGTCGTACGGATCCATCGTCGTGAAGGTCGAGGCGACGGCCATCACGGCGGTGCTTTGCGCGTGCGCAGCGACCGGCGCGAGAACGGTCAATGTGGCGAACGCGCTTGCTGCGAGCATCGCGCGCAATTTGAAGGACGGCATCGTTGGACTCCTTGTTGAAGTGCTTTTCGAGGTGCTCTTCGAATTGCTTTTAGTAAGCGCCGCCAACGTGATGCTCGGCGACAAAGTGATCAGGTCCGACAGCAACCAGTTTTGCGACGATCGGCTCATCGCCGAGCTTGCGGATCGGGCTTGGAATCTCGTCGGCGGCGAGCATGCGCTTCGCGTGCCGACGCGACGGATCGGCGACCGGCACCGCGCTCATCAGCTTGCGCGTGTACGGATGACGCGGCGCTTCGAACACCGCCGCGCGCGGCCCGATCTCGACGATCTGCCCGAGATACATCACCGCCACGCGATGACTCACGCGCTCCACGACCGCCATGTCGTGCGAAATGAAGAGATACGCGACGCCCAGTTCGCGCTGCAAATCCAGCATCAGATTGACGATCTGCGCGCGCACGGAGACATCGAGCGCGGACACGGATTCATCGGCGATCACGACTTTCGGGTTCAACGCGAGCGCGCGCGCAATCGCGATGCGCTGCCTCTGACCGCCCGAGAATTCATGCGGATAACGTTGCGCGGCTTCGGGCGGCAAGCCCACTTTGTCGAGCAGCCAGTCGACCCGCGCCTGTGCTTGTCTTCCGCTCGCGACGCCATGCACGAGCAGCGGTTCCATCACCGAAAAGCCCACGGTCAGACGCGGATTGAGCGACGCGAACGGGTCCTGAAAAATGAACTGGATATTGCGCCTGAGCGCCTGCAACGCGTGACCTTCGAGCTTGCTGATATCGCGTCCATCGAATTCGATGGACCCGCTCTGGCTCTCGACGAGCCTGAGCAGCGAACGTCCCGTCGTCGATTTGCCGCAACCCGATTCGCCGACGAGCGCAAGCGTTTCGCCAGGCCGCAAGTCGAAGCTCACGCGTTCGACCGCGTGCACTGCCGCCGTCGTTCGGCCAAAGAGGCCGCTCTTCACCGGAAAGCGCGTGACCAGATCGCGCACGCGCAGTATCGGTTCAATGGCTTCATCGACGGCGGGCTGCTTCTCCTTCTCGACCGCTTCCGACGGACGCAACGCGCTCGCATCGTCGGGCGCGATGTCGGCGGACTCGACTTCGAGGATCGGGAATTTCGCGGGACGATCGGTGCCGCGCATCGCGCCGAGCGTCGGCACGGCGGCGAGCAGCGCTTTCGTGTACGGATGCTTCGGCGCATGAAACAGCGCGTCCGATGGCGCCTCTTCCACCTTCTCGCCGCGATACATGACGAGCACGCGATCGGCCACTTCCGCGACCACGCCCATGTCGTGCGTGATGAAGATCACGCCCATGTTCATCTCGTCCTGCAAGCCGCGCACGAGTTGCAGGATCTGCGCCTGAATCGTCACGTCGAGCGCGGTCGTCGGCTCATCGGCGATCAAGAGCGCGGGCTTGCACGAGAGCGCCATCGCGATCATCACGCGCTGGCGCATGCCGCCCGACAACTGATGCGGATAGCGCGCGAACACGCGCCTCGCCTCGGGAATCCGCACGAGATCGAGCAGACGCAATGCCTCGGCGCGCGCATCGGAACGGCTCTTGCCTTGATGCAACGCGATCGCTTCCGCAATCTGGTCGCCGACCGTGAACACGGGATTGAGCGATGTCATCGGCTCCTGGAAGATCATCGCGATGTCCGCGCCGCGTACACCGCGCATCGTCGCCGACGATGCTTTCGCGAGATCGAGCACTTGCCCGTTGCGCCGGCGAAACGCGATGCTGCCCGACACGATCTGTCCGCCGCCATGCTCGACGAGACGCATGAGCGCGAGCGACGTGACCGACTTGCCCGAGCCCGATTCGCCGACGATCGCAAGCGTCTCGCCGCGGTCGACGCTAAACGAGATGTTGCGCACCGCTTCGATGGTGCGCGAGCGCGAGCGGAAATTCACGGACAGGCCGTGTACGTCGATGACGCACGCTTCGGGCAGCGTCATCATCGATAGATCGCCGTGACGGGCGCTTCGCCCACGCGCGCGAATCCGCGATACATGCCTTCCGTGTTGAACGGCAGCACGACGTTGCCTTTCGCATCGACGGCGACGAGTCCGCCGCGTCCTTCGATGCGCGGCAGCTTGTTCATCACGACATCGTTCGATGCTTCTTCCAGCGACACGCCGCGATATTCCATCTGCGCCGACACGTCATACGCCGCGAGCATGCGGATGAACATCTCGCCCGTGCCCGTCGTGGAGACCGCGCACGTCGCGTCGTTCGCATAGCAGCCCGCGCCGATCAGGGGCGCATCGCCGACGCGACCCGCCTGCTTGTTCGTGATGCCGCCCGTCGACGTCGCCGCCGCGAGATGACCGTTCGAATCGAGCGCGACCGCGCCGACCGTGCCGAACTTCTTGTCGGGATCGATAGGATCGTCCGGGCCGTTATCGAAGGCGAATTTCGTCATCGCATCGTGATCGAGCATGGTGCCGGACGTGCCACGCGCCTTCTGCCATTGCTGAAAGCGCGCTTCCGTGTAGAAGTACGACGGATCGACGAATTCGAGACCCTGCGACTGCGCGAAGGCTTCCGCGCCGGCGCCCGTAAACATGACGTGATCGCTCGCGTCGAGCACGCGGCGCGCGGCGAGCACCGGGTTCTTCACGCGCGTCACGCAACTGATCGCGCCCGCTTCGAGCGTCGCGCCGTCCATCACGGAGGCGTCGAGTTCGTGCGTGCCGGCCGCCGTGAACACCGCGCCGTGCCCCGCGTTGAAGAGCGGACAGTCTTCGAGCAGACGCACGGCTTCGGTGACGGCGTCGAGCGCGCTGCCGCCATCGGCGAGCACGCGCTGAGCCGCGCTGAGAATGTCGGTGAGCGCGGCGAGATAGCGCCCTTCCGTTTCGGCGTTCATCGCGCTGCGCAGGAGCGTGCCCGCGCCGCCGTGAATCGCAATGACTGGTGTGACCTTCATGAGTCGCGCGGTTCCCTGTGAGTGTGTCGTTTCGCGGTCGTGCGGCGCGTCGTATGAGCGGCGCGCGCATCTTTGGCGAGCGCCGGGGCGACGAGCCACGGCAACACGAATTCGGTCAATCCCGATGCCGCCTCCACCGAACGCTTCGCCCGATGCGCGACCGCATCGCACAGCGCTTCGATGACGGCGAGCACGGCGGTATCGCAATTCGCCGCGAGCCTGCGCTCGGCGCGGATCGCGAGCACGAGATCGGCGCCCTGCGCGAGCGGCGACGCGGCGCTGTCCGTCAACGCGACCACGCGCAAGCCGTGATCGCGCGCGAGCCGCGCAAGCGTGATGGTGTCGTCGACATAGCGCGGGAACGCGATCGCGACGAGCACATCGCCGCGCGAAGCCGTGAAAAGCCTGCGCGCCGCGTGCGACGGCCCGCCCATCAGCGCGAGCGATTGCACGTTCGCGCAATACGGCGTGAGACCGTGCTCCATCAGGCCGGCGAGAAACGCGCTCGCGCCGTAGCCGATCACGAAGACGCGCGGCGCGGCGAGAATCGTATCGACGATCGCTTCGGCCCTCGCGCCATCGACGGATGTTTGCGCGAGACGCAGATTCGCCGCCGCCTGTGCAAGCGATGCATCGAATACTTCGGCGCCGCTCGCCGGCGATTCGAGCGCGGTGCGCAAGCGCTCGACCGGCGCGATGGTCGCCTCGAAGCCGCGCACGAGCGCCTCGCGAAACGCGGGATAGCCGGAGAATCCGAGCGCACGCGCAAAACGGTTCGCCGTCGCCACCGACGCGCCCACCGCGCCCGCCAGTTCGTCGATACGCATCGTCGCCGAGCGGAACAGATTCGCGAGCACGAACGCCCCCATGCGCCGATGGATCGGCGTGAGCGTCGGCATGGCCGCCGCGATGCGCGCGGAGATCAGATCGTCGGCGCTCGCCGGCGCACGGACCGATAGTGAACGGGACATGAAATGCGCTGCGCCCTCATGGCGATTGAACGCGATGAAAGTATATTTACTCGAAAATCCGGCCAAAAAAAATTCATTTTCATCGAACTCGGGTTTTCGATAAGGCGCGCCACGGCCCGCAACTCGGCCGCATCCGATGCCTCGGACGCGCACGATCATGCACAATACGGAGCGCGTCGCGATGCAAGATCGCGCGTCTTCAGTCCTCCACGATCCCTATGAATTTCGATTTCCTGCCCGATCCGCTGCCGCATCTGCTCGCCATTCATCCGTGGGCGCAAACGGTCGCGGGTCTCGTCGCGCTCGCGCTGATCGCGCTCTTCGTGCAATGGGTCGTGGCCCGCATCGTGCTCCATGTCGCGCATCGCCTGCTCGTGCTCGCGGGGCATCAGAAGTGGGACCGCGCGTTCATCAAGCATCGCGCTTATCACCGGCTTTGGTATGCGGTGCCGTTCGCGACGGTCGCGCTCGGCATCGACGAAGTGCCGCGCATCGGTCACTGGGCGACGATCATCGGCCGCGTCGCGCACGGCGGCGCGTGGATCTGCATGTTCTTCGCCGCGGGCAGCGCCCTGTCCGCGTGGCAGGACGTTTATGCGGAAAGCAAGGAAGCGCAGACACGCTCGATCAAAGGCTACATCCAGATCGGCAAGCTCGGACTCGCGCTCGTATGCGGCGTGCTCGTCCTGTCGATACTGATCGACCGTTCGCCGCTCTGGATGCTCTCCGGTCTCGGCGCGCTCTCGGCCGTGCTGCTGCTCGTGTTCAAGGACACCTTGCTGTCGCTCGTCGCGAGCACGCAACTGACGTCGAACGACATGCTGCGCATCGGCGACTGGATCGAAATGCCGCAAGCCGCCGCCGATGGCTTCGTGAAGGACATCGCGCTGCACACCGTCAAGGTGCAGAACTGGGACAACACCGTGACCACGGTGCCGACCTACAAGCTCTTTTCGGAGAGCTATCGCAACTATCGGCACATGTTTGAATCGGGCGGGCGGCGCATCAAGCGGACGATGCGTATCGACGCGCAATGCGTGCGCTTTCTCACCGAGGAAGAGACTGCGCGCCTGAAACGCTTTCGCCTGCTGCACGATTATCTGGAACAGAAGCAGACCGAGGTGGAGCAAACCAACCGCAATCTCGGCGAACTCGCGAACGAGCCCGCGAACCGGCGGCGGCTCACGAACATCGGCACGTTCCGCGCGTACGGGCTTGCGTTTTTGCAGCGCCATCCGGAGATTCGCCAGGACATGGCGATCATGGTGCGAATGATGGAGCCGCAATCGGACGGCATCCCTGTCGAGGTTTATTGCTTCACCGCGACCACCGCGTGGACGCAATACGAGCGCATTCAGGGCGACGTCTTCGATCATCTGCTCTCGATCCTTCCCGAGATGGGCCTGCGGCTTTATCAGGCGCCGTCGGGCAGCGACTTCTCGGGCGTCGCGGGCCGCCTGCGCGGCGAAATGCCGATGCTGTAACGCGCGCAGGATTCGCCGTCGAAAAGAATCAGGCAAGAATCCGCCATTTTTGTGTATTCACGTTGACGCTTCCCGTCCGTACGATTCAACCATCGCCGATGCGCCTTTTTTCCGCGGTTTCGCAGCCGCGGTGAAGTCGTTTTTTCTCGCGCATCGCCATTCAATCGTCATAAAAGGAAAACTCAACGTGATCGATCGCGTCCATGCCATGCGTGTCTTTACGCGTGTCGTCGATACGAACAGTTTCACGCGCGCCGCCGAGTCGCTCGGCATGCCGCGCGCGAGTGTTTCGACGACCGTGCAACAACTCGAAGCGCTAGTCGGCGTGCAATTGCTCGCACGCACGACGCGGCGCCTGAATCTCACCGTCGACGGCGCCGCTTATTACGAGCGCTGCGCGCAAATTCTCGCCGATATCGACGAGCTCGAATCCGGTTTCGGCGCGGGCGAAGAGCGCCTGCGCGGACGGCTGCGCGTCGAAATGCCGGATACCGTCGCGACGTCGATCGTCGTGCCCGCGCTGCCGGAGTTCCACGCGCGCTATCCGCAGATCGAACTGTCGATCGGCATCGGCAATCGCAATGTGGATCTCGTCGGCGAAGGCGTCGATTGCAGCGTGCAGCTCGGCGAATTGCCCGATTCCGGATTGATCGCGCGCCGGCTCGGCATGCTCGAACAGGTGACGTGCGCGAGTCCCGCGTATCTGGAGAAGCACGGCACGCCGGAAACGCTCGACGAGCTCGCGCAGCACGTCGCGGTGAACTGTCTTGCGGAGAAAAGCGGGCGCCCGGCCGACTTCGATTTCGCTGTCGACGGCGAAGCCGTCACGATGAAGATGCGCGGTTTCGTTCAGGTCGCGGACGAGCACGCGTACCTCGCGTGCGGCGTCGAAGGGCTCGGGCTCATTCAGCCGCTGCGGATCGCGGCGCAGCCTTATCTGCGCTCGGGACAGTTGCGCGAAGTGCTGCCGCAATGGAAATCGCCGCCGCTCAAGGTGTCGGTGGCGTTCCTGAAGAGCCGTCAGGCGACGCCGCGCGTATCCGCGTTCGTCGACTGGCTCGCGACGCTCTTCGAGCGTTCGCAACAGATCGACGATACGTTGACGAGCCTGTATCGCTCGGCGCAGCGGCGCGGTTCCTCGCGGCGGGACCGGCCGGAGGAAGAAACCGCCGACGCGTGATCTTCGCGTCGCGCTATCGCACGGGCGTGGCTGCGTTCGCGCCCACGACCGTGTTCCACTTGCGCACTTCCCAACGCTCCACCAGCCCGTTCGTCACGTAAGGATCGTTCTTCGCGAAATCTTCGGCGGCGGCGGGCGATTCGCTGTGAAACAGCAGCATCGCGCGATCGGTGGGTGCATCGAGCGCCCCGGCGAGCACGATTTCGCCCCGTTCGACCGCCGCCCACGCGAGCGCCAGATGTTCATCGCGAAACTGCGCGCGGCGCTCCAGATAGTCAGACCGAAGTTCGTAAATCAACAGATAGTGCATCGCCATCTCCTTTGGTGCGAACAGTGCCGGATTTATCAAGCTAGTTTGTCCTATTTCCGAAAATAAAACCAAGAGTTCAATCGGAAGGCTCTGATCGCCTTGCGATCCCGTATCGAAGATCATGTGCGGATACTTGTAAAGGACTCTGCCATGAACCGCGATCAACCTCCCTGCAATATGTGCGCGAAGCACGATTGCCGCTCGTGCGCGTGGACGTCGCCGCTCGACGCTTCGTATCGCACGCTCATCCAGTCTCATTCCATGCTGTCGCTCGTCGCGCTTTCCGTGAAAAGCGCGGAAACCGCGCCCGCCGAACCGTCGTGGCTCGGCATCGCCTGCAAGCGGATTCTCAAATTTTTCTCGCAAATGAGCCCGCTTGCACGCTAAAAAAAGCGTAAGGCAAGTCGCATCGAAGCACCGTTTTTGTAAAGAAGTTTGCACGATTCTTTTTAGGATAACTGTGCATATAGAATCCGCTGCGCTTCTGCGCTTGCGTTAAGCGCTCATGTAGAAAGGAAATTCAGTCGATGAGCATCAATCTGGTCCAGGCGGTCAACGCCGCGATCTCGGAAAACGTCGCGGAGCAGTTGTCGCAGCAGTTCGGCATACCTGGGCAAATGGTCCGGCAACTCGCGGCGCGCATCGCGCCCGGACTCGTCGCCTCGCTCATGGACCGGGCGACGCTCGTGCCCGGCTCGCAGTCGGTCTACGCCGTCATCATGCAGCCGGAGACCAACGCCTACATCGCGGAACAGTTCTCAAAGCTGATCGCCACCACCGGCGGGCTCAAGCAGCTCGAAACCACCGGGCACTCGCTTGCCGCGCTCGCGACGGGCCAGCGTGTCGATGCCCTGACCGACGCCGTCTCGGCAGAAACCGGCGTTCCGACGCAAGCGACGTCGGCGCTCGCCGGCATCGTGGCGGCCGTGCTGTTCGGCGTCATGAAACGCCACTTCCTGCTTGCACAGTGGGGACTGCCGCAGGTGCCCAAGCTCCTGCGCGATCAGGTCGGCGAGATCAATTCGTCGATGTCGAACGCGGTCGCGACGGCCATCGGCGTTGGCAACACCGAAGGCTTCACCAGTTGCATCACGCCGCGCCTCGATACCGTCGCATCGAGCCTCGAACCGCGCATCGACGGCGACGTCGCGGTGGCGCTTGCGCCCGAACCCGTCGTGAAAGCCGTCACGCAAAGCGCCCCGGCGCCCAAGCCCGCGCCGTCCTTGCCCCCCTCGCCGCCGCCGATGCGCGCACCGGTTCGCAAGCCGGCGGAGAAGCGTTCGAACAAGTGGATCTGGCTGCTTTTCGCTGTGTTGGCCGTCATCCTCGCGCTCGTCTATTACCGTGGCTTCACGCATGGCGAAAGCGTCGATCTGAGCGCCGCGCCAGCCACGCAGCCGGTCGCCGATGCGTCGACGCAGGCTTCCTCCGCGACGCCATCGGTCTCGCCGGTCAGCGATGAAACGCCGGCCGTGTCATCCATCGATGCGTCGGCCAACACGGCGGCGGCACCGCAATCGGCCTCGGCAATGAAAGCCGCGCCGGCTTCATGGAAAAACGCGCAGTTGCTGTTCAGCGTCAACTCGGCGGGCATCCCGGCGATCGAGGCGACGGTCGGCACTGAAGCAGAGAAGAAGCATCTCATCGACGCATTGACGGCTCGCTTCGGCAAAGCCTACACGGCTGATATTTCCGTCGTTGCCGAAACACGCCCGGCAGCCTGGCTTTCGCGTCTGAGCGACTTCTTCCCGCTCATGGCCGTGCCCGGCGCGGAAGCCAAGATCACCGGCTCGAAGGTGGAACTGAGCGGCGCGGCCGCAAACGCGAAGCTCGGCTGGGTCGATAGGATGAGAAGCTCGCTCGGCGGCATGTTCCAGGTCGCGGCGTTCGACGTGGACGGCGCGGTCGCCACGGCGACACGATCCTTTCGCAGCGCGCTAAAGAGCCTGCTCGCCACGGACACGCCTTGCTCCGGCGACAAGCTGACGCGCGTGCTCGACCTTCAGGTTGTTAATTTCGAGCGTTCGAGTGCGCAGGTGCCGGAAAGCGCCTACGCCACGCTCGGCGAGACGGCGCAACTGCTCAAGAACTGCGCAGCCAAGGGTTCGATGGTGAATCTCGAAATCGCGGGTTATTCGGATGCCCAGGGCGGAGCGGCGGCCAAGCTGGAAGTGTCAAAGGAACGCGCTCAGGCGGTCCGAGGCTTCCTCGTGCGTAACGGCGTGCCGCCGCAATCGCTCACGGCAGCGGGCTACGGCGACGCCAATCCGATCGCCGACAACGATACTGCCAGCGGACGTTTCGCGAATCGCCGAATCGAGTTCGTCGTCAGAAAGGGCTGAGCGCCGCTTCGACTCGCAAGATTTCTTCAAACGCCGTCGCACGAAAGCGCGACGGCGTTTCTATTTGTGCCCGCGCCATGCGCGCTCTGCAGCCGATTCAGTTCGGCTTGGCGAAATCGTTCTCGGCCCAGCGTTCGGCGCTCGCCTTGCTGAGCTTGAACGCCGGCGACACACGCACGAACGCGAGTTGCGCGCCGTACGCATCGAAGGCTTTGAGATTGGCGTAGGGATCGTCTTCATCCGGAACGATCTCCAGCGTGACGGTGATGTCCTCACCCCGCACGTCGATGGTGACGTTCTTGTTCAACATCGCATGACGTTGCTGTTCATGGCGACGCAAGACTTCCGACGCCGTCTTGACGAGCGTGCGGAACGCGCCTGCATCGAGCGGCTTCGGATTTTTCTTGTCGCGGCCCATTGTCCACGGGCCGACGAGCGCGGGTTCCGCCTCGCCCGCCTGAATCATCTCGACGGCCCAGCCGTCGTCGTCCTCGTTCTTGATGACGCGCGCGGTCCAGCCGTCGTCGCGCCAGAGGCGGTCTTCGTGGATGGCTTCGTCGGTGGAGGGGAATTCGGAATCGGTCATATCGTAGCAACGCATGCAGAGGCAATGCGACGAATTTTACCTTGGGGCGGGACGCGGCATCGTTCGTGCTCCACGGGTTAGCCGAACGGCCAGTGTCATACCCAAACGCATTGCGCCGTGCTACTTTGGATGTACCGGATCGTCCGGAATCCTTCCGCAAACGCAATCAAAACGCCGTAAAACTTAGTCAAGGAGCGACCGCATGCTTGCATTTATCGGTACTTTGATCGTCGGACTCGTCGTCGGTCTCATCGCGCGCGCACTGAAGCCGGGCGACGACAGCATGGGCTGGATCATGACCATCGTCCTCGGCATCGCCGGATCGCTGATCGCGGGGTACGTCGGCCGGGCGCTCGGCTGGTATCAGCCGGGACAACCGGCGGGTTGGATCGCCTCGGTGATCGGCGCAATCATCCTGCTCGTCGTCTGGGGAATGATCCGCAAGCGCACGTAACGCCGCGCCTCATCGTTTCTTTTCTTGGTGAAACGCCTCGTTCCGGTTCGGACGAGGCGTTTGTTTCATCGGGCGATGCGCTCGATATCGACCTCCGCACCGCCCCGCACGACGCGGTTCGGGAGCGCGCCGCCGAGCCAGTACGAAAGCTCGGCCGGCCTGCCGATGCGCCAGGCGACGAAATCGGCGGTCTTGCCCGCTTCGAGCGATCCGTGCGTCGCGTGCAAGCCGAGCGCCTTTGCCGCATGCAAGGTCACGCCGGCGAGCGCTTCTTCGGGCGTCAGGCGAAAGAGCGTGCAGGCCATGTTGAGCATCATGCGCAGCGAAAGCGCGGGCGACGTTCCCGGATTCAGATCGCTCGCGAGCGCGATCGGCACACGATGCCGCCGCAGTGCGTCGATGGGCGGCAACTGCGTTTCACGCAACATGTAAAACGCGCCCGGCAAAAGCACGGCGACGGTGCCGGATTGCGCCATCGCGATGGCGTCGTCCTCGGTCATGTATTCGAGATGATCCGCCGACAACGCCCGATACCGCGCCGCCAGCGACGATCCATGCAAGGACGACAACTGCTCCGCGTGCACTTTGACTGGCACGCCGAGATCGCGCGCGCATCGGAACACGCGCTCGACTTGCTCCGTGGAGAACGCGATGTGCTCGCAAAACGCATCGACGGCATCGACCAAGCCTTCTTCGACGAGCGCTGGCAGCATCTCATCGCAGATATGGGCGATATAGTCATCCGCGCGATTCGCGTACTCGGGTGGCAACGCGTGCGCGGCGAGGCAGGTCGCGCGCACGGTCAGCGGCAGCGCTTCGCCGAGACGACGCGCGACGGCGAGCATCTTCCGCTCGTTCGCGAGATCGAGCCCGTAGCCTGACTTCACTTCGAGCGTGGTCACGCCTTCGCGCAGCAGGCCGAGCGCGCGTGTTTTCGCCGCTTTGAACAGCGCGTCTTCGCTGGCTTCGCGCGTCGCGCGCACCGTACTCGCGATGCCGCCGCCGCGCGCCGCGATCTCCGCGTAGCTCACGCCTTCGAGCCGCTCCTCGAATTCGCCGCTGCGATCGCCGCCGAAAACCAGATGCGTGTGACAGTCGATCAGACCCGGCGTCACCCACGCGCCATCGAGTTCGACACGTTCGCATTCGCCGATATCCGGCGCGGCCGCGCGCGGTCCGATCCACTCGATGCGCGCGCCATCGGTCAGGATCGCCGCGTCGTCGATGACCGAATACTTGCCGCCGGCCATCGTCGCGGCGTGGCAGTGTTGCCAGAGCTTTTTCATCGCTTGTCGATCATCGGCAGATCGAGCCCTTGATCGCGCGCGCATTCGACCGCGATGTCGTAACCGGCATCGGCATGGCGCATGACGCCCGTCGCCGGATCGTTGTGCAGCACGCGCGCGATGCGTGCATCGGCTTCACGACTCCCGTCGCAGACGATCACGACGCCCGCGTGCTGCGAAAAGCCCATGCCGACGCCGCCGCCGTGGTGGATCGACACCCACGTCGCGCCGCTCGCCGTGTTCAGCAGCGCGTTGAGCAGCGGCCAGTCGGACACGGCGTCCGAGCCGTCCTGCATCGCTTCGGTTTCGCGATTCGGGCTCGCGACGGAGCCGGAATCGAGATGATCGCGGCCGATCACGACCGGCGCCGACAATTCGCCGTTGCGCACCATCTCGTTGAACGCCAGGCCGAGCTTCGCGCGCAGCCCGAGGCCGACCCAGCAGATGCGCGCCGGCAAGCCCTGAAAACTGATCCGCTCACGCGCCATGTCGAGCCAGCGATGCAGATGCGCGTCATCGGCGATGATCTCCTTCACCTTCGCATCGGTCTTGTAGATGTCCTCGGGATTGCCCGACAGCGCGGCCCAGCGGAACGGCCCGACGCCGCGGCAGAAGAGCGGCCGGATATACGCCGGCACGAAGCCCGGGAAGTCGAACGCGTTCTCGACGCCCTCTTCCTTGGCCATCTGGCGGATGTTGTTGCCGTAGTCGAAGGTCGGCACGCCCTGTTCGCGGAACGCGAGCATCGCGCGGACGTGCTCCGCCATCGATTGCTTCGCGGCCCTCACGGTCGCCGCCGGATCGCTTTGCGCGCGATCGCGATACTGCGCCCACGTCCAGCCTTTCGGCAGATAGCCATTGAGCGGATCGTGCGCGCTGGTCTGATCGGTGACCAAGTCCGGCCGAACGCCGCGACGCACGAGTTCGGGCAGCACGTCCGCCGCGTTCGCGCACAGTGCGATGGAGATCGCGCGGCCTTCGGACGTGTAGCGCCGGATGCGCGCGAGGGCGTCGTCGAGATCGGTCGCCTGTTCGTCGACGTAACGCGTCTTCAGACGGAAATCGATGCGGCTCTGCTGACATTCGATGTTCAGCGAACACGCGAGCGCGAGCGTCGCCGCGAGCGGCTGCGCGCCGCCCATGCCGCCGAGACCGGCGGTAAGCACCCAGCGGCCTTTGAGATCGCCGCCGTAATGCTGGCGCCCGGCCTCGACGAAGGTTTCATACGTGCCCTGCACGATGCCCTGACTGCCGATATAGATCCAGCTTCCCGCGGTCATCTGGCCGTACATCGCGAGACCTTTCGCGTCGAGCTCGTTGAAGTGCTCCCAGTTCGCCCAGTGCGGCACGAGGTTCGAATTCGCGATCAGCACGCGCGGCGCGTTTTCGTGCGTCTTGAACACGCCGACTGGCTTGCCCGACTGGACGAGCAGCGTCTCGTCCGCTTCCAGACGCTTCAGCGTTTCGACTATCTTGTCGTAGCACGCCCAGTCGCGCGCCGCCCGGCCGATGCCGCCGTACACGACCAGTTCCTTCGGATTCTCGGCCACTTCGGGATCGAGATTGTTCATCAACATGCGCAGCGGCGCTTCGGTCAGCCAGCTCTTTGCGCTGAGTTGCGTGCCGCGCGGCGCGCGGATCTCGGTGTCGCGAAAACGGGAAGTCGAAGTCACGGATTGCTCCTGCGCATCAAGAAGTGAGTGTGGACAGACGCGAACGACAACCCGCGTCGAGTTCACTTCATCTTCTTGTATATACAACTTACGTTGTATTAGGGGAATCCCGAGGCTTCCCATTCGAGCGATGTCGCTCCTTGTCTAGACAATCTTCACGGCAGGGGAAGCCCGCTGTCGCGTTTGACTTCACGCAGCGAGAGCATCGATTCCACGGCGGTGACGCCCGGCAAAGTCCGCAGCACGTCGCGCATGAAGATGCCGTATTCGTCGAGATCGCGCGCGATGATCTGAAGCAGATAATCCGCCGTCCCTGAAATGTTGTGGCACGACACGATGCGGGCAATGCCCTGAATTTCGCGCTCGAAGCGATCCGAGAGCGCGCGGTCGTGCACGCTGAAGCGCACCTGCGCGAACGCGACGACGCCCAGTTCCAGCGCCTTGCGCGACAGCACGGCGCGATAGCCGTCGATGAATCCCTCGCTTTCGAGACGCCTGAGACGGCGCGCGCACGGCGTTTCGCTCAGGCCGACGCGCTCGGCCAGTTTCGCGACGGGCATGCGGCCGTCGTGTTGGAGCGCAGCAAGCATCGCGCGATCGATGCGGTCGATTTCGGTCATGGTGCTATCCCCTTTAAACTCTTCTGATCTTAGAGGAAAGCTGCAACCCGACTCGCAAAATCGCCTCAAAAGACCATAAATCGCTCTTTCCGAAGTGGCACGATAAAGCCTTCTGAACAGGAGCGCATCATGGTTTCGGCACACTTGCTTTGGGTTTTCATCGGCGCGCTCGCGGTCGTCTACGCGCTGCCCGGACCGGACATGGCGCTCGTGCTGCAGACGAGCGGCACGCGCGGATTCCGCCACGGACTCGCCGTCGCCGCCGGTCTCGCCACGGCACGCGCGACGCACGTCACGCTGTCGGCGCTCGGCGTTGCAGCGCTTTTGCGCAGCGCGCCGTGGCTTTACGACGGCGTGCGTATCGCGGGTGGCCTATATCTCTCGTACGTGGCGATCCAGATCTTCCGCTCGCCCGCTTTCGGACTCGAAGCCGCATCCGGACACACTGCATCCACGCTGCGCTCTGCCTACGCGAAAGGCATTCTGAGCAGCATCCTCAATCCGAAGGCGCTGCTGTTCTGCTCCGTGCTGCTGCCGCAATTCGTGCGGCCGGAGACGGGGCCGGTCTGGTCGCAAGTGGTGGAATTGGGCGTCGTGCTGGTCGTTGTCGGCGTCGCGTTCGACCTGACGCTCGCGGCGGGCGCGGTGCGTATTTCCGGCTGGCTGCGCCGTCATCCGAAAGCGCAGACGGTGCAGCGCTGGACGTTCTCCGCGGCGCTGCTCGCATTCGCGGCGCGCCTTTCGCTCGAATGATTCAGACGTCGAGCGGCTTCAGAAAGAGCTCGTGCTTCGGCGCGAAGTGCGCGTAAAGCGGCAGGATCGCGCCGCCCATCGCGCGGGCGTCGGGGCCGATCTGCCCTTCGACGAGACGCGGCCGCGTCATGCCTTGCCAGTCGAAGTTGCCGAGCGCCGCATCGGTGCGGCCAATGACTTCGCGCAGCAGATTCCGGTCGATTTCACCGTCGATGACCACGGCTTCGAGATCGAGCAATGCAGCCGACGACGCGATGCCCGTCGCGATCGCGGGACACGTCTCGCGCATCCACGCTTCCGACAGCGCGCGCCACTCCGGCGACCACGCGCGCTCATCGTGCGCCGCGGCGGCCGGCGCGCCCGCCGCGGCGAGCGCCTTTTCCAGCACGTACACCGACGCCGTGTTGAGCAACTGCCCGGCGCGCTTGCCTTTCCCTCCGCCTCCGCCGACGAGCGGCAGCGATCCGATCGCGCCCGCATTCCCGCCCGGTCCCGCGTGCAATCGGCCATCGATGACAAGCCCGCCGCCGATGAACGTCCCGATGAACACATACAGGAAATCGCGCAGCCCGCGCCCCTGGCCCATCACGAGTTCGGCGGCGCACGCGGCGGTCGTGTCCTTCGCGAATTCGACCGGCAGCGCGGTCATCGCTTCGATGCGCGCGCGGATGTCGATGTCGTCCCACGCCGCGAGCGCGTCGGGCGGCGTGTCGAAGAAATCGCGCCAGCCGCCGATCCACAACGGCGCCGCGACACCGATGCCCGCGATCTTGCGCGCGTCGTCGCCGAGCGCGGCGGTGACGCGCGCGAGCCGCTCTTCCAGCGCGGGAAACAGCGTATGCGGATCCGGATACGGATACTCCAGCGTTTCGCGCGTGCGCACGTTGCCGGCGAAGTCCATCGACAGCACGTCGAGGCTGCGCCGCCCCACTTTCACGCCGATGGAAAACGCGCCGTCCGCGCGCAGCGAAATCGGCACCGACGGTTGCCCGATGCGCCCGCGCACGCGCGAACGCGGCTCTTTAGCGAGCAGGCCGTCTTCGATCAGATGATCGACGATCAGCGAAACCGTCTGCATCGACAGGCGCGTCATGCGCGCGACTTCGGCCTTCGGCAGCGCGCCATGCAGGCGGATTGCCTGCAAGACGATGCGCTCGTTGAACTGGCGCATGCCCAGTTGATTCGAGCCGATGGAGTGCATCGAAGCTTTGTGCGCGGGCCGCTCAGACATCGGCGCGTGCCTCGTGGCGCGAGCGTGCGCGCCGTGAGCGATTCATGTGTTTGTCCCCGCTGGATTAATTCGAGTCCTTTTATTTAAACATCCGCGCCGAATTTTTTCCGGATTTTTAGTCGGTTATGTTCGGGAGAGCGTCATCGCCGATCAACCTCGTCTTATCGAAAACATGAGCACCCTGGAAGCCCTTCACGCGATCGTCAACGACGAAAACGCGCCGCAAATCATTCGCGATCACATCGTCGATTCTTTGCAGTTCGCGCTGCGCAACCATCCCGGCTA
This sequence comes from Caballeronia zhejiangensis, assembly GCF_000698575.1. GTDB lineage: Bacteria > Pseudomonadota > Gammaproteobacteria > Burkholderiales > Burkholderiaceae > Caballeronia > Caballeronia zhejiangensis. Next base: position 164,719 of record NZ_JFHD01000008.1, read on the forward strand.
TTTCACGCGCAAGGAGATTCAATGGCTCGCGCAATGGGAAGACACGCGCATTCCCATCGCGGCGGCGAAGATTTTGAACGAGATGAAGACGGCTTGACGCGCGCCGCTCAGTGCGTGCCCGAGGCGCGCGCGTGCCATTCGTAGTCGAAGACGGTCGCCTGCACCGGCTCCGACAGGCTTTCGACGAAACCGATGACTTCCGGATCCTTGACGAAGCTCGCAGCCGAGCTCGCCGCGAGAATCGCCGAGCTGTCCTGCGGGCGCGCGACGAGGAAACCCTGCACATAGTCCACGCCGATCTCCTGCAGCGCGCGCAAGGTATCGATGTCCTCGACCCACTCCGCGACGCTGCGCATGCCGAGATTGCGCGCCAGCGCGACGATCGCCTCGACAATGGCGATATCGGCCGGATGCGCGCACATCGAGCGCACGAATTCGCCGTCGATCTTGAGCGCATCGGCGGACAGCGCCTTCAGATATTTGAACGACGTGTAGCCGGCGCCGAAGTCGTCGAGCGCGATCTTGCCGCCCATGTCGTGCACGCGCGCGATGAAACGCTGCGTGTTCTCCAGATCGTGCAGCGCGACGCTTTCCGTGATTTCGAGGCACAGGTAATGCACGATCGACTGATGCCGCGCGAAGAGCGCGAAGATGTCCTCCATGAACTGCTCGTCGTTCAGCGAACCGCCTGAAAGATTCACGCAAATGAACTGCGTGTTGCCGAGCTGATGCCGATGCGCTTCGATCCAGTCCAGCAGCGTCGAGATGACCCAGCGATCGATCGCCGCAATGTTGCCCGATTCCTCCGCCGCGACGATCACCTTGCCTGCAGGCAGCGTTGCGCCATCGGGCGCGCGCATGCGCAGCAGCACTTCGAAGTTGAGCGATTCGGTCGGCTTGGTGAGCGACATGATCGGCTGCATCACGAGGAAAAGTCCCGGCGGCAGGCGATTGCGCCCGAGCGTCTCGACGAGCTTCAGTTCCTCCGCGCGCTCCTCGAACGCCGCCGCGCCCTTGCGGTACGTGACGAGATGCGTGTGCGCGACCTTTTTCGCTTCCCGGCACGCGCGATCCGCGTGTGAGAGCGCGTCCTGCACGCGCACGCCCTGCGAGCATTCGACGAGACCGATCGACGCCTTCACCTGAAACGCGCGATTGCCGACCTGATACGGCGCATCCGACAAAATGGAGATGAGTTCGCGGCATTGCGCGATGGCGTCTTCGATCGACGTGTCGTGCATCACGCAGACGAACTCGTCGCCGCCGATGCGTCCGACCGGATAACTGCGCGCGAAGTGCGCGCGCGTGCGGGCCGCGACCTGGCGCAGCACTTCGTCGCCGCTGCGATGGCCGAAGAGATCGTTGACGAGCTTGAAGCGGTCGAGATCGACATAGGCCAGTGCCCACGGCAGCGTCTCTTCGCTTTGCGCGGCAATCGCCTTCTCGACGCCGCGCCGGTTGAGCGAGCCCGTCAGCGAATCGTGCTCGGCGAGAAAGCGAAGGCGCTCGACGGCCTTCGACCGTTCGGTCGTGTCCTGCAGCGAGCCTTCGATCCAGCCGTTCGAGCGGATTGCCTTCAACAGATAGCGGCGCTCGGCGGTGCCGCGTTCGGGCGAGCCGCCCATTTCGAGTTCGCCGTCGCTGCCCTTCGACGCGAGCGCCTGCAGCGCGCCCCACGCGCCGGCTTCGAAGTAGTCGTTCCAGTGCCGCACCTTGTAGTCGGCCTTTTGCAGATCGAGCATCGCGCGCAACGCCGGATTGGCGCGCACGAAGTGACCGTCGGAATCGAGCGTGAAGAGGCCGATCGGCGTGACTTCGTAGGTGTTGCGCAGTTCCATCTGCGCCTGGCGGCGAAAATCGCGTTCCGCGCGCATCTGCTCGGCGATCGCGAACGCCGCCATCATGCTCGACGACAGCGCGGCCATCACCGTATTGACGCCGCCGACGAGCACCTTCAGCCCGAAGGCCGCGCCGAGCACTTCGGAGAACGTGGAGAAAAGCACGATCGCGAGCGACGCGACATACCACAGCACGGTGCGCGAACGCGCCATCCACACGAGCCGCGCGAGGAAGAACAACAGCACGCATATGCCGAAACCCGCGATGACCCAGAGCGTCGGAATGAAAAGCTCATACGGCAACGCGATCGCGGCGGCGAGCAGCACAATGCCGACGTACTGAATGACGCGCAGCAGCCAGCGATAACCGACCACGCGCAACTCGCGCCGGAAAAGCTGTTGAAACAGCGCGGCCGTCAACAGGTAATAGGCCGCGAAGGTGATTTGCCGCAATGGCTGAATGTATTCGGTCGGCAATACGCGGCCGAGCCATTGCATGTCCCAGCCCATCGCATTTGCGCAGAGGCGCAGATTGCCGACGAGCCATACCGCGAAAATCACATAGGTCCATTCGTGATTGATGAGCGCCGTCACGAAGACGAATACCGCGAGCGTCAGCAAACCGCCGGCGATCAATCCGGAGCTTTCCTGAAAATCGAGCGCCGAATTACGGAGGCCTTGCCATTCCCATGTAAATGCGTTGATTTGCGCGGGTCCGGAAAATGTGCCCCGGCAGAGAATGTTTTCCGGTTCTTTCAATCGCCCGACGTGAATCGAGAAACCGGCTTTAACCGCGCGCATCTGGCCGCTGACGGATTCGCGGCTCGCCTCGCCGAGCGGCGCAAGCGTGTCCGCGTTCCAGCAGGCAAGCGTTTGCGCGTGACGCGACGGCAATTCGACGACCGTCGATGAATGCGCGCTCATGCTTGGCGTGGTGAAACTGAACCAGACCGGCTTTTCCGAAAGACGCGTGCTGTAGCGCGATACCGGCGTGACGCCTCGAAGCGCCACGAGCGCGTCGCCGGGATTCATGATCGCGGCTTTATCGGCGACGACGCGCAGTTGGAGCGGAACCGCGCCGCGCGTTTCGTATTGACGCGGAAGGAAATAGAGCGTGGCGATCGTACCGAGCAAAATCAGAAAAGGCACAGCGTAAACGGCGACCGCGTACAGCGCGTCGTCGATCCACGAGCCCGTGCGTCTGAATCTCGATAAGGAAGCTGGAATAACCGACGCCATTCTTGGAAAAACCCCCGTTTGCGCCCAGCGCGAAATGCGCCGGCGCAGACAGCGGCGGAGGCCGAAGCCCCGCGCGCCGCCGCTTTTGGCCAACCGGACCGCTCTTGGTCCGGTTATTCGCTATTACCGTCCTAAATACGATCGTCCGTTTCTTTTACCTGCCGTAAGCCATCAACGGAGCGTCTGGGCATCGTACCGGTTCCCAGTCAAAAGATAAATCTACAGAATGCAAATCGATGTCCGGGTGATGCGTGTTCACCATGTAATTGAAGAGCGGATGACGGGCTTCTTCCCAGCGCTGGCGCGCGGCTGCGACGTCCTTCGCGAGCACGCGATGCGGCAGCCCGCCGACATGCGACATCGGCAGGAATTTGTTGACGCCGAAAACATCCTTGAAGAGCATCGCCTCATACTCCCGATCCAGCGGCGTGCGCGCCGTGATCACCATGTAATCGATCCCGTGCAGTTCGCAGAACATCCAGAGCGCCTTGCACAGCGCCACTTTCACCACCCGCCCCACCATGCCGCCCGCGACGCCGAGACGCGTCGCTTCCGCGAGGCGGCTCGTCGCCAGATGATCCGGCAGACGCACCGACTGTTCGACGGCGAGCGGGCCGTACGCATTGGTCTGAATACGCATCGTCCCGAGCGGTGCGCCGTCGAGTTTCGATTCCGCGAGAAGCACCGCCGTGCCGCGATCGCGGTCCGACGGCTCGATCGTCATCTTTTCGGCGAATTCGGGCAGATGCCGCCCGTAGGCCGAACGTCTGATGCTCACGGCTTTCTGAAGTCCGCCATCGTCTTCGACGATACGGATAGTAAACGGCATGCGCTCCGTTTTCTGAAGCGCGGGGACGACCGTGAGAGTCGGGCGTACCGCCGATTCGGTCTGGTTAGCGGCGGCATTGTTGGCAAGGTTCAGACGTTCCATTTGTAAACCCCATTTTTTCTTGGCGATTGGAAAGGTGCCGCGTGTTGAGGACGTTTATTGGAGGGTTCCTTACACGGGCGGGTCGAGCCTCTCACGAAGTCGAAAAAGGGGGTGCGTGCTTGCCGCTGTTTCTCAGCAACTTTTGGGCTAATTCAGTGGAAGAAAGCTTCTAATCGGCGAAAAAGCCAATCGTCGGCCGCAGCCGCAAACCGAAATATGCATATGCCAGGAAGGTATATGCGCGCCCGATGAGGGTGAAAGAACGAGGGTAAGCAGCCACCGGCCGACGCGAGAGGCATTCAGGAGAATAGCGTTCGGCGAACAGTCGCGGAGCATCGCGTAAACGCTGGAAAACATTTAATAAAAGGGGTTCGGTAACGTTTGCTTACATTTTTCTTCGCAGATTCTGCGAAACCAAAAAAATGCAAAGTTTGGGATTGCCGAAAGGCGATCGGGGAGGACGAAAAAAAGCGGGCGTCCTTCCGAAAGGACGCCCGCTCTATCACGACATAATCGTGTCGGCAGTATGAAACGCGCTGAAGCGAATTAAAAAATCAGTCCTCTTCGTCTAGCCAGGGGATATCCACGTCGGTAATGAACGCGACCATCGCGAGCGGACGGCCTTCCTGCCGCCCGATATTGCCGTCGGCGCGTTGCCACTCGCAGCGGAAAATCGTCGCGGGCGTGTCGGCGAGCAGCGTGATGGTGCGGATTTCGTCCGGATCGTTATCCTCGACCGGACCGTCGAGCGACACGAGCAATTGCTGCGGCCAGACGCCGTCGGCCGGATCGTAGATCTTGTCGCCGTCGTGGATGACGACGTGCGCCTCGACGCCGATCGTCGCCGACGCCTCGACGATCATCTTGCCGAGCGCGCGCAGCACCGCGGTGGCGCGGCCCGAGTTGGCCTGGCGGATCGCGAGATCGCCGCGCGTCAGCGCCTGCTCGAGTTTGGGGTTGGTTTTCTGTTGCGCCATCTATCTCTCTCAAGGGGTTCGTTGCGACTTTCGACGGGCACGGCCCGGCTTAAGTTGCACGCGGATCGTAGCATTGCACCAACAAAGATAGGTCGCGCGGGCGTCGGCGGCAAACCGGAGACGACAAAGCCCGCTCGACGCATGGACGGATCGCGCTCAAGTTTGCACGCGACCAGCCGATATTGCGCTCATCCCCACCGAAACGCGTGACTGCCGTGCCGTTCATCGACCTGACTGCTCCTTTGTGCGTTCGTCCGCCGGCGCTCGCTTCCCGCATGCCGTCTCCGGGCACCGCCGTGCGGCCGCCGCGACAGCGTCCCTGAACGTGCTGACCGGACATACGGAGATCGTCGACGGCATCACGCTGCGCACGCATCTGCAACCGATCTACAGCCTGCCGCACCAGCGCGAGGTGGGCTACGAGGCGCTGTTGCGCGGCGAAGCCGAAGACCGCGCGCTAGTCGGACCGTTCGATCTCTTCGCGCGCGCGATCGTCGCGGGCAAGCTGACCGAGCTCGACCGCATGAGCCATCTCACGCACCTGCGCAACGCGGCGCCGATGCTGCCCGCCGCGCACTGGCTCTTCGTCAACATCAATCCGGCGACCTTCACCGATCCCGGCTATGCCGCGCGGCTCGCGGCGGCCACGCGCGCATCCGGTCTCGCGCCCGAGCAACTGGTGATCGAAGTGCTCGAATCCGGCGGCACGGACGTCGCGGAAATCGCGCGCGCGACGCGTTCCTTTCGCGCGCAAGGCTTTCTCGTCGCGGTCGACGATTTCGGTGCGGGGCATTCCAACATCGACCGGCTGCTGACGCTGCGGCCGGACATCGTCAAGCTCGATCGCAGTCTCGTGCGGGCGAAAAGCGCTCACATGCGCGACGCGTTGCTGCCGAAGCTCGTCGATCTGCTGCACGAGTCGGGCATGTTCGTGGTCGCCGAAGGCATCGAGACGCACAAGGATCTGATGCTGGCGGCGCGCTCGAACGTCGATTTCGTCCAGGGCTATCTGCTCGGCATGCCGTCGGTGCGGCTCGCCGAGCGCGGCGCGGTCACGCCGCTTTTCGAAGACGTGTTCGACACGCTCGCGCAGATGCGCCGCACCGAGCGCCTCGCGGGCGATCTGCTTCTGCTGCCCTATCGCGCGGGACTCACGCAGGCGGCGCGGCGTTTCGCGTCGGGCGCGACGGCCGAAGCCTCTTGCGCCGACCTGCTCGCGCAGCCGTGCACGCTGAGTTGCTTTTTCCTCGATCAGGGCGGCCGCGAGTTCATGCCCGGCCTGGCGGGCGCGGCCGCGAGATCGCCGACCGCGCGGTTCGCGCCGATCGCCGATCCGTCGACGGGCCGCTGGGACAATCGTCCGTATTTCGTCGATGCGCACGCGAAGCCGCAGCAGGTCGTCGCGAGCACGCCGTATCTCTCGGTGACGGGCACGTCGCTATGTGTGACGCTGACGATCGCGACGCAGCGCAACGCCAAACCGGTCGTGATTGGCGTCGATCTCGACTGGCGTCGCCTGAGCGAAGCGGCGCCCGCGATTCTCTGACTCTTCAGCGTCTCAGGCGGTCGCGCGCTTCGTCCGCGCGATCGCATCGGCCAGCGCCGCCGCGCCCGCGCGCAGCGCCGCGACATTGCCGGGCTCGAAAGTCCAGTGTCCCGCCGCATTCACGACGGTCAGTTCCGCGCCCGGCCAGTGAGCCGCGAGGTCGAGCGCCTGATCGGCCGGACACACCATGTCGAAGCGGCCATGCACGATCCGGCAAGGCAGATGCGCAATCCGCGCGATGAGCGGCAAGAGCGGGATCGGCGGCAGCTCGTTCGCCATGTAGTGCCGTTCGAGCAACGCCATCGAGATCGCCGCCGCGTTCGCTTCCGCGCTCGGACGTTTCTCTTCCTCGGCCGGTTCCTTCTCGGGCTTGTTGACGACGGAAAGCGTCGTCTCGTACTGCGTCCACGCGCGCGCGAGCCGCGTGCCGGCTTCGTCGAAGCGCGCGAGCGGCGCTTCGGTCATCCGCAAAATGTCCTGCCCGTTCGCGGGACGCTGGCCGCACGCCGCCTCGATGGCATCGAGGAACGCGCGATGCGCTTCCGGAAACACGCGCCGCACGTCCCATAGAAACCAGTCGATGTCCTCGCGCCGCGCGAGAAAGATGCCGCGCAGCAGAAAGCCCGTGCAGCGCTCGGGATGCGCGACGCCATACGCGAGCCCGAGCGTCGTGCCCCACGAGCCGCCGAAAATCGCCCATTGCTCGATCTGTAACGCGACGCGCAGCTTTTCCATATCGCCGACGAGCGCATCGATGCCGTTCGCTTCCAGCTTGCCGAACGGCGTGGACTTGCCGCAGCCGCGCTGATCGAAGAACACGACGCGCCATTTGTCCTGCTCCAGCACCTCGGCCCATTTGACGTTCATCGCGCCGCCGGGGCCGCCGTGCACGACGAGCATCACCGGCGCGTCGCGCGGGCCCTGCGCGCGCCAGTAGATCGAATGACCGTCGCCCACGTCGAGCATGCCTTCGTCGAACTGCACCGGCGTCTGATTTTCCATTGCGCTGTTTCCTTGCTGTGTGTTTCGTCGGGGTCCATTGTTGCATCGCTTCGATGACGCCGCATGACGCGAAACGCCGATCCGGGGCGTTTCACCCGATACGCTATGCTTGCGGATTCCCGCCGTTCATCCCACAGTCATTCACGAATCCCGATGCGACGCACCCTCGTCAAGTGGCTCTTTGCAACCTATCTGCTGGGCAGCGGCATCGTTTGGTCGATTCTGATCCTGCCGCTCTTTCCGTTCGTCGGCCGCAACGGACGTTACCGGCTCGCGAAGCTCTGGTGCCGCGCGATGGTCGTGATGATGCGCGTCATCACCGGCGTGACGTGCTCGATCGAAGGTCTGGAGCATCTGCCCGACGGGCCGTGCATCATCCTGTCGCGTCACGAATCGACGTGGGAAACGCTTTCGTTCATGGCGCTCTTTCCGCGACGCATCAGCTTCGTGTTCAAGCACGAACTCATGAACATTCCGTTTTTCGGCTGGGTGCTGCGCGGGCTCGACATGGTGAGCCTCGACCGCGGCTCGATCCGTCAGGCGCATACGGCCGTGACGCGCGAATGCGCCGCGCGGCTGAAAAAGGGCGATTCCGTCGTGATCTTTCCGGAAGGCACGCGCGTCGCGCACGATGCGCCGCTCAAGCTGGCGTCGGGCGGCGTGCGTCTCGCGTGCGCGACGAAGGTGCCGGTCGTGCCTGTCGTCCACGACGCGGGCAAGGTCTGGCCGGCGAAAGGGTGGCCGGATCGCGGCGGGCATATCCGCGTGATCGTCACGCCCTGCCTGCCGCTCGACTGCCAGATTCCGCAGGAATTGAACCGCCTCGCGCAGTCGCAAATGGACGATGCGCTCGCCGTGTTGCGCTAGACGGCGCTCAATACGGCGGACGTTTCTTTGCGGCGCACAAGCGGTTCACCGCGGCGATCAGCGTCCCCACGTCGACGGGCTTGCGCAAATAGCCGTCGTAGCTGACGAACGCCGGCGGGTTCGGATGCCCCGAAATCATCAGGAAAGGAATGTGCGCGAGCGACGCGTCGTTCTTCATCGTCTGGCAGAGCAGCGCGCCGCCCAAGCCCGGCATCATCCAGTCCGATACGACGATGTCCACGCTCTGTTCGCCGAGTATCGATAACGCCTTGTTGCCGTCGAACGCGCATAAGACATTGCAATCCTCGCCTTGCATAGAGAGGGTCCAGGCTTCGATGGTGGCGGGGTCGTCGTCGACGAGCAGTACAGTCTTCATCTTGCGAACTTGTTCGAGTGCGGCGCGTTTGTGCGGCGGGAGGTGCAGGACAAAGGCTGCCGGCAACATCGGTAGTGACTGCCGCCAAGGCCGATGGTTGCCGTCACCGCTTATCTGCAGCTTTTTGTCATAGTATTTCTTTCGCGCCAAATCTGCGCGGTAAATGCTGCTTCAGCAACTTGCGCGCCGCCCGGCGTCGGCGGTCATTTGCTCCCGGCGCGCGAGCGGCCGGCGTCGCGCAGTGCGTCGACGAGCGCCTCTTCCACCGGCGTGCGCGCGGCGTCGTTGCGGCGGATCAGGCCGATGGGCTCGTCGGTGCCCGCGAAGGGCATCGGCAGCGCGGCGAGCAGTCCGAGGCCGATGTCCTGCTCGACCGCGCCGGCCGGCACGAACCACACGGCGTCGTTGTTCATCGCGAGCGCGCGCCCAAGCGACACCGACAACGTTTCGACGAGCGCCGTCAGCGCGTGCGCGCCGAACGCGGTCAGCACGCTTTCCGCCGATTGACGGATCAGCGTGCCGAAAGGCGGCACGACGATCACGAACCGCGCGAGCAGCGCGGGCGTGAGCGGCGTTTCGAGCGTCAGCGGATGCTCGCGCCGCACGACCACCGCGAGCGGCTCGCGATAAATCTGCTCGAAGGACAGCCCGTGCATCGCTTCCGGCTCGGACAAGCGTCCGACGACGAGATCGACGTCGCCCGCCTTCAGCTTTTCCAGCAAGAGCGCGTTGGAATCGGTCCAGACGGACAGCGACACCGCCGGCCACTGCTGCCGGAACGATGTCAGCGCGGGCGAAAGCAGCACCGGCGCGACCGTCGGCAGAACGCCTATCGAAATGGATCCCGGCACGTCGCCACGTTCCCGCAGAAGCATGTCGACGCCCTCGCGCAGCGACGCCACGCACGCGCTCGCGTGCGGCGCGAAGAGCCGGCCCTCGCGCGTAGGCACCGCGCCGCGCCGCCCACGCTCGAACAGCCGCACGCCTAGAATGGATTCGAGCTCGCCGATCGTTTTGGAAACGGCGGGCTGCGTGATCGACAGACTATCGGCGGCGCGCTGCACGCTGCCGAGTTGCGTGACGGCCAGAAAACACTGGAGATGCCGGAACTTGACGCGGGTGTTGGTGAAATCGGTATCCATGACGATCCGTTATGCAAGATGGCACGAAACATCATTTTCCATAACTTGTGTCGTTCTATAAAGTAGCCGTCAGAAACATCCTATTCAACTTCCACAAATACAGGAGACAGTCGACATGACCTCCCCCATCCTCACACCGCGTGACTGGGAATCCCATCCCGCGTATCTGTCGCCGGGTTACCGGTCGTCGGTCCTGCGCAGCCCCGGTTTGCCGCTCATTCCGCTGAAGGAAAATCTGCGCAACCGCCGCGTGCCGGTCTACGGTGCTGAAGACTTGGGCGTGCTCGACAACGACCTCACCCGTAACGCCGCGAAAAACGGCGAACCGCTCGGCGAGCGGATCATCGTGACGGGCCGTGTGCTCGACGAAGGCGGCCGTCCGGTGCGCAACACGCTCGTGGAAGTGTGGCAGGCGAACGCCGCCGGCCGCTACGTGCACAAGGCGGACCAGCACGATGCGCCGCTCGATCCGAACTTCCTCGGCGCGGGCCGCTGCCTGACCGACGACGAAGGCCGCTATCGCTTCATGACGATCAAGCCGGGCGCGTATCCGTGGGGCAACCACCCGAACGCGTGGCGTCCGCAGCACATCCACTTCTCGCTCTTCGGCGAATATTTCGGCTCGCGCCTCGTCACGCAGATGTATTTCCCCGGCGATCCGCTGCTCGATCTCGATCCGATCTACCAAGGCATTCCCGAGCACGCTCGCAAGCGTCTGGTTTCGGCCTTTTCGATCGACACGACGCAGGAAAACTACGCGCTCGGCTACGAATTCGACATCGTGCTGCGCGGCCCGGACCAAACGCCGACGGAGTAACCGAACATGACCACGCTGAAACAGACCCCTTCGCAGACCGTCGGACCGTACTTCGCTTACGGCCTCGTTCCCGAGCAGTACAACTTCGATCTGAAGAGCCTCTTCACCGCATCGGCGGCGGATCGTGAAGTGCCGGGCGAGCATATCGCCGTCGTCGGCAACGTGTTCGACGCGGAAGGCAAGCCCGTCAACGACGCGCTCATCGAAATCGCCCAGGCCGATGCGAACGGCCGCTACGTGCAGAGCGCGCAGGAAGCGCGCGAGTCTGGCTTTCGCGGTTTCGCGCGCTGCGGCACGGGCACGGATCCGAAGCTGCGCTTCATCTTCGATACGGTGAAGCCGGGCGCAACCGCCGACGATTCCGCGCCGCACCTCGATGTCATCGTGCTGATGCGCGGCATGCTGCTGCACACCTACACGCGCATCTACTTCGAGGACGAAACCGAAGCCAACGCGAAGGACACCGTGCTGCAGAGCGTGCCGGCGGAGCGCCGTCATACGCTGGTCGCGAAGCGCGAAGCGGGCGCGTCGGCCAAGCCGGGTTCGTCGGGCACGATCTATCGCTTCGACATCCATCTGCGCGGCCCGAACGAGACGGTTTTCTTCGATCTGTAAAGTTTCTCGCAGCAGTCGTTCGAAACGAGGGCGTCCGGCACTGCGCTATAGTGTCGGACGCCTTTCGTTTTTCTCCGCACTCTTTCCATGTCCGACGCTCCCACGCCCAGCCCGCTCTACGTCAAGCTTCTCGCCGAAACCGCCCAGATCGGCTGGTCCGAGCTTGAGCGCTTTTTCGCGCAAGGCAAGCTCATCTGGGTGAAGGGCGATCTCGATCTCGTAAGCGTCGCGGAAGCCATCGCCAACGACGACAAGCAGCAGGTCACGCAATGGCTTTCGGCGGGACTCGTCGAACGCATGCAGGCCGAGACCGCCGCCGATGTCGCCGCGCGCGATCCGCAATTGTGGGCGGTGGTGCTGTCGCCGTGGGTATGCGTGCAGGAACGCGGGTGAACGGATGCAGTCGCGCTGCCTCGCGACACCGCAGTAAGCGCTGAAGCGCTAACTGCGGTTGTCGACGTAATCCGTCCACAGCACGACGAGAATCGTCATCAGCGCCGGGCCGATGAAAAGGCCGATCAGCCCGAACGTCTCCGCGCCGCCGAGAATGCCGAACAGCACGAGCAGAAACGGCAGCCGCGCCGATCCGCCGATCAGCACCGGCCGCACGAAGTGCTCCGCCACGAACACCACGATCAGCCCGAACACGGCGACGCACGCCGCCGCGATGGTCGAGCCTTGCGCGAGCAGCCATAGCGCCGAGCCGAGAAAGACGATCGGCGCGCAGAACGGCAGCATCGCCGCGACGGCCGTCAGCATGCCCAGCAGCGTCGCATGCGGCACGCCCGTCACCGCATAGGCGACGCCGAGCAGCGCGCCCTCCCCCAAGCCGACGACCACGAGCCCCACGACCGTGCTGCGCACCGATTCGGCCATCCGGCGAACGATCGCGGCGCCATCCGGGCCGAACGCGCGGCGCGAACCCGCGAGCAGTTGCTCGCCGAGCTTCGAACCCGCGAGAAACACGAAGAAGAGCGTCATCAGCATGAAGCCGAAGATGACGAAACCATGCACGACGCGCCCGCCGAAGTGCCGCGTCATCGCGACGACCGTCGCGCTATGCAGGTTCTTCACTGCGGGCGATGCTTCGAGCGGCGTCGCGAGATTCTCCTGCCACCAGCGCGCGACTTGTTGCGAACCCATCGGCAGATGCTCGATGAACGCGGGCATCGGAAGGCCGGTGCGCAGCACTTCGTGGAACCAGTGGAGCATGTCGCGCGCTTCGCTCACCGTCTGCGCCGCGACGATGAAAAACGGCACGACGAAAAGCAGGCCGATGGCCGCGGTCAGCCCGACAGCAAGCACGTTGTGATGCCGTCTGAACATGGGCCGGCGTTCGAGCCAGCCGAAAGCCGGCCACAGCGCAATCGCGATCACGCTCGCCCAGACGACCGCCGGAATGAAGGTACGCGCCGTATAGAGCGCGACCAGAACGAGCACGGCATAGAGCGCGGCGGAAGCGGTGCGCTGCATCTTTCGCGTGCGCTCGGATGAGTCCGGGGTCGGGTCGTTGCGCGGCTGGATCGGCATGGATGATGAGGCTCTGTTCGAGAGATCGATGACCGGCGAAACATGAAAGCTCGCCAGCATTGTAATCACGCACGAATCATTCCACTCGATGCGCGCAGTCAGGCAACGTTATTTACAGAAGGCACCTTTCGCGCTCCCTATAATCGAGACTCGATTTCGATGCAGGACTATGCAATGAAGGCAATGGCTTCGCGCGCAACGGTGGGCGCATGTGTGTCGCTCGCGCTGCTCGCCGGATGTTCAAGCGGGCTCAATCGGTCGAAGGAAGACCGGTTGAACGCGCAATACGGCATCACGATGTTGCCGGTCAAGGGAGGCGTGGAGATGCGCTTGCCGAACACGCCGCTCTTCGATACCGATGAATCGACGCTTCGCCGCAGCGATTCGCCGATGCTCGATCGCGCGGCGCAAGTGTTGAAGCGCAGCATGCGGCCCGTGCTGATCGAAGGCCATACCGACAACGAAGGCTCGCTCGCCTATAACCGCGCACTGTCGGCGGCGCGCGCCGATGCCGTCGCGCAGGCGTTGATCGCGCGCGGCGTGCCCGCCGAACGGATCACGACGAAGGGCATGGCGTATCTGCGGCCCATCGCGACGAACGACACCCGTGAAGGGCGCGCACTGAATCGCCGCGTGGAAATTCTCGTGCGCGCCGAGAGCGAAGAGACGCTGCTCGGCGCGCCCGCCAAGGTCAAGCGCTAGCGGCCTGCTCGACTTCCAGCACGAGCAATTGCGAGCCGTCGGCGACCTGATCGCCGACCTCGAACAGAATCTCGCCGATCTTGCCCGTCGCCGGAGCCACGATCGTGTGCTCCATCTTCATCGCTTCCATCACCATCAGCGGCGCGCCCTTCGTCACGGATGCGCCCGTTTCCACGAGCACCGCGATCACCTTGCCGGGCATCGGCGCGGTGAGACGGCCTTCGTGCTCGGCATCGCCCGCGTGCGCCATCAGGTTCTGCCATTCGAACTGGAACGCCGCGCCTTCGTGGAAGACGTGGAAGACGTCGCCGTCGGTGAAGACATGGCCTTTGATCAGCGCATCGTCGAGTTGCACCGCGAACGATGTCTCGCCGCTATGCGACCAGTCGAAGCGCGCGCTGGCATCGTCGAGACGCAGGCGCTTCTCGCCGTTCTTCGTGAACACGACCTTGAGCGTTTCGTCGGTATCGAGCGCGCGCCAGTTCAAATCCTGGCTGTAGCCGCCCGCCATGCGCCAGTGCGACAGCGCATCCCACGGCGAATGTCCGTGCGCCTCGCCGCCCTCGCGCGTGAGCAGCGCGGCGCATGCGAGCGCGAGCCCCTTCTTGCGCGAGACGTGCGTCGGCGCGAAGAGCGCATCGTGATGACGCTCGATCAGGCCCGTATCGAGATCAGCCGACGCGAACGGCTCGCTCTTCACGATGCGCTGCAGGAACTCGACGTTCGTCGACAAGCCGACGATCTCGCATTCCGCCAGCGCGCGCGCCATGCGGGCGAGCGCGTCGCGACGGTCGCGCCCATGCACGATCAGCTTCGCGATCATCGGATCGTAGAACGGCGTGATGGCATCGCCCTGACGCACGCCGCTATCGACGCGCACGTCGCCATCGATCGAAAACTCAACCGCGTGCGGCATGCGCACGTGCTTGAGCGTGCCCGTCGACGGCAGAAAGCCGCGCGACGGATTCTCCGCATAGATGCGCGCCTCGATCGCGTGGCCATGCACCTTCAGCTCGTTTTGCTTCAACGGCAGCGGCTCGCCCGCCGCCACGCGCAGTTGCCACTCGACGAGATCGAGGCCCGTAACCATCTCTGTCACCGGATGCTCGACCTGCAGGCGCGTGTTCATCTCCATGAAGTAGAACTGGCCGTCCTGCGTCATGATGAATTCGACCGTGCCCGCGCCGACGTAATTCACGGCGCGCGCCGCCGCGACCGCAGCTTCGCCCATCGCGCGACGGGTTTCGTCGTTGAGGCCGGGCGCGGGCGCTTCTTCCAATACTTTCTGATGGCGCCGCTGCACGGAGCAATCGCGATCGAATAGATAGACCGCGTTGCCGTGCTTGTCCGCGAAAACCTGCACTTCGACGTGACGGGGACGCAGCAGATACTTCTCGATCAACACGCGATCGTTGCCGAAGCTCGACGCCGCCTCGCGCTTGCACGACGCGAGCGCCGCCGCGAAATCCTCGCTTCTCTCGACGACGCGCATGCCCTTGCCGCCGCCGCCCGCGCTCGCTTTCAGCAGCACCGGATAACCGATGCGATCCGCTTCGCGCTGAAGCAGCGACGGATCCTGATCGTCGCCGTGATAGCCGGGCACGAGCGGCACCGATGCGGATTGCATCAGCGCTTTCGCGGCGGCTTTCGAACCCATCGCGCTGATCGCCTCGACGGGCGGTCCGATGAACACGAGTCCGGCTTTTTCGCACGCGTTCGCGAATGCTTCGTTTTCCGAAAGAAATCCGTAGCCCGGATGAATTGCTTGCGCGCCGGTTTTCTTCGCTGCATCGACGATGCGCTCGATGCGCAGATAACTCTCCGACGCCGCCGATCCGCCGACATGCACCGCTTCATCGCAGACATCGACGTGTTTCGCTTTGGCATCGGCGTCCGAATACACCGCGACGCTGCCGACGTTCAGGCGCTTCGCCGTCGCCGCGACGCGGCATGCGATCTCGCCGCGGTTCGCTATGAGTATTTTGTTGAACATGGCGTTACATCCCGAGGTCACATGCGGAACACGCCGAAGCGTGTTTCTTCGATAGGTGCGTTCATCGTCGCGGCCAATCCGAGGCCCAGAACGTCGCGGGTCTGCGCGGGATCGATCACGCCATCGTCCCACAGACGCGCGCTCGCGTAATACGGATGCCCTTGCACTTCGTATTGATCGCGGATCGGCGCCTTGAACGCTTCCTCGTCCTCCTTCGACCACGTGCCGCCCTTCTTCTCGATGCCGTCGCGCCGCACCGTCGCGAGCACGGACGCGGCCTGCTCGCCGCCCATCACCGAGATGCGCGCGTTCGGCCACATCCACAGAAAGCGCGGCGAATACGCGCGGCCGCACATGCCGTAATTGCCCGCGCCGAACGAGCCGCCGATGATCACCGTGAACTTCGGCACCTTGGCGGTCGCGACCGCCGTCACCATCTTGGCGCCGTTGCGCGCGATGCCTTCGTTCTCGTACTTGCGGCCGACCATGAAGCCCGTGATGTTCTGCAGGAACACGAGCGGAATCTTGCGTTGCGCGCACAGTTCGATGAAATGCGCGCCCTTCAAGGCGGATTCGCTGAAGAGAATGCCATTGTTCGCGACGATGCCGACCGGATGCCCCCAGATATGCGCGAAACCGCAGACGAGCGTCGTGCCGTAGCGCGCCTTGAATTCGTCGAAAGCGGAATCGTCGACGATGCGCGCGATCACTTCACGCACGTCGAAAGGCTTGCGCGTATCGACGGGAATCACGCCGTAGACGCTTTGCGGGTCATAGCGCGGCGGCAGCGGTTCTTTCAATGCGAGCGTCGGCGTCTTCACGCGATTCAGATTGCCGACGATGCTGCGCGCGATGCCGAGCGCATGCGCGTCGTTCTGCGCGAGATGATCGGCGACGCCGGACAGACGCGTATGGACATCGCCGCCGCCGAGATCTTCGGCGCTGACTTCTTCGCCCGTCGCGGCTTTCACCAACGGCGGACCGCCGAGAAAGATCGTGCCTTGATTCTTGACGATGATCGATTCATCGCTCATCGCGGGCACGTACGCGCCGCCCGCCGTGCACGAGCCCATCACCACGGCGATCTGCGCGATGCCTTGCGCCGACATGTTCGCCTGGTTGTAGAAGATGCGGCCGAAGTGATCGCGATCGGGAAACACGTCGTCCTGATTCGGCAGATTCGCGCCGCCCGAATCGACGAGATACACGCACGGCAGGCGGTTCTGCTCCGCTATTTCCTGCGCGCGCAAATGCTTCTTCACGGTGACGGGATAGTACGTGCCGCCCTTGACCGTCGCGTCGTTGCACACGACGACGCACTCCTGCCCCGCAATGCGCCCGATGCCGGTGATGATGCCCGCGCCGGGCGCGTCATCGTTGTACATACCGTACGCCGCGAGCTGCGACAGTTCGAGAAACGGCGTGCCCGGATCGAGCAGTTGCGCGATGCGATCGCGCGGCAGCAGCTTGTCGCGCGATACGTGCTTGTCGCGCGCGGCCGCGCCGCCGCCTTCCGCGATCTTGGCGATCTTCTCTTTGAGGTCCGCGACGAGCGCTTCGAGCGCCGCCGCGTTCGTGCGGAATTCCTCGCCGCGCGGATTCAGTTTCGATTCGATGATCGTCATGACGCGCGCCTCAAGCCGTCTCGGCGAACAGTTCGCGGCCGATCAGCATGCGGCGGATTTCGCTCGTGCCCGCGCCGATTTCATAGAGCTTCGCATCGCGCCACAGACGGCCGACCGGATATTCGTTGATGTAGCCGTTGCCCCCGAGCACCTGAATCGCTTCGCCCGCCATCCACGTCGCTTTTTCGGCGGTGTAGAGAATGACGCCCGCGCAGTCCTTGCGCACTTGCCGCACATGGTCCGAGCCGAGCGTATCGAGCTGACGGCCGACGGCGTAAAGATACGCGCGGCACGCTTGCAGCGTCGAGTACATGTCCGCGACCTTCCCCTGAATGAGCTGGAATTCGCCGATCGCCTGACCGAACTGCTTGCGATCGTGGATATACGGCACGACCGCGTCCATGCACGCGAGCATGATGCCGGTCGGCCCGCCCGCGAGCACCGCGCGCTCGTAGTCGAGGCCGCTCATCAGCACTTTCGTGCCGCCGTTCAGTTGACCGAGAATGTTCTCCTTCGGCACTTCGACGTTCTCGAACACGAGTTCGCCGGTATGCGAGCCGCGCATGCCGAGCTTGTCGAGCTTCTGCGCAACCGAAAAGCCTTTCATGCCCTTCTCGACGATGAACGCCGTGATGCCGCGCGGACCGGCTTCGATGTCCGTCTTCGCATACACGACGAGCGTGTCGCAATCCGGCCCGTTGGTGATCCACATCTTGGTGCCGTTGAGCACGTAGTGATCGCCCTTTTCCTCGGCGCGCAGCTTCATGCTGACGACGTCGGAGCCGGCGTTCGGCTCGCTCATCGCAAGTGCGCCGATATGCTCGCCGGACACGAGCTTCGGCAGATACTTGCGCTTTTGCACCTCGGTGCCATTGCGATGAATCTGGTTCACGCACAGATTCGAATGCGCGCCGTACGACAACCCGACCGACGCCGACGCCCGCGAAATCTCTTCCATCGCGATCATGTGCGCCGTATAGCCCATGTTCGCGCCGCCGTATTCCTCGGAGACCGTCATGCCGAGCACGCCGAGATCGCCGAATTTCTTCCAGAGATCCATCGGGAACTGATCGCTGTGATCGATCTCGCCCGCGCGCGGCGCGATTTCCTTCGCTGCGAAATTGGCGAGCGAGTCGCGCAACATGTCGATGTCTTCGCCCAACGCGAAATTCAGGCCGGGTACGTTGCTCATGGGTCGTCTCCTCCAGATGCGATGTTTTCGGTGCGTCCTGAAATATGAGCCTCACTCACACAGGACCACAAACCACGGAATGGGGCAATTTCACGCTCAAATCGCCTAGCCGTCAATAGATTTTTGAGCTACGCTCACATTTATTTCCCCACGTTTCCCGCCAATGTCGACGCAAACCACCGCCACCGGCCGCCGCGCGCCCGCCGGCGTCAAATCGCAGCAGCGCGTGAAGGACATCCTGCAGGCGGGGCGCGACGTCTTCGCCGAGAAAGGCTACGACGCCGCGACGAGCGCCGAGATCGCGCAGCGCGCGGGCATTTCGGAAGCGACGGTGTTCAGCTATTTCAGCGGCAAGCGCGAGTTGTGCGCGCGCGTCATCGCGGATTGGTACGACGAAATCATCGATGCCTTCGAGAGCGGCCTCCCGCGCGACGGCTCCGTGCGGCAGCAGTTCGCGTTCATCGTCAGAACGCACATGCGGCTGATGCTGATGAACGGCACCGGGTTGTGCGCGCTCGTGCTGTCCGAAGGCCGCACGAAGCAGCACGATCTCTCCGACACGCTGACCGAACTGCAGCGCCGCTACACCGCGCCGCTGATGGACGTGCTCGCGCGCGGCCAGGCGCTCGGCCACGTGCGCGCCGACATGCCGTTGCGTCTGTTGCGCTCGCTCGTTTTCGGGCCGATGGAGCACGTCCTGTGGGACGCGACGCTCGCGAAGCGCCGCCTGAGTCAGACTCAGATCGAGACGACGGCGAACGAATTGGTGGAAGTATTGTGGGCGGCGCTGCAGCCGCCGAACGCGCAGCTGGCGGCGCTCGCGCAGTTCCGGCAGGACGTCGAGGAAGCGTCGCGGCGCTTCGAAGCGAGCGCCGCGCGCGAGAAACCTACTTCTTGACGAAGCGCAGCGCGAGCCGCGCGAGTTTCGGCACGGTCGTCGGACGCAGCAGGCGCGCGTCGTAACCGCCCATGCGGCGATCATTTTCGGCGAGACACAGTTCGATCAGCGAGCGAACCGATACATCGCCCGCGACCGAATCGCCGACATTCGCCGGAAAGTTCGCATCCTGCGCCGCGCCGCTCTTGTCGAAGCCGCGCGCGAGCGAGATGCGGTCGCGAATCAGCGAAATCCACACGCTCGCGGTCTTGATCAGGAACCACGGCTTGCGATACCAAGGCAGACTCCGCCGATACCACGCGACCCAGTTCGCGAAAAACAGGATGTGCCGCGCCTCTTCCTGAATCACCGGCTCGAAGGTTTCGACGAGTTCCTCGGGAAAGTAACCCGATTGTCGCGCCGCCTCGAATAGGCCGAACGCGAAAAAACTGTCGATGCACTCGCTGTAACCCGTGAGCATCCACGCGCGCAATGCATCGTCGGGAGCGGGATACGGCGGTTCGGGCGCGAGCTCGATGCCATATGCCTCGACGAGCTTCGACAGCACCAGCTTGTGCCGCGCTTCCTCGCCGCCGTTCATGCGCAAGGCTTCGCGCAATTGCGGATCGCCGACGGTGCCCGCGTAGGTCGCGACGCGGATCGACGCGCGCCCTTCCGTCTGCACCGCGATATCCCAGATCGGCAGCGACGTCACGCGCTTCAACGCCGCGGGATCGAGCTTCGGCCAGTCGATGACGGCCGGCTTGTACGGATTGTGCGTCGTCAGCAACATCTCGCAGAACATGCGCTTGTGCAGGTCCGAACCGATCGGAATCTTCCCCGTCGACCGGTACGTCCAGTTGCGCATCGCATGATCTGCTTCCACCGGGTTGAGCGTGTCGGACATATTCGAATATTGGCCGCCGAATGGGTAGGTCCTGCGGATTTTGGCATACAGGGCGCTGACTCGCAGCATCATGCGCGCATTTTCGCCTATCGCGAGATTTTCTCCAGCGCGAGATCGCGCGTTCGCGGGCCCATGAAACCGATCGCGGCCATCACGATCAGCATCGCCGACGCGATGAACACGAACACGCCCGTCGTCCCGAAACCCTTCAGCACGCCCGCGATGATGAACGACGTGAAAATCGCGGAGAAACGGCTCCACGAATACACGAAACCGACGGCGCGCGCGCGGATGCTCGTCGGAAAGAGTTCGGTCTGATACGCGTGATAGCTGTACGACATGATGTTCGCGGAGAGCGTGAGGCCGACGCCCATCGCGATCAGAAACGCCGGGTTGCCCGACTGGCTGAAGGCCAGCCCGCAGACGATGTTGAGCGCGGCCATCGCGACGATCGCGGTCTTGCGCTCGATCCTGTCGGCAATGGCGAGCCCGATGATCGGTCCGACCGGCGCGGCGATCGCAATGATGCTCGAATACATCAGGCTCGACGTCACCGTGATGCCCTGCTTGACCAGCAGCGTCGGCACCCAGTTGGCGAAGCCGTAAAAACCGACCGTCTGAAATATGTTGAAGATGATCATCATCGCGGCGCGCTTGCCGTAGGGCGGCTTCCACATGTCGGCGAACGCGCCGCGCCGCTCCGCTGTCTCGACGGCGGGTTCGGGCGGCGGCAGCGGCTTGCCGTATTCGCGCGCGACTTTCTCTTCGAGCGCGCGCATCACGCGATCGGCTTCGTCGAGGCGTCCTTTCTGCGCGAGCCAGCGCGGGCTTTCGGGCAGCGTGCGGCGAATCCACCAGACGAAGAGCGCCCCGTGCGCGCCGATGATGACGACCCAGCGCCAGCCGTCGATGCCGAAGGGCGCGCGCGGCACGAGCAGATAGGCGAGAAACGCGACCACCGGCACCGCCATGAAACCGACCGCCTGCTCGCACGCGAACGCGCGCCCGCGGATGTGTTTCGGCGCGAGTTCGGAGATATACGTGCCGATCGTCACCAGTTCCACCCCGATGCCCACACCCGCGACGAAGCGCCAGATGTTCAGGCCGGTCGCCGTGTCCTGGAACGCCATGACGAGGTTGGCGCCGGTGTACCAGAGCAGCGAATACGTGAAGATCGCGCGCCGTCCGAAGCGGTCGGCGAGAAATCCGCAGGCGATCGTGCCGATGAAAAGCCCCGCGAACAGCGACGCGATAAAGCTCGCGACGCCCGTCATGCCGAAAAGTCCGCTGGTCGTCGGCGTGAGAATGCCGCTTTTGACGAGACCCGGCGCGACGTATCCGGAATACAGCAGATCGTAGAGCTCGAAGAAGAAACCGAGGCTCAAAAGGACGATGAGCGTCCAGACGGAGCGCGTGGCGGGCAGGCGATCGAGCCGGGCGGAAATGCTGCCGGCGGTGACGGGAAGCGCCTCTGCGTGTGCGCTGCGGGGTGTTGCCATCGGGGTGTCTCCTCATGAGGCGGGGTGCGCCGCGCGGCATCGCTGGCGCGGCGCGGTCGGACGAGGGACGAATTTTAACCGGGTGGGTAACATGAGCTGGAAGCTGAATCCCGTCGCCTCGTGCGTCACACCGATCGCCATCGGACTGCCGGGCTTCCGGAAGAACCATCCGCTCAGCCCCCGATACGAAGAAAAGCTCTAAAGCCCCGCTATCCGGGCTTTTACTAGCTCCCGAACTATTTTGGCTTGGTAACCTTCTGCCGATTCTGAACGGACACGATCCGCGGAATATCATGCTCTGGCGCCCAACGACGCGCCGGACGTCCGGTACGAGACCTTCCGGGCTGAACTGACCACCTTCTGGAGTTAAAACAGTGAAGAAACTGCTCGCGGCACTGACGATGTCCCTTCTCGCCGCCACGTCGCTCACCGCCGTCACGCCGGCGCTTGCGAAGGACTATTCGACGATCCGTTTCGGCGTCGACGCAAGCTATCCCCCGTTCGAGTCGAAGGGTTCCGACGGCAAGCTGGTCGGTTTCGACATCGATCTCGGCAATGAGATCTGCGCGCGCCTGAAGGCAAAGTGCGTGTGGGTGGAAAACGACTTCGACGGCATGATTCCCGCGCTCAAGGCGAAGAAGTTCGACGGCGTGCTTTCCTCGATGTCGATGACGCCGCAACGCGCCGAGCAGATCGCCTTCTCGAGCAAGCTCTTCAACACGCCGACGCGCCTCGTCGCGAAAAAGGGCAGCAACATCCTGCCGACGGCCGAAAGCCTGAAGGGCAAGAACGTGGGCGTCGAACAGGGCACGATCCAGGAAACCTACGCCAAGACCTACTGGGCGCCGAAGGGCGTGACGGTCACGCCGTACCAGAACCAGGACCAGGTCTATGCCGATCTGATCTCGGGCCGCCTGGACGCCGCGCTGCAAGACGCGGTGCAGGCTGAAATCGGCTTCCTGAAGACGCCGCGCGGCGCGGGCTACGACTTCGCCGGTCAAAACATCGACGATCCGAAGACGCTCGGCAACGGCGCGGGCATCGGTCTGCGCAAGGAAGACACCGATCTGAAGGCGAAGATCGACAAGGCTATCGCCGACATCATCAAGGACGGCACCTACAAGAAGCTCGAAAAGAAGTACTTCGACTTCGACGTGTACGGCAGCTAAGCCGCTCGCCACAAGCCACACCGGCTGACGAACGGGCTCCGCGCTCAAGGGCGCGGAGCCCGTTTGCTTTTCGGACAGCGGTTTCGGCGGCCGATTTCCGCTAAGATCGAACGTTCGAGACAGCGCCGACGGAAGGAGACGCCGCGGCGCGGAGCACTTTTCCGAGGCAAGACCGCGCACTCGCCTGCGCGCGACCAACATGCAAACCAGAACTCATTCCCTGATCTCGCCGACGCTCGGCACTTCCCGCAACATCACGAGTTTTCACTACGGCCCCGGCGGCGGCCAGAAAATCTACGTCCAGTCGTCGCTGCACGCGGACGAACTGCCCGGCATGCTCGTCGCATGGCGTCTGCGCCGCCAGCTCGCCGAATTCGAAGCGGCGGGCAAGCTGCGCGGCGAAGTCGTCATCGTGCCGGTGCCGAATCCGATCGGCCTGTCGCAACATCTGCACGGCACGCTGATGGGCCGCTTCGAGACCAACAGCGGCCACAACTTCAACCGCAATTTCCACGATCTCGCCGCGCTGATCGCGCCGCGCATCGAAGCGCGCCTCGGCAAGGACGCCGGCGCGAACAAGCTCGCCGTGCGCGCCGCGATGAAAGAAGCGCTCGACGAGCAGACGCCGCACACCGAGCTCGAATCGCAACGCCTCGCGCTGCAAAAGCTTTCCTTCGACGCCGATGTCGTGCTCGATCTGCACTGCGATCTCGACGCCGCGCTGCATCTCTACACCAATCCGGACATCTGGGACGAAGTCGAGCCGCTCGCGCGCTATCTCGATGCAAGAGCGTCGTTGCTCGCGCTGAATTCGGTCGGCAATCCGTTCGACGAAATCCACAGCTTCTGCTGGTCGGATTTGCGCCAGCGTTACGGCGAGCGCTTCCCGATTCCGAATGGCGGCATTTCGGTGACGGTCGAACTGCGCAGCCAGCACGACGTGTCCTACGAACTCGCGGATAAAGACGCGCAGGCCATCGTCAAGTATCTGATCCACCGCGGCGTGATCGACGCGCCCGTGCCCGAGCAGCCGCCGCTCGCGTATCCGGCGACGCCGCTCGCGGGCGCGGAGCCGATCGTCGCGCCGGCGTCGGGCGTGCTCGTGTTTCGCGCGCAAGTGGGCGCGTTCATCGAAGCGGGCGAGCCGATCGCCGATATCGTCGATCCCCTCACCGATGTCGTCACCACGCTCAAGTGCACGACCTCCGGCGTGATGTACGCGCGGCATATCACGCGCTTCGCGACGGCCGGGCTGGAAGTGGCGCGCATTGCGGGCGCGAAGGCCTATCGCACGGGCTCGCTGCTGTCGGCGTAAGCGTTTCGCGGCGGATCAGAACGGCGCGAGACAACATTGCGCCGCGACGATCTTCCACGCGCCGCCAATGTCGCCCCACGTTCGCGTGTAGCGCAAGCTGCCCGCGAACGGCGCGCCCGCGAACGTTCCCGAAAGCGTCACGCGCGTGACCGTCACGGCAAACGCGCCGTACACGCGCACGCTCTGATCCTCGACGTCCAGTTTCTCGATGCGCTGCATGCCGTAACGATGCCCGTTGAGATCGTCGGACTTCGTCCAGACCTTGCCGGTCGCATCGACGAAGCTGAGGTCGTCGGCCATTAGCGCATCGAGTGCGTCCACGTCCGATGCCAGCATCGCCTTCTTCAGGCGCTCCTCCAGTTCGCGGATTCCTTGCTCGTCCATGTTTTCGCTCGCGGTGACGGAACCGAGAGCATCGCATCGGACGCGCCGAATACACAAGCGCCGATATTTCGCCATCCCTGTTGCACGCGCGACACACCGCAAGGCGGCTGAAAGCACTGTCACATTTCTTTCTTTAGCGCCCGCTACATTTGCGCCCGTCGAACGCCACGCGCCATCAGAGCGCGACGCACTGCAGACACCGTCAACAACCACACCGCGAACCATCATACGGAGCTTGTTTTGAAGAAGAATCTCTTGGCGACCGCCGCGCTCGCCACCTTTGCCGCCCTCGCCGCCACGTCCGCGCAAGCGCAAAGCAGCGTAACGCTCTACGGCATCATCGACGCCGGCATCAGCTACGTGAACAACAGCACGCAAACCGCGACGCGCGCGGGCGATAAGCTCTTCAAGTACGACGACGGCGTCGCGCAAGGCAGCCGTTGGGGCCTGAAGGGTTCGGAAGACCTGGGTGGCGGCCTGAAGGCGATCTTCACGTTGGAGAACGGCTTCAATAGCGGCACCGGCACGCTCGGCCAGGGCGGCGCGCTGTTCGGCCGTCAGGCATACGTCGGTCTCGCGAAGAACGACGTCGGCTCGCTGACCTTCGGCCGTCAATATTCGTTCTCGACCGATTACCTCGGCAGCAACTATTCGATCGGCGGCCAGACGCTCGCGGGCAACTACGCGTATCACATGAACGACGTCGACCAGCTGACGTCGAGCCGCATCAACAACGCGGTCAAGTTCAGCAGCGCGAGCTTCTACGGCGTGACGTTCGGCGCGATGTACAGCTTCTCGAACCAGGCAGGCGCGTTCGCGGGCACGCCCAACACGACCGTCGGCACGACCACGACGGCGGGTTCGTCGCGCGCGTACAGCTTCGGCCTGAACTACAAGGCGGGTCCGTTCGGCATCGGCGCGGCGTACACCGACATCCGCTATCCGGCGGCATCGACGCCCGCGTTCAGCACGGCCGTCGCGAACATCCAGACGATGGGCACCGCGAACGCCGGCAAGGATCTGCGCACGTTCGGCGTCGGCGCGAACTACGCGTTCGGCGCGGCGACCGTGTTCGGCCTGTGGACCAACACGCTGTTCGAGCCGATCAACGGCGCGAGCTCCAAGCTCAACGCGTTCGATATCGGCGGCAAGTACAGCTTCACGTCGGCGCTGTCGGCCGGCCTCGGCTACTCGTACCTGAACATGACGGGCAACTCGAGCGGCCACTGGAACCAGGTCGACGCGAGCGTCGACTACGCGCTTTCCAAGCGCACCGATGTGTACGTGCTCGGCATCTATCAGAAGGCTTCGGGTTCGAACCGCGGCGTCGAGAATCAGGCGTCGATCGGTTCGTCGTCGTCGAGCTACTTCGGCACGTCGGGTCTGGGCGAAGACGATCAGCTTGCGTTCCGCATCGGCATCCGCCACAAGTTCTGAGCTTGCTTGCTGAGTTGACATGAGATCGGGCCGCCAGACGTATCGGGCGGCCCGATTTGTTTACCTCTTGTCGGACTTCTTGCCGACGGCCTTGTTATAGCGCTCGATGTACTCGTCCATCAGCTTGCGGATCGCGCGGCCGATCTGCATGTAGTCGCTCTCGTTCAGATTCGCGAGCGACACGCGCCCCGACGGATGCTGCGTGCCGAAGCCGCGCCCCGGCAGCAGCACGACACGCGCTTCTTTCGCGAGCCTGAAGAGCATCTCCGAAGGCTCCGTGTTCTTGATGACCCAGTCGACCAGTTCGCGGCCGTGCCTGCGCTCGCCGAGATATTCGATATCGAGGATCGTGTAGTAATCGACTTCGTTCTTGTCCTCTTCTTCGAGCGCGATGCCGATCTCGCGATACAGCGCCTGCTTGCGGCTGCGGATCAGGCGCTTCAACGCGTTCTTGTACGCGTCGGGCGTGTCCATCAGCGAGAAGAGCGAGAACAGCACCATCTGCACCTGCTGCGGCGTCGACAATCCCGCCGTGTGATTCAGCGCGACGGTACGGCTGTCCGCAACCAGCCGGTCGATGAACTTGAGCTTGTCGGGCTCCGTCGTGATCGATTCGTAGCGTTCGTGAAGCTCCGCCCGTTTGTCCTTCGGCAGCGCGGCGAGCTGCTTGTCGAGCACGTTGTCGCGATGCGTCGCGATCGCGCCGAGACGCCAGCCGGTCGCGCCGAAATACTTGGAATACGAATAAACGAGGATCGTGTTCTTCGGGCACAACGCGAACAGCGACACGAAATCGTCGGCGAAGGTGCCGTAGACGTCGTCGGTCAGAAGGATCAGATCGGGCCGCTCCTTCACGATCTCCGCGATGTATTCGAGGCTTTCGTCGTCCATCTTCACCGATGGCGGATTGCTCGGATTCACGAGGAAAAACGCCTTCACTTTCGGATCGCGCAGCTTGTCGAGCTCGGCCTTCGAGTATTGCCAGCCGCGGGCGACGTCCGCCTCCAGATTGACGACCTTCAGCTTGTAATCGTTCAGGCGCGGAATCTCGATGTACGGCGTGAAGATCGGGGTGCCGAGCGCGATCGTGTCGCCGGGCGCGATCAGGAAGTTCTCGCGCATCGTGTTGAAGATGTAGGTCATCGCGGCGGTGCCGCCTTCGACCGCGAAGACATCGAATTCGCCGACGAACGGATGCTTGCCGATCATCTCGCGCCGCAGATATTGCGCGACGATCTGCTCCGACAGCTTCAGCATGCGGTCCGGCACGGGATAGTTCGATCCGAGGATGCCTTCGCACATCTCATAGAGAAAGTCGCCCGCGTTCAGGCCCAGCTGATCGCGTACATACGACACCGCGCCCGCAAGAAACGCGATGCCCGGCACGCCCTTGTTCTCGCGCGCGAAAATCTCGAAGCGCTCTTCGAGCCCTTCGCGCTTCGGAAAACCGCCGACGCCTTCCGGCATGTACGCGAACGAGCGCTCGGACTCGCGCATCGCGAAGAGGCCGAGTTGCCAGAAACCGTGACGCGGTATCGTCGCGAGAAAGTTCGGATTGCCGCGCCCCGCATTGAGCATCGCGAGATTGGCCGGACGCTCGACCGCCCCGCCGCCCGCCGCCTTGATGAGCTCGTCCTTCAGCTCGAACGGGCTGAGCGCCGCCATGCCGGCGCGGTCGTTGGAACCCGATTTATCGGACTTTGCCATCCAACACCTCCAGAATTGATGATGGAAACAATGCGGCAGGAAGACCGCGTCACGTCAGCAGCATCACGATGACCATGCCCCAGATCGTGAGCAGCGTATTGCCGACCGCGTACGTCACCGTGTAGCCGAGGCCCGGCACCTGGCTTTTCGCGGCGTCGCAGATCATGCCGAGCGCGGCGGTGGTCGTGCGCGCGCCGGCGCAGATGCCGAGCAGGATCGCGGGATGAAATTTGAACACGTACTTCGCGATGTACATGCCGATGATGAGCGGCACCGCCGACGCAAAAATGCCCCACAGAAAGAGACTCACGCCGAGCTTCTGCAAGCCCGCGACGAAGCCCGGCCCCGCCGAAATCCCCACGACCGCGATAAAGACGTTCAGGCCGACTGAGTTCATGAACCAGATCGTCGGCGACGGAATGCGGCCGAACGTCGGATGGATCGCGCGCAGCCAGCCGAACACGATGCCCGCGATGAGCGCGCCGCCCGCCGTCGACAGCGTGAGCGGAATCGCGCCGACATGCAGCACGAGCGCGCCGATCAACGCGCCGAGCGTGATCGCGAGGCCGACGAACGCCATGTCGGCGGCGTCGGTCGGACGGTCGAGCACGCCGATCGCCTTCGCCGCCGCCGACGTGTCCTGCGTCCGGCCGACGAGCGTGATCGTGTCGCCGCGATGCAGCTTCGTGCTCGGCAGAATCGGTATCTGCGTTTCGGTCGCGCCGCGCTTGATCTTGCGCAGAAACACGCCGCGCGACGCGGGCATATGCGCGAGCTCCTGCAGCGTCTTGCCGTCGACGGCCTTGCTCGTCACGTAGATATCGACGCCTTCGATCGGCACGGCGAGCAGTTCGGCGTCGTCCACTTCGGTCGCGACGCCGCCGAGCAGATCGACGAGCAGCTCGCGCCGCCCGGAGACCGCGACGACATCGCCCGGTTGCAGCACGTCGTCGATCTTCGCTTCCTGAATGGTTCCGCCCCGCCGAATCCGCTCGATGAAGAGCCGCGCGCCTTCCGGCTCCAGCGCTTCGGCCTGCGCGACCGACATGCCCGCCGCGCGCCCGTGCTCGGCCACGCGATACGCGCGCAGTTCGAACTTGTGCCACGCCTGCCCCGCGCCGCCGAGATCGCCGCCGCCGCCGAGCGTCGCCTCGTATTCCTTGCAGGCCGCGACGAGGTCGATGTTGAGCAGCTTCGGCCCGAGCATCGCGAGAATCAGCGCGGAGCCGATCGTCCCGAAGATATAGGTCACGGCGTAGGCGGTCGGCATCGCGTCGAGCAGCGCCTTCGCCTGATCCGGCGGCAGGCCGAGCCGGTTGATGGCGTCGGTGGCAAGGCCCATCGAAGCGGAAATCGTCTGCGAGCCCGCGAACAGGCCCGCCGCCGAGCCGACGTCATAACCCGCGATCTTCGCCGCCGCGTAAGGCGCCGCGAGGCACAGCACGCACTGGATGACGGAGAAGATCGCCTGCGGCAAGCCGTCTTTCGCGATGCCGCGCACGAACTGCGGACCGACGCCGTAACCGACGGCGAACAGGAACATCAGAAAGAAGACCGATTTGACGTTCGACGAAATGGTGATGCCTAGTTGCCCGATGGCGATGGCCGCGAGCAAGGTCGCCGTCACGGCGCCGAGGCTGAAGCCGCGAAAGCTTTTTCCGCCGACCCAATAGCCGACGCCGAGCGACAGAAAGATGGCGATTTCAGGATAACTGCGCAGTGTTGCCGTAAGCCAGGACATAGGCACTCCTTTGCGGTATGAGCCGCTCGCACATCAGCGATGAAGGGAATGAATGATCCGAACGCCAGCAATACACTATTTGGTGCAGCTTTGAAACCATCAATGAAAACAGCGGCCGGAGCCGCTGTTTTCATCGAGACGCTAACTTCGACGCGTCTTATTCCGCCGTTTCGAGCAACGGGTAATCCGTATAGCCCTTCGCGCCCGGCGCATAGAACGTCGACGTGTCCCAGTTGTTGAGATCGGCATCGACTTCGAAGCGGCGCACCAGATCCGCATTCGCGATGAAGGGCTTGCCCCACGCGACGGCATCGGCGTCGCCGCGGGCGATGATCGCTTCGGCGCTGGCCTTCGTGAAGCCTTCGTTGGCGATATACACGCCGCCGAACGCCTTCTTCAATTGCGGCCCGAGGCTGTCGGCGGCTTCATGCTCGCGTGCCGCGATGAACGCGATCTTGCGGCGGCCCAGTTCACGCGCGACGTAACCGAAGGTCGCGGCGCGATCGCTGTCGCCCATCGTGTGCGAATCCGCGCGCGGTGCAAGATGCACGCCGACGCGATCCGCGCCCCAAACTTCGATAGCCTGATCGACGACTTCGAGCAGCAGGCGCGCACGATTTTCGATCGGGCCGCCGTAGGCGTCGGTACGCTTGTTCGTGCTGTCCTGCAGGAACTGGTCGAGCAGATAGCCGTTCGCGCCGTGCACTTCGACGCCGTCGAAGCCCGCGCGCTTCGCGTTTTCCGCGCCCTTGCGGTACGCCGCGACGACACCGGCGATTTCATCCAGTTCGAGCGCGCGCGGCGTCACGTACGGACGCTGCGGACGCACGAGGCTCACGTGTCCTCCCGCCGCGATCGCGCTCGGCGCGACCGGCAGTTCGCCATTCAAAAAGATCGGATCGGAAATGCGGCCGACGTGCCACAGTTGCAGGAAGATCTTGCCGCCCGCTTCGTGCACGGCCTTCGTGACGAGCTTCCAGCCTTCCACTTGCTCGTCGGACCAGATGCCCGGCGTGTCGGCATAGCCGACGCCTTGCGGCGTCACCGACGTCGCTTCGCTCAGAATCAGCCCCGCCGATGCGCGGTCTGCGTAGTACTGCGCCATCAACGCGTTCGGCACGCGTTCGACGCCCGCGCGCTGACGCGTGAGCGGCGCCATGATGATGCGGTTCTTCAACGTGAGTGCGCCAACTTTAAGCGGATCGAAAAGAGTCGACATGAATTGGATTCCTAATGAAATTGAAAGCAGACTTTCACCGAATGGCAAGCAAGCTCAGAGATTCCCGATGGAATCGCGAAACGCCTGAATGACCGCTTCGTCGCGCTTGAAGAACACCCACTGTCCAACGCGCTTCGTGGTGACGAGTCCGGCTTTGTGCAAGGTCGCGAGATGCGCCGAAACGGTGGACTGCGACATGCCGCAGCGCCCATCGATCTGACCCGCGCAAACGCCGTGCACGTGCGGCAATTCCTGATCAGGGAAATGCAGCTCGGGTTCCTTCAGCCATTCCAGAATCTCGCGGCGAAGGGGGTTGGCGAGGGCCTTGTGAATTGCGTCGATGTCCATTTCGTTGCTCGTGCGTCTGACGGACGGAACGTGCAGCCTGTTCCGAATCGTCTTGCTGCGAAGTATATATCGTAAATTTACGATATGCAAACCCCGCCGAATGCGTCGATGTGCGACATGCCGCCGCGCCGCGCCGTCTGGTACGCTCCCCGGTTTCATCGGCTGCAAGAAGACTGCACAACCCTTATGGATACTCCTTTCAATGAACGTGGCGTGACGCTTTCGCGCGCCGGACTCTCGGCGTCCGGTCAGATGATTCCGCTGCGCGATCTGCGCGCCGCGCGCGTCGTGATGATCCCGCGCCAGAAGCCTTTGCCGATCATCATCGCGCTGATCGGGCTGATCGTGCTCGGCGCGGGCATCTTCACCGGCTCGGGCGCGGCGCTCGTGCTCGGCGTGATGATCGTCGTCGTGGGTTATCTCACCTGGATCACGCAGGACGTGATCTATCAGTTGATGGTCGCGACGCCCGACGGCGAGCGCGAAGTGCTCATCACGAAGGATCAGGAATTCGCGGACAAGGTCGCGGCGCTCGTCGGCGAGGCGGTCGCGAAACATGCGGCGAGCGCAGGCGCGAAGTCATCGCAAGCCTGATCTTGATGCGCCGTTTACACGGCGGCGCGCTTCTTTAGCCCGGCCTTTAGGCGCGCGGCGCTAGAGTGCGGGCATCGCCACAACGAGCCGTCGCCGGACGGCTTCCATCGATGGATATCCGCACATTCGACTCGATCGCTCTTTCGCGCGTGGTCAACGGCGGCTCGCCGCGCCGCCGCGAAGCACGCCACTGCGTCGCGTTCGATCTCACCGTTCCGGGACTGGATTCGTCGGCCGCACGCGACATGCTCGCGTATGCGTTCGGCGCGGGCACGCAGGCTTATATCGTGGAGACGAGCCGCCTCCGCGATTGCACCACGCTCCATGTCGAGACCGATCGCGATGACATCAACGATGTCATCGGCACGCTCACCGCGCATTTTCCCAACGCAACGCTCGGCCGCGTGACGCGCATTACGCGCATCACACGGCGCTGAACGCGTCGTCAGGTGATCTGCAACGGCTCGACGTGCCAGATGTCGCGCGCATACTCCGCGATCGTGCGGTCCGACGAAAAAATGCCCATGCCCGCGACGTTCTCGATCGCGCTCCGCGTCCACGCATCCTTGTCGCGGTACTTGAGATCGACTTCGGTCTGCGTCTTGTCGAAGCTGTCGAAATCGGCGAGCACCATGTAGTGATCGCCCCAGTCCACGAGCGTATGGAAGATGTCGTAGAAACGGTGCGGCTCTTCCGGCGAGAAGTGCCCGAGTCGAATCTGGTCGAGCGCGACTTTGAGCTCCGCGTTTTCCTCGTAAATCTGCCGTGGCCGATAACCCGCCGCGCGCAACGATTCGATCTCGTCGGTCGTGTTGCCGAAGATGAAAATATTCTCGCGCCCCACGGCATCGCAGATCTCGATGTTCGCGCCATCGAGCGTGCCGATTGTCAGTGCGCCGTTCAACGCGAGCTTCATGTTGCCGGTGCCCGATGCTTCGGTGCCCGCCATCGAAATCTGCTCCGACAGATCCGCCGCCGGAATGATGAGCTCGGCCACGGAAACGCCGTAGTTCGGAATAAAGCCGACCTTCAGCCGATCGCCGATGAGCGGGTCCGTGTTGATCTTGCGGGACACATCGTTGATGAGCTTGATGATGTTCTTCGCCATCTTGTACGCGGACGCCGCCTTGCCCGCGAACATCACGACGCGCGGCGTCCAGTCCTGCTCCGGATTTTCGCGGATGCGGTTATAGCGCACGATCACATACAGGATGTTGAGCAATTGCCGCTTGTATTCGTGGATGCGCTTCACCTGCAGATCGAACAGCGCTTCCGGATTGATGATCGCGTTGGCGTCCCGTTTCGCGCGTTCCACGAGCCGCAGCTTGTTGGCGAACTTCGCATCGTGAAAGGCCTTGCAGAACTCCGGATCGTCGCGCCATTCGCGCAGCCTGCCAAGCTCGAAGAGATCGGTGCGCCAGCGCGGCCCGAGCCGCTTGTCGATCAGCGATGACAGCGACGGACTCGCCTGCGCGAGCCATCGGCGCGGCGTGATGCCGTTCGTCACGTTCGTGAAGCGCTCCGGATACATGCGCGCGAAGTCGGAGAAGATGTTCTGCACCATCAGTTGCGAGTGCAGCTTCGATACGCCGTTCACCTTGTGACTCGCGACGATCGCGAGATGCGCCATGCGCACGCGCCGCTGGCCGAATTCATCGACGAGCGAGATGCGCCGAATCAGCTCGACATCGCGCCCGAACTTCTCGGTGACTTGCTTCAGGAACTGCGCGTTGATCTCGAAGATGATCTCCAGATGCCGCGGCAGCAAGCGCGCGAGCATCTCGACGTCCCATGTTTCGAGCGCTTCGGGCATCAGCGTGTGATTCGTGTAGGAGAACATCTGCTGCACGAGCTTCCACGCCTTGTCCCACGGCAGATGATGCCGATCGACGAGCAGGCGCATCAGCTCCGGAATCGCGAGCACCGGATGCGTGTCGTTCAGATGCACGGCGACCTTTTCCGCGAGCCGACCGAAGTGCGTATGCGTGCGCTGATAGCGGCGTATCAGATCCTGCATCGTCGCGGAGACGAAGAAGTATTCCTGACGCAGACGCAACTCGCGTCCGGCCTGAGTCGAGTCGTCGGGATACAAGAGACGCGACACATGTTCCGATGTGTTCTTCGCCTCCACCGCGCGCCGATAGTCGCCCTGATTGAACGCGGAGAGATCGAACTCGTCGGTTGCGCGCGCGGACCACAGGCGCAGCGTGTTGGTGGCCGTTGTCGCGAAGCCGGGAATGACCGTGTCGTAGGCCATCGCGTTGACGTGCTCGGTGTCGATCCAGTCGGTGCGATCGTCATGTTGCACCGTGCGCCCGCCGAAATGCACGGTGTACACGACTTCGGGCCGCGGAAACTCCCACGGATTGCCCGCGCGCAGCCAGTAATCGGGCATCTCGACCTGATTGCCGTCGACGATCGTCTGACGGAACATCCCGTATTCGTAACGGATGCCATAGCCGAAGCCCGGCACGCCGACCGTCGCCATCGAATCGAGGAAACAGGCCGCAAGGCGTCCGAGGCCGCCATTGCCGAGCGCGGCGTCCGGCTCGAGTTCCTCGAGCGCCGCGAGATCGACGCCCAAGCCGGCGAGCGCATCGCGCACTTCGTCGTAGATGCCTAGCGCGAGCAGCGCATTGCTGAAAGTTCTGCCGATGAGAAATTCCATCGACAGATAGTAGACGCGTTTCACGTCCTGTTCGTATTGGAGCCGCGTGGTGCGCATCCAGCGCGCGACGAGACGATCCCGCACGGCCAGTTCAGCGGCGTGAAGCCAGTCCCGCGGCTGCGCGGTGACTGCATCCTTGCCGACGCCGTACATCAGGCGGTTCGAGATGGAGCGCCTGAGCGCATCGACGGTACTGTTGAGCTGGTCGAATTCCAGATCGACGGATGTCATCGAAACCTCCGGTGTTTGCAACATATGCAACGACCGCGAAAGCCTGACGGGAGTTCAATCCGGACGCACCGAATTGGCGCCCTGCCCCGGTCTGGCGGGTGCGGACGTGCCTGAACGTGCAGGTTACGCCAGTTTTATTTTTTTTGGTATGACAAGGCGGAAACGGAGAGCGGCCCGCAAATTGCTAACGAAGAGCTTGCGGGCACATGATGGCATCGATATTTAGTTCGGATTCCGTATGTTTGTCATGCGATGGAGCGGCGTGGCGCGCGTGCGGCGATCAGCAGAAGCGCCGCGAGCGATACGCCCAGCAGAATCAGCGAGAGCGCGGACGCCGGCAGATAGTAACCGCGATTCACCTGCCCGACGACGACGATCGGCACCGTCGCGAATCCGGGCGGATACACGGTGAGCGTCGCGCCAAGTTCGCCGAGCGAGAGCGCGAAACCGAGCGCGAGGCTCGCGCGGATCGCGGGCACGAGTTGCGGCAATACCACGCGCGAGAGCACCATGCGCGGCGGCGCGCCGAGACTCGCGGCGGCTTCGCGCAGCGTCGTGAGCTCGGGGCGCAGCGCCGCGGCGGCGCATCGATAACAGAACGGCAACACGAGCGCGAGTTGCACGAGCACGACGATTGCGGCCGATCCCGACAGATCGAGCGGACGCTTGTGATACGCGATCAACACGGCGAGCCCGAGGACGACGCTCGGCACGCCGCTGCCCATCATCGCGACGGCATCGACGAGTGCGCCGAGACCGCGCCGGTCGCGCCCTTCCAGCGCGAGCGCGAGCCAGAGTCCCAGCGCGGTGCCGAGAAACGCGACGCCCAGGCCGACTTCGAGACTCGTCGCGACCGCATCGAGATCGCTCGATGAAAGACGCGCGAACCAGCGCGTGGAAAAACCATCGGGCAGGATCGTGCCGGACCAGTGCGACGCGACGCTCGACAACGCGACGACGATCACCGGCAGCACGAAGAGCCAGAAGCACAGCAACGCGAAGAGGCCCGTGAACGCATGACGCAGGAGCGCGCGAGGTCTGAACGCAGCAGCGATGAGTTGCATGTCAGCGCTCTCCCGAACGGCGACTCGTTTGCCGATTCACGCGTCGATACAACGCATAGAGCGATAGCGACATCAACAGCATCACGACCGAACCCGCGGCCGCGGTGGCCAGATCGAGGTCGACGGTCGCGGCGCTGTAGATCGCGATCGGCAAGGTGATCAGATGTGCGCTGCCGAGCACGAGCAGAATGCCGAACTCGTTCAACGTCAGCAGAAAGCAGAGGATCGTGCCTGCCGCGATGCCCGGCCACGCGAGCGGCAAGACGACTTTCGTCGCGACCATCCAGCCATCGGCGCCGAGGCTCTTTGCGGCTTCGACGAGCCGCATGTCGAGCGTCGCATACGATGCGAGCGTCGGACGCACGACGAACGGCGCATAGAACACGACCTCCGCGAGAATCACGCCGCCGATGCCGAAAAGGAAATCGAGCGGCGGCGCATCGAGCGAAAAGATCCGCTGCAGACCGATGCTCACCGAACCTTGCGAGCCGTATAGAAAGATCAGCGTGAACGCGACCAGAAACGACGGAAACGCGACGAACAATTCCAGAAAACGCGTGAGCAGGCGCGCGAGCGCGAACGGCCTGAAGAACAGCATCGATGCGAGCGCGACGCCGAGCAACGAAGCGATGCTCGCGCTCGCGAAGAGAATACCGAGCGTCGTGCCGATCATCCCGCGCGTTTCGGGGTTGCTGAAGAACGCGCTGTACGCGTGCAGCGAGAAACCGTGCGGCCCGGTCACACTCGACATGACGAGGCGCGCGAGCGGATACACCACGAGCGGCCCGAGCACGACGACGAGAATGAAGAGCAGATGCCACCGCGCCTTGCGCTCGCGGCGTTGCGCTTCTTTGGCGTGCGCTGCGAATTGCGCGGAGAGATAGGCGTCGCAGATGCCGCGTTCGTCGCGCGCGACGCTGTCAGCGACGAACAAGGACGACATCGTCAGCCTCGAAGCGAAGGGAAACGCGCGCGCCCTTGTCCGGCATGCGCGAATGGCCGCGCTGCGTCGTCACGAGCACGGGCTCGCCGGGCAACGCATCGAGCGCAACGGAAATGGAAAGCGCCGCGCCATACCATTCGACGGACGCGATCGTGCCATGCAGATGGCCTTCTCCCAACGGCGCGATCGCGAATCGTTCGGGACGAATGCACGCGAGACGTTCGCGCTCGTCGTGCCGCGCATCGCCGACGGGATACACCACGCGCGGCGGCAGCAAATTCGCGGCACCGAGATAGCGCGCGACGAACGCATCGTTGGGCGCGTCGTACAGCTCGCGCGGCGCACCGAGTTGCGCGATGCGGCCATCGCGCATCAGCAGCGTGCGGTCGGAGAGCACGAGCGCATCGTCCTGATCGTGCGTCACGCAGACGATCGTCAGATTCGGCAAGCGCTCATGCAACGCCTTCAGCTCGCTGCGCACCGAAGCGCGCAGATTCGCATCGAGCGCCGAGAGCGGCTCGTCGAGCAGCAGCACGTCCGGCTCGATGACGAGTGCGCGCGCCAGCGCCACGCGCTGCTGCATGCCGCCGGAAAGCTGCGCGGGCATGACGTGACCGGCATCGGAAAGCTGCACGAGCTTGAGCGCATCGGCGACGCGTCGCGCGATCTCGCCCGTCTTCAGCTTGCGTGCGCGCAAGCCGAACGCGACGTTGTCGAACACCGAGAAATGCGGGAACAGCGCATAGCTTTGGAACAGCAGCCCGAGATTGCGCTGATGCGGCGGCACGTGCGTGAGATCGCGGCCCGCGACGGCGAGCGTGCCCGCGAGCGCATCGGCCTTCACGAAGCCGGCGATGAAGCGCAGCAGCGTGGTCTTGCCGCATCCGCTCCGGCCGAGCACGGTGAGGAATTCGCCGCGTTGGATCCGAAGCGAGAGATCGTCGAGCACGGTACGCGTGCCGAAGCGCACCGTCAGACGATCGATGTGCACGCCCGGCGTTTGATCGACGCCGAACGCTTCCTTGGGGACGGCGCTCATCAGGACTTCGGCTTGACGACGT
This sequence comes from Caballeronia zhejiangensis, assembly GCF_000698575.1. Taxonomy (GTDB): domain Bacteria; phylum Pseudomonadota; class Gammaproteobacteria; order Burkholderiales; family Burkholderiaceae; genus Caballeronia; species Caballeronia zhejiangensis. Next base: position 202,275 of record NZ_JFHD01000008.1, read on the forward strand.
CGGTCTGCTTGCCGGTGTTGCCGATCACTTCGGTCTTCCAGCGCTCGGTCCAGCCCGCCTTCTTCTGCATGACTTCGTTCCAGTCGACGGGAATGAGCTTCACGCCGGAGATCGCCTGCTTGACGGCTTCGCCGTTCTTGCCGGCGAGCGGCACGTCGGTGCGGCCGGGGATGCCGTAGATATCGGGCACTTTCGACTGCACATCCGACGACATCAGATAGTCGATGAGCTTCTTGCCCGCCGCCTGATTCGGTCCGCTCTTGATGAGGCCGATTGCATACGGAAGCTGGAATGTGCTCGGCGCTTCGCCTGCCTTGTGCGACAGGAAGAGCGGCTTGATGGAGAGACCGCCGTTCGCGGCATCGTCGAGGTCCATTTGCAGATCGCCGTTCGCGAATGCGATCTCGTTACGCGAGAGCAGCACGTCGAGATAGCCCGTGCCCTTCGTATGGAACTTCGCGTGTTGTTCGAGATCCTTCAGGTAATTGAAAGCCTGGTCTTCGCCCATCAGCGCGGACGTCAGGATGATGACGGCCATGCCGTCGCCTGCCGTGGCTGGATTCGAGTATGCGATCTTGCCGGAGTAGCTCGGATGCAGGAGATCGGCGAAGGTCTTGGGCGCGGTTTTCGTGACTTCGGGATTGATCGCGAACGAGAAATAGTTGTTCACGAAGGTGGCCCATGCGCCGTCTTTTTCCTTCGCGATGGCGGGCACGTTCTTGTAGTTCACGCTCTGATACGGCTGCAGCAGGCCGCCTTGTTGCGCTTGCTGGATGAACGGCGGCAGCGTGACGAGGACGTCTGCTTTCGGCGAATCCTTTTCGACGGTCGCGCGGTTCACCACTTCGCCGCTGCCCGCCGTGACGATGTTGACCTTCACGCCTTCCTTCTTTTCGAATGCGGGAAGCACGTCCTTGTAGAGATTCTCGAGGCCATCGGCGGTGTAGAGGACGACGGCGTCGGCGGCGTGAGCGGGCATCGCGGCAAGCAGAGCAAACGCGGCGGCGAACGCCGGCAGCACAGTGCGCGCGAAGCGGGAATCGCGGGTCATGGTGGTCTCTCGTGTCGGGGATCGATGAAGGTCGGGGGCGACCTTCGACCCGGAATATTGCAGAGATGTGTGACATCGACGTGAAGGCGCCACGGGTCGCCACGTATTTGCATATTTCGCCAAGGGGCTTGTGGTTTGTTTTTAGCTCTCTGCTTTTAGCTCTGTGCTTTTAGCTCTGTGCTTTTTGCCGGATCCCGTTATGGTGTCGGTCTATTAGCGTTGCCCCTGTGCGGGGCGGCACTCACTTTCTTTGCTGCTGCAAAGAAAGTAAGCAAAGAAAGCAGCTCGTCACGGCCCGCGGTCACACGCAATTTGGGTAGTTCTCTCGTCACAGGCGGCACTCGCCTTACGAGTGCCCTCAAACACCCAGTCGGGCTTGGCTCGCGCACGGTCTGCCGCCCGAAAACGTTAAGCGCGCTGGTTCAGCACGAAATAGCTTCGGCACAGCGCTACGCGCTGCCGCCGGGTCCGCAAGGGAAACCGGCGAGCGGCGAGTGCCGTGAGATGGAGACGTTAGTAGAGAAGCACATGCATCCCCGATGGACCGGTCGGCCGCGAAGCGGGCCGGAGCTATTTGGTGCTGAACCCGTTTGTTGTGTGGTGCGATGACACAGACCGTGCGCGAGCCAAGCCCGATTAGGTG
>NZ_JFHD01000009.1 GCF_000698575.1 Caballeronia zhejiangensis
TACGATCATGAATTGCGTCGACGTGTGCCCGAAGGGGCTCAACCCGACCAAGGCGATCGGCAAGATCAAGGAATTGATGGTGCGACGGGCGGTTTGAAATGGACGAATCTCACCAGTCCGACCCTCTTCGCCGCGCGCGCCTTCGTTGGCGCGCAAGGCGCGGCCTGCTGGAAAACGATCTGATCTTCGATCGTTTCTTCAGCCGATATGAGCATGACCTCAGCGACGCCGACGTGGCCGCATTGACCCGCCTGCTGGAGCTGAGCGACAACGAACTGATGGACTTGCTGCTGGCGCGCACGGAGCCTGAAGGCGACCTGGCGACGCCGGACGTAACCCGCTTGCTGGAAATGCTGCGCACCGTGTGATTCCAGCAGGAATTCGCGGAGTTTTGCAAAATAGGCCTGTTGCACTGCACACAGGCCGATAAAACAGTTTTGCCGCGCAGCTTCCGTCGTGCAAATTATCGAAAACCTGTATCCATACTTCGATTGAGGATGTGCTATGACCCCGTCAGATGTTAAAGCCACGCTATCGTTCAGCGACAACTCGCCGAGCGTCGAAATGCCGATCTACAAGGGCACGATGGGCCCGGACGTGATCGACATCCGCAAGTTGTACGGTCAGACCGGCAAGTTCACGTATGACCCGGGCTTCATGTCGACGGCGGCGTGCAATTCGGCGATCACGTATATCGACGGCGACAAGGGCGAACTGCTGTATCGCGGCTACCCGATCGAGCAACTGGCCGTGAACGCGGACTTCCTCGAAACGTGCTATCTGCTGCTGAAGGGCGAACTGCCGAACGAGGCGCAGAACAAGGAATTCGTGGACACCGTCACGCGTCACACGATGGTGCACGAGCAGATGCACTTCTTCTTCCGCGGCTTCCGTCGCGACGCACACCCGATGGCCGTGCTGACGGCTGCGGTCGGCGCGCTGTCGGCGTTCTATCACGACTCGCTGAACATCAACGATCCGCGTCACCGTGAAGTCTCCGCGATCCGCATGATCGCGAAGCTGCCGACGCTCGTCGCGATGGCGTACAAGTTCAGCATCGGTCAGCCGTTCGTGTATCCGAAGAACGAACTGTCGTACAGCGCTAACTTCATGCACATGATGTTCTCGAACCCGTGCGAAGAGTACAAGGTCAACGACGTGCTCGTGCGCGCTCTCGACCGTATTCTGATCCTGCACGCGGACCACGAGCAGAACGCGTCGACGTCGACGGTGCGTCTCGCGGGTTCGTCGGGTGCGAATCCGTTCGCGTGTATCGCAGCCGGTATCGCATGTCTGTGGGGTCCGGCGCACGGCGGCGCGAACGAAGCCGCGCTGAACATGCTCGAAGAGATCGGCTCGGTCGACAACATTCCTGAGTTCATCAAGCAGGTGAAGGACAAGAACTCGGGCGTGAAGCTGATGGGCTTCGGACACCGCGTGTACAAGAACTACGACCCGCGCGCGAAGCTGATGCGCGAGACGTGCCACGAAGTGCTGAACGAACTCGGCCTGCACGACGACCCGCTCTTCAAGCTCGCGATGGAACTTGAAAAGATCGCGCTGGAAGACGAATACTTCGTGTCGCGCAAGCTGTATCCGAACGTCGACTTCTACTCGGGCATCGTGCAGCGCGCGCTGGGCATTCCGACGTCGATGTTCACCTGCATCTTCGCGATGGCTCGTACGGTCGGCTGGATCGCGCAGTGGAACGAGATGATCGCCGATCCTGAGCAGAAGATCGGTCGTCCGCGTCAGCTGTTCATCGGCCAGACGCCGCGTGAAGCGAAGCCGCTGGCAAAGCGCTAAGCTGCTCGAGTTTTAGTTGTATCGAAGCCCCGGCGAGAAATCGCCGGGGCTTTTGCTTTTTTGCTCGCCGCGCGCAGAGACGGCGCCGGATTCAATCCGCGAACACCTCCTGCAAGGTATGAAGCGCGTCGGTCAGCGTGTTGTCCGCGATGCTGCCTTCCCGCTTGATGAGCCGCAGCTTGTCCACCGTGCGAATCTGATCCAGAAGAATCAATCCCTGCTTCCGCTTGAAAGCAATGGGAATGCGGAAAGGCGCAGGCTTTCCCTTCGACGACATCGGCGCGACGATGACCGTGCGCAGATGGTCGTGCATCTCCGGCGGCGACACCACTACGCACGGACGCGTTTTCTGAATTTCGCTGCCCAAGGTGGGATCGAGCGCGACCGACCAGACTTCTCCACGCACTACCATTCGAGCTCCCCGTCGTCGTCGTTGCCGAATTCGCCCATGACGAGTCCGTCCTCGCCGCTTTGCGCAATCAGCTTGCTGGCCTCGGCCCACCCTTGACGCGCTTTGTCGCGAGGCCGACGCAGGACGATCGCGTCGTTCTCGACCTCCATGTCGACCTCGTTCTCCAAGCCCAATTGCGCGAGCAGCGGCTTGGGAATCAGGATGCCCTGGGAGTTGCCCATTTTTCTGATGGTGGTTCGCATGTCGTCGACTACTGAAGAGTATGGAAGCACGATGTTATTACCTGTCGAAAGAGCCGTCAATACAATGTTATTACTGCGCGGATCGTGAGCGCTGACGACAGCCTATTGCGCGTATCGTGCGGCGAACATTCGGCCAAATGGCATAGGATCTAAGGACAGCGTCGCGATGCGCTCGAGGTTCAGCCGGGTAGTCGTCATCCGGGTACTGGAACCACTACAATAACTATCTGTTTTTAATGGGTTTTTTCCGTATCCTAGTATCCAATTCTCATCGGGTGGTGGCATAATCGATTCACGAGCCGTACACCGATAAATCCCCGCAGTCACACACGAAAGCGCTCACCATGGCACAGACTCTCTACGACAAACTGTGGAATACGCACGTTGTCCACACGGAAGAGGACGGCACCTCGATCCTCTACATCGACCGTCACCTGCTGCACGAAGTGACGAGCCCGCAGGCCTTCGAGGGCCTGAAGCTGGCCGAGCGCCCGGTGTGGCGCATCAGCGCGAATCTCGCGGTGTCCGATCACAACGTGCCGACGACCGACCGCTCGCACGGCATCGCCGATCCGGTTTCGAAGCTGCAAGTCGATACGCTCGACCAGAACTGCGACGCCTTCGGCATCACGCAGTTCAAGATGAACGACCTGCGTCAGGGCATCGTGCACATCATCGGGCCGGAGCAGGGCGCGACGCTGCCGGGCATGACCATCGTCTGCGGCGATTCGCACACGTCCACGCACGGCGCGTTCGGCGCGCTGGCGCACGGCATCGGCACGTCGGAGGTTGAGCACGTGCTCGCGACGCAAACGCTGTTGCAGAAGAAGAGCAAGAACATGCTCGTGAAGGTCGAAGGCCAATTGCCGCGCGGATGCACGGCGAAGGACATCGTGCTCGCGATCATCGGCAAGATCGGCACGGCGGGCGGCACGGGCTACGCGATGGAATTCGGCGGCTCGACCATCCGCGCGCTCACGATGGAAGGCCGCATGACCGTCTGCAACATGGCGATCGAAGCGGGCGCGCGCGCCGGCATGGTCGCGGTCGACGACACGACCATCAACTATCTGAAGGACCGTCCGTACTCGCCGCAGGGCGTCGAGTGGAATCAGGCGGTCGAATACTGGCGTCAGTTCAAATCCGATGACGGCGCGCACTTCGATCGCGTCGTCGAGCTGAATGCCGCCGAGATCGTGCCGCAAGTGACGTGGGGCACGTCGCCGGAAATGGTGACGTCGATCGACGGCCGCGTGCCCGATCCCGACAAGGAAAAAGATCCCGTCAAGCGCGACGCGATGGAACGCGCGCTGAGTTATATGGCATTGCAGCCGAACACGCCGATCGAATCGATCAAGCCGGACAAGATTTTCATCGGCTCGTGCACGAATGCGCGCATCGAAGACTTGCGCGCCGCCGCGTACGTCGTGAAGTCGCTGGGCAAGCGCGTCGCGTCGAACATTCGCCTCGCGATGGTCGTGCCGGGATCGGGTCTCGTGAAGGCGCAAGCCGAACGCGAAGGCCTCGACAAGATCTTCACGAACGCCGGCTTCGAATGGCGCGAGCCGGGCTGCTCGATGTGCCTCGCGATGAACGCCGACCGCCTGGAAGCGGGGGAGCGCTGCGCATCGACGTCGAACCGCAACTTCGAAGGCCGTCAGGGCGCGGGCGGACGCACGCATCTCGTGAGCCCCGCGATGGCCGCCGCCGCCGCGATCGAAGGCCATTTCGTCGACGTACGCAAGCTCGCTTAATCGATCGGGACACTGAGAAAGATCATGGAAAAATTCATTGTGCACAGCGGCCTCGTCGCGCCGCTCGATCGCGAGAACGTCGACACGGACGCGATCATCCCGAAGCAGTTCCTGAAGTCGATCAAGCGCACCGGCTTCGGTCCGAACGCGTTCGATGAATGGCGTTATCTCGACGTCGGTGAGCCCGGACAGGACAACAGCAAGCGTCCGCTCAACCCGGATTTCGTGCTGAATCAGCCGCGTTATCAAGGCGCGTCGATTCTGCTCACGCGCAAGAATTTCGGCTGCGGCAGCTCACGCGAACACGCGCCGTGGGCGCTCGATCAATACGGCTTTCGCGCGATCATCGCGCCGAGCTTCGCGGACATCTTCTACAACAACTGTTTCAAGAACGGTCTCCTGCCGGTCGTGCTGACGGAGCAGCAGGTCGACAAGCTGTTTAACGAGACCTACGCGTTCGTTGGTTTCCAGTTGACGATCGATCTCGAAGCGCAAGTCGTGCGTACCGGCGACGGCACCGAGTATGCGTTCGAAGTGCCGGGCTTTCGCAAGTATTGCTTGCTGAACGGCTTCGACGACATCGGTCTCACGCTGCGTCATGCGGACAAGATCAAGCAATATGAGGCCGAACGCCTCGCGAAGCAGCCGTGGCTGAATAACCGGCTCGTTGGATAACCGCGCATAAAGGAAGCGAAAGATGAAAATTGCAGTTCTCCCCGGCGACGGCATCGGTCCCGAAATCACCGCCGAAGCGGTCAAAGTCCTGAACGCGCTCGGCGAGAAGTTCGAGCTGGAAGAGGCGCCGGTCGGCGGCGCGGGCTACGAGGCGAAGGGGCACCCGCTGCCCGATTCCACGCTGGCGCTCGCGAAGGAAGCCGATGCGATCCTGTTCGGCGCCGTCGGCGACTGGAAGTACGACAAGCTCGAACGCGCGCTGCGTCCCGAGCAGGCGATTCTCGGCCTGCGCAAGCATCTGCAACTGTTCGCGAACTTCCGTCCGGCGATCTGCTATCCGCAATTGACGGGCGCGTCGTCGTTGAAGCCGGAGATCGTGTCGGGTCTCGACATCCTGATCGTCCGCGAATTGAACGGCGACATCTATTTCGGCGCGCCGCGCGGCTTGCGAGAAGCCCCGGACGGCCCGTTCGCGGGCGCGAAGGAAGGCTTCGACACGATGCGCTATTCCGAGCCCGAAGTGCGGCGCATCGCGCACGTCGCGTTTGCCGCCGCGCAAAAGCGCCAGAAGAAGCTGACGAGCGTCGACAAGGCGAACGTGCTCGAAACGTCGCAGCTGTGGCGCGACACGATGATCGACGTCGCGAAGGAATATCCGGATGTCGAGCTGTCGCACATGTACGTCGACAACGCCGCGATGCAGCTCGTGAAGGCGCCGAAAGCGTTCGACGTCGTCGTGACCGGCAACATGTTCGGCGACATTCTGTCGGACGAAGCGGCGATGCTCACCGGCTCCATCGGCATGCTGCCGTCCGCGTCGCTCGACAAGAACAACAAGGGCCTGTACGAGCCGTCGCACGGTTCGGCGCCGGACATCGCGGGCAAGGGCGTGGCGAATCCGCTCGCGACCATTCTTTCGGCGGCCATGATGCTGCGCTACTCGCTCGGCAAGACGGAGCAGGCGGATCGCATCGAAAGCGCGGTGAAGAAAGTGCTCGAGCAGGGCTACCGCACCGGCGATATCGCGACGGCGGACGGCAAGGTTGTCGGCACGAAGGAAATGGGCGACGCGGTGCTGAAGGCGCTGTAATCGCGAGAAAGACGATCGGCGCGCTGAAGCATTGCAGCGGCCGATCGTCTCTTTTTACCGATGTTCGCGCACGATCCGCCCGATTTTCACGCATCTGCAGCATGACGCCGTCGAAAACGTCCGGTTATCGTGTATATTGCTTTGCTATGGCGAAGAACTCTCAATTCTCTCTGGATTCCATCGGACGCGGCTCAAAGTCGCTCGCGACGGAACTCGCCATCAGCACGCGCATCGTGGCCACTCGAGCCACGGCTAAAACGCGCATTACGAAAATCTCCATCAAAGCGATCACGATTCGCTGATCGTCCCTCGTGTCCGAGCGTCTTCCCCGCGCGGCCACGCCGGGTAAAGATGCGGGGAAGCGTCCACAGTTAAAGGTTAGTCATGAACGTAGGTCTCGTTGGTTGGCGCGGTATGGTCGGCAGCGTCCTGATGCAGCGCATGCAGCAGGAAGGCGATTTCGACTTGATCGAACCGGTGTTTTTCAGCACCAGCAATGCGGGCGGCAACGCGCCGTCGTTCGCCAAAAACGAGACGAAGCTCAAAGACGCAACGAGCATCGACGACCTGAAAAAGTGCGACGCCATCATCACGTGCCAGGGCGGCGACTACACCAACGAGGTGTATCCGAAGCTGCGCGCGGCGGGCTGGAAGGGCTACTGGATCGACGCGGCGTCGGCGCTGCGCATGAAGGACGACGCGGTCATCATTCTCGATCCGGTCAACCTGGACGTCATCAAGGATTCGCTCGTGAAGGGCGGCCGCGACTTCATCGGCGGCAACTGCACGGTCAGCCTCATGCTGATGGCGCTCGGTGGCCTGTTCCGCGAGAACCTCGTCGAATGGACGACGGCGATGACCTATCAGGCCGCGTCGGGCGCGGGCGCGCAGAACATGCGCGAGCTGCTTCAGCAAATGGGCGTGCTCTACGGTTCGGCGAAGGAAGACCTGGCGGATCCGTCGTCGGCGATTCTCGACATCGACCGCCGCGTGCTCGCCGCGATGAACGGCGAGCGCATGCCCGTCGACAACTTCGGCGTGCCGCTCGCGGGCTCGCTGATTCCGTGGATCGACAAGGATCTCGGCAACGGCATGTCGAAGGAAGAGTGGAAGGGCGGCGCGGAAACCAACAAGATCCTCGGCAAGCCGGCAATGGGTACGCCGGGCTCGATTCCCGTCGACGGCCTCTGCGTGCGTATCGGCGCGATGCGCTGCCACTCGCAGGCGCTCACCATCAAGCTGACGAAGGACGTGCCGCTCGACGAAGTGCACGGCATTCTCGCGTCGGCGAATGACTGGGTGAAGGTCGTGCCGAACGAGCGCGAAGCATCGATTCGCGATCTGTCGCCCGCGGTCGTCACGGGCACGCTGACGGTGCCGGTTGGCCGTCTGCGCAAGCTCGCGATGGGCGGCGAATATCTGTCGGCGTTCACGGTCGGCGATCAGCTCTTGTGGGGCGCCGCCGAGCCGCTGCGCCGCATGCTGCGCATTCTGCTCGACAAGTAAAGTAAACTACGCGCCTGAAGCGCGTGTCTTGCTCGAAAGCGTCGCGTTTCACGCGGCGCTTTTTTGTTTTTGTGGAGCTTTGTTGCAACGCCGTGTTTATCGAGCGGTCTTCGCTTTATGTTTCAATTTTTGCCGCACCCGGAGCCTCAATGATCCATCGAACTCGCCGGTCTTTCGTTTCGTCATCGCGTGCGGCGCTCGCCGCGGCAAGTCTCGCCGCATGCGCGATGTTCTGGGCGAATCCCGGCGATGCGCTCGCGCAGGCCTCCGCCGCCACCGGGCAAACCTACGCGGTCAAGCCGGGACAATCGTTGAGCGATGTCGCCGGCGAACTCACCGGATCCAAAGATCGCGACGTCCGCGCGAAAGCCGCGCGTGCCCTGTTCGACGCCAATCCGAGCGCCTTCAGCAGCCACGACATCAACAAGCTGAAACTCGGCGCGGTGCTGAACGTGCCCGCCGATCTGAGCGGCGCGCCGCCGGCCGCAGCGTCGGCGCCCGAGGCGCAGCAGACCGCGCCCGCCGAAACGTCCGCGCCTGCGTCTTCGTCGGCGGATACCGCCACACCGGCGCCGGAGAGCGCGGCGCCCGCATCGGCTGTGGAGCCGCAAGCCAGCGCGACGGCGGCGCCGGAGCGTGCGACGCCGGAGGCCGCATCGGCAATCGCCGCGCCCGCAAGCGCGCCCGCCACGGCCGCACCGGAACCGGCCAGCCGCAGCGGCGTGGCAGCGGCGACCATCGGTCTGTCGCCCTTCATCATCGCGATCGTGATCGTCGTGATCGGCGTCCTGCTGCTCAGAATGCGGCGCAAGAAGCGAGCAGTCGCGACGAACGACAACGACGTCGATCGCGCGCCCCGTACGTTCGCAAGTCTGGAAGAAGCCCAGGCCGACGCCGACGCCCGCAACGAAGCGCTGCGCAAGGCGCGCGAGGCGGCGGCCGGTGCTCAAGGCAAGTCGCCGGCGCGCGATCAGTCCGGACTGGCTGCGGCCGCCGCGAGCATCGGCAACGCTGAAGTAGCCCAGACGCCCGTCGCTCCGTCCGAAGATGCGTTGCCGCCGGCGACCGAGGCAAAGCCGTCGACCGCGGCGGATGAAGCACTCGTCGAGGCGAACCGCTCGCAACCGGAAGAGCCGTTCGTTCCGGTTGCGCCGGCTGCACGTCATCCCGATTTCGTACCGCCAGCCAGCGAACCGGACACCCACGAACAGCGTGAGCAGCATGCGCGCGAGATCGAAGCGCGCGAAGCGGCGCGCCGGGAAGCCGAGAAATGGGAAGTCGAAGAGCGCGAAGCCGCGGCACGCCAGGCCGCCGCGCGCGAGGCCGAGGAGCGTGAAATCCGGGCGCGCGAAGCCGCCGCGCGGGAAGCACTCGCACGCGAGCAGGCCGGTCATGCCGGCGCGGATCGCGAGGCCGAATTGCGTCAGGTCACCGAACGCGAAGAGCTGGCGCGTGAGAACGCGGCACGCGAGATCATCGCGCGCGAGGCGGAACTGCGCGAACTTCAGGCGCGCGCCGCCGAAGAGCAAGCCGCAGAGCAACGCGCCGCCGAGCAGCGCGACATCGAAGAACTGGCAGCGCGCGAGGCGGAAAAATCCGGCATCGCGCCGGACGAAGAGCCGGTGCTCGCGCATCGCTTCCCAATGCCGAAGTTCCCCCAGGACGCAATCCAGGCGCTCGGTTCGCTCGAAATGGAACTGCCGCCGCGTCTGGAACTGACGATCAAGCCGCCCGGCGCGACCGGACCGGAGACGGCTGCATCGTCGCTGAAAAATCCGCCGCTCGAGACGCCTCCCGCAGCGCTGGAACAGCCGCCTGGCGGCACGCAGCCAATCCAGCAGGCGCCGTTCATGCCGCAGCCGGTGGCGCATTTCGAAGCAGCGCGGCAAGGCCAGTCGCAAGCCCAGTCCGTTGCGTCTCAAATCGAAGCGGGTACGGCGGGCGCGGCATCGGTCGCTGGCCTGGGCGCGACAAAATTCGGCCCGCTCAGTCTCGATTTCGATCTCGGGCCGACGTCGAACGCGACGGAGGCTTTGCCTGCCCTGACGCCGGGCCAACTGGCGACCATCGCGCGCAATAAGCTCGAATTGGCAGCCGAATACATCGAACTGGGCGACCTTTCGGGCGCGCGCACGTTGCTCCAGGAAGTGATCGAATCGAACGATCCGGCGACGCGCCAGCGGGCCGCCACGCTCTTGTCGACGCTCGCACCGCATTCCTGAGATGCGTATCGCTTTAGGGATTCAGTACGACGGCGCGGCGTTTTGCGGTTGGCAGTCGCAGCCGCACGGGAAGACGGTCCAGAACGAACTGGAGCGCGCGCTCGCGCAATTCGCGCAGACGCCGCTTCCGACCGTCGTCGCCGGGCGCACCGATACGGGCGTGCACGGTCTCGGTCAGGTCGTGCATTTCGATACCGCTCTGGATCGCGCCGCGTTTTCGTGGGTGCGCGGCACGAATGCGTTCCTGCCCGACACCGTCGCGGTGCAATGGGCGAAGCCGATGCCCGACGATTTCCACGCGCGCTTCGCGGCTTTCGAGCGCACTTATTTCTACGTTCTTTACGTCAATCCGGTGCGTTCGCCCATGCTCGCGAAACGCGCGGGCTGGGTGCACACGCCGCTCGACGTGGCAGCGATGCGCGATTCGGTGGCGTGCCTGATCGGCGAGCACGATTTTTCGTCGTTCCGCGCCGCCGATTGCCAGTCGAAAACGCCAGTCAAGCATCTTTATCAGATCGATGTACGCGAGCAGGGCGACTTCGTCCACTTTCGCTTTCGCGCCAACGCGTTTTTGCATCACATGGTGCGCAATCTGATGGGATGCCTCGTCGCGATCGGACGGGGCCGTCATCCATCGTCGTGGATGGCGGACGTGCTCGCCGCCCGCGACCGCCGCGCTGCCGCGCCGACTTTCATGCCCGACGGGCTGTATCTGGCCGAGGTCGGCTATCCTGAACACTTCGCGGTGCCGCCGCCGCATATCGCCAGCATGCCCTGGAGCGCCATTTGGGCAGAGCCGAAATGACAGACCGAGATTTGCATCGCACCCGCATCAAGCTATGCGGACTTTCGCGCGTCGAGGACGTGCAGCACGCCGTCGCGCTGGGCGCGGACGCCGTGGGTTTCGTGTTCTATCCGCCGAGCCCGCGTTCGGTGAGCGTCGCACAGGCCGTCGAACTGGCGCGGCACGTGCCGCCGCTCGTGTCGGCGGTCGGGCTTTTCGTCAATGCGACGCCCGAATGGATTCGCGAAGTCACGTCGAACGTGCCGCTCTCGCTGCTGCAGTTTCACGGCGACGAAACGCCGGAACAATGCGAGGCGCTGGCATCGATTGCGGGTTTATCCTATTGGCGCGCATTGCGAATTGGGTCTGATGCGTCCACAAGCCATTTGATAGAATCGTCTCTCAAGTTCAAAGCCGCAGGCGGCCTTTTACTCGACGCGCTCGTCGAGGGCTTCGGCGGCGGTGGAAAGGTATTCGATTGGTCACTTATCCCAACAGATCTCGGGCATCGGGCCGTTTTGAGTGGTGGGTTGAACACGCAAAACGTCAGTGACGCCATTCGGCGTGTGCGCCCATACGCGGTCGATGTCTCGAGCGGCATCGAAGTGCCGGGCGCCAAGGGCGTGAAGGATCCCGCCCGAATGGCGGCGTTCGTGCGCGCGGTGCGCGAGGCGGACGCCGGGTGAATCGAACGTGGGCCGCGCTGCCGGCTACGTAACCGAGAGAGTGACGCAATGTACAACTTGCCAGACGAAAGAGGCCATTTCGGCCAATATGGAGGCGTGTTCGTCTCCGAAACCCTCATCCATGCACTTGACGAATTGCGCGTCGCGTATGACGCGGCACGTCAGGATCCCGAATTCATCGCCGAGTACGAGTACGAGCTCAAGCATTACGTGGGTCGGCCGTCGCCGATTTATCACGCGAAGCGCTGGAGCGAGATGCTTGGCGGCGCGCAGCTCTATCTGAAGCGCGAAGACCTGAATCACACGGGCGCGCACAAGGTGAATAACGTGATCGGCCAGGCGCTGCTCGCCCGCAAGATGGGCAAGCCGCGCGTGATTGCCGAAACCGGCGCGGGCCAGCACGGCGTGGCGACGGCGACCATTGCCGCGCGATTCGGCATGGAGTGCGTGGTCTACATGGGCGCGGAAGACGTGCGTCGTCAGGCGGCGAACGTCTATCGGATGAAGCTGCTCGGCGCAACGGTCGTGCCGGTCGAATCCGGGTCGAAGACGCTCAAGGACGCGCTCAACGAAGCCATGCGTGACTGGGTGACGAACGTCGAAAACACGTTCTACATCATCGGCACGGTGGCGGGGCCGCATCCTTACCCGATGATGGTGCGCGACTTCCAGCGCGTGATCGGCGACGAATGTCGCGTGCAGATGCCCGAAATGGCCGGTCGCCAGCCTGATGCCGTGATCGCGTGCGTCGGCGGCGGGTCGAACGCGATGGGCATCTTTTATCCGTACATCGACGATAAAGACGTCAGATTGATCGGCGTCGAAGCGGCGGGCGACGGCATCGACACCGGGCGCCACGCGGCGTCGCTGATGGGCGGCAGCCCGGGGGTGCTGCACGGCAATCGCACGTATCTGCTGCAGGACGAAAACGGGCAGATCATCGAAACGCATTCGGTGTCGGCGGGGCTCGACTATCCGGGCGTCGGTCCGGAACACGCGTGGCTGAAGGACGCGGGACGCGCGGAATACGTCGGCATCACCGATGACGAAGCGCTCAAGGCCTTCCACGACTGCTGCCGGATCGAGGGCATCATCCCCGCGCTGGAATCGAGCCACGCGCTCGCCTATGGCGCGAAGCTCGCGAAGACGTTGCCGCGCGACAAGGTGTTGCTCGTCAATCTGTCCGGCCGGGGCGACAAGGACATGCATACGGTCGCCGAGCGATCGGGCATTCAGTTCTGAGCCTCAGATAGATGCGCAACGTCATCGACGAGCCGTTGTCCGTCGGCGCCTTGCAGGGCGCCGGCAGCGACATCCGCAACCGCGACTTCCTGGCCGATGCCGAGAATATTCCCGACGCGTCGATCGATCTGATCGTCGCGGATCCGCCTTATGGTCTGGGCAAGGACTACGGGAACGACTCGGACATGTTGTCCGGCGACGCTTTTCTCGAGTGGACTTATCGCTGGCTCGATCTCGCGATTCCGAAGCTCAAGCCGAGCGGTTCGCTGTATATCTTTTGCACCTGGCAGTATTCGCCCGAACTGTTCGTGTTCCTCAAGCGCCGCCTTTTGATGATCAACGAGATCGTCTGGGACCGTCGCGTGCCGAGCATGGGCGGAACGACGCGGAAATTCACGTCAGTGCACGACAACATCGGCTATTTCGCGGTATCGAAGGACTACTACTTCGATCTCGATCCGGTGCGCATCCCTTACGACGCAGAAACGAAAAAGGCGCGGTCGCGGAAGATTTTCGAAGGCAGCAAGTGGCTCGAACTGGGCTACAACCCGAAGGATGTCTGGTCCGTGTCGCGTCTGCATCGGCAGCACGCGGAGCGGGTGGATCATCCGACGCAAAAGCCGCTGGAGATCGTCGAGCGCATGGTGCTCGCGAGCTGTCCGCCGGGTGGGCGCGTGCTCGATCCGTTCATGGGCAGCGGCACGACGGCGGTCGCGTGCGCACGTCATGGCCGGCAATTCACGGGCTACGAGATCAACGCGGATTACTGCGCGATCGCCGAAAGCCGCATTGCCGAAGCGCGCGCTGCACGGCTCGAGCCGGCAGAGCCCGCCCGCGTTCGACGCAAGACACTCGTCGCGACCGGCACCGCCGCCCAAGCCGAATAGCGTCTTTTTCGCTGCTGATCGCGTCAAATGCATTCAAATGCGTCCGACGCCAACGAATACGACTAAGAGAAATCTCATGTCCCGCATCAAGAATACTTTTGCGGCGCTCGCCGCACAGGGCAAGAAAGGGCTGATTCCGTTCATCACCGCGGGCGACCCGAATCCGGAACAAACCGTCGAGTTCATGCACGCGCTGGCGAAGGCCGGCGCGGACGTCATCGAACTGGGCGTGCCGTTCTCCGATCCGATGGCCGACGGCCCCGTCATCCAGCGTTCGTCGGAGCGGGCGCTCGCGCGCGGCGTGACGCTCAAGCGCGTGCTCGCCGACGTCGCGCGTTTCCGCGAAACCGACGACAAAACGCCCGTCGTGCTGATGGGTTACGCGAATCCGATCGAGCGCATGGGCGCCGACGCGTTCGCGAAAGCTGCGAAGGAAGCGGGCGTCGACGGCGTACTGGTGGTCGATTACCCGCCCGAGGAAGCGGAGAGCTTCGGCGCGTCGATGCGCGCCGCCGGCATCGATCCGATCTTCCTGCTCGCGCCGACATCGACGGACGAGCGCGTCGCGGCGGTCGGCAAGATCGCGAGCGGCTATGTCTACTACGTATCGCTGAAAGGCGTGACCGGCGCGGCAAATCTGGACGTTTCCAGCATCGCGAGTAAAATCCCGGCCATCAAGTCGCGTGTGCCCCTGCCGGTCGGTGTCGGTTTCGGCATTCGCGACGCCCAGACCGCGCGCGCCGTCGCCGATGTCGCGGACGCCGTCGTCATCGGCAGCCGCCTCGTGCAGCTGCTCGAAGACGCGAAGCCGGACACCGCGGCCGCGTCGCTGACGAGCTTCATCGCCGAAATTCGTCAGGCGCTCGACGCCGCACAGTAAAATACGCGCCGCCGCGGGCCGCCCGATTCGGGCGTGCGCCGCGCGGCAACCGATCAGTCAAGGAAAAACGATGAGCTGGCTCGACAAACTGCTGCCGCCGAAGATCAAGCAAACCGATCCCAAAAGCCGCAAGGGCATTCCCGAGGGCCTTTGGGTGAAGTGTCCGTCGTGCGAAGCGGTGCTGTATCGCAACGACGTCGAGGCGAATCTGCACGTATGCCCGAAGTGCAGCCATCACATGCGAATCGGCGCGCGCGAGCGGCTCGACCGCCTGCTCGACCCGGAAGGCCGCTACGAAATCGGCCAGGAAGTCGTCCCGGTCGACGCGCTGAAGTTCAAGGACAGCCGCAAGTATCCGGATCGCATCAAGGAAGCGATGGAAGATACGGACGAGACCGACGCCATGGTCGTCATGGGCGGCGCGATCCACACGATTCCGTGTGTCGTCGCGTGCTTCGAATTCTCGTTCATGGGCGGATCGATGGGCTCGGTGGTCGGCGAGCGCTTCGTGCGCGGCGCGCGCAACGCGCTGGAGCAGAACGTGCCGTTCATCTGCTTCACGGCCTCGGGCGGCGCGCGCATGCAGGAAAGCCTGCTTTCGCTCATGCAGATGGCCAAAACCACTGCGCTTCTGACCA
This sequence comes from Caballeronia zhejiangensis, assembly GCF_000698575.1. Lineage (GTDB taxonomy): Bacteria > Pseudomonadota > Gammaproteobacteria > Burkholderiales > Burkholderiaceae > Caballeronia > Caballeronia zhejiangensis. Next base: position 14,825 of record NZ_JFHD01000009.1, read on the forward strand.
AACTCGCGGACGCGAAGCTGCCGTTCATTTCCGTGCTGACCGACCCGACGATGGGCGGTGTGTCCGCATCGTTCGCGTTCCTGGGCGATGTCGTGATTGCCGAGCCGAAGGCGCTGATCGGCTTTGCCGGCCCGCGCGTGATCGAGCAGACCGTGCGCGAGAAGCTCCCGGAAGGTTTCCAGCGCGCCGAGTTCCTGCTGACGAAGGGCGCGGTCGACATGATCGTGGATCGCCGCAAGATGCGCGAAGAAATCGCCCAATTGATGGCGCTGATGACGCGGCAACCCGCCGATTCCGTCGCCTGACCCGAATGTACGTAGCGCCGCGCCGCGCGTGAACCCCGCGAGGTTCCGCGCGGCGCTTTTGTTTTTGCGATCTCGAAAATGAACACATTCCCGACTCTCGACGCCTGGCTCGCCCATCTGGAAGCGGCGCATCCGGTCGGCATCGACATGGGCCTCGCGCGCATCGGCAAGGTGAAGGATGCGCTCGGCCTGCGTTTCGACTGCCCGGTCATCACCGTCGGCGGCACGAACGGCAAGGGCTCGACCTGCGCGATCATCGAAACGATCTTGCTGCGCGCGGGGTATCGCGTCGGTTGCCATACGTCGCCGCATCTGCTGACGTTCAACGAGCGCGCCCGCATCGACGGCGCGGAGGCGAGCGACGCCGATCTGCTCGAACATTTCGCGGCCGTGGAAAAGGCGCGCGCCAGCCTGCCCGAGCCGGTTTCGCTGACGTACTTCGAGTTCACAACGCTTGCGATCCTGCATCTCTTCGCGTCGCGCAAGCTCGACGCGGTGATTCTCGAGGTCGGGCTCGGCGGGCGTCTCGACGCGGTGAATATCGTCGATACGGATTGTGCTGTGATCACGAGCATCGACATCGACCATACGGACTATCTCGGCGACACGCGCGAAAAAATTGGCTTCGAGAAAGCGGGCATATTTCGGACGGGCAAGCCGGCAGTGTGCGGAGATCCGTCGCCGCCGCAGACTCTCATCGAACATGCCGAGGCGATCGGCGCGGATCTGTGGCTCGTCGGACGCGATTTCCGCTACGAAGCCCAGCCCGGCAACGAGCGCCAGCAATGGAGTTATATCGGGCGCGAGCAGCGGCGCTCGGCGCTGGCCTATCCGGCGCTGCGCGGCGCGAATCAGCTCATCAACACGTCGGCGGCGCTGGCCGCGCTCGAAGCGCTGCGCGGCCGTCTGCCGGTTTCGGCGCAGGACATTCGCCTTGGCCTGGCGAACGTCGAGTTGCCGGGGCGCTTCCAGGTGCTGCCGGGCAAGCCGCAAATCATTCTCGACGTTGCGCACAATCCTCACGCAGCCGCCGTGTTGTCGCAAAATCTCGGCAACATGGGCTATTTTCCGTACACTTACGCGGTGTTCGGCGCGATGGGCGACAAGGACATCGAAGGCGTCGTGAAGCAACTCAAGGGCGAGATCGATCACTGGAACGTGACCGCGCTGCCCACGCCGCGCGCCGCGTCGGCGGAGCAACTGGAACACGCATTGCGCGACGCTGGTGTCAACGACAGCGCCGACAGCAGCGTTTCTCGCTTTGAAACACCTGCGGCGGCTTTTCAAGATGCGTTAAGCCGGGCGTCTGAAAATGATAGAATTTTGGTTTTCGGCAGTTTCTACACGGTAGCCGGCGTCATGGCCTACCGTCGAATGCAGCATAACTAGCAGCATCATTGAGACGGTCGGCCGTCAGCACCAAGCGATACATGGGACTCTTTTCGTTCGGCAAGAAAGACGACTCCGGTCGCGACGCATATTCCGATTCATCGCGCGGCTCGCGTCACACCGTCCGCACGGAACGCCGCACGCGCAGATCCGAGCGCACCGACGCCGACGCGATGATGCTCGATCCCACCCTGCCCGAGAAGCAGCGCGCGCGCCGCAGGCTCGTCGGGGCGATCGCGCTGGTGCTCGCCGCCGTCATCGTCCTGCCGATGGTGCTCGATTCGCGTCCGAAGCCCGTCACCGACGACATTTCCATTGATATTCCCAACCGCCCGGCGCCCGCCGCGAAGCAGTCGCGCGACGCCAACGACGCCGACACGCAAGCCGGTGTCGCGCACGACGCGCCGTCGGGTGCGTCGGGCAGTGCTTCCGCCGGCGTGACGCAGCCGCAAGCCGCGGCACCTGCCGCGACGGCAAAGCCCGAGCCGAAGCCGGAAGCGAAGCCTGACGCGAAAGCCGAAGCCAAGCCGGAAGCGAAGCCGTCGAAGCCCGCAGCCGTGGCGAGCCAGAACGCGAAGCCGCAAGCGGCCGAGCCTTCCGAACAAGCCAACGCAAACACCGCGGCGAACGCCGCAGCAGGCGCGGCCAACACGCCGTCGTCGCCGGCGGGCAGCCGCTTCGTGCTGCAGATCGGCCAGTTCGACGACGAAACCGCCGCGCAGAATTGGGTCAACAAGTTGAAGTCCGCGGGTGTGCCCGCATATCTCGAACATCGCAAGCAGTCGGACGGCGCGACCAAGTCGCTGTTGCGCGCGGGGCCGTTCCCGGATCGCGCGTCGGCGCAGGCCGCGCTCGTGAAGGTGCGGCAGGCCGGCCTGGGCGGCGGCACCCGGGCATCGAACTAAGCCGGCTCGATGTTCACCGCTTTCGACTACGCCGTGATGGCCGTGATCGGCCTGTCCGCGCTGCGCGGCATGTGGCGCGGCCTGTTGGCCGAAGCGTTCGGTCTGGTCGGCTGGGTCGCCGCCATTCTGATCGCGGGACGGTTCGTCGGGCTTGTCGTGCCGTATATCCCGTCGACGTGGCCCGGCGGCGCGCTTACGCAGTGGCTCGTGGCGTTCGTGCTGGTGGTCGGGGCGGTGCTGCTCGTATCGAGCGTGCTGTCGGCGCTATTGACGCGCATCACGGAAGTCACCGGCCTGCGCGGCGTGGACCGCTCGTTGGGCTTGCTGTTCGGCCTCGTCAGAGGGGCTATATTGGTAGTTATTCTGGTCGCCCTGGCTGGCCTGACCGAACTGCCTCAGAAAGATTTTTGGCGCAATGCGCTGCTGCGGCCGATGGCCGAGCAAGGCGTGCGCGAATTGAAACCGCTGCTCCCCGATACGCTCGCCGCGTATGTGCACGTCGCTCCCGAACCGGGCGGCCTGGCGCCCAACGCCGCACAATAGACGAACGGCCGGCTACACGAGGAACGCGCGACGGCTCGAAGACGCTTCGCCCCGGCCACGTCACGGCCAGTTTTTGAGAGAAGCGTCGAAGAGATCCGGGCAACGCCTTGTCTACCCGTTTCGACTCTTTGAAGGACCATGCCATGTGCGGCATCGTAGGTGTAGTTTCCCAAAGTCCCGTCAATCAGCTGATCTATGACAGCTTGCTCCTGCTCCAGCATCGCGGACAGGACGCGGCGGGCATCGCCACGGCGAACGGCAATAACTTCCACATGCACAAAGCCAACGGCATGGTGCGCGACGTGTTCCGCACGCGCAACATGCGCAGTCTGCCGGGCAACGTCGGCATCGGCCAGGTGCGGTATCCGACCGCCGGGTCCGCATCGAGCGAGGAAGAAGCGCAACCGTTCTACGTGAATGCGCCGTTCGGCATCATCCTCGCGCATAACGGCAATCTGACGAACTGGATGCAGCTGAAGGACGAGATGTTCCGCATCGACCGCCGGCACATCAACACCGCATCCGACACCGAAGTGCTGCTCAACGTCTTCGCGCACGAACTGCAGCTCGCGAGCTCGGGTCTGCAACTCGATGCGACCGCGCTGTGGAAAGCCGTCGCGGGCGTGCATCGCCGTGTGAAGGGCTCGTACGCGATCGTCTCGCTGATCGCAGGCTACGGTCTCGTCGCGTTCCGCGATCCGTTCGGCATTCGTCCGCTTGTGCTCGGCAAGCTCGAAACGTCGACGGGCGTCGAGTGGATGGTCGCGTCGGAATCGGTGGCGATCGAAGGCATCGGCTTCGAATTCGTGCGCGATGTCGAACCGGGCGAAGCGATTTTCATCGACGCGGAAGGCAATCTGCACAGCCACCAATGCGCCGAGAAGCCCGAGCTCAATCCGTGCATTTTCGAGCTCGTGTATCTCGCGCGTCCGGATTCGTGCCTCGACGGCGTGCCGGTCTACAACGCGCGTCTGCGCATGGGCGATTACCTCGCCGAGAAAATCAAGCGCGTGCTGCCGGATGTGCCGATCGACGTCGTCATGCCGATTCCCGACTCGTCGCGCCCCGCCGCGATGCAGGTCGCCGCGAAGCTCGGCGTGGAGTATCGCGAAGGCTTCTTCAAGAACCGCTACGTGGGCCGCACCTTCATCATGCCGGGTCAGGCGGTGCGCAAGAAATCGGTGCGTCAGAAGCTCAACGCGATGGGCATCGAGTTCAAGGGCAAGAACGTGCTGATCGTCGACGATTCCATCGTGCGCGGCACGACCTCGCATGAAATCGTGCAGATGGCCCGCGATGCCGGCGCGAACAAAGTGATCTTCGCGTCCGCCGCGCCGCCGGTGAAGTTCCCGAACGTGTACGGCATCGACATGCCGACGCGCGGCGAACTCGTTGCGCACGGCCGCAGCGATGAGGAAGTCGCACGCATGATCGGCGCGGATTATCTCGTCTATCAGGACGTGGAAGACCTGAAGAACGCGATCCGCGACATCAATCCGGCGTTGAAGGAATTCGAAGCGTCGTGCTTCGACGGCAACTACATCACTGGCGACGTGACGACCGATTATCTCGATCGCATCGAGTCCGCACGTCTTGCGCCGCAATCGCAGTCGGATCGCGATGCTGCGAGCGACGCGCAAGAGGGCGGCATGGCGCGCTCACAGTTGCATTTGCAACTATCGGTCGAGTAAGTTTTCGGCGCTTCGAACGAGCCCGCTTCGTCTGCAAGGACCAAGCGGGCTTTTTTGCGTCTCGAGCCTTCGAGCTTCTGCTTTTCGAGCGCGGCGGAAGCGGCCAAGCGCTTGCGTGGGTGCTGTTGAATGGCATGGAGACGCTCGTGTTGCGCGTCGAGAAGCAATCGGCGAATGCGCTCGAAATCGCGCGCTGTCACGCATCCGTCATACGCGCCGGTCTGTCGCGTGAATCGGATGAACCGCCGTTGCGCCATTGCCCCGGCGAGATGCCGAAGCGTTTCGAGAACGCATGCGTGAACGCGCTTTGATCGGCGAAACCGACATCGAGCGCGATATCGGTGAGCGACGCGCGCGAGTCGGCGAGCAACGTCAACGCGGTGTCGAGCCGCAGCCGATGCAGATAGCGATGCGGCGTCTCGCCGAACGCTTCGTTGAAGAGCTGATGAAAGCGCCGCATGCCGAAGCCGCAATGCGCGGCGAGATCGGCGATACGCAGCGGCGCCGATAGTTGCGAGCGCAACCATTGGTCGATGCGCGCGAAATCGAGGCCGCGCATCGCGTCGATGGAATCGTCGGTGTCGTGCATCAGCGCGCCGCACAGATGCGCAGCCGCTTGCCATGCGAAGCGGTCCGCGAGATGCGCATCCGCGAGATGCGCGCGACGGGCGACATCGGCGACGGCTTGCGTGATGCGCGGATCGATGACGATCGCGCGCGCCCGTTCGAAGTAGCGCTCGGGCACCGCGACGGACGTGGCGGGCAGATCGAGCACGAGCTGGCGATTGTCGCCCTCGGCCCAGTAATCGTGGCGCGCGCCCGCCGGGATGATCCACGCACCCCTGCAATCGATGCGTGCGCCGTTGCCGTCGACGGCCATCTCCATCGACCCGTCGAGGCCGAGCACGATCTGATGAAAGTCGTGCACGTCCGACGCCTGCGCCGCCTCATAGCGGCGCAACGACACGGCAGGACGATGAAGCGGCGCGCTCATGCGGAAAACGCTCAGACGTCGAGCAGTTCCACTTCGAACACGAGCGTGGCGTTGGGCGGAATCACGCCGCCCGCGCCGCGCGCGCCGTAGCCGAGTTGCGGCGGAATCGTGAGACGGCGCACGCCGCCCACTTTCATGCCCTGCACGCCTTCGTCCCAGCCCTTGATGACCATGCCGCCGCCCAGCACGAAGGCGAAGGGGTCGTTGCGGTCCTTGCTCGAATCGAACTTCTGGCCGTCCGTGAGCCAGCCCGTGTAATGCACGCTGACGGTCTTGCCGGCGACGGCTTCAGTGCCTTCGCCAACGGTGACGTCTTCGTATTTGAGACCGGAATCGGTCGTGACAGTCGACATGGTTGCTCCCTGGTTGCCCGGTCATCGGCGATGGATGAACCGGTGGTCGAAACCGACATTGTAGAACGTCGCAGGGAAGCGGGCGGCGCCCGGAAGCGCCGCGTCGATTACAGATGACGGCTGTGCGGCCCGAAGCGCGAACCGATGCGTGTGCCGATTTCCGGCCTTACGTGCCGGCCGATCGCGGTGCCGATCGACGCGCCGTCTTGCGAATCATGCATCGCGGCGGCGGCGGCCTGATCGCCGATCTGCTGCCTCGCGATCTTCAGCGCGCGCACGCGGACATAGGCCATCGCGACGAGCGTCCACGGCGCGAGATAGGCGAACTCGGGCACGGACACCATCATCATCGTCCAGGTCGCGGCGCAGCACTGGCGCAGCGCCATGCCGCGCGGATCCCAGTCGAGCTTGAACGCGGGGTACAGCATCAACGCGCTGATGAAGACCGTGCCGATGATGCCGGTATTGACGAGCAGCGTCGAGAAGAGATCGGTCGAGCGCACATAGCCGAAGCCGATGCCGAAGAGCTTATTGAGCGGCGCGAGATCGAGCCACAGTTGCATCGAGTGAAGGAACAGCAGACTGCGGTCGGAACCCGACTCGGTCTTCGCTTCGAGCTTGTCGGTCACCATCTGCTTGAAGAGCTCGGCGATGTAATCCTGCAGCAGATACCCGATCACGCACAGCACGAAAAGTCCGATCAGCGCCTTCACCGGGTTGATGCCGAGCTTGCGCACGCGGATCAGCGAATACACCGCATAGCCGATCAGCACCGTCGAAGAAGTGGTCATCAGAAGCGACAGTCCGATCACCCACACCGGCCAGCGAACGCGCGACGTCGCGTTGAAGTAGACCCAGAACGGGAAGATGGACATGGCGTACATCGACGGCTCGCCTGTCAGCGCTTTCAAGCGCTGGATCGGAAAGCCTTTGATGTCGATCTGCTGGAAAGAACTGCCGTTCACCGTGCCGTCCGAACGCACGATGCCCTTGCCGAACTGATCGCCGAATGCGCGGTTCGAGATGAAGTCGCCCGGCTGTCCCGTCGCGATGAAGTACGCCACTTCGTAAATGCCGTAAATCGCGAGCAGCGTGACGGCCGCGAGAATCCACTGGTCCCAGGTCGGCTTGTAGTAGTGGTACACATACGCCGCATAGAGCACGACCGCCGCCACGTAAAGCGACTGCGTGAACATGCTCTTGCGCATGATGAACGTGAGGGGATCGGTGTCGTCGACGAGCGAGATCTTGCTGAAGTCGGGATCGAAGGGCGCCATGACGTCCGCGAGCTGGGAGGTGCAGACCATCAGCAGCCAGACCGCGATCGCCGCGATCACGAAGTGCATCCAGTTCTTGCGCGCGCGCCCGCCGAACAGCAGCACGAGCGGCACGGACAGGAAGCACATCAGATAGCCGATCGTCGTGCCCTGAATCGATGGCATGACGAGAAACGACGTCACCGGCATCGCGAAGGCCCAGATTCGGTAGTAGAGGTCGGTCAGCGACGCTTTATCTTTCATCATCGAAGGGTAGGATGCGCCCGCTTCATGACGGGCTGTCGTTCGTTATCGGGAGCAAAACGCCTGCCGGATGGATCGTCGGCACGCTCACACTCTGGGCCGGAACGTCGCCAGGAGCGCGAGCAGGATCACGAGCGCGGAACGCAGCGACACGAGCGGCGCGCGCCGGATGACGACCGGTTCTTGCACGGGCGGCGGCAACTGCCGCTCGGGTCGCGCCTTTCGCACGCGATGAAAATCGCAATGCGGACACACGCTCAACGTCGCGCCCACTTGCCTGCGGCAACGCGGGCAGTGCACGAGCCGATGCCCGAATGAAAAATGTCCGCTCATATGCGTCTCTCTCATCGACCCGGTTGACGACGTGCTTACATCGGAAGTCCGTGCAGATTCCACCGTTACAACGTGAAGCGCCGCGTGACAGGCACGCGGCGCGATGCTTCATCCGCTGCGCTCGATTATGCGCCGCGGTTTAGGTCATCGACTTGAACGTGCTCGTATATGCCGCCGCGTAACCATAACTGCGGCGATTGCTCGGGCGTCGCGGAATCGCGTTGAAGACCGAGCCGACGAGCCTGCCGCCCGAACGCTGCACCTTCTTCACGGTTTCCTCGATCTCTTCCTCGCTCTGGATGCCGGAGCGCAGCACGAGCACGGTCGAACCCGCATCGCTCGCCACGATCGCCGCGTCGGTGACGACGAGGAACGGCGGCGTATCGACGATCACGAGGTCGAACTGATCGCTCATGCGCGCGAGCATGTTGCGGAAGCCCGGCATCATCAAAAGTTCGGAAGGATTCTCCGGATAGCCGCCGCACGACATGAACGACAGTCCCGGCACGCCGACATAACGGATCGCATCGCCGAGCGCGAGTTCGCCCTTCAGCACTTCCGAGAGACCGCCCGGATTCGACTGCTTGAAGAACGATGCGATGTGGCCGCGCCGCATGTCGCCGTCGATCAGCAGCACGCGCAGGCCGATTTCCGCGAGCAGCACCGAAAGATTCGCTGCGACGAAGCTCTTGCCCGCGGACGGAATCGGGCCCGTCAGCATCACGATATTGTTCGGCGCATTGGCGAGATCGCGATACAGCTCGGTACGCACCGCACGCAGCGCCTCGACGGCCGGATCGTGCGGGAAGCGCGTCGCCAGCACGCGGGCGTCGCGGTCCGTGTCGGCGACGTGCGGCATCGCGAACGCGTCGTGCTCTGGCAGATGAATATGCGGCAACGCCTTCGGCGCGCCGCCGTCCTGCGCGCCGGAGTAGGTGAGCGGCGCGTGCTCCACGGGCGATACGGCAATCTCGTGATCGAGCATCGCCTGCTGACGGCTATACAGCACTTCGCCCAGTACCGGCACCGAAAGACGGCGCTCGACGAACATCGGATCGGTCACACCGATCATCGCGTGGCGGCGCAGGAAGATGAAGAACGTGCCGATGAAAAAGCCGAGACCCGTGCCCGCGGCGATCACGAGCGCCTTGTTCGGTTTCACCGGACGATACGGACGCAGCGCGTTATCGACGATATGCGCGCCGCCGCTCGTGCTTGCGCGGCGCACGGACAGCTCTTGCGCCTTGTTCACCATCCCCATGTAGATGGTTTCGGCCACGCGCGCATCGCGCGTGAGCGTCGCGTTCTGGCGCTCGGACGAGGGCATGCTGTCGAAGCGCTGCTGAATCTGCTTGTTCGATGCTTCGAGCTCCGCGATCTGCTGATCGAGATTGACGACTTGCGGGCTGGTGGGCTGGAAACGCTGCAAGAGTTGCGTGCGTTGCAGCTTGAGCGTCGCGAGTTGCTGCATCGACGTGATGCTGCCTTGCAGATAGGCCTGCGCTTCGTTGAGCGGCGTCACCGATTGCGACTTCGAACGGAACGCGCTCAAGTTGCTTTCCGCGCGACGCAGATCGCTTTCGAGGCGCGGCAATTCTCCGCGAATGAATTCGAGCGTCTTCGTGTCGTTGGCCTGACGCGCGTGCACGGCTGCCGTCAGATACGCCTGGCCGAGCGCGTTCGCGACATCGGCGGTCAGCGCGGGATCGTCGGCGTTGAACGTGATCTGCACGACGCCCGTGTCTTTCGCGGACTCGGCGACCTTCATCGTCTTCTTCATCATCGCGATCGCGTCGAGCGTGTTGAGGCGCGTCACGTCGAAGTGCACGCCCGGATGACCGAGCGCGCTATTGACGAGAATGGACACGCCGTTCGCCGATGCCGGACGACCGATCGTGCCACGCACGAGCACCGCGCCGTCGGGGTCGCGGAGTTCGTACTGGTTGTTGTCGAGCAGAACGAAGTCGAGCTTCTGGTCTTCGAGCGAAGGCGGCACATCGAGGCGGCCGATCTGCAGCGACTCGCCGCCCCATCCGTACGAGTCCATGCCGAACCATGCCGGCGAGAGATGTCCCTTCTTCGCGAACAACGAAGCGATCTGACCGAGCACCGGGAACGTGTCCGGCTTGACCTTGATGTCGAAGTGGAACTGCTTCACGACCGGTTCGAGCACGGAGCGGCTCTGCATCACGGAGATTTCCGCGGGTGCGAGCTGCGTGGCCGTGGGTTGAGCCTGCTGCATCTGCGCCTGGTTTTGCGGCGCGATGCCGAGCGCGTTCGGATCAGGTGGATCGACCCGCACCACGACATCCGACGAATAGATGGGCGTGGCAAGAAACGCATAGGCGGTCGCGAGCGCGGCCGTGATCCCGATGAACAGGAACAGCATGCCAAGGTGATCGCGCAGGAGCCTGAGCATGTCGCCCGCGGTGAATTCGCCGTCGTCCTTGCCAGGGCGCGAGGATCCGGAGTTGACATAGAGGGTGTTCAATGGCGCGTCCTCAGTTCGATAAGTCGATAAGTTGAGCGTTGTTTCCCGGGCCGAGAAAAAACAGAAAGCCCGCGCGACATGTCCGCGGTACGTCTTACGTGTTATTTGATCCGGCGCAGGGCCGTCGGAACTTCCAGACAGACTAAAGACGCGAAAGGCTCTTAAAAGCGGGCGAAGCGCGCGATGCTTCGAGTTCGCGTGACGAAGCGCGTCGGCTCGTCGGAGTGCGATATTCCTTGGAAGCACACTCCGTGCCTCGGAACCGCGTCTCGGGATTCGGCGGATGAAACTCGCGAAGCCCTACGAATCGCTTGCTGTAAAACGATACGTTGAGTCCGGAAAAAACGGTGCTGAATCTATCTTCCGGACACAAACTGCATGCGTCTGTTATGTAGCGAACGTTGCGGGCGTCATAAGGGTGGGGTCCCCCGTTGCGCAAGCCCATTTTCACGCGATAATCGCAAGTTCCGCCCATACTTCATTCGTAACACGAATAGATTGCGGTTTCATGGCATCGGATTGGCCTTGATGAAGTCGCGCACCGTATTGAAGCGCGATTTGCGCGTTTTACCGTCATCGTGGATCACGCCGTAGTTGCCATCGCCGCCAAAGCGCTGATCGTCGTATAGCTCGTACAACGTCACGTTCTGGATGTTGTAGGTCTTCGCGAGCGACACGAATCCCTTCAATGCGTCCTTGCCGATGAGATAGCCCCCCGGGTCCGCGTGCGTGGGCCGCACGCCGTACTCGGTGATCCAGATCGGCTTGCCGTAACTGTCGCGCAGGCGTTCGAGCACGTTGACCTTCTTGTCGCCCGCCGCCGTGATCGAACCCATGTTCGAATACCAATGCCATGCAGTGATATCCCACTGCGGAATCGGATGGCCGCGCGAGCCGTCGGGCTGCGTGCCCGCATACAGCATGTCCGTGAAGCCGTAATGCAGCCAGCTGAACGATGTCAGCAGGATCTTCGCGTCGGGATTCGTCTCACGTATGCCTTTGATCAGACCGAGGATCGAGCCGCGCGCCTTCATGAACATCGCGTTGTCGTAGTCCTGCGGATGCTCGCCGCTGCGATCCGAGCCGAGTATCGACCAGTTGTCGTATTCGTTGCCGACCTGGTAGTACGTTACGAGTCCCTTCAGCACGCTTCCCGCCGTCTTGCCGAGCGCATAGCCGCGCTCGAAAGTTTCCTGCTCGTTCGCGCGCTTTTCCGGCTCGAAGGGCGTGACGAGCGCGAGTACGCCGATGCATTGCTTCGCCGCCGCGCGCGCGAAATCCGCCACCATATGCGCGCTTCGTTCACTCGATACATCCTGCGCATACATCGTGACGCCGAGATCGCGGAGCTGTGAAATCTGCAAGTCGTAATCGCTCGTGCCGTATGCGCCGTGATGTTCCAGATGTCCCGCGATGCCGTAGAACACACCCGTCGATCCGTTTCCGCACGCGATCCTGGGCGTCGCGCTGCTCGCGGCGTCCGCCTTGTGCGTTGCCGAGTGCTTGCTGGAATAGGCGTCGGACGTGCCGCTGCGCGCATAGATCAGAACGGATGCGCAGCACAGCGCACCGAAGAGCGAGACGGCAGCCACCAGAGTTCGCATCGACATTCGGCCCTCATGTAAGCGCGCGCCGTGCTTCGGCGGGCGCGTGGGAATGATGTGACGTCGTTGCCATCATGGCTTGTCGATGAACTGCATCAGCAAGCGGGCGCTTTCCGTCCACCGGAAGCGCTCGGCATGCGCGAGGCCGCGACGTCTAAGGTCTTCGCTCAGTTCAGGCGAATCCAGCAGCTCGCGCAACTTGTTCGAAATGTCTTCGACCGAGTACGGGTCGCAATAGATCGATGCATCGCCGCACGTTTCCGGCAATGCGGCCGCGCGTCCGACGAGTGTCGGGCAACCGTTGCGCATGGCTTCGAGCGGCGGAATGCCAAAGCCTTCGTAGATTGAAGGATAGAGGAAGCACGCCGCATTCTGGTAGAGCGCCCGCAGTTTTTCGTCGCTGACATAGCCCGCCTGCTTGATGTTCGGCGCGCTCGACAGATCGTGCGCCTTGCCGAAGATCGCGGCGTTCTTCATGCCGACGATCACGAGATCGATCGACGGATCGCTCAGACGCATGAACGCCTCGACGAGGCGCTTGAAGTTCTTCGTCGGATTCATGCTGCTCACGGCGAGCACGTAACGCCGCTTCGTGAGCTCGAGCTCGTCGATCACCGAAAGATCGGGCGTGATCTGATCGAGGTGATCGGCCGCGAGCGGCACCACGCCGATACGCTCCGCCGGCACGCCGACATGATGCGCGAGCCGGTCGCGCGAGAACTTCGAATTCGTCAGCACGCAGCTCGACGTGCGCGCGAGAATCCAGAACATCACGTGATACCAGGTGCGAAACTTCCACGAAAAATGCGCGGGCGTATCGAACACCGCGGCATCGTGCATGTAGATGATCTGGTTCGGGCGGAAGATGGAACCCGAGTTCGAAAGATTCACGATACGCGAGCGCCCCGCGAAGAGCGGCAGGACGATCTGCTCCCAGAAGACGCCCTTGCCGAAGCCGAGCTTGACGGTCTGAACGCCTTGCACGGGATCGAGTCCGTCCTGCGGCGGCACCGCGAGCGTCACATGCGAGCCTTGCGGCAACTTTCCTAGCGCGGCGACGAGTTCGCGCGCGACGCGTTGCACACCGGTGGTCTTCTGGCTCGTGAAGCGGCCGTTATAGACGAGCTTGTTCGTGGCGATTGTCGTATCCATGTGCAGGGCGTCAGAACTGTGAATCGGAGCTGGTTTCATACGATGCAACCTCGTTCGCGCCGAGCGGTTCGCGCGTGGGCTTGTCGGAGCCGAACTCGTACATCGAAAGCCATTGACGGAAGATCGCGTCCATCGAGAAGCGCTTGCTTGCGGATGCTCTCGCTGCGGCCCCCATGCGTGCGCGCAACGACGGGTCATCGCGCAACATCGCGATGTACTTCGCCATATCCTCCATGTTCGATGCAACGAAGCCGGTCACGCCGTGCTGCACGACATCGCGATTGCCGACCACATCGGTGACGACGGCGGGAATGCCCGCGACCTGCGCCTCGATGAGTGCGATAGGCATGCCTTCCCACCGGGACGTCTGCACATAGATATCGAGCCCAGCCGTGAGTTCGAGCGCCCGATCGCGCGTGACCCAGCCGCTGCACGCGACGGCATCCTTGGGCGTGCCGGCGGGCAATTCGGTTTCGTTGCCGCCGATCCACAGGAAGCGCACCGAAGGGTTGGACAACTCGCTCGCGAGCTTCACGAACGCTTCATGGTTCTTTTGAAACATCGCACGGCCGCTCATGCCGATGACGATGCCGCCCGCGTTCGTGTCGACGCGCGGCGGAATCTCCGGAACGTTCACGCCGTTTTCGATCATGCGGGCACGTCGCGCATGCATCTTCGTTTCGATCTCGGAGAGCTCGCTTTTCGAACACGCGACGATGGTGCCGCCGAGCTTCGCGGCGATGCGCTCGAAGCTCAGATAAGCAAACTGCTTCGCGGGCGACACGTCGCGGCGCAGGAACGCGAGACCGTGCGGCGAATAGAACACGCGTGCGCGCGGCGCGGCGATGCGCGCGGCCGCGCGTCCGAGAACGCCCGCCTTCGACGAATGCAGATGGATCACCGATGGATCGCACTCCTTCAACTTGCGGACGAGGCTCCAGAGACTCGTCAGGTCATTCTTCACGCTCACTTCGCGGAACATGCTGACGTAGGTTAGCTTTACTGCCGGATGGAAGAGCTTGGCGAAATTATTGGGTGTTTCTTGCCGGATCGAATGAAGGATCGTTACGCCGACGCCAGCGGCCGCCGCGCGATTGGAAAGCTGCGTCAGCATGGACAGTACACCGCCGCCGAAGGCTTCGGTGATATGGACGATCTCTTTCATATTCAACTCTTCGAATGGCGTTGCGCCGAGCGCCCGCGGCGATACGCAATGAGAAGGAATGGTCTAGTCGTTATGGAAAATGACGTGACACGTTCACGCAGGGCGAACGCATCCGAAGCGGCGGTTTATGGCCACTTCGAGGAACGCGTCAAAAAGCCGGGATATGCGTGGCGAGTACTAATCGCACGATTTGAATACGCGTCCGAAAAGCACACACGAGATCCGGCATAGCATTACTCGTTCCTTGCGCACGGGGATGCCAAGAGCCCCGTCAAGCCTGATGACAAGCCTGGATTTACCTGCCGCAAGCTCCCGGACCAATCAGCTTTGGTCGGATGGGCGCCCCGATGTCGGTCTTTTTTGGAAACATCGTGAAGTCAGCGAAATCGTGCTGACAAATACGGAAAATAAAGCTTATTTGGCGGCCGCAGCATTCTGCTGAGCTATCGCCGTCTCGCAAATCCGCAGAAGGATCTGCAGATCCTTGAGCGGTACCGCGACCGACTGCATGCGCAGGCTCTCGGCCTGATCGGCCAGCCTTTGTACATGCTCGACCGACATTTCTTCTGTTTCCATTCTGCAGGCTCTCTTAATTAAATGCTGCTCATACCATTAAGATAACGACTCGACCTGCATAGGTCGGTTCGTTGACTCACATACTTAAATGCAACTTTGGAGTAGAGCGCAAGTCGAAAGCATCCGCTGCGCTCTTCGGGTGCAAAACAAAGCTTTGTTAAAGCGCGTGATTCGATAAATGCGTTACCAATTAGAATCACTTGTTACTGTTTTTAACACGCCAGTTTCACATTTATGGAAAAGCGAATATGCAGCCTGGGAAAGCTTATTAGCTACGACGTATTTCCCCATAGGGTTCACGTCGTTTCAGACCCGGCACTTCCTCCCGCGATCGGGCGCTGACGCTTGAGCAACGGCACGCCTTGCAGATGCAGCGTGAAGGCCATGGCCGCAGCAACCAGCGTCTCGACGATCAGCACCGTAGCCGCCGCGCCTTGCTCGCCGAAGAGCTTCGCCAGCACGGCAAGCAAGCTGAAATTCAGTACCGCGGAGGCCATCAGCACGCGGCTGAACTGTGCCTTCATGCCGAGCGGCAGCATCGTCTGAACACCGAACAGATCCGTCAGGCCGACCATCAACGGCACGAATGCCATCCAGCGCAACACCTCTACGGTAGGCAAGAACTTCGGCCCATACAAGAGTTTTACTGCAAGCGGCGCGCCGAAGAAGATGCACACCGAGATCAGCGACACGATCAGGCCTTGCACGACGAACATCTTGCGCAGGAATGCAAACGCATCATCCTTTGCGTGATGCATGAGAAAGCTCACGCGCGGATAGGCTGCGGTCTTGAGCGGCTGAAGCATGTTCAACGCGGCACGGATCAGCTTGTCGGCCGCGGCGAAATAACCTGCTGCAACATTACCCGAAATAAATGTCAGGAGCACGATGTTGCTCGATGCATAGATGTCGACGATCGACGTCGCCATGAATACGCTCCATCCGTCCTTCAGACGAACGACGATGGTACGGAGCGACACGCGCACGAAGTCGAGCTCGCGCCGCAGATAAAGGTACGTGCAAATCGCGATGCCCGACAGCAGCGGCACCAGAGCATTGACGGCCATCGCTTTATGGACATCGTCATGCTCGCGCACGAAGAGATACATCGCAGGAATGCTGAGGGCACGTCCGATGAATACGAACAGGCTCAACATGCCGAGATCTTCGATGCCCTGAAAGTACCACGTCGGAATTAACATTGCACCGACTGCCTGACCATAGCCGATGAGAAGCAACTCGCGGTTCTCTTGCAGATAAGGTACGACCGACGTCAGCGCGATGACAACGAAGAAGCCAGCTAATGCAAGCGCGGCCTGCGTGACGATGGTTTCCCAGAACAGCTTCGAGCGCATTTCGCGGCTCTGACGATTGATCGAGATCTTCGGCGTCGCGGTCAGCGAAAAGCTGTAATTGGTGATTGAGATGAAGTATGCGGTGAAGGCGAGGCCGAACGAAAGGCGTCCGTATTCGCTGGGGCCGAGGACGCGTGCGAGCCATGGCAGCGTCAGCAACGGTGCGAGGTATGTGGATACCTGCAGCGTCATCAATATCGTGAAGTTCTTTCGAAATGAAGCCATTGAACGGTTTTTCCCCGGCTTTAGCGCAGCTTGATTTTATGACTATGACGCAGGGCTACGAACCCTGCATGCTCGCCCGTTACGGGCGGGCCATTGCGTGACAACGCATGAAGCGATTAGTTTCGCTCGTACGTATTGCCGTCAATGCGGCGCGGGCCAAAGAGGTCTGCGCACTTGTGCCTTGGCCTGGCATCAAGCGCGCTGAAGTTGAACGAAATGCGCCGGTTCCGGACCGTCGTACACTTCCGGAGAGTGCGCTGTCTGTGCGACAGAAGCTATTTAACAAGGAAAACCCGTATTTGTCAGTGGGTTTGCACACGTAACACGATGATCGGATGCGATCGTTCGATTGAAATTTTCGCGAAGTGCTGGTAAGCGAAAGGCGCGTGAACCACGTGGCCTTCCCTTCCGACACATGACGTGTCGCAATAGTTCGCCGATAGCATCTTGTGCGAGCGTCGAATGAAAACGCATGCGCATGATGCCGAATCGGTCGTGCACGCGAATTGCTGCGAGCGGCGCAGCGGAGCGCGTTGCGCACCGCTGCCGCAGGCGTGGTAGGCGCTCACATATAATGACTTGCAAGGTTTCTCGCGCGTCCTCGTTCGTCAGGCCAATACGCGCACTGCCACTTCGCATCCAGCTTCCGCGACATCAACCGCAACACCGATACACCAAGGATCCACAACCGTGACAACGTCTTTTTCCAGTACGGTCGAACTCGAAGGCGACAAGTCCTTCGATGCGGCCGTCGCAGGAAACGACGGCGTGCTGGTGCTCGACGCCGCCCAGCGATGCCTCTCCGCCGACTCCGTTCTCGCTCATCTCTTCGATCTTGATCCCGCCGCGCTGAACGGCCGCGCACTCGCCGACACGCCGTTGCCACGGCCGCTCACTGCGGTGCTCGCCGAGGCTGCCGATGCCGCGCTCGCAGGCAACGGCACGCGTCGCGCGCATGTGAGCTTCGGCGAAGACGACGCGCGGCGCGCCTTCTCGATCATCGCGCTGCCGGGCCCGGATTGCGTGACGCTGATCGTATCGCCGGCGAACGCGCCGGACGGCGAGCCCAGCGCAAAGGATCGCATCGCGCATCTGCGAGCCGAGGCTGCGCTTTTCATGCGCGATCATGTGCTGTCGGTCGTATCGCACGATTTGCGCGGCCCGCTCAACGCAATTCATAGCTGGGGTTATGTGCTGGAGCGCAAGGTCGACGCCAACGATGCCGCCGCGCAGCGCGCGCTCGCGGGCATTCGCTCGGGCGTCGAGCAACAGGTGAAGCTCATCGAGCAATCAGTCGATACGACGCGCGCCGAGACCAAGGCGCTACAGGTCGCGCTCGCGCCGGTCGCGTTGCGACCACTTCTGGAAAAGAGCGCGGCGCTCGCGCGTGCCGGCGTCGCGCGCGCGCGTGACGTGACGATCGACATCGATTCGCCGCTCGCGGAAGAACAAGTCGAAGGCGATGGCGAACGTCTGTTGCAGACGCTCTGGCTCATGCTCGCGTTCGCCGCCGAAGCGAGTCCCGCGGGCGCGACGGTGCGTGTGTCGAGCAACGTCGAGGGCAGCATGTGGCGCACGGACGTGCAATTCACGGCATCGGCACAGGCGCTCGGCGATACGGCCTCGCCGCACGTGCTCGAAGCGTTCGCGCGGCGTCAGGCGCTCGAGCCGCGCGAAGGCGGACGCATCGCATGGGGCCTCGCATTGTGCAAGCGCGTGTCGGAGGCGCATGGCGGCGCGTTCGAGCACAGCGATATCGCCGACAACGCCGAAGTGACGTTATCGGTGCGCGTGCCGGTCGCGGGCATGTAATTGACTTTCGATCAGCTGTCACCCATATACTGACGCTTTCCACTTTCGAAGAGAGTTGCTTTGGCTCAGGTTGTCGCGCTGATCGGCGCATTGTTGCTCGTCGCGTTGAATGGTTTCTTCGTCGCGGCGGAGTTCGGGCTCGTCAAGCTGCGGGCCACGCGCGTCAAGGCGTTGGCACGCACCAATGGCTTGCCTGGCCGACTGCTCGCAAAGGTGCACGGGCAGCTCGATGCTTATCTTTCCGCATGTCAGCTCGGCATTACGCTGGCATCGCTCGGACTCGGCTGGATCGGTGAGCCCGCGTTCGCGGCGCTGCTTCATCCGCTCTTTGCACTGCTCGGCGTCGAGTCGGAGAAGCTGATCGACTCGATCTCGCTCTTCTTCGCGTTCTCCGTCATTTCGTTCCTGCATATCGTCGTTGGCGAACTGGCGCCGAAGTCGTGGGCCATCCGTCGCGCGGAACAGGTGGGCCTGTGGCTTGCCACGCCGCTATATGGCTTTTACTGGCTGATGTATCCGTTCATCTGGGTGCTGAATACGAGCGCGAACTTCGTGCTGCGTCTTTTCGGCATTTCGGCCGAACATGGTCACGACGCGCATTACTCCACGGACGAGCTCAAGCTGATCCTGCGCGGGCGCCGTCATGGCGGCGGCTCCTCGTATAACGAGGACGAGTGGAATACGATCGCGCATTCGCTCGATTTCAGCCGCATGACGGTGTCGGATCTGATGCGTCCGGCGCACGAGCTGGTCGGCTTGCGCAATGATCTGCCGATGCGCGACAACCTCGCCGTGATCGCGCGGCATCGTTTCTCGCGCTATCCGCTTTTCGCCGATGCGTCGGGCGAGCGCGTGATCGGCATGATCCATCTGAAGGACCTTCTGCTTTCAGGCGATGGCGGCGCGCGTGGCATCCACTTCAACTTTTCGAAGGATGCGGTCGGGAAGATCGACAAGCTTTCGCGTCATGTGCGGCCGGTGCAGTACGTGGCGCCGAATCTGTCGGCGCTCGAGCTGTTTCGGCGCTTTCGCAAGGGCGCGCCGCATCTGGCGATCGTTGGGCGCAAGGGCGCGAAGCCAATCGGTTTCATCACGCTCGATAACCTGCTTGGCGCGCTCGTGGGGCAGATTCACGACGAGTTTCGTCAGGGCGATGCCGATTGGTCGCGCATGGATGACGGCACGTTGATGGGCAAGGGCAGCTTGCCGGTTGTTTCGCTCGAGCGCGCGTTGGGGATCGATATCGATGAAGGACGCGCGGAGTCGGTTGGCGGGCTCGTAATCAATGCTTTGGGCGATTTGCCCAGTGAAGGGCAGCGGGTGGAGTTCGATCGGTTCGATATCGTGGTGAAGAAGATGAAGGGGCCGAGGATTGTGCTGGTTCGGGTGTATCCGCGGGAGGAGGCGCTTGAGGAAGCGGAATGACCTATTTGGGTTTTTCTTCGCTTTCGCTAGTGATTTCGCCGGATCCCGTTTTCTTAGTGGTCTATTGGCACTGCCCCTGTGCGGGGCGGCAGTCACTTTCTTTGCTGCTGCAAAGAAAGTAACCAAAGAAAGCAGCTCCCGATACGCCCGCGGTCACACGCAATTTGGGTAGTCCTCTCGTCCATCGTGGGCTGCCTAAAGAGTGCCCTCATCACAATCGGGCTTGGCTCGCGCACGGTCTGTCACATCGCACCACACAACGAGGTGGTTCAGCACCAAATAGCTCCGGCCCGCTTCGCGGCCGATGGGTCAATCGGGGATGCATGTGCTTGTCTACTAACGTCTCCATCTCACCGCAAGTGCCGCACGTTGGTTTCCCTTGCATACCTGGCGGCAGCGCGTAGCGCTGTGCCGAAGCCATTTCGTGCTGAACCAGTGTCCTCAGCGTTTTCGGGCGGCGGACCGCGCGCGATCCAAGCCCCGTTATTGTGATGAGGGCACTCTTTAGGCGAGTGCCACCGTGGACGAGAGGACTACCCAAATTGCGTGTGACCGCGGGCTTAACGAGCTGCTTTCTTTGCTTACTTTCTTTGCAGCAGCAAAGAAAGTGAGTGCCGCCCCGCACAGGGGCAGTGCTAATAGACCGACGCGAAACCGGGATCCGGCGACAAGCGAAAGCAAGAGCGAAAGCAAAAGAAAAAGCGAAAGCAACAAGCGAAAGCGAAAAGCAGAAACCTAAGCCTTAGGCACCCCTTCCTCAACAAGCAAAGCCACCGGCATAACCCCAAGCGCATCGCGCAAAAACAACCTCGCCCCATCGGCTTTAGGCGCACTAGGACTGAGCCAGTCAAACAAAGCCCTTGAATGCAGCGCTTCTGGCAACACGATGGCGGTATCGCCCCAACGCTCGGCCTCGACAAGCGGCACGTCGCGCCCGACGTCCAGCAGCGGCGCTGCAAGCCGCGTCGCAACAACGACAGCAAACGCGCTCCCCGCATGCCGCGCATACGCAATCACGCGCCCCGCATGCTCGCCCTCGACCTCGAGCGGCAAATACTCGCCCTGCGCAAACAACGACTCGCAATGCTTGCGCAATGCCAAAGCCCGCCGCACCATTGCAAGCTTGACGCGCCCATCGCGCCAGTTCGCCAATTGCTCCGAAGGCGGCCCTTGCTCTTCGATCTCGAGAAGCCACTTGCGACGCAACTCATAATCGACAGGCCGACGATTGTCCGGATCGACAAGACTGAAATCCCACAACTCCGTGCCCTGATAAAGGTCCGGCACGCCCGGCGACGTGAGCCGCAAAAGCGTTTGCTGAAAGCTGTTGATCGCGCCGAGCGGTCCGAGCCGCGTGATGAACGCCGATAGCTCACGCAGAAAGCCATCGCGGCGCTGCGGCGCGACGATATCGAACAGAAAGTCCCTGCACGCGTTCTCATACGCTTCGTCGGGTGCAAACCAGCTCGTGCGCGTCTTCGACTCGCGCAGCGCCTTCAGTTGCCATCCGGCGACACGTTCGGCGAGTTCGCGAACGCCCGCTTCGTCATCGGGCGCGAGTGTGGTCGGCCAGCATCCGACGAGCGTCTGATACAGCATCGCTTCCGCCGCCGGCCCCGGCGCCCAGTCGTCGATACCGGTGGTTTCGCCATGTCCGCCGCTCGGGCCGCGTCGCAATGGTGTGTTCAACGTCGACCATTGCCTGAGCGTCGCGGCCCATTCGTCGGGAATTTCGCTCAATGCAGCGATGCGCGCGCGCACGTCCTCGCCACGCTTGTGATCGTGCGTCGCCGTGCAAAGCATCGCGTGCGGAAACGCATCGAGGCGTTCGCGATTGCCCGCGTGAAACGCATCGACGGACAACGCGAACTCGCCCGGATCGGCGCCCACTTCGTTGCGCGAAATCAGCCGTCCGTAGCGATAACACGCCGTATCCTCGACCGCCTTCGCCGCCACGGGCGATGTCAGCTGCGAGAACAGCGTCTGCGCCGCGCGACGCTGCGAGCCGCTCGACGACGGGGGATTCGGCCCCGCCTGCGCCTGATTGCGATCGCGCTCACGTTCGCGATTGCGCTCCGCCGCGCGATCCCGGCCGCGTTCGGGACGGTCGTTGCGTTCGCCACGCTCGGGCTGCGGCAGTTCATCGGGCAGCTTGCCGCCGAGCCATTGCGCGACCTGATCCAGCACCACATGGTCCGCACGCGCGAGCACCGCGCGCGCGGCTTCGAGCGCCTGCGCGAAAAAGTGCTCGTCATCGGGGCTGCGCACGCCGCCCACGGGATAGATGCGATACACCGGAAACTGCACGACGAGTTCCGCGACCGCGCGCCGTATCGACGTGAATGTGAAATCGCGCGTGGTCTGCGCATCGCGTGCAATGCGATGCAGCGCGCGCGTCACGCGATCCAGTTCCGCCGCAAGATTCTCCGCGAGTATCTTGCGGCGCGCGGCGAGCGCTTCGTCGGCGAAGCATGCGCTCTTGCCCGTGATCTCGGCCCAAAGCGCGGCAAGCGGCTCCGCGCCCGCCGGATCGTGCAGCAGCGCGCCGACATCGTTCATGAAGTCGTAACCGGTCGTGCCATCGACCTGCCAGTCGCGGCGCAACGGCTCGCCGCGCGCAAGAATCTTTTCGACGACGAAATACGTGCGCCCATTGCCATGCCGCAACGCCTCGGGCCGTTCCGCCGCCAACTCTTCGAGCCGCGCGCGCAGGCGCTGGCAATACTCGCGCGGTTCGGCGAGACCATCGACGTGATCGACGCGCACACCATCGATCAGACCTTCGGTGAAGAGCCGGAACACGAGCGCATGCGATGCCTCGAACACTTCAGGCCGCTCGACGCGCACGCCGCCGAGCGTGCTCACATCGAAGAAACGCCGCCAGTTCACTTCGTCCGCGGCGGTGCGCCACCATGCCAGCCGATAATGCTGGCGCTCCAGCAGCCGATGCAGCCGGTCGCGACCCGCCGACGTATCTGGCGAGTGCGCCGCGAGAATCGCCTCGATCGCGGCCTGGCCGCCTTCCGTCTGCGCGATGGTGATGAGCGCGGTGCGCGCATCGGCGGCGCGCGGCTGATCGGCGGGCTGCGTCGTCAGGCCGACGAAGCGTTGCGCGAGCTCGGGCGCTTCCTGGAACACGGCGGGGTAATCGACCGGACAGACTGGAAACACGTTCGAGTAATACTCGATGACGAAGCGCCCTTCATCCGCGCGATACGCGAGCTTGATCTTGCCGCCCTGCAACTCGTCGCCGTAAGACGCGCCGAGAAACGGCGCGAGCACCTTGCCGCGCAAGGCGGGATCGGGCGAATGCCAGTCGACGTCGAAGAAGCGCGCATGCGCGGCATGCCGTCCCCATTCGAGGATGTCCTGCCACCACGCGTTCTCCGAGCCGCCCACGCCCATGTGATTCGGCACGATATCGACGATCAGTCCCATCTCGTGCGCGCGCAGCTTCTCGACGAAGCGCCGCAGGCCGTCCTCGCCGCCCAGTTCGGGATTGACCGCCGTGTAGTCCACGACGTCGTAGCCGTGCGTGGAGCCGGCGGTCGCGGTCGTGATCGGCGAGACGTACGCGTGACTCACGCCGAGCAGCGCGAAGTAGTCCACGAGCGCGGCGGCATCGTCGAAAGTGAAGCCCTTGTGAAGCTGAAGCCTGAGCGTGGAACGCGGTACGGTCATGGTGATTCGGGTTTCGATTTGGGTTCGTTCGGTTGCGCGGAACGCTTGCGCGCGGCATCGACGGCGAGCAGGCGATCGGCGAAGGCATCGTCGAGAAACAGTTCGTCGACGGGCCGCGTGATGCGCCTTCTCCAGTTCGGATGCTCGTCGATGGAGCCGGGCAGATTCGGCTGCTCCACGAGCGCGAGCAAATCTTCGAGCGGATAGGTGACGAGCGGCGCGGGCGTCGCGGCGACGAAGGCGAGCGCCTCGTCGACGGGCGCATTGTCGATATCGGGCGCCTCCACGTCATCCGGTGCGATGCCCGCGTCCTGAAACGCGCGCCACAGATGCGCGCGATCTTCGCCGCGTTCCTCGAGCGCGGCTTCGACGGCATCGCGACCATCGGCGCGCGCCATCGTCTGGCCGATCTTCGAGCGCCACACGATGTCCTCGCCGCGCCACCATCCGGTGACGGTCGGCAGATCGTGCGTCGTCGTCGTCGCGGTGACGCCGCTGTCCCATTCGCGCGGCGGTTTGAAGCCCGGCCCGTCCACTTCGCGCTCGAACCACAGCACACGAATGCCAAGCAAGCCGTGCTCCTGCAAGCGCTCGGTAAAGCCGGGCGGCACGGTGCCGAGATCCTCGCCGACGACGATCGCGCGATGCCGCCACGATTCGAGCGCGATCAGCCGCAGCATGTCCTCGAGCGGATAGCGCAGATACGCGCCGTCCTTCGCGCTTTCGCCTTCGGGCACGAGCCACAGCCGGCGCAAGCCGAGTATGTGATCGATGCGGATGCCGCCCGCGCATTTGAACGCGCAACGCAGCATGTCGATGAACGCGGCGAAGCCTTGCGTACGCATCGCGCGCGGCGAGAACGTCGTGAGTCCCCACGATTGCCCGGCCTGGTTGAATAGATCCGGCGGCGCGCCGACCGACACGCCCGTGAGCATTTCATCGCGATACGACCATGCGTGGCTGCCCGCGCTGTCGCAACCGACGGCGAGATCCGCGACGAGCCCGACCGCCATGCCCGCATCGCGCGCGGCGTGTTGCGCGTGCAGGAGTCCCTTCGCGGCAAGCCATTGCGTGAAGAGATAAAAATCGACCTCGCGGCGATGCGCATCGGCGAATTCCGTCACCGCGTCGCTGCGCGGATCGCGCAACGCTTCGGGCCAGTTGCGCCAGTGACCTTCGCCGTTTTGCGCGATCTGCGCGGCCTGCAGCGCTTCGAAGCGCGCATGGTCTTCGAGCGGACGTCCGCCTTCCTCGACGAATGCGGCGAAGTCTTTCGCGAAGGGCGAATCGCGATCTTCGGAAAACGCGTCGAAGAGGGCGCGCAGAATCGCGAGGCGCGCTTTCGATGCGCGCGGCCAGTCGATCAGCGTCAGTCCTTCGAGTTCGGCGAGTTCCTTCGCGACGCCCGCTTTGTCGATCGCGGCGCGCGCGGCAGGCGCACCGAGCACCGCGGCAGGATCGACGTGCGCGATGTTGAGAAAGAGCCGCGACGACGGCGAATACGGGCTGAACTTGTTCGGCTCGGCGCTGAACATCGCGTGCATCGGGCTGATCGCGACGGCATGTCCGCCGCGCTTCGCAGTTTGCGTCGCGAGCGATGCGAGCGCGGTGAAATCGCCGATGCCGCCGTCGCCGTCACGCCGCAAGCCATACACTTGCGCCGCGACGCCCCACAGCGGCGGCGCCTTCGCCGCATCTTCGTGCAGCGTGCGCCACGCATCGTCGATGGTGTAGCAGCGCGCGGGCGCGACCGCGAGCGTCGTGCGATGGTCGTTGATGACGAGCGTGTGATAGCCCGGCTCCGCGATCGGCGAGAGCAGCGCGGTCTCGCCCTTCGGCGACGTGAAGCGCCCGTCGATCACTTCGCCGCTTTCCAGTTCGATGCGATAGCGCGCGCCCTGTTTCGCCGCCGACACCGGCAGCGCGATGCCGCGATCCACTTCGGCCGTGATGAGCGGCGGCAGCTTGCGGCCGCTCATTTCGGCATCGACGGCGTTCATGCTCTGCTTGATCTGCGTGGCGTTGCCACACGGCAGGCCGAGCTTTTCGAGCAGAATGCGCAGCGTCGTTTCAGGCACGCGCTGCGTGTTCTTGTGCGCGTCCTGCCATTCGATCTCGAAGCCCGCGCGCTCCGCGAGCGCCTCGATGCTGCTCACGGAACGCGTGGCGCCCGTCTGGGTCGTTTTCGTCGCGGCGGCGTTCACGAGACTTTTCCTTCCGCGGATGCCGGTTCGAAGCGGCGCGCGTCGTGCGCAATCGCATATTCGTTCACTTCGCCGGTGATCCACGCGATGAACGTGCGGGCGCCGAGTTCGCCGTTACGCACGCGATCCTGCGCGCGCGCCGGGGTCTCGAAGATGATCTTGCCCGGCGGCTGCTTGTCGAGCGCGACAGCCGCGTCGCCGAGATTGAGCGCGATGGAGAGCGTTTCGCCGTCGCCGAGCTTCCAGCGCGCGACGAGCGCCTTGTCGCCGAGCACGTCCGCGCCGAGCGCTTTGGCGCCCTTCAGACGCGGCGTGATGAGCTTCGCGCGCACCGTCAACGCCGATCGATAGAAGTGCAGCCATTCGAGCCGGTCTTCTTCGTCCTGCTTGTCGCTGATCTTCGGCGAGGACATGTCGAGCGTTTTCTCGTCGTTCGGATCGGGAATCTGCGCGCGGCGCTTTTCGTCGGTGAATGCGGAGAACTTCGCGAATTCCTTGCGACGGCCTTCGCGCACCGCATCGGCGAGTTGATCGTGATAGTCGGTGAAGAAGAGGAACGGCTGCCTCGATCCGTATTGCTCTTCCATGAAAAGCAGCGGAATCTGCGGCGAAAGCAGCAGAAGGCCGGTTGCGGCGAAGAGCGATTCGTCGTCGGTCAATGCGCGCAGGCGATCGCCCATCGCGCGATTGCCGATCTGATCGTGGTTCTGCAGGAACGCGACGAAGCGCGTGGGCGGCAGATGCGCGCTCGGTTCGCCGCGCGGCTTGCCGTCATGAATCGGCGACGGATCGCCCTGATACGCGAAACCTTCGCTGAGAATGCGCGCGAGCTTTTCGATCGGCTTGTCGGAATACGCGCCGTAGTAGCTCTCGTCCTCGCCGGTCAGCAGAACGTGCAGCGTGTTGTGCGCGTCGTCGTTCCATTGCGCGTCGAAATGCGTTTCCAGCAGATTCGCCGTGTTGTGCTCGTTCTCGAGCACGAGATGCACATGACGCCCCGCCTCGACGGAACTGCGGATGCGATGCGCCAGTTCGCGCAGCCATTCGTCATCGTTGATCGCGTGCACCGCGTCGAGGCGCAGGCCATCGAAACGATATTCGTTGAGCCAGTACAGGGCATTGTCGAAGAAAAAGTCGCGCACTTGCGGGCGCTCGAAGTCGATCGCCGGGCCCCACGGCGTGTTCACGCCTTCGCGGAAGAAGGTTTTCGCATACGCGTGCAGATAATTGCCGTCCGGTCCGAAGTGGTTGTAGACGACATCGAGAAAGACCATCAGGCCGAGACCGTGCGCGGTGTCGACGAGCCTCTTCAGATCTTCGGGACGGCCATACGCCGAGTCAGGCGCGTAGGGCAACACGCCGTCGTAGCCCCAGTTGCGCGTGCCGGAGAAATCGTTGAGCGGCATCAGCTCGATGGCCGTCACGCCGAGTTGCGCGAGTTCGGGCAGGCGCGCGGTGACGCCCGCGAAACCGCCCATCGCGCCGACGTGCAGTTCGTAAAGCACGGTTTCTTCCCACGGCCGGCCGTGCCAGTTCGTGTGCGTCCATCGATACGCGCGCGGGTCGATGACTTCGCTCGGTCCATGCACGTCCTGCGGCTGATAGCGCGAGGCGGGATCGGGCACGGCGAGGTCCTCGTCGAGCCGATAGCGATACAGCGTGCCCGCGCCGCCATCGGCTTCGGCTTCGAACCAACCGTCGCCGGTCGGCTGCATGTCGACGCGTTCGGGCGTGCCGCCCGCGCGCAGGATTTCCACTTGCACGGCATCGCGCGATGGCGCCCAGAAACGAAAGCGCGTGCGCGGATTGTCGCGTGCGGCGCCCGTTAGATGAGCGCCGAAAGGAAGGCAATACGCATATTGATGCTTGTGCGGATCGATCGGACGTTCGGACATGATTTCCTGCCTCTAATGCTGCGGTGGACTGCGTATGGGTTGTGCGTCAGTGAGGCGAATCGATCTCGGAATCGCGATGCGAGGGCATCGTGCCCGGATCGGGCGGCAATGCCGTCAGAAGACGCGGCCCCTGATGCGCGCCCGCCATCCAGACCGCTTGCCAGTCGGCATCGCCGGTCGGCTCGGCCAGCATCACCACGACGCTGTGCGCGGCCACTTCCAACTCGTTGCCGACGAGAGGCCGCGTCACCGAATCGGGCTCCGCGCTATCCAGGAGCACGTTCCATTCCAAGTGCGGCGCGGGCGGTGTGAACACGAGCCTTTGCGACGATGCATTGAACATGAGCAGCAGCACGTCGATTTCACCGTCGACGCCCGGGCCCGCGCGCCGCAGCGTGAGCGCGCGGCCTTCCGGATCCTGCCATGCTTCGATCGCGAGCGCGTTGCCGCGTTCATCGAACCAACTGACATCGTAGAGTCCCGGCAGCACTTCGCGGTCGCCGTAAAGGAAGCGCGTTTCGCGCAACACCGGGTAGTTTTTGCGCAGTGCAATAACTTTCGCGACGAACTCCGTCATCTCGACGCCGGCGGGCCTTTGCGCCGCGTCCCAGTCGATCCACGAAATCTCGTTGTCCTGGCAATAGGCATTGTTGTTGCCCTGCTGCGTGCGGCCGAATTCGTCGCCGCCGAGAAGCATCGGCGTGCCGAGCGAGAGCAGCGTCGTCGCGATCATCGAGCGGGCGAGACGCGCGCGCACTTCGAGAATCGCGGGATCGTCGGTCGGACCTTCGATGCCCCAGTTCGCGCTGCAATTCTCGTTGTGGCCGTCGTTGTTGCCTTCCTGATTCGCTTCGTTGTGCTTGTGCGAATACGCGGTGACGTCCGCAAGCGTGAAGCCGTCGTGCGACGCGACGAAGTTCACCGACGCCCATGGTTTCCTGAAGCGCCGGTTGAAAAGTTCCGCCGAGCCGGTGAGACGCGCGGCGAGATCGGGGCGCATGCCGGCATCGCCGCGCCAGAAACGCCGGACGCCATCGCGATACTTGTCGTTCCATTCCGCGAAGCCCGGCGGATGATTGCCGACCTGATAGCCGTCCGGCCCGATATCCCACGGCTCGGAGATGAGCTTGCGCGTGGAGAGAACGGGATCCTGGCGCACGGCATCGAAGAAGCCCGAGCCGGGATCGAAGCCGTGGCCTTCGCGGCCGAGCGTGACGCCGAGATCGAAGCGGAAGCCGTCGATGTTGAACGCCGTGCACCAGTAGCGCAGCGAGTCCATCACCATCTGCAAGACGCGCGGATGCGACAGATTCACCGTATTGCCGCAGCCGGTTTCGTTGATGTAGTGACGTTCGTCGCCGGGAATGAGGCGGTAGTAGCTTGCGTTGTCGAGGCCGCGCCACGAGACGGTCGGGCCGAGTTCGTTGCCTTCGCAAGTGTGGTTATAGACGACGTCGAGAATCACTTCGATGCCCGCCGCGTGCAGTTGACGTACGGCGATACGCATTTCGTTGAGCCGATGCGTCGACAGATAGGAAGGCTCTGGCGCGAAGAACGCGGCGGTGTTGTAGCCCCAGTAATTCCTGAGACTGCGTTCGACGAGAAAGCGGTCGTTGAGAAACGCGTGCACCGGAAGAAATTCGACGGCGGTGATGCCGAGCTTCTGCAAGTGCTCGATGAACCAAGGCGACGATAGCGCGGCGAAGGTGCCGCGTTCGTGCTGGCGGATGTCGTGGCGCATCATCGATGCACCGCGCACGTGCGTTTCGTAGACGATGGTTTCGCCCCAGGGCGTGTCGGGGCGCACGTCGCGCGACCAGTCGAAGGCGTCGTCGGTGACGATGCATTTGGGCATCGCGGGTGCGGAGTCGCGGCGATCCATCGACATGTCGAGGCGATTCGAATGCACGCGATAGCCGAAGAGGGCGTCGGACCATCGCCAGGGGCCGACGAGCTTTTTCGCGTAGGGATCGAGCAGCAGCTTGTGGGGATTGAAGCGATGACCTTGCTGCGGCTGATACGGGCCATGCGCGCGAAAGCCGTAGACGGTGCCGGGGTGCGCGCCGGGGAGATAGCCGTGCCAGATTTCGTCGGTGCACTCGGGCAGGTCGAAGCGCATCAGTTCCTTGCGGCCGGTGCTGTCGAAGAGACATACCTCGATGCGATGAGCATTCGATGAGAACACCGCGAAGTTGACGCCCAGACCGTCCCAGTTGGCTCCGAGCGGGTAGGGCGCGCCCGGGAGCAACTTGTCGGGGAGTGCATTTGCCATGTTGGCGCATCCTTTTGGGGTTTTTCTGCCTTTTCTGTTTCCTGCTCTTGTTCTTCGTATTGCTTGCGCTTCTATGGAATCCCGGTTTCTTAGTGGTCTATCAGCACTGCCCTGTGCGGGGCAACGCTGATAGACCGACGCGATTACGGGATCCGGCGAAAAAAAAGACCATCAATCGGCCCGCAACACGATGGTCGCCAACGGCGGTAATGTCAACGCCGCCGACTGCTCCCTCCCATGACTCGGATAGTCATCCGTATGAATCACCCCGCCATTCCCCATATTCGACCCGCCATAAATGGAAGCATCGGAGTTGAACACTTCGCTCCACCGCCCGCGCCGCGGCAACCCGATCCGATAAGCCAGACGAGGCACCGGCGTCATATTGCACACCACGACGACATCGCGCCCTTCGGCATCCGTACGCCGATACGCATAAACGCTATTCGCGTTGTCATCCCCGACGAGCCATTCGAAGCCGCGCGAATCGCTATCCAGCTTGTGCAACGCCGGCTCGCTCGTATAGAGATGATTCAGATCGCGCACGAGCTTCTGCAACCCGCCATGCATCGAATCATCGAGCAGATGCCAATGCGGCGATTCATCGTGATTGAACTCCGCGAACTGGCCGAACTCGCCGCCCATGAACAACAGCTTCTTGCCCGGATGCGTCCACATGAAGCCAAAGTAAGCGCGCAGATTGGCGAACTTCTGCCATCGGTCGCCCGGCATCTTGTTGATCAAAGACCCCTTGCCATGCACGACTTCATCGTGCGACAAAGGCAAGACGAAGCGCTCGGAATACGCATACACCATCCCGAACGTGTACAGATGATGGTGATACTGCCGATACACCGGATCTTCCTGCATGTAGTGCAGCGTGTCGTGCATCCAGCCCATGTTCCACTTGAAGTCGAAGCCGAGTCCGCCGCTCTCGACATTCGCCGTCACGCCCGGCCATGCAGTCGATTCCTCCGCAACCGTGATCGCGCCCGGAATCTGCCGCACTTCATGATTCAGCCGCTTCAGGAACGCAATCGATTCGAGATTCTCTCGCCCGCCGTAAATGTTCGGCACCCACTCGCCGGCCTTGCGCGAATAGTCGCGATACAGCATCGACGCAACCGCATCGACACGCAAGCCATCGACGTGATAGCGCTTCAGCCACGCCAGCCCCGATGCGATCAGGAACGCGCTCACCTCGTTGCGGCCGAGGTTGTAGATCATCGTGTTCCAGTCCTGGTGATAACCCTCGCGCGGGTCCGCGTGCTCGTACAAAGGCGTGCCGTCGAACTGCACGAGACCGTGCGCGTCGTTCGGAAAATGCGCCGGCACCCAGTCGATGATGACGCCGAGCCCCGCCTCGTGCGCGCGATTCACGAACTCCGCGAACTGCTCCGGCGTGCCGAAGCGCGCGGACGGCGCGAACTGCCCGAGCGGCTGATAACCCCACGAACCGCCGAACGGATGCTCCGCGATCGGCATGAATTCGAGGTGCGTGAAGCCCATGCCCTTCGCATACGGAATCAGACGCTCGGCCAGCTCGTGCCAGTTCATGCCGCGATTGTCTTCCTCCGGCACGCGCAGCCACGACTCGGCATGCGCCTCGTATATGGTGATCGGCGATTGCGGCGTCTGCTTGTCGCCGCGCGTGTTCATCCACTCGGCGTCGGTCCATGCGTAATGATCGATCGCATCGGCATCCGCGACGACCGATGCCGTCGACGGCGGCTTCTCGCTCTGCATCGCGCACGGATCGGCCTTGAGCGGCAGCGTATGACCGTCGCGCGTGACGATCTCGTACTTGTAACGCGTGCCCGCGCCGATGCCCGGAATGAACAGCTCCCACACGCCTGCGTTGTGACGCAGGCGCATCGGATGGCGCCGCCCATCCCATGTGTTGAAGTCGCCGACCACCGAGACGCGCCGCGCATTCGGCGCCCACACCGCGAAGCGCACGCCCGCGACGCCGCCATGCGTGATGGGCCGCGAGCCGAGGCATTCGAGCACCGCATACGGATCGGCTTGCGAGAGACGGTCGAGCCATTCGTCGCTGAGCACAGGGCCGAACGAATACGTGTCGTGCGTTTCCTGCGGCGTGCCGTGCCAGTCGATCTTCAGGCGATACGCCGCCGGCCTCGTGACGAAGCCCGCGTAAAGCCCCGCATCGTGGATGCGCGCGAGCGAGCCGAGATGCTCGCCGTTGCCCGCATCCGCGACGCTCACTGACGATGCGCCCGGCAGGAACACGCGCACGACGTGCCCCAGATCGGTTTCGTGCAGGCCGAGCATCGAGAAGGCATCGGGATGCCGGGCCTCGACGAGTGCGTCGATATCGAGCGGATTGAGGCCGTGCGCGGGGTTCCTGGTATCCGCCGGATCGCTACGAGTGTTCATGGTGAGTTCCATCCGGATTGTCCTTGTTGGCTCCGAATACGGGTCGCGTGCCCGGAGCGGGCGGCTCGCCCGTATCTCCCAGCAGGCGGCTCGCGAGCGACGCGAGACCCCGCAACGGAAGGCCGATCCAGGTCGGCCGGTTCGCTGCTTCGTAGCGGATTTCGTAAGCGGCCTTCTCGATCAGGAAAAGATCGAGCAACGGCTGAAACACGTCTTCGGCCGCGATCGTTTCGGGCGACGTGGCGATCGCCCCGGTGTACTCCCGCAAAAAGCTCTCCTCGGCGAACGCGCGCAGGCGTTCGAAGAGCGCCCGCTTGCGATCCGCCGTCTGCGCGGGCGCGTTTTCCGTCGTCGATTGCGCTGCCGCGCTCGCATACGACAGCGAACGCAACAGGCCCGCGACGTCGCGCAGCGGACTCGTCTTTTTGCGGCGTTCGTCGAGCGGTCGCGCGGGCTCGCCTTCGAAGTCGATGAGATACGCATCGCCTTGCGCCATCAGCACCTGGCCCAGGTGGAAATCGCCGTGGATGCGGATGCACAACGCATCGGCATCGGGCGCGACGAGCTTCTTGACCGTATCGACGAGCAGTTCACGCCGGTCGAGCAGACTTTGCGCGAGGAAACGGTCGTGCTCGTTGAATTCGCCGATCTTCTGCGCGAGGATGTCGAGCGCCGATTCGAGCAGCTTCAGCGTGCCGTCGATCCAGCCCTCGACGTCCTCGGCCGATGCGCGCTGCGGCGAGAACGCTTCGTCTTCCGTCGGCGATGCGAGCGCGACGTGCAGTTCGCCCAGCCGCTTGCCGATGATGCCCGCGATGTTGCCGTAGCCCGCTAAACCTTCCGCCTGCGCGTCGCGTTCCTGCGCGTGCTCTTCGGATTCGACCGCGACCGCGAGCTCATCGACGGTGCGGCGCAGATAGTCGAGCGCGTAGTTCCACGCATCGCCCTGATTGTCGATGTAACCCTGCAGGATGATGAGCGTATGCGGCACGCCCTGCGGATCGACGCGCACGACTTCGCCGTAGAGCGGGCCGGTGTTCGCGTAGCCGAGTTGCGTCAGATAGCGGCTCATTTCCGCTTCGGGGTGAATGCCGCCCACGACGCGACGCACGAGCTTGAGCACGATCTTGTCGCCGATCACGAGCGAGCTGTTGCTCTGTTCGGCGGCGAGCCAGCGGATCTCGGGCGGATCGGCGGGATAGAGATTGAGCGTGTCGAAGAGCTCGGTCGGAATGAAGCGGATCTCGCTCTTTTGCACCGTCGGCACGACCGCGCGCTCCTTGAGCTTGCGGATCACGCCATAGGTGAATTGCGGCACCGAGAACGCATCGGTCAAATGCCCGATGTTGCGGTTGCGCCGCACGCGCGCGAGCGCGAGCTGCATGTAGAGCGGCGACGTCGTCTCCGTGCCCCACGCGATCGACAGCGGCAACACGTAGCGCTCGCAATGATCGCCGACATCGGCTTCGATCTCGGTGAACGCGAAGCCCGCGCCTTCGATCGTGGTCAGCGCGGCGAGGCGCACCGCATGCAGCTTCTGATCCTTCGATGCGAACCAGCGGCGCTTGCTCAGATAGTTCGGCAGCACTTCCGATTCGAGCAGCCGGACGTTTTCCGGCGTCGGGCCGGTCTGGCCGGCGCGAATCACCATCGTGACGAACTCGGGCAATTGCTCGGACGGCGCCTGCGCCCACGCGGGCCGCATGTTGCCCGGGCAAAGCTGGAACCACAGGAAGCCGTAGGGCGGGAACGTGAGCAGATACGTGAGCTTGCCGATAGCCGGGAACGGCGAATCGGCGGTCATTTCGAGCGGCACGGAGCCGTCGAATTCCGACAGATCCAGCTCCACCGCTTGCGGCGCACGCGAAAGATTCGCGACGCACAGGATCGGCGGCTCGCCTTCGAGTTCGCGCAGATACGCGAGGATCTTGCGATTCGCGGGCCGCAAGAAGCGGATCGTGCCGCGGCCGAACGCATGCTTCGAGCGGCGCACCGCGAGCATCTTGCGCGTCCAGTTCAGCAGCGAATGCGGATCGCGGCTTTGCGATTCGACGTTCACCGCGTCATAGCCGTAGAGCGAGCCCATCACGGGCGGCAGCACGAGTTGCTCGGGATCGGCGCGCGAGAAACCGCCGTTGCGGTCGGACGACCATTGCATCGGCGTGCGCACGCCGTCGCGATCGCCCAAGTGGATGTTGTCGCCCATGCCGAGCTCGTCGCCGTAATAGATCACGGGCGTGCCGGGCATCGACAGCAGCAGCGAATTGATGAGCTCGATGCGGCGCCGGTCGCGTTCCATCAGCGGCGCGAGACGGCGGCGAATGCCGAGGTTCAGGCGCGCGCGGCGATCGCTCGCATATGTGTTCCACAAGTAGTCGCGCTCGGAGTCGGTGACCATTTCGAGCGTGAGTTCATCGTGATTGCGCAGGAAGATCGCCCATTGATTGGTTTCGGCGAGGTCCGGCGTCTGCCGCATGATGTCCGTGATCGGAAAGCGATCCTCGCTCGCGATCGACATATAGATGCGCGGCATCAGCGGGAAGTGAAACGCCATGTGGCATTCGTCTTCGTCGCCGAAGTATTCCTTCACGTCTTCCGGCCACTGGTTCGCTTCCGCGAGCAGCATGCGGTTCGGATACTCCGCGTCGATGGTGGCGCGAATCTTTTTGAGGATCTGGTGCGTCTCGGGCAGATTCTCGTTGTTCGTGCCTTCGCGCTCGACGAGATACGGCACCGCGTCCAGCCGCAGCCCGTCGATGCCCATGTCGAGCCAGAAGCGCATCACGGAGAGCACTTCCTTGATGACCGCCGGGTTATCGAAGTTCAGGTCGGGCTGATGCGCGTAGAAGCGATGCCAGTAATACTGGCCCGCGACCGGATCGTGCGTCCAGTTCGAAGGTTCCGAGTCGATGAAGATGATGCGCGTCTCTTCGTACTTCTTGTCCGTGTCGGACCACACGTAGTAGTTGCGATGATTCGATCCCGGCTTCGCATGACGCGCGCGCTGAAACCACGGATGCTGATCCGACGTGTGATTGATGACCAGTTCGGTGATCACGCGTATGCCGCGCGCGTGCGCTTCCTGAATGAAGCGCTTGACGTCCGCGATCGTGCCGTAGTCCGGATGCACGTTTCGATAGTCTGCGATGTCGTAGCCGTCGTCGCGGCGCGGCGACGGATAGAACGGCAGCAGCCAGATCGCATCGACGCCCAGCTCCGCGATGTAGTCGAGCTTCGCGAGCAGGCCGGGAAAATCGCCGATGCCGTCGTTGTTCGCATCGAAGAAAGACTTGATGTGAACCTGATAGATGATCGCGTCCTTGTACCAAAGCGGATCGTCGTTGAGAATCGACGCCTTCTTGTTGCGCTTCACCCTTGTATCCACGTTTCGCTCCAATGTTCTTGGTGTGCTTTCGTACGTCGATGAATCACGCTGCGTCAGGCTGCGGCTTCGGCAAACCCCATGTCGGCGATATGCGCCAGATCGCGAATGGCAGCGAATGCGGATTGAGCCGCACATGCTGGCGCCGTCCGCGCCATTCGAATTGCTCGCCCGTCACCTGATCCTCGACCGCGATCGCGTCCCACTCATGCACGCCCCAGCGTTCGAGCGTCTGCCACGGCAGTTCGATATCCGCGCCTTGCTCGTTGAACGGATCGAGGTTGATCGCGACGAGCACGACGTTGTCGCGCGATGCGTTCGCCTTTTCGAAGAACAGGATGTGATCGTTATGCGCGGGCAGGAAGTTGACGCCCAAATGCGTCTGCAACGCGGGATTCGCGCGGCGGATGCGATTGAGCGCGGTGATTTCCGTGACGATGTTGCCGGGCCGGTTCCAGTCCCACGCCTTCAGTTCGTACTTCTCGGAGTCGAGATACTCCTCGCTGTTCGGCAGCGCCGCCGATTCGCACAGCTCGAAGCCGCTATACACGCCCCACAATCCGGATAGCGTGGCCGCCAGCGCCGCGCGAATCACGAAACCCGGCCGTCCGGAGCTTTGCAGGAAGCGCGGATTGATATCCGGCGTGTTCACGAAGAAGTTCGGGCGGAAGAATTCCTTCGCATCGGTCTGCGTGAGATCGTGCATGTACTCGAGAAAATCGCGCTTGCTCTCGCGCCAGGTGAAGTACGTGTACGACTGCGAGAAGCCGAGCTTCGCGAGACGGTTCATCACGCGCGGCCGCGTGAACGCTTCGGCGAGGAAGATGACATCGGGATGGCGCGCGCGCACGTCGCCGATCACCCATTCCCAGAACGGGAAGGGCTTCGTATGCGGATTGTCGACGCGGAAGATTCGCACGCCCGCCGCGATCCAGTGCAGGAACACGTCGCGCAACGCGAGCCACAGATCGGGTTTCGCGTCCTGCGCGTAGAAGTCCGGATTCACGATGTCCTGATACTTCTTCGGCGGATTTTCCGCATAACGCAGCGTGCCGTCGGGACGCCATGCGAACCACGTCGGATGCTCCTTGAGCCACGGATGATCCGGCGAGCATTGCACCGCGAAGTCGAGCGCGATCTCGAGCCCGTGTTCGTGCGCGGCTTCGAGCATGCGCTTGAAGTCGTCGAGATTGCCGAGTTCGGGATGCAGCGCGTCGTGGCCGCCTTCCTTGCCGCCGATCGCATATGGGCTGCCGACATCGCCCGGCTGCGCGGTCAGCGAGTTGTTCTTGCCCTTGCGGTTCGCGACGCCGATCGGATGGATCGGCGGAAAGTACAGCACGTCGAAGCCCATCTCGCGGATGCGCGGCAGCTTGCCGATCACGTCGATGAACGTGCCGTGACGATTCACGTCGTCGCTCATGGAACGCGGGAAGATCTCGTACCAGCTCGCGAAGCGCGCGGCGGCGCGTTCCGAATCGATGCGGTACACGACCGGATCGCGCGACAGGAACGGACGATGCCGCGCCGCTGCAACGGCTTTCGCGGTCGCGCTCGCGAGCACGAGTTCGAGCTTGCGCGCGTCGTCGGCCTTCGTGAATTCCTTGACGATCGCTTCGAGCGGCGCGCTGTCGCTGTCGGCATCGTCGGAGGTTTTGACTTCGGCGAGGATCAGCGCGAACAGATGCTTCGCTTCCTCGACTTCGAGCTCCACCGTCTGACCGGCCTTCAGCTTCTTCTGCATGTGATCGACGAGCGACGCGTAATCGTCGCGCCACGCCATCACGACGAATTCATGGCGGCCCACGCGTTCGAGCGGAACGCGCGTGCTCCACAGATCGAGGCCGGCGGGCTGCACGGCGGTCATCGGCGCTTCGTGCCACTCGGTTTCATCGGCGGCGCGCCATTGCACGGCGGCGGCGATTTTGTCGTGGCCTTCCGCGAAGATCGCTGCCTGAATCTCCACCGCCTCGCCGACGATGCGCTTCGCCGGAAAGCGTCCGTGATCGACCGAAGGCGTCACGCTCTCGATCGACACGCGCGGCGCGGCGATCGCCTCGGCGACGGACTTCTTGTCGGCGGCCTTCGCGCCGCGCTTCACTTGCGGCTGCGCGAGCAGGATGAACGGCTCGGCTTCCGCGCGATACAGGCGCACTTCGCCCGCCTTGAGCGTGAAGGGCGCGAGGCGCTCGGGCTTGCCCATCGTGTCGTCGATCAGCGCGAAGCGCGTGTAGTTGCCCGGCACCGATTCGAGCAGATGCAACGTATCGACGTGCACGGGCGCGACGAGATCGGGATTGATGACGGCGAGCACGGCGTCGCTGCTATGGCGCAGATCGCCGCCATCCGCGCGAATCAGCGCCGCGTAGGGCGTGCCCGCCCCCGTCAGCGCGCGCAGTTCGCCGACGCTCGCGAGCGTGCCGACGTTGCGCTGCAACTCGTTCGCACGCCGGATGCGCGCGGTGAGATCGATGCGCTTCTCGCTCTTCGCACGCTCGTATTCCGCCGCGATGCCGTATTGCGGCGACATCGGCAGGGCGACGCCGTATTCGAAGCCCATCGGCACCATGATGCCGGTGCCGAGCGCGGCGGCGGTGTCGAGCGCGCGCGTGTAGGCGCGTTCGACGAGCGCGGTGTCGCTCGTATCGGCGAGATCGCTGATGAGCCGCGCGCCGAACGGATCTTCCGGAAACGCGATGGGCGGTGCGATGCGCGACAGCGCCGCGTGCTCGTCGAAGAGCCACGCGCTCTTGAAGTCCCACCAGCGCGTCGATGCGAACACGGCGTCGAAACCGGCGTCGGCGAGACCGTGCAGATCATGCCGCGTGACGCCGACGGTCCACGCGAGCCAGCGCGTCTCCGGATGCTTTTCGCGCACCGCCGCGCCGAGCCTGCGCCACACATGCGCGGGCACCGCGTCCGGCGCATCGAAGCGAAACCCGCCCACGCCCGCATCGGCGAGCAGGTTCAGCTCGCGCGCCCACCATTCGGTCAGATGATGCGCGGCCTCGCCATCGGCGAAATTCGCCCACGCGACGTCGCGCTGACGCGGCGGCTTGCGCGGATCGAGGCGCGCATCCGCGCTTTCGAACGGCTGAAACCAGTGCTTGTTGTCCTGATAAAGCCCGCCTTCGGCGCTCACGCGGTCGATCACGATATCGACGAGCAGCGTGAGCTTGTGCTTTTTCGCGGCGTCGGCGAGCTGGCGCAGGCCGTCCGATGCGCTCGCATCGGATTCGAAGACGGAATGCAGCCGATGATGATCGGCGACCGCCTCGCGATGTCCGTTGCTGCCCGGCGTGAACGGCGAGCCGATCAGGACGTGATCGAAGCCGAGCCCTGCCGCGTGCTCGAACTGGGCGGGCCAGTTCGCGAGCGGGCCGACGAGCAGGGGATCGATGAAGTAGATACGCGGCGCGTACGCATGAGGAGCTTGATGGTTTTCCATCGTTCGTCTTTTCCAGAGTCGTCCTGCGGTGGCGGGGATGCGGGCATCAATCGCGATCACGCTCACGGGCCAAACTGGCTGAAGAGCTGGTCCGCGCGTCACGAATCACGCGAACTCTCAGGCGGAACTCAGATTACACCTTGGCGCCGGATTTCGACGCCTGCCTGGCCGCGTTGTCGCGATGCACCGTGCATCGAATGCCTTCTTGCATCACGGTGGGCGCCACGGTCCCCAAGTGATTTCCTTCGGGCTCATGCACGGGCGGGACAGCACGTTGCGTGCCGCGCCCGGTTCGAACCCTGGTCGTTACTATGGAGCAACTGCCGCCGGCACGCTCACGCGGTGCGCGCCATCGAATGCGCGTCCTGTGCCGGTGCGGGCGTCGGCATGACATCGGCCACGCGGCGCGCACGCAATGCGGTGCGGCTCGGACGCGCGCCGCTCAGGCCGACGTACAGTGCGACCATCGTCGTCACGGCTTCGTTCCATCCGAAATCGCAGGACATCGCGTTGCGCTGCAACGCGCGCCACACTTGCGGACGCATGTAGGCGTCGAGCGCGCGGCTCGCGGCGTAGACGATATCGTCCGCGCGTTCGCCATCGAAGAGAAAGCCGGTAGGCGCGTGCGAGGAGCGCGGCGCGGGGACCGGCGCGACAGGCAGATCATGCGTGCCGTCGCGCAGCCACGCCGATGGACGGAGCACGTCGCGCATGCCGTGCAGTTCGTTTTGCGCCGCATCGACGATCGTGTCGGCGAGGCCGCCCACGCGCGATGCGACCGGCAGCGTGCCGTAGCGCATCGCATACATCTGCGTGAGGCCGCACGGCTCGAAGCGGCTGCCGTGCAGAAGGATGTCCGCGCCCGCGTGCAGGGCATGGGCGCGCCGTTCGTCGTATCCGATATGCACGCCCACGCGATCCGGCCATTCCTGCGCGAGCTTCCTGAAACCGGCTTCGATATGCGCCTCGCCCTTGCCGATCACGGCGAGCTGCAGACGCGGATGTCGCGCGAGCAGACGCGGCAGCGCATCGAGCACGACATCGGCGAGTTTCTGACCGGTCATGCGGCTGCCGATCGCCATCAGCGGCGCGAACGGATCGACGGGCAAACCGAACATGCGTTGCAGCGCGCGCTTGCACGCGTGCTTGCCGCGCATATCGTCGAAGGAATAGGTGCGTTCGATGAGCGGATCGGCGGCGGGATTCCACGTTTCTTCGTCGATGCCGTTCACGACGCCCGACAGCTTGTCGGCGCAGCTTTGCAGCACGCCTTCCATCAGATGACCGAAGCGCGGCGTGAGAATTTCGCGCGCGTAAGTTTCGGAGACGGTCGTTACGCGATCGGCGTGGACGATGCCCGCTTTCATCAGACTCAATGCGCCATAGAACTCGATGCTCTTCGGGTCGCTCAACGCATGCACGAGCCACTTTTCCGGCACGCCGAGCGACGCACCAAGCGAGAGCGCGTAGTTGCCCTGGAATGCGAGATTGTGGATCGTGAATACGCTCTTTGCGTGCACGTCCGCGTGCTTCATCAGAAGCGGCGTCAGGCCCGTGTGCCAGTCGTGTGCATGAACGATGTCCGGCTTCTTCACGCCGCGCACGCCTCGCGCGATCCGCACCGCGGCGGCGGAAAGCGTCGCGAAGCGAAGCGCGTTGTCCTGATAGTCGCGGCCCTGTTCGTCCTGATAAAGCCCGTCGCGCGCGTAGAGCGTGTCGCAGCGCAGCAGCAGAACCGGCACGCCGGTATCGGGCATGCGGCCGCGCAGCAGCGCCGCGTTGCCGCCCGGCAGGCCGGTGAGCGTGCCGATCTTGCTCAGGCCTTCTGCTTGGGCAATGGCGTTCGGATAGGCGGGAAGCAGGATGGTGGCATCGACGCCGGCTTCGCGCAGCGCGGCAGCATAGGCGCTGACCATATCGCCGAGTCCGCCGGTCTTGGCGAGCGGGACGGCTTCGGAGGCGACCAGCAGAACGTTCAAAGGCAAAATGGGCTCTCCTGTGCATGCGGAACGCACGAGCGCGAGGCCGCGCGAGCGAGTGCTGATCCGGGTTTCTTCTGATTGGGCTGGCGCAATGCAGCAATCGCTGTGCCACCGGGCGGGGGCGTGTGTGCGCTGCGGCACGTTCATTTCCGCCTATGGCACGACGAGACCGCCGGCGCCCACGTCCCGCAGAGCAAGAAAGGCACGAACGTGCCGCGTGTAAAACTGACTGCGGCGCGCGCCGCGTTTTTACACGGCGCGTTCGATGAGCCGTTCGTCGAGCTTATGGCGCGCGCGTGACAGCGTCGTTTCAGCCGCCGACCATGCTCGCGGCGATGTTGATCGAAAGCCCGAGCACCGCGAGATTGAAGAAGAACGACAGCACCGATTGCGCGAGCGCCGTGCGGCGCGCCGACGTCGATGCAAGCGCGATATCGGCGGTCTGCGACGCGACCGCGATCGTGAAGGAGAAGTAGAGGAAGTCCCAGTAACCCGGCTTCAGATGACGGTCGGGAAATCTCAGCGCGGTATCGTTGTCCGGCGACTGATAGTAGTGCCGCGCGTAGTGGAGCGTGAACATCGTCGGGATCAGGAACCATGCGCCGAGCATCGTCGCGCCGGTGAGCACGTAATGCAGCACCGCGCCGGCGCCCATGTGCTTCGCGGTCGACAGCTCGACGACGATCGCCACGATGCTCGCAATCGCCGCGACGCTCACGACCATCAGCACGGTCGCGGCGTTTTCGTCTTCGCGCTCGGCGAGTTCCTGCACGTCGCTCTGGCGCGCGGACGCCATCTTCACCCAGATGAGCGCGAGGTAGAGCCACACGGCCGAGTCCCAGCCGATCAGCGCGCGCGCCGTCGGCCGCACGTGCGCCGGAACCAAAGCGGCGGCGACGCAACCAACAGCCAGGCCGATCAGCGCGCGCGGCCGGTTGCGCAGTACGGGCGGGAAGATCGGCTTCATTTCGTTTTGTCCGCATGTGAGGCAGGCATCGCCCGACGCTGCGATTATTGCCCGATCGCCTTTCAACAAGCTGAGTGCCAGAGATGACGTCGTTTGCGATGCGAAGGGGAATCATGGCGGGCGCGTGTGCGCTGCTCGTGCCGGCGCGCGCTCAGGAACCGCCCGCGAGCGGAATCGGCGCGTTTCTCGCCGTGTCGATGAAACTCACCGGCCGCACGCACTTCGATCCGCTTCTCGCCGAACGCGTGCACGCGGCGCTCGTCCGGCACGATGCGGACTTCGCCGCGAAGATCGCCGCGCTCGACAAGTGGATCGCGACGCACGGCGGCACGCCCACCGACATCATCACCGCCGCGCTCGAAGCCACGCGTCCCGAGCTTG
Source organism: Caballeronia zhejiangensis (assembly GCF_000698575.1). GTDB lineage: Bacteria > Pseudomonadota > Gammaproteobacteria > Burkholderiales > Burkholderiaceae > Caballeronia > Caballeronia zhejiangensis. The sequence continues at coordinate 57,272 of NZ_JFHD01000009.1, forward strand.
CGAAGACGGTCGGCAGCGTGATGCGCGCGTGGTATCTCGGCGTCGTCGGCGAGCCGCCGCATGTCGAAGTCGTTGCGTACGAACGCGCACTGATGTTCGATCCCGTCGGCGACATGCTCACGGTTCCCTCATACTGCCGCGGCGAGCCGGCCGACTGGGCGAAGAAGCCCTGAGCGCCGCGCATCGCCATTCAAGACAAGGGCACGCGCATGGCGGGTTCCACTTCGGCGGACGTCGTGGTCGTCGGCTCGGGCGTGGCGGGCAGTCTCGTCGCGTACCGGCTGGCGAAAGCGGGCGCGTCGGTGATTCTGCTCGAAGCCGGGCCGCGTCTTGCGCGCTGGCAGATCGTCGAGAACTTTCGCCGCGCCGCCGACAAGCGCGATCTCTGCGCGCCGTATCCGCTCGTGCGTCACGCGCCGCGCCCCGAGCCGATGAATCCCGGCGCCTATCTCGTCGATCGCGGCGCGACGCCCTATCAGCCGCAATATCTGCGGCTCGTCGGCGGGACGACGTGGCATTGGGCCGGCGCGGCGTGGCGCCTTTTGCCTTCTGACTTTCGCGTGAAAACGCTGTACGGCGTCGGGCGCGACTGGCCGTTTCCCTACGAGACGCTCGAACCGTGGTACGGGCAGGCCGAAGCCGATCTGGGCGTCGCGGGACCGGACATCGATCTCGGCTCGCCGCGCTCGACACCTTATCCGATGGACGCGCTGCCGCTCTCGTGGATGGACCGGCGCGTCGCCGAGTTGCTCGGCGCGCAGTCGTATCGCGTGGTGCCCGAGCCGATGGCGCGCAACAGCCGTCCGTACGACGCGCGCCCCGCGTGCTGCGGCAACAACAATTGCATGCCGATTTGTCCGATCGGCGCGCTGTATCACGCAGCGTCGCACGCCGACAAGGCCGAACGCGCGGGCGCGGCGCTCGTCGCGCAGGCGGTCGCGTATCGCATCGAGGCGAACGATCGCGCCGAGATCGTCGCGATCCATTGCAAGGACCCGAACGGCCTCTCGACGCGCGTGACCGGCAGGCGCTTCGTCATCGCGGCGAACGGCATCGAGACGCCCAAGCTGCTTCTGATGTCGACGTCCGCGCGGTTTCCGAAGGGCATCGGCAACGGCTCGGATCAGGTCGGGCGCAATCTGATGGATCATCCCGCCGCGAGCGTCAGCTTTCTCGCCAACGAGGCGCTGTGGCCGGGACGCGGGCCAGTGGAGATGTCGTCGATCGTCGATTTCCGCGACGGGCCGTTTCGCGCGCAGCAGGCGGCGAAGAAGCTGCATCTGTCGAACGCGGCGCCGACGCTCGCCGTCACCCGGAATCTGCTGGATAAAGGGCTGACCGGCGGCGAGCTCGACCGGCAGATTCGCGAGCAATGCGCGCGCAGGCTCACGTTCGGCAGCTTTCACGAGCAACTGCCGTCGAGCGAAAATCGCGTGATGCTGTCGGCGCAAAAGGACGCGCTCGGCTTGCCGCGCCCGGAAATCGCGTATTCGATCGACGATTACGTGCGCAAGAGCGCCGCCGACACGCACGCGCAGTTCGCGCGCATCGCCGGGATTTTCGAGGGCACGGAAATCGAGCACGACGATTCGCTCGGCGCGAGCAGCCACATCATGGGCACGGCGATCATGGGCCGCGATCCGAACGATTCCGTGGTCGATGACGAATGCCGCGCGCACGATCATCCGAACCTGTTCATCGCCGGGAGCGCGGTGATGCCCGCGGGCGGCTCCGTCAACTGCACGCTGACGATCGCGGCGTTGTCGCTGCGGCTCGCCGGCACGATCGAGGCGTCCCTGCGATGAAGGCGCGGCTCGCGTGCCTGATCGTTCTGCTGGCGTGCGCGTCCGGCGCCGCCCAAGCGCAAACCAGAGTCCAGCAAGGCGAATACCTCGTGCGCGCGGGCGGCTGCATGAGCTGCCATACCGCCCGCTCGGAATCCGCGCGGCCGTTCGCGGGCGGCAGGCCGATCCCGACGCCGTTCGGCGACGTGTTCGCGCCGAACATCACGAGCGATCGCGAAACGGGCATCGGCGCATGGACCGACGCGCAGTTCATCCGCGCGATGCGCGAGGGCATCGGCAGGAACGGCGAGCGGCTTTATCCCGCGTTTCCGTACACGTCGTACACGCTGCTTTCCGACGCCGATCTGCTCGCGATGCGCGCCTATCTCGCGACCGTGCCGCCCGTGCGGTCCGCGACGCCGCGCAACACGCTCGCGTTTCCGTTCGATCAGCGCTGGCTCATGGCGCTGTGGAATCTTCTCGAGTTTTCGCCGCGGCGCTTCGTGCCCGATCCGTCGAAGAGCGCGGAGTGGAATCGCGGCGCGTATCTCGTCGAAGGGCTCGGGCATTGCGGCGAGTGCCACACGCCGCGCAACGGCATCGGCGGGCTGATGGGAAGCAAGCGGCTTGCCGGGGCGACGGTCGCGGGATGGCAGGCGGGCAATCTGACGCCGGATCGCGTCGCGGGCATCGGCGCGTGGCGCGACGACGAACTGCTGCGCTTTCTGTCGACGGGCGCCGCGCCCGGCCGTGCCCATGCGCTCGGACCGATGGCCGAAGTCGTCGCGACTGGCACGCAGCATCTGACGCCCGCGGATCTGCGTTCGATGATCGTGTATCTGCGCGCCGTGCCGCCCGTCGCGGCGAAAGACGCGCGCGTGAGCGACCCGGCGAGGGCGGACACGACATCGATCGATTCGGAAGGCGCGCGTCTTTACGCCGCCGCGTGCGCCAGTTGCCACGGCGCGACAGGCGAGGGCAGCAAGCCGTTTCCGCCGCTCGCGCGTGATGGCGGCGCGGCGGCGGCGAGCAATCTCGTTCTCGTGATCCTGCGCGGCGTGAATCGCAAGACCCGCGATGCGCACGCGCTGATGCCCGCATTCGACGCGCAATTCACCGACGAGCAGATCGCCGTTCTGAGCAACTTCGTGACGCGTCAATTCGGCGATCCACGCGCGTCGATCGATGCGAAAGCCGTCGCGCGGCTTCGCGTCATCGGGCAATAACTGCGTTGCAAAAAGGTCGGGAACAGCACTTTTTACGTCGACCGGACGCGCCCCGGTAACGCCGCTGTAACGAGTGTGCGCGCGGCTTGCGTATTGCTTGCAAAAGCGATCCACCCCGCACACGGCGTCATTGACGAGCGCTATCATCGGCGCATGAATGGTCCTACCTATCCTATCGTCTGCAGGCATCCCGCCAATGATCTCGGCCGCGATTTCGTGGTCGGGGATCTGCACGGCTGCGTCGATGCGCTGCGTTATCTTCTGCACGAAATCGGTTTCGACGGCGCGCGGGACAGGCTGTTCTCCGTCGGCGATCTGGTCGATCGCGGCACGGATTCGCTCGCGGCCATCGATCTCATCGACAAGCCGTGGTTTTATCCCGTGCTCGGCAATCACGAGGATGCGCTGATCGCGGTCGCGACCGGCGCGATGCGCCGTCAATCGTGGTACGCGATCGGCGGCGCGTGGGCTGAAACCGTGCCCGACGATCAGCTTGCCGCGCTCGCCGCGCGGCTCTCGACGCTGCCGCTCGTGCGGATCGTCGGCGAGGGCGAGCGGCGCTTCAACGTGCTGCACGCGGAGTTCTTCGGCAACGACGCCGAACTCGATGCCGGCGACTATCACGAAGACGTCCGCGGGCAGATACTTTGGGGCCGCAGCCTTGCGCTCGGTCACGCGGACCCCGGGCTGCAATTCGGCCTGTCGCCCACTTACTGCGGCCATACGCCGACGCGCGCGGTGAAGCAGATCGGCTCGCAGATTTACATCGATACGTGCGCGTTCGCGCCCGAAGGCCGGCTCACGATCGTGCAGGCCGGCACCGACGAGCGCTGGTCCGTAAAAGAGCGCTGGGCGTCGTCCGAAGGCGCGCGCGAACTCGCGCTGCCGTGACTCCGGTGCAACGCGGCACGCACGTTGCTCGAATCTTCGCCATCGATAGAAGACCAATCAGGCGAGGCGCGCGGTGGCGAAAATCGGAACGAACAACGAGACAGGCGGCGGCGCCGGCGACCGCCTGACGGCCGACGTGCAGGGCTGCCCGGATGATTTGCCGCCCGGCCTGCGCTACGTGGACGATTCGCGGCGCGGCTATACGCGCGAATGGATCGACGGCGCGTTCGCGTACTTCAACACGCAGGGCAAGCGCATCGACGACGAAGCCGAGATTCGCCGCATCAACGCGCTCGCGATTCCGCCCGCTTACACCGATGTGTGGATTTGCCCCGACTCGCGCGGCCATCTCCAGGCGACCGGACGCGATGCGCGCGGTCGCAAGCAATATCGCTATCACCCGCAATGGCGCGAAACGCGCGACGCGAACAAGTACGAACGCATGCTCGCGTTTTCCGCGGTGCTGCCGAAACTGCGCTCGCGGGTTACGCGCGATCTGGCGCTCGACGGCATGCCGCGCGACAAGGTGCTCGCGACCGTGGTGCGTCTGCTCGATACGACGCTGATCCGCGTCGGCAGCGAGGAATACGCGCGCGAAAACCGCTCGTACGGCCTGACGACGTTGAGAAAGCGGCATCTGAAAGTGTCGGCGGGAACGTTGCGGTTCAAGTTTCGCGGCAAGAGCGGCATCGAGCACGATGTGGCCGTGAGCGACGCGCGGGTCGCGCGCATCGTCAAGCGCTGCATGGATCTGCCGGGGCAGGATCTCTTCCAGTATCTCGATGAGGACGGCGAGCGCCATTCGGTTTCTTCATCCGACATCAACGAATATCTGCGCGAGATCACCGGCGCGGATTTCACGGCGAAGGATTACCGGACGTGGGCGGGCAGCGTGTTCGCGCTCGCGGCGCTGAGAAAGCTGAAATGGGAGACGGTGACCGAGGCGCGCAAGCATGTCGTCGGCACGGTGAAGGAAGTCGCGCAACTGCTGCGCAATACGCCCGCCGTGTGCCGCAAATGCTATGTGCATCCGGCCGTGATCGAGGCGTTCGAAGCCGGCGAGCTCGCCGAATCGATGCCCGCGTCGCGCCGTCACGGTCTCAAGACCGATGAAGCCGCGCTCGCGATCTTCCTCGAAAAGGAAGCGAAACGCCGCACGCGCGAGGCGGCGCGCAAGAACCGCAAAGGCGCGACGCCAAGCGACGCGCGCCTGACCCGGCTGCTCGGCGAATCGAGCCGCAAGGCGCGCGCGGGTGCGCTGAAATCGAGCGGCAAGAACGCGGCGTCGCAGGCGCTCGAGCAGGTCGGCAAGAAAGCGGCGAGAAAGGCGGCGCGCCCGGCGTCGAAGAAGCTCTCGCGCACGCGCACCGAAACGGCTGTGGCGATCGGCTCGGGAAGGTGAAACGTTTGCCCGTTCAGCCGACCTGATTCAGCTCGAACACGTAGTCGATCGCCTCGCCGTTCCAGTTGTATTCGAGATACGCCGCGTGCCGGCAGTCGCGCAGCATCGTCGTGCGCAGGGCGGCGAGGCATTCGCCCTGCGGATCGCGCACCGAGGGATACACGATCCCCGGCGCACCGGCCGCCCGCACCGCGCGTCCGAGCGCCTTGCCCGGGCCGTAGTCGTCCGGCGCGAGGATGCGCGGATCGAGGCCCGTTCGCGCGATCGCGTCGCCGCGCAGATCGACGACATCGCCGTGCGCGCGCACTGTGTAGAGACGCATCTGCTGGCGCGTCGGCGCTTCGTTCGTCGCGGCGAGAAAAAGCCCGGAGTGATAGCGCGTTTCCGCGATCGCCGTCTGCCGCTCGCGGCCGCAGTAAAACACGCCGTAGCTGCCGTCCGAGAAACGGCTGCCGTTCGGATTCAGATGCGTGAACGCCGCCATGATCGGCCCGCAGCCCGGCCCGAAACAGCGCTCTTCCGCGGGCACGAGATCGAGTTCGCCGATTTCGGTGCGCAGGCGGTCGTTGGTCATCGCCTCCAGTGCGTAGAGCGCTTCGAAATCCTGCGGCGACGCCACGCGATCGAAGAGATTGACGGCAGGAAAGCGCGTGGGAATCACGCGATACGCCGGCGACCAGTCGAGCAGACTGTGCGGCCACTGTTCGCGCCAGTTCGGTGTGTCCTTGCTGAATGCAATTCCCATCACGCCCAGCCGCCCCGCATCGCGTCGAGATATTGGCGCACGGCGACGAGATCGCTGATATTGCCCGCCAGCAGCCGATCGAGCGCCGGACGCCCGCCGAACGGCGGCGCGGCATTGGGGCGGCGGATCCAGGTATCGGCGGCTTTCGGATCGGGGAGAAGGATTTGCAGCGCCTTGTAGATGCCGAGAATCAGCGAAAGGCGCTCGAGCGTGTCGCGAGCGAGGCGGGCGGATTCGGGGTCCTGCTTCCATTTGAAATAGGTGGAGCGCCCCGGCGAGCCGAGCAGCGTGATCTGCTCCTCGGCGGATAGCGCCCAGTCGCGGGCGATATTGAAGAAGGCGCGTAGACCGGCAGCGGATAGATCACCCGAATCCAGCGCCGGACGCGGCACCGGACGGCCGGCCGACGCATGTTCGGCGCGTGCGGCGTTGGGCATGTCGTTAAGTCTCCAAAGGAACTTTGCAATAATATTAGTCCACATTCGGATTAATGCAAGCCCGCCATGCGCTTTTTGACTCGAAGCGCCGGATCAGTCTTCGTCGTCGGTCGGGCCGTAGCGGCGGCCCGGTACGTGGGATTTGAGCGCATCGGCGATTTGCGACGGCGTGCAGTCGGCGGGAAAGACGCGTCGCTGCACGCGCTGGTCGGTCTTCGACGCCCATTCGACCATTCGGTAAGGCGCGCCCCACGGCGGCTCGACCGGCAGGGAAAGACGGCATTCGCGCAGGGTGAGCGCGTATTGTTTGCGCATCGTCGGAGCGAGATTGGCGAAGCTGCGGCGCGCGGCGGTGTTGGCTGGCATGGCACGTTCCTCACGGTGATGGCTCGGCCGTCCGGTGCGGACGGCGGCAACGGAGCCGGATCGCGAGACGAGTGTGTCGGCGCAGAATTAAGAGGGACTTAATCGCGCGCGACGCCGCATCGATGCGCGGCAAAACGCCGCTGCGAGCCGCCGAAGCCCGATGCATGCGCCGGTCAAGAGGCGCTTCGGCATTTTCGCCACGACGCGCGCCGCCTGTTTGCCACGGCGTCGGCTTACTGTATATTCGTACAGCTTGTCCGCAACAGGAGCTCGCCGATGAACCCACGCAACGATCCGCTCGAAGCCGCTGCGCTCGAACGTTTCATGCGCGCGACGCGCGCGGTCAACGCGGCGTTCGACGCCACGCGCGGCGAGCCGGATTTCGAGCGGGACGGGCGCTCCGTCGCGCGCTCGATCGAGCGTCTCGACGCCGCGTTGCTCGAGCTGGAAACATCCGAGCAGACGCTCGACGCCATCCTCTCGCGCAGAGCGGGCCACTAACCGTTGGAGCGAATCACTTGAAGCGCGTATTCCTGATCGTCGTTCTTCTGATCGGCTCGTCGTCGCTTTTTGCGGCCGAGCGCTACACGGAAGTCTGGAATCCTCCCGAAGCACAGTCCGTCAAGGGCAAGAGCAAGACGCACGCGGCGCCGCAGACGGCAGCCAAAAAGAAGCACAAGAGCGCCACGTCCGTGAAGCAGGTCGCCGATAAAGCCGCTATCGAACAGGCGCCGGTCACGCCGCGTTCGAAGGCATCGTCGCCGAAGCAGAGCGAGCCGGTCATCCCGCGCAAGATCGAGCCGAACGGCCAGGTGATGCGCGTCTAGACCGCGGCCGCAATCGACAAAAAGGGGCGTCCCGCCGGGAGCGCCCCTTTTTTCTTGCGCGGCCAACAGCAGCCGCGCGATGTCACAACCGACCCATCAGCAACAGAACGATCACTACGATCAGCACGACGCCGACGATCCCGCTCGGCCCGTAGCCCCAACTGCGGCTGTGCGGCCAGGAAGGAATGGCGCCGATCAAGAGCAGGATCAGGATGATCAGCAGTATGGTTCCGATCGTCATTTCGACTTCTCCTTATTCAAATGATCGCGTGACGGATCGGCGTCCGGCGCAGCCTCCCAACTGTCATCGACAGTCATGCGCCGAAGGAGCGGCGGTTCGTGGCCGCCGGCACGATCAGTCTTGCGATCGACGACTGCATACGAGCAATGGCCGTGCCAGTAGCGACGAAAGCCCGCGGCATCAGGCATTGCGGGCAGTGAGCGAACGTGCGCCAGCGCAGACGAATGTCGAAAAGGAGAGGCGAAACGAGGCGGGGCGGGCAAAACTTGCACGGCGCGCGAAAGCCTTCGCGCGCCGCTTTTTACGCAAGCGATCCGCTCAGAATAGGCCGCGGAACGCCCAGAACAGCAGGCCCGCGAGCGCGATCGAAACCGGCAGCGTCAGGATCCACGCGAGCGCGAGGCTGCGCACGGTGCGCCATTGCAGGCCGGAGCCGTTCGCGGCCATCGTGCCCGCGACGCCCGACGACAGCACGTGCGTCGTGCTGACGGGCAAGCCGTAGACATCGGCGGCGCCGATGGTCAGCATCGCAACGAGTTCCGCCGACGCGCCTTGTCCGTACGTCAGATGCGTCTTGCCGATGCGCTCGCCGACCGTCACGACGATCCGCTTCCACCCGACCATCGTGCCCAATCCGAGCGCGACGGCGACGGCGACCTTCACCCACGTCGGGATGAACTTCGTCGCGTGGTCGAGCTGCTTCTTGTAGTTGCCGAGCACGGCGTCGTCGTCCTTGGAAAAGGCGGGCGCTTTCTGCTTCTCCATGATGCGCAGCGCCTCCGACGCGATGTACATCTCGTTGCGCACGTTGCGGACGTTGCCCTGCGGCACTTCGGCCATCGTTTGGCTCGGGCGGATCTGCGCTTCGATCGAGTCGACGACGCGCTTCAGCGACGCGATCGTGTCCGGCGCGAGCGTCTTCGTCTGCACGTATTTCTCGACCTGGGCGCGCGCGTCGGCGGCGGGCGGAGCGCCGTTGCTGTAGCGCTGCAATACGTCCGATGCGCTGCGGCTCACCGCGACGAACGTCTGCGTTTCGCTCGCCGTCACGGCCTTGTTCAGCGCGTAGGCGGTCGGCACGGTGCCGATCAGGATCAGCATGATGAGGCCCATGCCTTTCTGGCCATCGTTCGAGCCGTGCGCGAACGACACGCCCGTGCATGTCAGGATCAGCAGACAGCGGATCCAGAACGGCGGCGGCGTGTTCTTCTCCGGCTCTTTGTAGAGCGCGGGCACGCGCACGACGAGCTTCAGCACGTAAAGCAGAAAACCCGCGAGGATGAAGCCGACGAGCGGCGAAAACAGCAGCGACTTGCCGACGGACATCGCCTGGCTCCAGTCGACGCCCGACGTGCCGTTCGTGCCGTGCAACATCTGGTTCATGAGGCCGACGCCGATCACCGAGCCGATCAGCGTATGCGAACTCGACGACGGCAGGCCGAGCGCCCAGGTGCCGAGATTCCAGATGATCGCCGCGATGAGGAGCGCGAAGACCATCGCGAAGCCCTGCGAACTGCCGACGCCGATGATCAGTTCCACCGGCAGCAATTGCAGGATGCCGAACGCGACCGCGCCGCTCGAAATCAACACGCCGATGAAATTCCATGCTCCCGACCAGACTACCGCTAAGTTTGGCGTCAACGAGTGCGTGTAAATTACAGTGGCGACAGCATTCGCCGTGTCATGAAAACCGTTGACGAATTCGAAGCCGAGCGCAATCAGGAGCGCGACGCCGAGCAGAATGTATGGAAACGCCGACGATTCGCGCACCGGCGCGAGATCTTCGAGCAGATGCAGGACGCAGTACACCGCGCCCGCGCCGATGGCAAGCAGAAAGAGCAGTAGCGCGAGGCGTTGTCCGAGCGTGCGGCCCGTCTGGGATTGAGGAAAGGCAATCTGGTTCATGAACGCGTCCTTGGGGCTGGTCCTGCGCGAGGTCGTATCGGAAAGGTGAAAAAGCAGACGAGAAGCGTTTCAGAAGCTCAAATGGGCATGTTTCCCGGCGCGTGTGTCGATTTCATGAATCGGGAAACGGCAGCCATTTCGTATGAATTGACGGGCGGCGTCAGATCGCCCGGGGAGACTTCATGACGATGTGGATCGAGGTGACGCTGCACGCGCATCGATCGGACGATGGAGCCGAGGACGCGCTGCATCGCGTGGCCGCATTCGCGGGCGCGGAACCCGTCCGGACGCGCTTCACGACGCGCGAGATTCCGCTGAAAACGCCGCGATGGCGGTTGTCGATCGAAACGCTCGAGGGCGCGCGCACGCTGTGCGCCGTGCAAAAAGAGAGCGTGCCGATGCCCGGCTTCACGCGCTATCGGACTTTCGCGCGGCCTGCGGGTGAGGATCTGGCGGCGTCGCTGATCGAATTCGCGCATGCCGACGACGCGCTCGCCGAGCCGCTCGCGAACGCGCATCGGGATATGGCGGCGGACTCGGAAGCCGGGCGCGAGATCGAACGCATCGAACGGCGCGTCGATGCCGGCGGCGCGGACATTCTCGCGTCGCTCGAAACTTCGGAAGGGGAACCGCCGATCTTGCGGCTCGCGGCGCCCGCGCTGAACGGCGCGCTGGACGCCGTCTTCGGGCTCGCGGGCGAGGTGATCGACGCCGCGCCGTTGTTCATCGCGCCGGACGACGAGCACGCATCGCAAGCGGAACCTGTGCATGCCGCGAAACTCGACCTGCCGCGCACGGCGACGCGCCGCGAAGCGTTCGTCGCCATCGCGGCGTCGGTGGCGGGGCAGTGGTTCGGCAACGCGGCCGCGTCGCGCGCGGGTCTGGGCGACGAGCACGTGCATCAGTTGCGCGTCGCGCAGCGTCGGCTGAAGACGCTGCTGAAGCTCTTTCGCGACGATATCGACGACACGTGGAATGCGCGCATCGCGCCCGATCTGAAGTGGTTCGGCGACCTGCTCGCCGATGCACGCGACTGGGACGTCTTCACCGACAGGACGCTGCCTGCCTACGCCGAATCGGACGACGACGCCGCGCGCTGGCAACCGGTCATCGCCGCTGCGGACGTGAAGCGCCGCGTCGCGCGCGACAACGTGCACGACGCGCTGGCGTCGAAGCGCCATGCACGCCTGATGCTCGCGTTCGTCGAATGGCTCGCGCGGTTCTCATCGCAGGAAGACGAGTCGCCGATGCGCTTTGTCAGCTTTGCCGAAAAACGCATCCGCAAGGACTACCGGCGTATCGCGCGCGCGCCCGATCTCGCGTCGCTCGAAGCGCATGAGCGGCATCGCGTCCGCATCCATGCCAAGCGCCTGCGATATGCGCTCGAATTCTTCCGCTCGGTGACGTCGCGGAGAACGCGTACCGACACGGCGAAGCTGCTCGGCGAATTGCAGACGGTGCTCGGCGAAGCAAACGATGCAGCCGTCGCCGCCGATCGGCTCGCGGCGCTCCCCGAAGCCACCGATTATCAGCGCGGTTTCGCGCGGGCCTGGGGTGCGGCGTCGGCGCGCAAGGACGCGCGCGAAGGCGAGCGGCTGCTGCGTTCGATGCACCGTCCGCGTGTGAAGGCATCGATATAATCCGTCCCATTGTTTCAGCACGATCACAGAGGCTAGAGATGAGTAAAACAGCACCGTCGAAGGTGCGCGATCCGCTGGAACTCGGTGGCTCCGTATGGCTGCGCAGCGGCACGGAGACGCTCGGGGGCGCGGCGCGCATTGCGCTTCTGGCCGCGATCCGCGACACGGGATCGATCACCGCCGCGGCGAAGGCCGTGGGCATGAGCTACAAGGGCGCGTGGGACGCCGTCGACACCATGAACAACCTTGCCGGCGAACCGCTCGTGACCAGCGCGGCGGGCGGCAAGGGCGGCGGCGGCACAACGCTCACGCCATCAGCGTTGCGTCTCATCGACACGTATCACGCGATCGAACGCGAGCATCGGAAATTTCTGGAACGGGCGGGCGCGGCCATCGAAGGCTTCGCCCACGATTGGGAACTGATCGGAAGATTGGGAATGAAAACAAGCGCACGCAACCAACTGGCCGGCAAGGTGACGAAGGTCACGCGTGGAGCGGTGAACGACGAAATCGAACTCGGCTTGCCCGGCGGGCAGACGATCGTCGCGGTCGTCACGCACGAGAGCACGCAGGCGCTGGGCCTGAAGGAAGGCAGCGATGCGTTCGCGCTTATCAAGGCGTCGTGGGTCATGCTGATGGAAGACACCGGCGCAAAGCTGTCGGCGCGCAACCAGTTGCGTGGCACGGTTGCCAGTCTGACGAAGGGCGCGGTGAACGCGGAGGTTTCGCTGTCGCTCGACGGCGGCACGACCATCACCGCGATCATCACGAACCAGAGCGCGGACACGCTCGGCCTGACGCAAGGTCAGAAGGCCGTTGCGGTGATCAAGGCGTCGAGCGTGATTATCGGCGTGAACGATTAAGGCATCATGCAGTGAACGCAGCGGCCGCGTCAGGCGGCCGCGCGGTCGTCCTGCGGCAGTTCAGTGCGGCGTTCCGGCGCGCGAAATTTCTTCGACTTCCAGCTTGCCCGCACATACGGACGCTCATGGCCCGACAGCCCGAGCGCGATTTCCGTGATCCATTGCTGCGTCGGCACGGGCACGCCGTGCAGCGCCACGACGACCGCCGCGAGACTCGCGGCGACGGGCGCCGGCGCGAGCCTGCCGGACTCGGCGCGCCACGCGAACCACACGAACGCGAGCGCGACGACCGCGCCGAGCGCGCAACCAGCGACCACTTCCGATACCGAATGCGCGTCGAGCACGACGCGCGACACGCCCACCCATACGCCCAGCAACAGACCGAGCGCGACGCCGATGGCGCGCCACGCGCCGCGCGCGGGCAACAGCGCGACGAAAATCGCGACGGGCAGCACCGCTGTGGACATCAGCGCATGTCCGCTGACGCCGGTGAAGTCGAGATGGCGCACGCCGATACCCCAGCCGATAAACGCGATCTTGCTCAACGCGACGAGGCCGCTCGCCGCGCCGAGCAGTGCGAGCCACGCGACAGAATATTTCCATCGATAGCCGACGGCGAGCCATGCGGCGACGATGAGGGCCACCGGCCCCATCACGCCGACGCTGCCGAGCGCGGTCACGGAGATCCAGGCGGAAACGGGTAGGTCTACGGTCATTGGTTTTGTGGGAATAAGGGTTGCTGCAGTGCGGCAGCGGCGAGGGGGCCGTTCTGCCGGCGGCTGGCGCTTCGACACGCTGCCGCAAATTCGCTCCAGTATAACGCTTGGGAACATACTGAATTATCCGACATTGCTTAAAGCGAGTTGACGGTTACATCGCGTAACTATCGTCTAATTTCGGGTATCTTCGCGATTTGCTGTTAATTCATCCCGAGATCTGTGCGCTCAAGGCAGGTTATCCAGCCGTTTTAATGTTATTGTGCAATGCACAACACGGCGCGCGTTTTCGTCGCGCCATCCCATTGCATGAAGTGGAGGACCCAGCCGAAATGTCCAAAAGCCTTACCAAGCTCTGGTTGCGCGGCTTGAGACGCCTGGTCGCCGGCCAAGTCGAAGCGATCCGCACACCCAAGCCCCGTGCGGCGGCCAAGCCCGCGCGCGCGAAAACCGTCAAGTCGAAACTGAAATCGGGGGCGTCTGCGAAGGCGGCAACAGCGCCCCGCGCCAGCGCGCGTCCCGTGCCGCGCGAATCGCGTGTGCGTCCGCGCGCGTCGGCGTGGGCGCGCGGGAAGTGGGCGCGCTCGTATCATTCGGCCCCGCCGACGAGCGGCCGCTTCGTCAATCACATGTCGTACGCGCTCTATCTGCCGCCGAAAGCCGGGTCCGAGCCGGTTCCGCTCGTGGTCATGCTGCACGGTTGCAAGCAGAACGCCGACGAATTCGCGCAAGGCACGCGCATCAATCTGCTTGCCGATCGATACGGATTCGCGGTGCTGTATCCGGAGCAATCGAAGCACGATCACGCGCATCGCTGTTGGCGCTGGTATGACGATTCCGGTAGCGCCGGCGGTGGCGAAGCTGCGTCCGTCGTCTCGCTGGTGAACGCGATGGTCGAGCAGCACGATCTGGATCCGGAGCGCGTCTATCTCGCGGGCATGTCCGCCGGTGCGGGACTCGCGGCGCTGCTCGCCGTGCGTTATCCGCACGTGTTCGCGGCCGTCGGCCTGCACTCGGGCGTGGTGTTCGGCGAGGCGCGTTCGGCCATCGGCGCGATGGACGTCATGCGCCGCGGCGCGCGCAGCGATCCCGTCACGCTCATCGACGCGGCTGTCGACGTTCGCGATTATCCGGGCATGCCGGCGATCATCGTGCACGGAGAACTGGATTCGGTGGTCGCGGCCGCGAACGCGGAGCAGCTCGCCAAGCAGTTTCTGCGGCTGAACGGCTTCATCGACGCCGCAGGCAATCGCCGCGCGGGCGAGGCGCGCGAGGAAGCGCATCCGGATGGTGTCGTGACGGACTATTTCAAGAACGGCCGACGCGTGGTGAAGACGTCGATCGTGCGCGGCCTGGGCCATTCATGGGCCGGCGGCGACGATACCGTCGCTTTCCACTCGTCCAAAGGACCGGATTCTTCAGCGGTGATGTGGGAGTTTTTCAAGCACCAGCGGCGTCCGAGCGAGGCCGCGCGCGATGCGTACGTCGCCTGACGCCGGGCGCGCCGTGTTGCAGGTGTTGCAATTTAGTCTTTAGTATCAGCGTTCTAGCGATTAGGGCTGGCGTTGGATCAGGGATTACCCTATAATCCGCTTCATAGGTAGTAACCCCAGTATTCAAGCGAGGCCCACCATGTTCCTGCTCAGCCGTATTTTCCTGTTCCTGACCAAATCCGCCGATGAACGCGATCGCGCGCGCGACGACGCTTATCTCGCCGAAGCCACGGACATCTACGATCTCGAATATCGTATGAAGAAGCTGGATCAGCGTGCTACGGCGCGTCACCCGGCGTGGATGTCCAACTAAGCTCTGCCTTCGACGGTTCTGGAACATGCCGGCCTTTTAGGCCGGCATTTTTGTTTCCGCTCGCGTCGTCTCAGACGAGCTTCACGCGCACATCCACGTTGTTGCGTGTCGCGTTCGAGTACGGGCAAACCTTGTGTGCTGCATCGACCAATGCCTGAGCGTCGGGCGCGTCGAGGCCCGGCAGCGACACGCGCAGCTCGATATCGAGCTTGAATCCGCCTGCATCGTTGTGACCGACGCCCACGTCCGCCGTGACGCTTGTATCGGCCGGCACTGCGCGCTTTTGCTGACCCGCGACGAACTTCATCGCTGAGAGAAAGCAGGCGGAATAGCCCGCAGCGAACAATTGCTCGGGATTCGTACCCGGTGCGCCCGTTCCGCCCAGTTCCTTCGGCGCGCTCAACTTCACATTCAATTGCTCGTCCGAGGAAATGGCGCGGCCATCGCGTCCGCCGGTGCTGGTTGCCGTCGCCTTGTACAGGATGCTCATCGTTTCTCTCCTTATGTTTCGGTTGTCAGATCAATGTTGCGTTCACCACGGCGTAAATATATCGCGCTATTAATTAGTGTGCAAATTAAAATTCGACGATGGGGCCGTTAGCGTGCTGCTATCGGTTCGGATCAGTCGTCGATGTACTCGCCGAGGGAGGCGCGCAGCCGCACTAGATCGTTGCGCAGACGCAGCATCGCGTCGATGTCCGAACCGGAGGCGCAGTAGATTTCACTGGGAATCGCGCGGGCGGCTTGTTTCAGCGCGGCGCCGGCGTCGGTCAGTCGGATGTGAACCTGGCGCTCGTCTTCCACGCCGCGCACGCGCTCGACATAGCCCTGCGCTTCGAGACGCTTGAGAAGCGGTGTCATCGTCGCGGAATCGAGCGAAAGACGCGCGGCGATTTCCTTGACCGTGAGGTCGTCGGATTCCCAAAGCACGAGCATCGCCAAGTATTGCGGATACGTCAGCCCGAGCTTCTCCAGCAGCGGCTTGTACGCCTTCGTCATCGCGAGCGAAGTCGAATAGAGCGCGAAGCACAGCTGCTGATCGAGTTCGAGCGGAAACTCAGGCAAAGCGTTTGACGAGGTCATGACAGAGGCGCGGCGAAAGGCCGGGATGGCCGATCTCGCTAGTGTACGTGCAATGCTTCGCGCACGAACGATCGCCGCGCCCGTTCGAAGAGCGCGGCATCCGGTCAAGCCTTGGGCGTGCCCGGTGCGTCGGGAATGTCCGGCGAATCGGGGGACTGCACGCCGAAACAGCCGCGATACGTCGCGTAAAACGAGCAATACAGCGCGGTCGTGACGATGATCGATGCCGGCATCAGCACCGCGAGCGCCATTTCCTGTCCCACGCCGAGCGCCTGCATCAGCGTGGTCAGGCCGAACGAGACCGCGAGCGCGATCACGATCCACAGCACGCCGTAAAAAATGAACGCGCCGCGATTGCGCCAGCACGAGACGAGGCTGAAGAACAGCGCCTTCGCGGGCGGCACGTCGTGCCACGCGACGAGGATCGGCGCGAACCAGAACAGCATCGCGATCGGGACATAGCACGCCATCGCGACGAGCACCGCGAGCGGACTGAAGCTCGCGGCAACCGTTTCCGGATCGCCGCTCGGGCCGTCGCCCATCATGATGCTGAGCAGCGTGCCGCCATCCACGAGCGCCGACGCCATGAAGATGACCATCATCGCGACGATGTACAGCGCGCCCAGCGCGAGCAGCCTGCGCGCGACGACGCTGCCGTACGAGCGGAATCCGTCGACGAGAATGGTCGGCCAGACGGGCTTGCCCGCGATCGTGTTGCGGCACGCCGCCATGAAGCCGACCGCGACCCCCGGAATGAACAGCAGCGGCAGCAACGGGCCGACGAGCGGCACACGGGAGATCAGCGTCATCACGAACAGATACGCGAAGAACACCGTGAGGAAGGCAAACGGGTTGCGGCGGAACAGCCAGATGCCCTGACGGAACCACACGTAGCCGGTCTTGGCCGGAACTTCGATCAGTCGCATGTTGCTGGTTATCGATTGGCGGGAGAAGCGGCTTTGACGCGTTCGCGCAGAATGCGTTCGAAATGGCCGGGATCGTGCGCTTTGAGCATTTGCGCTTCGCGCGGGCGATGAAAGTCGAAAAGGCGCGAGACCCAGAAGCGCATCGCGCCGGCGCGCAGCATGTCGTTCCAGTGACGCTCTTCGGCGGGCGTGAACGGACGCACCGTCTGATAGGCGCGCAGCATCGCATCGACGCGCGCGGGATCGAGCACGCCGGTGGCGAGATCGATGCACCAGTCGTTGACCGTTACGGCGACATCGAACAGCCACTTGTCGACGCCCGCGAAGTAGAAGTCGAAGAAACCGCCGAGGCGCGCGTGCTCGCGGCCGTGCGCGAACAGCACGTTGTCGCGGAACAGGTCGCAATGGCACGGGCCTTCCGGCAGCGACGCGTAATCCGCCGAGCCGAAAAATTCAGCCTGATGCGCGAGTTCGTCTTCGAACAATGCCCGCTGCTCGCCGCTTAAAAATTCGGCGATCGACGGCGCCTTCTGCTGCCACCATGAAAGGCTGCGCAGATTCGGCTGATGCTGCGCAAAGTCGCGCCCCGCGAGATGCATGCGTGCGAGCATCTGCCCCACTTCGATGCAATGCGCGGACGTCGGCGCGAGTTCGGGCGCGCCTTCGAGCTTCGTCACGATCGACGCGGGCTTGCCATGCAGCATGCCGAAGAGCGAGCCGTCGCGGCGCGGCATCGGATCGGGCACCGGCACGCGATGCGAAGCCAGATGGCGCATCAGATCGAGATAGAACGGCAGTTGCGTTGCCGTGAGATTCTCGAAGATCGTGAGCACGTACTCGCCGTGCGTCGTCGTGAGAAAGAAATTGCTGTTCTCGATGCCCGACTGGATGCCGCGAAATTCGACGACATCGCCGAGATCGTAGTCTTGCAGCCAGTCGCCGAGGTCGGCGTTGGTGACGGGAGTGAAGACGGCCATGCGGGAAACGTCGGTCAGGTTGGACGGCCAGGAAGAGGCCGGTGAACGGTGGCGCCGGGCATGCAGCCACGGTGCCGCGACCCGCCCGGAAAGAGCGGGTCCGAAGCCATCTTTAAGTGATCAGTAATGCAGGTTGATCGACGGCAGGCGCGTACTGGCCTTGCCGTTGTCGCGCACTTGCGGCGACGTGTCGGCGGGCGCGCTCATCTGATAGCGCGTGCCGAAATTGGAACGCACGTCGATTTCGACGGGCTTGCCCTTGTCGCGGAATTCGGTGATCTCGGTGCCGTTGGTGCTCAGCTCGTGATAGCTCGGTGTGCGCGGCGGCGAAATCTCGACTTTCGAGCTGACGTTCGCGGGCGGACGGTTGATGGATTTCAGATCGGGCAGGCCCGCCGCTTCTTCCGGCGACATTTTCTGCACCGCCGGTTGGGGTTCTGCGTTGGCGGCTTGCTGCGCCGGCTGCGCGAATGCGCCGAAGCTTGCTGCGGCGAGGACTGCCGCGGCGGCGGCGCAAAGGTGCGGCTTCATGATGGTTCTCCAGGCGATGGCCGGATTCTAACAAAACGGTTGCTGACTGAGCGGCGCGCGCGCAGCCAACGCCTTATTTTGCGCCGCTTTCGCGAAATTTGACTTCGAACGTCAAAAACGTGTTGCGAGGTGTGATCGCACGCACTCACGTGAGGAGGGACTTCATGGTCCGCACATTCTTCCGTGTTAATGTCGATTCATTACGAGGGCATCGAAGAAAGACACAAGATCATGACAAACGACCGGACTCAAAGCACGCAGGGCACGCCTGCCAACGATTTTCCGACCGAATCCTTCGAAGATCCCGCTGCGGCGGTCGCGCGTCTGTCGGCGATCTATGAAGCGAATACCGCATTTCTGCGCGATGCATTCGCGCGCTATCGCCGCAACGAGCAGTTCACGCATCGCGTGCGCGCGTGCTATCCGTTCGTGCGCGTGCGTACCGAGCTCAACTCGCAGATCGATTCGCGGCGCTCATATGGCTTCGTGGCGGGGCCGGGCATCTACGAAACGACGCTGACGCGTCCCGATCTTTTCGGCGATTACTATCGCGAGCAATTGCGACTGCTGACGAAGAACCATCACGTCGGGCTCGAAGTCGGTGTGTCGGCGCATCCCATCCCCATTCACTTCGCGTTCGCGGAAGGCATCCATCTCGAAGGCGATCTCGATCGCGACCGGCTGCTCGCGATGCGCAATATCTTCGATACGCCCGACCTCGCGCTGCTCGACGATCGCATCGTCAACGGCACGTACGAGCCGGGGCCGGGCGAGCCGCACCCGCTTGCGCTCTTCACGGCCGCGCGTGTCGATTTCTCGCTGCATCGGCTGAGGCATTACACGGCCACGTCGCCCACGCACTTCCAGAATTACGTGCTGTACACGAACTACCAGTTCTATATCGACGAGTTCGTGAAGCTCGGCCGCACGATGATGTCGCGCGCCGACGACGAGGAAACGCGCGCGTATCGCAGCGCGTATTCATCGTTCGTCGAACCGGGCGATGTCGTCACGTACAACGCGAATCTCGGCGAGCAGCCGGAGGAAGGCGCGCAGCCCGCGCGTCTGCCGCAGATGCCCGCGTATCACCTGAAACGCGCGGACGGCAGCGGCATCACGATGGTGAACATCGGCGTGGGGCCGTCGAACGCGAAGACGATCACGGATCACATCGCGGTGCTGCGTCCACATGCGTGGATCATGCTCGGACATTGCGCGGGGCTGCGCAATACGCAGCGTCTCGGCGATTACGTGCTGGCGCACGGCTATGTGCGCGAGGATCACGTTCTCGATGACGATCTGCCGCTTTGGGTGCCGGTGCCTGCGCTCGCGGAAGTGCAGGTTGCGCTGGAGCGCGCGGTGGCGCAGGTGACGCAGCTCGAAGGCGTCGAACTGAAGCGCGTGATGCGTACGGGCACCGTCGCGAGCGTCGATAACCGCAACTGGGAGTTGCGCGATCATCGCGAGCCGGTGCGGCGTTTGTCGCAAAGCCGCGCGGTGGCGCTCGATATGGAGAGTGCGACGATTGCGGCCAATGGATTCAGATTCCGCGTGCCGTACGGAACGCTGCTATGCGTGTCCGATAAGCCGCTGCACGGTGAATTGAAGCTGCCGGGAATGGCGGATCAGTTCTATCGCGCGCAGGTGGATCAGCACTTGCAAATCGGCGTCAAGGCGATGGAACTGCTGCGCGAGAATGGGTTGTCGAAGCTGCATTCGCGGAAGTTGCGCAGCTTCGCGGAAGTGGCGTTTCAATGATGCCTTCTGCGTGAGACGATGCGAGCGGTTCATGAAACCGCTCGCATCGAGTCTCGATTAAAGATAGAACATCCGATCCTCATCCGACTTGCTCTCAGCCGGCTGTTCGACCGATTCCTCGCGATCTTCATAGAAGCGCAACACGGCTTCGAGCACCTGATCCGGATCGTCGATGACTTGCATCAGGTCGAGATCCTTTTCGCTGATGACGCCGTTGGTCAGCAACGTGTTCTTGAACCAGTCGAGCAGGCCGGCCCAGAACTCCGCGCCGACGAGCACGATCGGAACGTGACGTGACTTCTTCGTCTGGATGAGCGTGAGCACTTCCGCGAGCTCGTCCAGCGTACCGAAGCCGCCCGGCATCACCACGACCGCGTCCGAGTTCTTCACGAACGTGACCTTGCGCGTGAAGAAGTGACGGAAGCGGAGCGAAATGTCCTGCCACTGATTGCCCGATTGCTCGTGCGGCAACTCGATGTTCAAGCCGACCGAAGGCGACTTGCCCGCGTGCGCGCCTTTATTCGCCGCTTCCATGATGCCCGGCCCGCCGCCGGATATGACGGCGAAGCCCGCGTCGGAGAATTTCTGCGCGATTTCGATCGTGAGCTGATAGTACGGCGACTCCGGTTTCAGACGCGCCGAACCATAGATGCTGATGGCAGGGCGGATCTCCGAGAGGTACTCGGTCGCCTCGATAAACTCTGCCATAATCGTGAACATCTGCCACGATGCGCGAGCCTTCTTGGCCGTCGCGCGCTCTTGATCTGCGAGCGATCGCAGACTCGGAATCACTTTTCTCTTGTTCATAATGCCTGAAGAACTAAGTCTTGAAGGTAAGACCCTGCTATTGGTCGACGGTTCTAGTTACTTGTACCGGGCCTACCATGCAATGCCGGACTTGCGAGGCCCCGACGGCGGGCCCACCGGCGCTCTGTATGGAATGATCAACATGCTGCGGCGCTTGCGGCGCGAAATCAATGCAGAGTATAGCGCGTGCGTATTTGATGCCAAAGGCAAGACTTTCCGCGACGACTGGTACGCCGACTACAAGGCCAACCGCCCTTCGATGCCCGAAGACCTCGCGAAGCAGATCGAGCCGATCCACGTCGCCGTGCGCGCGCTCGGCTGGCCGCTCGTGATGATCGAGCGCGTCGAGGCGGACGACGTCATCGGCACGCTCGCGGTCGAAGCCGAAAAGCGCGGCATGAAGGTGATCGTGTCGACGGGCGACAAGGATCTGGCTCAACTCGTGACGGATCATGTCACCCTCATCAATACGATGACCAACGAAACGCTCGACCGCGCCGGCGTGCTCACGAAGTTCGGCGTGCCACCGGAGCGCATCGTCGACTATCTGTCGCTCATCGGCGATACCGTCGACAACGTGCCGGGGGTCGAAAAATGCGGTCCCAAGACAGCGATCAAATGGCTCACGCAATACGAAACCCTTGATGGCATCGTAGAGCATGCGAACGAGATCAAGGGTGCGGTAGGAGACAATCTGCGCAAGGCTCTGGACTTCCTGCCGATGGCGCGAAAGCTCGTTACCGTGCACACGGAGTGCGACCTCACATCGCAAATCGAATCGATCGATGCGACGCTTCAATCGCGTCCCGAGTCGCGCGACGAACTGCGCGACGTGTTCCTGCGTCACGGCTTCAAGACGTGGCTGCGCGAAGTCGAAATCGCCGATGCCGTCGAAGGCCCGACCGATACGCCGCCCGCCGAAGTCACCGAAATCGTGCATCACTACGAGACGGTGCAGACATGGGAGCAGTTCGATGCGTGGCTCGAGCGCATCAATGAAGCGGAGCTCACATCGTTCGATAGCGAAACCACGTCGCTCGATCCGATGACCGCGCAGATCGTCGGCATGTCGTTCTCTGTCGAGCCGGGGCATGCGGCGTACATTCCGGTCGCGCATCGCGGGCCGGACGCGCCCGAGCAACTGCCGCGCGACGAAGTGCTCGCGAAACTCAAGCCGTGGCTCGAAGATGCATCGAAGAAAAAGGTCGGCCAGCATCTGAAGTACGACGAGCAGGTGCTCGCCAATTACGGCATCGAAATGCGCGGCGTCGAGCACGACACGCTGCTGCAATCGTACGTGCTGGAATCGCATCGTCCGCACGACATGGACAACCTCGCGTTGCGTCATCTCGGCGTGAAGACGATCAAGTACGAAGACGTCGCGGGTAAGGGCGCATCGCAGATCGGCTTCGATGAAGTGCCGCTCGACAAAGCCTCCGCGTATGCGGCCGAAGACGCCGATATCACGTTGCGTCTGCATCAGGCGCTCTATCCGCAAGTGGCGCAGGAGGAAGGCTTGTTGCGCGTGTATCGCGACATCGAAATGCCGACTTCGCGCGTGCTGCGCAAGATGGAACGAAACGGAGTCCTGATCGATCGCGAACGGCTCGAAGCGCAGAGCAACGAGATTGCGAAGCGGCTCATCGATTTGCAGGCGCAGGCGTACGAATTCGCGGGCGGCGAGTTCAATCTCGGCTCGCCGAAGCAAATCGGCCAGATCTTCTTCGAGAAGCTGCAATTGCCGGTCGTGAAGAAAACGCCGAGCGGCGCGCCTTCCACCGATGAAGAAGTGCTGCAGAAGCTCGCCGAAGACTATCCGCTGCCGAAGGTGCTGCTCGAGCATCGCGGGCTGTCCAAGCTCAAGTCCACTTACACGGACAAGCTGCCGCGCATGGTCAACGCATCGACGGGACGCGTGCATACGAACTATGCGCAGGCCGTCGCGGTGACGGGGCGTTTGTCGTCGAACGAGCCGAACTTGCAGAACATTCCGGTGCGAACGGGCGAAGGGCGGCGCATTCGCGAAGCGTTCATCGCATCGCCGGGCTGCAAGATCGTATCGGCGGATTACTCGCAGATCGAGCTGCGCATCATGGCGCACATTTCCGGCGACGAATCGCTGATGCGCGCGTTCAGGGAAGGCGAAGACGTGCACCGGGCGACGGCGTCGGAAGTGTTCGGCGTCACGCCGCTCGAAGTCGACAACGATCAGCGCCGCATCGCGAAGGTCATCAACTTCGGCCTGATCTATGGCATGAGCTCGTTCGGGCTCGCGTCGAATCTCGGCATCACGCGCGATGCGGCGAAGCTTTATATCGACCGCTATTTCGCGCGTTATCCCGGCGTTGCCGCGTACATGGAAAATACGCGCGTGATCGCGAAGGCGAACGGCTTCGTCGAAACTGTGTTCGGCCGGCGTCTGTGGCTGCCCGAGATCAATGGCGGCAGCGGGCCGCGCCGTCAGGCGGCGGAGCGCGCGGCGATCAACGCGCCGATGCAGGGCACCGCCGCCGATCTCATCAAGCTCTCGATGATCGCGGTGCAGGACTGGCTCGAAGCGTCGGGCATCGGCGCGAAGATGATCATGCAGGTGCACGACGAACTCGTGCTCGAAGTGCCCGAAGAGGCGCTGCCCGAGGTCAGGAAGCGCTTACCTGAACTGATGTGCGGCGTCGCGAAGCTGAAAGTGCCGCTCGTCGCGGAAGTGGGCGTCGGCACCAACTGGGAAGAAGCGCACTGAAATTCCCGGTGCAAGGACATATGCGCGGATGTCGCATATGTCCGACATGTTGGTGACTCGCTTGTGACTGTCACCGAAGCTCCGCACAATGTTTCAATCGAGGAAGATAAGCACGAAGGCCGATCGAATATAAAAGCACAGGGAGAGTTCCATGCATCGCTTCATCATCATCGGCGGAGGCGCAGGCGGCCTCGAACTCGCAACTCGTCTCGGCGACCGTTTCGGCTCGACGGATTCCAAAACGCCGCCGAAAGCGCAAGTCACGCTCGTCGACCGCAACCCGACGCATATCTGGAAACCGCTCCTGCATGAAGTCGCGGCGGGCAGCATGGATCCCTTCACGCAGGAACTCGAATACGCGGCACAAGCCCTGTGGCACGGCTTCGAGTTTCAGCAGGGTGAACTCGTCGGACTGAATCGGGCGGCGAAGCGCATCACGATCGGCGCGTTGCGCGATGAAGAAGCCGGCGAACTGCTGCCCGAGCGCGAGTTGGAGTACGACACGCTCGTCATCGCGATCGGCAGCACGACGCATTTCTTCGGCGTCGAAGGCGCGCAGCAGAATTCGATCGCGCTCGATACCGTCGGTCAGGCGGAGCTCTTCCGCAAGCGCCTGATCGCGGCCTGCATGCGCGCGGAGCATTTCGCACCGGAACCCGTCGCGGCGGGCGTGGACGAAGTCGACGAAGAGCCCGGCGTCGATCCCGTGCCGCGCATTCAGGTGGCGATCGTCGGCGCGGGCGCGACGGGCGTCGAATTGTCGGCGGAATTGCGCAATACCGCGCAAGTGCTTTCCGCATACGGCTTGCACAAGCTCGATCCGAAGCACGATATCGGCATCGTGCTGATCGAGGCCGGGCCACGCATTCTGCCCGCATTGCAGGAACGCGTGTCCAGCGCGACGGCGGAACTGCTGATGAAGCTCGGCGTAAAGCTGATGACGGGCGAAACCGTCGCGCAGGTCTCGCGCGACACGATCCGCACGGCGAGCGGCAAGACGATTCGCGCGGATCTCACAGTCTGGGCGGCGGGCATCAAGGCGCCCGCGATTCTCAACAATCTCGACGGACTTCCGACCAATCGTCTCGGCCAGCTCGTCGTGCGCCGCACGCTGCAAACCGAAACCGACGAGAACGTCTTCGCGCTCGGCGATTGCGCCGCGTGTCCGTGGCCCGGCAACGAGCGCAACGTTCCGCCGCGCGCGCAGGCCGCGCATCAGCAGGCGAGCTTCCTCTTCAAGTCGTTCGAGCGGATGTTGCAGGGCAAGCCGTTGCCCGAGTACACGTATCGCGATTTCGGCTCGCTGGTGTCGCTCGGCCATTACAGCGCGGTCGGCAATCTGATGGGCGGGTTGATCGGTGGCAACATGCTGATCGAAGGCCTCTTCGCGCGCTTCATGTACATGTCGCTGTATCGCCTGCATGTGGCCGCGCTGCACGGCTATGCGCGCATGGTGCTCGATACTGTCGCGCACTGGCTGCGCCGTTCCACCGCCCCGCGTGTCAAGCTGCACTGACGGAACAGATCCGCTGCGCCGTTCGTTTAAAGCTGTTTAGAATGAGCGGCGCGCTTAATGCATAACGCGCGTTCATCGTCGTGCAGCGCCGCGCGTCGTGACGCCTTGATCGCGTCGCGCGGATTTCAACGATCCTCGCCGTCGCGCGATCGAGTACGCGCCGCGACGGCATTGCCGCGGGAGCTTCGTATGCTAGACCCTGAAGTCGACAGCCTCATTCCGCACGTCCCGTTCAACCGACGCAATTTCATCAAGGCGACCTTCGGCACCGGCTTCGCGGCCGCCGTGCTGCCGGTGTCCGCGCAAACCGTTCACACCGACAGCGATGGGCTGGAAGCCGGCGCCATCGGCATACGCGGCGCGGATGGCACGCTCGTGCCGGCGTACCGCGCGCAGCCCAAAGGCAAGACGCATTTGCCGGTCATCATCGTGATTCACGAGATTTTCGGCGTGCACGAGCATATCGCCGACGTCTGCCGGCGCTTCGCCAAGCAGGGTCATCTCGCCATCGCGCCGGATCTCTACACGCGTCAGGGCGATGCATCGGCCTACAAGTCGATGCAGCAGCTCAACGAACAACTCGTGTCGAAAGTGCCCGATGCACAAGTGATCTCCGACATCGATCAGACGGTCAAATGGGCGGGCGAGCATGGCGGCGATCCGAAGCGCGTCGGCATTACCGGGTTTTGCTGGGGCGGGCGCATCACCTGGCTCTATGCCGAGCACAATCCCAATGTGAAGGCGGCCGTGGCGTGGTACGGACGGCTCGTCGGCAACAAGACCGAGAACACGCCGGCCAATCCGATCGACCTCGCGGGCCAGCTCAAAGTGCCGGTGCTCGGCCTATATGGCCGGCAGGATCAGAGCATCCCGCAGGATACGATCGAGCAGATGAAACAGGCGCTCGCGAACGACCCGCCGCCCGCGAAAGACTCGCAGTTCGTCGTCTACGACGACGCGCCGCATGCGTTCTTCGCGGATTATCGGCCGAGCTATCGCAAAGCCGACGCCGAGGACGGATGGAAGCGCGCGCTCGCGTGGTTCCGCGAGCACGGCGTCAAATAACGGCGTTCACGGATTCGGGCCGGTCGCGACGGGCCGGCCCGGATCGGCGCTCCACTCGCTCCACGAGCCGGGATAGAGCGCCGCGCCGTGCAGGCCGGCGATCTCCATCGCGAGCGCGTTATGGCATGCCGTCACGCCCGAGCCGCATTGCAGGACGACGCGGTCCGCCGGCGTCGTGCCGACGAGCGAACCGAACGCCTCGCGCAGTTCGTGCGCGGTCTTGAAGCGGCCTTCCGCCGTCAGATTGTTCTTGAAAAAGTGATTCAGCGCGCCGGGAATGTGCCCGCCGACGGGATCGATCGTCTCATTCTCGCCGCGGTAACGATCGGCGGCGCGCGCATCGATCAGCAGATGATCGCGCGTGCCGATGCTGCGCTCGATCGCCGGGGCGTCGATCGTCACCTGAAGCGGCGCGCCGGCCTTGAACGTGCCCTGCCTCTTCGGCGGCACGGCGGTATCGAGCGGATTGCCCGCGGCTTCCCAGGCCTGCAGGCCGCCGTCGAGCAACGCGACGGAATCGTGCCCGAGCCAGCGCAGCAGCCACCAGAGACGCGCGGCGTACATGCCGCCGTGGGCATCGTACGCGACTACTTGCTGGCCCTCGTTCAGGCCGAAGCTGGCCAGTTTGGCGACGAGCGCGGCGCGCTCCGGCAGCGGATGACGCCCGTTCGTGCCCGTCTTGACGCCGGACAGATCTCGATCCAGATGAAGATAGTGCGCGCCGGGAATATGCCCTTGCGCATAGGCCGCTTCGCCGGATTCGGGCGCGGCCAGATCGAAGCGGCAATCGAAGACGAGCATGCTGCCGGGCGCGGCGGCGAGCCGTTCGGCGAGATTCGCCGCCGAGATGAGCGTGGTGTAGTGGGTGTGCGGCATGACGGCTCCTGTGCGTCGCTCATGTGCGAGACTTGAACCGTTAGTCTAAACAAAAAGGCGGGCCTGAAAGCCCGCCTTTTCGTAACTCTGGCCGAACGGCCTATATCAGATCGCGCCGAGCTGATGCCGCAAGAACTCGTGGAAGTGCTGCATGCCGGATTCCATCGGGCTCTGATACGGCCCGACCTGATTCTCGCCGCGCGACATCAGCGCGCGCCGGCCCGCGTCCATGCGCTCGCCGATTTCGTCGTCCTCACGCGCGGTTTCCATATACGCAGCGCGCTCGGCCTCGATGAACTCACGCTCAAAAAGCGCGATTTCCTCGGGGTAATAGAACTCGACGATGTTCGTCGTCTTCTGCGTGCCTTGTGGAATCAGCCACGACACGACCAGCACATGCGGATACCACTCGATCATCAGACCGGGGTAATACACCATCCAGATCGCACCGAACTCGGGCGGCGCGCCGTTGCGAAAGCGCAGGACTTCGTCGTGCCACTTGCGATACGTCGGGCTGCCCGGCTTTTCCAAGTTCTTGTGGACGCCCACGGTCTGGACGCTGTACCAGTCGCCGAATTCCCACTCGAGGTTGTCGCACGACACGAAGCTGCCGAGTCCCGGATGGAACGGCGCGACGTGATAGTCCTCGAGATAGACTTCGATGAACGTCTTCCAGTTGTAATTGCACTCGTGCACTTCGACGTGATCGAACATGAAGCCCGAAAAGTCGAAGTGCTTTGCGGTGCCAAGCCTCGCGAGATCCGCGGCGACGTTGCGGCCCTCCGATTCGAAGAGCAGGCCTTGCCAGTTCTGCAGCGAAGTCTTGCCGAGGTTCAGGCAAGGCTTGTCCGCGAAATGCGGCGCGCCGAGCAGTTGACCGTTGAGATCGTAGGTCCAGCGATGCAGCGGGCAGACGATGTTGTCCGCGCTGCCGCGGCCATTGAGCATGATCGCCTGGCGATGGCGGCACACGTTGGACAGCAGTTCGATATTGTTCTGCTGATTGCGGACGAGCACGCGCCCTTCGCCTTCGCCCGGAAGCGCGAAATAGTTGCCCGCTTCGGGAACCATGAGTTCGTGCCCGACGTAGCGTGGACCTTGCTTGAAAAGTGTGTCGAGTTCGCGCGTAAGAAGCGCTTCGTCAAAGTAAGCCGTGACTGGCAGCTGACTGTGAATGGCGTTCAGCTGCAATGCATTGCTCAGATTGGACATTCCCACTCCCGTTAAGACGTGAAAGCAGTGAACAACCCAACCATCGAAGATTCGATTTAGGGAGCCCGCGATTATACCGAAATCCGCATCCTTGGGGTGCTTAAGGTCTTGATTTGGGTATAAATTGTCGCGAGAGTTCCTCGCAATCGTTGCGCCCGCGCGCTTGAATCGCACGTTCCTTCCCGATTGGCGGAGAATCCGGCAAAGCAATCTCGACGGTCCCGCGTGGACGGGATGCGGGTCGAAAATTTGGCTTTTGCCGTAGAATGTGCGACTTGGTTCCAAAAATTCAATTGCACATCCACGATTCATGGCGAAGACCGCTGTCCAGGAAACAGGCGAGCAAACCGGCGCAAGCGCACAGAGCGCGGACGCCGCCCCGCTTCCCGAGAATTACGAGGCGGCGCTGGCAGAACTCGAATCGCTCGTCGCGCGCATGGAAGAGGGCGCGCTGAGCCTCGAGGAATCGCTTGCGGCATACCGCCGCGGCGCAGCGCTTGTCGGCTTTTGCCAACAGCAACTCGAAAAAGTTGAGCAGCAGGTACGCGTTCTCGATGGCGAGACGCTCAAACCGTTGCCCGCCGAGGTGCAGCGCGCCACGCAGGGTGCCGGAGCGACGAACGACGACGGGGACGACGACCTATGACCTTCGAACAATGGATGCGCGCGACGCTCGATCGCGTCGAGACGGCGCTGGAACACTATCTTCCGGGCACGGACGTCGCGCCGGCGCGCCTGCACGAAGCCATGCGCTACGCGGTGCTGGGCGGCGGCAAGCGCGTGCGGCCCCTGCTCGTCCACGCGGCGGGCGAGCTGACCGGCGCGAGCGCGCAGGCCGTCGAAGCGGCGAGCGCGGCACTCGAAATGATCCACGTCTATTCGCTGGTGCATGACGATATGCCCGCCATGGATGACGACGCGTTGCGTCGCGGCAAGCCTACCGTACACATCCAATATGACGAAGCGACGGCACTGCTCGTCGGTGACGCGCTGCAATCGCAAGCGTTCGTCGCATTGACGGCGGAAGGCAACGGTCTGAGCGATGCCCAGCAAGCCGCGCTCGTGCGCGAGCTGGCGGTCGCGAGCGGCTCGCTCGGCATGGCGGGCGGTCAGGCGATCGACCTGGAAAGCGTCGGCCGCAAGCTGTCGCGCCCCGAGCTCGAGACGATGCATCGCAAGAAAACAGGTGCGCTGCTGCGCGCATCGGTCCGCATGGGCGCGCTCGCGGGCACGCATCCGGGCGCGGAAGCGCTGACGTCGCTGGATCGGTATGCGGCAGCGATCGGTCTCGCATTCCAGGTCGTCGACGACATCCTGGACGTCACCGCCGATTCCGCCACGCTCGGCAAGACCGCCGGCAAGGACGCGCAGCACGACAAGCCCACTTACGTATCGATCATCGGGCTCGATGCGTCGCGCGAACTCGCTGCGCAACTGGGCCGCGACGCGCACGCCGCGATCGAGCCGTTCGGCGCGCGCGGCCAGCGTCTCGCCGAGCTTGCCGACCTGGTCGTGAACCGGGTGAATTGATTGTTGAACGCGTGACGAACCCCACGGTGCGAAGAAAGAAACAATCGCACCGAACGAATCACGCCAGTTTTCCTAAAATGGGACGACGATGTACGACTTGCTGAAAACCATCGACGATCCGGCCGATCTCCGCGCCCTCGATCGCCGCCAATTGCAACCGCTGGCCGACGAGCTGCGAGCCTACGTGCTCGATAGCGTGTCCCAGACGGGCGGCCATCTGTCGTCCAATCTGGGCACGGTGGAGCTGACCATCGCGTTGCACTATGTGTTCGATACGCCTAATGACCGCATCGTCTGGGACGTCGGTCATCAGACGTATCCGCACAAGATCCTGACCGGCCGCCGCGATCAGATGCCGGGGCTGCGCCAGCTCGGCGGCATCTCCGGTTTCCCGCGCCGCGCCGAATCCGAATACGACACCTTCGGCACCGCGCATTCGAGCACGTCGATTTCGGCTGCGCTCGGCATGGCGATCGCCAACAAGCTGCAGGGCGACAACCGCTTTTCGATCGCCGTGATCGGCGACGGCGCGATGACCGCGGGCATGGCCTTCGAAGCGATGAACAACGCGGGCGTCGCCGACGACGTGCCGCTGCTCGTCATCCTCAACGACAACGACATGTCGATTTCGCCGCCGGTCGGCGCGTTGAATCGCCATCTCGCGCGTCTGATGTCGGGCCGTTTCTACGCCGCCGCGCGCGCGGGCGTCGAACGCGTGCTGCGCCATGCGCCGCCCGTGCTCGATCTCGCGCGCAAGCTCGAAGAGCACGCGAAGGGCATGATCGTACCGGCCACGCTATTCGAGGAGTTCGGCTTCAACTACATCGGCCCGATCGACGGTCACGATCTCGATTCGCTGATCCCGACGCTGCAGAACATCAAGGAACTGCGCGGCCCGCAATTCCTGCACGTCGTCACGAAGAAAGGCCAGGGCTACAAGCTCGCGGAAGCCGATCCGGTGCTGTATCACGGTCCGGGCAAGTTCAATCCGGCTGAAGGCATCAAGCCGTCGACGGCGCCATCGAAGAAGACTTACACGCAGGTGTTCGGCGAATGGCTGTGCGACGCCGCAGCGCAAGACTCGCGCGTGGTCGGCATCACGCCGGCGATGCGCGAAGGCTCCGGCATGGTCGAGTTCGAGAAGCGCTTCCCGGACCGCTATTTCGATGTCGGCATCGCCGAACAGCACGCGGTGACCTTCGCGGGCGGCCTGGCCGCGGACGGCATGAAGCCGGTCGTCGCCATCTATTCGACCTTCCTGCAACGCGCGTATGACCAACTGATCCACGACGTCGCGCTGCAGAATCTGCCAGTCGTGTTCGCGATCGATCGCGCGGGCCTCGTCGGCGCGGACGGCGCGACGCACGCGGGCAACTACGATCTCGCGTTCCTGCGCTGCATCCCGAACATGACGGTGATGGCCGCGTCGGACGAAAACGAGTGCCGCCAGATGCTCTACACGGCGCTGCAGCAGCCGAACCCGACGGCCGTGCGCTATCCGCGCGGCGCGGGCACCGGCGTGGCGACGGTCAAGCAGATGACCGCGATTCCGGTCGGCAAGGGCGAGATTCGCCGCGAGTCGTCGCAAAAGCTGGGCTCGGGCAAGCGCATCGCTATTTGCGCGTTCGGCACGATGGTCGCGCCGTCGCTCGCCGCCGCCGAGGAACTGGATTTGACCGTCGCCAACATGCGCTTCGTGAAACCGGTCGACGCCGATCTGCTGCGCGAACTCGCCGCCACGCACGACGCGATCGTCACGATCGAAGAAGGCACGATCATGGGCGGCGCGGGTTCCGCGTGCGTCGAAGCGCTGCTTGCAAGCTCCATCGTGAAGCCCGTGCTGCAACTCGGCTTGCCGGACGTGTTCATCGATCACGGCGATCCGGCCAAGCTGCTGTCGAGCGTCGGACTGGACGCGGCTGGCATCGCCAAGTCGATTCGCGAGCGCTTCATCGACGCAATCGAAAGCGCCAACGCAGGGAAGCTGACGAAGCGCGTCGCCTGACGACGCTTCGCTCGAACGGCGCGCTCGGGGTGCGCCGTGCATCAACGCTTTGGCACACGGCGCGGGCATCGTCCCGCGCCGTGTGCGCTTGAACGTATCGACCCGCTCGCGTCTTGCGCGACGCGCGGCGCATAAGG
The DNA here is from genome assembly GCF_000698575.1 of Caballeronia zhejiangensis. Classification (GTDB taxonomy): domain Bacteria; phylum Pseudomonadota; class Gammaproteobacteria; order Burkholderiales; family Burkholderiaceae; genus Caballeronia; species Caballeronia zhejiangensis. Next base: position 89,284 of record NZ_JFHD01000009.1, read on the forward strand.
ACAAAACAAATGAATCAGATGAATCCCGCCTTCGTGATGCCCGACGTCCAGAGCACGCCCGACACGCGTCAGATCGCGATTCAGCGCGTCGGCGTCAAGGGCGTGCGCTATCCGCTGACGGTGCTGACGGAAGACGGGCTGAAGCCGACCGTCGGCGTATGGAACCTCGACGTGCATCTGCCCGCGGAACAGAAGGGCACGCACATGTCGCGTTTCGTCGCGTTGCTGGAAGAGCACCGGCTGCCGGTCGATCAGCACGCGCTGCGCGGATTGCTCTCGCTGATGCTGGCGAAGCTCGAAGCGCACTCCGGCCGTATCGAAGTGACGATGCCGTACTTCGTCATGAAGACCGCGCCGGTCTCGGGCGTGAAGAGCTTGCTGGACTACGAAGTGACGTTTATCGCCGAGCGGCGTGACGGCGACACGCGCATGTCGATCAAGGTGCTCGTGCCGGTGACGAGCCTGTGCCCGTGCTCGAAGAAGATTTCGCAGTACGGCGCGCACAACCAGCGCTCGCACGTCACGATTGCGGCGGAATTGGCCGACGAGATGGCGGTGGAGGAACTGATCCGCATCGCCGAGGAAGAGGCGTCGTGCGAACTGTGGGGCTTGCTGAAGCGTCCGGACGAGAAGTTCGTCACCGAGCGCGCGTATGAAAATCCGAAGTTCGTCGAGGACCTCGTGCGCGATGTCGCGACGCGCCTGAACGCCGACGCGCGCATCGTCGCCTATACGCTCGAAGCCGAGAACTTCGAGTCGATCCACAATCACAGTGCGTATGCCGTGATCGAGCGCGACAAGCGCCGCGACGCCTGAACGTCTAGGCAAGCGCCGTTTCCGTGGAAACGTGCGCTTCCCGCACCGATTCCACCACGAGCGACGCCAGCCGCTCGACGAGCGGCGAGCCCTTTCCCGACGCGCGATGCAGCGCGAGCGGAATCGACGGCAGCGCGGGCAAACCGCCTTCGCCGCCATCGAGCGGACGAACGGTCGACGGCAGGCCGTAGCTCGTTCGCACCGTCACGCCGAGTCCCGCCGCTGCCGCCGCCCACAGTCCGGACAGGCTCGGGCTCGTGAACGCCACACGCCATTTGATGCCCGCACGGTCGAGCGCCGCCGCCGCCGCGCTGTGGAAGAGACACGGCCGATCGAAAACGATGAGCGGCAAGGGCTCGTCGGCGTCGAAATGCCAGGGAACGGTCGATGACGCAATCCAGCGCATCGGCGGCGCGGCGATCGGCTCGGGCAGATTCGACGCCTGACTTTCATCCGGCACGCCCGCCGCGCCCCACACGAGCGCGAGATCGAGCTGCGCGCCGCCGATGCGCTCCAGCAGTTCCGTATTCCGCGCGACGCGCGCTTCGATCCGCACTTTCGGGTGCGCTCGCGCGAAGCGTCCGAGCACATCGGGCAGCACGACTTCGCCGAAATCTTCCTGCAGACCGAGCCGGATCCAGCCTTCCAGATCGACGCCGCGAACCGCGACCGCGGCTTCGTCGTTCAGCTCGACGAGCCGCCGCGCGTAGTTGAGCATGACCTCGCCGGCATCGGTGAGTGCGAGCCCGCGTCCCGATTTGCGAAACAGCGGTGTGCCCGCCTGTTCTTCCAGCTTGTGAATCTGGGCGCTGACGGCGGACGTCGAACGCCCGACGCGATCGGCTGCTTTCGCGAAACTCCCGAGGTCCACGCCCGCGACGAAGCTGCGCAACACCGCGAGGTCGAAGGTTGTCTGGCTCATGATGACAGTCCCGATTTGATGAACGGTCCGTCGCAAACTTTGCGATTTTCAGGATGATGTTAAGCGTTCAAACTGGCCCCAGTCAACTTTTCGATGGACTGCGACATGGCCATTTCTCTCGCTTTGAACACCAAAACCGCACTCGGCGATGGACACCGCTGGAAAGTGCTCGGCGTGGGCGTCGCGGCGAACGCGAGCGTGTCGGCGGCGGCGACGGGCTTTCCGACGACCGCCGTCTGGGTGCGCGGCGCCTACCATCTGAGCAACGGGCAACTGGGCGTCGTGCTGGGCGCCCTAGGCTTGGGCGTCGCGCTGTCCGAATTGCCGTGTGGCGTTCTCACCGACAAGTGGGGCGACCGTCCCGTCCTGCTGACCGGTCTTTTTTCGACGGCCGCGGTGCTCGTCGCGATGACTTTGTTCGCGACGCCCGCGACGGCGAGCTTCGGCTGGCTCGTCTTCGCGATGTGCGCGCTCGGCCTGCTCGGCGGCAGCGTCAATGGGTCGAGCGGACGCGCGGTGATGGCGTGGTTCGGCGAAGGCGAGCGCGGCCTCGCGATGAGCATTCGCCAGACGGCTGTGCCGCTCGGCGGCGGCATCGGCGCGGCGTTGCTGCCGTGGCTCGCGTCGTCGCATGGTTTCGGGGCGGTATTCGGCGCGCTCGCCGCGATGTGCGCGCTGTCCGGCATTTTCGCCTGGCGCTGGCTTCACGAGCCGGCTGAAGCAGTTCATCGGGCGATTCGGAGCGCAGGCGCCGCGCCGCTGAAAAACGCGCTGGTCTGGCGCGTCGTGCTGGGCATCGGCATCTTGTGCGTGCCGCAGTTCGCGGTGCTGAGTTTCGCGACGATCTTCATGCACGCCGCCGCGCACTTCGGCCTGACCGCGATCAGCACGACGATGGCGACGCTCCAGATCGGTGCGATCGCGATGCGCGTCTGGAGCGGCCGCCACACCGACCGGCACCGCAACCGCCGCACGTACCTGCGCGTATCGACGATCGTCGCGTGCGCGTCGTTCGTCGTGCTCGGTATCGCGACGGCGCTCGGCGCGGTCCATTGGCCCGTTTTGCTCGCGGCGATGCTGATTCTCGCGGGCGTCTGCGTGTCGGCATGGCACGGCGTCGCGTACACGGAACTGGCGACGCTCGCGGGCACCGAACGCGCGGGCACCGCGCTCGGCATGGCGAACACGGCGGTCTTCGTCGGCTTTTTCGTGACGCCGCTCGCCATTCCGCACGTGCTCGCGATCGGTTCCTGGCCGATGGTCTGGCTCGGGGCGGGCGTGTGCGCGTCGCTCGCGTGGCCGTTGTTTCCGAGGCACGCGCGCGCTTAAACTGGCCGTCCACGTCATCACCACCACGCGGAGCGCATCTTGATTCTCATCGGCCAATACGATTCCCCGTTCGTGCGGCGCGTCGGCATCGCGCTGAAGCTCTACGACATGGCGTTCGAGCATCGCCCGTGGTCGGTGTTCGGCGACGCCGACAAGATCGCGCCGTACAACCCGCTGTGCCGCGTGCCGACGCTCGTGCTCGATTCCGGCGATACGCTCATCGAAAGCACGATGATCCTCGACTATCTCGACGCAGAGGCGGGCGATGCGCGCGCTTTGATTCCATCGGGCGGGCCGGAGCGACGTCAGGCGCTGAAGGTCTGCGCGCTCGCGACCGGTCTCGCCGACAAGGCCGTCGCGCTCGTCTACGAACGCGTGCTGCACAAGGAGAAATCGCAGGCGTGGCTCGATCGCTGCACGGGGCAGGTCGAGCGTGTGTTGAATGCGCTGGAAGCGGACCGCGCTGCGCGTGCGACGCCTTACTGGTTCGGCGATGCAATCGGCCACGCCGATATCGCCGTGGCCTGCGCGCTGCGCTTCGCGCGCGAGGCGCATCCGGAAATTTTCAGCGCGACGCGCTGGCCGACGCTCATCGGCCATAGCGATCGCTGCGAAACGCTGCCCGTCTTCAAGGCGATCGTGCAGCCGTTCAATCCGCCTCGATAAAGTGGCTCAGGCGCGCGCGAGCGACGTGAGATCCCAGCGCGGCTTCACGGTGAACGCGTAGTCGCGCAGGGCCTGCTCCGGCCAGCGCGACAGGCGCAGCGCGCCCGCGAGCGCGATCATCGCGCCGTTGTCGGTGCATAGCGACAGGTCGGGGTAATGCACGTCGAAGCGGCGCTTTTTCGCCGCCGCCGACAGCGCCTCGCGCAACTGCCGGTTCGCGCCGACGCCGCCCGCCACGACGAGCCGCTTCAACCCCGTTTTCTTCAGCGCGGCGAGCGATTTAGCGACGAGCACGTCCACGGCCGCATCGACGAAACCGCGCGCGAGATCGGCCTTGGCCTGCTCGCAGACGTTGTTGCCGAGCTTGCGGCTGTGCGTGAGCACGGCGGTTTTCAGGCCGCTGAAGCTGAAATCGAGATCGCCGGAATGGAGCATCGGACGCGGCAGCGCGACCGCGCCGGACGTGCCGAATTCCGCGAGCCGCGACACTTCCGGCCCGCCCGGATAGCCGAGGCCGAGCAGCTTCGCGGTCTTGTCGAAGGCTTCGCCGGCGGCGTCGTCGAGTGTTTCGCCGAGCGTCTCGTAGACGCCGACATCGGTCACGCGCATCAACTGCGTGTGTCCGCCGGACACGAGCAGCGCGACGAACGGAAAGGGCGGCGGCGCGTCGACGAGCAGCGGCGACAGCAAATGCCCTTCCAGATGATGGATGCCGACGGTCGGCTTGTCCCACGCCATCGCCAGCGCATTCGCGATGCTCGCGCCGACGAGCAGCGCCCCCGCGAGCCCCGGCCCTTGCGTGAACGCGATGGCGTCGATGTCGCCGCGCTGTGCGCCGGACTTGTCGAGCACTTCCTCCAGCAGCGGCAGCGCGCGGCGGATGTGATCGCGCGAAGCCAGTTCGGGCACGACGCCGCCGTAATCGCGATGCATCGCGATCTGCGAATGAAGGGCGTGCGAAAGCAGGCCGCGCTCGGTGTCGTAGAGTGCGAGGCCGGTTTCGTCGCAGGAGCTTTCGATGCCTAGAACTAGCATGGATTCAATGCGTTAGAGGAACAGAAAAGTATAGCAGCGGGCGTGATCGAGCGTGTCGAAGGTAAAATGCGCGCCATGGAATCCTTCGATATCGCCGTCATCGGCGCGGGCGCGGCCGGCATGATGTGCGCGGCCGTGGCCGCTCAATCCGGACGCCGCGTCGTCCTTCTCGACCACGCAGAGCGTCTCGCCGAAAAAATCCGCATCTCCGGCGGCGGGCGCTGCAACTTCACGAACATCAACGCGCAGCCTGCCAATTTTCTGTCGGCGAATCCGCATTTTTGCCGCTCCGCGCTCGCCCGCTACACGCCGCGCGATTTTCTCGCGCTGCTCAAGCAATACCGCGTGAAGTGGCACGAGAAGCACAAGGGCCAGCTCTTCTGCGACGACTCCAGCGAGACCATCATCGACGTGCTCAAAAGCGAGTGCGATGCCGGTCGCGTCGCGTGGCGGCGTCCGGTCGCCGTGCATGAGGTCCGTCACGACGGCGCGCGTTTCGCGCTCGATACGAACGCGGGCACGATCGGCGCGGCGGCGCTCGTGATCGCGACCGGCGGCCTGTCGATTCCGAAGATCGGCGCGACGGATTTCGGCTATCGCGTCGCCAAGCAGTTCGGCCACAAGCTCGTCGATACGCGTCCGGCGCTCGTGCCGCTCACGTTCACGTCCGCCGACTGGGCGCCGTTCGCGCAGCTGTCGGGGCTTTCGCTGCCGGTTCGCATCAGCACGGGCAAAGGCAAGACGCGCGGCGAATTCGACGAAGACTTGCTGCTCACGCATCGCGGCGTGTCGGGGCCGGGCGTGCTGCAGATTTCGAGCTACTGGAACACGTCGGAGCCGATTCACGTCGATCTGCTTCCCGACCTCGATCCGACCGCCATGCTGATCGAAGCCAAAGCCGGCTCGAAAAAGCAGATCGGCAATTTTCTGGCCGAGCACGTTCCCGCGCGTCTCGCGCACGCGTGGCTCGAAGCGCAGCGCGTGCCGGTCGACGCGCGCCTCGCCGATCTGCCGGATCGCACGCTGAAAGCGATCGGCGCATCGCTGTCGGACTGGACGCTCACGCCGAGCGGCACCGAAGGCTATCGCAAGGCGGAAGTCACGCGCGGCGGCGTCGACACGCGCGAGCTTTCATCCGCGACGATGATGAGCGAGCGCGTCGCGGGGCTGTATTTCATCGGCGAGGCGGTCGATGTCACCGGCTGGCTCGGCGGCTATAACTTCCAGTGGGCGTGGGCTTCGGGCGTCGCCGCGGGCAAGGCCGCCGCGGAGTACGCGCGAGACGCGGCGACGACCGCCTGAGGGCGTCCGTCCGGGGGTTTTGGCGAGTCTCGAAACGCGGACCCGTTTGCTATACTCGGACGGTCATCGGAGGATTCTCTCCGCTTTCCGCTGGCGCCAGGAAGGCTGTCTGCTAATCCCGCTTGAGGAGGCGTTCCCAAGCGGGTTTTTGCTTTCGCGGGACCGCCGCGCGCCGGCCGGAATTCAAACTTTCGCAATTGCACCGGGTGAACGATGAGCCTCAAAGACCAGATCAACGACGACATGAAGACTGCCATGCGCGCGAAGGAAACCGAGCGTCTCGGCACGATTCGTCTGCTGCTCGCGGCAATCAAGCAGCGCGAAGTCGACGATCGCGTCACGCTCGACGACGCGGGCATCACCGCCGTCATCGACAAGATGATCAAGCAGCGCAAGGATTCGATCAGCCAGTTCGAAGCCGCGAGCCGCACCGATCTCGCCGACAAGGAGAAAGCGGAGCTGGCGGTGCTGGCGGCGTATATGCCCGAACAGCTTTCCGCCGAAGCGATCGCTGCCGAAGTCCAGGCAGCCGTCGCCGCGACCGGCGCCGCCGGGCCGCAGGACATGGGCAAGGTGATGGGCGTGCTGAAGCCGAAGCTCGCCGGCAAGGCCGACATGACCGCCGTCTCCGCGCAGGTGAAAGCCGCACTCGCCAAGTAACGTCCGCAGCTTTCGATCGGTGATTCCGCACGCTTTCCTGCAGGATTTGCTCAACCGCGTCGACATCGTCGACGTGGTGGGCCGCTACGTCCAGTTAAAAAAGGGCGGCGCGAATTTCATGGGCCTTTGCCCATTTCACAACGAGAAAAGCCCGTCGTTCACGGTCAGCCCGACCAAGCAGTTCTATCACTGCTTCGGCTGCGGCGCGCACGGCACCGCGATCGGCTTTCTGATGGAGCATACCGGGCTCACGTTTCCCGAGGCCGTGAAAGACCTGGCGCAAGGCGCCGGCCTGACGGTTCCGCAGGAGCCTTCCAACTCGTTCCGCGGTGGCGGCGGCGACAGCGCACCGAGCAAGGCGGTCAGCGTCGCGTTGACGGACGTCATGCAGACGGCGTGCGATTTCTATCGCAAGCAGTTGCGCGGCGCGCCGAACGCCATCGAATATCTGAAAAAGCGCGGCTTGACCGGTGAGGTCGCCGCGCGCTTCGGGCTCGGCTACGCGCCGGATGGCTGGCAGAACCTCGAGGCGGCCTTTCCCGATTATCGGGATGAAAACCTGGTCGAGTCGGGTTTGGTGATCGTCAGCGAAAAAACGGATTCTCAAGGACAGGCGCGACGTTACGATCGTTTTCGCGAACGCGTGATGTTCCCGATCCGCAATGTGAAGGGCAACGTGATCGGCTTCGGCGGGCGCGTGCTCGACGGGGGCGAGCCTAAATATCTGAACTCGCCGGAGACGCCGCTGTTCAGCAAGGGCAGCGAGCTGTACGGCCTGTTCGAAGCGCGCTTGGCGATTCGTGAACTGGGTTACGTGCTCGTCGTCGAAGGGTATATGGACGTCGTCGCGCTCGCTCAACTGGGTTTTGCGAACGCCGTGGCGACGCTCGGCACGGCGTGTACGCCGATCCACGTGCAGAAGCTGTTTCGTCAGACGGATACCGTCGTCTTCAGTTTCGACGGCGATTCGGCCGGGCGGCGAGCCGCGCGTCGCGCGCTGGAAGCGGCGCTGCCGCACGCTGCGGACAACCGGACCATCAAGTTCCTCTTTCTGCCGAAGGAGCACGATCCGGACAGCTACGTGCGCGAGTTCGGCACGGACGGGTTCGGCGAGCAGGTCGATCGCGCGATGCCGCTGTCGCAGTTCCTACTGAACGAGGTACTGAACGACAAGGAGCTGGAGCAGCCCGAAGGCCGAGCGAAAGCGCTCTTCGACGCTAAACCGCTGCTGCAGGCGCTGCCCGCAAACGCGTTGCGGGTGCAGATCCTGCATATGCTCGCGGACCGGCTCGACACGCCGTTCACCGAAATCGCCGCGCTATGCGACATCGATTCGCGCGCTGCGGCCGTCGCGCGGGCAAACGTGCCGAAGAGCGAGCGGCGCCGCGTCACCGGACAGGAACAGCGCGCGCTGCGCAATCTGGTGATGTATCCGGGCATCGCGGTTTCGCTCGATCAGGACAGCGAGCGCACCCTCGTAACGATGACCGAGCACGGCGAATTGTTCAGCGAAGTGATCTCGCACGCGCGCGAACTCGGCGATGCCGCGCAGTTCCAGTTGCTGTCGGAGATCTTGAGAAATGCAGCAAACGCGCCCACATACGACGATATCTTTCAGGAAATTCTCGCCTATGATGAAAACGTTCGCGATTTGCTGATGCGCGATCCGTCCGATGAGGACGCGGCGCAGCGAGTCGAGGAACAAAAGCGTCTGCTGGCGGAAGAATTGCAAGCAACAGTGGTGAAGCTGAGGCACGACAGCTACCGGGCGCGGCTGGATCAACTGGCGCGGCAATCGAGTCTGTCGGCGGAAGAGGTCGCGGAGTTCTCGGAGTTGTCGGCGAGAGTGGCGCAGATCAAGGCTGGGCGGGGCGCCGGCGCGGATGGCGCAAGGTGAGAATGCTATAATAAAAAGTTCAAGTGAATTGCTTTTTGTCAACTGTTCAGGCGCTTTCGTCGTTTTTTCACGGTAGATGGGCGGCAGCGGTCGAGCAGTTGGCAAAGGGCATGTGAAGTTGTTTGCAGAGGGAAGCGAAGCAGGAAGGCGCTGGCTGAATGGGCCGTAGGCGACGAAGGTGGCACACGCCGCATAAGTCACACGAAACGGGCCGATAAGCACGCCGGCGAACAGACGGGCGCAAGGGAAGCGGCTGCTATCGAGGGTAGGGCGAGGAGACGATTCACACTCGTCCGAACCGCGATGGCGCCCCGGGCAGGGCACGCAGGACGAAGCAGCGTGCGCGTATTGGGTATTCACGGTTCCATCGGCTGTTGTCCAGCAGCCGCGAGTCGAGACTAAAGCCGGTATGGCGAACTCCATGACGAAAAAGCTGAACGATGTATCCGTCGAAGACGACGCAATGCAAAACGCAGAGTCTGGCGCCGCTCCTGCGGCGAAGGTCGAAAAGGCGAAGGCCCGCGATCGCCGCGCGAAGGAAAAAGCGCTGCTGAAGGACGCGTTCTCGTCGAGCGCGCCCGGCACCGTCGAGGAATTGGAAGAGCGGCGCGGCAAGCTGCGCGCGCTCATCAAGCTCGGCAAGGAGCGCGGCTTCCTCACCTACGGCGAGATCAACGACCACCTTCCGGACAACTTCACGGAAACCGAGGCGATCGAAGGCATCATCAGCACGTTCAATGACATGGGCGTGGCGGTGTACGAGCAAGCGCCCGATGCCGAAACGCTGCTGCTGAACGACAACGCGCCGAACGCGTCGTCCGACGACGAAGTCGAGGAAGAGGCCGAAGTCGCGCTTTCCACGGTCGATTCCGAATTCGGCCGCACGACCGATCCGGTCCGCATGTACATGCGCGAGATGGGCACCGTCGAACTGTTGACGCGCGAAGGCGAAATCGAGATCGCGAAGCGCATCGAAGACGGCCTCAAGCACATGGTCATGGCGATCTCCGCGTGCCCGACGACCATCGCCGACATTCTCGCGATGGCCGAGCGCGTGCAGAACGAGGAAGTGCGCGTCGATGAACTCGTCGACGGCCTGATCGATCCGAACGCGCAGGACACCGATGGCTTCTCCGAGCAGGAAGCGGAAGCGATCGAATCGGAAGAAGAAGAGACCGCGGAAGAGGGCGAAGAGGAAGAGGAAGAAGAGGACGACGGCAGCGCGCAGGCAAGCGCGAACGCCGCTCAACTCGAAGCACTCAAGCTCCAGTCGCTCGAGAAGTTCGCGCTCATCAGCGAATGGTTCGACAAGATGCGCCGCGCCTACGAGAAGGAAGGCTATAAATCGAAGGCGTATCTGAAGGCGCAGGAAGCCATTCAGACGGAACTCATGAACATTCGCTTCACCGCGCGTACCGTCGAGCGCCTGTGCGATACGCTGCGCGCGCAAGTGGACGAAGTGCGTCAGGTCGAGCGGCAGATCCTGCATACGGTTGTCGACAAGTGCGGCATGCCGCGCGCCGAGTTCATCACGCGATTCCCCGGCAACGAGACGGATCTCGAATGGTCCGACAAGGTCGTCGCCGAGGGTCACGAGTACAGCGCGGTGCTGGAGCGCAATATTCCGGCGATCCGCGAGCAGCAGCAGCGTCTGCTGGATTTGCAGGCGCGCGTCGTTCTGCCGTTGAAGGATCTGAAGGAAACCAACCGTCAGATGGCGGCGGGCGAGTTGAAGGCGCGTCAGGCGAAGCGCGAAATGACGGAGGCGAATCTGCGCCTCGTGATTTCCATCGCGAAGAAGTACACGAATCGTGGCCTGCAGTTCCTCGATCTGATCCAGGAAGGCAACATTGGCTTGATGAAGGCGGTGGACAAGTTCGAATATCGTCGCGGCTACAAGTTTTCGACGTACGCGACGTGGTGGATACGTCAGGCGATCACGCGTTCGATCGCGGATCAGGCGCGCACCATTCGCATTCCGGTCCACATGATCGAAACGATCAACAAGATGAACCGTATTTCGCGGCAGATCTTGCAGGAGACCGGGCTCGAGCCGGATCCGGCGACGCTCGCCGAGAAGATGGAAATGCCCGAGGACAAGATCCGCAAGATCATGAAGATCGCGAAGGAGCCGATCTCCATGGAAACGCCGATCGGCGACGACGACGATTCGCATCTCGGCGATTTCATCGAGGATACGAACACGGTGGCGCCGTCCGATGCCGCGCTGCATGCATCGATGCGCGACGTCGTGAAGGACGTGCTCGATTCGCTGACGCCGCGCGAGGCGAAGGTGCTGCGCATGCGGTTCGGGATCGAGATGAGCACGGATCACACGCTGGAAGAGGTCGGCAAGCAGTTCGACGTGACGCGTGAGCGGATTCGCCAGATCGAGGCGAAGGCGCTGCGCAAGCTGCGGCATCCGAGCCGGTCGGACAAGTTGAAGTCGTTCCTCGAAGGCAACTGACGGGACTTGTTTTGAGAGGCGTTGTGAGGCAAACTCGCTACCCTTCGTAGTCGCCTCGCGCAATGATCTGAAGTGACAGGAAGCGCCGTTTGCGGCGCTTTCTTTTTGCACGCTCTGCCTGCACAGGGCCGGAAGCTTAACTGGTATAAGCTGTCGACTCATAATCGACCGATAGTGGGTTCGAGCCCCACCCGGCCCACCAGCACTTGCTCAAAAGTATCAGGGGGTTAGCGGATTTGCGTCCCTGATAAGGCGCTTTCGGGGACACTCGGGGACAAAGTGGGTCACGTGACCCACTCGGGCTTTTTGACACTCGCGCATCTCACCGCCGCCGGTTCAAGAGACGTTCACGCTTGCCGATACGCTTGAGCATATTTGCGAGATCGCCGAGGAGCGCGGCGGGCTATGCCTGTCGAGCGAATGCAGAACGATATGCAGGTACTGGCAGCAAAACATAGCGGGCGCTGTGTTTCGAAGCACTATACCGATGCGCAAACGTCTCTGCTTTGGCAGTGCGAAGAAGGACATCGCTGGCGTGCCAAGCTCGGTAAGGTCAACAGAAGCCGGTGTCCGGTGTGTGCCTTCGATCGCAAGCGTCTGGGCATTGGAAACACGCACGAAATTTGCCGCAGGTTACGGCGGAAAGTGCCTGTCCGACGATTACACAAACAATAGTGTCCTATTGCGCTGGGGATGTGCAAAGGGGCATACGTGGCAGGCGAAGCCCGTGAAGATCATGATCGGCCATTGGTGCCGGACCTGTGCGGTCGAACGGACACGTCTAGGCGTTGAGAAGATGCACGACGCCGCTGCGATGCACGGTGGCAAGTGTTTGTCGGAGACCGACGTCAACACCATCACGCCGTTGGAATGGCAATGCATGGACGGGCATACCTGGAGTGCAAGGCCCGAGAGCACCATTCGGACCGGAAGCTGCTGTCCGGTGTGCCGAGCGGTGAAAATAGCGCAGGCCAGAAAATCCGGCTTAAATTTGAAGAAGGTTTCGAAGGGCAAAGTCCCGATTCTGCTGTGAAGAGTCCGGATTGGTTCTCTGATGGCGCTGGTGGGTCAAACGCGGTGACGCTTGCGGGTCAGGGGCGATCTCGCCCCTGACAGCTCAGCCAACTCAGCCCAGGCGATACACCCTCGAAACCGTCCCCCGAAACAACGCCTGACGTTCCGCAGCACTTGCCTGTGAAGTCAATCGCTTGAACGCGTTCCAGCCGTTACTGAACGGGTAAGAACCCTTATCGACCGGAAAATTGCTTTCGAACATGCAGCGATCCGCGCCGAACGCTTCGATGCAGGTCAGCATCCACGGCTTCCAGGCTTCGGACAATTCAATCGATGAAGGTGGCCGCTCACCTTTTTCGAAGTCGAAACCGTTGATACGCATTCCGAGTCCGCCCACCTTCACATAAACGTTCGGCAACCGCGCAAGTTCGCGCATCGAACGCGACCATGCATCGAAGACCTCCTTGCGCTGATCCGCGTAGCTGGCGATTCTGACCACTCCCCCACAGTGATTGACGATGAACGGCGTGTCGGGATTTGCCTTCGCCAAATCGAACAATTCGGGAAGCTGAGGGAAGAACAGCCATGCGTCGTAGGAGAGGCCCAAGGCTTTCAACTGCGCGACGCCCGCACGATAACCGGAGTCGAGCAGAAGCCCGCGAGGAACTGCCGAAAGCGGGTTCACTAGCGTGGCGTCCGCATCCCAGGTTACGAGGTGCCGTACACCGCGCAAGCGGCCGTCGCCGGCCTCGAGTTCCGCTTCGAGTACGTCTCGCACGGCAGCGCCGCGACGGAGATCCGCGTATCCGACGATGCCCTTCGCTACCTGCGGCTTCTCTTCCTGCATCGGCGCGGTGACTTGAGCCACATACTCCACTTCGCCGATCGGCCGCATCGGTTCCGGACCCGTGGTGCGGTACCGCGTAAGCGCCTGCATGAAGACAGACGCGGTAATGTTGTGCCCGGACCGTGCATCCTCGAGATACTCGTCGAGCAAATACGTCCAACCCGGGCGCTCATAAAAGTGGTGATGCGCGTCGATGATCGGCATCTCCGGTTCGAGCGCCGCTTCCTTTCCGGATGCAAGCCACTCTGCCCGAACCGGCAGGTAATTGCTGGTCGTACTCATACTGCGCGTTTCCTCTTTGGCGAATGCGTGGCGCACGCTCAGCGCGGGCATCGCGATGGATGCGGCGACCGCGCCAAGCAGCCGGCGCCGGTGAATCGATTGAAGAGTTTGCATGGTCACTTTCCCTTGTTGAACGCGTAGAGGGAAAGCGTCAGCAACGTCGTGAACGCGAGTACGACGGCCAGACCGATCATGCCCGCGGTGAACGTGCCGAAACTATCCTTCAGATAGCCGACCAGATACGGACCGGCAAAGCCGCCCAGCGCGCCGATGGAGTTGATCAGCGCCAGTCCGCCGGCGGCCGCCTGACCCGACAGGAACCGGGCAGGCAGCGTGTAGAAAATCGTTCGGCCTGCGATGGTGCCGATCAACGCCAGCGTGATGCCCGTCAACGCAGGCACCAGTTGCTGAAAATATGTCGAGATGCCGAGCGCGATCGCGCCGATGAAAAGACCAGCCGCGAGGTTGGCGATATGGCCACCGCGGCGATCGACGCGCTTCGCCCACCACAAGAGCGCGATGGTCGCGAAGAAATACGGCACCGCCGATACCCAGCCCGTCTGGGTCACGCTCATGCCGTGCGCCTTGAGCATCTGCGGCAGCCATATGCCGATGCCGTAGGAGCCCATCGTGAAGCCGAAGGAAATCATCGCGAGGATGTACATCCGCACATCTTTGAGCGCTGCGCCGAAATCCTTTTTCTTCTGGCTCGCAGTGCCCTCGCGATCGAACGCGCTTTGCAGCGCCTGACGCTCCTCGGGCGAGAGCCACTTCGCATCGGCGGGTTTGTCCGCGAGCATCTTCAGGACGAAGAAGCCGAGAATGCACGCCGGCAGGCCTTCGACGATAAACATCCATTTCCATCCGGCAAGGCCGAGCAAGCCGTCCATCTTCAGCAGCCAGGTCGACAGCGGTCCGCCCACTAGCGACGAAAGCGGCGTCGAGACCGTGAACCATGCGAGCACCCGAGTGCGATAACTGGCCGGAAACCACACTGCGAGGAAGAAGATCACGCCAGGGAAGAATCCGGCCTCGCCGATTCCCAGCAGAAGACGAATCACGTAGAAGCTCGTCGGTCCAACCGCGAGCGCCGTCGCGGCGGCGAAGAAGCCCCACGTGATCATGATGCGCGCGAGCCATCGCCGGGCGCCGAAGCGATACAGCGCCAGGTTGCTCGGCACTTCGCACAGGCAATAACCCGCGAACATGATGCCCGCGCCCCAGCCGAACTGCGTCGCGGTCAAGCCGAGGTCGCGGTTCATCGTCAGCGCGGCGAACCCGACGCTGGTGCGATCGAGATAGTTGAAGAAATAGGCGAGCGCAAGCAAGGGGATGAAACGCCACGCGGCCTTTCTGACGGCCTGCTGTTCGAGCGTCGTATCGACCGCGCTCTCGGCCGTCATGTTCGATGAAATGGATGTCATGCTTCGTCTCCGGACGGAATACCCAACGCGCGGGCTCATGCCGGCCTACGCGAAGCGGCGTTCCTTTTATGCTGTTGTGCTCAGGCGCTCGCCAGTTCGTTGGCGGAGGGACTGGAAGGATCGTGGGAAAAGGCCGCCTGGCACTTCACGATGCCGGCGTCCGCCAACTGCCTCAGGTCTTCCGATGAGTAACCCAGCTCCAGAAGCAGCGCCTGCGTGTCCTGACCCAGCGAAGGCGGACCTGCGCGAAGCCGCAGACGCTCGCCGCCAAGGGTCAAAGGCAGCAATGCGGTCTTCGTCTGTACTGCTTTGCCCGCGCCGCTTGCGTCGGATGGCAGGGTGACATCGGCAAGTCCGTCCGTTGCGAGCAGATGCGGATCGTCGAAAAGATCCTGCGGCTTCGTGATCGGCGCGTACGGCAGCCCGCAGCGCTCGAAGATGGCGCCGATCTCGGCAGCAGTGAACGCTTCCATGTGGGCGCGAAGCCGCGGCATCAGCCATTCGCGGGCTTGCACGCGCTGATTGTTGCTGGCGATACGCGCGTCGGCCTTCAGATCGTCGAGGCCGAAGGCATCGCAGAAGAGCGCCCATTGCGTATCGGAGACGACCGCCAGGAAGATCTGATCGCCGTTCTTCACCGAAAAGACGTCATAGACTGCCCAGGCCGAAATGCGGCTTGGCATCGGCGCGGCGGTTTGTCCCGTCACGGCGTATTGCATCATGTGCTGCGCCACGAGAAACACGTTGTTCTCGAACAGGGCGCTCTGCACCTCTTGTCCGCGGCCGGTCCGCTCGCGTTGTGCCAGCGCCGCCATTGCGCCGATCGCGCCGAACATGCCGCCCATGATGTCGTTGACGCTCGTGCCTGCCCGCAAGGGTCTGCCTTCGGGACCGGTCATGTACGCGAGACCGCCCATCATCTGCACGACTTCGTCGAGCGCGGTGCGATGGTCGTAGGGACCGGGCAGGAAGCCCTTGTGCGACACATAGATCAGACGAGGATTGAGTCTGCACAAGGCCGAATAGCCGAGGCCGAGCTTGTCCACGGTGCCGCTCTTGAAGTTCTCGCTGAAGACATCGGCGTTCGCAAGCAGCTTGTGCACGATCTCCACGCCGCGCGGGTCCTTCAGATCGACGGCGATGCTTTTCTTGTTGCGGTTGAACGTGCTGAAGAAGCCTGCTCCCGAGCCTCGCAGATTGCGGGTGCTGTCGCCGGTGATCGGCTCGACCTTGATCACTTCCGCGCCGAGGTCTGCCAGCACCATGCCGCACGTCGGCCCCATCACCATGTGCGTCATCTCTACGACGCGCACGCCGCTGTACGGCAAGGACTGATCCGATTGCACTTCGCTCATTGCGCCGCTCCCAACAAACAGCCTTCCGGCTGGGGCGCACTCGGCGCGCGCCCGTCTGCGTACGAGAAACCTTTCGGCAATCCCGCGTCCTGTACGTGTCCGTAGAGCGCTTCGCCCGGAAGCGCCTGTGCGAGGATCGAGCGCGCGGCAATGAGCTTGTCGATGTCCATGCCCGTGTCGTAGCCCATCGCCTCGAGTAGAAACGCGAGGTCTTCGGTAACGATGTTCCCCGTCGCGCCCGGCGCGTAGGGACAGCCGCCGAGGCCCGCCTGACTCGAATCGATCGTGGTGACGCCGGCATCGAGTGCCGCCACGACATTCGCCAGGCCTTGACCGCGCGTGTTGTGGAAATGAGCGCCGCCCGCCTTCGCGCCGACTTCCGATTGCAGCCGGCGAAACAGGCGGCGAACCTGAACGGGGTTGGCATAACCGCTCGTATCGGACAGGCCGATTTCGTCGACACCGCATTCGGCCATCGCGAGGCACATGCGCATCGTCTGGTCGTCGGTCACGGTGCCCGCGATCGTGCAGCCGAATGCGACCGATACACCCGCTTCGATTTCTGTTCCGGGGAACTGCTCATCGCGCAGCGCGACGATGCTGCGCACCTCATCGATCAACTGCGCGGTCGTTTTGCGGACATTAGCCAACGCATGTTCATCGGTGACGGACACCGGCAACGTGACTTTATGGACGCCGGCTTCGAACGCGCTTTGCGAGCCGCGCAGGTTCGGCGCCAGTACAGCGACACGAAGGTCCGGAATGGATAACGCGTGAGCGACGACTTCGCGGATATCGGCCATTTGGGGCAGAAGTTTCGGCGGAACGAACGATCCCACTTCGATCTCCTTGAGTCCCGCTGCCGCCAGCGCGGATATCCATTCGAGTTTCGCGGACGTCGGCATGACGCTTCGGATGCTCTGCAAGCCGTCGCGCGGGCCGACTTCGCTGATCAGTATTCGGCGATGTGAGGCGCTCATTTCGCTCCTTCGTTCTGTCAGATAGACCTGTGTTTTGTTAGAGAGAACTTTAGGCGAAGATGTCTATCACTGAAAGCGGGGTTAACCCCGGATTTCAGAACTAGAGTTCTACCGGATAGAACTGTATAGTCGTGGAATTTGATTCGGGAGCGGTGCATGACCAAGGAAGACCAGCCGTCCGATACGAACGAGGCGTCGAGCGGCGTCGCCGTTCTTGACCGGGCGTTCGCCATACTCAATGCCTTCGGGCCGACCGACGACCGGCTGACCCTGACCGAGCTTTCACGCCGGACCGAGCTTTATAAGAGTACGGTTTTGAGACTGCTCGGCGCTTTGGAGCATGGCGGATTCATCCGGAAGTTGAGCGACGGGCAATACGCAATCGGTCATCAGCCGTTGCGGCTTGCGACGCTCTATCAGCGGTCGTTTCAGGTGGGGCCTGTGATCGAACCGTTGCTTCAGCAGTTGAGCCGGGACTTGGGCGAAACGGCCAGTTTCTACGTACGCCAGGGCGATCAACGTCTCGTGTTGTATCGCGTCGAACCTAGCCGCAGCGTTCGGGTATCGATTCGCGTCGGAGAGGAGTTCGCGATCGATAAGGGCGCCTCCGGCAAAGTCCTGCTCGCGTTCTCGGAGACACAGGATCCGCGCTGGCAAGAGATCCGCGAACGGCTATGGGCCACCTCGTTTGGCGAGAGGGATCCGGAAACGGCATCGGCCTCGGTGCCCGTGTTCAATTCGACCGGCGAGTTGCAGGGCGCGTTGACGCTTTCAGGACCCAAGGGCCGTTTCGATGCTCCGGCGGTCATCGATGCAGCATTGGCGATGTTGCTCGATAGCGCGCGGCGAGCGACCGTCGCACTGGGCGGAAACGGATCGAGATATGACGCGAGCATCGCGAGCTTCGTGAAAGCGCCGCCAGCCGCCGATGGAAGCGAGCGCTCTGCCTGAAGGACGGCAGTCACATGCTTTCACGCGCACGCCGCACGGATGAAGTCGGGAATCTCGACGGCTTTCAGCTTTCCATCGGCTTGCTTGACACACAGCGCGCGCGTCGCGCGAAATTCGCAGATCAGCGTTTCACCGCACACGATCCGATGCCGCTGAACGTAACGCGGCCGCGTAGCACTTGCTAGATCGATCTACTTGCCTTAGAGTCTTTTGACCAGGCCGAGCGTGCCCTGACCGCCCCGCCCAGGTCGACGCACGAACAATCTGCTCGCCGATAACGTGACCCCGACGCGGCCGCCGCGCTCGGCCTCGCGGGCACACGTGGCCCGCGTGATCCGCACGATGGCTGCGTCGACGGCGGCCCGATGATCCAACGTTTCTGAGGTGAACCATGCGTGAACTTAACGGGCGCGGCGATCTCTGCTGCATCAACACGGGCACGCTCGGCTATCGCGAGCCGATCGAAGTCACGGCCGGACGCATCGCCGAACAGGGCTTCGGCTGGATCACGCCGTGGCGTCAGGAAATCGACGAGAACAATCCGCAAGCAGCCGCCAGTGCGATCCGCGCGGCCGGCCTGAAGGTCGGCGCGTATTGCCGCACGGCGTATTTCGCGGCCAACGACGCCGCGGGCCGTCGCGCCGCGATCGATTCCAACCGCCGCGCGCTGGAGACCGCGGCCGTGCTGGGCGCGCCGATGCTCGTCGCCGTCGTCGGCGGATTGCCGCCCGGTTCGCGCGATATCGACGATGCACGCGAGCAGATTCTCGACGGTCTCGCCGCCTTGCAGCCGACGATGAACGAAACAGGCGTGCGCGTCGCGCTCGAGCCCTTGCATCCGGTGTACGCGGCCGATCGCAGCCTGCTCAATACGCTCGACCAGGCGCTGGACTGGTGCGACCGGCTGGACCCGTCGCGCGAGGGAGGCTTCGGCGTGGCCATCGACGCTTACCATGTCTGGTGGGATCCGGCGCTGATGCCCGCCATCGCGCGCGCGGGC
This sequence comes from Caballeronia zhejiangensis, assembly GCF_000698575.1. Lineage (GTDB taxonomy): Bacteria > Pseudomonadota > Gammaproteobacteria > Burkholderiales > Burkholderiaceae > Caballeronia > Caballeronia zhejiangensis. Next base: position 108,231 of record NZ_JFHD01000009.1, read on the forward strand.
GACCGGATCCTCGCGCTGCACGTATGCGACTGGCTGGTCGAAACCCGCGATCCGTTGCAGGACCGCGGAATGATGGGCGATGGCGTCATCGATCTCAAGCGGCTGCGCGCGGCGGTGGAAGCCGCCGGTTACGACGGTCCCGTCGAAGTGGAGATTTTTTCCCGGCTCGACTGGTGGGCGCGCCCGGCCGACGAGACGTTGCGGATCTGCCGCGAGCGCCTGTTCGAGTGCTGCTGAGCATCAACGTCCGACGTAAATCGGCGGCCGCTTCTCGCTAAAACTGCGGATGCCCTCCGCGGCATCCTCGGTGCTCGCGGCGAGCGCGCCCGCCATCGCTTCGAGAGTCGAGCCGGTTTCCTCGCCGCTGGCGGCGTTGAGCAACTGTTTGGTCAGTTGCAGCGCCACCGGCGCGCGCGCCGCCATGTCCAGCGCCAGTCGATGCGCACGTTCCAGCACGCGGTCCTGCGGCACGACCTCGTGCACAAGGCCGCACGCCCGCGCGTCCGCGGCCGTCACGCGCGCGCCGCTCAAGGCGAGGTATTTTGCGTGGCTCGCGCCGGTCAGACGCACGAGCCGCTGCGTGCCCGACCAGCCGGGGCAAGTGGCAATCGATGCCTCCGGCAGCGCGAAACGGGCCTCTTCGGCCGCGATACGCACGTCGGCCGTGATCGCCAGTTCCAGCCCGCCGCCGAAGGCATGACCGTTGATCGCCGCGATCACGGGCTGACGCAGCCGCGCCCATTGGTCGAAGACCTGATGACCTCGCCGTACCCAGTGGCGCCACATGTCCAGCGGCCTGAGCGCGGCCCATTCGTTGATGTCCGCGCCGACGCAGAACGCCTTCACGCCGCCGCCCGCGAGGATGACGACGCGCGTCTCATCGTCGGCTTCGATCGCGCGGGCCGCATCTTCGAGTTGATCCAGCATGGCGGGCGTCAGCGCATTGAGCTTGTCCGGCCGGTTCAGCGTGACGATGGCGACAGCCGCATCGCGAACGATGGAAACGAAGCGATCAGTCATGGCGTCCTTCGCGAGGTTTGAGCCGGAGTCCGAAGGGCGCATCGGTGAAAAGCGCTGCATCCATCTGACGCAGATCCGAGGCGACCTTTAGCGCAACCTCGGCCTGATCCAGAATGTCGCGCTGCAAATCCACGCCGGGAGCGATCTCGCGCACGGTCAGCCCGTCATCGAGAAGATCGATGACGCAGCGTTCGGTCACGTAGGTCACGCGCTGCCCGCGCTCGCGCCCCACGCGGCCGCAGAACGTGATCTGCTCGGCCGTCCGGACGAACTTGCGCGTGCGGCCTTCCTTGACGATCGCGAGCCTGCCGCCGCCGACTTCCAGCTGCGCGCCCGCGGTGAAAAAGCCCGAGAACACGATGCGGCGCGCATGAGCGGTGATATCGACGAAGCCGCCGCATCCCGCCGTCAGATACGGTTTCGACGCGAGCCGGGAGACATTCACGCTGCCATCGGCGTCGACTTGCAGAAAGGACAGCAGTGCGATGTCGAAGCCGCCGCCCTGAAAATACGTGAACTGATTCGGCGACGCGACGATCGCGTCCGCGTTCGATGCGCAACCGAACGCAAACCCGAGCAAAGGCATGCCGCCGACCGCGCCCTGTTCGATCGCCCACGTCACTTCGCCGTGCAAGCCTTCCTCGAGCAGGATGCGCGGCACATTGGCCGAAATGCCGAAGCCCAGATTGGCCGCGTACCCATGCGCGAGCTCCATCGCGGCGCGGCGGGCGATGACCTTCTCCGGTCCCCACGGCGTCGGCTCGAACGAATCCATCGGAAGCGTGACTTCGCCGCTGATCGCGGGATCGTAGGGCGTCTGCGTGGTCTGCCACTGGTCCGGATCGACCACGACGTAATCGACCAGATTGCAGGGCACCCGCACGTCGTGCGGCCGCAGCGTGCCGGATTTCACCACGCGCTTGACCTGCGCGATCACGATGCCGCCGTTGTTGCGCGCGGCCAGCGCCTGATCGATGCCGCCCAGCAGCGCGCCTTCGTGTTCGTAGCCGAGATTGCCCGCTTCGTCGGCCGTGGTCGCGCGGATGATCGCCACGCGCGGCGCGATCGCCGGGAAGTAGAGCCAGTCATCGCCATCGAAGGACACCTTGCGCACGACCGGACGCGCGGCGGCGGCGGCGTTCATCGCGCAGCCCTGTAAATCGGGATCGACGAACGTGCCCATTCCGACCTTGGTCAGCACGCCGGGACGCTTCGCGGCGGCGTCGCGGTGCATGTCGAACAGGATGCCGCTCGGAACGTTGTAGGCCTCGATTTCGTTGTCGGCGATCATGCGCCAGATGTTCGGCATCGGCAGCGACGACGGGCCGCTCGGATACGAGCCCGCGAGCGTGCGCGCGAGCAGCCCGGGCCGGGCGAGATGATCGATGCCCTTGACGCCGTACATGTCGCCCGCGGCGATCGGGTTCAGCGTCGTGAGGTCGCGCGGCTGTCCCTCGCGCTCGAAGCGCTCGCCGATGGCCGCGAGAATCTTGTCGGGGCAGCCGAGCGCGCTGGACGAGCTGATGCTGACGACATCGCCGGTTCGCACGAGCCTGGCCGCCGCGTCCGCGGTAATGAGCTTTCTCATGTTTTTATCGATGAAGGTCGAACAGCGCTGCGCCGCGCTTCATCGCGTTGCGGGCGATGATGCCGCGATGAATCTCCGAGGTGCCGTCGAAGATGCGATAGACGCGCGCATCGCGGTAATAGCGTTCGATGGCCAGCTCCTTGCAGAAGCCCATGCCGCCGAAGACCTGCACCGCGCGATCGACGACGCGCCCAAGCGTCTCGGAAGCCTGCACCTTGACCATTGAAATCCAGTCGCGCGCGTCCTGTCCCGCGTCCATCATGCTCGCGGTGTTGAGCAGCATCAGCCGCGCCGCGTTGATCTCCATCACGCTGTCCGCGATGAGTTGCTGGATCATTTGAAAATCGCCGATGCGCGTGCCGAACTGCCGCCGTTCGCCGGCGTACTCGATCATCATTTCGAGCACGTGCGTCGCCTTGCCGATGCCGCGCGCGCCGATCAACGCGAGGCGCACGCGGCCGAGCATGTTCATCGCGAGTTTGAAGCCTTCGCCCTGTCGTCCGATGAGGGCCATCGGCTCTAGCGGGACGTCGTCGAAGAAGAGTTCGTGGTGCGGCGTGCCGCGAAGACCCATCATCCGTTGATCGCGGCCGACAGTGAAACCCGGAAGATTCTTGTCGACCGCGAAGAGCGAGATTTCCTTCTCGCCGGTGCGGGCCGAGACGAGAAAGAAATCGCTCCATTGCGCATCGCTGATGAAGTGCTTGCTGCCGTTCAGCGCCCAGCCGAACGACGTCTTGCGCGCCGTGGTTTCGATGCCCTGGGCGTCCGAACCCGCGCCCGTTTCGGTGATCGCGAGGCCGCAGGTTCGCGCGCCGGCAATCGCCGGTTTCAGCCAGCGGTCGATCTGTTCGCCTTCGCAGGCGAGCAGCGCGTCGTAGACGTTGCCGAACGCGCGCCGCACGAGTATGTCGGAGCTGTGGCCGAACTGCTCCTCGCATAGCATCGAATCGACCGTGTTCAGTCCGCCGCCGCCGAGTTCGGCGGGCATGTTCACCGCATAAAGACCCAGCGCCCGCGCCCGCGCCTGCAAGTCGCGGGCGATCTCGGGCGCGAGCGCGCCTTCCTCTTCCACTTGCTGTTCGAGCGGCTGCAACTCGGACCGGACGAAGCGGCGCGCGGTCTCGATCATCATTTTCTGCGTGTCGCTCAGCGTGAAGTCCATCGATCTCTCCGATTCGAGTTTTAGTCAGCACTGGTCGCGGCGACACGCAGCGACGGATGCAACGAGACTTCGAAGGGCATACGTTCGAGCACGTCGCGAACGAGGTCGACGCCCGGCGCGATTTCGATCAGCCGCAAGCCTTCGGGCGCGAGTTCGAAGACGGCACGCTCGGTGACGTAAAGCACTTGTTGGCCGTCCGCGCGGGCGCGCTTGCCGCTGAACGTGATGTGACGCACTTGCTCGACCAGCTTCGGGACCGCGCCGTGACGCCGGATGCGCACTTGCCCGTCTTCCAGCTCGACTTCAAGCCCCTTCGCCTCGAACGTGCCGCAAAAGACGACCTTGCGCGTGCGCTGCGTGATGTCGACGAAGCCGCCCGGCCCGACGATGTTCTCCCCCAGCCACGAGACGTTGACGTTGCCTTGCGCGTCCAGCTCGCCCATGCCGAGGAACGCGATATCGATGCCGCCGCCGCTGAACAGGTCGAACTGATCGGTGGACTTGAGGATCGCGCTCGCATGGCGCGTGGCGCCGAACAGATCGCCGCCCAGCAGTTCGCCGTTGTGCGATCCCTGCTCGATCACGGTCCAGCTGATGTCCACGCCTTCCGCATGCGCCACCGCGGGAATGCCATCGGGCAAACCGTAACCGAAGTTGACGCACGCGCCGGGTTTCAGCTCCTTCGCGGCGCGTTTCGCGATGATGTAGCGGATGCCCTCGGGCAGCGGCGGCGGCATGCGCGTGTCGGGCGCGGGCGCTTCGCCGCTGATGGCCGGATCGTAGTGCCCGCTGGTCGTCTGCTTCTGATCCGCGTACACGCAGATATCGTCGACGAGAACGCCCGGCACGGTGACCGCGCGCGCCGGCGTGATCGGCGTGGCGCATACGTCGCGCACCTGCGCGAACACGCGGCCGCCGCGGTTGTGCGCGGCGAGCGCGGCGGCGAAAGCGTCGATATCGGCCGGCTCTTCGCGCGATGTCAGATTGCCCTGCATGTCCGCCGTGGTGCCGCGCACGATCGCGAAGTCGATTTCGAAGGGCTTGTACCAGAGCAGTTCCTTGCCGCCCAGCGTGACGACTTCGACGAGATCGTCCCGCGCGCGCAGGTTGACGCGCCCGCCGCCGTGGCGCGGATCGGCGAAGGTATCGAGGCCGATGTGCGTGACGAGTCCGTGGCGGCCCGCGCCGGCTTCGCGGATCAGCGTCTGGATCACGCCGGCGGGCAGGGTGTAGGCCTCAATGCGTTCCTCGCGCGCGAGCTTCTGCATCGGCTTGGACCAGGTCCAGTGGCCGCCGATCACGCGCTTCACCATGCCTTCGTGCGCGAAGCGGCTGATGCCGCTCTTGACGCCGTCGCCGATGCCGAGGCCGTGGATCAGCGTGAGATCGCGCGGATGGCCCGTCGCGAGAAAGCGGCGCTCGATGGCTTCCGTGATGTGATCGGGTTCGACGAGTCCGCCGCCCGAGCCGCTCAATACGACGACCGCGCCGTCGAAGATCGCCGCCGCCATGAAATCCGCATCGGTCAGGTGTGCACGCTTCATTTCATCGGTTCTCGTTGTCCGTCCGTGCGCCCGCGCGGACCATCAGCACGTTGATTCCGTCCTGGATCAGCACGCCGTCCTGGTTGTGTACTTCGACCTGCAAACGCACGATGCCGCGATCAGAGCGGCGCGTCGGACGCTTGTCCAGCACGCGGATGCGCCCCTGGACGCGGTCGCCGATCAGCACCGGCTTGTGAAAGCGATACGTCCACTCGAGCGTCGCGACGGCGGCAAAGCGCGTCGCCGCGCGGTTCTTGAGGCCGTCGAGCATGGCGAGGCACAGCAGACCGTGCGCGACGCGGCCGGGAAAGCCGACATCGCGGGCGAATTCGTCGTCCATGTGGACATCGAAGAAATCGCCCGAGATGCCCGCGAACTGCACGACATGGCTTTCGGTGACGACGATGCCCGACGTCGTGAAGCCGAGGCCGCGTTCGATCTCGTCGAAGAGCAGGGGATGGCTCATGCGGTTCCTTATCAGTCGAACTCGGGCGCATACGGCACCCGTTCGCGATTGACGATGCGGTAATTGGTGTCGTTCAGCGCGTCGATTCGATGCATGTCGATGCTCGACAGCGTGAAGTCCATCACGTCGAAGTTGGCCTCGATGTTCCTGCGCTGCGTCGACATCGTGTTGATCGGGACGCCTTTCTGGAGAATCCAGCGCAGCGCCACCTGCGCACCCGACTTGCCGTAGCGCGCACCGATTTCCTCGAAAAGCGGATAGTTGAAGATTTCGCCGCGCGCGACCGAGCAGTACGACGAAAGCGGAATGCCGGTCTCGATGGCGGTATCCATCAGCACACGCTGGTTCAAGAGCGGATGGAACTCGACCTGATTGGTGACGAGCGGCAGCGCGGTCGCGGCTTTCGCGGCGCGCATCATCGCGGCGTTGAAGTTGCTGACGCCGATATGACGCGTCAGGCCCGCGCGCGCCGCTTCTTCGAGGCGCCGCACGGAAGGCGCGACGTTGCCGTCCGCGGGCGGCCAGTGCAGCAGCAGGACGTCGGCCTGCTCGATCTTCAGCTTCTCGAGGCTTTCGCGCAGCGACGGCATGAAACGTTCGTCGGAATCGTTGGCGGGCGCGATCTTGGTCGTGATGCACAACTCGTCGCGCGGGATGCCGATCGCCCGCAGCGACGAGCCGACGCCGAGTTCGTTGTCGTAGAGCTGCGCGGTATCGATCGCGCGATAGCCGGTTTCGATCGCGTCCGTCAGCGCGTCGCGCAGTTGCTGTCCGTTGAGCGGCCAGGTGCCGAAAGATCGTTGATGCGTGCGTTGGAAAAGTATGTTCATGGTGTCGTGACATCAGAAGACGGCGGCCGTCTTCGCGAAAAAGGCGCGGATGCCGAGCTCCGCGTCGGGACTGGAGCGGACCGCGAGCGCGGCCGATGTATAGGCTGCGTGCGGATCGTCGTGGTCATCGACGATCAGCGCCTTGGCGAGCGCGGCGGCGCGCGGCGATACGCGGCACAGGCGCGCGGTCCATTCCTGCAACTGCGCTTCGACTTCCTGCGGCGCGCAGAACGCATTGACGATGCCCCACTGCAGCGCGGTCGATGCATCGATCTCCTGCGACAGCAGCACCGCTTCGAGCGCGCGCCCGCGGCCCGCGATGCGCTGCAAGCGGTCGCCGCCCTCCCAGCCGGGAATGGCGCCGATGGAAACTTCCGGAAAGCGCAGGCGCGCGCCGGTGCCAGCGAGCCGCAGATCGCAGCACAGCGCGAGTTCCAGGCCGCCGCCGAAGCACAGTCCTTCGATGACGGCCACGGTCGGGCAGCGCAGCCGTTCGAAGCGCCGGAACACCGCGTTGCCTTCGCCGACCCATTGCGTCGCGAATGTCTCCGGACTCAGCGCCGACCATTCGCGGATGTCGGCGCCGGACGAAAACACGCCGCCCGGCGTGCCGCGCAGCACGACGGCGCGAATGCCGTCGTCCCGGTTGATTTGCGCGATCTGCTCGTCGAGCGCGGCCAGCATCGCGAAGTCGAGCGCGTTGGCCTTGCCCGGATTGCTGAGTTCCAGCACGAGCACGGCATCTTCGCGACGCGAGAGAATGTGTCCCATCGATGGTTCCTCGGTCGTCGTGGTCACAGGCGCGGAACGGAGAGCGCGCCGTCGACGTTGAGCACGCTGCCCGTCGCGAACGCCATCTGTCCGCAGACGAGCGCCGCGACGGCCGACGCGACGTCCTGCGGCGCGCCCCAGCGCTTCATCGGGACGATGCCGCCGGCGATGCGTTCGTCGTAGCGCGCGGCGACGCCTTCCGTCATCGGCGTGCGGATGATGCCGGGGCGCACTTCGAATACGCCGATTGCGAGCGGCGCGAGGCGCAGCGCGAACAGCTTGGTGAGCATGCCCAGCCCGGCCTTCGACATGCAGTATTCGCCGCGCTCCGTCGACGCGAGTTCGGCGCTGACCGACGACACCGAGACGATGCTGCGCGAATCTTCGCTGCCGATCGCGGCCATGTGGCGCGCCACGGCCTGCGTGAGAAAGAACGTGCCGCGCATGTTGATATCGACGACGCGGTCATAGGACTGCTCGTCTACCTCCAGCAGATCGCCGCGCTGCCCGGCCGAGACGCCCGCGTTGTTGACGAGACAGGTGATCGGCCCGCAGTCCGAAACGATGCGCTCGACGAGCGCGCGATGGGCGGCGCTATCGGCGAGATCGTGCCGGTAAAAGCGTGCGCGCGCGCCGTGCGCTTCGACGGCGGCCATCGTTTCGTTCGCGTTGTCGTCATCGATGTCGATCAGCGCGAGATCGAACCCGCGCGTCGCCAGCTCGATCGCGATGCTCGCGCCGATGCCGCGGCGCGCGCCGGTGACGAGCGCGAGCGGCGGGGCGCGGCGCGGCGTCAGTACAGGAGATGAGGTAGCCATTCGGAGAACGCCGGCACGAAAGCCAGCAGCAGGATGGTCACGAACATGATGGCCATGAATGGCAGCATGGGCCGCACAAGATTCACCATTCGGATGTTGGCGACGCCGGTGACGATGAAGCAGGCCGTGCCGATCGGCGGCGTCACGAGCGAGATGCCGACGATGGCGATGGCGAGAATCGCGAAATGGATGTCGCTGAAGCCGGCGTCCTGCGCGATCGGCAGGAATAGCGGAATCAGCAGGATGAGCGCGGGAATGCCGTCGAGCAACGCGCCCAGCAGCCAGAACACGACCACGATGAACACCGTGAAGACGAACTTGTTGCCGGTCAGTTGCGTAGCGAATTCGGCGACCTGCTCGCCGACCGAGTTGTACGCCAGCATGTATCCGAGAATCTGCGCGACGCCGACGAGCGACAGCACGATTGCGCTGGTGCGGCCCGCCTTGATCAGAATGCCGAGCCATGCGCGGTTCGGAATGGATCGCTGCACGAGCGTGATGATCGTCACGTAGGCCACCGCCGCCGCAGCGGACTCGGTCGCCGTGAAGAAGCCCATGAAGATCCCGCCCAGGATGATGATCGGCGCACCGAGCGCGGGGATCGCGAGCATGAACGCGCGGCCGAGCTCGCGCACGCTGAAGTGGACCGGCGCGACCGGCGGCTCGGAGCGCGCGCGATACATGATGATGAGCATCTTCGTGATGCCGACCAGCAGGGCAGGCAGCGTCGCCGCGAGAAAGAGCTTCGTGACCGACATGTTCGCGACCGTCGCCAGCACGATGATCGTGATCGACGGCGGAATCAGAATGCCCGTGCCGGCCGCCGCCGCGATAATCGCGGACGACCATTCCTTGCGATAGCCGGCTTTTTCCATCGACGGCAGCATCGCCGAACTAATCGCGGCGGCATCCGCGTTGACGGAGCCGCTCAAGCCGGAGAAGACCATCGTCGAGGCGACGGCGGAAACGCCGAGCCCGCCGGGCACGCGGCCCACCAGCAGATTCATGAAGTTGACGAGGCGCCCGGCCGAGCCCGAGTGAAAGAGAATTTCTCCGGCGAGGATGAACAGCGGCACGGCGAGCAGCGTGAACGAATCGACGCCGTGATACATCGCCTGCGCGATGTTGGTCAGCGGCAGGCCTTGCATCAGGCCGTCGATGGTGCCGACCGCGCCCAGCGAAGCGATGATCGGCGCGCCGGCGACGACGAATAGCGCGAGCAGTCCGACGGTCAGAATCATTGCGTCCTCGTCTCGGTATGGCCGTGGCCGTGTTGCGCGCTTTCGAGGTTAGCGTGGGCGGCCAGGTCCCATGCGTGCGCCGCGAGATGCAGCAGACCCAGCGCGCTGCCGGCGGGAATCGCGGCGAACGATATCCATTGCGGGATGCCGCTCGGCGTCATCTGGTTGAGCCCGAGCTGCATGAACTGCCAGCCGCCCCAAGTGAGCGCCACGAGCAGGAAGCCCATCAACAGCATCTGCGCGAATGACGCCAGCGCGAGCCATCGGCCGCTCAGCTTGTCTTCGAAGAGTTCGAAAGCGACGTGCACCTTGTCGCGCACCCCGACCGCGATGCCGATGAAGGTCATCCAGATCATCAACGTGACGCTGACCTCGATGTTCCACGAGAGCGAGACGTGGAAGACGAAGCGGGACAGGATGCCCGCAAGAACGACGCAGAAGATCGCGAAAACCAGGACCGCTATCAGCAGGTCTTCGACGCTCGCGAGCACGCGCAACGCCGCAACCTTGTTGATGCTGTCCCGTGGCTCGCGCGAACGCGGATCGGGTTTCATGTCGGGAACCTCCGGCGGTTATCCGAGGGCGGGCAGGTAGGTGCCCAGTTCGGCGAAGTTGGCGCGGTACTTCGTATAGATCGGCTTGACCGCTGCCTGGAACGCGGGAAGATTCGCGTCGTTGAACGCCACGCCGGCCTTCTTCGCTTCGGCCAGATACTTCGCATCGGAAGCCAGCCACAGATCGCGTTCGTGCTGCTGAGCCTGCGCGGCGGCTTCCTTCACGGCGTCCTGTTTCTTGGGGTCGAGCGAGTCGAACCACTTCTTGCTGGCGAGCATCGGATCGATCGAGAAGAAGTGATTCGTGTACGAGTAGTGCTTCGCCACCTCGCTGTGATGCTGCTGAACGAAGAACGTCACCGAGTTCTCCGCACCATCGACGACGCCCTGCTGCAACGCGGAATAGATTTGCGTCGTGTCGAGCGGCGTCGCCTGTGCGCCGAGCTGGTTGAACGTCGCGATCATGATCTGATTGCCTTGCGTACGGATCTTCAGGCCCTTCAGATCGCCGGGTTCGTTGATCGGACGCGTGCGGTTGTAGACGCTGCGCAAGCCCGAGTCGAACCAGCCCAGCAGCACGAAGCCGAGATTGTCGAGGATGCCCGCATAGGCCTTGCCGAGCGCACCGTCCTGAGCCGCGAAGAGCGACTTCCGGTCGGGAAACGCGAAGGGCATCGCGAAGAGTCCGAGACGCTTGTCGTAGCCTTCTAGATCCGCCACGTTGGTCACCGTGACTTCGAGCGTGCCGTTGCGCAGTTGCTCGTTCATGCGCGTGTGGGAGCCGAGCACGCCGTCCGGAAATACGCGCGCGTCGAAGCCGGTCGTTTCCTTCAGACGCTTGGCCATCAGATTCTCGGTGATGACCTCGGGATTGTGGCGGTCGACGACATCGCCGATGCGGATCGTCGGGGTGTCGGCGCTCGCCAGGCGCGGCAGGCAACCCGCGGCCGCCGACGCAGCCGTGAGCATCAAAATCTTGCGGCGAGAAAGCAGATAGTCATGCATGTCTCGGACTCCTATGGGTCTGATGTCCATATTGCATTGCGACGAAAAAGGCGCGAAGAGACGCTGCCGATGCGACTGCGAAAATCTGTTAGATCGATCTACTACAGGGTAAAAGCTGCGCGGATACGGTGCAAGGAGATTTTTATAAGGGAAACCCGAACGGAGCACGTCCGGGTATGAAGCGCTTATTTGCGCGCGCCGCAGGTTCCGCGGATGACGAGAACCGGCTCCGAGACGATGCGCGTGGGCGTCCGCGAAGGCTCCGTCATGCGCTTGAGCAGCAGATCGGCGGCGGCGCGGCCGATGTCGTCCTGCAAGACCTGGACCGTGGTCAGCGGCGGCTCCCAGAGTTCGGCTTCCGGCACGTCGTCGAAGCCTACGACGCCGAAGTCTGCGCCAGGCTCGATGCCGTGGGCGCGCAGTCCGAGCATCACGCCGAACGCGACGATATCGTTGCCGCATACGACGGCCGTCGGCGGATTCTTCAGCGCAAGCAGTTCGGTGATGATGCGCTTTCCGTCGTGACGCGTGAGCGGCGACGGCACGAGCAGCCGTTCGTCGAGTTTGATCTTCGCGTCGCGCAGCGCGTCGCGATAGCCCTCGGCGCGGTCGCTGCCGGTCGACGCGCGCATCACGCCGCCGATCATCGCGATGCGTTTGTGCCCGAGCGAAATCAGATGCGAGGTCGCGAGCGCCATGCCGCGACGATTGTCCACGCCGACGTAATCGGCCTTGAGGCCCGGCACGTAACGCGAAGCGAAGACGCACGGAATGCCCCACGCGAGCACCTGACGCATCTGCGCGGCCGTCGTCGATTCGGTCGGACAGACGATGAGACCGTCGATATTGTGCTGCCGCACGGTATCGAGAAAGCGGCCTTGGCGTTCGAGCGATTCGTCGGTGTTGCCGAGCAGCGTGATGAACCCTTGCGTGCTCAGGCTCGCCTCGATGGAGCGGACGAGCATCGTGAAATACGGATTGGCGAGGTCGTTGACGACGACGCCGACGGTGTTCGTCTGATTGCTGCGCATGCCCGCCGCATGGCGGTTGTAGACGTAGCCTTTGCGCTTGAACGCTTCCAGCACGCGCTCGCGCGTGGCTTCGGAGATGCGCGGGCTGTTGCGCAGCACGAGCGAGACCGTGGCGCGGGACAGGCCGAGATCGTTTGCGATATCCAGCAGCGTGACGGGAGAACCTGGTTTGCCTCGGGTCATTGGAACGGTCGATGAGTCGTATGCCCGGAGTGTATCCGAATCGGCCGCGAGATCCGTCTTCCGGTCAGCCATGCGCGATGCCGAAGAACTCGGCGACGATCTCCGCCTGATTCTCCAGCAGATGACGCCCGAGATGGATGCGGTGGCCGCGTTCCTCGGCCTGACAGAGCAGTTGTGTGCGTTCAGGCTTCATGATGATGTCCGCCACCAGCACGCGGCGGTCGAGCCGGGCGATGTCGAACGGCAACGGATCTCCGGCCGCCATGCCGCACGGCGTCGCGTTGACGACCATATCGACATCCGCGGGACTGGCGCTTCCGGCCGAGACGTTCGCATCGGGATAGGCGTGCGCAAGCTCCGCGATCAGCGCGTCCTGCTTCGCGCGATCCACATCGATCAATTGCAGCGCTTTCACGCCCGCGCGGGACAGCGCATGCGCGAGCGCTTTTCCGGCTCCGCCCGCACCCGCCTGAAACACCGACATGCCGCGCGGCTCGTGGCCCTGTTTTCGCAGTCCGCGCGTGAAGCCTTCGCCGTCGTACATCTCGCCGACCCATTCGCCCGATTCGACGCGGCGCATGCAATTGATCGCGCCCACTTTCCGCGCAATCGGCAGGAGCCGGTCGACGAGGCCGGTCATCGATATCTTGTGCGGCACCGTGACGACGATGCCATCGAGATTGCCGATCGTCTTCAGTCCGGCGATGGCGGTCGCGAGCGACGCGGCGGGAATCTGCATCGGCACGAGCACCGCGTTCACGCCCATGCGCTGGAATATCTCGTTGAAGACGAGCGGCGAGCGCGCTTGCGCAATCGGATCGCCGACGATGGCGAAGAGGCGCGTGTCTCCGGAAACTGCGGCGTTCAGTGCGAAAGTCATGATGACGAGTCCGGGTTGACGATCATGAGTCGATGCTCATCCGACGAGGCGATCAGCGCGTCGATCAGCAGATGCGCATTCAAGGCGCTGCGCAATGACGCGACCGGCTCGATTCCGTGCGTGGCGGCGTCGATGAAATTGGCGATCACGGCCTGATGGGCGTGATGAGAGAAGGCCATCGGGTTCGCGCCTGAACCGAGCGAAGCGGTTTCGCCTTCGTCGAGCGTGGTGCCGTCCATGTACTGCACGACGAGCCTGCCGCCGCCGAGCGTCGCGCTGCCGTTGCTGCCGCTCAATTCGATGCGTTCGGGAAAGCCGGGAAAGATGGCCGTGCTGGCGTGCAGCGACGCGACGCAGCCGCTTCGGTATCGCATGACGCCCGCGACGGTGTCCTCGCATTCCATGCGGTGCGCGCGGCTCGTGATCGCGTAGGCGAACACTTCGTCGGGAAGGCCGACCAGCCACAAGAAAAGATCGAGCGTATGGATGGCCTGCGTCATCAGCACGCCGCCGCCGTCGCGCTCGCGCGTGCCGCGTCCGGGTTCGTCGTAATAGGACTGCGGACGCCACCACGGAACGGCGATGCTCGCGCTGTGGATGTCGCCGAGCGCGCCCGCGTCGAGCAATTGACGGAGCTTGCGCGCTGCGTCGCGCGTGCGATGTTGCAGCACCGCAGCCGCGACGATGCCGCGTTGCTCGCATAGCGCGACCAGCTCGCGCGCGCGAGACGTGGTGACGTCGATGGGCTTCTCGACCAGCAGATGTTTGCCCGCTGCCGCGATCATCGCGCCGAGTTCGAGATGCGTGTTCGGCGGCGTCAGCAGCAGCACGCCGTCGACGTTGTCATCGGCGAGCGCCGTGTCGAGATCGAGCGTGACGCGCGCATGCGGCAATTGTCGGGCGAAAGCGCTTGCGCGTTCCTGCGACCTCGCAACGACATACCGAACGGTCGCGCGGTCCTGCAAGGCCAGCAGACTCGCCAGATGCGGCGCGGATGCCATGCCCGCGCCGACGACTGCGAGCTTGAAACCGGTCTCGTTCATGTCTATTGTCTCCGTTGAAAGACAATAAGGTAGATCGATCTAATTGTCCAGCCGCCGATGACATCGACGGGAAAGATTCACTTGGTGTATTTCGCGAGCACCACGACGGAGAAAGAGTTCATGAACTGTTCGACGCGCTCGAAGCCGCCCGCGTCCTGTGCGAATACCGACAGGCTGTCGACGAGGTGCGTGAGCAGGAAGATCAGGTCTTCCTTCGGCGTGTCGCGCTTCAGCTCGCCGGTGCGGCTCGCATGCTCGACGGCGACTTCGACGGCCGCGTGGATCTCGGTCGTGAAGCCCGCGAGCGCCGCGCGCGCCTCGTCGGTCAGGACGTCGCTTTCCAGGCGCAGCCGGCCAATCAGACTCCACGGCCTGCGCGTCTTGCCGCCGGGATTGTATTTGCGGAACAGATTGCGGTTGTAGGCGACTTCCGCCTGCAGCTTCTCTCGCAGCGACAGCGTTTCGTCGAGCCAGATTTTCTTCTGTCCCGCGGTGGCGCCGGCCACGTATTCCTTCACCACTTCCTCGACGAGACTGTTCTTGTTGCCGAAGTGATAGTGGATGTTGGTGGTCGTGATGCCGAGCTCCTTGGCGATCACGCCAAACGTTGTCTTGTGATAGCCGTGCGCGATCAGGAGCTTCTTCGCCAGATCCTTGATGCTGTCGTACATCGGAGATTTTTTGGGCGCGGCGCTTGTTTTGTCGGTCTTGTCGTTCTGACTCAACGGTTCATCTCGGTGGGGATCGGACTGCCGGCTCGGCCTCGAACGAGGCGAAGCAACGGACGGGGATGCTGCGGAATTTGCGGTCGATTTTACACGACCCCCATTTGTCGATCTCTTCGCCGCCTTCTCCGCAAACGACTGCGCGCGTTCCATTTTTCGCCTCCCGAAAATCTCGTTGCGTAGTGCCCGGAAATGATGTTAATGTCCGCTCAACGTACTTACTAGTAAGTAAGTATAAGGGAATACTCGAATGGGACATCACTGCTTCGGCAGTGAAAAAAAAGGAGGCGCGATGCAGGAACACATGGTGGTGCGCAAACACGGCGCGGTCGCGGAGATCGTCATCAATCGACCGGAGAAGATGAACGCGATCACGCCCGAGATGACGCAGACGCTCGCCGGCATCCGGCAGGACATCGAGCGTGACGAAGCGATCCGCGCGGTGCTGCTGCGCGGCGAAGGCGAGCGCGCATTCAGCGCGGGAAGCGATCTCCATTCGCTCAAGACGTATCGCACGACGTGGGAGTTTCGCGCCCGCACCGATTACGCGATGGTCGTGCGCGAATTCACCAAGCCCGTCGTCGCGGCATTGAAAGGCTGGGTGCTGGGCGGCGGCCTGGAAATGATGCTTGGCGCCGATGTCCGCGTCGCGGGACAAAGCGCGAAGTTCGGCGCGCCTGAAGTGGTGCGCGGTTGGGTCGGCGGCGGCGGTGCGTCGCAAATGCTGCCGCGCCTCATCGGCTACGGGCAGGCCATGCGCCTTCTGCTGACCGGCGACACCATCGATGCGAACGAGGCGCTCCGCATCGGCCTTGTCGAGATGGTGGTCGAGGATGCGGCCGTCGTCGAAACCGCGATGGCGCTGTGCCGCAAGATGGCCGAGTTCAGCCCGATCGCGACGCAGTCGGTCAAGGCGGCCGTGCGCGCATCGCTTTCGATGAGCGTCGAACAGGGCATTCGCTACGAGAACGAGCTGACGTCGCTGTGCTTCGCCTCGGGCAACTACGAGGAGGGCGCCAACGCATTCGGCAATCGCGCAAGCCGGAACTGATTCGCGGACAAGTACGTCACGTCGAACATAACCAGACCAAAGAGAAGCAGGAGACAGCGCCATGCAAGTCGCACATGCGCAGAACGCAGACCGCAGGAACATCCGACGCGCCGTGTTCGCGTCGACGCTCGGCACCATCATCGAATGGTACGACTATGGGCTCTACGCAGCGGCATCGGGCCTCATCATCAACAAGCTGTTCTTTCCGCAGTTGTCGTCGCTTGCGGGCACGCTCGCGGCGTTCGCGACCTTCGCGGTCGGCTTCATCATCCGGCCGGTTGGCGGCATCGTCATTTCGCATATCGGCGACAAATACGGCCGCAAACCCGCGCTCGTGTTCTGCGTGACGATCATGGGCGCGGCGACCGTCGGCCTCGGCATATTGCCGACGTGGCAGCAGGCAGGCGTGATCGCGCCGATCCTGCTCGTGCTGCTGCGCATGATGCAGGGCTTCGGCGCCGGCGCGGAACTCGCCGGCGCAATCACGCTGATCGCCGAATACACGCCGCCGAGCCGGCGCGCGTTCTTTACGTCGATTCCGAACGCGGCCACCAACTTCGGCGTGATGATCGCGATCGCGACGTTCCTGATGATCTCGTACGTGCCGGAAGACATCCTGTTCACGTGGGCGTGGCGCGTGCCGTTCATCCTGTCGCTCGGGTTGTTCGGCGTCGCGATCTACATCCGCTCGAAGCTCGATGAAACGCCCGAATACGTCGCCGCGATGGAGAAGGCGAGCGCGAAGGCCAAGGCCGAGAAAGTGCCCGTCGCGGACCTGTTTCGCAACAGCCGTCGCGAGTTGCTGTGCGGCTTCTTCGCGATGGGCGGCCATCAGGCGCTCAGCTATGTGCTCAATACCTTTGCGCTGAGCTACATGACCAACACGGTCGGCATGGCGAAGGCTGACAGCCTCGTCGTACTGATCATCGCGCTGGGCTTCTCGCTTTTCTGCGCGCCCGTCGGCGGCATGCTCGCGGACAAATACGGCAGCGGCAACGTGTTCGCCGCCGGCGCGATGATCGCGCTCGCGCTCGTGTGGCCGCTCTTCCGCGCCATCGATTCGAAGGACATCGTGCTCGCCACGATCGCGATGAGCGCGGTCTATGGAATCAGCTGGGGCTGCACCTGCGGCGCACAGGGCGCGTTCCTGTCGAATCTGTTTCCGACGCAGTACCGCTTCTCCGGCATCGCGATGTGCCGCGAGTTTTCCGGCGCGCTGATAGGCGGGCCGACGCCGTTCATCGCGACCGCGCTCGTCGCATACGCGGGCGGCAAGCCGACTTACGTGATGGTGTTCCTCGCCGTCTTCTGCCTGCTCACGCTGATCGCGGCGCTGTTCGGCAAACGCCTCTCGCGTCATCGGGACGATCAGCCCGTGTTCCAGGAATCGCATTCGGCAATCTGACGCCGATGCGGGCATCGACGCAAACACAGACAATACCGGAGTAGATGACATGCAAATTTTGACCGCCGACCAGGCTGCATCCCTGCTGAAGGATGGCGATACCTTGATGATCGGCGGATCGGGAAGCGGGCACGCCGTGCCGGAAGCGCTGATCGAGGCGCTCGAGCGGCGCTTTCTCGCGCAGGGCGAGCCGCGCCGGATCACGTCGTTTCATCCGGTCGGCCTCGGCGATCGCGGCGAACGCGGCGCATCGCGGCTCGCGCATACGGGGCTGCTCAAGCGTGTCGTATGCGGCACGCTGGTCGATTCGCCGGCGCTCGCGCAGATGGCGCTGAACAAGGAAGTCGAAGCGTGGACACTGCCGCAGGGCGCGCTCTCGCAGCTCACGCGCGAGATGGCGGCGGGGCGGCCGGGGCTCGTCAGTCATGTCGGGCTGCATACCTTCGTCGATCCGCGCAATGGCGGTGGGCTTCAGGGCGCGCCGAGCGATGACGAACTCGTCAGCCTGATCGAGCTCGACGGCCGCGAGTGGCTGTTCTACAAGCCGTTCGAAGTCGATGTCGCTTTTCTGCGCGGCACGACGGCGGACGAAGACGGCAACATATCGATGGAGCATGAAGCCGTTTTCGCGGACATGCTCTCGATGGCGCAGGCGACGAAGCGCAACGGCGGTGTCGTGATCGTGCAGGTGAAGCGGCTTGCGAAGCGCGGCACCTTGCCCGCGAAGACGGTGAAGATTCCGGGCATGCTCGTCGACGCGGTCGTCGTTCAGGAGGATCAGCCGGTGACGTATCAGACGGCTTACGATCCGTCGTTTACCGGCGAAATGCGTATTCCGCTCGGCGGTTTTCCGCGCCTTCCGCTCGACGAACGCAAGATCATCGCGCGGCGTCTCGCGATGGAACTGAGCATGGGCGCGGTGTGCAACGTCGGCTCGGGCGTGTGCACGGGCATCGGGCTCGTCGCGGCGGAAGAGGACGTGCTGCATCACATCGTGCTGACGAACGAGCAAGGGCTGATCGGCGGCGCGCCCGCGGCGGGACTCGATGCCGGCGCCGCGCGCAACTACAGCGCGATCGTCGACATGCCGTATCAATTCGATTTCTACGATGGCGGCGGCATCGATATCGCGTTTCTCTCGGCGGTCGAGATCGACGCGCAGGGCAGCGTCAATATCAGCCGCTTCGCGAACAAGCTGATCGGCGTGGGCGGGTTCATCAACATCAGCCAGAACGCGCGCAAGATGGTCTTCGGCGGCACGTTCACGGCGGGCAACCTGCAAGTGTCCTGCGAAGGCGGCAAGCTGCAGATCCTGAAGGAAGGCGCGCATCGCAAGTTCGTGTCGAAGCTGCAGCAGGTGTCGTACAGCGGACCTTTCGCGCAGGAGCGCAAGCAGACGACACTCTTCGTCACCGAGCGCGCGGTGTTTTGCGCCATCGATGGCGCGCTCGAACTGATCGAGATCGCGCCGGGCATCGATCTCGAGCGCGACGTGCTCGCGCACATGGCGTTTCGCCCCGTCATCTCGCCCGATCTCAAGCTGATGGACGAGCGACTCTTCCGTCCCGAACCGATGGGCCTCGATGCCGTGATGGCGTCGCAAGGCTGGCCGTGTCATCCGCGGCTTGCTGAGTTAGCGGGGGGCGAGCGGTGAAGCGCGAGTTGCAAGCTCTTCGAATCGATGGATCGACGCGCCTCTTCGGCATCGTCGGCAGTCCGGTGACGCAGGTGAAGACACCGCAACTGATGAACGCGCTCTTCGACGCAAGCGGCATCAATGCGACATGCCTGCCGTTCGATGTGCCCGTGAACGTGTTCGAGCCGGCCGTAGCCGGACTTCAGGCGCTCGGCAATCTCGATGGCCTGGTCGTCACCGTGCCGCACAAGGTGCGCGCGATGGCGATGGTCGACGACATGTCGGACACGGCGCGGCGCGTCGGCGCGATCAACGTGATGCGGCAGCAGCCGGATGGCACCTGGTACGGCGATATGTTCGACGGCACAGGCCTCGTGCAGGGACTGACGCGACTCGGCTTCGAGGTTCGCGGCCAGCGCGTGAAGCAGCTCGGCGCGGGCGGTGCGGGCGCCGCGGTCGCGCACGCGCTGGCCGAGGCGGGCGCGGCGAGCATCGCGCTGAGCGATCCGCAGCGCGAGCTGTCCGAGCAGTTGTCGGCGCGACTGAACCGCTTCTATCCGGATTGCGAGGCTCGCGTCGATGTCGATCCGGCGAATGTCGCGGGCATGGATCTGCTCATCAACTGTTCGCCGGTCGGCATGAAGCCGGGCGATGGCATGCCGGCTTCCTTTGGCGCATTTTCCGAAGCGATGCAGGTCGTCGACATCATCATGACGCCCGCCGAAACGCCGCTGCTGAAACATGCGCGGCAGTGCGGCTGTCGCGCGACCAACGGACGGCCGATGATCGACGGGCAGCTCGCGGCGTTCGCGACGTTTTTCGGCATCGACATGCCCGCAGCGTTCCCTATCCTTTTCGACGCGCCTATCCGGACCTGACTACCATGCATATCGTTCTTCCGACCGCTTCCGGCGAGTTCGAAAACTACACGCTCAAAGGCGATCCGATCGGCGGCGCGCCGGCGGGATCGACATTCAACCGCATCGCCTATTCCGCCGCGCACGTCGTGGCCGATCCGCTTCGCAGCGGCGAACTGAATCAGCCCGCCGCACTCGACTGGGCGCGCACGATCGAATATCGGCGATATCTGATCGGCCAGGGGCTCGGCATCGCGGAGGCGATGGACACCGCGCAGCGCGGCATGGGCCTCACATGGGACACGGCGCTCGAGCTCATCGAGCGGACGATGCAGGAAACGCGCGACATGGCCGGTGCGCGGATCGCGTCGGGATGCGGCACGGATCATCTTCCCGCGCAGTCGGCCACGTCGTGCGGTGACGTCATCCGCGCCTATGCGACGCAGCTCGAAGCGATTCAGCGCACGGGCAGCCGGGTGATCCTGATGGCAAGCCGCGCGCTCACCCGCGTGGCGCGAAGTCGCGATGACTATCTGCGTGTGTATGGCGAAGTGCTCGCGATGTGCGACAAGCCCGTGATCCTTCACTGGCTCGGCGACATGTTCGATCCGGAGTTGAAGGGATACTGGGGCAGCGACAATCTCGACGAAGCAGCCGACGCGTGCCTGACGGTCATCACGGAGAACGCTGGCAAGATCGACGGCATCAAGATTTCCCTGCTCGACGATGCCCGCGAGATTGCCTTCCGGCGACGCCTGCCCGAAGGCGTCAGGATGTATACGGGCGACGATTTCAACTATCCGTCGCTCATCAAGGGCGATGCAGAAGGTTACTCGCACGCGTTGCTCGGCATCTTCGATGCGATCGCGCCGGCTGCATCGCAGGCGCTCGCGGCGCTCGCTGCAGGCGATCTCGCGCGATACGAGCGGGTTTTCGCGCCGACGGTGGCGCTCTCGCGCCACATCTTTCGCATGCCGACGCAGTACTACAAAACGGGCGTCGTCTTTCTCGCCTACCTGAACGGATTTCAGCCGCATTTCTTCATGCTCGGCGGTCACCACGGCGCACGTCCGCCGGTTTATCTCGCGGACGTGTTCCGTCTCGCCGATAAGGCCGGCCTGCTGCGCAATCCCGATCTCGCGGTTCAGCGAATGCGGCTCGTCATGCAGACGCTCGGACTTTGAACGCCGACTTTCTTGAAGGCACATTACAAGGACAGATGGAAGACATGACCCAATTACAGAACGAAGAAGCCGCCGTACAGCGCGGGCGTTTGCTCGCGCCGGGCATGTATGACCTGAACGACCTCGAGATAGGCGATCATTTCGTCACGTCCGGCATGACGTTGACGGAAGCGCATATTGTCAATTACGCGGGTGTATCGGGCGATATGTACGACATCCATCTCGACGATGTGGCCGCGCAGCAGGCGGGATTTTCCGGCCGGATCGCGCACGGACTGCTCGGCCTCGCGCTCACCGATGGTCTGAAGACGCGCTCACCGGTGCGCATGAGCGCGCTGGCGACGTTGGGATGGAACTGGTCGTTTCGGGCGCCGCTTCATATCGGCGATCGCATTCAGGTCGAAATCGAAGTCGTCGGTAAGCGGGTGACGAAGCGCATCGACCGAGGAATCGCGACGCTGAAGCTGCGCGTGCTGAATCAACTGGGGAACGTCGTGCAGGACGGGGAGACGCTGCTGTTGATGCAGAATCGGGCTTAGTTTTCTCAAATATTCGATACGCGCGACGATTGCCCATCAGCGGGCGTTAACGATCATCGTTTGACCGAAGCTCGGGCGGTCGAGCCCGATGCGCGCAACCAGTTGTGTCATGACCTCCCGCTCCGCACCGCCTCTGCGAGCACGAGCAACGTGCAGAATTGCAGTTTGGGTGCGCGTCACTGCGATCGCTGCGATCGCTGCTTTAACCTGGACATGCTAAAGGCTCGGTGCAGTTTCCATGTCGAGCGGCCCCACCTCCGATCAGTGCCGCAAGCGTCTTCGGACCATTCCTAAATGACAATGACGTCGCTCCGAGCGACGGAATATTAGGTCACAATCCCCTGCTAAATTATCCCGATTCGGAATGCCAAGCGATTGCGCGATGCAATCCTCGGGTCGTTAAAACGTCTACCTAAGTTGTCGTCGAAGTGGCGCTTAGCAGGGAGAGTGCTTTCGCATGTCAATGGTATTGCCAAGTCAGGCCTACGGCCTCCAGTTGAAGCCCCACCCCGCGCCCATCTCAGTATTGAGCTTCAATGGCGAGGCGCAAATTAGCGCGCTCTACAAGTTCAATATCGAATTTACGAGCCCTGTCGCCGATATTCCGATGGATCAGGTCGTTGGGCGGTCTGCGGTGTTGACCATCGCCCCCATCGATCCTCAAGAAGCTTATCTGCGGCAGATGTTCGGTGAACGATGGAAGGACTTCAGCAAGGCGCCGGAGCCTAGCGTCACGCATGGCGTCATTGACAGGTTTGAGACGCTCGGCACATCGACCGATGAAACCCGGTATCGCGTCACCCTGGTGCCGAAGATCGCGGAATTGGCGAGAGGCCGCACATGCCGATTGTTTCAGAAGCAATCGGTCGTCGAGATCATCACCGATACGCTGCGCCACTACGATTATCGCCTCGGTGTCGATTTCGATTTCAAGAGTCTGCGCGGCACGTATAAGCGGCTCGAATACGAGACTCAGTTCTACGAGACCACGTTCGCGTTCATTCAGCGCCTCTGCGCCGAAGCGGGCATCTGGTTTCGCTTCGAGCAGAAGAGCGATCGGACGGTGATCATCTTCGGGGATGATCTGGATGCGTATGCCCGCAAGCAGCGGGTGGTTCCGTATCGCAGCCACTCGGGGCTGGAAAGCGTGGGTGCCGAATCGATCCGTTCGCTCAGGACGATCACGCAGCGCGTGCCCGAGGCGGTGCAACTGAACGACTACAACCATCGTCAGGCGGACGTCAATCTGTTGGTCGAGGAGAACACCGCGCGCGCGGACAAGACCACCGATGGTGTCGATGGGACGTGGGGCGAGCATTACGAAACGCTGGAGGAAGGTCGCCAGATCGCGCGTCTGCGCCATGAAGCGCACATCGCCACGCAGATCAGCTATCGCGCTCGGGGCAATCCGTTCTCGCTCGAAGTGGGCGAGGTGATCAGGCTGGACGTGAATCCCAAGGATGCGCCCAACGGCCTGCTCGTTACGTCGATGCGTTGCGGCGGCGGCCGGGGCGTGTCGTACTGGAACACTTTTCGGGCGATCCCGGCGGATCGCAAGTGGCGCACGAGCATCGACGTGATCGAGCGTCCCAAGGCCGAAGGCATCTGGCCGGCCAGGGTGGATTCTCCCGGCAACTATCACTATGGCTATCTCGATGAAAAGGGACGGTATGTCGTCAAGATGCCGTTCGATCTGGACGAGTGGAGTCCGGGGGGCGCGAGCCGTCCTATTCGTATGGCCAAGCCTTATGCGGGGGCGGACTACGGTCATCACATGCCGTTGATCCACGGCACGGAGGTGGCGCTCATCTTCACGGCACAGGATCCGAATCGGCCCGTGATCGTGGGGAGCTTGCACGACAGCCTGAATCCGGATCTGGTCAACAACCTGAACAACACCCGAAATCTCATCCGCACGGCTGCGAAGAACGAACTTCGCATGGAGGATAAGGAGAATTTCGAGCACATCCATTTGACGACGCCGTATCAGACCAGCGAACTGAATCTGGGGCATATGGTCGATGGGCAGCGCAAGGAGCGTGGGCGGGGGGCGGAGTTGCGTTCGGACGAGCATGTGGCGGTCCGGGGTGGAAAGGGAGTGCTGCTGTCAGCGGAAGTGCAGCAGAACTCGAATGGCCAGCAACTCGCGATGCAGGACGCCGATACTACGCTCAGTCAGGCCCGGGATCTGTTGCGCTCGCTTAACGATTCCGCCAGCACTGCTAAGGCATGGCTCGCAGAGGTCGACCAGCAACGTTCGCTCATCGAGGAGAAACTGACCAAATTGGGGAGGTCAGTGCTTGTAGCGACCGCGCCGGACGGCATTGGTGTTGCCAGCGGACAGCAACTACAGCTTGCGTCGCGCAAGCAGATGTTCGTTACTTCAGGCGAGGGTCTCGACTTTGGCGCATTGAAGCGCATAACTGCCGCTGCCGGTGAAGCGATTTCATTCTTCGCGGCAAAGTTGGGAATCGGTTTGTTTGCCGCGAAGGGGAAGGTGCAGATACAGGCGCAGAGCGACGCGATGGAGTTGTTGGCCATGCAAGGCATGGTTGTGAGTTCCTCAGATGGCGAGGTAACGATAACCGGGCGCAAGGGTGTGACGATCGGTGATGGTTCGGGAGCCTATATCAAATTGATGGGCGGTAGAATCATGCTTGGTAGTCCTTCAGGTGAGATAGAGATAAAGGGGGATCTGACCATCGCTGACGCCGACGGCGGAAGCTTCACATTCCCGTCCTGGTCAAGCACGCCGGTGCAGGACATGAAGAACCCGATTTCCTTTGGATTTTCTGAATAAGAATCGAGATGGCAACATCAGCAACTGCTGCAAGACCCGCTTCGGCGCCGCAACCTGCGTCTGCACCCCAGCCCGCTTCAGGTGGCCAACGCAGTGCGCCTGCAGTCCCTCGTAACGCACCGCAAGCGACGCCGCCCGACACAAAGGTCAAGAAGTTGTCGTTTGCCTTCCCGTTCCTGAAGAAGGGGCAGAGGGATACGGATGCGGCAGTCAGGTTCACCGACGAACACGAGATTTACCAACTGCTCTCGGAGAAGGAACCCGGCGGAACCTTCTTGGTGAGTAAGAAAGGCTTTTGGCACGGCGGTATCCACATCACCGACAGCGGCGCGGGCAGCAAGCTGGATTTGAAGCAAGGCGTGCGATGCATTGCAGATGGCCACGTCATTGCATACCGGGTGGACCGGACTTATCCGGTGAGCCAACTCGGAAACGTGCAAGCGCCCTATAGCACCGGATTCGCTTTGGTTCGCCATTCGATGGAGTTCCCGAAAGGCACGAAGCTGACTTTCTATAGCCTGTACATGCATCTGCAAGCGTACGAGGAGTATGAGCGCGATACGGGCAAGGCCAAACCGGCGTATCTATCTGCGCTTGCTCAGTACAAAGTCACGTCCTATGCGCGGGACAAGGCAGCTCCGAGCCGAACCGGTCAGGCGCCAGATGCTAGTCAGCAAGGTTTGAGAATCCGCAGCGCTCCGAAGACGAGCCGTGGAGCACGTCCGGCGCTTGGCATTCTGCCCCAAGGTGCGTCTGTGAGTATTGGCGAGCGGCAACATGGCTGGGGCAAGATCACGGACGCGCATGGTGCGCAACCGTACGCGGCCCAGGTGGGCGATGCTCCGCCCACCACAGTAGTGGGCGGTTGGATATTTCTGGGTAGCGAGAACGGTGGTCCGGTGGTGCAGGAAATCATGCCTGACGATGCCTTCGATCGCGTCATGGTTACGTTGTTGGCCGGTGGAGCAGACGACGCGAATGCGCAGGGCATCGCCGTGAAAGCGGGCGAATTGATAGGCCATCTTGGCCGCTTTGATTCATTGAATGCGAATCCGCCGTCCGCCACGAAAATGGCGCACATCGAGGTGTTCTGTGACGACAGCGTCAAATCGTTCATTGAGCAAAGCAGGACGTGGGTCGCGTCCCACAGCGCGCATCCCGACGAGTGGAAGCGGCTGGGGCTTTCTTCCGAGCCGACGCTATTGCGTATCGCGGAGGGGACTAAGCTCTATCGCAACGCGGAGCAGGCGGGTAGTGAACCGCCGGTGACGGGCGTGGTGCAGCGGTGGTCACTGGCCGAACTGGCGCGGGATACGAACAAGCGACACGCTGAAGCGACGGCGGATCGCAACGGACGAAAGATGAACTGGTGGCGCGTTGGCAGCGCGGATCAGCGAGGACAAGCGATCGAGGGATGGGTGCGTGAAGAGCAGTTCGCGGGCGGAACTGTGACGCGAGAGTTCGCCCAGAAATGGGTGGACTTCGCTTGTATCGACGGGGCACAAGATCCGGCTCACACCATGTTCTCGAGGACCAAGGCGTGGGTGGACTTTGCCAGTCATACCGGTGCTGCAGATGCGAAGGCCTTGAGCAAGTTGAGTCCAATGATGCAGGCGGTGTACCGAAAGCTGTTTCCGCAAGGCGATGGCAGCCGTGCTGCAGACGACTTGTGCTTAGCCTATGCAGGTGAGTCAGGCCACTATCCATGGCTGATGCAAGCGGCATCCCGATTGATTGTGAAGCATGAAAGCGAGTGGACAAATCCGCAGAAGTGGCGACAGCTCTACACGGAAATCGAGAACGCCACGCCGAACCCCCAGTACAAAGAAGAGCAGAAGCGTATCGAGAAGCTCGTGTGGTGGGATGAGGTGAAGGCGAAGGTTCCGGGATTTCCTCAGGCGGATGTGTTTCATCTGCATCCTGTGGGATTGGTGGGGAATTTTCAGGAAAAGCCTCGATTGATCTCCCTTGAAATGCTATTAGCGGTTGGACCTGAAAACTCGAGAGAATATTACCAGACAATTTTGGATCCGATTAACGATTATGCCGGATTATATTCCGTCGATTCTCCTAGAAGGATTGCACATTTTCTGTCTCAAGTTGCTCACGAAAGCTTCCTTCGGGCCGCGGAAGAAAGGCTTAGATACAGTCCGAAGCAAATGAGAAGGACTTTCGGATGCAAGGGAGGAGAGAAACGTTACGATGAAGGTTGCGATGACTGCACGATGGGTAGGCTGAGGGATAAGCTTTGGACGCAATCTGAGTACTATGCGTACAATTCAGAACATCTTGCGAACTACGTTTACGCAAATCGAAATGGAAATGGCGACGAAGAGAGTGGGGATGGCTATAAGTATCGCGGACGGGGATTCATCCAAACCACTGGTCGCGCGAACTACAGATCATTCATGGAAGAGCATAATCGTCGTTCGCCCGAGGACGTGAGGGATTTCGTTCAGTTCCCAGAGTTATTGTCAGATCTAAACTATGCAGTCGAATCTGCCTACGTCTTTTGGTCTAGAAATTCGCTTAACGCGATCGCTGACAGCGGAACCGTGGTCAATGTTACGAGAAGAGTTAACGGCGGGCAAAAGGGGCTTGCTGATCGATTGGCAAGATTCAATCGAATCGCACAGTTACTGAATCTGCCAGCGGAGCGATAATGAAAAAATTTGCGTTACTTGCCGCAGGCATATTCGAACTTTTATGTGGTGATACGGCTCGTGCCGAAGGGTTGTGTTCAACTAAAGAGGCGGTAATTTTTAATTGTGAATTTTCTCGGTCGACGAGCTCGCTATGCGAGTCGAGTGATGGTTCTGTCATCTATCGAGCAGGACTGCGAGGGAAAGTTCGTATGGATTTATCAAGCAAAGACAGCAAGACGAAGTTCTATTTATCGTCTAGGCCACTGGTTGGTGGCGGCGAGGTGCATGTGCGTTTCGAGAACGACGGATACGTTTATTATTTGTTCGACAGAATGGTGCTGGCGAGGGATGAAAGCGATTCCAGCGCTGGAGTGATCGCATTTAGAAAAGGTCGAAAGGTATTCGACCGTCGGTGCGACAATGACGCGTCAGTACGACAAAGGGGCTACGAAGTCTTACCGCGAGAAGAATTTAGGGACATAGGTGCTAAATAAAAGTTATATGGTCTGATTAAGTATGGGAGCTTGCTGAATCAAGTCTCCTTGGTCACTGGAGACCGTGCTCACGCCTACTTTATGAATAAGCTATCAGGCTCATTCTCAAGCGAACGGCGCCGCGCGGCGTTGGAAATCGGCTAAAAAGTTGTGGCGATAAGTTCTCAGGGCTGTAAATTGTAAAAAATGAAGTCACGAAACAAGCAATGTAAAACATGATGCCCTCGCGGCCGTAGGCGTCGTCATATGTTCGTTAACGTTAACGAATCGCAACGTGATGGTGTTGCTCCGGTTAATCGCTCTTGAAGTTACGGATCGTTCGGTGGCTAAACTGAACCTCACAGCCGCTTATTGGGAAGCTGGTTTTCATGGTCTGCCAGTTCCAATTTTTAGATAATATAGATACCCGAGGTTGAAGCGCGGGCGTCAAGGGAAAAATCCCGCGTCGCGTCGTGGTTCGCGTGACCAAAGGCGCTCGCAGATAGAGAGCGTTAGAGAAATAGGTTGTCCAAAAAAGCGTTTATCAATGGAAGATGTATTCCGTGGCGAGCCATAAATGGAATTCAAAGCCTCGTATTATGTAAGGATAAACAGACACTATGAAAGGGCTTGTCTACGAAGGCGACACCGCCAGCCACAACGGCAATGTGCTGACAGGTTCAGGTCGAACCGAGCTCAAGGGGCGGAGAGCCGCTCGTGTCAGAGCCATAGTTTCATGCCCGACGCATGGCGACCACCCGATCGTCGAGGGGAGTCGACGCGTCAAAGACGGCAGGATGCCGATCTCGCGTTACGGCGATCATACGCAATGTGGCGCGTATTTGATCGGGTCCCCAAGTGGAGCGTGCGTCCGTTAGCCAATGCCCATTGATTTCGAGCGAATCCCGCCGCGGGCCGACGTGCCCATGGCGCCACGTCCGTCCGCTCTGCTCTGGCTTGCGTTGCTATGCCTGGCGCTTTGCATCGGGGCGACTATAACGGTGTTGTCTTGGACCGGTGGAAGTCCGGTAGCCAGTGCCTGGTTTTGGCTGTGCGCGGTGGGCTACCCAGTTCTCGGATGGAGCTTTTTGCTTGCCGCGAGCTTGGCCTATGGACATACAGCGCTTCACTCGGCACTTGCTCGCAACTGGGTCAGCGAACAGGCGGAACAGGCATGTCATACCGCGGCCAGTCGTCCTTTGGCCATTTTCGGTTACGGTTGGCGGTTTTCCTCCGACAAGGAAGAAAACAGTCTACAAAGCCTTCTGGGAGGGAAAGTTGAGTCGAAACTACGCCCGAGTGGGGCCTTCCCCGGCAAAGACGTGCATGCCCGATGGATCGACGTGCCGGGAGAGCCGTTCTATCCAGGCAACGAGCTCGGCGAGCATACGCGTCATTTGGCTGTGTGCGACTGGCTCATTGCGAGCCTCCTGAACGATCTCGCGGAGCCTCTCGCCGATATTCCGTGGGATATGTCGCTGCATGTGCATCTCTGCCTTCAATCTCGGCTCAAGCCGGAGCGCGTGGTGAAGCACGTGCGCCGGGAGCTATACGAACGGCACCCTTTGCTCAAGACGCGAGTCGAATACGACCAAACGTTGTCAATCTTCGCCACGGATGCATGGCTGGATCTGCAGGACGAAAAGGCGCTTCATTTGGTGATTGCAATGCAACTTCGTGAAGCCATCAGCACACTGCTCGACGCTGGGGTAGCCGAGGTCGGGACGGCTCTGTTGCTAGGCGAACCGACATCATTGAAAGGCACGAATGTTCAAGCGCTGCGCCTTCACCGTCCCGCGCGGGGCGAGAAAAACGAGGTGGGAAACGTGCTCGGGCTTGCGAGTCGTTGGGGCGAAGCAGACACGAAGAATCTGGACTCGATGTGGATTCAAGGCTTGCCGGCCGATGATTTTGGCGAGATACGCCGTGCCGCAAGTCTTCAGGAGGGGACACAATGGCGGCAAATCGAGGCTTCGGTCGGTGACTGCGCGGGGGCTGGGCAGTGGCTTGCCAGCGCGCTTGCTGCGGCCAATGCCGATTCGACCGCAAACCCTCAACTGGTTCTGTGTGCCCAGGATAATGAATTGATCGCGTTGGTATGCAGGAAGGAAACGTGAAGGCAGTCAAAGAAAAGCAGAAAGTAGAAACACCCGTCTGGCTGTTCATAGGGATCGCTATAGTCATCATCTATTTGGCGCTTGCCCTGACTCTGGCGGTGAAGGGGCCGAGCGTCGGCCTGTCGGGTCCCGGGCTAATCATCGCCGAACTTTCGTTGCTATCGGTGTTCCTTGTTCTTCTCCTCTTCGTGAAGCTAATTGAAGGAGCGGTGCTTTGGACCGCTTCTTTGAAGGCGATTCGCTGGTTTCGTCGCTACGATGAGAACAAGGAGAGTCAATCGCGCGTCGGACGAGCCGGAATCGCGACAGATGAGATCTCGAAACGCATGCAATCGCTGCGCGATGCGTTGCGTGATCGGTATGGTATGCGCTGGAGATATAAAGCGCGCTGGCTGCTTGTGAATGGGGACCATTCGCTGGTAGAGCGGCTAGTGCCGGGTCTTCCAGCCACTGGCTGGCATCTCGTAGATGATGCGCTGTTGTTAAGTGGAAGCCAGAGTGACGGGCAACCGGATATAAACTGGCTCAATGGGCTGCGCAAACTACGCGGTCGTCGAGCAATCGATGCAATCGTGGAGGTCACAAACACCCAAGATTTGATCGACAATCCGTTCGACGCAGAGACTGTCGGACAACGCTTGACGCGACATGCGCGCGTCTTGCGTTGGGCCGCGCCCACGTATTTAGTGAATTTGACGGAATGCGAAGGTTCTGTATTCAAGCACGACGAAAGCGTCGGGCATGTTTGGACGAGCGTACCCGCCGACAAGGAGTACATCGAAAGCACACTTGCACGACTCGCGGGCGATTTGTCCGATCTGGGTGTTGCGCGTCTTTCGCTCGATCCGTACGATGGGGTCGTTGCGGAACTGGCGCAGCGATTGGAGGAATTGCGCGCAGCCCTTTCTGATCTCGCTGTGCGCGTCGGAAGCCCCCAGATATGGCGCACTGCGATTCATGGTTTGCTGTTCGCCGCGATTCCTTACGCGCGCGAATCGGAAGGTGGTGAACAACGCAAGCAGGCTTGGACGGAATCGTCACGCGCAGCGCTGTTCAATCATGCGGTGTGGAAAGACATTGCCGCGCACAGCCGCAAACTCTATGGCCGTCGCGTCGGCTTCTCATGGTCGACCACGGCGGCATGGGCCGCCACCGCCATAGTCGCGGTCTGGCTGCTCGGCTCGATGATCTCTTTCGCCTCAAACCGGTCTGCGATGCAGGAGGCGGCGTCCGCACTGATCGAAGCGTCGTCAACGCAAGACCCCACGCACTCCCTGCTCGCGCTCGATGCGCTCGACAAGCAACTCGACACGCTCGAAACCCATCGCGCGGAAGGCGCGCCGTGGCACCTGCGCTTCGGCCTGAATCATGACGCTGCGCTCTACGATGCCCTCTGGCCGGCCTACGAAAAGGCAGCCTCGCGCATACTCATTGCACCGATCCAGGCGAAGCTCGAGGAGCGGCTGCGACAACTCGCTTCGCTCTCCGACGCCGAGATCGCCAGCGGCGGCAACGCGCAGGTGCAAGCCGCGTACGACACGCTCAAGACGTATCTGATGCTCGCTCACCCGGAGCACGCCGACGCGTCGTTTCTGAGCGCCCATATGCTGGCCACCAACGCACCGGCGCGCCCGTCTAACGCATCGGTGACGCCGGGTACGTGGGAAGACACGCGCCAGCACGCAATCGCTTTCTATGCCAGCCACCTGAAGCGCGACTCAGCGGCTGCAATCACCCCGGACGTTGCGCTCGTGGCCGCCGCCCGCCAGACGATCATCGGCGTGCGCGGCATCCAGAACTCGACCGACGCCATCTACCAGCAAATCATCGAGGAGACGAAGCCGAAGTACCCACCGGTGACGCTCGCCACGCTTTTGGGCGATCACCCAAGCCGCGGCCTCTTCAACACAACGGCGACCGTGCCCGGTGTTTTCACCCGCGCGGCGTGGGACGAACGCATCCCGAAGGCGATCGATGAAGCGAGCGAACAGCGCACGGTCACGGGCGATTGGGTGCTCTCCGACGCCAAGCTCGACAACACTGCTCCTACGACGCTGAAAGCCGAACTGCGCCAGCGCTACTTCAACGACTACACGCGCGCATGGGCGCTGTTTCTGAATAGCATCCGCTGGCAGAGCGCATCGTCGCTCTCGGGTACGGTCGATCAGTTGACGCTCCTTGGCGATCCACAGCGCTCGCCGCTGGTCGCGCTGATGAACGCGATCGTCTATCAGGCGAGTGCGGGCGCGTCGACGCAATCGCTCTCGGACAATCTGATTGCAAAGGCGCAGCAGTGGGCGGGCAAGGACGAGAAGGATCCGTCGAAACAAGCGCAGCCGCAGTTGGCTCCGCTGGCGGTCGCCTTCGGCCCGATTCTGCGTCTGACGGGCGCCGATCTCACCGCGCCCGCACCGGCCAACGCGAAGTCGCCGACACAGAGCGCCGCGCTCGGCGAACTGAGCCTGCCGCGCTATCTGGAGCGCGTGACCGCGATGCGCCTGAAGACGCAGCAGATGATGGCCAGCGCCGATCCGGACGCGATGTCGCGCGCGGCCGCGCAAGCCGTGCTGCAAGGCAAGACATCCGATATCGCCGACAGTCGCGACTACGCAAGCCGGCTGGCGGCCAGCCTCGGTGAGCAATGGTCGGGTTTCGGCCGGCTCTTCGAAGCGCCGCTCGAGCAGACCTGGCAGGTGGTCGTGCAGCCCGCGTCATCGAGCCTGAACGAGATCTGGCGCACGTCGATTCTGGCGGACTGGAACCGCGCGTTTGGCGGACGCTATCCGTTCGCGGATTCCGACAACGACGCGTCGCTGCCCGACATGGCGCGCTTCATGCGAATGGATAACGGTGTCATCGCTCAGTTTGTGGCGACGGAACTGGCGGGCGTGGTCAAGCGTCAAGGTGATCAGTGGGTCGCGGCGCAGGGATCCGACCAGGGCACGCTGACGCTCGATCCCGCGTTCCTCGCTGCGCTGAACAAGCTGACGCGTGTATCGACCGCGCTGTTCCCCTCGGGCGACGCCCGCGTGCGCTTCGAGCTACGCGGCGCGCCCACACCGGGCATCACGGACATGAAGCTGGTGTCATCGGGACAGCAGCTTCATTACTTCAATCAGATGGAACAGTGGGTGCCGTTCGAATGGCCAGGCCAGGCGCTGGATAACGACGCGCAGCTTCAATGGGAAACGGAGGAAGGCGGCCTGCGCTCGACGATGTACGCGCAAGGCCGCTTTGCGCTCATCCGTCTGATGGAGCGCGCCAAGGTCTCGCAGCAGGACAACGCGCGCTACGTGTTGTCGTGGACGCCCGACCAGGGCGTGGGTCCGGCGCTTTCGGTGCAACTGCGCGCTGAAAGCGGCGCGGGGCCGCTCGATGTGCTGGCGCTGCGCCACTTCACGCTGCCGACGCACATCTTCATGACAAAGTCCGTTGCTGAGAGAGGTTCGGGCCCGAACCCGCCGCCTTTACCGCCAGGCGCGTTCTCAGCGGCGCAGAAAGTTGGCGTGCCGCTGCCGGGAGGTCGATGATGCTGGCCGGATTGCTCAAGAAACTTCTCCCGTCTCAGGACGCCGATCAGCTCACTAGAGCGCGTCTCGATGCATGGAACACGTGGCTCACGCCGTTGTCTGGCGAGAACGGCGTCGGCCGCGATCCCGGCTATGAAGATGCCTTCTTCGAAGTGAAGGACGAAGCGGGCAAGCTCTCGAATATCGACGACGCGTTGATCGTTCGCGCGTGCGAGCAGTTGAGCGCCACGACGACGCCATACAAAGCGCCGAACCGAGCGCGAGCGCGCCGATTCCCGCAAGCTCGTCGCTGCCGTCATGCGGTCCGATAGTCTCCGCACGCGATCTGCTCGATCAGGCACGCACGATGGCCGCATGGCTGCGCGATCAGGAAAACGGCTATCTGCCGGCGGCGCGTCTGGTGCGCAGCATCCGCTGGGACACGCTGCACGAAGTGCCGCCGGGGGATGCGAGCGGGCGCACGCGGATCGAGCCGCCACGCAGCGAAATCCGCCAGCATTTCAAGCGGCTCGTGCTGCAGAAACAGTGGAACGAACTGCTCGAACGCGTCGAAGGCGCGTTCATGGAGGGCGTCAACCATCTGTGGTTCGACCTGCAGTATTTCCAGCACGTCGCGCTAGATAACGTGGGCGCGCCCTACAACGCATGGCGCGATCTGCTGCGCGCCGACTTCGCGCGCTTTCTCGAACGGCTGCCGGGCATCGAGCGGCTCGCGTTCAACGACGGCACTCCGTTCGCCGACGACGCCACGCTCGAATGGATCGCCCGCCACGCCGTGGTGCGCGATCTGGAAGCGGGCGAGAGCGTGGCGTCGCTGCCGGTATCCGCGGATGCCGATGAGCACGCGGCAGGCGACTGGCCCGAAATCGAAGCGCAAGCGCGCGATCTGTCGTCACGCGAAGGCATCGAAGCGGCGTTTGCGTGGCTCGATGCGTTACCGGGCATGAAGACCGAACGCCATCGATATCTGCAACGCCTGGTGATGGCGCGCGTCGCCGACTCGGCGGGCCGTGCGGATACCGCGCTCGCGCTGCTCGCCGAATTGGACGCCGCGTCGCACTCGCTGCCGCTCACGCGCTGGGAACCGGCGCTGGTCTTCGAAGTAAAGCAGCAATTGATGCGCGCGCTCAAAACGCAAACCACGCGCAAAGACGCCGACAAAATCGCTCTGGGCTCGCGCATCAACGAATTGCGCAACGAACTGACCGTGCTCGATCCCGCCCGCGCGCTGACGCTTTCATAACAAGGCAATGAAGAACCCCTACGTAATCGACGGCGATCTGAACGCCGATGTCGACAGCCGTTACGACGATCCGGTGCTCGGCTACTACGAAGCCGAGATGCGCTATCTGCGCGAGTCCGGGCGCGAATTCGCCCGCGCGCATCCGGACCGTGCGCGCATGCTCAATCTGGACCGCGTCGGCGACCGCGATCCGTATGTCGAGCGGCTCTACGAAGGCTTCGCGTTCCTGACCGGCCGTCTGCAGCAGAAGCTCGACGACGAACTGCCCGAGTTGACCGAAGGCCTCGTCAGCCTCTTGTGGCCGCACTATCTGCGGATGATTCCGTCGTTGTCGGTCGTGGAGCTGATTCCGCTCGGCGAGAAGATGCAGAGCACGATTCTCGTCCCCGCGGGCGTGGCTGTACGGTCCGCGCCGATTCCGGTCCCGAAGGACGGCGGTGAAGGCATCACGCCCGAGACGGTGCAGTGCCTCTATCGCACGACGCAGGCCGTGACGCTTCAGCCGATCCAGATCGCGCGCGCCGGCCCCGCCGTGCGGAACGACGGCAAATCGGTCATTCGCATCGCGTTCGAGCTGGATCGTTCGACGCGTCGGGCGGAAACGGATCTGTCCCGCATCCGCCTTCACTTGAGCGCGGAACTTCCGACGGCTTTCGCGATGCATCTGGCGCTTACCCGCCATGTCGAATCGATCGAATGGCGCGTGCCGGAAATACGCGATGGCGAGGCGCGCGCGCTCTCGGGCGTCACGCTCGAAGCAGCGGGTTTCTCGCCGGAAGAACGCCTGTGGCCGAAGGCGGACGCCGCGTTTTCCGGCTATCAACTGCTGCTCGAATACTTCACGTTCCGCGAGAAGTTCCTCTTCGTCGATATCTGCGGATTCGATCTCAATCAGCTTCCCGAAGCATCGACGCAATTCGAACTGGAGTTCGTGCTCAAGAAGGCGTATCCGGCAGACCAGCGTTTCACGAAGGACAACGTGCGCCTGTTCTGTTCGCCGGTCATCAATCTGTTTCAACTCGACGCGGAAACCGTCACGATCGATCATCACGAGACCGAGTATCGCGTGGTGCCGGCAGGCTATCAGGGCGGGCACGTCGAAACGTATTCCGTCGACGCAGTAGAGTCGTTCGATCACCTTACCTCGGAGCGCTACGAGTACGTGCCGTTCGCGACCTTTCGGCATCGCGGCGGGATGCTGCGGCACGAGTCGCCCGAGCGGTATTTCCATACGCGGGTGCGCGCGGGGCTGGATGGTCTGCATGAAACGTGGCTGATCTTGGGCGGCAACGCATGGGAGTCGATGGCGGATCTGCCCGAGGAAAGCCTGTCGCTGCGCGTGACCGGCACCAACGGGCTGCTGCCGCGCAAGGGCCTGCGCGAAGCACGTCTGGACGAACTCGCCGAGAGTACGCCGAACGTCGGTGGCGTGCGCAATCTCGTGGCGCCCACATTACCGCTCTATCCGCCCACGGGCGACCGCTTTCAATGGCGCGTGCTGTCGCATCTCGCGCCGAACTTCCTGTCGATGATGAACGCAGAAGTGCTGCGTGGCGCCCTCGCGCTCTACGACTGGACCAACGACGAGTTGAACCGAAGGCGGCTGGCGGGCATCCTGCATGTGTCGGAGGAATTGCTCGAAGAGATCACGGGCGGCGCGGTCGAGCGCGGCGTGCTGGTCGAAGTCACGCTGGATTCGCAAGCGTTCTCGGGCGAAGGCGATGTGATGTTGTTCGGGGAGCTGCTGCATCGCTTCTTCGAGCTGTATGCAGAGGTGAACCTCTTCACGAAGCTCGCGCTGGTGACGCTGCCATCGAAGGCGCGCATCGAATGGCCGCGCAGCAAGACGCATCGGGCGCCGCTATGAAGCCGCGCGATTTTCCGAATGTCGAGCCGCTGGTCGCGGCGTTGCTCGCACGCGCCCCGCGCATGAACTTCATGCAGTTGTGCCGGCTGTTCGAAGCGAGCGCGCCGGATCGTCCCGGTTTCGGTGAACGCGATACGCCCGCGCACGAGCCGGTGCGTTTCCGGTCGCGCGCGCGCATGGGTTTTCCCGCTGGCGAAATCGCTGCCGTCGAGTTCGATGACCTCGATGACGGCGGATACGGCGAACCGCTGCCGCCGACGATCCGCACGACCTTCATGGGCCTGTACGGCGTAGACGCGGTGATGCCGACGCACTACCTCGACGACATCGCCATGCGCGAGGAAGGGCACGAAGCCGTCGAAGCGTTTCTGGACCAGTTCAATCACCGGTTCGTGACGCTGTTGTATCGCGCGTGGAAGAAGTACCGCTACCCGGAGACCTTCCGGCACGGCGGCGCCGATCCGTACTCAAGGAACCTGCTGTGTCTCGCCGGCTTCGGCTGGGGCAATAAACCCGCGCGTGCGGGCTTGCCCGACTCCCGCATGCTCGCGCTTCTTGGTCTGCTCATTCAGCGCACGCGCACGCCGGAAGGGCTGGCGGGCGTGATCGCTTTGGGTGCGCCGGGCGTGGATGTGCGCGTCGACGAATTCTGGCCCGTGGCGAGGCGCGCGGGCCAAGGCCAGCCGCTAAGCGCGAAAGCGATGATGGAAGGCAAACCACGCGGGTTGGGCGGCGGCTACGTGCTCGGCAAGCGCGTGCATTACCGCAGTCGCGCGGTGCGCGTGACGCTGCGTCCGACGAACGCGCAACAGGCGCACGACTTGTTGCCTGGTGCGTGGCTCCATCGCGATTTGATGGCCCTGGCGCGGCTCTATATCGGCACGAAGGCGGACGTGCATCTGCGCATGCAGATGTCCTCGCGATTCACGCCCGAGCCAATGGTGGGCAAAGCGCGTGCGCCCGTATCGCCGCGCCTGGGCTGGACGGTGGTGCTGCCCGTTCGGCAGGAACGCGAGATCACGGTCGAGTTGGGCGTCTGCGAAGCGTTTCCGGCACCGCAGCCGAACCCATACCTCGAACCGCATGCCGCATGAGAGGCCGAATGATGTCGAAACCGAATCAAATGGCCTGCGCGGTGTTGCTCATTCTCGGGCTGTCAGGCTGCGGCCTCTGGCAGGCGACCTCCGACGGAGCCACGAGCGCTTATCAAGCGATGACCGACTGGCGCGTGAAAGCGGTCGACGTCGACATGCGCGCCCGTGCCGGCCTGAATCCGGACGCTTCGGGCCATCCGCATCCGGTGGCGGTGCGCGTCTATCAGTTGAAGGATCGCGCGCGCTTCGACAGCGCGTCGTTCAACGAGCTTCTCCACCACGACCGCAGCGTGCTTGGGCGCGATCTGCAAGCGAGCGTGTCTGCCGTGGTCAATCCCGGCGCATCGGCGAGCGTGTCGCAGCCGATGCAAAAGGAGACCGCGTTCATCGCAATTGCCGCGTTCTATCGGAACGCCGATCAGGCGGGCGGCTGGAAGCAGGTCATCGCGGCCAGGAAGCTCCCTGACGACGCGCCGGTAAAGCTGACGCTGGCGGACAGCAAGCTCGATATGGAAAGCAAGGCGAAGGCGGGCAAGAAATGACGCGCGGCAGCGTCTGTCGTCGCCATCGTAGCTAAAGGGCGGTCGCGACAAAAGACCGATGGCTTCAAACATCAAACCGAATCGAAATCGACAATAACCAGCAATGCGGCACAACAGATTGAACGAATTACGCGGCGATGGCCTCGTCGCCCGCGCGACCCGAAGCGTGAACTCGGCGCTCTTTTTCATCGGCGCGCTTACGCTCGCCGGCTGCGGCGCATGGCAGGCCACCAAGGACAGCACGGTAAGCGCAGCCGAGTGGCTCTTCACCACGCAAGTCAAGTCGATGAACGTCGAACTGAACGGTCGCGCCGCGTTGAACGAGAACGCGACCGGCCAGCCGCTTTCGACGGTGGTGCGGTTCTATCAGCTCAAGGATTCGAAGACCTTCGCGCAACTCGAATACGTCCAGTTGCAGAACGCCGATCTCGAACTGCTCAAGACGGATCTCGTCGCCACCAAGGACGTCGTGCTGCGCCCGGGCGCGAGCGCGAGCGTTGCCGAACCGATGCAGAAGGACGCCGAGTACGTTGGCGTAGTGGCGTTCTTCCGCTCGCCGAGCAGCAACGGCGTGTGGAAGCTGTTGATTCCGAAGAAGCAGTGGAAGGACACCGATCCGGTGAGAATCAGTGTGCAGAGCAATCTGCTCGTGCTCGAAGGTGCGGATCCGAAAGCCGTGAAACGCGATGCGCCGCAGCAGTCCGTATCGAACGCCGGGGCGGCTGCCGCGTCGGCGGCGTCGAGTGTCTCGGGAGCCGCCGCCGCGAGCAAAGCGGCGGCGCAGAGCGTCAACACGGCGACCGACGCGCTCACAAGCGCCAAAGCGAGCGCAAGTTCGCTCTCGAAGAGCGCCGGCGGGTTGCTTTCAAATTGAACGTGTCGGAATGGTCCACCCGGCAGACCAATTCTTACCTCGTCTCACGCATGCGAGTCGCCCGCAAACAGCGCGAGATATCCTTCCGGGTCGACCGGCTTCCCGCCCACACGCACCTCGAAATGCAGATGCGGTCCCGTCGATCGACCCGTCGAGCCCACCTCGGCGATAGTCTCGCGCGGCTCGACCTGCTGTCCGACGCGCACTTCGATCTTCGAAGCGTGAGCGTATCGCGTGATAAAGCCGTTGCCGTGATCGATCTCGACCGTATTGCCATAGCCCGGCATCGGTCCGGCGTGGATCACGCGGCCGCCGGCGGCCGCGAGAATCGGCGTACCTGTCGGGGCGACCAGATCCACGCCCGGGTGGAAACTCAGGTGACGATTGAACGGATCCAGACGGTTCCCGAACGATGAACTCGTTCGTCCGAACGCGAGCGGACGACGCCCCGGAAAGGCTTCCCACGCCGCCTCGTGCTGCGCCGCGTCTTGTTCGAGCGCGCCAAGCGTCGTCGCCAGGCAGTCGAGTTCGTTGCTTCGGTTTCGCGGCTCCGGTCGCGCGTCGGCGGCCTGGCAAGGGCGGGGCGGAAGCTCTGGGCCGCCCGCTGCGTCGCTGGAGGCCGCGCGCACCGAGGCCACTGCGCTGGTCGCCGTGGCGCGCGGCGGTTTTGCGCGCAAGCGTTGATCGAACCCACTGAGCGTGTCCAACTGCGCAGCGAGCCGCTCCACGCGCGCATCGAGCGCGGCGTTCGACGCCTTCAGACGCGCGAGCTCATCGGCGTTGTAAGGGGCTTGGGCGTATCGGACGGCGGCGGGCTCCTGCGCACGCCGCATCTGAACGTCATACTGGCCCAGCGCGAGACCGCCTGCCAGCGCCAGCACCGCCACCGAGCAGGCAGTACCAACGATGGCGCGCAGCGCGCCTCGCCGCATCACGATGTAAAGATCGTTTTTCGAGCGCGAGATGACTGACACCACCCTTATCTCCCTGCAATCAGTGCGAGTTTTGAGATGGTAGGAGCGCGCCGGATCTCGGCCTATCGGACGAATCAGAGAAATTTGGGACAAGAGTCGATTCCGCGGCCTGCGCTATATCCGCTCATACATTCCGCCCTATATAAACAATAAAAATGTTTTGCTTTCATAGATGGTTCTTCTCCCTCAACATGAAGTGATCCGAAAAAGCAACTGGAGCGAGACATGGAAAGCACCGCGGATTTGAAGCGCTATGAATTGCTGATCAATGGCGAGTTCGTCCCGCCGAGCGGAGGCGACTACTCGACGAACCTCGATCCTTCGAACGAGAATCCGATCGCCCACGTCGCGCAAGGCACGTCCGCCGATGTCGACCGCGCGGTGCAGGCGGCGCGCGCCGCGCTCAAGCCGTGGAATGCGATCCGCGCCGCCGAACGCGGCCGAATCCTGATGAAGCTTGCCGATCTCCTGCGCGAAAATCAGGAAGAACTCGCGGCGCTCGAAAGTCTCGATGCCGGCAAGCCGATCTCCGGCGTACAACGCCAGGACGTGCCCGCCGCCATCGATACGCTCGCCTACTATGCCGGCTGGTGCGACAAGATCAACGGCCAGGTCGTGCCCGCACGCCCCGACGCGCTGACCTACACCGTGCGCGAGCCGATCGGCGTCGTCGCGGCGATCGTGCCGTGGAATTTCCCGCTGATGATCGGCATGTGGAAGATCGCGCCCGCGCTCGCGTGCGGCTGCACGCTGATCGTCAAGCCGGCCGAAATCACGCCGCTTTCGGCGCTGATGGTCGGGCGGCTCGCGCTGGAAGCCGGCGTGCCGCCGGGCGTGCTCAACATCGTGACCGGCAAGGGCTCGGTCGTCGGCGATTCCCTCGTCGCGCATCCGGGCGTCGACAAGGTGACGTTCACCGGCTCGCCGTCCGTCGGGCGCGGCATTCTGCAGGGCGCGGCGGGCAACTTCAAGCGCGTCACGCTCGAACTAGGCGGCAAGTCCGCCAACGTGATCTTCGCGGATGCGAACATCGACGGCGCCGTGCGCGCGGCCGCATCGGGCATCTTCTTCAACGCGGGGCAAGTCTGCTCGGCGGGCTCGCGCATTCTCGCGCAGCGCGCCGTATACGACGAAGTCGTCGAGCGCCTCGCCCAGCGCGCGCAGACGATCAAGCTCGGCGATCCGTCCAAACGCGAAACCAACATGGGCCCGCTCATTTCCGCCAAGCAGATGAAGAGCGTGCTCGACTACGTGGACATCGGCACGGGCGAGGGCGCCTCGCTCGTGACAGGCGGCAAGCGCGCGGGCGAACGCGGCTATTTCGTGGAGCCGACGGTGTTCGCCAACGTCGAGCACGAGATGCGCATCTCGCAGGAAGAGATCTTCGGGCCGGTCGCGAGCGTGATTCCCTTCGACGACGAAGCCGACGCGCTGCGCATCGCCAACGGCACCGCGTACAGTCTCGCAGCGGGCGTCTGGAGCGCGGATATCGGCCGCGTGCATCGCATGGCCGCGGAATTGAAAGCGGGCACGGTCTGGGTCAATACCTACGGTTTCACGGACGTGCGCCTGCCGTGGGGCGGCGGCGGCGACTCGGGCTTCGGCCGCGAACATGGCGACGTCGCCATCGAGAATTTCACCGAGCCGAAGGCGGTCTGGGTGGCGCTGACGCCTTGACGGAATGAACGCCGCGGCCAACCGCGGCGAAAGGGAAACGGGCGGTCCGACTCATCGAACCGCCCGTTTGGATCGGAAAGACCCGTCAGACGCGCGCCGTTTCCTCGTTGCGCGCCCGCCAGAGCCGCGCCCGCTGCGTGCTGTCTTCATATTGGACCGTGTTTTGCCGGCAGGCTTCGATTGTCGAATTCTTGCGCTCGACGATCGCCTGGCAAAGAAACTCGGCGCTGTAGGCCGTCAGCAAATGCGGGGAATGGGTTGCGATGTACTGTGCGATCTTCCCGTAATCGCTATCCGCCGATGCCAGCGCGCGATACGTCTGCACATCCCAGCGGAACATCAGGTCGAGTTCTTCGAAAGCCGTGTTGAACGCGCAGACTTGCGCCTGAAGTTCGCGGTCATCGTCGTGCGTTGCATGGATCATGATCGTCTCCTGTATGGCCGTGGGGCTTGAATGCAGGATAGAAAAGTCGATCCATATGCGATAGTTAAAGTTTTTTCGCTTATCTATTCAGAAAGAATTATGCGTTCGGTTTGCCCGTCTTCGCGACGATTTGCGTGATCGCTTCGATCTGCGCTGCGCCTTCTTCGATCAGAAACTGCTTGAACGCAAGCGCCACCGGCGGTAGCCGCTTGTTGTTCCGATGCACGACGAACCAGTTGAGCATCACGGGAAAGCCCTCGATATCGAGCACCGCCAGCTTTCCGACCTGCAATTCCATGCTGATCGTGTGCGCGGACAAGAAGCTCAGGCCCATGCCGGCGATCACCGCCTGCTTGATCGTCTCCGTGCTGGTGATTTCCATCGCGACGTTAAGGTTCGGCAGCCGTCCGCCGAATCCTTCTTCCATCGAATTCCAGGTGTCGGAGCCACGCTCGCGCACGATGAACGGTTCGTCGGCGAGCGCTTCGAGCGGCAAGTTCCTCCGTCCGACGAGCGGATGATCCGGCGGCGCGACGATCACGTACGGATGGGGCGCGAATGAGACGTTCACCGTGTCCATATCGCGCGGGGGGCGGACCATCACGGCGAGATCGGTGAGATTGTCGGACAGCTGATGCAGCAGTTCCTCGCGATTGTGTACCGCGAGATTGAGCCGGACATCGGTATTGCGCTGCGTGAACGCGGCGAGCAAGCGGGGGAAAAAGTAATCGCCCGCGCTGATCACCGCGACGTTGAGCGTGCCGCCCGCGATGCCTTTGAGTCGGGCCATCGCATCGTCGGCTTCGCGGAATTGCTCCAGAATCGCGCGGCTGTAGTGAAGCATTTCATTTCCGGCCGGCGTCAGATAGATTTTCTTGCCGAGCTGCTCGAACAGCGGCAGCCCGGCGTGCTCCTCCAGTTGCTTCACCTGCGTCGAAACAGCCGGCTGCGTAAGGTAGAGCTCTTCAGCGGCGCGCGAGAAACTCAGTCGACGGGCGACGGTCTCGAAGATCTTGAGTTGACGCAGGGTGGCGTTGCGCAGCACAGCAATCCCTCATCCATTAACGATCACTAATTTATACAATAATTTTTTCTAACTTTCCTTAATCGTTTTTCTCCCCCACGATGCTTTCACGTCCGCGAAAGTTGTAAGGCGGACGGTTGCGCCAAGAGCGAACCGGCCACGCCAGACCCCAGGCATCGGCCAGTTTGCCGCAAAGCAACACGAGCACACTCGCAGCATGGAAGCCTGCAAAGGCTGCACAACCCATCCGGACTTTATTGGGAATCGCTTTGAAATGATTCTTCGATCGCCTGAAGCGGATGTTTGCCGGATGTGCGAATCGATCGCCCACCTCAAAACGCGCGACATGCGCAATACCCGTGACCGGCGGCCTCACGCCCATGCCGCCTGGACCGAGCATTTCCCCTGACCGACCGCTCGCCGCCGACGCACCGCGCCGGCTTCTCGCAGCACATCAAGCGCCGTACGAGCGCTAAGACAGATAACGGAGACAGACATGGCAAGCGCAGACACGGTTGTGTCCGGGCAATCGCACGGGCGTCACCACAACAGATGGATCCAGCTCGCAGTCGGCATCGTATGCATGGGGCTGGTCGCCAACCTCCAGTACGCATGGACTCTTTTCGTCGTTCCGATGGATGCGAAGCACCATTGGGGTCAAGCGGCGATTCAAACCGCCTTCACCATCTTCATCGTCACTGAAACGTGGCTCGTGCCCGTCGAGGGCTGGCTCGTCGATAAATTCGGACCGCGCCCGGTCGTGATGGGCGGCGCACTTTGCGCCGCCATCGGCTGGATGATCGACGCCCACGCCACCACGCTCACGCATCTGTACATCGCCGCCGTGGTCGCAGGTATCGGCGCCGGTTGCGTGTATGGCACCTGCGTCGGCACGGCGCTCAAGTGGTTCCCGGACAAGCGCGGTCTCGCGGCGGGCCTGACCGCTGCTGGCTTCGGCGCGGGCGCGGCTGTCACGGTGATTCCGATCTCGAACATGATCCAGAGCTCAGGCTACGAGCACGCGTTCATGTTCTTCGGCATCCTGCAGGGCGCGT
Organism: Caballeronia zhejiangensis; assembly: GCF_000698575.1. Lineage (GTDB taxonomy): Bacteria > Pseudomonadota > Gammaproteobacteria > Burkholderiales > Burkholderiaceae > Caballeronia > Caballeronia zhejiangensis. The sequence continues at coordinate 152,106 of NZ_JFHD01000009.1, forward strand.
GCATCTTCGTGCTCGCGCTGATGCTCGTGCGGCCGAATCCGCCGAAAGGCATCGTGCCGGCCAAGCGCATCGTGTCGACGAAGATCGACTACACGACAGGACAGATGGTGCGCTCGCCGCTCTTCTGGGTGCTGTATCTGATGTTCGTGTTCGTCGCGGCGGGCGGCGTGATCGCGACCGCGCAGTTCGGGCCGATCGCGAAGGAATACGGCTTCGCCAAGATGCCGGTGAATCTGCTCGGCGTAACGCTGCCGCTGCTCGCGATGACGCTGTCCATCGACAATCTGTGCAACGGCTTCACGCGTCCGCTGTGCGGCTTCATCTCGGACAAGATCGGCCGCGAAAACACGATGTTCATCATCTTTCTCGGTGAAGGCGTCGCGCTGCTCGGGCTGATGGAGTTCGGCCACAATCCGTATCTCTTCATGCTGTTCGCGGCGATGACGTTCCTCTGCTGGGGCGAAATCTTCTCGATCTTCCCGGCGACCTGCGCGGACACCTTCGGCAGCAAGTACGCCGCCGCCAACGCGGGCACGCTCTACACCGCGAAAGGCACGGCGTCGATGCTGGTGCCGCTCGCTTCGGTGCTCGCGTCGATCGGGTCGTGGAACGCGGTGTTCATCACGGCGGCGGTGACGTCGATCGCGGCGGGACTGTGCGCGAAATTCGTTCTCGCGCCGATGCGAAAGCGCTGGATCGAAAACACGCTCACGGAAGAGTCGTCGGCCGAATCGTCGATCAACGCGTCGTTACGGACCGGCTCGATTCAATGAAACAGGGCACGCCGACGTTGAGCGTATCGCTGCATCAACTGAGGCTTTTCGTCACCCTCGCGCGGCATCGCAGCTTCACGCGCGCGGGCGACGATCTCGGCATCACCCAATCGGCGGTGAGCCGCAGCATTCGCGAACTCGAAGATGAAATCGCGCTGCGGCTCTTCGATCGCACGACGCGTCAGGTCGCGCTCACCGAAACCGGACGCAAGCTGCTCGCCCGCATTGCGCCGCTCGTCGAGGAACTGGAAGCGACTCTGCGGCCGCGCGCGCAAGAGGGCGGCGAGCCGGGCGTCGTCAATCTCGCGAGCAGTTGCGCTCTCACGGCGAGCGTTTTGCCCGCGATGCTCGCATCGTGTCGCGAACGTCTGCCGGAAGTCACGATCATCGTGATGGATCGGCCGCAAAACGCCGTGCTGCAACTCGTGCGTTCGGGCGAGGCGGAACTGGGCGTCGCGATCGCGCCCGACAATCTCGACGAACTCGCCGCCGAGCCTCTTTTCGCCGATGGACTTGCTGCCGTCGTCAGCGCGTCACATCGACTGAGCGCGGCGGCGGGCATCGACTGGCAGCAGTTGCGCGGCACGCCGCTTCTCCTGCTCGACGATGACACCGGCAGCCTGGGCGCCATCGAGGCTGCGCTCGCGCTGCACGGCGTCGCGGGCGCGGTGCGCCAGAAATTCACGCAAGCTGCCGCGGTTGCGCGCATGGCGGAAGCCGGCCTCGGCGTCGGTATCCTGCCGATGCACGCGCGCGCTGCCATTGACTGCGCGCAGACGCGCATCATCCCGCTCGTGCCGGACACGTCGCGCACGATCATGCTCGTACGGCGCAAGAGCCGCGCGCTGCGCTCGAGCGCGGCGAACGTCTGGTCACACATCGTCGCATCCTCGTCGCATACTTTCATCTCGGGTCAGGCCGTCGAGGTCTGACCGACTTCTTGCCGCTGAAGGAAGCCCGCGGCGCATCTCGCGCATGCGGGTTTTCGCTCGTCTGCGAGCGCACGATTCGCCTTGTCCTGTCTGCACTCGGAATGTAGTATCTTGTATATCAGAGAGATATAAAGCTACAACCCTCAGGAGACGAACCATGAAGATCTGCGTGTACGGCGCCGGAGCGATCGGCGGCTATATGGGCGCGCAACTGGCGCGAGCGGGTGCGGACGTCAGTTTCGTCGCGCGCGGGCCGCATCTCGCGGCGATGCAGGCGAACGGCGTCAAGCTCCGGATCGATGGCGAGGAGCACACCGTCAAGGTGCGCTGCACGAACAATGCCGCCGAACTCGGCCCGCAGGATTACGTGATCGTCGCGCTGAAGGCGCATTCGATTCCGGGCGTCGTCGATCTGATTCCGCCGCTGCTCGGCCCGGAAACCGCGATCGTCACGGCCGTCAACGGTCTGCCTTACTGGTATTTCTACAAACACGGCGGCGAGCTCGAAGGCACGAAACTGCAGAGCGTCGATCCTGGCGGCCGCCAGTGGGACGTGTTCGGTCCGGAACGCGCGATCGGCTGCGTGCTGCTGCCGGCGGCGGAAATCGCGGAGCCGGGCGTCATCGAACATCACTACGGCAAGAAATTTCCCATCGGCGAGCCGAGCGGCGAAATCACGCCGCGTCTGCAGGCGCTGCACGACATGATGGCGAAGGCGGATATGGAAGCGCCGATGCGCGACAACATCCGCGATGAAATCTGGCTGAAGCTCTGGGGCAATCTGTGCTTCAACCCGATCAGCGCGTTGACCGGCGCGACGCTCGACGTGCTCACGAGCGATCCCGGCACGCGCGCGCTCTCGAAGGCGATGATGCTGGAGGCGAAGGCGATCGGCGACAGGATCGGCGTGAATTTCCGCGTCGACGTTGAGCGGCGCATCAACGGCGCGGGCGCGGTCGGCGCGCACAAGACGTCGATGCTGATGGACTGCGAGGCCGGACGCCCGATGGAAATCGATCCGCTGATGACGGTCGTGCAGGAAATCGGCCGCCTCGTGCACGTCGAAACTCCGATGCTCGATGCCGTTCTCGCATTGATCAAGCTGCGCGAAGGCGTGAATCAGGGCACGGCGAAGCCGCTGCCGCTCCCGCAATCTCAAAAAGCCGCCTAAACTGCAGACGAAGGGACCAGCGTTGTTTCTGATATACAAGATGCAAAATACTTGCGTGCTGTTGCGATGCAGCATATACTGAGGGCTCTTGAGTGATTCAACTGGAGCCTGAAATGAGCATCGCCCTGCTGGTTGTTGTCGGATTCGCGCTGGTTGCCGTTGGTGTAGGTGTTACGTTTATGATTGCGTCGGCCGTGCCGCAAAGCATGCTGCAGCGCGCACAGGATCACGGTCGCTTCGCCGGTCTCGCGGCGGATGACCAGAACGGCGGTTCGGGCAAGCGTGTCGACGCTCGCCGTCCGCACTTGGGAAATCAAGCCATCAATGCCATCTGATACTCAATCCGTAGATAGTCCGGAAGTTCGCCCCGATGTACGTCCGCCCGGGCTGACGCTTTCGCTGGAGCCGATCAATGCCACGGTTTCGCTGCGCGATCAGGCGTACGCGAAGCTGCGGCAGGCGATCGCCGAGGCGGACATCTATCGTTCGCGGGAAGAAATCCGTCTCGACGAGAAAGAACTGACCGAAGCGCTCGGCGTGTCCCGCACGCCGATTCGCGAGGCCATGACGCTGCTCGAGCAGGAAGGTTTTCTGCGCACGGTGCCGCGCCGCGGCGTCTATATCTTGCGCAAGACCAAGCGCGAGATCGTCGAGATGATTCACATGTGGGCGGCGCTGGAAAGCATGGCGGCGCGCCTCGCGACGCAGCGCGCGACGGACGAGGAAATCGCCCATCTGCGCCACATGTTCGACAATTTCCGCGACTCGACGCCCGCCGAGCATATCGACGAGTATTCGGAAGCGAATATCGCGTTCCATTCGGCGATCGTGCGGCTGTCGAAGTCGGAAATCATCTTCGACACGATCAAGAACATCTTCGTGCACGTCCGCGCGATCCGTAAGATGACGATCTCGCAGAGCGACCGGGCGTCGCGCTCGATCGTCGATCACATGCGGATCATCGAGGCGCTGGAGAAGCGCGACACGGAGCTGGTCGAGCGGCTCGTGAAGCAGCATTCGCTCGATCTGGCGGCGTTCGTCGAGGCGAATTGCGACTTTCTGGACTGATGACGGATTGAGTTGGAAAGCAAAAAACCGCATGGCGTTCGCCGTGCGGTTTTTTTATTTCGTCGTCGATCGAAACGGTGATGCGCGAAGCGGATAGTCGTCGCTCGGCAGCGCGCCGCGCGTCTCGACGGGCACGAAGCCGGGCGCATGACTCGGAGCCGGCGCGACGGCTTGCGATGTCGCGAACGACAGGGCAGTGACCTGGCCGATGCGCAAGGCCACCGCCATCGCAGAGTCGAGGTAGACGAACATGGCGCGGAAAAAAGGCGCAAGTCTATCGATGCTGCCCTTTCTCAGCAATAGCGCGCGCCCTTGCTCGGCCCGCGCCGGTTGCCCGCGTGACTAACGCATCGCGTGCAGCATCGTTTCGCCGAGCGCGGCCGGCGAATCGGCGACGTGAATGCCCGCCGATTTCATCGCGTCGATCTTCGCGCTGGCCGTGCCCGATCCGCCCGAGATGATCGCGCCCGCGTGACCCATGCGGCGTCCCGGCGGCGCGGTCGTTCCGGCGATGAAACCGACCACTGGCTTCGTCGTCTTCGCGTCCTTGAGAAACTGCGCGGCTTCTTCCTCCGCCGATCCGCCGATCTCGCCGATCATGATGATGCCCTCGGTCGCATCGTCCTCCAGAAAGAGCGACAGGCAATCGATGAAGTTCGTCCCGTTCACCGGATCGCCGCCGATACCGATGCACGTCGTCTGCCCGAGGCCGGCCGCGGTCGTCTGCGCGACGGCCTCATAGGTCAGCGTGCCCGAACGCGATACGACGCCGATCTTCCCCGGCCGGTGAATATGCCCCGGCATGATGCCGATCTTGCACTGCCCCGGCGTGATGACGCCCGGACAGTTCGGCCCGACGAGCCGGCTCGACGAACCGCTCAACGCGCGCTTCACGCGCAGCATGTCGAGCACCGGAATGCCTTCCGTGATGCAGACGATGAACGGCACCTGCGCGTCGATGGCTTCGAGAATCGCATCGGCGGCGAAGGGCGGCGGCACATAGATGACGGAGGCGTCGGCGCCCGTTTTCGCGACGGCATCGGCGACGGTGTCGAACACGGGCAAGTCCAGATGCGTCGTGCCGCCTTTGCCCGGCGTCACGCCGCCGACCATGCGCGTGCCGTACGCGATCGCCTGTTCGGAATGAAACGTGCCTTGCGCGCCGGTGAAGCCCTGGCAGATGACCTTCGTATCTTTATTGATGAGAACGCTCATTGGGCCACTCCTTGAGCGACGGCGCTGACGATCTTGTCGGCGGCATCGGCGAGATTTTCGGCGGGGATGATGGTGAGACCGGACGTGCGCAGAATCTCTCGGCCCGCATCGACATTCGTGCCTGCGAGGCGCACGACGAGCGGCACGCTCAGATCGATCTCGCGCGCGGCCGCGACGACGCCTTGCGCGATCACGTCGCAGCGCATGATGCCGCCGAAGATGTTGACGAGAATGCCCTGCACCTTCGGGTCGCGCAGGATCAGCTTGAACGCGGTCGCGACGCGCTCCTGGGTCGCGCCGCCGCCGACGTCGAGAAAGTTCGCCGGCTCGCCGCCGTAGAGCTTGATGATGTCCATCGTGGCCATCGCGAGGCCCGCGCCGTTCACCATGCAGCCGATATTGCCGTCGAGCTTGACGTAGTTCAGACCGTGCTTCGCCGCTTCGATTTCGGCGGGATCTTCCTCGTCCTCGTCGCGCAGTTTCTCGATGTCGGGATGGCGATACAGCGCGTTGTCGTCGAAATTGAGCTTCGCGTCGAGCGCCATCACGTCGCCGGAGCCGGTCACGACGAGCGGATTCACTTCCACGATCGACGCATCCAGATCGACGAACGCCTGATACAGCGCCGTGACGAACTTCGACGCAGCCTTGATCTGATTGCCGGTGAGCCCGAGTCCGAACGCGATCTGGCGCGTGTGAAAGGGCTGAAGCCCGGTCGCCGGATCGATCGCGACCTTGAGAATTTTTTCCGGCGTGCGATGCGCGACTTCCTCGATCTCCATGCCGCCTTCCGTCGACGCCATGATCGTGATGCGCGAGTTGGCGCGATCGACCAGCATGCCGAGATACAGCTCGCGCGCGATATCGCAGCCTTCTTCGACGTAGAGCCGCTTCACTTCCTTGCCCGCCGGCCCCGTCTGCTTGGTCACGAGCACGGACGCGAGCATCTTCTGCGCGTTCTCGCGCACTTCGTCGACCGACTTCACCACGCGCACGCCGCCTTTTCCGTCCGGATCGTTGGCGAAGCGCCCGGCGCCGCGGCCGCCCGCGTGAATCTGCGACTTCACGACCCAGACGGGTCCGGGCAGCGCGCGCGCCGCATCGGCGGCCTCCGTCGCGGAAAAGGCGACGCGGCCCTCCGGAACCGCGACGCCGTACTTTCGCAGCAGCGCCTTCGCCTGATATTCGTGGATGTTCATCTCGTCTCCTGATGTCCTCTGATGGGAATGAGCGAGCCGAGCAACAGCATCGTCGGCGCGCTGAAATACTGTATATCAGATTTCACCACGCGCAAAACTTTCGTTTGCGGGCTTCTGCAGCGTTAAATGAGTGCTTAACGGGCCGAGGCGGACGACGGTGATTGATGCACTGCAGAATTAAAAATCGGTCGAGCGTTGCTCACAGCGGCGTTCAAGGGATCGTGCGCTGCATCACAGGGTTTTCATCGACCGGCGGACGGTTGACTAATACTGTGTGTGGAATATTGTATATCACAGGAGGCGGGTCGCTTTGCGGTCCGACGGTCTACGCGCTCCGGGCACGACGGCGCGGGACGATGTACAAATAATCGCGAATCTATAAACGTCGAAAGAGAGTGGGAGACAAAGCCATGACGGTGAACACATCTGGCAAGGCGCTGGACGGCGTGCGAATCCTGGACTTCACGCACGTTCAGTCGGGACCGACCTGCACGCAGTTGCTCGCGTGGTTCGGCGCCGACGTCATCAAGGTCGAGCGCGCGGGTTCGGGCGACATCACGCGGGAGCAGTTGCGCGATATCCCCGACGCCGACAGCCTCTACTTCACGATGCTCAACCACAACAAGCGCTCGATCACCATCGACACGAAGAATCCGGAAGGCAAGAAGGTGCTCGAGACGCTCGTGAAGAAGTGCGACGTGCTCGTCGAGAACTTCGCCCCGGGCGCGCTCGATCGCATGGGCTTTACGTGGGAGCGCATCCAGGAACTGAATCCGCGGATGATCGTCGCGTCGGTGAAGGGCTTCGGCCCGGGACCGTACGAAGATTGCAAGGTGTATGAGAACGTCGCGCAGTGCGCGGGCGGCGCGGCGTCGACGACCGGTTTCGAAGACGGTCCGCCGACCGTCACCGGCGCGCAGATCGGCGATTCGGGCACGGGCCTGCATCTGGCGCTCGGCATCGTCACGGCGCTGTATCAGCGCAACACGAGCGGACGTGGTCAGAAAGTGCTCGCCGCGATGCAGGATGGCGTGCTCAATCTCTGCCGCGTGAAATTGCGCGACCAGCAGCGCCTCGAACGCACTGGCGTGATGAAGGAGTACCCGCAATATCCGAACGGCACGTTCGGCGAAGCCGTGCCGCGCGCGGGCAACGCATCGGGCGGCGGCCAGCCGGGCTGGATTCTCAAGTGCAAGGGCTGGGAGACCGATCCGAACGCGTACATCTACTTCATCACGCAGGCGCCGGTCTGGGGCGAAATCTGCAAGGTGATCGGCAAGGAGGAATGGATCGATCATCCGGATTACAAGACGCCGAACGCGCGCCTGCCGCATCTGAAGCAGATTTTCGAGGAAATCGAGCGCTGGACGATGTCGAAGACCAAGTTCCAGGCGATGGAAATCCTCAACAAGCACGACATTCCGTGCGGCCCGATCCTGTCGATGAAGGAAATCGCCGAAGAGCCGTCGCTGCGCAAGACGGGAACGGTCGTCGAAGTCGATCATCCGGTGCGCGGGAAGTATCTGACGGTCGGCAATCCGATCAAATTGTCCGACAGTCCGACCGAAGTCGTGCGCTCGCCGCTGCTCGGCGAACACACCGACGAAGTCATGGCCGAACTCGGCTACACGCCGGATCAGATCGCCACGCTGAAGAGCCTCGGCGCGATCTGAGCACATTGCCTTGCACTGACGTCCGCCTTCGAAAGAGGGCGGCGCAGGCCCCTGCACGCCCCTATAACGGAGACGCACCAAATGAACAGCACGGTTGCCCAGGACCGCGGCGAAGCAGCCAATTCATCCACGCACGCGGCGGCGGTCGTTCCGCTCCACGCGCCCGACGCGAAACGCCGCGTCGCGGAAGTGTTCGCCCGAGTGAAGGCGGAAGGCCGCACGTCGCTGACCGCGCCGGAAGGCAAACTCGTCTGCGATGCATACGGCATCGCGGTGCCGCAGGAAGGCGTCGCGAAATCGGCGGACGATGCCGCGAAGCTCGCGTCGTTCATCGGCTTTCCGGTGGTGCTGAAGATCGTTTCGCCGGAAATCCTGCACAAGACCGAAGCGGGCGGCGTGCTCGTCAACCTGAAGAATGAAGCCGATGTGCGTGCCGGTTTCGACACGATCATCTCGAACGCGAAGAAGTACGACCCGAAGGCGACGCTTGTCGGCGTGCAGATTCAGCAGATGGTCGGCGCGGGGCAGGAAGTCATCATCGGCGCGGTGACGGACCCGTCGTTCGGCAAGCTGATCGCGTTCGGTCTCGGCGGCGTGCTCGTCGAAGTGCTGAAGGACGTGACGTTCCGGCTCGCGCCCGTCACGCGCGAAGAAGCCGCATCGATGCTCGACGGCATTCAGGCCGCAGAAGTGCTGCGCGGCGTGCGCGGCACCGAACCGGTACATCGCGAGGCGCTGATTACCCTGATCGAGCGCGTGTCGCGTCTCGTCGACGATTTCCCGCAAATCGCCGAGATGGACCTGAATCCGGTGTTCGCGAGCCCGAACGGCGCGGTCGCGGCGGACGTGCGCATCGTGATGGATTTCGCGCCCGCCGAACCGCGCTATCGGCCGACGCAAGAGCAGATCGTCGCGCAGATGAACCGCATCATGAAGCCGGATGCGGTCGCGGTGATCGGCGCGTCGAACGAGGACGGCAAGATCGGCAATTCGGTGATGAAGAACCTCATCAACGGCGGCTATCAGGGCACGATCTATCCGATTCACCCGAAAGCCGACGAGATCATGGGCCGCAAGGCGTACAAGAGCGTGAAGGACGTGCCCGGCGTGATCGATGTCGCCGTGTTCGCGATTCCCGCGAAGTTCGTGGCTCAGGCGCTCGTCGAAGTCGGCGAGAAGAAGATTCCGGGCGCGGTGCTGATTCCGTCGGGCTTCGCGGAAACGGGCAATCACGAAGGTCAGGAAGAGATCGTCAAAATCGCGCGGCAATACGACATCCGCATGATGGGCCCGAACATCTACGGCTTTTACTACACGCCGAAGAATCTTTGCGCGACGTTCTGCACGCCGTACGACGTGAAAGGCAAGGCGGCGCTGTCGTCGCAGTCGGGCGGCATCGGCATGGCCATCATCGGGTTCTCGCGTTCGGCGAAGATGGGCGTTTCCGCGATCGTCGGTCTCGGCAACAAGAGCGATATCGACGAAGACGATCTGCTCACGTTCTTCGAGCAGGACGACAACACCGAAATCATCGCGCAGCATTGCGAGGATCTGAAGGACGGCCGTGCGTTCGCCGAAGCCGCAAAGCGCGTGTCGAAGAAGAAGCCGGTCGTCGTGCTGAAAGCGGGGCGCACGAGCCTCGGCGCGCGCGCGGCCAGCTCGCATACGGGCGCGCTCGCGGGCAACGACAAGATCTACGAAGACGTCTTCGAGCAATGCGGCGTGATCCGCGCGCGGTCGCTGCGCGATCTGCTCGAGTTCGCGCGCGGCATTCCGAAGCTGCCGACGCCCAAAGGCGAGAACACGGTCATCATCACGGGCGCGGGCGGCTCGGGCGTGCTCTTGTCGGACGCATGCGTCGACAACGGCCTCTCGCTGATGGCGATGCCCGACGATCTCGATGCCGCGTTCCGCAAGTTCATCCCGCCGTTCGGCGCGGCCGGAAATCCCGTCGACATCACCGGGGGCGAGCCGCCGTCGACGTACAAGAACACGATCCGCCTCGGGCTCGAGGACGATCGCATCCATTCGATCATCCTCGGCTACTGGCACACGATCATCACGCCGCCGATGGTCTTCGCGAAACTCGTCATCGAAGTGAAGGAGGAGATGAAGGCGCTCGGCATCGAGAAGCCGATCGTGGCGTCGCTCGCGGGCGACGTGCAAGTGGAAGAAGCCGCGGAATACCTGTACGAGCATGGCGTGCCGGCCTACGCTTATTCGACGGAACTGCCCGTTGCCGTGCTCGGCGCGAAGTACAAGTGGGCGCGCGGCGCAGGTTTGATCTGAGGTTTGGAGGAGGGGACAGGGGCGCGGACCACGTATGTCCGCGCCCTTTATAAGGGAGACACACTTGACACACTGGATTCGTTTTCGCGATGCCGGCGGCAGCATCGGTTTCGGTACGCTCGATCAGCATTCTGGCCGCGTCGTGCAGCACGACGGCGCGATGTTCGACAATCCGCGCCCGACCGACATGTCGTTCGCCGTCGACGACCTGACGCTGCTCGCGCCCTGTCAGCCGAGCAAGGTCATCGCGCTGTGGAACAACTATTACGCGCTGTCGCAGAAGCTCGACAAGGCGCCGCCGCAGCATCCGCTCTTTCTCATCAAGCCGCCGATGTCGGTGATCGGGCCGGGCGAGTCGATCCGCCGGCCGAAGAGCTATCACGGCAAGATCGCGTACGAGGGCGAACTCGGCATCGTGATCGGCAAGACGGTGAGCGGGGCGTCCGTGGAGGAAGCCGAAAGCGCGATCTTCGGCTACACGTGCGTGAACGACGTCACCGCGATCGAGCTGCTGCAGGAAGATCCCAACTTCGCGCAATGGTGCCGCTCGAAGGGCTTCGACACGTTCACCTGCCTCGGGCCGGTGATCGTCACGACGGGCAACGGCTTCGACTGGCGCACGGCGAGCGTCGTCACGACACTCGAAGGCGTCGAGCGCCAGAACTATCCGCTCGACGACATGATTTTCTCGCCCGCCGAGCAAGTGAGCATGCTGTCGCAAGACATGACGCTCGTTCCCGGCGACGTGATCGCGTGCGGCACCTCTATCGGCGTCGGCTCGATCAAGGACGGCGCGCGCGTGGATGTGTCGATCGCCGGAATCGGCACGCTGTCGAACGTGCTCGAAGCATGATCGCGGATGGACTCGCGGGCGCGCTCTGCGTGCTCGCGGCGCTGTCGGCGGGTTCGTCGATGCGTGCGTCGCGCGGAAGGCGGGAAACGGGCGCGCTCGTTGCCGCCGCGTGCTTCGCGAGCGGCGCATCGGGCGGAACCGCGCTCGTGCTCGCGCTGGTCGCGGGATTCATCGGGTATCGATCCGCGCGTGCGACGCCGGGTGTATCGGCGCAATCGCTCTTCGCGACGATGGCGTTCGTCGCGTGGGCGCTGCCGGGCCCGGACAGCGCGTATGCGGTGCTGGCGGGCGGCGCGCTGGCGGCATTGGCTTGCGTCGTCGTTCGCCGGCACACGAACGGAGCAAGCGCGAACCTTCAATCGATGCATCTCGCCTGCGCAGGCGCATGCGCGGCGTTCGCCTATGTGCTCGGCGTTCAGTCGGACGTGATTTCCGTCATCGCGATGCTCGCGCTCATCGGCGCGCACTTGTCGCTCGCGATGGGCGGCAACGCGGCCGCGCCGGTCGCATACGCGATGAGCGCGGCGGCGGCTGGCGGACTTGCGCTCGCGGCAGCGATCGGCGGTTCGCATGGCGCGCTCGTCGTGGCGGCAGTCGCGATCGCCGTCGGCTGCACGCGGTCGGCGACGCTCGTCGGCATCGTGCGCGAGACGCCATGAAACGACAAAGCCGGCGCAACCTTCGCGCCGGCTTTGCATCGCGATGCCCGAGACACATCAGCGATCGCGATTCCACAACGCGCCGAGCACGAAGCCGACGGCCGCCGCGATCAGCACGCCCTGAATCGGCTGGCTCGCGACCGCGAGACGCACGTTGTCGACGGTCTGACCATAACTTTGCTGCAAGTTGCCGTAAGCCTGCCGCACCTTGCCTTCGGCTTGCGTGCCTTCATCGCCCGTCAGTGCGCCGACTGCGTCCTGCACTTTGCCGACGACCTTCTGTGCCGCGCCTTCCACTTGATCCTGCACCATGGTGCCTCCCTTCGGTTGAGCGGTTTCTCGTAAATCCGGATTCGCCGGAACGCTCATCAGCAGCACGCAGCGTGCCCGGGCCAATTCAGGCCGAACCGATCAGTCCCTTCACGGCGTCGATCAAATCGTCGATAGAAAGCGGCTTGCGGCGAAACTGCGCATGCGGATGCTCGAGCGCCGGCGCATGCGCCGCCGCGCTCATGAGGATCACCGGCACGCGTGCGAGGGCGTCGCTCGCGGCCAGTTGACGGATCAGTTCGACGCCGTCCATGTGCGGCATCATCCAGTCGGTGATGACGAGGGCGGGCGGATTCGAGCGCGCCGCGTCGAGCGCGGTCCGTCCGTTGGACGCGGTCGAAACTTCGTAGCCCTCCATTTCGAGCACGAGGCGCCAGGTGGTCAGAATGTCGAATTCATCGTCGACGACGAGGATCTTCTTCATGCGCGCGCGCCGGGGTCCGACACAGACAGCGCGGGCGCGGCGATCGACGGGTGTCCGGACAAGATACCCGTCGAGCCAATGAAGCCTTCGCTGATATGCAGGCCGCGCGAGTCGATCGTGAGACGGCGGATCGCCGAATCGTGCGGGCCTTCGCGCTGCTTGACGATCGACACCATGCGATACAGCGAGGAATTCGCCTCGACATAACGCATGAGCACGATGTTCTCGGTCATCGCGGACGCGCGCAACGTCGTGGGCTGCACCGAATCACCGTAGAGCGGCATTTCCTCGGTGAGCAGGGTCGTCACGCCCGCGTCGCGCAGACGGTGCGTGAGCGCGTTGAGGAAGAGGCCGAAACGCTCCGTGCGGTTCGCGGACTGAAAAAAGCCGTCGATGCCGTCGACCACGAGCCGCGACGCATTCGTGTTCCGCACCGCGGTCATCAGTTCGACGGCGAGCTCGTCGATTGCGAGTTCGACAGCCGGATGCCAGCGGATCGCGAGACGTCCGTCCTGCACGGCCGGCGCGAGATCGATGCCGACCGACAACGCTTTGGCGAGAAGCCGCTCGGGCGATTCGTAGAGGCCGAAGTAGACGCAGCGCTCGCCGCGTTCGACGCCCGCCTGCAGGAACTTCAGCGACAGCAGCGTCTTGCCGATGCCCGATGGCCCGACGAGCGTCGTCGTCGAGCCGCGCACGATGCCGCCGCCGAGCATCTGGTCGAAATCGGGAAAGCCGAAGCTCAACTTGTTCTTGAAGTCCGGCGCGCCGTCATCGTTCGCGGGCGACGCCTCGATGCGCGGAAAGGTCACGAGACCGTTCTCCGTGATCTTGAAGAAGTGCTTGCCGAGCAGATGATCGCGGGCGCGCAGCTTGTGGACTTCGATTTCGCGGGCACGCCGCATGCCGGTGTTGTAGCGGTTCAGTTCGATGAGCCCGTCGACGAGCGTGTGCTCCGGATGCGGCTCGTTGCCCGAAAGCGGCGCGAGGATCAGCGTCGTGCAGCGCGCGGCGCTCACGAACGCCGAAAGCTCGTGGATGAACTGCGAGAGTTCGAGTTCCGTCGAGCTGAATTCGCGCGCGCTGCGAAAGCCGTCGATGACCATGAAGCGCGGCCGGCTCGTCTTGATCGTCGCCGCGATCAGCGCGAGAAAGCCGGACAGGCCGTCGCGCATCAGTTCGTGATAACCGGAGACGAAGAGCATCCGGTCGGAGATGGCGTCGGCGTTGTAGAACGACAGTCCGCGAAGATGAGACAAAAGCTTGGTGTGCGATTCGGCGATCAGCGTGATGTACAGGACCATGTCGCCCTGCGCGACGCGATGAAAGCCGATCTGCGATGAAAGAATCGTCTTGCCCGCGCCCGCCATGCCTTCGATCAGATACAGGCCGCCCTCGACGAACCCGCCGCCCAGGATGTCATCCAGGCCCGCGACGCCCGTCGTCACGTTGCCGTCGTTGGCAGCGTGTTGCCGGGGTTGAGCGGTGGAGTGCTTGTCGTCTTGGTTCATGGGATTTTCTTTTTTACTCGGCGTACCGGCTTTTTTGAGAAGGCGAATTATGGCTGACTATTGGCAAGCCGTGCTGGAAGCCATACCGCTCATGCCCGCCGTCGCGCCTTTGCGTGCGCGGTTTTGGGCGGCCACGCGCCTTTGCGTCGTCGCTGCGGCCTTTTGAAGCGAGCCCGCCGGGGCCGCGCGCGGGCGAATGCATCATGCACGCATTTTCTGCGCCCGAGCGTTTTTGCGGATGGGAGCGATTGCCCGCCAACAGGAATTCTTTGAGAACTGTCTCATGGGCACTCGGAGCAGCGGGTGATGAAATGACGAACGTCTTACAGAGGCGCCGTGTTTTCTCCCGCCGCTTCACTCCGGCGCTCGCGCGCCTTCATTGCCTTCATCTCGCCATGCACCGTTCGCACTCGATTCCGGGCGCTCTTGCGCTCGCCGCCAGCTTTTTTGTTCTTTTTGCCGCGACAGCTTCGGCCGCCGCGCCGCACGCCACCGAAAGCCTGCCCGACGCGCGCATTCTCTCGGCCGCGCCTTTCGTTTTCCACGGCGACCGCCATATTTTTTCGCGCATGTCCGTGGAGCCGTCCGATTCGCGCATCTTCATGCCGGTCGAAACGATCCGCAACCTGAGCGAGCCGCGTTTGTCGCAAGTAAGTTTCAAGCGCACATCGACCATTTAAAGACGCACGGATTAACGGCGTTCGAATGAAGTATTGAGTCGTCTGGAATCGATTGCCTTGCCGCGCCATAATTCTTTCCGGGCGACGCGCGTTGCCATTACGGAAAATCGCAATGAAGCGCTGGGTAATTGCGGAAATCGTGCTGATTGCCGCCGGTTTGTCCGGTCCGTTGGCGCGGGCCGCTGATTCATCGCCGATGAGGCCCGAAGCGGCTATTGCGAGCAATGGCGATGTCGCGGAACTCGAGAATCTGCTTGCCGCCGGGAAAATCACGGCGTTACGCAGGACGTTGAATGGCAGTTATGGCGCGAGTCTCTCGTATTATCCCGACGAGATGATTTATTACGCCGCGCTGTTTCAGCAAAGCAATATCTGGCGCGTGTTCAAAACGCAAAATGACGCGCGGGCCGAAACGGTCTATGCGGATTTCGCCAAGACGTCGAACACGCTCGCCGATGCGGAAATAAAGCGCATCAAGCTCGAAGCGGAGAAGGCATATGCGGACCGGCAGATCGCCGCCCAGCAGGCGCGCGCGAACCGGCTGCAAGCCGATCTCGATATTGCACGCGCGCAGCAAAATCAGGTGACGAGTTATCAAGTGGAGCAGCAGAATGCGATCCGCGAACTTCGCACGGAGCAGGCAGCGGCGCAGGCGCAACTTCGCGCGCTGCAGACCCGCGTGCAGGAGCTTCAGAAGCAATCCGACGGCGACCTTCCGGTCCCGCCCAAATAGGGGTTTCGATACGGGCGCCGCCGGCCTTGTATTTGGGAGTTGTCCGCTTAAATCGCACGAATTGTCACGCTACAATCGCGCAGCTTTCGGATTGCTTATCGAACGTTTGGCGCACCCGAAATCGATCCATCATTTTTCACGTCACCTTTGGGTTGTTCCCCGGCCCGGAATCGAGGTGCGCGCTCAGCGGCTCGCACTTTGAAATTGACTTGCATGACCACCAAGATGCTCACGAAAACCCTTGCTGTTAGTCTTATCGCCGCTGCCGTACTTGCGGGCTGTTCGTCCACGTCGGGACCGGCCTTCAATATCAGCGAAATTCAAACGTCGGATGGCCAGAAGGCTTTTCGCGCCGAATGCTACGGTCTGTTCGAAAACGGCAGCGCCTGCATGACCGCGGCTCAAAAGATGTGCGGCGATCAAAAGGTGAACGTGCTTCAGACGCTCGCCGGAACGAAGACGCCGAGCGATCCGCGCAACGTAATCTTCAACTGCGTGACGCCGCCCCAGCCGGTCGTTGCAACGCCGGAACCGGCGCCAGCGAAGGCCCCGGCTGTCGTGCCGCGCAAGATTTCGCTCGACGAAAAGACGAACTTCGCCTTCGACAGCGCCGCGTTGACGCCGAAGGCCAGGAGCATTCTGGATAAGCTCGTCGCCGACTCGAAGGGTGCGAATTTCGCGTCCGTCACGGTCGAGGGCTACACGGATTCGATGGGCCCGGATGCCTACAACCTCGGTTTGTCCCAGCGTCGCGCGCAGGCCGTGCTCGACTACCTGAAGGGACATGGCCTGAGCGCCGAGAACTTCGCGATGAAGGGTTTCGGCAAGGCCAATCCGATTGCGTCGAACGCAACGAGCGTCGGGCGTGCGGAAAATCGTCGTGTGGAAGTGATGCTTACGCCGTAATTCATCATCGGACGATGTCGAAAAAAACCCCCCGCGAACCGATGGTTCGCGGGGGTTTTTGTTTTGTCGCCGACTGTGCGCTGCTTCAGAAGAGCGCGAGTTGTTCGCGCCCCGGACCGCCCTCCAGCGTGAGCAAATGGCGTTTGCGTTCGACGCCGCCCGCATAGCCGGTCAATTCCCCGTCGACGCCGATCACGCGATGACACGGCACGATGATCGCGACCGGATTGCGTCCGTTCGCGCCGCCGACGGCCCGCGATGCGCCCGCGGGCAAGCCGAGCCGGCGCGCGAGATCGCTGTACGTCCACGCGTCGCCGAAAGGGATCTGGCAAAGCGCGTCCCAGACTTGTCGCTGAAAGGGTGTTCCGCGAAACTGCACCGCAATCGAAAACTTCCGACGCGTACCCGCGAAGTATTCGCCGACCTGCTCGCGCGCATCGGCAATCACGCGGGATCTCGGCGCTGTCTCCGACAGCGTCGGCGCGTGCAGACCATCGGGAAAATACTTCTGTCCGATGAAGAAGAGACCCGTCAGACATTCGTCTTCGGCGCGATACAAAATGTGCCCGAGCGGGCTCGGGCCGACATGGCATTCGATCACTTCGATTCTCCGCGCGGCTGTCTTCGGCGACGGCCGCTTCAGATGAACGGATTATCGGCGGTGCCTGACGGCGCATCCGGCTCGTCGGGCAGCTTCGCGGGCAGCGACGCATCGCTTTGCAACGCTTCGACGATCGCACCGATCGCCTTCTGAAGCGCCAGCGCGTTCGCGAGTCCGGCCTTGTCGCGGGCGATCGTCAAATTGCCGCTGATCGTGAGGCGCTTCACGCCGTTCTCGATGTTGATCGCGTCGCCCGCGATGTTCATCACATCCGTATCGTTTGCAAATGGCTTAAACACCGCGCAATCCTCCAATTCGCTTGTCCTTCAGTCCGTCCGGGATGCCGGGAAACGCGAGTCCGCTCATCGCTTCCAGTTCGTGCACGGTTTTCATCGTGTACGTGTTCGTCGGCGTATTTTCGATCACGACCGCGAACGCGATCTGACGCTGCGGCAAATAGACTACTTTATACAGTTGCGTGGGCACGAACACGCGCGATTCGCCGATCGTCTGCAACTGACGTCCCGAGAAGAGCGGCCCGGTGACGACATACGCTTCGCCCGATTCCTCCGTGAGCCTGCGCACCGCTTGCTCGATGCGCGACCAGATGCGCCGGTTGTTCGACGGATCCTGCGGGACGATGTTCGCGAGCGAGAACGATTCGGCCATGCCTTTCTTGCTTGCGCGATCGCCCGCGGGACTCATGTGGCCGCGGTCGTAACCGCTCCTCTTGTAGTCGGACAGTTGCGCGGCCTCGTCGGGCGGCAGACGTTTGTCGACGAAGAAGCGATTCGTGCGCGTGTTGTTCTTCGCCTGGTCGACACTGCTCGCGGTCAGATGTTCCGCCGACCACAGCGGCCCTTTCGTGATGCCGGAGTGCAGCAGCGCGAAGTCGGAATAGCAGACTTCCTGCGTCGACGCGCGCATCTTCGAATTGACGACGACCGGCGCGCGGCCGTTCGGGCTGAACTGCGGACAGTCGCTCGCGGATGCGCTGATGCACGCGAATGCGAGGAGCGCGGCGGCGAATGCCTTGATGCGGCGTTGCATGCTTGGAATGATCCTGACGACGATCGGGGTCGCAAAGTATAAGCGCTGAATACAGCATGCGGGCGCGTGCGAAATTCAGCCGCGCTAGAATGCGTCGGCCGACGTCATCTTCAGATCAAAAAATGAAACCAGCGCGCAGCAAGCCGTCCGTCGTTCGATCCTTGATGTTGTGTCTCGCGATGTCCTTCGCTTTACAAGCACATGCCGACGAAGCCACGCAAGCGGCCGGCAACGACGGCCCCGCATACGGCCCCGAGTTGCAGGGCTTCGACTATCCGTATCCGGTCGCGCGCTTCGCGCTTACGTCGCAGCGCCAGGTCGTGCGCATGGCGTATATGGATGTGCATCCGGCGCATCCGAATGGACGCACCGCGGTACTTCTGCACGGCAAGAATTTTTGTTCGGCGACGTGGAAGCAGACGATCCAGACCTTGAGCGATGCGGGCTATCGCGTGATCGCGCCGGATCAGATCGGCTTTTGCAAATCGACGAAGCCCGCGCGCTATCAATACAGTTTCCAGCAACTTGCCCGCAACACGCATGCGCTGCTGACCGCGCTCGGCGTGTCGAAGGCGACGCTCATCGCGCATTCGACGGGCGGCATGCTCGCGGTGCGCTACGCGCTCATGTATCCGCGCGAGACGGAGCAGCTCGTGCTCGTGAATCCGATCGGGCTCGAAGACTGGAAGGCGAAGGGCGTGCCGTCGATTTCCATCGACGACTGGTATGCGCGCGAGCTCAAGACGAGCGCCGACGGCATCCGCCGCTATGAGACGAGCACGTACTACTCGGGCCAGTGGCGCGACGACTACGAACCGTGGGTGCAGATGCTGGCGGGCATGTATCGCGGACCGGGCAAGGACATCGTCGCGTGGAACTCGGCGTTGCTGTACGACATGATTTACACGCAGCCCGTCGTCTACGAATTCGATCAGTTGAAGACGCCGACGCTATTGCTTATCGGCGACAAGGATACGACCGCGATCGGCAAGGACTTCGCGCCGCCCGAGATTCGACCGATGCTCGGGCGATATCCGGATCTCGCGAAGCTGGCGAAGGAGCGTATCGAAGGCGCGAAACTCGTCGAGTTTCCGGAGCTTGGGCACGCGCCGCAGATGCAGGATCCGGCGGCGTTTCATAAGGCGCTGCTGGAGGGGCTGGCGGGGCAATAGCTTCGATTCGCTCGCAAAGTTTCGTTGGCTGTTCTGCATTGCGATTTCGCTCAACGTGACCATGATCGTGCCACGCCGACGCAGGGCGGCCATTATCTGGCGCACGTTATGGCAGGTCTTCTCTTGTCGATGCTGACTGTGCCGACCTCCAAGAAAATCGTTGGACGAAGCGAGGGCAGACTTGCCATCCGCGCTGGAACCCGACGCACCATACCTCACCTTCCCAAAGTCGCACACGAAGCCCGCTCGATCGCCGGCACCTGAATCGCCAACGTAATACCTCTCGCCACCATGAAAACAGTGAGCGCCAGCCACAGCCCGTGATTCCCGAGCGATCCCGCGAGCGCCCACGCAGCAAGCAGAAAGACAGCAAGCGAGACGGCCATCGCTTTCATCAACTCGTGCGTGCGCGTCGCGCCGATGAACACGCCGTCGAGCTGAAAGCCCGCGACCGACGCGAGCGGCAGAACCGACGCCCACGGCAGATAGCGCACCGCCGCCGCCTTCACGACCGCCTGATCCGTGAGCTTGCCGATGATCCATTCGCCGCTAAACCAGAAGACGATGGAAAAGCCCGCCGCGCCGATTGCCGACCAGAACATCGTCACCTTCACGGCCTGACGGAACGCGTACCGGTCGCGCGCGCCCGCCGCCGCGCCGACGAGCGCTTCGGCCGCGTGCGCGAAGCCGTCGAGACCGAAGGACATGAAGGTCTGGAAGTTCAGCAGGACGGCGTTCGCGGCGAGGATCGCATCCCCCTGACGCGCGCCGAGATGCGCGAACCAGCCATACGAACCGAGCAGGCAGATCGTGCGGATGAAGATGTCGCGGTTGATCGCGACGACCCGCCTCAACGCGTGCGCGTCGAAGAGCGAGCGCGGGACGAGCGGCGCGAGACCGCGCGGACGCAGATGCCAAAGAATCGCGAGTCCGAGCGCAAAGCCGCAGAAATCCGCGAACGCCGTTGCCGCGCCGATGCCCGCGATGCCCCAATCGAAGCGATACACGAAAAGCAGCACCGCGATGATGTTCACCAGATTGATGAAGATCTGCGTGACGAGCGCGAGCCTCACGCGCTGGCAGCCGAGCAGATAACCCAACACGACGTAATTGCCGAGCGCGAACGGCGCGGCCCAGATGCGCGCGTGACAGTACGCGCTCGCGGTGCCCTGCACGGCAGCGCTGCCGCCCAGCGCGACGAGCGCGTAACGAATGATCGGCACTTGCAGCACCAGCACCGCCGCGCCGATCGCGAGTCCGAGCAGCAACGCGCGCAGCACGCTCTTGCGCAAGGCGTCGTCGTCACGCGCGCCGAACGCCTGCGCCACGAGTCCCGTCGTACCCATGCGCAGAAAGCCGAAGCCCCAGAACACGAAGCTGAAGACGAGCCCGCCGAGCGCGACGCCGCCGAGATACTGCGGCCCGTCGAGATGCCCGGCGACAGCCGTGTCGACGGCGCCGAGAATCGGCTGCGTGAGATTCGCGAGAACGATGGGAAAGGCCAGCATCAGCACGCGCCTGTGCCAGTGCACGGGCAGCGCGGCGGCATCGGTTGAATCGGTCTGCAAGGTCGGCGGCCTGAAGTTTCGAGCAAGGGCGTCATTGTCCGCAGCGGACGCGGACCACGCAACGTCTCGCGAACGCCGATAATGCGCCTCATGAAAACGTTCGCGCTCTATGTCGTCACCGCCATCGCCGAGATCGCCGGCTGCTATTTCCCTCATCGATGGCTCAAGGAGGGCGGCTCGCCGTGGCTCGTCGTGCCCGGCGCGCTGTCGCTCGCGCTGTTCGCGTGGCTGCTCACGCTGCACGCCGCGGCGGCGGGGCGCGTCTACGCGGCGTATGGCGGCGTGTATATCGGCGTGGCGATCGCGTGGCTATGGGCCGTCGAGCGCATCCGGCCGACGGCGTGGGATGTCGCGGGCGCGGCGATCGCGCTCATCGGCATGGGCGTGATCGCGTTCCAGCCGCGCGTCTAGAACCGCTCAGGCTTCCAGCGCCAGCAGCGCGAACGTCGCGAGCCAGTGCTCGCCCATGTAATCGCCCGCGACATGCGCAATGCCCGACGCCAGATGTTCGTGCGCCGCCGTCTCGAGCACGGCGATACGCGCATCGCCCGCCGGCAGCGCGCGTGCGATCGTGCGCTGACACCACGCGCGCGAGAGGTTCAGGCCGTCGAGATGCGCGAGCTTGCCGTCGCTGCGATCGGTGACGGTGGCCGGCGCGAAGAGCGTCGCGGGTTCTCGCTCGGCGATGCGCGGCAGAAACCGGTCGAACCAGCCGACGAAGCGCTCGCCCGGCAGCACATGACGCATCAGCACGGCTTCCATCAGCGACGGCGACAGGAACTCGTCGCCCGCCGGTTCCCACGCCTGACAGCCTTCGTCCTTCTCGAACCAGCGCAGGGCGGTTTCCTTCAGCAGATGCTCAAAATCGGCGTTCTGCGCGACGCGCGCGTAACCGATCGAAAGCTTCAAGGCGAACGCCATGTTGAAGTGCGTGCCGACGCGAAGCGGATACGTCGATTTCGGCAGGAATTCCTCGAAGCGTGCGACGAATGCGTCCGCGAGCGGCTGGAGCGTGCGGGCCCAGCGCGCGCCGTCGTCGGAACGCATCGAGCGCAGCTGGCCTGCGAGCGCGAGCAGCCACGCCCAGCCATAAGGCCGCTCGAAGCCGCGCGCGGCGGGACGCTGCAGATAAGCGACTTCAGCGGCGACGTTAGCCTCGGTGACATGCTCGTCGATCACGGCGCGAATGCGCGGCGCTTCCGGCAGATCCGGAAAGCGGTCGATCAGCCGAGCGATCAGCCAGTAACCGTGCACGCACGAATGCCAGTCGAAGCTGCCGTAGAAAATCGGATGCAGCGCGCGCGGGCTTTGCACGTCGGCAACGCTTGCCATGACGTGATCGAGCTTGTTGGGATATTCGCGCGTCAGGTGGCCGAGCGCGACTTGCGCGAATGTCGACGCGAGCGCGGCGTCGAGAATGATCGGTTGATGCTGACTCATGCAGTCCTCGTCGATGTGAATCGTGATCCCGAGACTTTATCGATAAATAATCGTCAAAATCTTTAATCAGGGTAATTACCTAGTACGAACGATCGAGGCAAAGACGATTTATGTCGAAAGCGTTGAACGATGCCGTCGCAAGGGCGGCAAATGCTTTTGCGGCAAGCCTGAGCGGGTGGGGCGGTCATCGGTGAACGCGATGCGGGGGCGTCCTTGCGCGAATTTTCCTACTCCGTCCGGCCGTGTTTCGCGCGCCACGATCGCGCGCCGGTTGCGAAACCGCGTATAAACTTGCGCCCGAACGCCGCCAAGAGCGCCCGGATCGGGGATGAAACCCCGACATACGCCATCCAGACAGTGACCAAGAGATCAGAAACAACATGACCGACCTTCCCGCTTACACCGCAGAGGACACCCGGCGCCGCGTTTTCGCCATCGTCGGCGCCTCGTCGGGCAACCTCGTCGAATGGTTCGACTTCTATATCTATTCGTTCCTCGCGCTGTACTTTTCGGCGGCGTTCTTTCCCGGCGGCAATCCGACGGTTCAGTTGCTGAACACGGCGGGCGTGTTCGCGGCGGGCTTCCTGATGCGCCCGATCGGCGGGTGGCTCTTCGGCCGCATCGCCGACAAGCACGGCCGCCGCAACGCGATGATGATCTCCGTCCTGATGATGTGCGGCGGCTCGCTCGTCATCACCTTCCTGCCGACGTACGCGTCGATCGGCGCGTGGGCGCCGTTCCTGCTGCTGATCGCGCGCCTGTTCCAGGGCTTATCGGTGGGCGGCGAATACGGCACCAGCGCGACGTACATGAGTGAAGTCGCGCTGCGCGGCCGGCGCGGCTTCTTCGCGTCGTTCCAGTACGTGACGCTGATCGGCGGCCAGCTCGCCGCGCTGCTCGTGCTCGTGATCCTGCAACTGTTCCTGTCGACGGAAGAGCTGAAGGCGTGGGGCTGGCGCATTCCGTTTTTCATCGGCGCGTGCGCGGCGCTGATCTCGCTGTACCTGCGCCGTTCGCTCGACGAAACGTCGACCGCCGAGACGCGCGATCGCAAGGAAGCGGGCACGCTCGCCGGCCTGATGCAGCACAAGGCCGCGTTCATGACGGTCGTCGGCTTCACGGCGGGCGGCTCGCTCATCTTCTACACGTTCACGACCTACATGCAGAAGTATCTGGTCAACACGGCGGGCATGCACGCGAAGACCGCCAGCAACGTGATGACCGCCGCGCTCTTCGTCTACATGCTGCTGCAGCCGCTGTTCGGCGCGCTGTCGGACCGCATTGGCCGCCGCGCCTCGATGCTTTGCTTCGGCGCGCTCGCGACCATTTGCACGGTGCCGCTGCTGCACGCGCTCTCCACGGTGACGAGCCCGGTCATGGCGTTCGTGCTGGTCGTGATCGCGCTCGCGATCGTGAGCTTCTACACGTCGATCAGCGGTCTCATCAAGGCGGAAATGTTTCCGCCGGAAGTGCGCGCGCTGGGCGTCGGCCTGTCGTACGCGGTCGCCAACGCGGTGTTCGGCGGCTCGGCGGAGTATGTGGCGCTGTGGCTGAAATCGGCGGGCAGCGAATCGACGTTCTTCTGGTATGTCACGGCGATGTGCGCCATTTCGCTCATCGTCTCCTGGCGCATGCTCGATCCGAGCAAGGAAGGGTATCTGCGCAACGAACCGTAAGCCGGCCGGCGGCGTGCGCGTCGTGTCGCACGCCCGCATCGGCGCGGACGCCGTTGTCCGCCCGGCTTGCCGATGAAGGTAGTATGGTGTTTTATGCGGTATGTAGACGACGCACCGGCCACGGTGCACGATGTTGATCGGAAAGCGCGGGAACCGGATATGCATGCGCGCAGCGCCGCCGCGCGCAAATCCGATGTGCACGTTCGGGCGCGTCGGACTGCCTGGAGCCTGTTCATGGAAGATTTCGACGAAACGCTGTTCATAGTCTGGCGAGCCAACCTCAATGTCCTGGTCGGCTCGCCGGGCGGCGCTGGCCGCCTCGCGCGCATGATGAACTTCTCGCCGACGTTCATGAAGCTGATCGTCGGCGGTCAGCGCGATTTCAACGAGGAATTCGTACGCGGCATCGAGCTCGTGACCGGCCTGCCGCCGCACTGGATGGACGAGCGCCGCACGCTGGACGAGATTCCGCCCGACGTCCTGCGCGCGATCGACGAGGAAACGCCGATGGCCGTGTTCCGCGGCACGGCCCATCCCGCGCCGAAGCGTTCCGTGTTGCGCGGCCCGGAACCGCTGCTTTCCCAGACCGAAGCGACGCGCCGTGTCGCCGATCAGGCCCAGCAACAGGCTGAAGCCAACCGCCGCGATCTGGTTTTTCGGAAGAATCGCGAGCTGCTGTCGCAGGACTTACGCCGCCTGGAGCGCCAGCTCGGCTTGCTGCAGGTCGAATCGATGCAGCCGAAGGTCGATGAACTCATCGCGTCCGATCGCATGAGCGAGTCGGCGAAGGCCGATCTGACCGGGCGTCTCGAACAGATCGACAAGCACGTCAAGCTGTTACATCAGCACGTCGAGAAGCTCGTGGTGCTGCTCTCGAGTCCGGATGAGCCCGACTCGGGCGAATAACCGAACGACTACTTGTTTTTCCGGTCTTCAGGCGATTCCGGCTCCGGATGCACCGCGATCGGATCGCTTGCGGGGAAGGTCTCTTCCAGCGCCTCGTCGAGCAAATCCTCTTCGGTTTCCTTCTTCGGTTGTTCCTGCTTCGAACGTTCATCCCGGCTGGCTTTGGTCATGGTGCGCTCCAAGGTGCGAAATCATGGACGATTCAATATAGCAGCCTCGATGTTCGCGCGCTTCAGCTCTCCCGCCGGTAATCCGCGGGGCGCACGCCCGTCCACTTCCTGAATGCGCGCCGGAACGCGCTCGGTTCCGCGAAGCCGAGCGCATCGGCGATTTGCGGAATCGTCTCCTGCGTATGCGCAAGACGCGCGATGGCCAGATCGCGCCGCAATGCGTCCTTGATCGTCTGATAGGTCAGCCCTTCCTGCTTCAGACGCCGCCGCAGCGTGGCTTCGGCCATATGCAGCGCGGCCGCGATGCTTTCGGCTTCCGGCCAGTCCGTCGGCGCGGTTTGCCGAAGACGCGTCCGGATGCGCGCCGCGAGCGAATCCGGATTGCGATACTTCACGATGAAATTCGCCGGCGCATCGCGCAGGAAGCGCTTGAGCGTGGCGGACGTCTGCACGATCGGCAGCGCCGCGCATTCGGCCGACAGGTCGACGAACGAGCGCGTCGCGTCGAAACGCAGGTCGTTGCAGAACATGAGGCGATATTCGTCGCTGTCGGCGGGCTCGGGGCAGCGCATGTGCGCCGCGAGCACCGGAATGCGCCGCCCGACCAGCCAGCACAAGAGCCCATACACGAGGATGAAGCCCGTCGCGTAGGCGAACATCGACTTCGGTCCGGCTTTGTCGGCGAGCCAGATTCGCACGCGCTTGTCGTCGATGTCCGGCTCGAAGCTCAGATCGTCGAGCACGAGCCGCATGAAAGTCGCGATGCGCCCGAGCGCCTGCGCGCCGTCGCGCGAGGAAAGCGCCGCGTGGCATAGCAGCACGAAGCTGCCGCGCCGCATCGGATGGGCGTCCTGGCCGAAGAACTCGTCGTCGAGCGCGTCGGCGGTGGCGTTCCACAGCTTGCCGTACTGGACCGGCGACACCCGCGCGCGCGGCGAATCGAGCGTCGCCGGCGCGATGCCCGCCGCGGCCAGCAAATGCCCGCGCGCGACGCCGCGCGATTCGGCGCATCGCAATGCGGCTTCGACGAGGCTCACGGAAATCGAGTCGCGCTCGATCTTTTTTTTGGTACTTGGGGTTGTCACTAGGTGGCCAAAGCGCTCAGTTAGCGTGATCGTTTTGGGCATCGGCTAACGTTAGGCGATTGCCTAGACTCGTGCTCAGACGGCCCAGCCGCCCATCATCGACCGGGCGAGCGGCGGCCAGAAAGTTTAAACGATCGATGCGGCGAGCCTCGCCGCGCAAGCCCCCATCACCGAATTCAGAACATGATCGACGCATTTCTCACCGAAGAGCAGCGCATGATCCGCGACGCGGCTCGCCAGTTCGCAACCGAAGCGCTCGCGCCGAACGCGGGCCAGTGGGACAAGGACGGCGCGATCCCCGACGCAGTCGTGCGGCAACTGGGCGAACTCGGCCTGCTCGGGATGATCGTGCCCGCCGAACTCGGCGGCACCTTCAGCGACTACACCGCCTACGCACTCGCGATGGAAGAGATCGCCGCCGGCTGCGCGTCCTGCGCGACGATGATGAGCGTGCACAACTCGGTCGGCTGCGGTCCGATCCTCGCGTACGGCACCGACGCGCAGAAGGCCGAATGGCTGCCGAAGCTCGCGAGCGGCGAGGTTATCGGCGCGTTCTGCCTGACGGAGCCGCAGGCGGGCTCCGAAGCGAACAACCTGCGCGTGCGCGCCGTCGAGAAAGACGGCAAGTGGGTCATTTCCGGCAACAAGCAGTTCGTGACGAACGGCAAGCGCGCGGGCGTGGCGATCGTTTTCGCCGTGACCGATCCCGATCAGGGCAAGCGCGGCCTCTCCGCGTTCGTCGTGCCGACGGACACGCCCGGCTTCAACGTCGGCGCGCCGGAGCACAAGCTCGGCATCCGCGCGTCGGATACGTGTCCGATCAACTTCGACGATTGCGCGATTCCCGCCGCGAATCTGCTCGGCAAGCGCGGCGAGGGCTTGAAGATCGCGCTGTCGAATCTGGAAGGCGGGCGCATCGGCATTGCGGCGCAGGCGCTCGGCATCGCGCGCGCGGCATTCGATGCGGCGCGCGCCTATGCGAAGGAGCGCGTGCAGTTCGGCAAGCCGATTCAGGAACATCAGTCGGTGGCCAACATGCTCGCCGACATGCAAACGCAGATCAACGCCGCGCGCCTCTTGATTCATCACGCGGCGCGCATGCGTACCGAAGGCGTGCCGTGTCTGTCGGAGGCGTCGCAGGCGAAGCTGTATGCGTCGGAAATGGCGGAGCGCGTGTGTTCGGACGCGATCCAGATTCACGGCGGATACGGCTATCTGCAGGATTATCCGGTGGAGCGTCATTATCGCGATGCACGCATCACGCAGATTTACGAAGGCACCAGCGAAGTGCAGCGGATGGTGATCGCGCGCAACGTATAAATCTTTGGAGACGCAATGAACGAAGCCCAGGCATTCATCGAAGCACGAGACTTCCTGTTTGCTCATCGCACGGACTACGACACCGCATATCGCGACTTCAGATGGCCGTCGCTCGATCGCTTCAACTGGGCGCTCGATTATTTCGATCCGATGGCGCGTGGCAACGACGCGCCCGCGTTGCAGATCGTCGGCGAAAGCGGCGACGAGACACGGCTTTCGTTTGCGCAGATGAGCGAGCGTTCCGCGCGCGTCGCGAATCATTTGCGGGGGCTGAACGTGAAACGCGGCGAGCGCATTCTGCTGATGCTGCCGAATCGCGTCGAGCTATGGGACACGATGCTCGCCGCGATGAAGCTCGGCGCGATCGTCCTGCCCGCGACGACGCAGCTTGCGAGCGCGGATTTGCGCGACCGCATCGCGCTAGGCGGCGTGCAGCACGTCATCGTCGATGCAGCCGAAACGAGGAAATTCGATGGCATCGACGTACCGGGCTTGCGCATCGCGGTGGGCGGCGCGCAGGACGGCTGGCTCGCGTATGAAGCCGCGTACGACGCATCGGCGGAATTCGCCAAGGACGGCGAAACGTCCGCGAACGATCCGTATCTGCTGTACTTCACGTCCGGCACGACGTCGAAGCCGAAGCTCGTCGCGCATACGCATCAGAGTTATCCGGTCGGGCATCTCTCGACGATGTACTGGATCGGCCTGCAACCCGGCGACGTCCACTGGAACATCAGCTCGCCCGGCTGGGCGAAACACGCGTGGAGCTGCTTCTTCGCGCCGTGGAACGCGCAGGCGTGCGTGTTCATCTACAACTTCAGCCGTTTCGACGCCGCCCGCGCGCTCGATGTGCTCGTGAAGCACGAAGTCACGACGCTGTGCGCGCCGCCGACCGTGTGGCGCATGCTCGTGCAGGAGCCACTCGCGTCGTACGAGGTGAAGCTGCGCGAGATCGTCGGGGCGGGCGAGCCGCTGAATCCGGAGATCATCGAGCGCGTGCAGCATGCGTGGGGATTGCCGATCCGCGACGGCTACGGCCAGACCGAAACCACCGCGCAGATTGCCAACACGCCGGGCCAGCGGCTCGTGCCGGGCTCGATGGGCCGTCCGCTGCCGGGTTATCGCGTGGCCTTGCTCGATCCGGATGGCAATCCTGCCGAAGAAGGCGAAATCGCGCTCGCGCTCGATCCGCCGCCGCTCGGCCTGATGACCGGTTACGCCGATAACCCCAAGGCCACCGAAAACGCGATGCGAGGCGGCTTCTATCGCACATCCGATGTCGCCGCGCGTGGCGCGGACGGCTACTTCGTCTACGTCGGCCGCGCGGATGACGTGTTCAAGTCGTCGGATTACCGCTTGAGCCCGTTCGAGCTGGAAAGCGTGCTGATCGAGCACGAAGCGATCGCCGAGGCGGCTGTCGTGCCGAGTCCCGATCCGCTGCGACTTTCGGTGCCGAAGGCGTTCGTCACGCTGCGTCACGGCTATTCGATCGGACCCGAACTCGCGAAAAGCGTGTTCGCGTTCTCGCGCGAACGGCTCGCGCCGTACAAGCGCATCCGCCGGCTCGAATTCGCGGAATTGCCGAAGACCATCTCCGGCAAGATTCGCCGCGTCGATTTGCGCCGGCAGGAAATCGCGCGCACGCAGGACGGCGCGCGCGGCGAGTTCGAGTTCTGGGAGGAAGATTTCCCGGAGCTGCGCCAGACCAGCAAGGCCGACTAAAGGAATTCATGAGCACGCTTGAACTTTCACGCGACGCGCCGGAAGTCGCCTTCGAGGTCGTGAACCGTGTGGCGATCGTCACGCTCGACCGTCCGCATGCCTTGAACGCGCTCTCGCACGGCATGATCGCGCATCTCGCCGAACGTTTCGCGCAATGCGCCGCGGACGATTCGATCGCCGCGGTCGTCTTGCGCGGCGCGGGAGAGAAGGCGTTTTGCGCGGGCGGCGACGTGCGCAAGCTCTATCACGCGGCGCGCAACGATCCGCATCACGAGACGCCGTGGCTCAAGTTTTTCATCGATGAATATCGGCTCGATTTCACGGTGCATCGCTTTGCGAAGCCGGTTATCGCGCTGATGGACGGCATCGTGATGGGCGGCGGCATGGGCCTCGCGCAAGGCGCGGCGTTGCGCATCGCGACCGAGCGCACGCGCATGGCGATGCCGGAGACGCGCATCGGCCTGTTGCCCGATGTCGGCGCGACGCATTTCCTGCGCGTGCTGCCGCGCGATCTCGCGCTTTACGTCGGGTTGACGGGCGCGCGTCTGTCGGGCGCGGATGCGCGGCGTGTCGGTCTCGCGGACGAATGCGTGCCGTCGACGTGGCTGCGCAGTTTCGTCGAGCGTCTCGAAGCTATCCGCTGGGACGATGCGCAGGACACGATGACGCAACTGGCGCGCGTGTTCGTGCCGAGCGCGAATATCGAACGGCACGCGCCGCTCGACGATATGCGCGCGCAAATCAAACGCCATTTCGCCGTGTGCGCGACGGGCGGCGTGGAACGCATCGTCGCATCGCTCGCAACGGATGAATCCGACTGGGCGCGCGCGACGCTCGCGCTGCTCGAAAGCCATTCGCCGACGATGCTCGAAGTCACGTATCACGCGCTTTTGCGTGGCCGTCAGATGTCGCTCGCGGACTGCTTTCGCATGGAACTCGGCGTCGTGTACCGCGCGATCGATGACGGCGATTTCGTCGAAGGCGTGCGGGCGCTCATCATCGACAAGGACGAGCGGCCGCGTTTCGCGCCGACGACGCTCGCGCAAGTGCGCGCCGAGCGCGTGCAGCACTTCCTGTCATCGCCGTGGCGCAGGGAAATGCATCCGCTCGCCGATCTGTAGGCGGGACCTCTCGACGGAATTCGCAAGCAAATGTTTCTGCAGCGAACCGTCCAGATGACCGATGGTCGAATCGGGCTTATCGAACATCGGACAATTCTGAGGAGGAACCGAACATGGCGAACCGTACGTATCGAACGGCGCTTCTTTCGGCTGGGATCGCATTTGCGGTAATCGCGCCGGGGGCATCGTACGCACAACTCAATCTTCAACAGTTCGGCTTCGGCAGCGGCAAGTCCGACGTGACGTCGGGCGCGAACGGCGCGACGCAGCCTTCGGCGCTGAATTCGCTTCTGCAAAGCTATGTCGGCGCGAACCAGCAAGTGCTGACCGGGCAGTCGACCCTCGCCTCGGCGATGGGCATGTCGAGCGTCGCGAGCCAGGCGCAATCGGCGGCGGGGTTGCTCTCCGGCGCATCGGGCGGGAACGCCGTTCCGAGCACGAGCGTATTGTCGCAACTCGGCGGCACGCAGCAGAGCGTGTCCCAATCGCTGATGCAGGCATTCACGAACGGCTCCGCGACGCCGCCGACAGCCGCCAGCAAGAAGACCTTCAGCGACGGCCTCGCGTCGCTCGGGCAGGGCGTAAAGCAGTACGCCGGCCTGCAATCGAATCTCGGCTCGGTGACGAATTCGATGAACATGTCGTCGCTGCTGGAGGCGGGTTCGAATCCGTCGACCGTGCAGGCGGCGAGCTATGTCGCGCAATCGGCGCCGGGGCAGTTGCAGTCGCTCATGCAGACGCTCTCGCAAGCGGTGCAGTACGCGAAGACCAATGGCATTTCGGTGCCGTCGATCGCGACAGCGGCGCTGAGCGGCGCGCAGTAACGCGATGTGAAGCGGCGATCACGCGCGCAAAGGAAAAGCGGCGGGGCTCATGCGAGCCACGCCGCTTTTTTCGATCGCGGGAGTTGGTTCAGTAGCTTGCCGCCTGACGCATCGCGAGACGCCTGAGCAGGGGCAGCGCCTGCGGCAGGCCCGATTTGGGCATCGAGGGCGGAAGATACGAAACGTCGGCGACGTCGGCGAGTTGCTGCATGCGCGGGTCGGGATCGAGCACTTCCAGCGCGGGCGGCTCGACCGGTTCGGCTGCGACGCGCTCCGGTTTATCGACGGAAATGCCGAGCGAATGACGCACGTCGACGCCACGGATATGCACCTTGTAACCCGCGTCGGTCACGACGCGTTCGCGCGATTTCCAGAATTCGAGTCCCGACGGCGTCATGGGATGCATCGACACGTATTCGACCACGATCTCATAGCCGCGAACTTTCGGATAATTCAACAGCAATTTGCCTGAACGAATATAACGGATGTAGCGGTCGATCTTCTTTGTGAGCAAATCCTGATGCTTCTCTTCATCGCGCCAGTCCAGATCGTCGAAGAGCCCGACATATACGCGCTTGAAGAGAATATTCACTCCGATGTAATCGATGTCGTCCACGTCACGCAAAGACATGGTCAATCCCCTGCGCCCTCAATCGGGCAAATAACGAAGGATTGCATTGTAACGGATATGCATCGCCCAAAAACCGTGAAACACCGTGTTAACCGGCACAAAATCTCATTTTCGTAAGAGTCCGAATTCTCGATTTAAGCGCATTCCGATTGTCGATAAAAAATGCGACAAATCGAGAATATCTTTATCAATTAACCCTGTCTTCCCGATGTATCCGCGAGACCCCGCGCCGACGGGGTGTTCGCGATTTCCTCGTTACTCATCGCTTCGACTTGCGGCAGCGGCGGTTGCTCGTTGATCCACGCGTTCAGAATCGTCGACGTCACGGCGAGAATCACCGGACCGATGAACAATCCGACTATTCCGAATGCGAACATGCCGCCGAGCACGCCGGAGAGAATCAGCAGCATCGAGAGATTCACGCCGCGCTTGATGAGAATGGGGCGCAGGAAGTTATCGAGCATCGCGATCATGATCGACCACACGAGCAGCATCGAAGCGACGACGGTCGATCCGTTCCAGAAGAGCCACGCAACGCCGCCGAGCAGCGGCAGGAGCGGGCCGATCTGCGCGAGGCAGAGCATCAGCATGACCGCGGTGATGATGCCCGCGGCGGGCACGCCCGCAACCGCAAGCCCGATGCCGCCGAGCGCCGATTGCGTGACCGCCGTCACGACGATGCCGAGCGCGACCGCGCGGATCGCGAGGCCGGCGAGCTTGACGGCTTCGGCGCCGCGCTGCGCGGCGATGCGCGTCGCGAAGCGCGTGACGAAGCGGCCGGCCGCCTCGCCGTTGGTGTACAGAATGCCGGAGATGATGACGGTGATCACCATGTGCATGACGAACACGCCGACCACGGCCGCATGCGAAAGCATCCAGCGCGCGACGATCGTCACGTAGGGTTCGAGCTTCGCGAGCAGGCCGCCGGGGCCGGCGTCGGAGAGCATCTGCCATTCCTTCGATACGCGCGCGCCGACGAGCGGCACGTCATGGATCCAGCCCGGCGGCGGCGGCAGCGCGTAGCTCGGCAGACTCTTGACGGCGGCCATGATCTCGCCGCCGTGCTCCGCGAGCGTCGAGATCGCCGAATAGAGCGGCAGCACGATGACGACCAGCAGCATCAGCAGCATGACGGTGGTCGCGATCCAGCGGCGGTTGCCGCAGCGGCGCTGCACGGCGAGCATGAGCGGCCAGGTCGCGACGACGATCG
Organism: Caballeronia zhejiangensis; assembly: GCF_000698575.1. Classification (GTDB taxonomy): domain Bacteria; phylum Pseudomonadota; class Gammaproteobacteria; order Burkholderiales; family Burkholderiaceae; genus Caballeronia; species Caballeronia zhejiangensis. The sequence goes on from NZ_JFHD01000009.1 coordinate 185,018, forward strand.
TCGTCGCCCAGATGAGTCCCGGCAGGAACGGGCGCAGCACGTAGAGACTGCCGACCGTGAGCGCGGTCAGGATCGTGATGACGAGCAGAATGCGCGCGATGTCCACCGGCTGGCGGGGATTCGGATTCGGCTGTCCGTTGGATAGGATGGGCATGATGCGTCCGGATAAAGGTGATGATCGAAGCGGCGCCCGCGCAAAGGCCACGCGCGTGACGAGGATGAACGAGCGATAAGCGAAAGCCGGCGATCCGGCAAGCCGCTCCCGGCATCGACGGGCGCAATCATAACGGCACTCCAATCCATACTACTAAAAATCGGCGCCCGTCTTCCCCTGAAATACCCTTCGTGCAGCGCGTGCCGAAACGAACGCGCGCCTTTAACGAAATCTGGAAATGCATTTTTAAATTGCCTATTCTTTTTTGCGGGCGCAGAAGAGGGCACGCAATGTTCCGCCGCGCATAACGAGGCCCACACAAGAACGATTTGGGAGACTGACATGGCCGGTTTTTCCCGTACCTCGCTCGTTGCGCTCATTGTTGCCGTCGGTGCTTTCGGGATCGTGACATCGCCCGGAATCGAAGCCGCCGACGAAATCCAGAACGCCAACACGACGCAAGCCTCGCCAGTCCCGAGCTCGCTGCGATCCATCTCGCAGCAGCAGCTCGACGGCGCCGCGGGCGACAGCGCGTCGTGGCTGCATTCGAACGGATCGTATGCCGAAACGCGCTACGCGCCCGCGACGCAGATCAACACGTCGAACGTCGCCAAGCTCAAACCGGCGTTCATCTTCCAGACCGCCGTGATGGAGTCGATGGAAACCGCGCCGATCGTCTCGAACGGTGTGATGTTCCTGACCACGTCCTACAACCACGTCTACGCGATCGACGCGGTCACGGGCAAGGAGTTCTGGCATTACAAGCACAAGATGGGTCCGGTCACGACGTTCTGCTGCGGTCCGAACAATCGCGGCGTGGCGATCTCGGGCGACCGGCTCTTCATGGGCACGCTCGATTCGAAGCTCGTCGCGCTCGATGCGAAGACCGGCAACGTGCTCTGGTCGACGCAGATCGCCGATCCCGAAGAAGGCTATTCGGAGACGATGGCGCCCGTCGTCGTCGAAGACAAGGTGCTGATCGGCACGAACGGCGGCGAGTACGGCATACGCGGCTTCGTGAAGGCGTTCGACGCGAACTCCGGCCAGTTGCTGTGGACGTTCTACACGATTCCCGATACCGGCAGCGAAGGCGTCTGGGCCGAGAACGACGCCGTCGGCCGCAACATGAAGCGCGACATCGCGGCGGAAAAGAAGACGCTCGCGGAGAAGGGCGGCGACTTCAACAAGACGCTCGGCGGCGGCGTGTGGATGGCGCCCGCGATCGATCGCAAGACGCGCACGGTGTACTTCGTGGTCGGCAATCCGTCGCCGGACCTCTACGGCGCGATTCGTCCCGGCGACAATCTCTATACCGATTCGCTCGTCGCCGTCGATCTCGACAGCGGCAAGTACAAGTGGCACTTCCAGTACATCGCGCACGACGTATGGGATCTCGACGCGGCGAGCCCGCCGATTCTCATCGACGTGAAGGACAAGAACGGGCAGATGATTCCGGGCATCATCCACGGCGGCAAGACGGGCTTCGTCTATGTGCACGATCGCCGCGACGGCAAGCTGATTCGCGTCTCCGAAGCGATGATTCCGCAGGAAGGCGTGTGGACACTGCCGACGCCCACCGGCGCGCGGATGCTGCCGGGCGCGAACGGCGGCGTCGAATGGTCGCCGATGGCCTTCAGCCCGAAGACGCGCATGGCGTATGCGGCGAACCTGCATCAGCCGATGACGTATCAGGTCGAGGAAGTCGCGTACCCCGGCGGCAAGCTGTGGCTCGGCGGCGCGTTCAAGGTGATTCCTTCCGAGCAGCAATGGGGCAGGCTTGTTGCGGTGAACGTCGATACCGGCAAGATCGCGTGGGGCTTCAAGACGGATCAGCCGTTGATCGGCGGCGTACTCGCGACGGCGGGCGGGCTCGTCTTCAACGGCGAAGGCAACGGCCTGTTCCGCGCCTTCGACGCCGCCACCGGCCGCAAGCTCTGGGAGTTCCAGTGCGGCGCGGGGGTCAACGCGCCGGCGGTGTCGTACATGGTGAACGGCAAGCAGTACATCGCGGTCGCGGCGGGCGGCAACACGCAGCTCGACTTCAAGCGCGGCAACAGCCTGCTCGTGTTCGCGCTGCCTCGATGATGACGCCTTCGAAGCGATCGAAACGCGTGCGTGTCTGGCTCGTCTACGCGCTGTGGCTCGTCGCGTGTCTGCTGTTGTCGCTGCCGTCGCTCTCGCGCGCCGCGGACGCGCAGACGGCTGCCGCGACGAAGGCCGCCATCTGCACATCGTGCCATGGCATCAACGGCAATTCGACGACGGGCGATTATCCGTCGCTCGCGGGGCAAACGTCGCGCTACATTTATCTGCAATTGCGCGACTTCAAGGCGGGCCGCCGCAGCGATCCGCGGATGTCGCCGATGGCCGCGAATCTCACGCCCGACGACATGCACCTGCTCGCCGATTACTTCGCCGCGCAAAAGCCCATCGCCGCCGATTTCAAGGCGGACCCGGTGAAAGTGGAAGCGGGCAGGAAGAAGTCCGAAGAGATTCTGTGCACGATGTGCCATCTCGGCGGCTTCTCCGGGCAGAACGAGATCCCGCGCGTGGCGGGACAGCAGTATCCGTACATCGTGAAGCAGTTGCAGGACTTCCGCGACCGGAAGCGCACCAACGACGCGGGCAACATGACGAGCGTGTCGAAGAATCTGACCGACGCGGACATCGAGAATCTGGCGAACTACATCGCGAATCTGCAATGACGCATGACAAAACGCCTACGCTTGCTGACCATTTTCCTGTCGATGACATGCGCGATCGCTTACGCGCAAGAGGACGCCTACACGCTCAACGAACGCCTGCTTTCCGCGACGCGCGAAGGCGATCAGGCGTCCGTCGCGCGCTTGCTCGATGAAGGCGCGGCGATCGATTCGCGCAATCGCATCGGCGACACGCCGCTCATCAGCGCGTGCAAGAAGGGCCTCGCGCCGATGGCGCGCATACTGATCGAGCGCGGCGCGAACGTCAGCCAGGCCAACGTGCAGGGCATCACGCCGCTGATGGCCGCGGCCTTCGACGGCAACGACGAAATCGCCGCGCTGTTGATCGCGCGTCACGCGGATGTCGCCGCGACGGATCGCGTCGGCAAGACGGCGATCGAATACGCGGCGGGGCAGGGGCGCACGGCGATCGTGCAGCTTCTGCTCGATGCCGGTGTCGATGTGAACGCGGCGTATCGCAATCATCTGACCGCGCTGATGTGGGCGGCAGGCTACGATCGCGACGAAACCGCGTCGATGTTGCTCGCGCGCGGCGCGAAACGCGATCTGCGCGACGATCGCGGCCTGACAGCGATGGACATCGCCGAGCAGACGCATTCGATGCGCGTCGTCGAGTTGCTGTCGAAGGGTTAATCGGCCGGGGAGCGTTGCGCGCCGACGCGCTGCAAATCGCTGGCTTCGGCCGTTTCGCGAACACGCGGCCGCGTCACGCGAACGCGTCGATGCCATCGACGAGACGTTGCGCGAGACGCGGTTGCCGCAACTGCTCGATCCACCATTGCAGCGCGCGGCCTTCGTGATCGCCGCGCCAGCCCACATACAACACGTTCGGCTCGCGCGGATCGGCGGTTTCCTTTTCGACGAGTTCGCCGCGCGCAAACAACGCCTGCACGCGATACCGCGGCACCCAGCCCGTGCCCAGGCCTTGCCGCTGGGCGAGAATTTTTGCGCGCATCGTCGGCACGGCGAGCGCGGCCTGACCGCCGAGCACGCCGTAAGCGCGTCCCGCCGAACGCGACGAATCCGCGACGACAACCGCACGATGCGCCGCGATCTGCTCGCGCTTGAGCGGCCCGCTGACGCTCGCGAGCGGATGACGCGGCGACACGGCGAACACCCACTGCATCACGCCGAGCTCGAACCAGCGCAGACCGGGAATCGCGGGCGGCTCGTTGGTCGCGCCGACGATCAGATCCGCGCGGCCGTCGCGCAACGCTTCCCAGGTGCCGGAGAGCACTTCGTGCGTGATGCGCAGCGCCACGCCGGAACCGAGCGCATCGAACGCCTGCACGACCGGCAGCAGCGTCTCGAATTCGAGGATTTCATCGCAGACGAGCCACAGCCGGTCTTCCCAGCCGCTCGCGACCTGCTTCACGCGCTGCGTGAGCCGCGACACGTCGAGCATCAGGCGCGAGGCTTCATCGGCGAGAAGATGTCCGGCGGGCGTCAGTTGCAGCCGATAACGCCGCCGGTCGAAGAGCAGCGCGTCGAAACGCGTTTCCAGTTGCCGCGCCGCGTGCGACACGGTGGACGGCGCCTTGCCGAGCCGCGCCGCCGCGCGCGACAAGCTGCCGGTTTCACGAATCGCATCGAGCAGCGAGAGTTCTTCCTCTGACAACATGTTCGACTCCATCGAACGAGTTCATCGTCCGGATCGTACGGCAAAAGCGCGGCGGGGGGCCAACCTGAGCGTCATCGGATAACCGAACCTTCGATGGAGCTGAACGATGAAAACCTTCCTACACACGATCCGCCGCGCCGTTGGCGTGCTTGTCGCCGCCGCTGCGCTGCAACCGTCCGCGTATGCCGCGAACGCGCCGCGCCCGCCGCAACCCGTCGCCGCCGCGAGCGCGATGCAGTCCCGCACGATCGATGCGAACGGCGTCGAACTGCACTATTTGCAAGTTGGACACGGCGACGCGACGCCCGTCGTCCTCCTGCATGGCTACACGGAAACGAGCCGCATGTGGCAACCGCTGATGACGCGTCTTGGCGGTGAGCGCGTCGTAATCGCGCCGGATCTGCCGGGCGCGGGCGGCTCCGCGATGCCCGCTTCCGGCTACGACAAGAAGACGCTCGCGCAAGACATTCACGCGATGGTGCAAGCGCTGGGCTATCGCAAGGTGAAGCTGGTCGGGCATGACATCGGGCTGATGGTCGCGTATGCGTACGCCGCGCAATATCCCGACGAAGTCGAAAGCATCGTGCTGATGGACGCGTTTCTGCCGGGCGTCGGCGACTGGCAGAAAGTCTGGCTGTTGCGCGATAAATGGCACTTCAATTTCTACGGCGACACGCCCGAAAAGCTGGTTCGCGGACGCGAGCGCGTTTTCTTCGAGCACTTCTGGAACGACTTCGCCGCCGATCCCGCGCATTCGGTGAGCGAAGCCGATCGCCGCTATTATTCGGCGCAATACGCGCGCAACGGCCGCATGCGCGCGGGTTTCGAATACTTTCATGCGTTCCCGCAAGACGCGGACGATTTTGCCGCGTTCGCGAAGACGCCGCTTCCGATGCCGATGCTCGTCCTCACCGGCGAGCGCGCGTCGGGCACGTTTCTGATCGATCAGGCGAAGCTCGTCGCGACGAACGTGCAAGGCGTGGTCGTGCCGGGCGCGGGCCACTGGCTGATGGAAGAAGCGCCGGACGCGACGATGGCGCAACTCGTGCGCTTCATCGAACAAGACTGATTGATATGAATGCCGTGGCGCGCCGATTGCGCCACCCCACGCAAGGAGAATCGAAATGGGACTGCTCGTCGACGGAGAATGGCAGGACAAGTGGTACGACACGTCATCCACGGGCGGACGCTTCGTGCCCAAGGACGCGGCGTTTCGCAACTGGGTCACGGCGGACGGCGATACCGGCTTCAAGGCCGAGGCAGGGCGTTATCACCTGTATGTGAGTCTCGCGTGCCCTTGGGCGCATCGCACGCTCATCATGCGCGCGCTCAAGGGGCTGGAAGCGATGATCGACGTATCGGTCGTCAACTGGCTGATGCTCCAAAACGGCTGGACCTTCGACGACGCGCCGGGCGTCGTGCCCGATTCGATCAACGGCGCGCGCTATCTGCATCAGGTGTACACCGCCGCCGATCCGCATTACACCGGTCGCGTCACGGTGCCGATTCTGTGGGACAAACAGCGCGGGACGATCGTCAATAACGAGTCGTCGGAAATCATTCGGATGCTGAATTCGGCGTTCGACGGCATCGGCGCGAAGCCGGGCGATTACTATCCGCGCGAGTTGCGCGAAGAGATCGACACGCTCAACGCGCGCATTTACGACACGGTCAACAATGGCGTCTACAAGGCGGGTTTCGCGACGACGCAAGCCGCCTACGAGGAAGCGGTGATGCCGCTCTTCGAGACGCTCGATTTTCTCGAAGAACGCCTCGGCACGCACCGCCATATCGCGGGCGACCGGTTCACCGAAGCCGACATTCGCCTCTTCACGACGCTCGTGCGCTTCGACGCCGTGTACTTCGGCCACTTCAAGTGCAATCTGCGGCGCATCGCGGATTATCCGAATCTGTCAAAGTTCGTGCGCGACGTTTACGCGATGCCGGGCATCGCCGCGACCGTGAACTTCGAGCACATCAAGCGGCATTACTACGAGAGCCATCGGACGATCAATCCGACGGGCATCGTGCCCGCCGGACCGGTGCTCGATTTCGTCGCTTCTCAATCGTACTGATACACGCCGCGCTTCGTCTTGCGACCGAGGCGTCCCGCCGACACGAGCTCGCGCAACAGCGGGCAGGCGCGGTACTTGGAATCGCCGAAGTCCTTGAGGAACACGTCCATCACCGAGAGGCACACGTCGAGGCCGATCAGGTCCGCGAGCGCGAGCGGTCCGATCGGATGATTCGCGCCGAGCTTCATGCCGGCGTCGATTTCCTCCGCGCTCGCGACGCCTTCGTACAGCACGAAGAACGCTTCGTTGATCATCGGCACGAGAATGCGGTTGACGACGAAGCCCGGCGAATTGCGCACGCCGATCGGCGATTTGTCGAGCTTCTCGGTGAGTTCGCGCACGGCGGACGCGGTTTCATCGCTCGTCTGCACGCCGCGAATCACTTCGACGAGTTGCAGGAGCGGCACCGGATTGAAAAAGTGCATGCCGATGAAGCGCTCGGGCGTGGCGAGCGTCGCGGCGAGCGCGGTGATCGAAATCGACGACGTGTTCGACGCGATGATCGCATCGGCGCGCGCGGCGTCTTCGATCTGCTTCAGAATGCGGTTCTTGAGCTCGGCGTTCTCGGTCGCGGCTTCGATAACGATGTCCGCTGCGGCGAGACGCCCGTAATCGGTCGACGTTTCGATGCGCGTCAACGCCGCGTCGCGCGCCGATGCCTCCAGCTTGTCCTTCGACACGAGCCGCTCGAGGCTGCCCGTCAGCGTTTTGATGCCTTTTGCGAGCGCGGCGTCGGTGACGTCGATCATCACGACCTTGAAGCCCGCGACGGCGGCGACCTGCGCGATGCCGTTGCCCATGGTTCCTGCGCCGACGATGCCGACGGTCTGAATCTTCATGCTTTTGCTCCTCCTTGATCTGCGCCGGCGCGTGCGGCCGGCAAACCGGAAATGGTCGAAAGCGCGCGAGGCGCGTCCTGGCATCGATTCTAACCAGCGGAAAAGGCGGTCAGATCTTTTGGCGCGATGCCGTTTGCGTCGCAAAACGCAAGGTATCGGTCGAGTCCGCTTTTCCAGTTTTCGGCGGCGAGGACGTGGCCCTTGTCGTTCACGAACAGCAGTTCGCCCTGAATGATATTGAGCGTGACGATGTCCGCGCCCCCCGAATCCGGTGGCAGCGCCTCGGGCGTGTGGCTCGAACCCGCCGTCTCGTACACGATGCTGCCCGGCTCCGCGATCCACTCGTGCTCGCGATATTTCCAGCGCCCCTGCACCGTATAGACGATCACGGTTCCCGTATGACGATGACGGGGCATCTCGCCTTTCGCCGGCGCCTTCATCATCGCGATGACTTCGCCGCGAACCGGGTCGAGCTTGAAATACTTGACGAGCACGCGCTCGCTGTACGGCGTGAACGGCACCCACGGCAGGTCGGCGTCGTTGAGGCACGAGGTCTGGATCTGTTCGAACAGCATGATGTGGCTCCTTTCGGGAACGGCCATCTTATGCACTGCCGCGCGCGTCGAACATTGGCCGAATGGCCGACCCCTTCATTCAAGCCGGAAGGCGCGGTATCTGCTATCGTCCACGCCATGTCGACCATCATCACCGTTTCCAATCTGTCCAAGACCTACGGGTCGGGCTTTCGCGCGCTCAGGGACATCAACCTCGAAATCCGTCGCGGCGAGATTTTTGCGCTGCTCGGCCCGAACGGGGCGGGCAAAACGACGCTCATCAGCACCGTCTGCGGCATCGTCAATCCGAGCGAGGGCAAAGTGACCGTCGCCGGTCACGATATCGTCACCGACTATCGCGCCGCGCGCGCGATGATCGGTCTCGTGCCGCAGGAGCTCACCACCGACGCCTTCGAAACCGTCTGGGCGACCGTGTCGTTCAGCCGCGGGCTTTTCGGGCGGCCGAAGAATCCGGCTTACGTCGAGAAGGTGCTGAAATCGCTGTCGCTCTGGGCGAAAAAGGACAACAAGATCATGACGCTCTCGGGCGGCATGAAGCGGCGCGTGCTGATAGCGAAGGCGCTCGCGCACGAACCGGAGATTCTGTTTCTCGACGAGCCGACCGCGGGCGTCGACGTCGAATTGCGCCGCGACATGTGGAACCTTGTGCGAGAGCTGCAGGGCAACGGCGTGACCATCATCCTGACGACGCACTACATCGAGGAAGCGGAGGAGATGGCGGATCGCATCGGCGTCATCAATCGCGGCGAAATCGTGCTCGTCGAGGAAAAGCGCGAGCTGATGCGCAAGCTCGGGCAGAAGAAGCTCACGCTGCAACTCGAACATCCGCTCGCCGAAATTCCGACGCAGCTTCAGCCCTACGGCCTCGCGCGTTCGGCGGACGGCGGCGAACTCACGTACACATATGACGCGCAGGACGAGCCGGGCCGCATTATTGCGCTGCTTCGTCACGTCGACGAAGCCGGCGTGCGTTTCAAGGATCTGCAAACGACGCAAAGCTCGCTTGAAGATATTTTCGTGAGCCTCGTCAGGGAAGCCAAATGAATCTATACGCCGTTCGCGCGATCTACCGTTTCGAGATGGCGCGCGCCGGGCGCACGCTGATGCAAAGCATCGTGTCGCCGGTCATTTCCACATCGCTTTATTTCGTCGTCTTCGGCGCGGCCATCGGCTCGCGCATTCCGGAAGTCGACGGCATCAGCTACGGCGCGTTCATCGTGCCCGGCCTCGTGATGCTGTCGCTGCTGACGCAAAGCATCGCCAATGCGTCGTTCGGCATCTATTTCCCGAAGTTCACGGGCACCATCTACGAATTGCTGTCCGCGCCGGTGTCGTACTTCGAGCTCGTCGTGAGCTATGTCGGCGCGGCGGCGACGAAGTCCGTCATTCTCGGGCTCATCATTCTTCTGACCGCGCGGTTATTCGTGCCGCTCAGAATCGATCATCCGGTGTGGATGATCGTCTTTCTGCTACTCACGTCGGTAACGTTCAGCCTGCTCGGGTTCATCATCGGCATCTGGGCCGACGGCTTCGAGAAGCTGCAGATCATTCCGCTGCTGATCGTCACGCCGCTCACGTTCCTCGGCGGCAGCTTCTATTCGATCAATATCCTGCCGCCGTTCTGGAAGGCGGTCGCGTTGTTCAATCCGGTCGTCTATCTGATCAGCGGCTTTCGGTGGAGCTTTTACGGACTCGCCGATGTCCACGTCGGCGTGAGTTTCGGCATGACGCTGGTGTTTCTTGCGGTGTTTATCGCGATCGTCGCGTGGATCTTCAAGACGGGATACCGGTTCAAGACGTAGCGCGGCGCCGGCTGTCAACCAAGGCATGAGGGCGTTCATCGTATGAAGATCATGAGGCGCACGAAGCGCAATTTTCTCGGTGCGATGGCGGCCGCCTTCACGGGCGGGTTTCCCTCGGCGCCCGCCAGATCGTACGAAATCGATCACACCAGCGCGGACTGGCGGCGCCGTCTGTCGTCGGAACAATTCCGCGTGCTGAGGCGCGGCGGCACCGAGCCGCCGTTCTCGAGCCCGCTGCTCAAGGAACGCCGCGACGGCACATACGCGTGCGCGGGATGCGGATCCGCGCTGTTTTCGTCGGCGACGAAATTCGATAGCGGCACCGGCTGGCCGAGCTTCTGGAAGCCGGTCGATGGCGCAGTCGCGACGCACGCGGACGCAACCGGCCACATGCGCAACGAGGTCCATTGCCGGCGCTGTGGCGGGCATCTCGGCCACGTTTTCGACGACGGTCCGAAACCTACCGGCCTGCGCTATTGCATGAACGGCGCGGCGCTTGAATTCCTGCACGACGAAGCCTGACATCGCGCAGTCATCCATCCATTTCTAGCCGACTCGCCATGAACGCACCTGAACTCAAGCTCGATGCCGCGAAGACCGCGCTCGTGCTGATCGATTTGCAGGCGGGCATCGCCGCCTTGCCCGTGCAACCTCACTCCGCCGCGAGCGTGCTCGCCAATGCGCGCGCGCTCGCCGACCGCTTTCGCGCGCTCGGCGCGCCGGTCGTGTTCGTCAAGGTCGCGTTTCCGAACGCCCCCGGCGGCTTGCGGCCGATCACCGACGCAGGTCAGGCGCAGGAAGCGCCCGAGCCGGCGGGCTGGAGCGACCTGTGCGCGGAACTGGACGTGCAAGCAACCGATATCGTCGTCACGAAGCGGCAGTGGGGCGCGTTCTACAATACCGACCTCGACTCGCATCTGCGCCGGCGCGGCATCGGCACGATCGTGCTGGGCGGCATCGCGACGGCGATCGGCGTCGATTCGACGGCGCGCGGCGCGCACGAGCGCGGTTATCAGCAAGTGTTTGTCGAGGACGCGATGAGCGATCTCAACGCCGACACGCACGAATCGACCTGCCGCTACATCTTTCCGCGCATCGGGCGCATTCGTTCGACGCAGCAGGTGCTCGCCGCGCTGGCATAGCGGCGCGTGTCGCCTATCCTGTAGCGTACGTCCGATATCGACGGACGCGAGAGGTGCGGCGATGGCGGCCATTCCCAAAGTAGCGATCGCGTGTCAGGGCGGCGGCAGCCATGCGGCATTCGCCGCGGGCGTGCTCGACCGGTTGCTGAGCGGCGAGTTCGTCAACCGCTTCGAACTGGTGGCGCTGTCCGGCACGTCGGGCGGCGCGATGTGCAGCGCGCTCGCGTGGTGCGGACTGCTGCTCGGCGGCCCGCCCGACGCCAGGCGGCGTCTCGCCGCGTTCTGGAAGGATCTGGAGGCGCGCGACGGGCCGGATATCGTCGTCAACGCGGTCGGTACGTGGTATGCACGCTTGCCCGTCAATGCGGAGATCAGTCCGTATCTGTATCCGCCGATAGCCGAAGAACGCCTGCGCGAACTGCTCGCCAAGCATCTGCCTTTCGCGTCGCTTCCCGCCGATCCGCAACTGCGCGCGAAGCCGACGCTTCTCGTCGGCGCAACGGACGTGCGTTCGGGCGACCGCGTGATCTTTCCCGGCGACAGGCTCGATCAGGACCAACTGGTCGCCTCGGCTGCGGTGCCGCCGCTGTATCGCGCGGTCGCGGCCGATGGGCGCATGTGCTGGGACGGCCTCTTCAGCAGCAATCCGCCGGTGCGCGAATTCACCGACTTCGCGCTCGATTCGCGGCCCGACGAAATCTGGGTCGTGCAGATCAATCCGCAGTATCGGCGCGAGTTGCCTGAATCGATGAACGAGATCATCGACCGTCGCAACGAGTTGTCCGGCAATCTCGCGCTCGGGCAGGAGCTTTACTTCACGACGCGCGTGAACGAACTGCTTGCAGCCGATGCGTCGCTCGAAAAGCGCTACAAGCCGATCAAGGTTCGCGTCGTGGAGATGCATCTCGACGCGAAGGATTATCCCGGGCCGCTCGACTATGCATCCAAGCTCGATCGCAATCCGGCGCTGATTCATGCGTTGATGCGCAAAGGACGCGAGCGCGCGGAATGGTTCTTCGACGCCCGCTCCGACTGGCCGCGCGAGGGCACCGCCCCGCACAGAAGCGTCTATGCGACGACGCCCGCGGCGATGTCGGCGAAAGCGTGAGTGGAGATTCGGACTCCGTGACAATCGAACTGCGTTTCATTGTTTAGGAGATTTCTTATGTCCTCGGTTTTTCTGTTCGCCTATTTTTCACTTACTCGCTGGCGGGGCCCCGCCCGTCAATCGAGTTGCCCGTTCATCACCGTGATCGGGAGTAGCGCTTGTCCCCGAGCGCTGGACGCGCGCCGCACCCTACGGCGCGCGTCCCTTTTTTTATGCGGCCGTAGCCGCAACCAGTCGAACCAGCGTGATCTCTGAAGGCGCGCCCAGCCGCTTGGGCGGTCCCCAATAGCCGGTTCCACGGCTCGTATAGACCCACAGTCCGTTGAACTTAACGAGTCCGGCGACGAACGGCTGTTGCAGCCGCACGAAGAAATTCCACGGCAGGAATTGACCGCCATGCGTGTGCCCCGAGAGCTGTAGCGTGAAGCCCGCTTCGGCGGCGGCCGTGGCGCTGCGCGGCTGGTGCGCGAGCAGCACGCGCACGATGGCGTCGTCGGGTGCGCCGCTGATCGCCTTCGCGGGATCGCTGCGATGCGCCGGATCGAAACTGCCCGCGCTGAAATCCGTGACGCCCGCGACCACGGCTTGAGCGCCGTCATGATTCAGCACGACATGCTGATTGAGCAGCACGGTCAGGCCGAGACGCCGAAATTCGGCGATCCACTTGTCCGCGCCTGAGTAATATTCGTGATTCCCGGTGACGAGAAACGCGCCATGCCGCGCGCTGAGGCCCGCGAGCGGGCGTGTGTGATCGGCGAGATTCGGCACGCTGCCGTCGACGACATCGCCTGTCACGGCGATGAGATCAGGTTCGAGCCCGTTCACGGCGGCGACGATGCGTTCCACATAGTGCCGCTTGATCGTCGGGCCGACGTGGATGTCGCTGATCTGCGCAATCGTGAAACCCTGGAGCGCGGCCGGGAGATTGTCGATGGGCACATCCACGCTCACGACCGGCGCGCGCCGCCGCGCGTTGTAGAAACCGATCGCGGAGAAGAGCACGGCGAGGAGCGGCACGGCGAGCGCGCTATAGCCGACGAGCATCGGCGAACCGACGGGCGCGCCGCGCAGCCAGTCGGCGAGATGCACGAAGAGGAGCATCACGTCGCGCGCGAAGGTCAGCAAGAGCAGCGACGAGAAAAAACCGAGCGCCGTCAGCCCGAACCAGGCGAGGCGATCCGCAAGCGACTGCGGTTCGATCTGCCGGGCCGCCATGCCGAGCGGAATCGTGATGACCGATGCCGCAAGCAACAGCGCCGCCAGCACCTTGAGCGGCAGGCCGACGGGCGCATCCGGGATGAGCCGGACGCCCACATAGATATGAAACAGAACGCCGATGCCGATGAAGCGGAGAAAGAATGCCGAGCGTCGCATAGCGCTCCTGGAGAGATCGGGGAAGCGGCAAGGAGACGGGCGGCGCGCGCCCGTGGCGGATATGGGGCCGATTCTACCGGTTAGACGCCGGGCGCGCCTTTGTCGACGCGCGTCGCGGAGAAGATGGCGAATCGTAATATATCGTTCGAATGGCTCGGCGCACGCGGCGCGGACGTTATAAATACGCCGCCTCGACTGTCGTTGCGACAGTCGCACGGCGGAATTTCCGCATCGCGTTTTTATTCGAGGAGTCCATTCAATGAATCTGAAACTGTGTGCCGCTGCAATCCTTTCCCTGTCCGCAATCGTCGCTTCGACGGGCACGGCGCTCGCGCAAGACAGAACGCTGGCGGCGACCGCGGAACAAGTCGTGAGCCAGGAGCAGCCGGTTCATATCCGGGCGCAGATCGTCGGCATCGATCGCGCGAATCGCGCGCTGATGGTGCGCGGCGCGAACGGTGATTCGACCGTCCAGGTGGGCAAGGAAGTCAAAGGCTTCGAGCAATTGAAAGTCGGCGACCAGATCGACGTCACCTACAAGGCCGCGTTGCTCGTCAGCGCCGAGAAAGTGACGGGCGCGGCCAAGGGCGACCGTACGCGCATCGATACGACGACCTATCAGCCGACCGTGGGTGCCGACGGCGTGACGGGTTTCGATGCGACGCGCCGCATCGAGACGATCGCGACCGTCGAAAGCGTCGACGTGAAGAAGCGCAAGATCACGCTGCGCGGCGCATGGCGCACCGAGACGCTCGACCTCACGCCGGGCATGGCTGCCGAGAAGCTGAAGAAGGGCGACACGATCCATGCGGTGTACGTGTCGGCGACGGCGGTGCAAGTGACGTCGGCACAATGATCGGCAGGACGTTCTGAACGGCAAAAAGCCTCGGCACGAAAT
>NZ_JFHD01000010.1 GCF_000698575.1 Caballeronia zhejiangensis
CCCCGAGCCGCCACGAAACCGGGATCCGGCGAAACCCCGAGCCGCCACGAAAGCGGGATCCGGCGAAACCCCGAGCCGCCACGAAAGCGGGATCCGGCGAAACCCCGAGCCGCCACGAAACCGGGATCCGGCGAAACCCCGAGCCGCCACGAACACGCAATCCAGCAAAAAAAACAAAACCATGACACGCATCGAACGCACCGATGAATCGCCGATCGACGCTGCGCGTCTGGAAGACGAATGGCTCGAACCCGATGCTTACGGCGGTTTCGCCTCCGGCACGGTCGGCACGATGCGCACACGTCGCTACCAAGCGCTGCTGCTGACGGCGACTCAACCGCCCGCCGGCCGTGTCGTGCTCATCAACGGCATGGAAGCATGGCTCGAAACGGGCAACGCGCGTATCCCTCTGACGATGCAGCGCTACGCCCCCGACATCCTCTATCCCGACACGACCGCAAGCCTCCTTTCATTCGATACAGATCCGTGGCCCACATGGCGCTACCGCATCGGTAACGACGACGCAACGATCATCGTCGCAGAAGCGTTCGTTGCAAAGGAAGCCCGCCAAACCGTCCTGCGCTGGCGTCTCGAGGGCGCATCGAAAGCGGCCAAGTTGGAAGTCCGCCCGCTGCTCTCAGGCCGCGACTACCACGCGCTGCACCACGAAAACGCGGCATTTTCCTTCGATGCCACACTGGAAGGCGAGCGCGTGCAATGGCAGCCGTATGGCGATTTGCCGACGATTTGCGTCACGTCGAACGGCGCTTACGATCACGCCCCCGACTGGTATCGCAACTTCTGCTACGTGCGCGAACGCGAGCGCGGACTCGATTTCACCGAAAACCTCGCGACGCCCGGCATCTTCAGCTTCGATCTCGCGCGCGGCGAAGCCGTGATGATCCTCCACGCGCACGCGGGCCACGACAAGCCGTTCGAAGACAGCGCGCTCGCGCACGCATCGCATCTCGCCTCGCGGGAAAAAGAACGGCGCGCGGCGTTCGGCTCGCGGCTCGCGCGCAGCGCCGATGCGTACGTCGTCACGCGCAATGTCGGCAAAACGATCATCGCGGGCTTTCCGTGGTTCACCGACTGGGGCCGCGACACCTTCATCTCGATGCGCGGCCTCCTGCTCGCGTCCGGCCGGCATCAGGAAGCGGAATCGATCCTGCTCGAATGGGCCGATACGATTTCCGAAGGCATGGTGCCGAACCGCTTTCCGGACAGCGGCGGCCTGCCCGAATACAACTCCGTCGATGCCTCGCTGTGGTTCGTCGTCGCCGCGCACGATTATCTGGCGACGGGGCACGCGCACGCGGCGACGACGAGCCGCCTGCAAAGCGCCGTCGATGCGATTCTCGACGGCTATTCGCGCGGCACGCGCTTTCGTATCGCCGCCGATGTGGACGGTCTGCTGCGCGCGGGCGTGCCCGGCGTCCAGCTCACATGGATGGACGCGAAGGCAGGCGACTGGGTCGTGACGCCGCGTATCGGCAAGCCGGTAGAGGTGCAGGCGCTGTGGATCAACGCGCTCACGATCGCGAGCGAGTGGAATCCGCGCTGGCAGGCGTTGCGCGATCGGGCGCAGTTGTCGTTCGCCGCGCGTTTCGTCGATCCGGACACGCATACGCTCTTCGATGTCGTCGACGTCGATCACGAACCCGGTCGCGTCGATCGATCGATTCGCCCGAATCAGATCTTCGCGGTCGGCGGCTTGCCGTTTCCGCTCGTCGATGGCGATATCGCGCGCGCGGTCGTCGATCAGGTCGAAACGCAACTTCTCACGCCGCCCGGTTTGCGCACGCTCGCGCCGTCCGATCCGGCCTACAGGGCGAACTACGCGGGCGGCGTGCTGGATCGCGATGGCGCGTATCACCAGGGCACCGTCTGGCCGTGGCTGATCGGCCCGTTCGTCGAGGCGTGGGTGCGCGTGCACGGCGCGGCGGGCGCGCGCGAGCGTTTTCTGACGCCGCTCTACGCGCATCTCGATCGCTACGGTCTCGATCACGTCAGCGAAGTCGCCGATGCCGATGCGCCGCACACGCCCGGCGGGACGCCGTTTCAGGCGTGGTCGCTCGCGGAGCTCCTGCGCATCGAAAAGCTGCTCGGCGCAACCTAGCGCGGCGCGCGCGGGCCGGCGTCAAAACGCGCTAAATTACGAGACTTGCCCGTCGTTCAGCACGCCGCCATCGAGGAGTCGCCCATGTCGAAATCGCGCCCCGTCAACCAGCTCGAAACCGTCGAGGGCCTGAGGCTCCATTCGAAGGACTGCCCACGCTGGCAGCGCTGGGGACCGTATCTGAGCGAACGCCAATGGGGCACCGTGCGCGAGGACTACAGCGAATTCGGCACCGCGTGGGAATACTTTCCGCACGATCATGCGCGCAGCCGCGCGTATCGCTGGGGCGAGGACGGTATCGCCGGTTTCGGCGACGACAAACTCAACTGGTGCATCTCGCTCGCGCTCTGGAACGGCTGCGATCCGATCATCAAGGAGCGGCTCTTCGGTCTGACGAACCAGGAAGGCAATCACGGCGAGGACGTGAAGGAACTGTACTTCTACATCGACGGCACGCCGACGCATTCCTACATGCGCATGCTCTACAAGTATCCGCATGCGGCGTATCCGTATGCCGATCTCGTCGATGAAAACGCGCGGCGCGGCGCCGACATGCCCGAATACGAAGTGCTCGACACGGGCGTGTTCGACGACGCGCGTTACTTCGATGTGCAGGTCGAATACGCGAAGCACACGCCGGACGACATCGTGATGCGCGTGACGATCGAGAATCGCAGCGACGTGCGGGCCGCGCTCGACGTGCTGCCGCAAATCTGGGCGCGCAATACCTGGTCGTGGAAGCCGACGCCGATCAAGCCCTCGCTGAAGGTGGAAACGGTGCAGGGCGAAGGCACCTACGTGCTCGCCGAACAGGGCGCGCACGAACCGATGGTCGTCACCGCGTGGTCGCCGGACGCGAGCGCGATGGAATGGCTCTTCTGCGAGAACGAGACCAACGTCAGGCGTCTCTTCCACATGGAAGGCACGGGACCGTTCAAGGACGGCTTCAACGATTACATCCTGCAAGGCGACGAAGACGCGATTCGCCGCGACAAGGGCACGCGCGCGGCCGCGCACGCGCATCTCGAACTGGAGCCGCTCGGCAAGGCGGTCGTGTATCTGCGCTGGCGGCCCGAGTCCGCGCCGGACGCCGTGCCGCTCGACGTCGATGGTCTCTTCGCGCGACGCATCGCGGAAGCCGACGAGTTTTACGGCGCGCTGCAGCACGATATCGCCGATGCCGATCAGCGGCTCGTGCAACGCCAGGCACTCGCCGGCATGCTGTGGTCGAAGCAGTACTATCAGTTCGATGTGACGCGCTGGCTCGACGGCGATCCGCTTCAGCCGAAGCCGCCGAAGCAGCGGCGCACCGGACGCGATTCGGACTGGCGGCATCTGTGCAACGCGGACATCGTGTCGATGCCGGACAAGTGGGAATATCCGTGGTACGCGTCGTGGGATCTCGCGTTTCATGCGGCGGCGTTCGCGCTCATCGATCCGGAGTTCGCGAAACGTCAGTTGCTATTGCTAGTGAAGGACCGCTATCAGCATCCGAACGGTCAATTGCCCGCGTACGAATGGGCTTTCGGCGATGCCAATCCGCCCGTGCACGCGTGGGCGACGTGGCGCGTCTACGAGATCGACCGCGCGATCACCGGCAAGGGCGATCGCGATTTTCTGGAACTCGTGTTCCACAAGCTGCTGCTCAACTTCTCATGGTGGGTGAATCGCAAGGATGCCGACGGCAAGAACATTTTCCAGGGCGGCTTTCTCGGCCTGGACAACGTGGGCATCTTCGATCGCTCGTCGCCGCTGCCGACGGGCGGCCACATCGATCAGGCCGACGGCACCGCATGGATGGCCGCGTACGCGCTCGATCTGATGCGTATCGCGCTCGAGCTCGCATACGCGAACAAGGTGTTCGTCGATATCGCCGTGAAGTTCTTCGAGCACTTCCTGTATATCGCGGAAGCGGTGAGCTGCGAGGACGATTGCGACACCGGTCTCTGGGACAGCGAGGACGAGTTCTTCTACGACAAGCTGCGCCTGCCCGACGGAACCAATGTGCCGATGCGCGTGCGGTCCATCGTCGGGCTGATTCCGCTTTTCGCCGTGCATGTGCTGGAGCCGAAGGTGTATCGCTCGCTGCCGGAATTGCGCGAACGGCTGCACTGGTTTCTCGAACATCGAACGGATCTTTCGAGGCTCGTGTCGCGCTGGAACGTGGCGGGTCAGGGCAACAGCGTGCTGCTGTCGCTGTTGCGCGGGCATCGCATGAAGGCGCTGCTCAGGCGCATGCTCGACGAAACCGAATTCCTTTCCGATCACGGCGTGCGCGCGCTGTCACGCGTGCATCTCGATAACCCGTTCGTCTTCTATCACAACAGCGAAAGCTTCGGCATCCAGTATCTTCCGGCGGAATCCGACTCGCGCGTGTTCGGCGGCAATTCGAACTGGCGCGGTCCGGTGTGGATGCCGGTCAACTATCTGCTGATCGAATCGATCCACGAGTTTCATCGCTATTACGGCGATGATTTTCGCGTCGAATATCCGACGGGCTCGGGACAGAAGTTTTCGCTCGCGCAAATCGCCGACGAACTCGCGCGCCGCGTGACCACGCTCTTTCTGCTCGACAAGAACGGCGAGCGTCCGGTGATGGCTGCCTATCCGCTGCTACAGGCCGATCCGCGTTCGCGTGATCTCGTGCTCTTTCACGAGTATTTTCATGGCGACAACGGGCGCGGCGTGGGCGCGTCGCATCAGACGGGCTGGAGCGGGCTCGTCGCGCTGTTGCTGCATCCGCATGCGACGGGGCCGTCCGGCGTCGTGCCGCTCGCCGGCGAAGCCGATGCCGATGTTCAGGAGTTCGCAGGAGCGAAATGAGGCGTGAATCGCGGTGGCATCGCGTTTTGCGGGGTTCGGCGAAAGTCAAGCGCCACAGGTCGAAAGCGTTGTTAGGAATTGTCTGGTATTACTCATCGCTCCAACTGCGTAAGTTTGTGGAAACACAAATTGATAACAGTCTGGAGGACAAAATGGCGCAGTCCATTAGCGCATATTCTCTCAGCGGCTACCAAATGGGCTTGGGCGCTGGCGGCCGCGCTCATATCGAACACGAACATTGCCCGCCGTTCGCCATCGTCATGCTGGTGTTCGCCGCCGCAATGCTCGGCGGCGTCTGGTTCAGCGGCGAATTCAACAGCTTCGCCGCCGGGTTGATCGCGTGGGCCGGCATCCTCGCCATGCTGGGCGCATGCGCCGATCGCTGGTTCAGCGGCGCCGCCGCGCTCGAACGCCGTATCCGTCAGCGCGAGAGAGCGCGATGCCGCGTGCTTGGCGGCATCGCGTCGCGCAGCGGTTTCAGGCAGCAATGGCCTGACTGGACGACGTCAGCAGCACGGGAATGGACTTCGACGTCGGCGTACCGGCGCCATCCGCAACCGATGACAGCGGCACGAGCGGGTTGGTCTCCGGATAATACGCACCGAGACAGCCACGCGGAATGTCGTATTCGACGAGCTTGAAACCGTCTACGCGACGCTCGATGCCGTCGTCCCACACGCTCGTGATATCCACCAGTTCGCCCGGCTCGAACCCGAGCATGTCGATGTCCTCGCGGTTCGCGAACAGCACGCGCCGCTGTCCGTACACGCCGCGGTAGCGATCGTCGAGACCGTAGATCGTCGTGTTGTACTGATCGTGCGAACGCGTCGTCATCAGCGTCATGAGACGGTCGCCGTACAGCGCACGGGCGCGGTGGATCGGCGTATCGACCGCGATCCTGTGCACGATGAACTGCGCCTTGCCGCTCGGCGTCTTCCAGACGCGATCGCGCGAGGCCACGCCGAGATGAAAACCGCCCGGCTGCTTCAGGCGTTCGTTGTAGCGCTCGAAACCGTCGAGCACTTTTTCGATGCCATCGCGGATCAGCGCGTAGTCGCCCTCATGTGCGCGCCAGTCGACCTTGGCCGAGCCGAGCGTCGCGTGCGCCATGCGTGCGACGATCGCGACTTCGGAAAGCAGATTCGCCGAGGCCGGCTTGTTCATGCCGTAAGAAATGTGCACCATGCTCATCGAATCCTCGACGGACACGCCTTGCGGCACGCCGTTCTGAACATCGATCTCGGTGCGGCCGAGCGTCGGCAGAATGAGCGCGTCGCGGCCGTGTACGAGATGGCTGCGGTTGAGCTTTGTCGTGATGTGCACCGTGAGATCGCACGAGCGCATCGCTTCCCAGGTGCGCGGCGTGTCGGGCGTCGCGATCGAAAAATTTCCGCCCAGGCCGATAAACACCTTCACCTTGCCTTCGAGCATCGCGTGAATCGTTTCGACGACGTCGTAGCCATGCTCGCGCGGGGGCTCGAAATCGTAGGCCGCGCCGAGCCGGTCGAGAAACGCCTGCGTCGGTTTTTCCTCGATGCCGACCGTGCGGTCGCCCTGCACGTTCGAATGGCCGCGCACCGGACATAAGCCCGCGCCGCGCCGTCCGATATTCCCGCGCATCATCATCAGGTTCGAAAGCAGTTGAATGGTCGGCACGGAGTTCTTGTGCTGCGTGAGGCCCATGCCCCACGTCGAGATGACGGCGCGGCCTTTCGCGTAGATGTCGGCGAGATTCAGCAGATCGTCCATCTCCACGCCCGATTCCGCGATGATCGCGTCCCAGCTTTCGGCGCGCAGGTCGTCGGCGAAGGCGTCGAAGCCGACCGTGTGCTCCGCGATGAAATCGACGTCGAGCACGCGCTCGCCACCGTTCGCGCGCGCGGCGTCGTCGAGTTCGATCACGCGCTTCGCCACGCCTTTGATCAGCGCGAAGTCGCCGCCGACTTTCGGGCGGATGAACACCGAACTGATCTTCACGCCCTTCGGCGAGAGCATGTCGAGCGTGTGCTGCGGGCTCGCGAAACGTTCGAGGCCGCGCTCCTTCAGCGGATTGATCGACACGATGGTCGCGCCGCGTTTCGCGCACTCGCGCAACTCGCCGAGCATGCGCGGATGGTTCGTCGCCGGATTCTGGCCGAAGAGTAGCAGCGTGTCGGCGTGTTCGAAGTCGTCGAGCGTGACGGTGCCCTTGCCGATGCCGACGGTATGCGGCAAGCCGCGGCTCGTCGCTTCGTGGCACATGTTCGAGCAATCGGGGAAATTGTTCGTGCCGTACATCCGCACAAACAATTGATACAGAAAAGCGGCTTCGTTGCTCGCACGGCCGGACGTGTAGAACGCGGCGCGATCGGGATCGTCGAGTTTTTTCAGATGCGAGGCGATGAGTTCGAACGCATCGTCCCAGTCGATCGGCACATAGCGGTCGCGCTTTGCGTCGTAGACGAGCGGATCGGTCAGCCTGCCGTGCTGCTCCAGTTCGTAATCGCTCTGCGTCATCAGCGACGAAACCGTGTGCTCCTCGAAGAACGCGGGCGTCACGCGCTTGCTCGTCGCTTCGGCGGCGACGGCCTTGACGCCGTTCTCGCAGAATTCGAAGGTCGAGCCGTGCTCGCGGTCGGGCCACGCGCAGCCGGGGCAATCGAAGCCGTCCGGCTGATTCTGCTTGAAGAGCGTCTTGTAGTTGCCACCCGCCACCTTCTCCTTGACGAGATTGATGGCGACCTGCTTCAGCGCGCCCCAGCCGGCGGCGGGATGCGTATAGGGTTCGATGCGTTCTTCGGGCTTCTTGAACATGGCTTGGCGGATGATGCTTTTTGGCTTGCGATGTCCGAAGCGTACTGTGATCCGAATCGCGCGCGGCGCACAGAAAATGCGAAATAGAAGGAGTACAGTTGCGTCGATTTGCCCTAGACTTGACGCATTCCCGCTTCAGAACGAAATCCAGTTGAAACTCTACGAAAAGCTCGCCGATGAAATCGAGGAAGCCGTGCGGCGCGGCGTGTTCACGCCCGGCGAGAAGATTGCGTCGGTGCGGCAGGCGAGCCAGCAGCACGGCGTGAGCATCAAGACGGTGCTGCATGCGTACGCGATCCTGGAAAGCCGCGGGATTCTGGAGACGCGTCCGCAGTCCGGCTATTTCGTGCGCGCAAAACCGCAGGCGGGCGCGGCGCACAGTCAGCCGACGCGCGTGATCGCGACGGCATCGGAAGTCGATGTGAGCCGGCTCGTGCTTTCGACGTTGCGCAGCATCCGCGCTCACGACGCCGTGCCGTTCGGCTCGCCGTATCCCGATCCCGAGCCGTTTCCGTGGCGGCGCATCAACCAGTACGCGAACGCGATCGCGCGGCGGCAGGCGAGTTGGAATCTCATCGACGATCTGCCGCCCGGCAATCCCGAGCTGATTCGCCAGATCGCGCGGCGTTATGCCGAAAACGGCGTGCCGGTCGATCCGGAGGAGATCGTCATCACGGTCGGTGCGACTGAGGCGATCAACCTGAGCCTGCAGGCCGTCGCGCAGCCCGGCGACACGGTGGCCGTCGAATCGCCGACTTACTACGCGATGCTGCACGCGATCGAGCGTCTCGGGATGCGCGCGATCGAAGTGCCGACGCATCCGGCGGAAGGCATCGACATCGACGCTCTGGCGCGGATCATCGGACGAAGAAAGATCGCCGCGTGCATGGTGATGCCGAACTTCCAGAATCCGCTCGGCTTCCAGATGCCGGACGAGCGCAAGCGCCGGCTCGTCGAATTGCTGTCCGCGCACGATATTCCGGTCATCGAAAACGATGTCTATCACGAGCTTTATTACGGCGATGCGCGCCCGTCGACGCTCAAGAACTTCGATACAAAAGGGCTCGTGCTGCATTGCGCGTCGTTTTCGAAGAGTCTGACGGCGTCGTACCGGATCGGCTGGGCGATGCCGGGACGGTATCGGGCGCAGGTCGAGAAGCTCAAGTTTCTGAACACGTTGACGACGCCATCGGTGCCGCAGGTCGCGATCGCGGATTATCTGCGGCAGGACGGCTACGACCGGCATCTGCGGCGCGTGCGCAAGCTGTATCGGCAGCAGTCGCGCATCATGAGCGCGATGGTCGAGCGCTTCTTTCCGGCGGGCACGCGCACATCGGCGCCGCAGGGCGGCTATGTGCTATGGGTGGAATTGCCGGAGCGCGTCGATTCGATGCGGCTCTATCGCGCCGCGCTCGACAGCGGCATCACGGTCGGACCGGGCTACATGTTCTCCACGCGCAACGCCTTCAGCCATTTCATCCGGCTGAACTACAGTTATCCGTGGACCGCGCAGAGCGAGGCCGCGTTGCGGCGGCTCGGCGAACTCGCGGGCAGGGAGATAACTTTGGGGATTCGCGCATGAACGATGACATCGATCCGGCGCTCGTCGCCGTGCTGACACAGCTTTGGCGCGCACAGACGGAAACGCCGGAACGCGCGTGGTCGCTCGCGAAATTGGCGAAGCAGTCCGGTTTGCCGATGAGCGCGTTGCGTCGGCAATTGACCGGGCTCGAGGAAGCGGGATTCGTCGAGGTCCGGATGAACGAGGATGGGACGGGCAGCGCGGGGTTGAGCGAGCAAGGCGTGACTTTGTGTCAGTCGATTTTCAGCGCAGGTGAATAAATGGGCTATGGTGATATACCATATGTATATCGTATAGCGAGGTATCTATGGGAAGGATCTTGATCGATTTGCCCGACGAACAGATAGACGAACTCGCCGCGATCGGCGAAGAGCAGCAGCGCCCGCGAGCCGCGGTCATTCGGGACGCGATCAGCGCGTACGTCGCGAGCAACAAGCGCCGTTCTGCCGTCGATGTGTTCGGCTTATGGCAAGAGCGAAAGATCGATGGATTGCAGTATCAGCGGGAGCTGCGCGAAGAATGGTAAGAGCGCTTTTCGACACGAACATCCTGATCGATTACCTGTTGGGAATCGATGCGGCACGCAAGGAGATCGAGCGTTACGAAGAGCGGTCGATCAGCATCATCACGCTCATGGAAGTTCTAGAGGGCGCCAAACCCGACAGTGAAGCGTCGCTGCGCGCCTGGCTGTCCACCTTCGATCTCGTGCCGCTCGATTCGGCCGTCGCGAACCTCGCAATCGGAATTCGCAGGAAATCGCGCATCAAGTTGCCGGATGCGATCGTGTGGGCGTCGGCGCAATCGGTGAATGCGCTGCTCGTTTCGCGCAACTCGAAGGACTTCCCGCCCGACGATCCGGGCGTGCGGATGCCCTATCAACTGTAGCCGCGTCGGTCGCCAGCACCCTTGGACATCCACATCACCCTGCACGGCCGCCGCGACCTGACCGGCCAGATCTACGGCCAGCTACGCGCGGGCATCATCGAAGGGCGGCTCGCCGCGAACGCGCGCCTGCCGTCCACGCGCGATCTCGCCGCGCAGCTCGGCGTCTCGCGCAAGACCACGCTCGATGTCTTCGAGCGGCTGATCGCGGAAGGCTTCTTGCGCACGCGCGCCGGCGACGGCACGTTCGTCGCTGAAGGGCTCACGCGCCTGCCGACCGCGCGCACCGAACCCGTATCGGCCCGCGCTCGCGCCACCGGCATCTGGCGCAAGATGCCCGAGCGCATGACGATGCCGATGCCGCCCGCCGACGAAACGCTCGACTGCGATTTCAAGGGCGGCGTAACCGACAAATCGCTCTTTCCCTACGACGCCTGGCGACGCTGCCTGAATCAGGCACTGCGCACGCAGACGCGCGCGGGCGGCGGCGTCGCGGGTTATCGCGATCCGGGCGGCGAGCAGGCGTTGCGGCTCGGCATCGCGCGTTATCTCGCGTTCAGCCGCGCGGTCGTCTGCAACTGGCAGGACGTGATCGTCACGCAGGGCGCGCAACAGGCGCTCGATCTGCTCGCGCGCGTGACGATCCAGCCGGGCGATGTCGTCGCGGTCGAAGAGCCGGGTTATCCGCCGGCGCGGGCGCTCTTCGCGGCGCTCGGCGCGCGCATCGCGCATGTGCCGGTCGATGGCGAGGGCATCGTCGTGAGAAAGCTGCCGCGCAACACGCGGCTCGTCTACGTGACGCCGTCGCATCAGTTTCCGCTCGGCATGCCGATGAGCCTCGAGCGGCGCGTCGAGTTGCTCGAATGGGCGGGCAAGCGCGGCGCGGTGATCGTCGAGGACGACTACGACGGCGAATTCCGCTTCGAAGGGCGGCCGGTGGAATCGCTGAAGAGTCTCGATCGCGCGGGACTCGTCGCGTATGTCGGCACGTTTTCGAAGACGCTCTTTCCCGATCTGCGGCTCGGCTACGTCGTGCCGCCCGCGACACTCTCCGAACCGCTCTGGAACGCAAAGCAGATTTGCGACTGGCACAGCTGCATGCTGACGCAAACCGCGCTCGGCGCGTTCATGCTCGATGGCGAATACGCGAAGCATCTGCGCCGCATGCACAAGGCGTACGCGGAACGCCGCGCGCTGTTGATCGAACGTCTGCAAGGCGAGCTCGCGCCTTGGTTCGAGCCGCTGCCCGCGACGGCGGGCATCCATCTCGTCGCGCGGCTCGCCGGTTCGGTGCGGGAAGACGAGGTCGTCGCGGCGGCGCGCGCCGTATCGGTCGGGCTGTACGGCATACGCGCGTTCTACGCGGGCGAGCCGGCGCAGCAAGGCGTGCTGCTCGGCTACGGCGGGACGAACGTCACGGCGATCGAGCGCGGCGCGACGCGCCTCGCCGCGCTCATGCCGACGCTCGTCCGCTAGCTTCGCGGCGTCACTGATCGCACAACAACAGCAGCTTTTCCTGCGCGGAACACGCCGCTTTTTTCGGCTTTTGCGCGGCCGCGTCCGCGTCGCGCGTCGCGACCTTGCGCGTCGGATTCTGCGCTTGCTCGGCGGCCGCCGTGCGCTGCGCGATGCACGCGCGCAAGTGCTTTTCCATCGGCGGATAGTATTTCCAGCCCTTCGTGAGCGGCGGCAGTTCGAGATGCACCTGCTTCCACTTCGGATGGCCGTTCGCCTGCAGCGTGTCGAAGTTCGAGCACAGCGAATCGGCGAATTTCGACAGCGCGCCGACCGTGCCGCGCAAACCGTAATCGTAGGTCACGAGAAACGCCTTCACGGTGAGCGTCGGCGTGTCTTCCTGAATCCAGTTCGGATAACTCGTCGTGCGGATCGTCGCCGGGAAATAGGTCTGCTTCGCGCGCGCGGTTTCCTGCGCGTTCGGATCGAGGCGCAGCAGCCTGATCTGCTTGAGCAGCTCCGGATTCATGTCCTGAAAGAGCTTCGCCGGCTGCCCCGCGACGATCACCGCCACGTCGATCTTCCCGACGATCAGCCGCGCGAGCGAATCCTCGTTGTTGAGATGCTGCTCGTTGGCTTCGGCGATCGGTTCGCCGAACATCAGCCGATACAGCGTCTCCGCCGATTGCGCCGTGCCGCTGCCGATCGGCCCGACGCTGATGTTCTTGCCCTTGATCTCGTGGATGTACTTCATCGGCGAGTCCGCGCGCGTGACGAAGTAAATCTCTTCGTCGTAGAGCGGCATGATGAGCCGCAGCGGCTTGATGATCTTGCCCGCGTCCGCATTGCCCGAGGTCGCCATGTCCATGTACGCCTGATACACGTCCGACTGCACCAGCGCGAACTTCACGCCGGGCTCGTAGCGCATGCGCTGCACGTTCTCCGCCGACCCTTTCGACGGCAGCACTTCCAGTTCGATGCCGGCCGGCTCGGCGACGTACTTCGACAAGTCCTGTCCGATCTGGATATACGTGCCGCGTTCCTGGCCCGTCGTGATCTTGTAGGGAATCGGATCGGCGGCGAAGCTCGATCCCGCGCCGATCATCCCGGCGATGGCGAGAAGCGTCAGCGCGCCCCGTGCGGCGTTGCGCATGTATTTCGTGGTGAACATGATTGACCCTTAGTCGGAGTTGGACGGGTGCTTTTTGAAACTCGCACGATGCGGGAATCGTCCGCGTCGCGCGCAATCTGCTCATGCGCGGGCACTCGCATGCGGCCCGGCGCGAAGATGCGCGGCGCGTGCTTGCGGTGCGTCGGTGTTGTCTCTGCGTGTTCTTGTAGTTGCGTCGTTCTCGTGCGCTTTTTTGCGTTTTTTGCCGTTTTCAGCGCGACGGCGGCTTCGAGGCCGAATCGCCGCCGCTCCAGCCGTATTGCTTGATGGCGCGTTCGAGTTCCTCGGACTTGTCGGAGTCGACATGCGAACCGGCCGGCACCGTGGCGAACTGCGGCGACGCGCCGGTCGTGGCCGCGGCCTGCGTGCTGCGCGTCGCGACGTTCGTCTGCACGACGGGCTGGGCGACGGCTTGTGCGACGGCCGCGGGCGGACGGGGCACGGCTGCCTGCATCGGCGCCGTCGATGGCGGAAGCGCGCTGCTCTGATTGCCCGATTGCGGTGGATGCGGCACGGCGGTGCGCGTCGGGGGCGCGGACGGCTGCGGCGGATCTTCGCCGAGGTAATACGCGCCGCGCGGATTGGCCGGACGAGCGGCTTGCTGCGGCGGCTCGTCGCCGATGTAATAGGGCGCGCGCGGGTTCGCGGCACGCGAATTCGCGGCGGAAGGCTGGGCGCTTTCTTCGCCGAGATAATAGGGCGCGCGCGCCGCTTGCGTGACGGGCGGCGGAGCGGCCTTCGCAGCGGCCGGTTGCGACGGCGCGGGCACGGCGGCTTGTGTCGTGGCCGGTTGTGGCGTCGGCAGGGGCGTCGGTTGGGGCGTCGGTTGCGTGGCCGCTTGCGGCGCGGGCGTGGGCATCGTCATCGTCGTGGCGACGGTCGGCGCGGGCGGCGGATTGATCGTCGTCGCGGTGATCGCGGCGGTCGCCGCCTGGCCACGCGCGATTTTCTCCGCGCGCGATTCGTAGGCAGCGTCGTCGTCGGCCCAGCGCGCAGCGGTGCTGCGTTGCACCGTGCGCCTGTCCGGCGTGGGCTTCTGAGCAAACCCGTTCGTCTTTGCGGCCTGCGCGGCCGCCGCTGCAACGTTTGCCTGCGCGGGAAGCTGAACGGGCGCGGCAGCCGCCGTGTTCGCGGCTTCCGCGGCGGGCGCCGTGCCCGGCACGCGTTTGGCGAGCGCGGCCACTGCCGTCGGCGCGAGCCAGCCCGCGTGCGAAATCACGCGTTCGAGCATGGCTTGCGATTCGATGTTGCTGCCGTCGAGGGCGAGCGCCTCGCCCGCGTTCTGCTGCACGCACGCCCACGCGGACGTGCGCTCGCAGGCGCGCGCGAGTTGCAGCGCGGCGTCGCGCTGCGCTTCGCGCTTGACGAGCTCGTCCTTCAGCGATTCGTAGTCGGCGCGCGCCTGTTGCTGCGGCGGAAGCATTTTGAGCCGCGCGCGGGCCGTGGCGAGATCGTGCTGATCCAGCGCGACGCGCACATCCTGCAGCGCATTGCCGGACGGAGCGGCGGCCAACGGGCGCCGGTCCGCCGCGGCCGGCGTGCCGGGCGCGTCGGTTGCGCCGCGCATCAGCGAACCGACCTTGGAATCGATCACGCCCGAAACGCTGTGATCCGCGGATGGCGTGCTCGAACCGCCGTCCGAATCGCCAAGCTGGTAATAGAACGTCGCGCCGAGCAGCAACACGAGACCGCATGCACCGGCGATGACTGTCTTCTTCGTGTTCCACCGCTCGGAACCGGGCAGGGCGTCGGGATCGTTGCTGGAATCGGCGAAGGCGTTGCGTGCGGATTCCTCGGCGCGGCGCGCGCGATATTCCGCCGCCTTTTGCGCGATGCGCTCACTCGCGCGCTCCGTCCAGCGCGAGCGCATGCCCGGCTCGACGCGCCCGGCGCCATCCGAGTCGAGGGAAGCGGAAGAACCGGATGCGGACGCACCCGCCGATGCGAGCGGCGCCGATGCCTCTTCGAAAACGTTCTTGCGCGATTTGCCCGAGGCGGCCTCGCGCGTCTGGCCGAATGCGGCGCTTCGGTCTGCGCCGCAATTGGGGCAACTGTCGGCGTTCTTGCGCACCGTGCTGCCGCACCGCTGGCAGACGACGGAGAACATGGATGCGGGAAACGTCAGTCGCGTGGTCATGCTAAAGCCCTCGAAGGACGTGTGCGTGAGGTTGCCAAAATCGCGTGGCCGCCAATGCGCGCCGAGCCGTCGCGCCTGTACGCGGGAACGGCGTCCCGCGGCAGCAATCCTTCGTATTCTTTGTCCGCGCGGCGCGCGCGCCAGCGGGAAACGACTATCCGACTATGGTTCAACCACTATCGGACGTCAATTGCCTTTCGCCCCTACTCCGGGCGGTGCTCTCGCTCACGATATTTCTGACATTTTGGGATCGCGGCGGCGGTTTTGAATCGCCAATCCTTAGCCGAAAAAAGACAACGGGGCGCGATCGCCGGATAACCCACTGATGTGAAAGCGATTCGAGCGCGTGATGAAACGTTGTAGCGAGCCCACGCCGAGTATGTCAATGCGGATCGCCCGAAGCGGCGGACGTCGCCGGGGGATTGGTAAGGCTTCCGAATCATCGTTCGAAAGGTTTGCCTTTCGTGCTCCGGCGTTGCGCAGAAGCGAAAAAGCCGCGGCGCGAATGACGCGCCGCGGCTTTCATCAGACCGACCCGAAGCGTTATTCCGCCAGTTGCAGCTTGCCGTCGATGCGGCGGTTCAGGCCGAGCGGATTCGCCGTCTTCAGCGCGTCGGGCAGAAGCGCGTCAGGCAGATCCTGATAGCTGACCGGGCGCAGGAAACGGTTGATCGCGAGACTGCCGACCGAAGTCGAGCGGCCATCCGCCGTCGACGGGAACGGGCCGCCGTGCACCATCGCGTGGCCGACTTCCACGCCCGTGCCGAAGCCGTTCACCAGCAGGCGGCCGGTGCGGCGCTCGAGCGCGGGCAGGACGCGCTTCGCATCGGCGTAATCGGCCTCGTCGATATGCAGCGCCGAGGTCAACTGGCCTTCCAGCGATTCGATCAGATCGATCATCGCGTCGAGGCTCGGGCAACGCACGACCAGCGACGATGCACCGAAGATTTCCTCTTGCAGATCGTGATTCTTGCGGAACGCTTCGGCGGTGGTGACGAACAGCGCCGACTGGCCCTGATTGTCGCCCTTCGCTTCGAGGCCGCGCGCGGCGGTGGTCACGTCGGCGTTATCGGCGGTCTTCGCGACCGAGTTCGCGTACGTCTTGCAGATGCCCGGCGTAAGCATCGTCTGCGCGGCGGTTTCCTTGAGCGCAGCGGAAGCCGCTTCGATGAACTTGTCGAGATCCGGGCCGTCGACGGCCAGAATCAGGCCCGGATTCGTGCAGAACTGGCCCGCGCCGAGCACGAGCGACGAGACGAACGCCTTGCCGATGGCTTCGCCGCGATTCTTGAGCGCGTTCGGGAACAGCAGTACCGGGTTGATGCTGCTCATTTCCGCGTAGACGGGGATGGGTTCCTTGCGCGCCGCCGCGATCTTCATCAGCGCGACGCCGCCGCCGCGCGAGCCGGTGAAGCCCGCCGCCTTGATGCGGTTGTCGGCGACGAGGCCCTGACCGATGTCGCGGCCGCTGTCGAAGAGGAGCGAGAACGTGCCTTCGGGCATGCCGCAGTCCTTCACGGCCTTCTGCACCGCGCGGCCGACGAGCTCCGCCGTGCCCGGATGCGCCGAGTGCGCCTTGACGATGACCGGGCAACCGGCGGCGAGCGCCGACGCCGTGTCGCCGCCGGCGACGGAGAACGCGAGCGGGAAGTTGCTCGCGCCGAACACGGCGACCGGGCCGACGCCGATATGACGCAGACGCAGATCGACGCGCGGCAGCGGCTTGCGCTCGGGTTGCGCCGGATCGATCCGCACGCCGAGAAAATCGCCATTGCGGACGACATCGGCGAACATGCGCAACTGGCCGACCGTGCGGCCGCGCTCGCCTTCGAGACGCGCGCGCGGCAGGCCGCTTTCGATCATGCAGCGCTCGATCAGGTCGTCGCCGATATCGAGGATGTTCTGCGCGATCGTTTCCAGGAACTTCGCGCGCGCTTCGGGCGCGGTTTCGCGGTAGACGTCGAACGCGGCCCACGCGAGGGCGCACGCGCGGTCGAGGTCCGCGAGCGTCGCGCCGCCGAAAGCCGGTTCGATGGCCGCGCCGGTCGAGGCGTTGACGGCCTTGATCGAGCCGTTCGAGCCGAAAACCGATTCCTGACCGATGAGCAGGTTGCCAGTGAGTTGCATGATGTCTCGTCCTTGCTTGGAGTGATTCGCGGCAGCCGCATGTACCGGTTGTACGATGACTGCACCTTGCCCGACTATACGGCTTCGCGTGTGCGCCTGTATAGTGAAACCTTTCCATCGCTTGATCGCTTTTTGGAATCACCCCGCGCTTTCCCGCACGCCGAAAGATGAAGAACACGCTCGATGTATTGATGTCGCGGCTGCGCATGAAGCAGCTTCAACTGCTGATCGCGCTCGACGACCACAAATCGCTGCACAAGGCGTCGAGCGCCATGGCGATGACGCAATCCGCCGCGAGCAAGGCGCTCGCCGAACTCGAATCCATGCTGGAAGCGCCGCTATTCGAGCGTGCGAAGAGCGGGCTGATCCCGAATCCGTTCGGCCGCTGCGTGGTGCGCTACGCACGCGTGCTGGCCGCCGATCTCAACGCGCTCTGCCAGGAAGTCGCGCAGATTCGCGCGGGCACGGGCGGGCGGCTGACCGTCGGCACGATCATGGGCGCGGTGCCGGGCGTGGTCGCGCCGATCGTCAACGAGATGCACGCGAAGCATCCGGATCTGGCGATCGAAATCGTCGAGGATACGAGCGCGCGCATGCTGCCGATGCTCGACGACGGCCGCGTCGATCTCGTCATCGGGCGCTCGAGCGTGTCCGATCAGCCGTCGAAGTATCAGTATCAGCCGCTGGCGGACGAGCCGCTTTGCATCGTCGTCGGTCAGGGTCACGAGCGCACGGGCGAGCCGGAAGTCGGTTTCGCCGATCTCGCGCGCTATCGCTGGGTCACGTATCCGAGCTATATGCCGATGAGCGCATTGCTGGAACGCGAACTCGATCTCGCCGGCCTGCCGATGCCCGCCAATCCGATTTCCACCGCCTCGCCGCTGATGACCGTGACGCTGCTGCAGGAGAGCGCGGAACTCGTGTCGATTCTGCCGGCGAGCGTCGCGAAAGTGTTCGAGCGCCACGGCATGCTGCGCATTCTGCCCGTTCGCATGAAGTCGAAATCGCAGACCTACGGCATCGTCACGCGCAGGGGCGGCGAGCTTTCGCCGGCGGCGCGGCAGTTCGTGCAGATGTTGCGCGAGCAGCGCCGGCCGAACTGACACTCAGCGCGTCGCGACGATGAACAGACGCGGGAAGGGCAGGAGCACGCTGCCGTCGTCGAAAACGGTATATGCGGTTTTCAGGCCGGCGCGATAGCGGTCGAGAAACGCGGCCGCTTCCTTCTCGTCGAGCTTCGCGAGGAACGGCCGCAGCGCCGAGCCCTTGAACCATTCGATGATGGCATCGACGCCGCCGTCCAGCGGATGATGGTACGTCGTGCGCCACACGTCGACGCGCGCGCACAGCGGCTTGAGCAACGCGTAATACCAGTCCGCCCGGAAGCGCGCGGTGCGCTCCACGCCCTTCAGCTTGTCGCGCCAAGGGCCATCGGCGGCGGCTTCGCGCATCAGGCGGTGCGCGGGTTCGTCGAGATTGTCGGGCATCTGCACGGCGAGCTGCCCGCCCTTCGCGAGCTTGCCGGCGAGCGACGGAAACAGCGTCTCGTGATCGGGCACCCACTGCAGCGCCGCGTTCGCGAGAATCAGATCGAACGGTCCTTCTGCCTGCCACGCGGAAATGTCGGCGAGCGCGAATTCGACTTGGGGCAGGCGCTTTTTCGCCGCGTCGATCATGTCGCCCGAATTGTCGACGCCGATCACGCGCGCGTTCGGCGCATGCGCGATGAGCGTTTCGGTTGAATTGCCGGGGCCGCAGCCGAGATCGACCGCCGTGCGCGCGGCTCGCGCATGAGTCGCGTTCAGCAGATCGCGGACGGGGCGCGTGCGCTCTTCCTCGAACAGCGAATATTGGCGCGCTTGCCATTCGGGCGATGATGTCGTCATTGAAGGCTCCAGTCGATGTTCGTCGTGATATCACACGCGATTCTAGATGCACGGGCCGCGCCGATCCAAAGCCGCGCGACGGCCTTTGAATGGAACGCTGAATCCGATGTGCACGCGAGTCATTGAAAAAACTCGGATATGTCCCTTTCGCGCGGGCATCGCGCCTATACTGGCGAAGCATTCGCGGGCGGTTCCAGGCAATATCGGAACTTGCTTTCGCATGCATATCACGAACATCATTCGCGCCGCCCTCCGGCGCCTTAAGCACTCGGGGACTCGCAGATGAGCGACACGTCAGTCGGCGGCTTGAAGGGTCTCGTGGACGCGCTGCGCGCGCAGCAAGACGCGCTCACCGAACGCTGGATGAAGCTCGTGTTCGGCGATCAGGAAGTCGAACATTCGGATCAGCTCACGTATCGGCAGCTTGCGGATCATCTGCCGAGCATCTTCGATGAAATCTGCATCGTGCTGGAATCGCGCAATCTGCGCGACCAGGAAGGCGCGATCGAGCGCGACGCGCGCCAACACGGGCAATGGCGCTGGCAGCAAGGCTACCGTATCGATGAACTCGTGCGCGAGCTCGATCTTTTTCGTCAGGTGTTGCTGCTCGCGATCGGCGAATACGCGGGCGCCCATGACGATCTTTCGCGCGCCGACGAAGAGCACGCGCGCCTCATGACCGATGAAGTCGTGAGCTTCGTCACGCTGGCGTCGATTCGCGAGGCGATCGGCGAGCGCGATCGCAAGATCGACGAATACACCGGCATGCTGGAGCGCGCCAACTACGAGCTGACGCTGCGGCAAAAGCTCATCGGCGATTTGTACGAGACGCGCATGCAGGTCACGCGGCGCGTCGCGCACGATCTGCGCAATTTCCTCAACGTGTTCTCGACGGCGCTGCAACTGGCCGCGCGCTCGGCCGCGAAGCGCGAGACGGCGCTCGGACTGGCGAACCGGCAAGTCGCCGACATGGCGTCGCTCGTCGACGAGATGGTCGAATATTCGAAAGTGCTGGGCGACGATTCGGTGCTGACGGTCGAGCCGTTCGATCTCGTCGGTCTCTTCGACGAGCTGATGCAGGCCTGCCGCGTCGCGACCGAATCGAAGGGATTGAAGCTGATCGGCCATCTCGATCCGGCGCTCGGTGAGGTGACGTCGAACCGGCTGAAGGTGAAGCAGGTCGCGCTGAATCTGCTGTCGAATGCGATCAAGTACACGTCGTCGGGCGAGATCGCACTGTCGATCGCCGCCGCGCCCGATCAGCGCTGGAAATTGCGCGTCGCCGATACGGGCGTCGGCATCAGCGTGGCGGATCAGGAGCGCGTGTTCGAGGAATTCGAGCGCGCCGCCGATGACGACATTCCCGGCGCCGGGCTCGGCCTTGCGATCGTCAAGGAGTTGTCGCGCACGCTGGAAGGGGAACTGCGCTTCCAGTCGTCGAAAGGGCGCGGAAGCGTGTTCGAAGTGACGTTCCCGATGGTGCTGGAACCGAAGGCTTCCGACGCTCAATAAGCGAAAAAAGGCGGACGGGTCGCCCCGTCCGCCTTCCGGTCACCACGACGCCTGAACGATGCTCAGGCCGCCGCTTCTTCTTCGACCACTGCTTCGTCTTCCACCGACGCGCGGATCAGATGGTCGAACGCCGAGAGCGCCGCCTTCGCGCCTTCGCCGACCGCGATCACGATCTGCTTGTACGGCACCGTCGTCACGTCGCCCGCGGCGAACACGCCCGGCAGCGAGGTCGCGCCCTTCGCATCGACGACGATCTCGCCGTGCTTCGACAACTCGACTACGCCCTTCAGCCATTCGGTGTTCGGCACGAGGCCGATCTGCACGAACACGCCTTCCAGCTCGACGTGGTGGCTCGCGCCCGTCGCGCGGTCCGTGTACGTGATGCCGTTGACCTTCTTGCCGTCGCCGGTGACTTCGGTCGTCTGCGCCTCGGTGACGATCGTCACGTTCGGCAGGCTGCGCAGCTTCTTCTGCAGGACCGCGTCGGCGCGCAGCTCGTTGCCGAATTCGATCAGCGTCACCGCCGACACGATGCCCGCGAGGTCGATCGCCGCTTCCACGCCCGAATTGCCGCCGCCGATCACGGCGACGCGCTTGCCCTTGAAGAGCGGGCCGTCGCAGTGCGGGCAGTACGCCACGCCGCGTCCGCGATACTCGCGCTCGCCCGGCACGTTGATTTCACGCCAGCGCGCGCCGGTCGACAGAATCACGGTCTTCGCCTTCAGCACCGCGCCGCTCGCGAGATGGATTTCATTGATGCGGCCCGGCACCAGCTTCTCGGCGCGTTGCACGTCCATGATATCGACTTCGTAGCTCTTGACGTGCTGCTCCAGCGCCGTGGCGAACTTCGGCCCTTCGGTTTCCTTGACGGAGACGAAGTTTTCGATGGCCATCGTATCGAGCACCTGACCGCCGAAGCGCTCGGCGACGACGCCCGTCGCGATGCCCTTGCGCGCCGAATAGATCGCCGCCGCCGCGCCGGCAGGACCGCCGCCGACGATCAGCGTGTCGAACACCGGCTTGTTCTCGAGTTCCTTCGCCGCGCGCGCCGATGCGCCCGTGTCCAGCTTCGCGAGGATTTCCTTCACGCCCATGCGGCCCGAGCCGAAGCTCTCGCCGTTGACGAACATCATCGGCACGGACATGACCTGGCGTTCCTCGACTTCCTGCTGGAACAGCGCGCCGTCGATCGCGACATGCTTGATGCGCGGGTTGATGATCGCCATCACGTTCAGCGCCTGCACGACTTCCGGGCAGTTCTGGCACGACAGCGAGAAATACGTCTCGAACGCGAAGTCGCCGTCGAGATTCTTGATCTGCTCGATGATGGCGTCGTCGAGCTTGATCGGATGGCCGCCGGCTTGCAACAGCGCGAGCACGAGCGACGTGAATTCGTGGCCCATCGGGATGCCGGCGAAGTGGATGCCCGCAGCCTTGCCCGCCTCGCCGATGGTGAAGGACGGACGACGCACGCTGGCGTCCTCTTTCTCGACGACGCTGATCCGCGCAGACAGCGTAGCGATCTCGTCGAGCAGGCTTTTCAGCTCACGCGACTTGTCGCTGTCGTCGAGGAAGGCGACGAGTTCGATCGGCCGGGTGACTTTTTCCAGATACGCTTTTAATTGATTCTTGAGATTGGCGTCGAGCATGGCGATGTCCGTTCCTTGACTTGGGATATTGCAGACGTGTTCCGCCGCGGCGCTGCGAAATTCGCAGCGCCGGACGAACACGTTTTTTGGGGTGAACCTGCCGCAGAACCGCGGCAAGTTCGATACAGCGCTCGTGAAGTACGAGACTTAGATCTTGCCGATCAGGTCGAGCGACGGGGTCAGCGTTTCAGCGCCCGGCGTCCACTTGGCGGGGCACACTTGACCCGGATTCTTCGCGATGTACTGAGCAGCCTGAACCTTGCGGAGCAGTTCGCCAGCGTCGCGGCCGATGCCGTTGTCGTGCACTTCGCACAGCTTGATCTCGCCTTCCGGGTTGATCACGAACGTGCCGCGCAGCGCCAGGCCTTCTTCTTCGATCAGAACGTCGAAGTTGCGCGAGATCGCGAGCGTCGGGTCGGCGATCATCGGATAGTTGATCTTCTGGATCGTGTCCGACGTGTCGTGCCATGCCTTGTGCGTGAAGTGCGTGTCGGTCGAAACCGAGTAGATTTCCACGCCGAGCTTCTTGAATTCTTCGTAGCGGTCAGCCAGGTCGCCCAGTTCGGTCGGGCAGACGAACGTGAAATCGGCCGGGTAGAACACAAACACCGACCACTTGCCCTTCAGGCTTTCATCGGTGACGGTCACGAACTCGCCATTGTGATAGGCGGTTGCTTTAAACGGCTTGACTTGACTGTTGATGATGGGCATTACCAGTTTCCTTTTGGAGTGGTGTTGAAGAAGTAAGTGAACTATACAGGAAAGCTATCGTACTTGCGAAGTGGATTGATTTTATTATCGGGATAGCGCCGGGCTATCGACGCGATATTTTGGCGTTTTCCCGCACAAGGCATTCTGATTGCATGCGCCTTCGCAGGTTCCTTAAACAGACTTGGTCGCTTTCACTTTCATTTCAAGGAGGCAATATGAAAATAGGAATCATCGGAGCGGGGAATATCGGTTCGGTGCTGGCACTGCGCTTCACCGAGAAAGGGCATGACGTGCGTATCGCGAATTCGCGCGGCCCGGCGTCCCTCGCGGATATCGAGCGCGAGACCGGCGCGAAGGCCGTCGAAGCGCGGGACGCGGTGAAGGACGCCGAAGTCGTCGTCGTCACGATTCCGGAAGCCAAGGTGCCGAACCTGCCGAAGGATCTGTTTGCGGGCGTGCCGGCGAGCGTCGTCGTGATCGACACCGGTAACTACTATCCGCAGCAGCGCGACGGGCGGATCGAAGGCATCGAAAAGGGCACGCCCGAGAGCCGCTGGGTCGAGCAGCAGATCGGTCGGCCGGTCGTGAAAGCGTTCAACAATATCTATGCGGATCACCTGAAGAACCGCGGCAAGCCGCCGGGAACGCCGGGCCGCATCGCGCTGCCGGTCGCGGGCGATGACGCGAAGGCAAAGGCCGTCGTGATGATGCTCGTCGATGAGATCGGCTTCGATCCGGTCGATGCCGGCCAGATCGACGATTCCTGGCGTCAGCAGCCCGCGACGCCCGTCTACACCGCCGATCTCGACGCCGCCGGCCTGCGCGCGGCGCTTCAGAAGGCCGATCCGGTGCGCAAGCCCGAATGGCGCGCGACGGACAAGAGTCCCGGCACGTTCGAGCAACCTGCGTAGAAGCGAAAGACCGTACGGTAAAGCGCGGGAACGCGCGCGCGCCGTGAGACAATCTGCAAACTTTCCCGATGGGCTTTAACATGACGAACCGGGCTGGCGCAAAAATGCAGCCGCCGTCCGGCGTCGTGGACTCGCAGATTGACTATGAAAACCGCTTCTCCTACGCAGGACGTGCAGAACCCGCAACACCGCTTCGGCGAGTGCGACGAGTGCGCGGACGTCGAACTCGTGGCGACCGCCACCATTCCGACCCGCTACGGCACTTTCGCTTCGTACGTCTATCGCGTGAAGCACACGGATGTGGAGCACATCGCGTTCGTGATGGGCGACGTGAGCAGCGGCGAACCCGTGCTGACGCGCCTGCACTCCGAATGCGTGACCGGCGATGTCTTCGGCTCGTACCGCTGTGACTGCGGCGAGCAGCTCGATCTGGCATTGCGCTATATCGCCGCGGAGGCTCGCGGGATTCTGCTGTATCTGCGCGGCCACGAAGGGCGCGGCATCGGCCTCGCGAACAAGATCCGTGCATACGCGCTGCAGGAACAGGGGCTCGATACCGTCGATGCGAACCTGCATCTCGGCCTGCCCGACGACGCCCGCGAATACGATTCCGCCGCCGCGATCCTGCGTTCCATGAACGTGAAGTCGGTGCGATTGATGAGCAACAATCCGTCGAAGTTCGACACGCTGCTCAGGCACGATATTCCCGTATGCGAACGCGTCGCGCTCGCCATCCCGATGCGCGAGGAAAACGAGCGCTATATCAAGACCAAGCAGGCGCGCTTCGGGCATTACTTCGACGAGAACGAGTAAGCCCGACAGTGCGCGCGCTCACTGCGCGTCGTGAAAAATTACCCCGAGCATATGCCTGCGTCCCGAGCGCAGGCGGCTCACGCCGTGCTTCATGTTCACCCGATACGGCCCGCGCGTGCCCTGCACCGGCCGATGATGCACCGCGAAGAACACCGCATCGCCTTGCAAAAGCGGTACGACTTCCGCACGCGACTGCATGCGCGGACGCTGCTCCGTCATCACGAATTCGCCGCCGGTGAAATCGTGGCCGGGCGCGGAAAGCAGGATCGCCATCTGAATCGGAAAGACGTGCTCGCCGTAGAGATCCTGATGCAGACAGTTGAAATCGCCGGGCACGTAACGTAGCAAGAGCGGCGTCGGCCGTGTCTGCCCCGCGCGATGACAGCGCTCGATGAACGCCGCATGCTCGCGCGGATAGCGCGTCTCGATGCCCATCACCTCGTTCCAGCGATTCGCGACCGGCGCGAGATGCGGATACACCGCGCGCCGCACGCGTTCGAGCGCGCCCGGCAACGGATACGCGAAGTATTTGTATTCGCCGCGCCCGAAGCCGTGGCGCTCCATCACGACGCGGCTGCGAAAAATGCCGTCGCGATCGTAAAGCGCCGCGAGCGCCTCGCATTCGTCGCGCGAAAAAAGCGCCGACGCCGTCGCGCAGCCGAAGCTATCGAGTTGCGCTTCGAGATCGGCCCAGTCGAGCGCGTCGATGCGATCGCCGATATCGTCTGCCGTCGCGCGTTCGAGCACCTTCATGTCGTTCCTCCGGATGTGCGTGAATTCGAATGAAGTGTGCGCCCGCGACGCGACGCACGCACTCCGGCTCTTGCTGTGCAATTCAGTGCGCGGCCGCAGTCTCCGCGATGCGTTCGTACAGCGCGGCCTTGCGCGCGGCCATCTTCGCGCCGATCGCGACGAGATCCATCTGCGTCTTGCGCACGGCCGGGAAGAGTACGGTTTCCTCTTCCTCGATGTGATGCACCGCGTTTTCCTTCAGCACCTTGAACGTCCCGTCGAAACCGTCTTCGCCGGCGCGCAGGTTCGCGAATCGTTCGATCAGCGTCTTCACCAGAAAATGCTCGACGTAGGCTTCGTCCACGTCGATGCGCCGGTCCGCTTCGAGCGCGTTCTGCGCGCCCGGATACAACAATTCTTCCTCGACGATCGTATGGATCGTCAACAGTTCGCACGCGCGCTGCACGAGCGAGTTCTTGCGCTCGAAATCGTCGTGGTCCGCGCGTTCGAAGGCATCGAACAATTGTTCGATGGCGCGGTGATCGGCTTCGAGCATGTCGAGCGCATCGATGGGTCGCGGGGTTTGAGCGGTGGACATGGGGTTCTCCAATAGTGGGCTCTGTCGGCCCGGTAGCGACATCTGCGTGTCCCCAAGGTGCCGTAAAAAAGCAAGACGAATGCCCGCTATGGATCAGTTAACGGCGGCGGTGCGCGCGTCTAGATAGTGGTATTTCTCGATTCGCTCAAGTCGCGTTGGCGCAGCACTTTCACCTGCCACCACGCGGGCAGCAGCCGCCGCACTTCGGCGCGCGCGAAGCGGTCGTCGATCAGATAAAGCACGCCGCGATCGAGCGGTCCGCGAATCACGCGTCCCGCCGCCTGCACCACTTTCTGCAAGCCGGGAAAAAGATACGTGTACGCATAGCCCTCGCCGAACGCCTCGTGCATGCGCGCTTTCATTTGCTGATTGACGGGATTGAGTTGCGGCAGCCCGAGCGTCGCGACGAACGCACCGATGAGACGCGTGCCCGGCAGATCGATCGCCTCGCCGAACGCGCCGCCCAGCACCGCGAATCCGATACCGCGTCCATCGGCGACGAAGCGCGCGAGAAACTCGCGTTGCGCCGCCTCGCTCATCGCGCGGGACTGCTGCCAGCAGGGAATCGACGGATGACGCGCCGCCAGCGCCGCCGCCACTTGCGTCAGATAGTCGAAGCTGCTGAAGAAGCTCAGATAGTTGCCCTCGGCGCGGAAGTATTGCGCGGCGATGAGATCGGCGATGCGATCCACCGAGCGCTCGCGATCCCGATAGCGCGTCGAAAGATCGGCGATCGCGCGCACGTCGAGCTGATCGGCGGAGAAGGGCGATTCGACGTCGATCCGCACGCTCGATGCCGGCAAGCCGAGCGTATCGGCGTAAAAGTGCGCGGGCGTGAGCGTCGCCGAAAAGAGCGCGACGCTGTGCGCGCGCGCCAATCGCGGCGCGAGATGCGGCGCGGGAATCACGTTGCGCAGGCAGAGCGTGGCATTGCGCTTCTTCGCGTTTGCGCTCGCGTTTGCGTTCGCGCCGGAAAGC
This sequence comes from Caballeronia zhejiangensis, assembly GCF_000698575.1. Taxonomy (GTDB): domain Bacteria; phylum Pseudomonadota; class Gammaproteobacteria; order Burkholderiales; family Burkholderiaceae; genus Caballeronia; species Caballeronia zhejiangensis. Next base: position 26,880 of record NZ_JFHD01000010.1, read on the forward strand.
GTGATGTCGAAGATCGAATGCGACCCGAAACGCTCCGCGATGCGCGTGAAATGCACGGCATCGAAATAGAAGCGCAGCGTGTCGGGCGTGAAGGCGTCGGGCTGTTCGCCGAGCGTTTCTGTCATCAGCGAAACGGCTTGCCCGAGCGCGGTCAAAAAGCGCGCGGGCGGCTCCGTATGCGCCGCGTACTCGATGCCCGACGCGTGCTGCTCGCTCGCCGTCTCGCTCCAGCTTCGCGCGACGCGCCCGAGCGCCTTCTTGAGCACGCCCGGCGCGCCGCGGCGCATCGCGTTGAAGGCGGACTGATCGAGTGTCGCGGAATACATGCCGCGCGCGCGTTCGACGAGGTTGTGCGCTTCGTCGACGAGCACCGCCACGCGCCAGCGATTCGCCTCCGCGAGCGCGAAGAGCATCGCGCTCGTGTCGAAGTAGTAGTTGTAATCGCCGACGATCACATCGCTCCAGCGCGACAATTCCTGGCTCAGATAGTACGGACAGATGTCATGCCGGCGCGCGACCTCGGCGACCGACGCCCGATCGAGCTGCGTGCATTGGAGCGCGGCGGCGCGCGCATCGGCGAGGCGATCGTAGAAGCCGCGCGCGAGCGGACACGCTTCGCCGTGACACGCGCGATCGGGATATTCGCAAGCCTTGTCACGCGCGACGAGTTCGACGACGCGCAACGGCTTCGCGGCGAGCGTCGTGAGCGCGTCGAGCGCGAGTTGCCGTCCCGCGCTTTTCGCGGTGAGAAAGTAGATCTTGTCGAGCTGCTGGCCGGGCCACGCCTTCAGGAGCGGAAAGAGCGTGCCGACCGTTTTGCCGATGCCCGTCGGCGCTTGCGCGGCGAGACAGCGCTTCGATACCGCCGAGCGATACACCGCTTCCGCGAGCGCGCGCTGGCCGGGGCGGAAATCGGCGTGAGGGAACGCGAGCGTCTTCAGCGCTTCGTCGCGTGCCGCCCCGTGCGCCAGTTCCTGCCGCGCCCACGCGATGAAGCGTTCGCACTGCGCCTCGAAATGCACGGCGAGCGCTGCGGCCGTTTGCGTCTCGACGAGCACGCTTTCGGTTTCATCGACGATATCGAAATAAACGAGCGCGATGTCGATGGCTTCCAGCCCGAGCTTTCGGCACATCAGATGTCCGTAGACGCGCGCCTGCGCCCAATGCAGATGCCGATGATTCTCCGGCATCGATTCGAGCTTGCCGCGATGCGTCTTGATTTCCTCGAGCCGGTTGAGCGCGGGATCGTAGCCATCGGCGCGGCCGCGAACGAGTAGCGGGCCGTAGGTTTCCGAAAGCGAAATTTCCTTTTGATATCCGTCCGGCCGACGGTTCGTCACCGTGGCATGGCCGGCGACGCCTTCCTGCGCGCTCGGCGTCGGCGTAAAGCGTAGATCGAGATCGCCCTGTTTCGCCGTGAACTCGCACAGCGCGCGCACGGCGACGGTGTAGGCGGGCTCGGATACTGTATGCATGTACAGGAGTCTAGCACGCGCCTTTCACGAAGCCGCGCGCAGCAGTTCTCCGAGCGTTTTCATCGCGTTGTCGATTTGCGGCGACCATGGATGACCGAAATTGACGCGCACATGATTCCCGAAATCGTGACGCGCGGAGAAGATCGGCCCCGGCGTCACGTTGATGCCGTGTTCGAGTCCCCGCCGATGCAACTGCATCGCGTCGACGTGATCGGCCAGTTGCAGCCACAGGAAATAGCCGCCGTCCGGCCGCCGATATGCGACGTCGGACGGCAGCCAGCGCGCGATGGCGTGCTCCATCGCATCGCGTTGCACGAGAAGCGCGCCGCGCAGCTTGCGTAAATGCTTGTCGAAGCCGCCGTGCTGCAAATAATCGGCGATGCCCGCCTGAATCGGGACGCTGGTGGAAATGCTCGTCATCAGCTTGAGACGCCGGATCGCATCGGCGAAACGGCCCGCCGCGACCCAGCCGAGCCGATACCCCGGCGCAAGCGTCTTCGACAGCGATGCGCAATGCATCACGAGCCCGTTCGTATCGAAAGCTTTCGCGGGCGGCGGACGATCCTGCGCGAAATGCAGTTCGCCGTAGACATCGTCTTCGATCAGCGGAACCTCGTGCTTCGCGAGCAATGCGACGAGCGCGCGCTTTTTCTCGACGGAAAGCGTCGCGCCGGTCGGATTCTGAAAGTTCGTCATGAACCAGCACGCGCGCACCGGATGCTTGTCGAGCGCTTCGGCGAGCACGTCGAGATCGAGACCGTCTTGCGGATCGACCGGAATCTCCACCGCGCGCAAGCCGAGATGCTCGATAGCCTGCAGCGCGGCATAGAAGCACGGCGATTCGATCGCGACGACATCGCCCGGCTGCGTGACGGCCATGAGGCAAAGCGTGAGCGCTTCCATCGCGCCGTTCGTGACGATGAGTTCGTCCATCGGCTGCGCGATGCCCATGCCGATATAACGCAGCGCGATCTGTCCGCGCAACGCCTCGTTGCCCGGCGGCATGTCGACGACGGTGCTCCACGGATCGAGCATCCGCGCCGCGTGCGCGAGCGACTTCGCAAGACGCTGCAACGGAAAGAGCGCCGGCGATGGAAACGCGGAGCCGAGCGGCACGACGTCCGGGCGCTTCACGGCGTCGAGCACGGAGAACACGAGGCTGCTTACGTCGATGGGCGCGGGTTCTTTCAGCGTCGCGCTCTCTTTCGGCGCGAGTGCGGCGCCCGGCGCGACGTAATAGCCGGAACGTTCGCGCGCGCGAATCAAGCCCCATTCTTCGAGCAGGTAGTACGCGCGAAAGACCGTCGACTGGCCGACGCCGTATTGCGTCGTCAAATGCCGCACCGAAGGCAGCCGTGCACCGACAGGCAGGCGGCCCGCGCGTATCTCGGCGGCCATCGTGTCGGCAAGGGCTTGGTAGCGCTTCATCGCGGGTATCGGTGAAAGGGCGCGAAATTGTCTCACGCTTTATCGACGGAATATCGACACCCCGCCGCGCGTTTAATGAATAAGCGGCTTAATCGCCGTGCCCGCTTTTCAATCTTTCGGAGGTGGTTCCATGAAGCTCGCCAGAATCGCAACTGTCATGCTCGCGCTGCTCGCCGGCCTGCTCGCAGGATGTCAGACCGATGGCAGCTCGGGCGCGTCGGGCACGACATCGAACAGCGGCAGCAGCGGCGGATATTGATGCCGTATTTGCCCGCGGCGCTCGCGGCGTTCAAGTCGGCGCTCGGCAACGATGCGGTGCTCGCGGACGATATCGCTTCGTATCTCGATCCGTTCGCGCCCGGCGATGCATCCGCACACGCGCCATCTGCTGTCGTGTTGCCGAAGGACGTCGAAGGCGTGCGTGCGGCATTGGCGGTCGCGAATCGATATCGCGTGCCGCTCTGGACCGTATCGACGGGGCGCAACTTCGCTTACGGCGGCGCCGCGCCGCGTATGCCTGGTTGCGTCGTGCTCGATTTGCGGCGGATGAATCGCATCGTCGAGATCGATGAAACGCTGGCTTATGCGCTCGTCGAACCGGGCGTGACGTATTACGACCTGTATCGCGCGCTCGGCACGCCGCGGCGCTTCTGGCTCGATCCGCCCGCGGCCGGATGGGGCAGCGTGATCGGCAACACGCTCGAACGCGGTTACGGCACGACGCCATACGGCGACCATGCGGCGAATCAGTGCGGCATGGAAGTCGTGCTCGCGAACGGCGATGTCGTACGCACCGGCATGGGCGCGATGTCGTCGAGCCGCGACTGGCAGGTATTCAAGAGCGGCTTCGGGCCTTCGTACGACGGCATGTTCATGCAATCGAACTTCGGCGTTGTCACGAAGCTCGGCGTCTGGCTCATGCCCGCGCCCGAGGGCTACATGATCTGCCGCTACGCATTCGCGCGCGAGGACGATCTCGAACGCGTCGTCGATACGCTGCGCCCGCTGAAGATGGACGGCACCATCCAGAGCAACGCGGTCATCGAAAGCGCGGTGCGCTGGGCGGCAGGCGTGTCGACGCGCAAGCAATGGTTCGACGGCGACGGCGCGATGCCCGACGACGCCATCGACGCCATGGCACGCAAGATCGGCATCGGGCGCTGGAACCTGCGCTTCTGCCTGTATGGGCCGAGAGCGCTCGTCGAGGCGCGGCGCGATATCGTGCATGCGCGCTTCAGGCCGATCGCGGGCGCGACGCTCTTCGAGATGCCGTATCGCGATGCATCGGTCGAGCCGGAAGGCGGCGGCGATCGCGCGCAAGTCGGCATTCCGGGACTCGAAGCGTTCAATCTGCTCAACTGGCGCGGCGGCTCGGGCGCGCACATCGATTTCTCGCCGATCTGTCCGCCCGTCGGACGCGATGCCGTGAAGCAGGTCCGCATGGTGCGCGAGCGCGCCGCGCAATTCGGCTTCGATTATTACGGCGGATTCACGGCCGGCGAGCGCGCGATGCATCACATCTTCGCGGCGATTTTCGATCGCGACGATCCGAAACAGTCGCGCGATGCCGGCGCGCTCGTCGAAACGCTGATCCGCGATGCGGGCGCGGCGGGCTACGGGCAATATCGCACGCATCTGTCGTACATGGACCTCGCCGCCGCGCAATACGAATTCAACGATCACGCGCTGTTGCGGCTTTCGAAGACGATCAAGGCGTCGCTCGATCCGAACGGGATTCTGTCGCCCGGCAAGCAGGGGATCTGGCGATGACGACACGGCGCGCGTTTCTTATCGCGATGGGCGTCGTGCCGTGGATGCCGTTCGGCGGCGCGACGCGGACATCGGCGCGCACGTGGGTCGTCGACGGGGACTTGCCGCAAGGCGGCATCATCGTGCGGCGCGCGCGTCTGACGGGCGCGCAGATCGCATCTCTGTCGGGCGATGCGGGCTGGCTGTGGATCGAACGCCTGTCGTCGTCGCATGCGATCGGCGGCATCACGCGCTACGCCGATGCGTTCGTGTTGTCTCAACTCGGCGCAGGAGTCGGCATGCGCGCGACGCATCATCGAACGTTCGATGACGGCGCCGTGCTCTGGACGCTGGAACGTTGCTGAACGCGGTTCGCTAAAATGACACGCATCTCAATATTGCCGCGCACGGACGAAACGATGAACGCCACGGACACACGCACGATCGCCGACTGGCACGCGCATGTCTATTTCGATGCCGCGAGCCGCGACGCCGCGTGGCAGCTTCGGCTCGTGATCGAGCAGCGGTTTGCGACCGAATTGCAGGATGGCGCGCTGCGTCTGGGCCGCTTTCACGAGCGCCCGGTCGGACCGCATCCGATGTGGTCGTTCCAGTTGGGATTCGGCGATGCGCTGCTCGCGCCGATGCTCGCGTGGCTCACGCTGAATCACGGCGCGCTCGATGTCTTCATGCATCCGAATACGGGCGACGCGCTCGTCGATCATCGCGACTCGGCGGTGTGGATCGGCCGGTCGCACGAACTCTCGCTGAAGAGTCTGGGCGGTTGAGACGTAAAAAAGGCGGACCGCGTCCGCCTTTTGCTGGATCGCCGGCGAGTTACTTCTTCGCGCTTGCCGTCTTCGACGACACCACGCGCACGGCCGTCTGGCCAGCCACCGAGGCGTCGTTTTGCGCGGCCTCCACCACTTGCTGCGCGGCCTTCTTCGCCGCTTCGTAAGCGGAATTCGCCGATTCCGTCGCGGCATCGATCGCCGTGCGCCACGCCGTCACGACGGCTTCGCTGCCGACCGGCGCATTGCTCGCGAGACTCTCGACGAACGCCTGCACATTGCGCTGAGACTTCGCGATCTGGTCCTGCGCGGCTTCCAGATAGCCGCCGCGCACGCCCGACGCGATCTCATGGACGCCGAGCCAATAGGCCTGAACGCGCTGGGCGCTGTCTTGCAGGTGCTGGTTCTGAAGCGCGAAGAACGCCTGCGGATCGCGCACGGAGAGCGTTCTGGCGATGAGCGCCTGATGCTCGTCGAGCGCCGTCCTGACCGTACGCACGTTCAGATCGATCAGCTTTTCGAAGCCTTCGACGGCTTGTGCGGCGACACCGAACGTGGTGTCGACCCCCGCCTTTTGTGACGCGATTACATTTTCGGGCGCAAGACTGCTCATGCTCGACTCCATATGGAAATTGCCAATTGATTGCCGATGTATTTGTGCAATGCAGCGAACGACTTATTTTAAGGCAAGCGCGTGGTGTGTCAATTGCGTTTTCCCGGCTTGACTTTAAACCACTCAGCCGTTTATTCAAAAATAACAGTGAGCGCAAAGTAAATAACCGGAGCGATTAAGGACTCATCACACATCACACGAATGCAGGTAGAAAAGAAATAATCCTGACCAGTCGGCCTGCGAACGTGCGTTCATTAAACGCTTGCTGCAGGCGTCCAGGCGCGGCCTGTCGTAAACCCCTAAGACAAAAGTTACCGAATGCGTTGTTTCCCCACTTGACGCATTGATGCGTTAATTGGAAGAATCTCGCACTGCAACATGCGCGACGGGCTTTCGGTAGGACGGACGGTTTTCCGGTATTTCTGTCACTGCCGCGTCATCGTGAATCAGTAGGATTCACCTCGCGCTAATGAGCCGGCGCTGAACGGCATAAAGATATAAATCGAGAGACTTGAAGAAAATGGGGCGACATTCCCAAACCCTTGGCCACCTTGAACGCAGTCACGAAGACAACGCCTTGCGGCGCGCCATGGCCGCACGACTCGACCGGGCCTTGCAGAAGGCAAACATCAGTTCCGCAAAAGCCGCTGGCTGGCTCGACGTGAGCGAGCACGACGTGCAATTCTGGCGCCGCGGCATCACGGTTCCGCCGTTCGCGGCATTCAATCGCATCGCGAAGGCGCTGGACATCGATCCGCATTGGCTCTGCACGGGCCAGGCCGAGCGCGCGCACGCCGCCAACTGAGCGTTTCGTTATCGTCAGACATCCGCCGATACGGCCGGCGCCGCCTTGCGTCCATGCAGGAGCACGGTGCCGATGCCGCTCGCCGCGATCACGCACATGCCGATCGCCATCCAGAAGTCGGGCACTTGTCCGAACAGCAACCAGCTGAAAAGGGCGGCGAACGCGAGCTGACCGTAGCCGAGCGGCGTCAGCACGGAGAGCGGCGCGCGCTTTAGCGCCTGAAGCATGAGTCCGTGGCCGGTGGTCGCCATCGTCGCCATGAAGACGACGAGCAGCCAGCTTTCGAATCGTACCTGCGCGAGCGCGGGCAGCATTTCGGCTTGATCCATCCACACGAGCACGCACAGCATGAGCGTCGCGACGAGCGCCGTGAGGAAGTTGGTCGTGATCGCGTCGTCGACGCGCGAAAGATGGCTCGACACCACCTGGAAACACGCGAACGTCGTCGCCGCGCCGATCGGATAGATCACCGTCCAGCTAAACGAGCTGCCGCCCGGCCGCACGACCAGCAGCATGCCGACGAAACCGATCGCGACCAGCGCCCACTTGCTGCGCGGCACGTCGTCTTTCAGCACGAGCGCGGCGAGCAGTGTGGAGATGAGTGGCGCGAGCATCGCGAGGGACGTGCTGACGGGCAACGGAAGATGCCGCAGCCCTGCGAACGTGCACGCGGAATTGGTCAGCAGCAGCACCGCGCGCACGATCTGCAGCTTGACGCTGCCCGTGCGAAAGAGGCCGAACGCGCGGCGGCGTATCTGCCACGCGCCCATGACGATCATCTGGAAAAGATAGCGAACCCAGAGCAAAGCCAGCAGAGGGACGGCGGTGCCGATCAGCTTGACGGTGGAATCGCTTGCCGCGAAAGTCGCGGTCGTCAGGATCATGATGGCGATACCGGCTGCCGTGTTATCGGTATCAATGCGGTATTGCGCCTTGCCCTCTAAGGTTGCCATCGAACTCTCGTGGTAGTGAAGGAACGGTTTTTAGGCCGTTGCTTCAATTCTCCCGGCATCGCAGGACGCTGGCAAGGCAACAGTAAAGTTCTTTTCCGCCGTGTTGCGCACAGGGCACGATGCGGGAAATGTACTAGACGGTTCGAACAATCGCATGCTGCCTCATGCCGATTGCTGGCGGTCGTGCTTTTCGCTCCTAGTTTTTTGTGCTTTGAATTAAGACGCGGATTAGCGCTTTCCTATCTTCGACGCTCTACTATTCGTTGCACGCCAAACGAGAGAACGAATAGCAGCCATGCAAAAGAAGCGCATCATCCTTGCGGCCGCCATGATGTCGATGAGCCTTATCGCATTCATGTCGATGAGTAACAGTTACAGCGCCGCCGATACGTTCCCGATCGCTCGTGCGGCCCCGGAGCAGGTACAGGTGTTTCAGCAGTGAAGCAGTAGAAGCAGTAGAAGCAAGGCAGTATCCGCAGCAGCAGTAAAACGTGACGTGAAAGTGATAAAAGAGCCGGACGTGTGCGCAAGCATCCGTCCGGCTTTTTTATGCGCGTCCGAAACGCATGCAACGCGCATGCGCCGGCGCACATTATTTCGATGGAACGCCTTGCGCCTGAGCATTTGCCGCCTACACTTAAAGTAGTTTCTCAACTGCTTCGAAGGAGGCAACAATGAGAACGAGAACACGCGAAGTCGTTCGCCTGCTCGCGACGTTCCGCCACTCGGCGCGCTGTCGGACGTTGCGTGCGGCGGCGGCGGCGCAGGAAGCGCGCGATCTCGCCAACGAGCCTTCGTCCGACGACCCATCGGAAGACGATGAGCGCGCCGAGTCCGAAGCGCCCTCCGTCGTTCGCAAGCCTCATCCGGGCATGCACTGAAAACGCTGCGCTCAGACGCCCGCCGGATTCCTGAACGGGGAGAAGCGCCAGTGGCCGCTCGCGTCCTTGACCGCGATCGCGCCGTGCTCGTGCAGCATTTCGCCGATCGCGCCCGGCTTGATGTCATCGTTGATGCGGATGACGAGCAGCGTGCGCTGTGGCGTGGCGTCGTCGGCGGCATGAGACGCGGGCGGGCGCGGCGAGACCGGCTCGTGCGGCACGAACCGATTGCGCGCGCAGATCACGCCTTGATGCTCGCCATGAGCGACGTACTCCGCATCGTCCTCGTCGTGCGCGGGCGGCAGCAGAGCATCGATATCGCTCTCGCCACGTCCGGCCCGATAAAGATGCGCGTCGTCGCGTCGCAAACCCGCGAGCTGCAATGCGCGAAGCGCGTCGTGTCCGTCCCGATAGGATCCGAACACACCAACTATGACCTGATTCATCGTCGCCCCCTCTGTCAGTCCGAATGAGTCGCGGACCGGCAATGTCTTCATGCGCGGTCTTTCGCAGTCGTGATCCGCGCTCTTTCGATTCGTCAGATGAAGTGCAGCAACACGCGTTCCCGAATGAAGGTTCTGAAAGGAGCGCCGAGGATGACCATTCGTCCGCAGGTTGCGACCCCAACGCCGATCACCTAAAGTAACTGAGCTTCTTTCCCGGATCCGCGCGTCACGCGACGCGCTCTTCGCGAGGTTCGAATGATTGCGAAAGCCTGTGCTTGGGTGCTCGTGCTGATGGCAGGCTCCGCAGCGGCGGCGCCTTGCTATAACGATGGCGATGTCGTCACGCTCGAAGGCACGGCGACGCGCCAGTCCGCACGCGAAGGCGATGCGTCCCCCAAGCCCGCGTGGGTGCTATCGCTGTCGCGTCCGGTGTGCGTGATGAGCGCGAGCACAGGACAAGGCGGTCGCCAGCAGACGAATGTGTCGGCGGTGCAGATCATCGATGCGACGCCCACGGAGAACGCACGCATTCAACTGACGGGCAAGCTCGTCACGGGCAATGTCAGCGCTTACTACGCAGTGCCCACGGCAATCTGGGTGCTGAAGCAGCGGGTGCTGTCGGGACAATAGCGGGTACATAGCGCCGCGCGGCCCGCAGGGCGATGCTTCGAAACCGGCGAGAAGTACGAACGATCAGGCGGCTTTCGCGTGCGCCTGATAGCGCCAGTATTCAGCGACGACGATATGCAACGGCTGATTCTCCAGCTTGCGTTCCTCGCCGAATCGCAGGATGGCGTCGAGTTGTGCGCCAGTGCAACGGAACGCTTCGCGGCGCATCGCCGTCTGGTTTTTCTTGTGCGTGGTCATGGCAATCCTTTTTCTAGGACCTTCCCCGACAGGGCAGGCTCGTTCGAACGGGGCGGCCCGTGCGCGCGAACACTGTCTGCTGCTTCCACATTAGGCCGGAGCCGCGCACGCGCGACCGGTCGTTAGCGCACATAGCCGTCGAGACATTGCAAACAGCGCAAAGCGCGGGCCAGGGTGCGGAATCGCTTCGTTTCCTTGCGCCGCTGGAATAAAGCCTTCGGTTGCGACGTTTAGCATTCATGGAACCGCGCTCCATGACAGACGCGGAACGAGGAGGAGCCTGTGAGCGTCGATCAGCTCGCGCAGGAGGAACTCGCGCACATCGGCCGGATGATCGCGGAGCTTGAGCGCGTGGCGGCGAAAGCACGCGGGGAGCCGATGCGGCATGCCGTCATGCAGCAGGCGTACTGGCAACGGCGTATCGATGCGTTGATCGATGCGTCGGCGAACGCGCCGTTGCGCCGCGACGCCGACGCGCTGCGCGAGCGTCTGGCCGATGTTTTCGCCGATGCGCGCGCACGAAACACCGGGTACGCGGGACAAGCGGCGCGGGAGACCGGCAGCAGGAAGTGAAGTGAAGCGTTGGGAGGCGGCGCGTGTGCATCGAGGCACGCGCCGCCGCCGCGTCAGCCCGTCTGCTCGACGGGCGTCACGTCGATATCGAGCTTCTGCGTGCCGCGCAGCACCGCGATCTTCACCGGCCTGTCGATGCGCGATGCGTCCAGCGTGCGCTGCAAACTGTCGACGCTATCGATGGCGACGTCATCCACCGCGACGATCCGATCGCCTGTGCGCAGGCCGCCGAGCGCGGCCGGACTGCCTTTGACGATCTCCATCACATGCACGCCGCTTGCCGACGGAAGCGCGAAAAAGCGCTGCACGCGCCGCGAGATCGGCGTCGTCGTACCCGCCACGCCGATATACGCGCGCCGCACGCGCCCGTACGCGAAGATCTGCATGATGACCCACTTCGCCGTATCGATCGCGGTCGCGAACGAGATGGCCTGCGCGCCGGCGATGATCGCGGTGTTCACGCCGATCACCTGGCCTGCCGAATTGATGAGCGGCCCGCCCGAGTTGCCGGGATTGAGCGCGGCATCGGTCTGAATGACGTCATAGATCATGCGGCCCGAAGTCGAGCGCAGCGTTCGGCCGAGCGCGGAGACGACGCCCGTCGTGACGGTCTGCGCGAGCCCGAGCGGATTGCCTACCGCGATCGCGATCTGTCCTACGCGAAGGCGGCCCGAGTCGCCCAGTTCGACATGCGGCAGCGGCTCCGGCGAGCCGATGCGCAGCACCGCGAGATCGCTTGCGGGATCGTCGCCGACGAGATCGGCGTCGAAGCGCGTGCCATCGGCGAGCGTGACGACGATATGCGTCGCGCCGTGCACGACGTGACTATTGGTCAGCAGATAGCCGTCGGGCGTGAAGATGAATCCCGAGCCCGTGCCGCCGACACTGCGTCGCGCGCCGCGCGCGTCAGCCAGTTGACGTTCGACGGAAATGAACACGACTGCTTGCTGCACGCGCTCCAGCGCGCCGATGACGGTGCGCGAATAGGCGTCGAGCAGGGCCCCATCGTCGATAGCGTCGATGGGGTCGAGCGGGGTGGAGGGCGCGGCGTCCTGCGCCCCGCGCGCAAGATCGTCGATGAATTGAGGCCGGCTTCCCATGTTCCTTGAACTCCCGATGTCTGGATGCGGACATGCGGGTCGCCGGAGCCGATTTCAAGAGATAGTTGCGTTTGCAAGTAGTTTCATCGGACCCAGCGTTTCGACGACCTCGCGCTGTGCGTCGTCGCGAACGAAGAGCGAGCCGGCGAATCCGAGCGCATTCACCGCGACGCCCTCGACATGCGATACGCTGCGCGGCACCGCGAGCATCCATCGACGCGTGACGAGCAGGTTATAAGGCGCGCTTTGATGTTCGACGCCCATGACATCGAGCGGTTGCACGCCGATCGCGTTCAGCAGTTGCAGATAGGTTGCGTGCACGTTGGCGATGCTGTCATCGTCGAGCCATGCGGCTGCGTGCGCGAACGCGAGTTGCGGCACGCGAAAGATGCCGCTCGTGCGCGCCGCTTCGATGGCCGCTTCGATCGGCAATGCCTGACCATCGAGCGGCAGCGGCACCATCTGCAGATGCTTGTGCGGCTGGCTCGATCCGGCGATGCTGCCGCCGTTATAGAAGCCGAGTGCATCGAAACGATCGAGGCAGGCAAAGAGCGCGGCGAAGTCGTCCTCGCTGATGAGCGTCTCTTGCGGCTCGAAGTCCGTCGTCACGATCAGCAGATGATGCGCGAGCACGTTGAACTTGTTGAGCAACAGAAAATGCCGCTCGCCGATATCGCCGACACGCAGCGCTTCCTCGCATGGCGAGAATGGATCGCGCCATGCGCTCGCGGCATCGGCGGCGGACTTTGCCGCGAGTTTCGATGCCTGCTCCTTGCGCGCGATATTAGCGGCCTGTCGTACGAGAAAGCGCACGCCGCCATCTTCGATCACGCTTTGCGCGGTATCGAACGAACGCAGTGCGCCGCATGCGAGTGCGCGTTCGGTTTGCGTGATTACGTCCTGCCACGAAGGGGTGTTCATGTGCGTCATGCTGCTCCTTTTCCGAATGCGAATCGTTCGAACGCATCCGGAGATACTCGCATAAGCGTGCGCTGCCTGCATGGTGATACCCAAGCACGGTGACTTGCTTCGTGCGTGTTGAAAAGCGTTCCTGTGCGCGTCGTCTATATTGGATTCATGACGCTCCGATATGGAGGTGCGAGATGAGGCGCATCTATTTTCTGCTGCCGAGTGTGGCGAGCGCGAAGGGGATCATCGACGAATTGCTGCTGAAGCGAATCGAATGGCGGCATATCCATGTGCTTGCGCGGCCTCATGAACCGCTGGAGGATTTGCCTCAAGCGACACTCGTTCAACGCACCGATCTCTTGCCTGCGCTTGCTCGCGGAACGGCTGCAGGAGGCGTGACGGGCGCGCTCGCCGGACTTGTTGCGATGGCATTTCCGCCTGCGGGTTTGACGATTGCCGGCGGCGCGGTCGTTTGCATGACGCTCGCGAGCATGGGCTTCGGCGCATGGGCCGCGACGATGATCGGCGTGGGCATTCCGAATACGCGTTTGCGGCGGTTCGAGCATGCGATCGACGATGGCGAATTGCTGATGATGGTCGATGTGCCGAAGGATCGTGTCGAGGAGATCGAGGCGCTGGTGAAGAGTCATCATCCGGAGGCCGATGTCGAAGGGGCCGATCCTACGATTCCGGCTTTTCCTTGATTTTTTCGCTTTCGCCGGATCCCGTCTTCTAAGTGGTCTATTAGCACAGGGGCAGTGCTAATAGACCGACACGAATACGGGATCCAGCGACACCTCCCGAACAAACGAACAAAAACCCAAAGCCAAAAACCGCAACCATATTGATGCGATAAGATCACATCCCTGGAACCGCTCAACCCCAGCCAGAACGCACAAAGAAACGAGCGTTCACAAACCCAGGAAGAAAAACCCGATGCGCCGTGTGGTCTTCAATCAAAAGGGTGGCGTAGGCAAGTCCACCATCGTCTGCAATCTCGCCGCGATCAGCGCTTCCCGGGGCCTGCGCACACTCGTCATCGACCTCGATCCGCAGGGCAATGCAAGCCAGTACCTGCTAGGCGAACAAGCCCGCGATGCACAGCCGAATCTCGCAAGCTTCTTCGAATCCGCATTGAGCTATAGCTTTCGCGAACCGGCGTTCGAGTCCTTCATTCATGCAACGCCATTCGAGAATCTCGACATCGTGCCGTCGCATCCGAATCTCGAAGCGCTGCAAAGCAAGCTCGAATCGCGCTACAAGATCTATAAGCTGCGTGACGCATTGAAGGGACTGCAACACTACGACGCCGTCTATATCGACACGCCGCCCGCGCTCAACTTCTTCACGCGCTCCGCATTGATCGCCGTGGAGCGCTGTCTGATTCCATTCGATTGCGACGACTTCTCGCGCCGCGCGCTCTATTCGGTGCTCGATAACGTGCAGGAGATCCGCCACGATCACAATCCGGATCTGAGCGTCGAAGGCATCGTCATCAATCAGTTCCAGCCGCGCGCAAGCCTGCCCCAGCAACTCGTCGACGAACTACGCGGCGAAGATTTGCCTGTGCTCAATTCGCATCTGTCGCTCTCCGTGAAAATCCGCGAGAGCCATCAGCACGCGCGGCCGATGATCTATCTCGAACCGCGTCACAAGCTCGCGCAGGAATACGTCGCGCTGCACGAGGAACTGAACGGCTGACGCGCCGCACTACACGAGAGCGCGGGTAAGTCGGGAATAAATCGGCATCACGCACGTTCTCGCAGAAGACAGGCGCAATCCGTCGCGCCTTCTTTTTCGCCAGAACATGAATATGACCACCGTTCCATCGCAGGCTTCGCACGGGTCTCTCACGGCGACTTCGTCCGGGGCGCCTCCATCGACAGAAAGTCTTTCCGGCATGGTCGCGTTCGTGCGCGCCGCCGAGTCGGGCAGCTTCGTCGCGGCAGGGCGCGCGCTCGGATTGTCGGCTTCGGCAGTAGGCAAGAGCGTGATGCGGCTCGAAGCGAAGCTCGGCGTGCAACTGCTCAATCGCACGACGCGCAGGATCGGCCTCACGCACGAAGGCGCACGTTTCTTCGCGCGCTGCAAACGCATGCTCGCCGATCTCGAAGAAGCAGAGAACGAGCTGTTCCATTCGACGTCGTCGCCGCGCGGACGCCTGCGCATCAGCGCGCCGTCGCTCGGCACGCGGCTATTGATGCCGCTCGTGCCGGACTTCAGGCGGCGCTATCCGGACATCGAACTGGATATCGAATTCAGCGATCGCGTAGTCGATGTCACGCAGGAAGGGTATGACGCGGTGATCCGCACAGGGCGTCTCGCCGATTCGCAATTGCTCGCGCGCCCGCTCACGCAATACGGTCCGGTCGTGATTGGCTCGCCCGCATACTTCGCGGGTCATGGCGAGCCCGCGACGCCCGGCGATCTCGATGGCCATGCGTGCATCCGCTTCCGTTCTCCGGCGAGCGGCCGTCCCGAGCCCTGGCGTTTCGCGCGTGACGATCACACGTTCGCAATCGATCCGCACGCGACGCTCACGTTCAACGACATGGAAGCCGTGCTCGCAGCCTGCATCTCCGGATTGGGGCTCGCGTGCGTGCCGGATTTCGTCGCGAAGAGCGCGATGGACGGCGGCATGCTGCGCGCGGTGCTCGGTGCACACATGCGTACGGAAGGCGTGTTTCAGATTCTATGGCCGCCGAGCCGTCACGAAGCGCCGCGCTTGCGCGCGTTCATCGATCACGTCGCGCAACGTCTGGGCGGCCTGCCGTCGCACGAAGTGCGGTTTCGCGCGGCTTGAAGTTCAGCTTTTCTTCGTGGTCTTCGCGACGAACGGCGCCGGTGCGTGCGCGACCTTCTCGCTGCCGCACTTCGGGCATTTGAGTTGCACCGTTGCATGCTCGACGATGTGCTCCGCGTGCTCGAAGGTCTCGCCGCAATCCTGACAACGGTATTGATAAGTCGGCATGGCATCCTCCCGCGCGCGACCGGTGATCCGGCGCAAGGCACGCCGGTTCCACTCATTCTAGTTCAGCATTCGCGCGTGAAAATCAGTTGACGACGCGGCGCACGAGCGGCGTTTCCGGCGTCGGATAGCCGGCTTGCCTGAACGTTTCGATGATCGTGCGATTGGTGTCGAAATAGACCTGCCAATAGTCGTTTGTATTGGTGTAAGGCCGCACGCACAGAAGCGGTCCTTCCGGCGTGAACGACAGCACTTCGACATCGGGCGGCGGCGTGGTCGCCACGTTCGGTATCTTCGCGACGGCTTCCTTCAGACGCGCGATGGCATCGAGCGGATCGACGCCATTCGCGATCTTCGCGCTCAGTTCGACGCGCCGATGCGGCAGCAAGCTGAAATTCCAGATCGTGTCGGAGAAGATCTTGTTGTTGCCGATGATGGCCGCGACGTTGTCGGGCGTCGTGATGGTCGTGCCGAAAAGACCAAGCTCAGTGACGGTGCCGGTCACGCCGCCCGCGGTCACGAAATCGCCCACTTTGAAGGGCCGCAACACCTGCATGAACACGCCTGCCGCGAAGTGCGCGAGCAGCCCGCCCCATGCCGTGCCGATAGCGAGACCGAGACCCGCGAGCAACGCCGCGAAAGACGTCGTCTGCACGCCAAAAATCTGCAGAATCGCGAGTACGAGCAGCAGATTGAGAATGACGCCGACGATGGAGCCGAGATAATGCGCGAGCGTGGGATCGACGCGGCCGTTGCGCGAAAGAAGCTTGCGCATCGTGCTCGTGACGAGACCGATCAGCCAGCGCCCGATGATCCACAGCGCGATCGCGCCGATCACCATGATCGCGAAATCGACGCCGCGCGTCATGATGAATACACGTACGGTTTCGATGTTCATGTCTTTCTCGCGTGCGTGGTAATTCGTCAGAGAACACGTCAAGCCGGGAAAACATGCCGCACAGGCCACACGAGTTATAGGCGATGCACCGCGTCATCGCAAGAATTACAGGAATGTTTAGTGCTGTCGGAAGGATCGACCGCTCGTTGCACTATCCCTCAGGTCCATTCTGCCTCGTCGGCATTCTGATCGGGCAGGGTCAATCCCGACGCGGGCAACGGCAGCGCGGTTTTATAGCGCACCTGTTTGAGCGCAAAGCTCGAACGAATGTTGGAAACGCCTGGCATCTTCGTGAGCCGTTCCAGGATGAAGCGCTCCAGCGCGGCGACGTCGGGCAATACGACGCGCAACAGGTAATCGGCATCGCCCGTCATCAGATAACACTCCATCACTTCGGGCCGCTCGCTGATCGCTTGCTCGAAACGGGCAAGCGCATCCTTGATCTGCTTTTCCAGACTGACCTGAATGAAGACGTTGATGGAAAGCCCGAGCGCTTCCGGATTCAGCAAGGTGACGTGCTGCTTGAAAAGGCCCGCCTTCTCCAGCGCGCGCACGCGGTTGAAGCAGGGCGTCGGCGAAAGATTGACGGCGCGGGCGAGTTCCGAATTGGTGATGCGCGCGTTTTGCTGTAGCTCATTCAATATGCCGATGTCGATGCGGTCGAGGCGCTGCTTCGAGTGTGCTGTCATAGTCGAAAGATTCCGGTTTTTGGCGTTTCCGAAGAATAAACACACTACAGCAAAGGGAGAAGGCAGCCAAATGAGACGCACATTCTGCGCATCAAAGGATATGCTTGAGCGTATTCTCTAGCCAACGCGGAGTCGCGCCATGACGGACTTGTCGAGCGGTACCACCCAGCTTCTTTCCATTGCCAAGGGACGCGAGGACATCGATCCCGGCGAGACCGCCGAATGGCTGGAGGCGCTCGATGCGGTCGTCGAACACGTAGGCAAGGATCGCGCGCAGTATCTTTTCGACCGGCTCGCGGAGCACGCGCTGTCGGTGGGCGTCGAATCGGCGCGGGCGCGCGCGACGCCTTATGCGAATACGATTCCCGTGGCGCAGCAACAGCCTTATCCCGGCAATCTCGACATCGAGGAAAAGCTCGCCGCGGTGTTGCGCTGGAATGCACTCGCGATGGTCGTGCGCGCGAATCGGGCTTATGGCGAACTCGGCGGCCATATCGCAAGTTATGCATCGGCGGCGGATCTTTTCGAGGTCGGCTTCAATCACTTCTTTAAAGCCGCGAATGAAACGCATGGCGGCGATATCGTCTACTTTCAGCCGCATTCGTCGCCGGGCGTCTATGCGCGCGCGTTTCTCGAAGGCTTTCTCGGCGAAGAACATCTGAAGCATTATCGGCGCGAGATCGCGGGACCGGGCTTGTGCTCTTATCCGCATCCCTGGCTGATGCCGGATTTCTGGCAGTTCCCCACTGGGTCGATGGGCATCGGTCCTATCAATTCCATTTATCAAGCGCGCTTCATGCGCTATTTGCAGAACCGCAATCTCAAGAACACGGAAGGCCGCAAGGTCTGGGGCTTCTTCGGCGATGGCGAAATGGACGAGCCGGAATCGATCGGCGCGCTGTCGCTCGCAGCGCGCGAGCAACTCGATAACCTCGTGTTCGTCATCAACTGCAATCTGCAGCGGCTCGATGGCCCTGTGCGCAGCAACGGGCGCATCGTCGATGAACTCGAAGCGCAATTCACCGGCGCGGGCTGGAACGTCATCAAGGTCTTGTGGGGCTCGGACTGGGACGCGCTGTTCGCGCGCGATCGCTCCAATGCATTGCTGCGCGCATTTGCGCATACCGTCGACGGCCAATTCCAGACTTTCTCGGCGAATGACGGCCGCTATAACCGCGAGCGCTTCTTCGGGCAGAATCCGGAACTCGCGGCGCTCGTCGCGCATATGTCGGATGAAGATATCGACCGTTTGCGCCGTGGCGGTCACGACGTGCGCAAGCTCCACGCCGCTTATGCGAAGGCGCTTTCGCACAAGGGCCAGCCGACGGTGATTCTCGCGAAGACGATGAAGGGCTTCGGCATGGGCGCGGTGGGGCAGGGCCGCATGACGACGCATCAACAGAAGAAGCTCGATCTCGACGATCTCAAGCAGTTCCGCGATCGTTTTCGCCTGCCGCTCTCCGATAACGATGTCGAGCAGCTCAAGTTCTACAAGCCCGCGGATGACGCGCCCGAAATGCGCTATCTGCACGAGCGTCGTGCGGCGTTGGGCGGTTATCTGCCGCGACGGCGCGCGAAGGCTTCGCTTGGCATCACGCCGCCCGCGCTCGCTACGTGGGGCCAGTTCGCGCTCGACGCATCAGCGAAGGAAATGTCCACGACGATGGCTTTCGTCCGCATGCTCGGCAGCTTGCTGAAGGACAAGACGCTCGGACCGCGCGTCGTCCCTGTGGTCGCGGACGAGGCGCGCACGTTCGGCATGGCGAATCTCTTCAGGCAAGTGGGCATCTATTCGCCGCTCGGCCAGTTATACGAGCCGGAAGACATGGGCTCGATGCTCTATTACCGCGAGGACACGCGCGGGCAGATTCTCGAAGAAGGCATTTCGGAGGCGGGCGCAGTGTCGTCGTGGATCGCGGCGGCGACTTCATACAGCGTGCACGATCTGCCGATGCTGCCGTTCTACATCTATTACTCGATGTTCGGTTTTCAGCGCATCGGCGATCTGATTTTCGCGGCCGCGGATCAGCGTTCGCGTGGTTTTCTCATCGGCGCGACGGCGGGCCGCACGACGCTCGGCGGCGAAGGCTTGCAGCATCAGGACGGCACGAGCCATCTCTCTGCATCGACGGTTCCGAACTGCCGCGCTTACGATCCCGCGTTCGCGTACGAAGTCGCGGCTATCGTCGATGAAGGCATGCAGGAGATGATGGAACGCCAGAACGACGTGTTCTATTACATCACGGTGACGAATGAAAACTACGCGCAGCCTTCCGCGCCCGGCAGTGCGCTGAATGCGTCCACGCGCGAAGGCATTTTGCGCGGCATCTATCGCATCGGCGGCGATGCCAATGCGCAAGTGCAATTGCTCGGCTCGGGCGCGATCCTCAACGAAGCGATCGCCGCGCGCATGATGCTCAAAGACGACTGGAACATCGACGCCGCCGTGTGGAGCGTGACGAGCTTCACGGAGCTTCATCGCGATGGCGCGTCATGCGAGCGCGCGGCGCGCCTCTCCGACGACGATGCGAGCGTGCCCTTCGTCACGCGCGCGCTCGAATCATCGCGCGGGCCGGTGATCGCGGCGACGGACTATGTGCGCGCGGTGCCCGAACTGATTCGCGCGTATGTGCCGCGCCGTTACGTCACGCTCGGCACCGATGGCTTCGGCCGCAGCGATACGCGTCAATCGTTGCGTGAGTTCTTCGAAGTGGATCGCGTATCGATCGTCATCGCCGCGCTGAAATCGCTCGTGGACGAAGGCGTCATCGAGAAGCAGTCGTTGAAGGCCGCGCGTGAAAAATACGGCAAGACGCAGGAATCGCACGACGCGCCCTGGCTGCGCTAAACATCCTTGCGGGCCGCATCGAGCAACTCGCGCACTTCGTCGTCGCTCGTCTGATCGAAGTCGATGTAGAACTGCCCGACGCCGAAGTATCGATGCGGCCGCATCACGCAGACGAATTCATCGACGATATCTTCCACGCGCGCTTCCGAATCGAGCGGCGCAACGGGCAGCGCTGCGACGATCTTCGACGGGCGCGCATGACGCAAGGACATCGCCGCGGCCTTCATCGTTGCGCCGGTCGCCATGCCGTCATCGACGACGATCGCCACGCGTCCGTTCATATCGAGCGGCGGCATGTCGCCGCGATACAGCGCCTCGCGCCGCTCGAGCTCGGCGCGCTCCATCGCGATCACGCGATCGAGTTCGTCTTTCCCGACGCCTGCATATTCCACGATGCGCTCGTCGAGAAAGAACGCATCGCCGGATGCGATCGCGCCCATCGCGAGTTCCGGCTGCACCGGCACGCCGAGCTTGCGCACGACGAGCACATCGAGCCGTGCGCGCAATGCACGTGCGACTTCGTATGCCACGGGCACGCCGCCGCGCGGCAATGCGAGCACGGTGACGTCGTCACGGTCCGCATACGCGCCGAGATGCTGCGCGAGCTCGCGGCCCGCTTCCCTACGGTTCTCGAACACTGAGTTCATGTCGCTCGTCCTTTCAGTCCCGATGTCTTGCGATGAAACTCGTCGCGCCTTCGAGACCTTCATCGCACACCGCGCGATATCCGCTCGCGCCTTCGCGCTGCAAGGCGCGGCCCAAGTCGGCATCGAACGCGTTGTCGTGCGCGGAGCATAAGTCGGCGCGCAACGCGGCCTGCGGCAGCGCGGCCAGTTCCCATGCGAGCGCTTCGGCGACATTGCGCGCTTCGCCCGCCGGCGCAATGCGATTCGCAAGGCCGATAGCGAGCGCTTCGTCAGCATCGACGGCGCGGCCAGTGAGGATCAGATCGAGCGCGCGCGACATGCCGATGAGACGCGGCAGCCGTATCGTGCCGCCATCGATGAGCGGCACGCCGACGCGTCTGCAGAACACGCCCAGCACCGCGTGTTCCTCGACGACGCGCAGATCGCACCACGCGGCAAGCTCGAGTCCGCCCGCGACCGCATGACCGGCGATGGCGGCGATCACGGGTTTGTGCAGCGTGAGCCGCGTCGGTCCCATCGGGCCGGGGCCGCTGCCGTCGGCATGGATCTCGTTGCGGCGCGAGTCATCGTTGAGTGCGGACAGATCAGCGCCCGCGCAGAACGTGCCGCCCGCGCCCCATAGCACGGCGACGGATAACGCATCGTCGGCATCGAAGCGCTCGAACGCCTCTCGCAATGCGTCGGCCATGGAACGATCGACGGCATTGCGACGCGCGGGCCGATCGAGCACGACCGTGACGACACGCGGATCGCGCTCATGCGATTCCATGCGTACGTGCTCGCCAAATCGTTCGATGCGTGAGGTCATGGCCACTCCGTTTTGCACGCGACCAGTCTTCAGAATACTCGCCACGCAACGCGAACGTGCATCGCATCGCATGCTTGCGATAAGCCTACGACGTCCCTTCGCATCGAAATATTTGGCTCTTGCGCGGTGCATTCAATGCCATGCAACGGGGCACTGCACCAAGATCGGGCGCACCGAAAAAGTTAGCGTCGCGGCCCGTTGCACCATGCCAATCCGCGCTGCGCAAAGCGTCTGCACCGTTTGGATGCCGTCTGCGCCAAGTTGGCCCGGAACTTGCAAAACGTGCGCCTCTTCCAGACCAATCGCTCGAATCATGCAGGCACTCCAATCCGGAACCGACACTCTTTTTCTGCTGTTAGGCGCCGCGATGGTGCTTGCGATGCACGCAGGTTTCGCCTTTCTCGAACTCGGCACCGTGCGCCGCGAGAATCAAGTGAATGCGCTCGTGAAGATCCTCGTGGACTTCGCCGTGTCGACGCTTGCGTACTTCTTCATCGGCTACAACATCGCGTACGGCGTGCAGTTCATGCACAGCGCCGATATCCTCGCGCAGCACAACGGCTATGCGCTCGTGCGCTTCTTCTTTCTGCTGACCTTCGCCGCGGCGATTCCGGCGATCGTGTCGGGCGGCATTGCGGAGCGCTCCAAGTTCAATCCGCAACTGTTCGCGACCTGCGTGATCGTCGGCTTCATTTATCCCTTACTGGAAGGCGTCGCGTGGAACGAGCGTTTCGGCATTCAGGCGTGGCTCACGCACGCGTTCGGCGCGCCGTTTCATGATTTCGCCGGCTCGGTCGTCGTGCATGCGTTCGGCGGCTGGGTCGCGTTGCCCGCCGTGCTGCTGCTCGGGCCGCGTCACGGGCGTTATCACAAGGACGGGCGCATCGCCGCGCATCCGCCGTCGAGCATTCCGTTTCTCGCGCTCGGCGCGTGGGTGCTTGCGGTCGGCTGGTTCGGCTTCAATGTGATGAGCGCGCAGACGGTCGACAAGATCAGCGGCCTCGTCGCCGTCAACTCGCTGATGGCGATGGTCGGCGGCACGCTCGCCGCGTGGTTCGCGGGCCGCAACGATCCGGGCTTCACGTATAACGGGCCGCTCGCGGGTCTCGTCGCGGTATGCGCGGGCTCGGACCTCATGCATCCGCTCGGCGCGCTGATCGTCGGCGCGGTCGCGGGCGTGCTTTTCGTACAGATGTTCACCTGCGTGCAGAACCGCTGGCGCATCGACGACGTGCTCGGCGTGTGGCCGCTGCACGGCATGTGCGGCGCGTGGGGTGGCATCGCGGCGGGCGTGTTCGGGCAGAAGGCGTTCGGCGGCATCGGCGGTGTATCGATCGGGTCCCAGCTCATCGGCACGGCGGGCGCCGTCGTGCTCGCGCTCGCGGGCGGTGCGCTCGTGTATGGCGCCATCAAGATGACAGTGGGCCTGCGGCTCGATCGCGAAGAAGAGTTCAATGGCGCCGATCTCGCGATTCATCGCATATCCGCGACGCCCGATCGCGAAATGGCCGGCTGAAGCCGACGCTCGCGCCGGGTCCACAAGCCCTGCGACGAGTGGCCAGGCATGCGCCTGGCTAAATGAGAAGAAAGGCCGCCGGCGACCGATGCACTCGCCGCGTTTAAAGAGAATGCCGGCGTTTTCTTCATTCTTCATACCGCTCCGACTCCTCGCCGGTTACGATATGCCGGTCGACTTCCTCGGAGACGCAACGCTTGGACTCCACAGAGACCGCGACATTCGATCTGCCGCTGCCTGCCCGCAATTTCGCATCGATGCGCAAGGTGCTGCTGCTCGTATTGGGCGCATCCATCGTCATTCCGGTCGCGTGCCTTTGCATCTACGGCTACTACGATCATCAGCGCCGCTTCGCCGATGCGCGGGAACTCACGGAACGCCTCACGCGCGTCGCCGACGAGCACGCGCTGAAAGTGATCGACCTCAATCAGCAACTGGAGACGCGCATCGTCGATCTGCTCGGCGATAGCGACGACGCGCTCATCAAGAGCCGCGAAGCGGAGCTGCATCGCACGCTCGACGACATGAGCGGCACGCTCGCGCAGATCGCGGCGATCTCCGTGTTCGGCGAGAAAGGCGCGCTGCTCGCCAATAGCCGGTGGTATCCCGCGCCCGCGATATCGATCGAGGATCGCGACGATTTTCAGTCCGCGCGTGCGGTGGCGCCCGTCACGTACTTTTCGTTGCCCTTGCGCGGCAAGGTGGCGCGCTCGGATGTCTTCACGACGACGATGGGACGCATCGGCCGAAACGGGAAGTTTCTGGGCGTCGTGTCGATTGCGTTGAAGCGCGACTACCTCACCGATTTTTATCGCGAACTCGCGGCGGGCGACAAGGCGGTCGTCATCGGGCTTTATCGGCGCGACGGCAATATCCTCGCGCGCTTTCCGGCCGCCATGGAGAGCAGGCAACCCGCGACCAATACACCCTTTACCGCCGCGTTTCGCAACAACGAACTTTACGGCAGCATGCGTCTTCGTTCGACCGTCGATCACGTCGATCGCTTGCTCGCGTTCAGACGCGTGGGCGACTATCCGCTCTATGTGTCGACGGGCTATGCGGCCTCCGCTGTTCTCGCTCGCTGGCGCAATCACCTTGCGCTCGTCGCGACGATCGCGCTCGTGCCGTGCATCGCGGTGTGGCTGCTGATCCTGTTCTCGATCCGCCGGCTCAATGCCGAGCAGGCCGCATGGGAACGCTGGCAGGCCGAAGTCGCGACGCGCCTTTCCGTCGAGGCGTCGAGCCGGCAATTGCGGCGCATGGGCGCGCTCGGCAATCTCGTCGCGAACGTCGCGCACGACTTCAACAATCTGCTGATGGTCGTCGGCTCGAACATGGAGCTTGCCCGACACAAGCGCTTCAACGACGTCGAAAGCGAAGTGCTCGCGGTGGAACGTGCCACGGCCGGCGCCGAATCGCTCGCGCGGCGGCTGATGAGCGTCGCGCGCAAGCAGCCGCTGAAACGCGAGCTCGTCGATCCCGCCGACTGGCTGCGAAGCGTGCTCGATCTCGTGAAGAAATCGGTGCATCCGTCCGTCGCGGTGACGCTGGAGTTATCGCCCGATCTGTGGCGCGTCATGGCCGATCGGGTCGAACTGGAGATCGCGCTCGTGAACGTCGCGGTGAATGCGAGCGATGCGATGCCGCACGGCGGGCGCGTGCTGATCCGTTGCCAGAACGCGCGCGTGCGCGGCGCGGAAACGGATATTCCCGATGGCGAATACGTGCTCGTCTCGATCACCGACAACGGCGAAGGCATGACCGAGCAAGTGCAGCGCCGCGCGTTCGAGCCGCTCTTCACGACGAAGCAGCGCGGCGCGGGCACGGGCCTCGGCCTCACGCAGGTGCTCGCCGCGTGCGAGCAGGCGGGCGGCACGGCGCGCATCACGAGCGTGGCGGGATCGGGCACGACCGTGCGCCTCTATTTGCCGCGCCATCATGGTCCGGCACCGAAGGAATCGAAGGCCTATGTGCCGCCCGATGTCGAGACGCCGCCGATCGTGCCCGTATCCGATGAAGAAGACGAGCCGTTGCGCGGCACGTCGGTGCTGCTCGTGGAAGACAACGCGGATGTCGCGGCGGGCGTGACGGCGGTGCTCGAAGTGCTCGGCTGCGCGGTGCATCACGAAGAAAGCGCCGATGCCGCGTTCGCGCTATTGGGCGAAGGTTATGGATTCGATCTCGTGTTGTCGGATGTGCAGATGCCGGGCCGCATGAACGGCATCGATCTGGCCGAGCAGATCATGTCGCGTTTGCCATCGCAGAAGCTCGTGCTGATGACGGGTTATGCCGATGAACTCGAACGCGCGAAGCATCTCGGCGTGCCCATTCTCGCGAAGCCATTCGACATGGACGATCTGCTCGATCTCATCGCGCCGGGCGTGCCGCATTGATCGCGACAGGCGCGTGCCGTGATGCCGCTACTTGCGCACGGCACGCGCGCCGACGAGCGGATTGAACGCCGCGCGCTTCGGCTCGGCTTCTTCTTCCGTGCTCTTCTTCGCGGCGCGCGCCTTCGCGCGCGGCGGCGATGGGTCGCCGCCCAGTTGAGTCAGGAGATCTTCGTCGTCCTCGGCTTGCGCTTCGTCCTCTTGCATCTCGCGCGCGCCGCCCGCGAGATGCTCGACCACGGAGATGAAGTCCTTGCGTGCGTTCTTCAACGCACGTCCCGGCATCATCACGAGCACGACGGCTTCGTGCACCGTATGGCCATCGACGGTTTGCAGCGTGCCATCTTCGTTCCAGTCGATGCTGCTATTCGCGTAAGCCGCGACGACGTGATGCAGCACCGCAGGCGACATCACGCCCGCATCGTAAAGCCCGACGATCTGCTTTTCCGCGAGCGCGAAGAGACCTGGCGCGCCGCGTGCCGACTTTCGCGCGGCCATTTATTTCGCGGCGGGCGCGACCCGCCACACCGTATTGCCGATATCGTCGGCGACGAGCAATGCGCCTTTGCCATCGATCGCCACGCCGACAGGACGGCCGAGCGCATGACCATCCGACGACAGAAAGCCCGTCAGAATATCTTCGGGCGGTCCTGAAGGCTTGCCATTGTCGAAGGGCACGAAGATCACCTTGTAGCCACTTCTCGGCTTGCGATTCCACGAACCATGTTGACCGATGAACGCGCCATTTCGATAGCGTTGCGCAAATGCGGTGCCGTCATAAAACGCGAGACCGAGCGAAGCGGTGTGCGCGCCGATCGCATAGTCCGGCGCGATCGCCGATTGCACGAGATCCGCGCGTTGCGGCTTCACGCGATCATCGACATGCTGACCGTAATAGCTGTATGGCCAGCCATAGAAAGCGCCGTCTTTCACGGAGGTCAGATAGTCCGGCACGAGGTCGTTGCCGAGTTCGTCGCGCTCGTTGACCACGGTCCAGAGCGCGCCGCTCTGCGGCTGCCACGCCATGCCGTTCGGATTGCGCAAGCCCGTCGCGAAGAGGCGCGACTGCTTCGATTCGATATCGACTTCCATGATCGCCGCGCGGCCGTTCTCCGCGTCGATGCCGTTCTCCGCCACATTGCTGTTCGAGCCGACCGTCACGTAGAGCTTCCTTCCGTCGCGGCTCGCGATGATGTTCTTCGTCCAGTGATGGTTGATATCGCCGGCAGGC
The DNA here is from genome assembly GCF_000698575.1 of Caballeronia zhejiangensis. GTDB lineage: Bacteria > Pseudomonadota > Gammaproteobacteria > Burkholderiales > Burkholderiaceae > Caballeronia > Caballeronia zhejiangensis. The sequence goes on from NZ_JFHD01000010.1 coordinate 53,465, forward strand.
AAGTCGATGAACTTCTCGCCCGGCGTCGTGATTTGCGTCGTGCCGTTTTCGTACTTGAAGCGCAGGATCGCGTCGGTATCCGCGACGTAGAGATCGTCGCCGACGAGCGCCATGCCGAACGGCGAATGCAGCTTGTCGATGAACACGCTGCGCGTTTCAGCGATTCCGTCGCCATCGGCATCGCGCAGCAGCATGATGCGGTCCGGGCTTGGAACGGCCGCGCCCGCGCGCTTCATCACCTTCTTCATGACGAAGCCTTTGATGCCGGCGTTTTCGTCGTGCTTCGCGGGCGCATTGCTTTCGGCGACGAGCACGTCGCCATTGGGCAGCGTCGCAAGCCAGCGCGGATGTTCGAGCCCCGTGCCGAACGCGGTCACATCGAAACCCTCGGGCGCGATGGGTTTTTGTCCCTGCGCCCAAGGTTTGGCAGGCGCGATGTTCACCGTCGGCATCATCGCTCTGCGCGGTGCGGGCAGCGTCGGGTTCGGGCCAAAGTCGTTCGCGTAATCGTCGGCGATGGCCGCGCCGCTCGCGAGCAACAACGCGAGCGCGACCGTGCCTGCCAGATGGCTCGGATGCGTTTTCAAACGTGACTCCTGAAACGTCGATTCAACCGCCGCCGATGCCTTGCGTCACCTTGCCCGTTCCGCCGCACGTCTTGCAGTCGGCGCCTTCGAGCTTGCCCGAGCCGTTGCAGTCCGGACAGATGTCTTCGCCGGTACCGGGCACGCCGGGCTCGGCTTCATCGCCGGGATTGAGAGGAGGTTCTTGCGCCATTGCTGTCTCCTTTGAGCGGGTCGCATCGTCTTTTAGCGGGAGCAAGAGACGTTCCTCGTGACGTTGCGAAGCGCCCGCATAATGTGGACGTCCGTTCTGGTACGCGCGATGCTCGCACTATCGTGCGGCGCAAGCCGCGGCTTTTAACCTACGCGATGACTTAGCCAGGAGGGCTTCATGAGCGGAAATCAAAAGCAAACGGGCAATCAGCCATCGACGCCCAAGCAGCACGGCCAGCAAGACCGGTCGCCGGGGCAACCGCAACAGGATCAGCAGAGCGGTCAGCAGCAGCAGAATCAGCCGTTGCCACAGCATCAGGGCGGTCAGCGGCAACCCTGATCTTCATGGAGAAGCGGTAGCCACGCAACGCGCGCGGCCTCGTTCCGACGAGGCCGCGCGGACGTTTCAGGGCTTGCGTCCGAACGCTTCGCGCAAGCGTTTTTTCGCGCGTTCCAGCGTGCTCTTGCGCGACTTCGGCAGATTGCGCCCCGCGCGATTGATGTAGAAGTTCAGCATCGACATTGCCGATTGAAACGGCGAGCCCTTGCGGCGGGTGCTGCGCGTCGACGAGCGCTTGAGCGAATCGGCGATTTCCTGCGCGTTGCCGGTCTTGAAGATGTCGCGCTGAATATCCATTGCATCGCTCGTTTCCATCACATGATGCGACCAGCGATGCGTCGTGCGCTCCGGCTTCTTGCGGACGCTCGCAAGCGAATGCCGCTGGCGCGTGCTGGGCCGCTTGCCGCTATTCTTCTTTTTCGCTGCTGTCTTTGCGCTCGTTGTCATAGTCATTCCCTCAACGCTATTTCCGATGACGCGCGACGAGCCGATGTGCATCGCGCAACGCTTCGACGATTGCCTTGTATGCACGCTCGCGTGTTTCCGGATCGGGCGCGCGCAACGCGAACGAAGGATGATAGGTCGCGACGATCGCATGTCCCTCGTGTTCGAGCGCGTGCCCCATCGAGGCCTGCAGGGTCGCCTTCGAATCGCGCAACACGGACTTGAGCGCAGTCGAGCCGAGCGCGACGATCACTTTCGGCGCAACATCGCCTGTCTCGCGATCGAGCCAGTAATGGCAGGCATCGATCTCGCGCTGCGCAGGCGTCTTGTGCAGACGCCGCTTGCCGCGCGGTTCCCACTTGAAGTGCTTGACCGCGTTCGTTACATACACCTCCTTGCGCGCGACGCCCGCTTCTTCGAGCGCGCGATCGAGCATCGCGCCGGCAGGCCCGACGAACGGCTTGCCCTGCAAGTCTTCCTGATCGCCCGGCTGCTCGCCAACGATCATGATCGGCGCATGACGCGGACCGTTGCCCGGCACCGCTTGCGTCGCGTGTTCCCAGAGCGCGCAACGCCGGCATTCGTCGAGCGATGCGGGCGTCTGTTGCGGGTCGATATCGGCGCGTTTCGTGGCCATGTTCGCGCGCTCAGGCGTTGGCGATGCGACGTGCGTCTTCGAGCGTGAGCGGCTCGCGCATCGCTTCGGCGAGACGGCACACGGCGGCGTCGTGTTCGCACGCGACCACCGCGCCCACGCGTCCATCCTTCATCAGATACGCGATGAAATGCTGCGCTTCGAGATCGCCGTCTATTTCGATGCTGTCGGGCTCGCTGACATGTCCAAGATAGTCGAAGGTCTTCTCGTAGTGATAGGTCCAGAAGTAAGGAACGCCGACATACGTGCGTGCGCTGCCCGCCATGTTGTACGCGGCGACGCGCGCATGTTGCTGCGCGACACGCCAATGCTCGATGCGCACGCGCTGGTCCGAGCGCGGCAACGGAAAGCGCGCGATATCGCCGGCGGCATAGAGCGCGGGCGCGGCGAGCATGGACGTGTCCACATCGATGCCGCCATCGTCCGCGAGTTCGACGTCCGCAAGAAACGACGTGGCGGGATCGACGCCCGTGCCCGCGAGCACGACATCGGCTGCGATCTTCTCGCCGGAATCGAGGATCACTTCGCTCACCGCGTTGCCGCCCCTCAATGTGCTTACGCGTGCATTCATATGAAACGTCACGCCGTTCTTCTCGTGCAGCTTTCTGAACATCTCGCCGATGCGCTCGCCGAACTGCTTCGCGAACGGCACCTTGCCCGGCGCGACGATGGTCACGTCGACGTTTCGCTTCCTCAGACATGAAGCCGCCTCGAGCCCGATGAAACTCGCCCCGACGATCACCGCGCGCTTGTGCTGTTCGAGCGATGCGAGGATCGCACGCGCATCTTCGCGAGTGCGCAGCAGATGTACATGCGCGAGGTTTGCGCCGGGCGTCGTAAGCGGCTTCGGCACGCCGCCGGTGCAGACGAGCGCGGCGTCGTAATCGATCTTGTGCCCGTTTGCGAGTTCGACGCGCCGGTTCTTCGCGTCGAGATGAACGGCAGGCGATTCGTTGCGTTCGATGTCGTGCTTCGCGAAGAAATCGTCGTCGAGCAGGGGCGGAACGTCGTCGGGTGGCATGTCGCCCGCGAGCGTGAACTTGCTGAGCGAGGTGCGATCGTACGGCTCGCGCGCGTCGCCGCCGACCAACACGATGCGTCCGCCGAAACCGGCTTCGCGCAACGCCGAACAAGCGGCCGCGCCCGACGCGCCCGCGCCCACGATGAGCATGGTCCGGCTATCGTTGGTCTGCTTCTGCGATACGTCGCCGCTCTCGATGGGTTGCGCGGACACATACACATCGCCGTCCTTGAGCATCGCTTCATAGCGCGTCAACGCCTTCAAAGGCGGCGGCTCGACGAGACTGCCGTCGCCGACATCGAACGTGCCTTTGTGCCACGGACACACGATGCGTCCGTTGCAAATCGCGCCTTCGTCGAGCGGCCCGCCCGCATGCGGGCATTTGGCGGTGTACGCGCGCACATTCTCTCCGTCGCGCACGAGGAGGATCGGAATGTCCTTCGCGTCCTTGTCTTCGCTCTTGACGCACACGCGCGTGCCGCGCCCGGCGGACAGATCCGCGAAACGCGCGACTTTATGCAGGGTGGGGGGCATCGCACTCTCCGGTGGTCATCGAATGAGCGGGAAGCAATAAACGGTCCTCGACGCTCATGCGACGCCATGGCGCACGGCATTCGACGCCACGCATCAAGCGCGACAAGTTGTCCGGGAAAGAACGTTGACGGCTCTCAACCACGATTCCGGCCGCGTTCGTTAGCATCGCTAGCCAACTAATTCGAAAGCTAGAGCCAGTCGATGTCAAACATGTTGAAGAAGTCGTTGTTAGCGGTCGCGGGGGTCGTCATTGCAGGATATCTGGGCATGTCGGGTTATGCGTATCTGCACGACACGGCGTATGCGAGCAAGGCCGCAGAAGGGCCGGTGTCGTCGGCGCAAGCGGGTTCCATTCGCAACGTGCTGAACCGCAACGCATGCTATTACTGCCATTCGACGAAGGCCGAATTGCCGTCGTATTCGACATGGCCTGGCATCGCGCAGTTATCGAAGCATGACGTCGAGAAAGGGCTGCGTCATTTCCGTATCGACGCGCTGTACAACGCTCTCGAAGACGGCACGCCCGCGCCTGAAGCCGATATCGCCAAGCTCGAAACAGTCGTGAAAGACGGCACGATGCCGCCCGCTGCGTTCCGCGCCGTGCACTGGAGCACGGGCCTGACGCAGGATGATCGCGACATGCTGCTCGAATGGATCGCCGATGTCCGCAAAGCGAACTATGCGACGCACGGCGTAAGCGACGAATTCGCGAACGAGCCGGTGCAGCCCTTGCCGGCATCGCTGCCCGTCGATGCGCGCAAGGTCGCGCTCGGCATGCGCCTGTTCCACGATCCGCGCCTGTCGTCTGACAATTCGATCTCGTGTGCGAGTTGTCATGGCCTCGGAACCGGTGGCGTCGACAACCGCAAGCTATCGCTCGGCGTGGGCGGTCAACTCGGCGGCGTGAACGCGCCGACCGTATTTAACGCGGCGCTGAATCACGCGCAGTTCTGGGACGGACGTGCCGCGACGCTGCAGGATCAGGCGGGCGGGCCGCCGCTGAATCCGGTCGAGATGGCTTCGGTTTCGTGGGATCAGATCATCGGGAAGCTGAACAAGGATGCGGAGTTCACGCGCGCCTTCACGAGTGTGTATGAACGCGGCTGGTCGGGCGACGACATCACGGACGCCATCGCCGAATTCGAAAAGACCTTGCTGACGCCGAGCCGTTTCGACGCTTATCTTCGCGGCGACAAGACCGCACTCAACGAGCAGGAATTGCGCGGCTATCAGCTATTCAAGGCGAACCGTTGCGCGAACTGTCACGTCGGCGCGAATCTCGGCGGCCAGTCGTATGAACGGATGGGACTCGCCGGCGATTACTTCGCGGCGCGCGGCGTTGCATTGACGGATGCGGACAAAGGCCGAGCGAACGTGACACGCGATCCGGGCGATCTGCATCGCTTCAAGGTGCCGGGACTGCGCAACGTCGCGCTGACCGCGCCGTATTTCCACGACGGCAACGTGAACGACCTGCATCAGGCCGTTCGCGACATGGCGAAGTACGAAGTGGGAACGAAGCTATCGGAAGCGGATGTCGAGTCGATCGTCGCGTTCCTCAAGGCACTCACGGGAACCTATACGCCGCTGGCGGCGAGCACGCAGTAAGCCGCACCCGCGCCGCGCGCAGCAACGAATCAAAGCGCCTCGGTCACCGCACGCAGGAACTGCCGCGTGCGCTCATGCTGCGGTGCGCTGAAGAACTGCTGCGGCGGCGCCTGTTCGATGATCTTGCCTTGCGAGAAGAAACACACGCGATCGGCGAACTCTTTCGCGAAGCCCATCTGGTGCGTGACCATCAGCATCGTCAGGTTGTGTTCTTCGCCGAGACGGCGAATCACGTTGAGCACTTCGCCGCATAGTTCGGGATCGAGCGCGGATGTCACTTCGTCGAACAGCATGATCTTCGGCCGCATGGCGAGCGCTCGCGCAATCGCGACGCGCTGCTGCTGTCCCCCCGACAATTGCGACGGGTAATGCTCGCACTTCTCCGCGAGGCCGACGAGCGACAGCAGTTCGCGCGCGCGCTCGGTCGCTTCCTTCTTCGACAATCCGAGCACGCTCATTGGCGCTTCGATCGTATTCGCGAGCGCGGTCATGTGTGGAAAGAGATTGAAGCTCTGAAACACCATGCCGATCTTGCTGCGAACCTGACGAATATGCCGCGGCGATGCGGGCACGAGCTTGCCGCCGCGCATTTCGTGCGTGAGCGGCTGCCCGTCCACTTCGATGACGCCATCGGTCAGCGGATCGAGCGTCATCAGTACGCGCAATAGCGTGGACTTGCCCGAGCCGCTCGGGCCGATGATCGCCACCTTCTCGTTCGGCGCGACATCGAGATCGAGGCCGTCGAGCACGGTCAGCGGGCCGTAGCGTTTGGTGACGTTGCGAAAGCGCACCATCGGCGTGTTCGCGCTGGCGTCGGCTGCGCGGCCGAGCGCGGGGTCGAAATCCCGTTTCATCTGCTGCTCCTGGTATTGAGTCGCGGTCATGGCAGCCTCACGCGCCGTTCGATATGACGCACGCCCGAAGCGAACGTCACGCTGATGATGAGAAAGAAGATTCCGGTCATCGTGATGGGTTCGAGATAGCGAAAGGTCTCGGAGCCGATGTTCTTCGCCTGCTGCATCAGTTCGACGACGGTGATCGCGGAGAGCACCGGCGTGTCCTTGAACATCGCAACAAGGTAGTTGCCGAGCGCGGGAATCACCGGGCGGATCGCTTGCGGCAGAATCACGCCGGTATAGGTGCGCCACGGCCTGAGCGACAGCGCGCACGATGCTTCCCATTGTCCGCGAGCAACGCCGTTGAGTCCCGCGCGATACACCTCGGACACGTAGCATGCGTAATGGACCGCGATGCCGAGCGTGCCCGCCGTCAACGCCGACATCGTAAAGCCGTAAAGCGGCGCGACATAGAAGAGCACGTACACCTGAATCAACAGCGGCGTGCTGCGTATGAACTCGATGAAGAACGCAGTCGTCTTCGCGAGCGGCGCGAAATCGCTGCGCCGCATGATGGCGAGAACGAGGCCGAGCACGAGCGCGATGGCGAACCCGACGAGCGTGATGCCGATCGTATAAGTCGCCGCGCGCGCGAGTTCCGGCAGGATCTGCAGCGCGTATTTCACATCGAAGAGTTGACCCAGCGACGTCATGATGCGGCCCCCGGTAAGGTGCGGCTCGCGCGACGGATCGCGACATGACTGCTCACGCGCCGCTCGAACACCCGCATCACGGCGACGATCACCTGCGCGAGCACGAAGTAGATGAGCAGCGTGAGCCCGAAGATTTCCGCTGTCTTGAAGGTCGCTTCGTCGAGCTGGCGCGCGCGGAACGTGAGATCCGACAGCGTGATCAGCGAGACGAGCGATGTGCCCTTCAACAGTTCGATCATCAGATTCGTCGCGGGCGGCAGCGCGTTGATCATCGCCTGCGGAAGCACGATGCGACGCAGCCGCGCCGTGGCCGGCATGTTCAGCGCGAGCGCCGCTTCGTACTGTCCGCCCGGCACCGAACGCAGCGCGCCGCGCAGAATCTCGGAGCCATACGCGCCGTAGTGCAACCCGAGCCCGACGATGGCGACCGTGAAGGGCGTCAGTTGCACGTTGAACGGCGGCAGCGGCAGCACGAAGAAGAGCCAGAACAACTGCACGAGCAGCGAAGTGCCGCGAAACACTTCGACATACACGTTGCCGATCCATCGCACGACACGGTATGGCGCGGCGCGCAACGCCGTCGCGACGCCCGCCATGACGATCGCAAGCAGGATGCTGATGAAGGCGATCTGGATCGTGACGAGCGTGCCCTTCATCATCAAGGGCAGAAGCTCACGGAGGTCACTCATGACGGTTCCTCGCTAGTAGATGAAGCTGCGCGTCGCGATGCATCGATGCTCAACCGGCGCACAGTTCCGGCGCTTTCTTCGCTGTCACGTTGGACTTGTCGAAGCCGAAGGGCGCGACGGTCTTCAAATGATCGTCGGTGCCGAGCCACTGATGCAGCTCCTTGTTGACGGCGTCGCGCAGATCGGTGTCTTCGGGTCGGAACGCGAGCGCGCCATAGCCTGTGTGCTTCGGATCGTCGTTGAACTGCTTGATCGCCTCGACCGCCGAGCCGCCTTTTTCGGCGAGGCCCTTCATCGTCAATGCGGTGCCGACAGCCGCGTCGGCGCGACGCGCGCGCACGGCCTGCAATTGCGCGGTCGTGTCCGGAACCTGAAGAATCTGGTCGTCCTTGATGCCCGCCGCGCGCGCATAACCGAGTTCCGCCGTACCTGCCATTACAGCAAGCTTCGTGTCCGGCTGCTTCGCGACATCGGCATAGCTGTGCAGGTTCTTCGGGTTGCCCTTCATCGTCAGCAGCGTGTCGGGAATCTGATATTGCGGATCGGCGAACGCCACTTGCTTGCAACGCTCGGGCGTGATGTACATGCCCGCTGCAATCACGTCGAAGCGGCCGGCTTTGAGGCCCGGAATCAATGCGCCCCATTCGGTCAGCACCGCATCGACCTTCTTCACGCCGAGCTTGGCGAACACCTTCTTCGCGATCTCGGGCGATTCGCCGGTTACGGTGCCATCGGGCGTCGTGTAGGCGAAGGGCGTTTCGTTCGCATAGCCGATACGCACCTCGCCGGTGCGCTGGATGCGCTGCAACGTGGTTTCCGCGTTCGCGCTCGTGGCATAGGCGGCAAGACTCGCTGCCGCGACGCACGCCGCCAGCATTCCAGACAGTCGCTTCGTGTTCATATCGTTCCCGTAGTAATGGTTCTTCAAGCGTGGTCGAGTGGGGCGGCGCTGCATGTGAGAGACCGAGGAAAACCCTTACTCCAAGGGGCTTTGGAGTCACTCGCCGCATAGCCACCGACGCAGAATACAAAGCCATATATTTGTTCCGATTGCTCTAGGACAATTATTTTCGCGCGCGCTTTTGGGCCACTATTGCGCATGGAACCAGGCATGCGAGGAACAGCAAGTGAATGAAAGATGGCGCGACGCCGTGCGTACCGTGCAGGGCGTGCAGTCGAAGTACAAGCGGCTCGTCAAGGCGATGGCCGCCGATATAGAAAGCGGCGCGCTCGCATCGGGCGAACGGTTGCCGCCGCAACGCGAAGTCGCCGCCGATCTCGCGATCAGCGTGCAGACCGTCACCAATGCCTACAAGGAACTCGAACGGCAAGGGCTGATTCGATGCGAGGTCGGACGCGGGAGCTTCGTCAGCGCGCGCGTGACCGAAACGATGTCCAATTACATGCTCGACACCGCCGAGCGCTCGGTCGTCGATTTCTCGATCGCGCGCATCGTGCATACGCCCGAGCATGACGCGATGTGGCGCAAGGTCTGCGCGACGCTTTCGACCATCGACGATCAGCCGTGGATACGCGCGTTCCGGCCGATTGCGGGCTTCGACAGTCATCGACAGGCGGGCGTCGAATGGCTCGCTTCGCTCAACATGCCCGCGAAGGTCGAGACGCTGCTCGTCACCAACGGCGTCGCGCATAGCATCTTCCTTGCGCTGGCGAGCATCGTCGGGCCGGGCGATACGGTGCTGTGCGAAAGCCTCACCGATCACGGCGTAATCGGATCGGCGAACGTGTTGGGGTTTACGCTCAAAGGTCTTGAGATCGACGAGCACGGCATTCGCCCCGAGCACTTCGAGGAAGTCTGCGACAGCGAACGCGTGAGCGCGCTCGTCTGCACGCCGACGCTGAACAATCCCACGGTCGCGATGATGCCCGACTCGCGCCGCCGCGCGATTGCGCGCATCGCGGAACGCTATGGCGTCTATGTGATCGAGGACGATGTCTATGGCGCGTTGCCCGCGAAAACGCAGACGCCTATCGCGAGCCTCATTCCGGAACTCGCTTTCTACTGCACGAGCATGACCAAGTCCGTATTGAGCGGCTTGCGCACGGGCTTCATGACGGTGCCGCGGCGTCTTGCGTTGCGTGCGGAAAGCGTGCTGCGCGTCAGTTGCTGGATGGCGACGTCGCCCATCGCGGAGGTCACCGCGCGCTGGATCACGGATGGCACCGCGCAACGTCTCGTGGAGATTCAGCGCGAGCGGCTCGCGGCACGCCAGGGCGTCGTGCGCGAAGTGCTCGGCGAATACGTGCTCGGCAGTCATCCGAACGCGCTTTCGGTATGGCTGCGTGTGCCCGACGAATGGGAAGCGGAGCGCATCACGCGTGAATTGCGCAATCGCAATATCGCCGTGACGTCGCCGGATCCGTTTCTCGTGCGCGGCGCGGACCGGCCCAATGCGGTGCGGCTATGCGTGGGCGCGGAAGTCGGCGAAAGCACGTTTCGCAGCGCGGTCGAAACGATGCGCGAAGTCTTCGGTCAGTACCCGCATGTGCATGACTTCAACTAAATGAACTAGGACAATCGAAAACGATTTTTTAGGACATTAGACTGAGTTGCATGGTTAGCTCAAACGCAATTCAGCCGCACATGTCCGCACTCACGCTCGCCGATGTCTACCGCGCCCGCCAGCGCATCGAAGGCCGCGCGCTCGTCACGCCGCTGGTTCATTCGCTGTCGCTCTCGCGCATCGCGGGCGTGCCCGTTCATCTGAAGCTCGAAACGCTGCAACCTACGGGCAGCTTCAAACTGCGCGGCGCGACCAATGCGCTCGCACAGATCGCGGAGCAAGGCTGCAAGCGTGTCGTCACCGCATCGACGGGCAATCATGGCCGCGCGGTTGCACACGCGGCACGCGCGCTCGGCATCGAAGCAGCAGTGTGCATGTCGTCGCTCGTGCCGAAGAACAAGGTCGATGCGGTGGCCGCGCTCGGCGCGCGTGTCGTCATCGTCGGCAAGAGTCAGGACGATGCACAGGTCGAAGCGCAACGTCTCGTGCGCCAAGAAGGCTATGCATTCGTGCCGCCCTTCGACGACGAACGCGTGATCGCGGGGCAAGCCACCATCGGCCTTGAAATTCTCGAAGCGCTGCCCGATGCGGCGAGCATCGTCGTGCCCTTGTCGGGCGGCGGCTTATTCAGCGGCGTCGCGTTCGCGGCGAAAAGCATTCGTGCCGACGTGAAGATGATCGGCGTGTCGATGGAACGCGGCGCTGCGATGCATGCGAGTCTCGCGGCAGGCAAGCCGGTGTTCGTCGATGAACTCGAAACACTCGCCGATTCGCTCGGCGGCGGCATCGGCCTCGATAACAGACATACGTTCGCGATGACGCGCGATCTCATCGACGATGTCGTGCTGCTCGATGAAGTGTCGATCGCGCGCGGCATCGTGCACGCGTATCGCGAAGAGCGGCTCGTTGTAGAAGGCGCGGCGGCGGTCGGCATCGCGGCTTTGCTCGACGGCGCGATTGGAGCCGCGAACGGACCGATCGTCATCGTCGTGAGCGGCAGCAACATCGATATCGCAACGCATCGTCGACTCATCGGAGCGGCCTGAACCCATGTCCAACATCGATACCTCCACCGTGCTGCTCGGGCAGGCGCAATTGCGCAAGCTCGTGCCGCTTGACCTCGACGCGATCGAGCAAGTCGAAGCCGCGTTCAAGTCGCTCGCGACCGAAGCCGTCGCAATGCCGCCGATCCTGCGTCTCGACATTCCCGAGCACGCCGGCGAAGTCGACGTGAAAACCGCTTATTTGCCGCGCTTTCCGAGCTTCGCGATCAAGGTGAGCCCTGGCTTCTTCAACAATCCGTCGCTCGGACTTCCGAGCCTCAATGGCCTGATGCTCGTGCTGTCCGCGCGCACCGGTCTCACGGAAGCCGTGTTGCTCGACAACGGTTATCTCACCGCCGTGCGTACCGCTGCGGCGGGCGCGGTTGCATCGCGCTGGCTCGCGCGCAAGGATGCGAAGCGCGTCGCGATTATCGGCGCGGGCGAGCAGGCGCGTCTGCAATTGAAGGCGTTGCGGCTCGTGCGCGACATCGGGCATGTGACCGTATGGGCGCGCGATCCGAAGAGCGCGCAGCAGTTCGCGCGTGACTGCAAAGACTTGCCATGCGATGTCGCCGACAGCGTGAACCAGGCGTTGAAGCACGCCGATATCGCCATCACGACGACGCCGAGCCGCGAGCCACTGATACACGCACGCGATCTGCATCCGGGCTTGCATATCACCGCGATGGGATCGGATGCGGAGCACAAGAATGAAATCGCTCCGGACGTGTTCGCCAAAGCGCGCTATGTGTGCGACCGCCTTCAGCAAGTGCGCGTGCTCGGCGAGCTGCATCATGCGATCGAAGCGGGCGTGACGGATGCTGATGCATCTTTTGCCGAGCTTGGCGAAGTCATCGCGCAACAGGCTCAAGGCCGTATGAGCGATGACGAGATCACCGTCTGCGATCTGACCGGCACCGGCGCGCAAGACACCGCGATCGCGACGCTCGCCATTCAGCGAGCGCGCGCGGCACAGGCAGGAACCATTTTCCACAACGATGTGACCGCTTGATAGAGGGGACGATGTCCGAAATCACGCAACAGAAGAAGCTGGATGAACGAGGGGCGCCCGTGGTACGCCTGCCGTTCGAACGCAGCGAGTACGACGCGCGGATCGCGAAGACACGGCGCGCGATGGAGAAAGCGGGCATCGATCTGATGATCGTGACCGACCCGACCAACATGGCGTGGCTCACCGGTTACGACGGCTGGTCGTTCTACGTGCATCAATGCGTGCTGCTCGCGATGCACGGCGATCCGGTCTGGTACGGCCGCGGCCAGGACGCGAACGGCGCGAAGCGCACGGTGTTCATGTCGCACGACGATATCGTCGGCTACCCGGATCACTATGTGCAGTCGCAGGTGCGCCATCCGATGGATTATCTGTCATCCGAAGTAATTGCCGCGCGTGGCTGGGACACGTTGCGCATCGGCGTGGAGATGGACAACTATTACTTCAGCGCGAAGGCGTATGCGTCGCTGACGCAGCATCTGCCGAACGCGAAGTTCGTCGATGCGACCGCGCTCGTCAACTGGCAGCGCGCAGTGAAGTCGAAGCGCGAGATCGAGTACATGCGCGTCGCGGCGCGCATCGTCGAGAAGATGCATGCGCGCATTCTCGACACGGTCGAGCCGGGCATGAAGAAGAGCGATCTCGTCGCGCAGATTTACGAAGCGGGCATCACGGGCGTCGAAGGTTATGGCGGCGACTATCCCGCGATTGTGCCGCTATTGCCGACGGGTTCCGACGCCGCCGCGCCGCATCTCACATGGGACGACTCGACGTTCACGGCGAATGCGGGCACGTTCTTCGAAATCGCCGGATGCTTCAAGCGCTATCACTGCCCGCTCTCGCGCACGGTGTATCTCGGCCGCCCGCCGCAGCATTTCATCGAAGGCGAGAAGGCGGTCGTCGAAGGCATCGAGGCGGGTCTCGCGATGGCGAAGCCGGGCAACAAGACCGAGGACGTCGCCAATGCATTCTTCGCGGTGTTGCGCAAGTTCGGCATCGAGAAGGATAGCCGTTGCGGTTATCCGATCGGCGCGAGCTATCCGCCGGACTGGGGCGAGCGCACGATGAGCCTGCGTCCCGGGGACCAGACCGTCCTCGAACCCGGCATGACGTTCCACTTCATGCCGGGGCTGTGGCTCGACGACTGGGGCCTCGAAATCACGGAGAGCATCCTGATTACGGACACCGGCGTCGAGACCTTCTGCAACACGCCTCGCAAATTGTTCGTGAAGGAGTAGCACGATGCGCGCGTCACCGATCAGCCCGACCGTCGACTTCGATGCAGAGGGCGAACAGCACGGCTTTCTGAAGCTGCCGTATTCGCGCAACGATTCCGCGTGGGGCGCCGTGATGATTCCCGTCACCGTGATCAAGCGCGGCGACGGACCGACCGCGCTGCTCACGGGCGGCAATCACGGCGACGAATACGAAGGGCCGATCGCGCTGGCGAAGCTCGCATCGACGTTGAAGGCAAGCGACGTGAACGGCCGCGTGATCATCGTGCCGTTCATGAACTATCCGGCGTTTCGCGCGGGTTCGCGCACTTCGCCGATCGACGCGGGCAATCTGAATCGCAGCTTTCCGGGCAAGCCCGACGGCACGGTGACGGAAAAGATCGCGGATTACTTTCAGCGTCATCTGTTGCCGCTCGCCGATTACGTGCTCGATATCCACGCGGGCGGCCGCACGCTCGATTTTCTGCCGTTTGCGGCCATTCATGTATTGAACGACGGGACGCAGCAGTCGCGTTGCGAAGCCGCGATGCGTGCATTCGGCGCGCCGTATTCGATGCGGATGCTCGAACTCGACAGCATCGGTCTGTATGACAGCGCGGCCGAGGAAGCGGGCAAGGTGTTCGTCTCGACGGAACTGGGCGGTGGCGGTTCGTCGACGGCGAAGAGCGTCGCGGTGGCGGAGCGCGGCGTGTACGGCTTTCTCGCGTATGCGGGCATCATCGAGAAGGAGGTGGTTCGCGGCGAAGCGCGCACGACGACGTTGCTCGACATGCCGGATGGTTCCTGCTACACGACGAGCGAGCATACGGGCCTGCTCGAAATGTGCCGCGATCTCGGCGACATGGTGAGAGCGGGCGATGTGCTTGCGCGCGTGTATGACGTTACGCGCACGGGCGCGACGCCGGTTGAATATCGCGCGAAGCGTGACGGACTGCTTGCGGCGCGGCATTTTCCGGGCCTCGTGCAGATGGGCGACACCGTGGCCGTGGTCGCGGATATCGTCGAACGCAACATTGCCGTGAGCGTGTAAGTTGATCAAGCTCGACCGCTACGATCTGGCCATTCTGCGCATTCTTGCGCGGGATGGCCGCATAACGAAATCGCGCCTTGCGGAAGAGGTCAATTTGTCGATCTCGCCCGCGTGGGAGCGTGTGAAGAAACTCGAAGACAGCGGGCTTATCAAGGGCTATCGCGCGGATATCGACTGGACGGCTGCTTTCAAGGGCAGCCGTATTGTCGTTGAGGTGACGCTTTCGCGTCATACCGCGCAAGATATGCGGCGCTTCGAGGAGCGCGTCGCGGCGGCTTCCGAGATCGTGCAGTGTTATGCCACCGGCGGCGGCGTGGATTACGTGCTGCACGTCGTGTCGCGGGATATCGATCACTATCAGCGGTTCATCGATTCTTTGCTCGTCGAAGAGTTGGGTATCGAGCGGTACTTCACTTATATCGTTACGAAAGTCGTGAAGAATAGTACGGAAGGGCCGCCGGATTGGGTTGACGATGTGGTTTAGTTATTTTTTGGTTGCCGGATCCCGTATTTGTGTCGGCTCGGGGAAGCCCAAAAAAAACGCAAAAAGAAGCACAGAAAAAACAGAAAAAACACCAACCGCCCGAGGGCAATAACAAAAAACTCCATCGCGGCAACGCTCTTAAAGTGGACCCATCGAACCATGCAAATCAAGCACGCTTTGAGCAAGGAGACGAACATGCTGCTGGGCCATCCCGTTCTATTCAAATCCCTCTGTTATGTCGACGGCCGCTGGATTCACAGCGACAGCGCCGCATCGATTGCAGTAACCAATCCCGCCGATCAGAACGTCATCGGCCATGTCCCGATGCTCGATCAGGCGCAAATCGTCGCCACCATCGATGCCGCCGATCGCGCATTCCAGTCATGGCGCTGGATGCCGCAGCGAAAGCGCAGTGCGCTGCTCCTGCGCTGGCATGAACTCATCATGCGTCATCAATCGGACCTTGCCGGCATTTTGTCGCTCGAGCAAGGCAAGCCGCTCGCGGAATCCAAAGGCGAAATCACCTATGCGGCGAGCTTCGTCGAATGGTTCGCGAACGAAGCGAAACGCCTGGCGGGCCGCACCATTCCGACGCATATCGATGGCGCGCATCTCGGCACCGTGATGGAACCGGTCGGCGTCGCGGCATTGATCACGCCGTGGAATTTCCCCGTCGCGATGATCACGCGCAAGGCCGCCGCCGCGATTGCCGCGGGCTGCACCGTCGTCGTGAAGCCCGCGCATGAAACGCCGTTCTCCGCGATCGCACTCGCACAACTCGCCGAAGAAGCAGGCTTTCCGCCGGGCGTGTTCAACGTCGTGATCGGCGAGCCACAAATGGCGATGGAAACGCTCGTCAGCGATACGCGCGTGCGCGCCGTGAGCTTCACGGGGTCGACGCGCGTCGGCGGTCTCGTTGCGAAGACGGCAGCGCAGGCGGGCATCAAGAAGCTCGCATTGGAACTGGGCGGCAACGCGCCTTTCATCGTGACGGAAGACGCGGACCTGGAACAGGCCGTGCGCGTTGCAGTGGGCGCGAAGTTTCAAACCTCGGGGCAGGATTGCTGCGCTGCGAACCGCATTCTCGTCGCGCGTCCGCTTTATGAACGGTTCGTCGAACGCTACACGCAAGCGGTGAAAGCGCTGAAAGTAGGGACGGCCTTCGAAGCAGATGTCGATGTCGGTCCGCTCATGCATCAGGCCGCATTCGATGCGACCGTCGCTCGTGTCGAGGATGCAAAGGCGCAAGGCGCGCGCATCACCGTCGGCGGCAAAGCTCATGCGCTCGGTGGCTGGTTTTATGAACCGACCGTCGTCGCCGATGCCAGACCGGGCATGCGTATCTACGACGAAGAGAACTTCGCGCCGATCTCCGCGATCTCGCCGTTCGATACGCTCGACGAAGCCGTGACGCGCGCCAACGACACCGAATACGGCCTCGCCGCCTACGTCTGTGCGACGCGCATCGACACGATCTTCCAGCTCGTGCGCCGACTCGATTTCGCGATGGTGTCGGTCAACGGCGTGAAGTTCACCGGCGCGCCGATTCCGTTCGGCGGCATGAAGGCATCGGGCCTCGGACGCGAAGGCGGCGCGGAAGGCTTCGAGCCCTTCGTCGAAACGAAATACTTTTGCCTCGGCAATCTCGGCCTGCCGCTCACGAGCGCGGCCTGAAGACCTATCCTCAGAGACACGCAGTACCGCATATCAAGGAGAAGCACATGACCCAGCA
Organism: Caballeronia zhejiangensis; assembly: GCF_000698575.1. GTDB lineage: Bacteria > Pseudomonadota > Gammaproteobacteria > Burkholderiales > Burkholderiaceae > Caballeronia > Caballeronia zhejiangensis. The sequence goes on from NZ_JFHD01000010.1 coordinate 70,142, forward strand.
GAATCAATCGCTCGAGCAACTGTTCGCCGAAGACCGCGCGCACTTCATGCATCCGTCCACGCATGCACACGATCACGCGAGCGGCGCGCTGCCCGGCAAGATCGTCACGGGCGCGAAGGGCATCCGCATTCAGGATCATCAAGGTAAAAGTTATATCGACGCATTCGCGGGCCTCTATTGCGTGAACATCGGCTATGGCCGCACCGAAGTAGCCGACGCAATCTATGAGCAGGCGAAGAAGCTCGCGTATTACCACACGTATGTCGGTCACTCGACCGATACGATCATCGAGCTGTCGTCGCGCATCATCGACTGGTCGCCCGAGGGCATGAAGAAGGTGTATTACGGCATGTCGGGATCGGATGCGAACGAAACGCAGATCAAGATCGTCTGGTATTACAACAATGTTCTCGGCCGTCCGAACAAGAAGAAGATCATCTCGCGCGAGCGCGGTTATCACGGTTCGGGCATCGTGACGGGCAGTCTCACGGGCCTGCCGAGCTTTCATCAGAACTTCGATCTGCCGATCGACCGCGTAAAGCACACGGTGTGTCCGCACTGGTATCGCAAGGCGCCCGCCGGCATGAGCGAAGCGCAATTCACCGCGTATTGCGTCGATGAACTCGAAAAGCTGATTGCGAAAGAAGGCGCGGATACGATCGCTGCATTCATCGCCGAACCGGTCATGGGCACGGGCGGTATCATCGCGCCGCCGCAAGGTTATTGGGAAGCTATCCAGGATGTTCTGCGGAAGCACGACATTCTTTTGATCTCCGATGAAGTCGTGTGCGGCTTCGGCCGTCTCGGCTCGAAAATGGGCGCGCAGCACTTCGGCATCAAGCCCGATCTCATCACGGTCGCGAAGGGCCTGACGAGCGCCTATGCGCCGCTGTCGGGCGTGATCGTCGGCGAGAAGGTGTGGGACGTGATCGAGAAGGGCTCGCGGGAACATGGTCCGATGGGACACGGCTGGACGTATTCGGGGCATCCCATTTGCGCGGCTGCTGCTATCGCGAACCTCGATATTCTCGAGCGCGAAAACCTGACGCAGAATGCCGCCGATGTCGGCGCGTATTTCCAGCAGCAATTGCACACGGCTTTCGATTCGCATCCGCTCGTCGGCGAAGTGCGCGGCGCGGGCATGCTCGCGGCGCTCGAATTCATGGCCGACAAGGACGCGCGCACGCCGTTCGACGCCGCGCTGAAGGTCGGCCCGAAGGTATCGGCGGCAGCACTCGAACGCGGCGTGATCGCGCGCGCCATGCCGCATGGCGATATCCTCGGCTTCGCGCCGCCGCTCGTCACGACGCGTGAAGAAGCGGACGAAATCGTCGGCATCGTGAAGCAGGCCGTGGATGCGGTGGCGAACGAAGTTATCGGCTCGGCACTCGCTACGCAAGCGATCTGATTCTCTTGAGTAGCGGTATGGGTAGTTGTGTTGGCAGAGGCTCGCGAAACATTGCGGGCCCTTTTTGCGATTCTGAAGGAACGTGCGTTGCTGAGTAATCTTCGGTGCCCCATCGAAAGGAGATTCACGATGAGCGAGAGCGAAGAGAAACGCCATCAGCAACCGCATTCCGCGCCTCACCCGAATGCAGCGGAGATCGAACCGGAGAACCGTCGGCTCGATCAGCATCCGCATCAGACGGCGGAAGTGCCTTATGGATCGGGCAATGAGCCGGAAATTGCAGGAAAGGGCGGGCTTGACGCACAGAACGCAGATCTTCCCGATCCCGCGAACGAACAATCCAGGACGCCGGGCAAAGATTGACGCATCGATTCGACGCGCCCATAAAACAAAACGGCCACTCAGGTGGCCGTTTTGTCATTTCCGATTAGCGCGTCGCGATATACATCGTGATTTCAAAGCCGAAGCGCATATCCGTGAAACTCGGGGTTTCCCACTTCATAGAGCCTCCTTGTGCAATGATTGGCCAGACGGATGCCGGGCCATTGCGCGGTTCTTCTGCTGCAGGCGCCGTGCAAAGCCGCGCATCCCAAATCGACGCACTTTAGATGCTAGCGCGAGAACAGGTATGACACGATTGGAAATTGCACCGGCGTTCATTTAAATTTTTTATAGCGGTCTCGGGCGATTTCCCGAATCGTCAGGTGTCGTGCCGATCTTGTCAGGATCATGGACCGGGTCGGGTTCCATTGCCTCTCCCGGCCGAGGGATGACCCGGTCTGCTTCAGCAGGGTCGATATTGCTCAGATTATTGCCTCCGGGCGCACGCGGCTTGTCGTGCGTATCGGGAGCTGCGGGTTTTTCGGCCATTACATTTTCCTCGTCAAACACGTGCCTTGCGGAAAGATCGAAAGCGTGGGGCGGCAGGATTGAATGCCGCATTGCGGAATAAGCGAAAGTTATGTCGCTGTTACTCGACGCGCGTGGCTTCGCGCAGCACCGCATCTTCGCTGTCGAAATTGCGATCGGTCATTTTGTTGAGCACGGCCAAGACCTCGCCGTCCGCGCCATTGCTTTTCGCGAGCGTCAGAAGTTTTTCCTTGCCCATCGGATAGTCGGCGCCCTTTAGCACGCGCGCGATTTCTTCCGGGCGCGGCTCATCCGGATGCCGGTGATTCTGCGAATGCGCGGGATGCTGTGCCATTTCCGCCTCCTTTTCGATTCGACGATAACCCTGACGATTCAGCAACGCGCGTACCCGTCACCGGGATCGGTTGATGCTGAATTGTCGATACGTTCCAACCGAAATCGAGGCGAGACATAACATGGCTATTGCAGCAGACCGCATCTCCGACACCGAAGTCAAGGTCGGCGAGATCATCTATAGCTTCGACACCAAGGCAACTGCCGATGGCTTTCAGCAATGCCTCGGCAGCGACTCGGTCGAGACCTGCGCGAAGAACCACGCGCCGGTGTCGACACGCGCCGTGGCCGATGAGAGCGGTGCGCCGAAGGGCGAGCCGGGCAGCATCATTTCACCGTCGCTGGGCGGCATGCCTTGATGCACGCGGCTACAGTGCCGCGCTTGCCGTCGTCGCGCGCGGAGCGAGCGCGGTGCGTGTGAGCGCGTCGAGCGGCAGCGGCTTGTCGAAGAAATAGCCCTGCGCCTGCGCCGCGCCCATGTCGCGCAACACGGCGAGCGTCGCCGCATCTTCGACGCCTTCCGCGACGAGCGTCAGATCGAGCGATTCCGCCATGCGCACGATCGCGCGCACGATCGCACGGCTGCGCGGGCTTTCGGTCAGTTCGAGAATGAACGACTTGTCGATCTTGAGGCCGGTGAACTGGTATTGATGCACATAACTGAGCGACGAAAAACCCGCGCCGAAATCGTCGAGCACGACAGACATGCCGTTGTCGGCCAGTCGCTGCATGGTGCGCCGCGCGAGATCGGGCTCGGCCACGAGCGCGCCTTCGGTAAGCTCGAGGCACACGCGCGACGGCGAGACGCGATAGCGACGCAATAGCGCCAGAACGTCATCGGCGAATTCGGGGCGCGTCATGCTATAGCTGGAGCAGTTCACATGCACCGGCGGCCAGTGCGCGAAGCGCGCATTCGAGAGAATCGCGGCAACGCGTTCGAGCATGTATAGATCGAGTCTGCCGATGAGCCTCAAGCCTTCGACCGAAGGAAGAAATTCACCCGGCCCGACGATATGGCCATCGGGTTGATGCCAGCGGATCAACGCTTCGAGCGCGACGATCTCACCGCTCTTTACGTCGACGATAGGCTGGAAATAAGGCAGCAGTTCGTCATCGCGCTTGATCGCATTGCGCAATGCGCCCTCACGTTCCACCTGGTCCGACACCTGACGTCGCAGTTCCTGATTGAACACGACGAAGCTGTCGCGTCCCGCATTTTTCACGCGATACATCGCGGTATCGGCGTCGCGCAACAGGTCGGCGGGCTCGGTATGGAACTGGCTGTCCGCGCTCACGATGCCAATGCTGCACGACGAAAACACGACATGCTCTTCGATGTGAAAGGGCAGATCGAACGCGGCCAGAATACGCTTGGCGATCGATACCGCATCGCGAACGTGTGCATCCGGGGAGAGCACGGCGAATTCGTCCCCGCCGAGGCGCGCGAGCAGATCCGTCGAACGCAGGCAATCGCGCAAGCGCGCCGCGGCCTGAACCAGCAGCATGTCGCCGAAGTGATGGCCGAGGCTGTCGTTCACGACCTTGAATCGGTCGAGGTCGATGAACATCACCGAGAGTTGGTCGCCGCGCGTCTGATAGTCCTGCCATGCGCAGCGCAGCTTGTGCATCAGATGGCTTCGATTCGGCAAGCCCGTCAATGAATCGTGCGAGTTCTCATAAAGCAGGCGTGCGTTGACATCGTCGAGTTCGCGCGTGCGCGCCTGGACCCGCGCTTCAAGTTCGAGGTTCGCGGCATGCAGCGCTTCGGCATCGCGCCGACGCGAAAGCGCCGTATCGATATGCCGCGACACGAAGGTGAGCAGTTCCTGATCGCGCAGCGAATAGCGCACGAGCGGCGAATAGCTTTGCACGGCGAGCACGCCGCGCACGACATCGCCATCGAAGAGCGGAATGCCGAGCCACGATCGCAGACGCACTTCGCTATGCTCGATCTCGAACGCGCCTTCTTCGATGAGACGCAGCGCCTCCGCATGATCGATCAGCCGCGCGCGCCGCTCGCGGATCACATATTCGGTGAGGCCGCGTTGTCCGCGTCGCGGCGCGGGGCGCTCCTGCACGATTTCATCGACGTAATACGGGAACGACACTTCGTCCGTTTCCGGTTCGATGAGTGCGATATAAAAATTGCGCGCGTAAAGCAATTCGCCGACGATCCCATGCAGGCTGCGCAAGAACTCCATCATGTCGCCGGGACGGCTCGACAATTCTGCGATCTGGTAGAGCGCAGCTTGCAGATGCTCGGATCGTTCGCGCTCGGCGATGCCGTGACGCAGCGCCGCGTTGAGCTTCGACAGTTCGGACGTGCGGTGCGCGACCTGCTCTTCGAGATCGGCGCGATGCAGGATGCGGTCGAGCGCCATCGCCACATGTCGTGCGACGACCAGAAAGAGCGCGCGGTCCTCGACGGTATAAATGCGCGATACGTCATAGACCTGCATCGCGAGCATGCCGAATACCTCGTCGCTCGCATTCTTGAGCGGCGCGCCCATCCAGAACTCGGGGCGGTCGCCGATGCAATAGAAATGGCCCGCGCGCTCCGCCGCGCAAATATCCCCGGCGGTGATGAAAAGCGGCTGCGCGCTCGTGAGCACGCGACCCGTCATCGAAAGACGTTCCGGATTCAGGATGTCGTAGTTTTCGGCCGCGACGACGTCGGTATCGATGACGTCGACATAATACGGATACGTGATCTTGCCCGTCTTGCGATCGTAGAGTGCGAGATAGAAGTTCTCCGCGTCGATGAGCGTGCCGAGCCGTTCATGCACGCCGCGCAGAAAATCGGCGCGCTCGGGCACGGAACTCGCCAGATAGGCGATTTCATAAAGCACGCGCTGCGTGAGTTGCGCGCGTGCGAGGGCATCGGCCTGCACGCGCTCGCCGAGCGTGCGCGCGAGTTCGGCGAGATGCGCGTCGTCGCGATGCGTGACCGGCGCGAGCAGCCAGCCGAGCACGCTCTCGCCGCGTCCGGTCGGCCAGCAGTGCCAGCCGTTATCGATGCACACCTCCGTCAGGCGTTCCTCGGCGATGCCATGCGGCCATTCCTGCGCATCGGGAAGCGCTGCATCGCCGCGCCGCTCGAGATGCAACTGCTCGCCCGCGCGATACCACGCCCATTGCTGCGGGCAGCCCATCGCGGCGGCCTCGCGCAGCAATGCGTCGATCGATGACGCCACGCTCGCGAAAATCTTTTCATCGGTCGCCGCCACGGTTGCAGGCTCGACCGCGGTTGCGCGGGCAACCTGCGCGTCGTACGCGGGAAACACACTCATCGGCGCTCCAGGCCATATTGCCGCCACGTCGGGCGGGTCTCGTTCAGCGACTGCGCTCGCACGCTGCTCCGGGCGCGCGTAACAAGCAAAGGCTCTATATGGGTAACGGCACGGAGCATACAGCCTTGAGCATGCGGTTCAAAAAAAGCCGCTCGTGCCGCAATGCATACGGGCATTCATGCCGGATGCGCGGTTTCGACGCGATCGTGCCCGGTAAATCTCTCGCGATACGCCTGCGGCGACACGCCCAGCGAACGCAGAAAACCGCGCCGCATCGTTTCCTCGGTGCCGAATCCGCAGCGCGCGGCGATGCGCTTTACGGGAAGCGCCGTATCGCCGAGCAGGCGGCGCGCGGCTTCGAGGCGCATGCGTTCGATCGAGCGCGCGGGCGTCATGCCGGTTTGCGCGCGGTAATGGCGCACGAAGCTGCGCTCGCTCATGCCGACACGCGCGGCAAGCACGCCGACCGAAAGATCCGCCGCGAGATTTTCAGCGATCCACGCATGCAGCTCGCCGAAACGTTCGCCCGACTTCTGCAACGACAGCGCCGCGCTGAACTGCGCCTGCCCGCCGGGGCGCTTGAGGAACACGACGAGATGGCGCGCGACGTCGAGCGCGAGCGCGCGGCCGAGATCGTCTTCGACGAGCGCAAGCGACAGGTCGATGCCCGCCGTGACGCCCGCGGATGTCCATACGTCGCCGTCGCGGATGAAGATCGGATCGGGCTCGACGTGGATCGCCGGGAAGCGCGTGGCGAGTTCCCCGCAGCGCGTCCAGTGCGTCACGGCGCGGCGTTCGTCGAGAAGGCCGGCGGCGGCAAGCAGAAACGCGCCCGTGCAAACGGACGCCGTGCGCCGCGCGTGCGCCGAACGCGCGCGCACCCAATCGACCAGTTCACGGTCGTGCACCGCTTCGTGCACGCCCCAGCCGCCCGCGACGATCAGCGTGTCGCACGCTTCGCTCGCATCGGGCAATGCCTCGCCGACGAGCCCCAGTCCCGCCGACGCGTTCACCGTGCCGCCCCGCGCAACCACGCGCGGCTGATACGGCCGCTGCAAGCCCGCCGCGACCGCCAGGTCATTGGCGGACGCGAACACCTGCAACGGGCCCGCGACGTCGAGCAACTGCACGTTGGGGAAGGCGAGCACGTCGATGGTTCGCATGGCGTTTTCCACGAAAGACAAGTTGGCGTAAAACGTGGGTTATGTGTCGAATTCGCCATAGCGTAGCGGCGTAGCATCGGTTCGTCCACACGAAAAACACGCTCGATCAAGGAGAAAACGATGACGCTACATATCGGCCTGTTGCTTTTTCCTCGCGTGCAGCAACTCGACATGACCGGCCCCTACGACGTGTTCGCGCACATGGCCGACACGAAGGTGCATCTCGTCTGGAAGACGCGCGAGCCCGTCCGGTCGAGCGCCGGCATGATCCTGACGCCCGACGTGACCTACGCGGATTGCCCCGTGCTCGATGTGCTGTGCGTGCCGGGCGGTTCAGGCGTCGGCGATCTGATGGAAGACGAGGAAACGCTCGCCTTCCTCCGCGAACAGGCGGCGGGCGCGCGCTACGTGACCTCGGTTTGCACCGGCTCGCTCGTGCTCGGCGCGGCGGGGCTTTTGCGCGGCAAGCGTGCGACGACGCACTGGGCGTATCACGATCTGCTCCCGGATTTGGGCGCGATTCCGGTGCACGAGCGCGTCGTGCGCGACGGCAACCTGTTCACGGGCGGCGGCATCACGGCGGGCATCGATTTCGCGCTGACGCTCGCGGCCGAACTCGTCGGCGAGCACGAAGCGCAGGCGATTCAATTGCAGATGGAATACGCGCCGGCGCCGCCGTTCGACTCGGGCGATCCGGCGCGCGCGCCCGCCGCGGTCGCGAACGATGTGCGCGAGCGTTGCGCGCCGTCGCTGGCCGCGCGCAGTGCGATCACGGCGCGTGTCGCGGAACGGCTGAAATCGCATGCTTAATTCAAAATGCGCTTTGGTCTCATGCATGCGAAATGCAAAACGCCAAATGACTAGAAGCGCTTTTGCATGAAGTAGCGCGGCTGACCCGCATGAAAATCCGCGAGTTCGCCGAAAAGCTCGTAACCACAGCGCGCGTAGAGGGCGCGCGCTGCGGGGTTGACCGTATCGAGCCACGCGGCGCGGCATCCTCGTTTTTTTGCTTCGCTTTCGGCGGCTTCGAGCGCGCGTGCGCCGAGTCCGGCGCCGCGCGCGTCCTCGCGTATCCACAGCCATTTCACGAAGAGCCAGTCCCACGCCGTGTAGCCTGCGAGCCCGCCCAGAAAGTCGTCATCGCGATAGAGCGACACCGCCAGATCGCGTTGATGGCTCGGCCCGAGTTGCGCGCGGTTGAACGCGGCAAGCCCGCCCGCGACGTCGCGCTCGAACGTCGCGTCGATCCAGTCGGTGATGGCGAGCGTGACGCCGGCGTTCATCGACGCGTGAGCGATTACGCTGCCGGGGCAACCGATGCCCCCTTGATACCGTGCCGTGCAAGCGCAGCGGCGACGAAGCCCGAGCGCTTCACATCCTCCACGAAGTCGCGCAGATAAAGCGCGGCTTCGTCGCCGCGGCGCTTCGGCAAGCCCATCGCCTGCTGGATCACCATGAAGCGTCCGTCGAGCAGGCGCAGTCCGGGCGTGCGTGACGCGTCGGCTTCGAGTTGCTGCTTCACGCCCGCGGCGACTTCGAGGCCGTCACGCAGGAAGGCTTCGACGACGGCCTGCGACGACGCCGTGCGTACGATCTGCGCATGCTTGATCTCGCGCGTGAGAAAGAGGTCATACGCGCTGCCCTTGCCGACCATGATGCGATTGCCTTCGCGATCCACATCTTCATTGCGCGTGAGCGGCGATGCCTCGCGCACGAGATAACAGCCTTCGATCAGCACGTACGGCGCGGTGAAGGCGATGCCCGCACCGCGCAGCGGATCGATCGCGAAGAAGCCGACGTCCGCGCTTTCGTTCGTGACGGCTTCGACCGATTCGGCGGCCCGGTCGAACGACGTGAAAGCGACAGGCACGCCGAGCCGCGACGCCAGCTCGCGCGCGATGTCCACCGATACGCCGCCCGGCTCGCCGCTGTCGGTGCGATGCGCGAGGATCGGATTGCCGAGATTGATCGACGCGCGCAGCGTGCCGGTCGGCGCGAAAGCGTTGAGCAAGGAAGAAGAAAGAGTCATGGTGTTGGTCGATGAGTTGAAGAGCATGGCGATACGAGCAATCCGATGCAGAATACGCGAACCGCAACCGCTCTGCCAAAGGAACGACATGCAACGCGAACGCATCGACAGCAGCGAAATCATTCGGCGTCTGAAGCTCGAGCCGCATCCCGAAGGCGGCTTCTTTCGCGAGACGTATCGCGCGAGCGGCAACGTCGTGCGCGAGGACGAACGCGAAACGCGTTCGGCGTCCACCGCGATCTACTTTTTGCTTTGCGATGGCGCGCATTCGGCATGGCATCGCATTCGCTCCGATGAAGTCTGGCACTTCTACGCAGGCGATCCGATCGACGTGCATGTGCTCAAAGCGAACGGAACGCTAGTCACGCATCGGCTCGGCAATGCGCTCGATCGTGCCGATGCCGTGTTTCAGACCGTCGTCGAAGCGGGCGACTGGTTCGCGGCGGAATGTCACGATAGAGAAGGCGTATCGCTCGTCGGCTGCACGGTGGCGCCGGGTTTCGAGTTCAGCGAGTTCGAACTGGCCGTGCCGGGCACGCTGGAGGCGCGCTATCCGCAACATCGCGAATTGATACAGCGCCTGAACCCCGAAGTATGACGATACGCACGCGAGTGCGGTTATCATCGCGCGCATCGTGGACAACAACACAAGGTCAGGCATGAGCGCAGTGCGCCGCGGGATTCAATCGATCGAAGTAGGCGGAGCGCTTTTGCGCGCGCTCGTGGACCACGGCGGCCCGATGCTGCTCGGCGATCTTGCGAAGAAAGCCGGCATGCCGTCGGCGAAGGCGCATCCTTATCTCGTGTCTTACGGCAATCTCGGCCTGATTCAGCAGGATCCCGCGACGGGCCGCTATGAACTCGGGCCGTTCGCGCTGCAAATGGGTCTGATCAGTCTGCAGCGCGTCGATCCGGTGCGCCTCGCGATTGCGGAAGTAGCGAACGTGACGCCCCGCATCGAGCATACGGTCGCGCTCGCGACTGCGGGCAGCTATGGACCGACCATCGTTCACATCCAGCAGGCGAGCGTGCCCATCCACGTCACGATGCGTACGGGCACGGTGATGTCGTTGCTGCAGACGGCGACGGGCCGCGCATTCGCGGCTTATCTGCCGCCGATGACCGTCGATGCGCTCGTCGCCATCGAGCGTGCGGGCGCGTTGCAGGTCGGCGCGCAACGGCGCGACTACACGCGTGCGCAAACCGACGCGATGCTCGCCGAAGTGCGCGAGCACGGCATCGCGCGGGCGATCGACGAGCCCGTCGCGGGCATCAGCGCGATGAGCGCGCCGGTCTTCGATCACACGCGCAATATCGTGCTCGCGATCACGGCGATCGGCCCGAGCGGATCGTTCGACGGCGCGTGGAACGGCGACATCGCGACGGCGCTGCACGCGTGCGCGCAGCGCGTATCGAAGATGCTCGGCTTCGTCGCAGTCTGATCGAAGTCGCGCGATCAAACGGGGCGCCAGTGCCCCGGCATTCACTTTTCATCCTCTGAAGTCCATATGGGCTTTGCTGCGTTTGCACGCCGCATTCCCGTGAACGGGCGTACCTTGAAGAAACCGTAAGCGGATGCAAGCGCTCGTCCGTGGCATTCGGGTAAACCTAAATTCAACAATGTAAAACGGCTTGTACAATGATGAACAACTAACCGAAAGCGAAGCGATTCGCGCCCGAGCCGACCGAGTCCTGTCAGACGAAAGCGACTCGACGATGGAGACGACCGAATGTCCGTGAACTACGCCTCTCTGCGCTTCGAATATGAACGCGCGCCCGATCACGATGCGCCCGCGTCGTCGCCTTATCCCGTTGCGATAGTCGGCGCAGGTCCGGTCGGACTGGCCACGGCCATCGATCTCGCGCAGCAGGGCGTGCGTACCGTGCTGCTCGATAACGACGACACCGTGTCGAGCGGCTCGCGCGCGATCTGCTTCGCCAAGCGCACGCTGGAAATCTTCGATCGTCTGGGCTGCGGCGACAGGATGATCGAGAAGGGCGTGAGCTGGAATGTCGGCAAGGTATTTCTGCAGGATGAGCTTGTCTACACGTTCAATCTTCTGCCGGAAACCGGCCATTCGCGACCCGCGTTCATCAACTTGCAGCAGTACTACGTCGAAGGCTTTCTCGCCGAACGCGCGATGCAACTGGAGCCATTGCAACTGCGCTGGAAGAGCAACGTGACCGGCGTGACGCAGCACGAGGATCACGTCGAACTGCAAGTCGAAACGCCGGATGGCGCGTATCCGCTCAAGGCGCGCTACGTGGTGGCCGCCGATGGTTCTCGCAGCGCGATGCGCAAGCTTCTCGGTCTGGACAGCCACGGCCGCACGTTCAAGGACCGCTTCCTGATCGCCGACGTGAAGATGAAGGCGCCGTTCCCGACCGAACGCTGGTTCTGGTTCGATCCGCCGTTCCATCGCAATCAGTCGGTGCTGCTGCATCGTCAGCCGGACAATGTATGGCGCATCGATTTTCAGCTCGGCTGGGACGCGGACCCGGTCGCGGAAAAAGAGCCCGAGCGTGTGATTCCGCGCGTGAAGGCGTTGCTTGGCGAAGACGCCGAATTCGAACTCGAATGGGTGAGCGTCTACACGTTCTCCTGTTTGCGTATGGACGACTTCAGGCACGGACGCATCATCTTCGCGGGCGATTCCGCGCATGGCGTGTCGCCGTTCGGTGCGCGCGGAGCGAACAGCGGCGTGCAGGATGCGGACAATCTCGCTTGGAAACTGAAGCTGGTCGTGAACGGCGATGCGCCGCATACGCTGCTCGAAACCTACGCATCCGAGCGCGAATACGCCGCCGACGAAAACATCCTCAACTCGACGCGCGCCACCGACTTCATCACGCCGAAGAGCGCCGTTTCGAGGCTCTTTCGCGATGCGACGCTCAATCTCGCGAGGGACTGCGCGTTCGCAAGACGCATGGCGAACAGTGGACGGCTCTCGGTGCCCGCGGTGCTGCGCGACTCGACACTCAATACGCCCGACAAGGAAGGCGACGCCTTCAATTGCGCGATGATTCCCGGCGCCCCGTGCGTCGATGCGCCCGTGCGCGTCGATGACCGCGACGCATGGCTGTTGCCGCAGACGCACGGCAGCGCATTCACGGGCATCTATTTCTGCGGGCTCGGACACGGCCCGGAAGTCTGCGCGCAAAGCCTGGCTGCTTTGTCGAACGGGCGGCTTCCGGTTCATGCGCTCGTCGTCGTGCCTCGAGGCATGATGTGTACCGTGCCCGGCGTGACGGTCGTGGAAGATGTGGAAGGCATGGTCGCGCATCGCTTCGACGCGCGTCCCGGCACGTTCTATCTGCTGCGTCCCGATCAGCACGTATGCGCGCGCTGGCGTGCCTTCGATGCCGCATCGGTGACGGCTGCGGTCAAGCGTGCAACCTGCAACGGATGATGAATCGTATGAAGCTCAATCTCGAACTGAATATCGCCGATCACGATGCGTTCTACGAGCGCCTCATCGACACGCACAACGGCCTCTCCGACGAAGCCAGCCACATGCTCAACGCGAAGCTCGTGTTGCTGCTCGCGAATCACATCGGCGATAACGAAGTGTTGAAAGAAGCGCTCGCGATGGCGCGTCAGGGCCTCGCCGCGAACTAGTCGTTCAGCGCGATGCCCATGCGCTCGCAAATGAACGCGCCGATGCTCGCGATGTCGTTCAGATCGAGCTTCGGCAAGTTTGAATCGAGGGCGGCGGCATCATCGGTTGCGATTGCAACTATCTCCACATCGCTCTTGTAAAGCGGATCGCGGCCCGCCGAGGGCCGCACGACTTCGAGGCGCGGCATTGTTTCGCGCGCGAATCCTTCGACGATCACGAGGTCCGCGTCACTGAGTCGCGCGGCCAGTTCGCTCAGCGGCGGCTCTGCGTCGCCATTCAACTCGCGCACGATCGCATAGCGGTACGGCGATGCGATCAACACTTCTCCCGCGCCCGCGCGACGAAAGCGCGCACTGTCCTTGCCGGGCGGTTCGAGCTCGATCGAATGATGACTGTGCTTGATGACGTTGACGGTGACGCCGCGTGCGCGCAGCCACGGCAGAAGCGCTTCGATCAACGTGGTCTTGCCTTGGCCCGAGCGGCCCGAGATGCCGAAGAGCGGCGGATGACGCGAGTTCATGCGAATGGTCGGCTGATTGTCCTGGTTTCGATCAAGCGAGTTTAACGGCTCGATGGCGAGCGGGGAGAAATCGCGCTATCGTCGGGCATTGCCTTTGCGGCGGAACGCGTCGGCGCATAGCGGGTTTCCGACCCCGACGCCTGCCGCCTCAGTGATTCAAGGAACCGACATGGCCGAAGACAATCCCAGCACCGCTATCGCACCGCAGCAGTTTTCCATCGACGTGATGCTCGAAAAATACGCCAAGGGCGACGAGACTCGCGTCGACGATATTTATCGCCGCGTGGCGCGCGGTGTCGCGCGGGCCGACCCTGAAGAAACGCGCGCGAAGATCGAAGCGGAGTTCGTCGATAACTTCAAGCGCGGCGCGCTAGGCGCGGGGCGCATCATGAGCGCGGCGGGCGCGGGCATCGATGCGACCCTCATCAACTGTTTCGTGCAGCCGGTCGGCGATGCGATACAGGGCGTCGATAGCAACGGCTTGCCGGGCATCTACGTCGCGCTGTTGCAAGCGGCCGAGACGATGCGTCGCGGCGGCGGCGTCGGCTATAACTTTTCCGCCATACGTCCGCGAGGCGCGCGCGTGCATTCAACCGGATCGGCGGCGTCAGGCCCATGCAGCTACATGGATGTATTCGATGCATCGTGCCGCACGGTCGAAAGCGCCGGCGCGCGGCGCGGTGCGCAAATGGGCATTCTCGACTGCACGCATCCCGATCTGCTCGAATTCATCGCGGCGAAGCACACGAAAGGACGCTGGAACAATTTCAACGTATCGATCGCGGTGACGGACGAGTTCATGCAGGCCGTCGCCGACGACGCGTCGTGGCAGCTCGTGCACAAGGCCGAGCCATCGCCCGCGCAACGCGCAGCCGCGGACATGCATCAGCGCGATGATGGCTTGTGGGTCTATCGCGAAGTGCAGGCGCGCGAAGTGTGGAACACGATCATGCGCTCGACCTACGATGTCGCGGAGCCGGGCGTCGTGTTCATGTCGCGCATGAACGATGACAACAACCTGCGCGCGATCGAGTCGATCCGCGCGACCAATCCATGCGGCGAGCAGCCGCTGCCCGCATACGGTTGCTGCAATCTCGGCCCGCTCAATCTCACGCGCTTCGTGCACGACCCGTTTGCGCAGATGCGTGGCGGCGCGCCGTCGTTCGACTGGGACGGCCTCGCGCACACGACGCGCACCCAAGTGCGTTTTCTCGACGACGTGCTCGACGTCACGCTCTGGCCGCTCGAAGAACAGGCGCGCGAAGCGGCGGCGAAGCGGCGCATCGGCGTGGGCTTTACGGGCCTCGGCGATACGCTCGTGATGCTCGGTTTGCGCTATGACGCGCAGGAAGGCCGCGATTTCGCTACGCGCGTCGCACGCACGATGCGCGACGAAGCATATCGCGCATCCGTCGAGCTCGCGAAGGAGCGCGGCAAGTTTCCGCTCTTCGATGCAAAGCATTATCTGCAAGAGGGCACATTCGCCTCGCGCTTGCCGGACGACATCAAGCGCGCGATTCGCGAGCACGGCATTCGCAACAGCCATCTGCTTTCGATCGCGCCGACAGGCACCGTGAGCCTCGCGTTCGCGGACAACGCATCGAATGGCATCGAGCCCGCGTTCTCGTGGACGTATCAGCGCACGAAGCGCATGGCCGACGGTTCGCGTCAGACCTTCGCTGTCGAAGATCACGCATACCGGCTGTATCGCGAGATGGGCGGCGATGTGAATGCGTTGCCCGACTACTTCGTGAGCGCGCTGGACATGTCCGCGCACGATCACATGGAAATGATGGCGGCGGTGCAGCCTTTCGTCGATACGTCGATCTCGAAGACCGTCAATGTGCCCGCCGATTATCCGTTCGACAAGTTTCAGGATCTCTATTTCGAAGCGTGGCGGCGCGGCTTGAAAGGGCTTGCAACGTATCGGCCCAACGAGACGCTGGGCGCGGTGCTGTCCGTCGCGCCTGCCGAAACGCCGAGCGATTCGCCGGACCCCGAGCTCGATCTCGATCCGTTGCGCATCGCGATCGATCATCGGCCCAAAGGAGAGCTGCCTGCGATCATCGAGAAGGTCGAGTATCTGACGCAGGCGGGCAAGAAGTCGCTCTATCTGGCGGTGTCGTTCATCGAAGTGACGGGGCGCATCGGCGGCGAGGACGTGACGATCGAACGGCCCATCGAGTTCTTCATTCCCACCGGGCAGCGCGACGAATCACAGCAATGGATCACGGCGACGATGCGTTCGATCTCGCTGGCCGCGCGCGGCGGCTTCGCGGCGCGCACGCTTCAGGACATGCGTAAAGTGTCGTGGGATCGCGGACAAGTGCGTCTCGGCGATGTCGAAAGGCTCGACGGACATCGCAGTCCGCGCTGGCACGATTCGGAAGTGGCCGCGCTAGCGTATGCGATCCAGCAGATTCTTCATCGACGCGGTTTTCTCGATGCAGAAGGCAACCAGGTACCGTCGCGCGTGCTTGCGCGCAAGGGCGCCGATCGCGCGCCGCATCCGGTAGCTGTAGCCGATGAACGCGATGACATATCCGAAGGTGCCGCGCAAGGCGAAATCGATCCACATAGCCTGCCCCTGATGCACGGCCGTAAATGTGCGACATGCGGCGCCAATGCAGTGATCCGCAAGGACGGCTGCGACTTCTGCACGGCATGCGGCGAAATCGGCGCGTGCGGTTGAGTTGAAAAAAAGGCGCGGGCATTCGTCCGCGCCTTCCTGTCACGCTCAATGCGAGCGTTCAGTGCTCTCCTGCTTCGTATCTTGTGCAACGCCCGGTTCATGCGCGCTGTGCTGCGTGAACGGATGCCACACCGGCGTGAGCGTTGGCAGTTCGTCGAGAAGCGAGAACTGATCGAGCGACGTGTTTTCGAACATGATGACCTCTTGATTCTTTTGCCGATCGCGCAATCAACGCGCGATCACGTTGCCTTGCGTCGCCGAGCCATTGGCGTATTCGACGATCCCGCGATTGCGCGCTTCCGCTTGCGCCGCATCGCGTGCGCGTTGATCGCTTTGCGCGGCGATGGCATCGCCCCACATGCTGCGATCCGGATACGTGTTGCGATTCAATGCCGGCAACGAGCCGTTCGAGTACGCGGCCGCGAGTTCGGCACGCACTTGCGCTCGTGTCTTGGGCGTATCGCTCGCATTGGCCTGAGTTTGCGTCTGAACCTGATACGTGCCTGCGTGGCCGATGCCCTGGCCGCTCTCCGCGAAAGCGGTCGTCGTGACGACGGCGGAGATGGCTGCGAGAGAAAACCCCGTGATGAGTTGTTTCATGCTTGCGACTCCTTTCATTCCGATGCAGCGTGCGGGCAAATGCGGATTGCATTCGGCGTTGAGCGTGCTGCGTTGGGATTGAATGTAGCCGCGCGATACCGGCGGATAAATGCCGTATCAGCGAATAGATTTATCGATTTCGGCGAATAATCGCGCAGAGGCTTGATGCGTGGGCGTTTGCAGGCGCGCTAGGCAAGCTGCTTATGGAAGAACGTAGTCCCGCAGAGCGTGCCGTCGGGCATCAAGGCGTAGTTCGGCACGACGCCGACACGCTGCCATCCGGCGCGTTGGTAGAGACGTTCTGCATCGCCGCCGGTGACGGTATCGAGCACGAGAACGGACTTGCCGGCTGCACGCGCGGCATCGTCGGCGGCGCTCATCAGATGCTGTGCAATGCCACGGCGTCGCGCGCGGCGCGCGACGAGCATCTTCGCGATATCGGCGCGATGCGGCTGATTTTCCGGCTGATCGATGACGACCTGCACCGTGCCGAGCACATGCCCGTCCGCGCTCTCTGCAACGAGCAGGATGCGTTCGTTGCGCACGACGCCATTGGCGACGCGCGTCCAGAATTCGACGGCGGTCGCGCGCGAAATAGGCAACATGAAACTGACCGACGCACCGCCTTCGACGCAATCGATGAGCACGTCCGCCAGCGCTTCGATATACCGCGTGACTTCATTCGCGCCGAGGCGGCGCACGGTAATCTCATTGTTCATGATTTGTTTTCCGTGGCCGCCTCTCGGCAGATGCTTAGCTATGCAACTATGTCCTCGGTGCCCGCGACTTCCGGCGTGCCATGCCGCACGATGGTCGGCGACGGCGTGCTCGTCGGCAGGCAGCGTTCCTCTGCATCCTTCTGACCTTGCAGCAACGGGCAGCGCTCGAACAACTCCGCGGCCCAGTCGACGAACACGCGCACCTTCGGCGACAGATGCCGGTTATGCGGATACACCGCGGAAATAGGCATCGGCAGCGGATTCCATTGCGGCAGCACTTCGATGAGCTCGCCCGCGCGCAGATGCGGCAGCGCCATGAAGCGCGGCACCTGGATGATGCCGACGCCCTTCAGGCCGCAGCTCAAATACGCTTCGGCGTCGTTCACCGCGATCATGCCGCGCATCTTCACTTCGATGGTTTCATCGTCGACGACGAAATCCATGTCCATGATGCGGCCCGTGCGGCTCGAAAAATAATTCACCGCCGTGTGATTCTGCAAATCGTCGATGGTTTTCGGCGTGCCGTTGCGTTCCAGATATTGGGGCGCGGCCACCGTCACGCCCTGAAACACGCCGATGCGGCGCGCGACGAGACTCGAATCCTGCAGCGTGCCCACGCGAATCACGCAATCGACGCCTTCCTGAATCAGATCGACCGGCTTGTCGCCGAAGCCCATCATCAGTTCGACTTCCGGATAGCGCGTGTGGAAATCGCATAGCTGCGGCATCACGATGAGCCGCCCGATCGCGCCGGGCATGTCCACGCGCAACTTGCCGTGCGGGCCTTTCCCGTTGTTCGAAAACGAGCCTTCCGCTTCTTCGATGTCCGCGAGGATGCGTACGCAGCGCTCGTAATACGCTGCGCCGTCCGGCGTGAGATTGAGCCTGCGCGTCGTGCGCTGAAGCAGCCGCACGTTCAGATGCGCTTCCAGATTCTGGATGATCGTCGTGACCGAGGCGCGCGGCAGATTGAGCGTGTCCGCTGCGCGGGAAAAGCTGTTGGTGTCGACGACGCGAGTGAAGACCTGCATTGCCTGAAGCCGATCCATGTTCTCTCACCTTCTTTACTTAGCGATGCAACTATTTAAGCGCGCGCTAAAGAATGACGGAAGAACAATCGCGAGGGATAACCACGATTGTTCGGTGCGACCGAATTGTGTTGCCGGATTATAGGCATTTATTAAAAAAGGCGCGGCCTCCAGAATTCGCAGCATCGCAACTTATGCGTGAAGGCCTTGCAGCATGGGCCTCGCACCGAGAATAACCATGGCAACACTGTTGGATCTGGAGTCGAGTCCGCGCTTGTGCATCGAAGATGTGCACATCACGGGACACGCGCAGCCGATCACGCTGCGCAGCTATCGTCCCGCATCGGACGGCACGATCCTGCCCATCGTTCTTTACTTCCACGGCGGCGGATTCATTCGCGGCGGACTCGACGACGCGGATATCGCAGCAGCGACGATCGCGCGCGATACGCCCGCGTGGGTCGTGTCTGTCGGCTATTCGCTCGCGCCGAAGTTTCCGTTTCCCGCCGCGCCCGAAGACGGCTATCGCGCCGCGCAATGGGCCGTCGCGCATGCGCGTTCGCAGCGCGCGGACCCGCAGCGCATCGGCGTCGTGGGCCATGACGCGGGCGGCAATCTCGCGACCTGCGTCGCGGCCATCGCGCGCGATCGCGGCGATATTCGCATGTCCGCGCAAGCGCTGCTCGCGCCGTTGCTCGACCCGAGCATGACGCGCCTCGCCGACGAACGCAAAGTGCTGTGCCCCGATTTCGAAGCATGCGAATGCGCGCAGTGGTATCGCGCGTATCTGCCGAATCCGTCGCAACGTCTGCATCCGTACGCCGCGCCGCTCGAATCGCGACGTCTCGGCGGATTGCCGCCCGCGATGATCGCGAGCGCCGAGCACGATCTGCTGCATATCGAGGCCGAGAAATACGCGGGCGAATTGATCGCAGCGGGTGTGCCGACCGAAGTCACGCGTCATTGCAAGACCTCGCATCAGGCGCTCGCCGCGCATCCCGAAGCGCTCGCGGATGTCGTCGCGTTCTTCAGGAAGCGCCTCGCACGCGCGAAGTAAGCGCGAAGTAAGCGCGAAAGATAACCGCAAGATTCGGCACGCCAGCCACGCATCACACAACAACAATCTCAACGCTAACCGGAGCCTTCACCATGTCATTCACTCGCAAACGCATCTACGCCGCGCTAGGCGCGGTGCTGATCGTCGCCGGCGCGGGCGGTTATACCGCCTTGCGCGGCCACGGCGATTCGGCGATCAACGAAGCCAAAGCCGCCGCGCACAGCCCGACTGCAACGGAAGTGGACGTCGCAGCGGTCGTGTCGAAGACCATCACCGACTGGCAAAGCTATTCGGGCAGGCTCGAAGCGGTCGATCACGTCGACATTCGTCCGCTCGTTCCCGGCACGATCGTCGCGGTGCATTTCAAGGACGGCCAGCTCGTGAAGAAGGGCGATGCGCTCTTTACGATCGATCCGCGTCCTTACGAAGCCGAAGTGGACCGCGCTCAGGCGCAGCTCGCGGCGGCGCAGGCGCGCAATGGTTATACGTCGACGGATGCAGCGCGCGCCGAACGCCTGCTCGCCGACAACGCGATCGCCAAGCGCGACTACGACGAGAAACAGAACGCTGCGCGCGAGGCCGTCGCCAACCTGAAGGCCGCGCAGGCTGCGCTCGAAGCCGCGAAGATCAATCTCGCGTACACGCATATCGTCGCGCCGGTGTCGGGCCGCGTGTCGCGCGCGGAACTTACTGTGGGCAACATCGTGTCGACGGGGGCGAATGCGCCTTTGCTCACGACGCTTGTTTCCGTATCGCCGATCTACGCATCCTTCGATGTCGATGAACAAACGTATCTGCGCTATCTCGGCCGCGATGCGGGCAGCACGGTGCCGGTGTCGCTCGGTCTCGCGAACGAAGATGGCTATTCGCGCGATGGCGTCGTCGATTCCGTCGATAACCGGCTCGATACGACGTCCGGCACCATCCGCGTGCGTGCGCGCTTCAACAATCCCGACGGCACGCTCGTGCCCGGGCTCTATGCACGCGTGAAGGTCGGCGGCGGCTCGCCGCATCCGGCCGTGCTCGTGGAAGACGAAGCGATCGGCACCGATCAGGACAAGAAGTACGTGATGGTCGTCGACAAGGACAACCGCGTGCAGTATCGCGAAGTCACGCTGGGTCAGACGCATGAAGGCCTGCGCGTGATCTCGAAGGGTTTGCAGCCGGGCGAGCGCATCGTCGTCAACGGCCTGCAGCGCGTGCGTCCCAACGATGTGATCAAGGCCAACAACGTCGCGATGAATGACGACGACAAAGCGCCCGCCGTGAAGACGGCATCCGCACAGTGATGCGCGTCATCCGCAACAGACAGAACTCGTCATGAACATATCCAAATTTTTCATCGATCGCCCGATCTTTGCGGGCGTGCTATCGGTGGTCGTGCTGCTGGCGGGCGTCATCGCGATGTTCAAGCTGCCGATCTCCGAATATCCGGAAGTCGTGCCGCCTTCGGTCGTCGTGCATGCGCAGTACCCCGGCGCAAACCCGAAGGTGATCGCGGAGACCGTGGCCTCGCCGCTCGAAGAGCAGATCAACGGCGTCGAGGACATGCTCTACATGCAGTCGCAAGCGAACAGCGACGGCAATCTCACGACGACCGTAACGTTCAAGCTCGGCACCGATCCGGACAAGAACACGCAGCTCGTGCAGAACCGCGTGAACCAGGCATTGCCGCGTCTGCCGCAGGACGTGCAGCGTCTCGGCGTGACGACGATCAAATCGTCGCCGACGCTGACGATGGTCGTTCACCTCAATTCGCCCAACGGCCGTTACGACATGACGTATCTGCGCAATTACGCGCTGATCAACGTGAAGGACCGGCTCGAACGCATCGCGGGCGTGGGCGAAGTGCAGCTGTGGGGCTCGGGCGATTACTCGATGCGCGTGTGGCTCGATCCGCAAAAGGTCGCGCAGCGCGGCATGACCGCGACCGATGTCGTCAACGCGATCCGCGAGCAGAACGTGCAGGTCGCGGCGGGCGTGATCGGCGGATCGCCGACGCTGCCGAACGTGCCGCTGCAACTGAACGTGAATGCGCGCGGCCGCTTGCAGAACGAGTCGGAGTTTCGCGACATCGTGCTGAAGACGTCGCCCGATGGCGCGGTCACGCATCTCTCCGATGTCGCGCGCGTCGAGCTGGCTGCATCGGAATATGGTCTGCGTTCGTTGCTCGACAACAAGTCGGCAGTTGCAATCGCAATCAATCAGCAACCGGGCGCGAACTCGCTGCAGATTTCCGACGAAGTCCGCAAGACGATGAAGGAACTGAAGGCGGACATGCCCGCGGGTCTCGAATACGAGATCGTCTATGACCCGACACAGTTCGTGCGCTCCAGTATCGAAGCCGTGATTCATACGCTCGCTGAAGCGATCGCGCTGGTGGTGCTCGTCGTGATCGTGTTCCTGCAAACGTGGCGCGCGTCGATCATCCCGCTGCTCGCGGTGCCGGTGTCGATCGTCGGCACATTCTCGCTGCTGCTTGCATTCGGATTCTCGATCAACGCGTTGTCATTGTTCGGGATGGTGCTTGCGATCGGTATCGTCGTCGACGATGCGATCGTGGTCGTCGAGAACGTCGAGCGCAACATCGAAGCGGGGTTATCGGCGAGAGAAGCGACGTATCAGGCGATGCGCGAAGTGAGCGGGCCGATCATCGCGATTGCATTGACGCTCGTTGCCGTGTTCGTGCCGCTCGCGTTCATGTCGGGTCTCACGGGCCAGTTCTACAAGCAGTTCGCGATGACCATCGCCATCTCGACGGTGATCTCGGCCTTCAACTCGCTGACGCTGTCGCCGGCGCTCGCCGCGCTGCTGCTGAAAGGCCACGACGAGCCGAAGGACTGGCTCACGCGAGGCATGGACCGCGTGTTCGGCGGCTTCTTCCGCGGCTTCAACAAGGTCTTTCATCGCGGTTCGGATGCGTACGGCAAGGGCGTGAAGAGCGTCATCAACCGCAAGGCATTGATGATGGTCGTGTATGCCGTTCTGCTCGGCGGCGCGGTGCTGATGGGCAAGATCGTGCCGGGCGGCTTCGTGCCCGCACAGGACAAGGAGTACCTCATCAGCTTCGCGCAGTTGCCGAACGGCGCATCGCTCGATCGCACGGAAGGCGTGATCCGTCAGATGTCGGATATCGCGCTGAAGCAGCCGGGCGTGGAAAGCGCGGTGGAGTTTCCGGGCTTGTCGGTGAATGGCTTCACGAACTCGTCGAGCGCGGGCATCGTGTTCGTCACGCTGAAGCCCTTCAAGGAGCGCGTGCATGACAAGGCGCTGTCCGCAGGCGCGATTGCCGGCGCGCTGAATCAGAAGTACGCGGGCATCAAGGGCTCGTTCATCGCCGTGTTCCCGCCGCCGCCGGTGCTCGGTCTCGGCACGCTCGGCGGCTTCAAGATGCAGCTCGAGGATCGCGGCGCGCTCGGCTATGCGGCACTCGCCGATGCGACCCAGGCGTTCATCAAGCGCGCATCGCAAACGCCCGAGCTTGGACCGACGTTCTCGAGCTATCAGATCAACGTGCCGCAATTGAACGTCGATCTGGATCGCGTGAAGGCGAAGCAGCTGGGCGTCTCGGTGACGGACGTCTTCGACACGATGCAGGTGTATCTCGGCTCGCTCTACGTGAACGACTTCAATCGCTTCGGACGCGTGTATCAGGTGCGCGTGCAGGCGGATGCGCCGTTCCGCGCGAATCCGGAAGACATCGGCTTGCTGAAGACGCGTAACGCGAATGGCGACATGGTGCCCTTGTCGTCGCTCGTGAAGGTGACGCCGACGTATGGTCCGGAGATGGTCGTGCGCTACAACGGCTATACCGCCGCCGATATCAACGGCGGTCCTGCGCCCGGCTATTCATCGGGCCAGGCGCAGGCGGCGGCGGAACGCATCGCGGCCGAAGTGCTGCCGCGCGGGATCAAGTTCGAATGGACCGATCTCACGTATCAGCAGATCCTCGCGGGCAACGCTGCGCTGTGGGTCTTCCCGATCAGCGTGCTGCTCGTGTTCCTCGTGCTCGCCGCGTTGTATGAAAGCCTGACGCTGCCGCTCGCGGTCATTCTGATCGTGCCGATGAGTATTTTGTCCGCGCTGGTCGGCGTATGGCTCACCGATGGCGACAACAACATCTTCACGCAGATCGGTTTGATGGTGCTCGTGGGCTTGTCGGCGAAGAACGCGATTCTGATCGTCGAGTTCGCACGCGAACTGGAGATGCAAGGCCGCACGATCGTGCAGGCCGCGATAGAAGCGAGCCGCCTGCGTTTGCGCCCGATTCTGATGACGTCCATCGCGTTCATCATGGGTGTGGTGCCGCTCGTGCTGTCGACGGGCGCGGGTTCGGAAATGCGTCATGCAATGGGCGTGGCGGTGTTCTTCGGCATGTTGGGCGTGACGCTCTTCGGCCTGATGCTGACGCCGGTGTTCTACGTGATCCTGCGCAAGCTCTCGCGCACCGAGCACGTAACGGACAAGCACGGCACGCATCCGCAGATGCGCGGTATTGGTGCTTCGGTCGAAGCGCAGTGAGGTGAATGATGAATAAGCTGCATGTTTTATCGAGTCTGATGGCGTCGTTGTTGCTGGTCGCGGGCTGCTCGCTCGCGCCGACCTACGAGAAGCCCGACGTCAATGCGCCGTCCGCCTACAAGGAAACGCCGCAAAAGACGCTCGATGCATCGGAAGCGGGTACGTGGAAGACCGCGCAGCCGTCCGAAGAGATGATGCGCGGCGAATGGTGGACGATCTTCGACGACGCCACGCTCAACGATCTGGAAAAGCAGGCGCAGGACGCGAACCAGAACCTGAAGGCGGCGGCCGCGCGCGTGAAGGAAGCGCGCGCGATCAACCAGACGGCGCGGGCGGGCTTGTTCCCGACGCTCGATGCGGGCTTCGGCCCGACGCGCGAGAAGTTCTCGCCGGCATCGCAGTTCCTGCCCGCCGATGGCAACGTGCCTGCGCAAACGCTGTGGCGCGCGCAGGCGAGCGTGTCGTATGAAGTCGATCTGTTCGGCCGCGTGTCGAACTCGGTGCAAGCCGCGAACGCGGACACGCAGCAAAGCGAGGCGTTGTTCCGTTCGGTGCAGTTGGCATTGCAGGCTGACGTCGCGCAGAACTACTTCAATCTGCGCGAGCTCGATGCGGAAAGCGATGTCTTCACGCGCACCGTGCAGCTACGCGAGGAAGCGTTGAAGCTCGTGCAACGCCGCTACACCGAAGGCGATATCAGCGAACTCGACGTGGCCCGCGCGAAATCCGAGCTCGCGACAGCGCGTTCGGATGCGATGACGGTGCAACGTCTGCGCGCGGCATCGGAACATAGTCTCGCGGTATTGCTCGGCAAGTCGCCCGCCGAATTCACGATGGCCGCGAATCCGCTCAAGCCGGTAACGGTGCGCGTGCCGCCCGGTTTGCCTTCGGCGCTGCTCGAACGTCGTCCCGATGTCGCGGCGGCGGAACGCGCGATGGCTGCGGCCAATGCGCGTATCGGCGTGGCGAAGGCGGCGTTCTTCCCGTCGCTCACGTTGACGGGCTCGGGCGGCTTCGAATCCGCGACGCTCGGCGATCTCTTCAAGTGGTCGAGCCGCACATTCCTGCTCGGGCCGTTCGCGGGTACGGCGCTGAATATCCCGATCTTCGATGGCGGCCGTCGCAAGGGCAATCTCGCGAATGCGCGCGCGATATATGAAGAGGATTCGGCGAACTATCGTCAGCAGGTGCTCGTTGCGTTCCGCGAGGTCGAGGACAATCTGTCGGATCTGCGCATCCTCGAAGATCAGACCGCGACGCAGGACGATGCAGTGAAGGCGTCGGTGCGTGCCGCGCAGTTGTCGCGCACGCAGTACACCGAAGGCGCGGTGAATTACCTCGACGT
Source organism: Caballeronia zhejiangensis (assembly GCF_000698575.1). Classification (GTDB taxonomy): domain Bacteria; phylum Pseudomonadota; class Gammaproteobacteria; order Burkholderiales; family Burkholderiaceae; genus Caballeronia; species Caballeronia zhejiangensis. Next base: position 95,337 of record NZ_JFHD01000010.1, read on the forward strand.
GATCGATGCGGAGCGCACCGTATTGCAGACGCAGCGCGCCTCGGTGCAGTTGCGGGGCACGCAGGCGGTATCGACGGTGAATTTGATCCGCGCACTGGGCGGCGGCTGGGGCGATGCGAAGCCCACGCCGGTGCCCGAGCCGAGTCTCGCGCAGAAGTAGCATGAAGATGGCCCTGCATCGCGCAGGGCCATTTTTTCTCGGGGCGCGCATCGATGACAGCTCGATTGTTCGCCTCCCGGAACATATGTCTTCACCTGCGGGGCGTTTATCCGCACGGCTCGAATCCATAGAATTTCAATCATGGGATAGGGAGCCGATGATGAAAGACTTGATCGCAAAACAACTGTATCAGCCGGCGGTGGTGTTGCCACTGCTACTGTTGACGCGCCTGATGGTCACGCTCGACTTCAATCTCGCGCAAGTAATGTTCGTAATGGTATTGAGAGGTTCGCAGCACGCATATCAGTTCGCGCTGCGTCATGCGGTTTCGCGTCAGCGCAATGGCGCGAGCGTGAAGCATCTGCCCTGCAACAACTGCTGCTGACGCGCGCCGCGCTATCGACCTCAATACACTTCGGGAACGTACATCTCATCCGGCACGGGCTGGCGCAAATAATCGGGATTGAACACGCGGTCGGGCAGTTCGATCGGCGGATGCTCGACATCGTGATACGGCACCTGACTCAGCAAGTGATGAATGCAGTTCAGGCGCGCACGTTTCTTGTCGACGGCATGCACGACCCACCACGGCGCTTCGGGAATGTGCGTGCGCTGAAGCATCACTTCCTTGGCCGCCGTGTAGGCCTCCCATCGGCGGCGGCTCTCCAGGTCCATCGGGCTCAGTTTCCACTGCTTCAAAGGATCTTCGATACGCGCCTGGAAGCGCACTTCCTGTTCGTCGTCGGTGATCGAGAACCAGTACTTCACGATCTGAATGCCGCTTCGCACGAGCATCTTCTCGAACTCGGGAACCGAGCGGAAGAATTCCTCATACTCTTCGTCCGTGCAGAAGTTCATCACGCGCTCGACGCCCGCGCGGTTATACCAGCTTCGATCGAACAGCACGATCTCGCCCGCCGCCGGCAAATGCGACACGTAGCGCTGGAAATACCATTGCGTGCGCTCGCGATTGTTCGGCGCGGGCAGGGCGGCCACGCGGCACACGCGCGGATTCAGCCGTTGCGTGATGCGCTTGATCGCGCCGCCTTTGCCCGCCGCATCGCGTCCCTCGAACAGCACCACGAGCCGATGCCCCTCGTGCACGACCCAGTCCTGCAGCTTCACGAGTTCGCCTTGCAAGCGAAACAGCTCGCGAAAATAGGTCTTGCGTAACTGACGCTCTTCATCGGAGAAAGTCGATTCGCCGTCCAGGAAGCGATCGTCGATCTCCATCTCGAACTCTTCGTCGTAGCTGTCGATGATGTCGGCGTGGAAACGGCGCTGCTTTTCCGTCGTGTTCATGAGGGGCTCCGTGGCGTTCTTGGGCTGCCGCCGTCGCGATGACGGTCGCGGCGCGGGACGGCCGATTGTGACGACATTCGATGGCAGTCACATGACAGCGGCTGATTCGTTCATTCTAGCGAGCGATTCGCTGCTTTATGACGCGGCGTCGCGCGCCGTTAGAATGTTCCGGCACTTCGATGGCATTTTGAAGTTCGATTTCATCTTCCCCATATCAAGCGAGCGAACGCAATGACCGCAACGATCCATAGTTTCGACGAAGCTCAAACCGCGCGCCTCGTGCCGTATGATCGGCTCGTCGACACCCTCGCCGCGACGATGCTCGATTACGCGGCGGGACGCATCGTGAGTCCAGAGCGCATGGTGGTGCCGATCGAAGGCGGCGTGATGTTGTCGATGCCCGCGAGCGCCGCCGATCTCGCGATGCACAAGCTCGTGAACGTTTGCGCGGGCAACGGCGCGCTCGGCCTGCCGACGATCCACGGTCAGGTGACCGCCTACGATGCCATGACGGGCGTGCCGCAATTCATGCTCGATGGCCCGACGGTGACGGGCCGGCGCACGGCGGCGGTATCGATGCTCGCGATCCGCGCGCTTCACGATGCCGCGCCGCGCGAGGTGCTCGTCATCGGTACGGGCAAGCAGGCTGCGTATCACGTCGAGGCGCTCGCCGCTATTTATCCCGATGCGCGCATCGTCGTGCAAGGCTCGCGTCCCGGGCGCGCGCGCGAGTTCTGTGCGGCGCATGCATCGCTTTCGAAGCAGCTTGCCGCGCTCGACGAGACCACGATTCCCGATTCGATCGATGTCGTCATCGCCGCGACCACGAGCAAGACGCCGGTCTATACGTTGCCCGCGCGCGCGGGCCGCCTCGTGATCGGCGTGGGCGCATTCACCGCCGATGCCGCCGAGATCGCCGCCGCGACCGTGCATGCAAGCGCGCTTTACGTCGACGACCCTGCGGGCGCGCGTCACGAAGCAGGCGATTTCATTCTCGCGAGCGTCGAATGGAACGATGTGCACGCATTGGCGCTCGCGCTCGCGGCGCCGTCCAAAGCCGTTGATGCATTGCAACCGGTGATGTTCAAATCGGTCGGCTGCGCGGCTTGGGATCTTGCGGCATGTCGCGTCGCGCGTGCGGTTTTGTCGGAGGAAAGCGTCGCGGCGCGCTAGGCCGTGCAAGGGGAACGCCAGCTTGGAACGGTACTTGCTGTAAGTCTCTTTAATGACAGAGACGCCATAAGCGTCACATGACAAACGGCGCCAAGGTGCGCCACAGCAATCGAGCCAGCGAACTAACCCATGAAAAGTCGATACGACAGCAAGTGGCACCCGTGGATTCCGGCGCGCGACGACGGACGTGAGGGCGCGGGTGGCGCGGCGGACGGGGAACGCCAGACGACTCCGCATGCGAGCGCGGCGCCGCCTGCGGCTTATTTCATCTCGGTTCTTGAGCTTGCGACGGGCGAGAAACTCGGCAATGACGAGCGTCTGCGCGCCGTCGCGATGCTGGAATCGCAATTCGGTGCGGGGCGTCCGCGCACGCTGAAGGAAGCGGTGCGAATCTGCGCGGCGGCGATCGATTCATCGACGCTGCAGCGCATGGCGCGCGGCGCAAAGGCCTAGAACACGTCTGAAAAGACAGCTTCGGCGAAGCGCGTTTTTTCACACGTGTGTAAAACGCGCGTGCTCGCCGAAAAGTGCGCGAACGTTCGGTTGCGCCTTGACCGCTCTATTTGACGGTCTGAATGACTTCGAAGCCCTCGAATTCCGGATGACCGAGATAAAGCTGGCGCGTCTCACCGCCGGCATTGCGATGCGCGGCGCGAAACGCGTCCGAACGCGTCCAGTCTTCGAAGGCTGCCTGATTCGCCCATATCGTATGGCTCGAATACAGAACGTGATCGTCTTTCACCGGTCCTTTGAGCAGATGAAACTCGACGAACCCGGGCACATCCTTCAGATGCGTATCGCGGCTCGTCCACAGACGTTCGAAGTCGGCTTCGGCGCCGGGCACGATCTTGAAGCGGTTCATGGCGATATACATGTCGATGCGGTTCCTTCGAAGTAGTGACTCGATTGAGCGGATAAGAACGATCAGTCGCGCCCGAGTTCGACGATGGTCGTGAAGCCGCCGAAGAACATGCGTTGAGGATCGAACGGCGTCTCGCCGGATTCCATCATCGTTTTGAGGCGCGGGTCTTCCATCACTTTGGCGTTGACGCTATCGCGCTGCTCGCGCGATTCGTAGACGATATACGAGAACGCGACGGTCTCGCCTTCCTTCATCTGCACGCTCTGTGGAAACGATGTGAGCTTGCCGGGCTTCACGTCGTCGGCGATGGTTTCCACGAACTCCAGTGCGCCGTGTTCCAGCCAGATCTTGCCGGCGGCTTCGGCCATGCGGCGATAAGCGTCGACCTTGTCGATCGGTACGGGTACGACGAATCCATCCACGTAATGCGCCATCTGAGTCTCCTGGTTGAGTCGAACGCGCACCGCGCACGCGATGCGCTGTCTGCTTTGAGCTATTCGTATGGAGCGAAGTTCAGGGCGGTCCACGTATCGGCGGGCGAGGCGCGTTCCAGCACCGTGGACGAGAGCGGCGCGAAGTTCATCCCATAGATCGATGCGAGCGGCAGGCGAAGCGCATGCGCGAGCGCCACTTTCACGACGATCGCATGCGTGACGACGATGCAGCGCCCCGCGTCGAGCCGGTCGATCGAAGCGAAGCCCTCGGCGACGCGCGCGGCGAGCATGGCGACGCTTTCGCCGCCGTGCGAACGCGCATCGGGATCCGCGAGCCAGGCAGCGACATGTTCCGGTTCGCGCTCGCCCGTTTCGCGTATCGAATGCCCGCGCCAGCGGCCATAGTCGATGTCGTCGAACGCGGGAACGATCTCGAATGTATCCGCGATCCACGCCGCCGTTTCACGCGCGACGCGCGCGGGACTCGCAATCACGCGCGTGTCGGGCAAGGCGTGCAATGACGCGAGCTGCGCGCGCGCATCGCGCTCGGGAGGTTCGTCGCCGGTGGGAAAGTGCCCGGTTTTCATCGCGCGCGTGGCGGCGTGACAGAGAAGAATGAGTTCCAAGGCAGGTGGCGGTCGAATCGGAATCGTTTTACTTTGCAGCGGATCATCATAGAATGGCAAGCTTGCAGTGCGAGGAAGCCGGTGCAAACCCGGCACGGTCGCGCCACTGTGTGCGGTACGTCAACGCGAAAGCGCGGCGCCGCGAGTCAGACCCCGCTGCATGCTCTTCGTCAATCGGGACGCGCTTTTCCCTGGAGAACCACCATGAATGCTTCCAACGCGCCGGTCTTTTCCGCTCCGGTTTCCCCGTCACTCGATGCACCCGTGCCCATTCCGGTGCGTGAAGTGTTGCCGTGGGCCGTCTTCATCGGCCTCATTCTGCTGATCGCAATCTATTTCGTCGGCGCCGAACAGGGCGCGACGTCGATTTTCTCGGGCACGTACGTCCACGAATTCGTGCATGACGGCCGGCATTTGCTCGGCTTTCCGTGCCACTGAGGAAGCATCATGATTCGCACTTTGCTGATACGCGGCATGATCGCGGGACTGGTCGCGGGCCTGATCGGCTTCGGCTTCGCGCGTGCGTTCGGTGAACCGTCGGTGGCACGCGCCATCGCGTTCGAGGAACAGCACGAGCATGAACACGAACATGAGCACGGTCATGCCGATGCGGCTGCCACGCAAGCGCATTCGCACGATCACGGCGACGAAGCGCTCGTGTCTCGCGATACGCAAGCGGGCCTCGGCCTTCTGACCGGCGTCGCCGTGTTCGGCACCGCGCTCGGCGGTCTCTTCTCGCTCGTGTTCGCGTTTGCTTATGGACGGCTCGGCGCGTTGCGCGCGCGCGGCACGTCGGCATTGCTCGCGCTGTTCGGCTTCGTGAGCGTCGCCATCGTGCCGTTCCTCAAGTACCCGCCCAATCCGCCCGCTGTCGGCAATGCCGAGACCATCGGGCCGCGCACGGCGCTTTTCTTCGGCATGGTGGCGATTTCCATCGCGGCTGCCGTCTTCGCCGTGCGCTTGCAGCGGCGCATGGTGGCGCGGCATGGCGGGTGGAACGCGACGCTCATCGCGGCGGCTGCGTATATCGTCGTGATCGTGGCGGCGCAGGTCGCGCTGCCGTCCGTCGATGAAGTGCCCCCGGATTTCTCCGCTTCGCTGCTGTGGAATTTCCGCGTGGCCGCTATCGGCATGCAGGCGCTGTTATGGACGACGCTCGGTCTCGTGTTCGGTGCGCTCGCAGCGCGTGAACTCGAGCGGCCGGCGGTGAGAAGAATGGCTGCGGCGTAAGCGGTTCGGCGTCGCTCATGAAGCTCGCGCTTCGTCAGGAACGCGGGCTTTTCGTTTGCTCTTTCGCCGCACGACGCTTGAGCAATTCATCGAACAGATCGAGCTTCGCGGCATCGTCCATCGATCTGAAGGTCTTGATTTCCTCGCGGCTTCGGAAGCAGCCGAGGCACAGGCCCGTTTCCTGATCGAGCTTGCAGACATCGGTGCATGGCGAGCCGATGGGTTCCTGCGCTTTCGCGCGTTCGATGGTGAAAGCGAGATCGTCTTGCGTCGTTGTCATAGTGATTCGCCGCGAAAGAGCGCAGCGGCCGCGGCCGGATTCGACGGCCAGTAAGCGTGCATGTAAGTGGCCGACACCGAACCATGCCGATAGAGCGCTTCGCCTTCGGTGCCGGTCGTGGCATGAGCGGCCTTGAGCGCCGGCTGCATCGGCGTGTCGAGCGTCGAGTAGTGGAATGTGTGACCCGTCATCGCTCCATGCGTCGTGTCGATGCGCTGCATCGCGAGGCGCGACAGCTTGCGTTGCATCGCCGCGTCGCCGGGAAGGATGCCGAGCATCGCATGCCGCGTGCCTTCGATGTCGGTCAGCGTGTCGAGCAGATACAGCATGCCGCCGCATTCCGCGACCAAGGGCTTCGCTCGCTCGACGTGCGCAACGATCGATGCACGCGCGCGTTCGTTCGAAGCGAGCGCCGCGGCATGCAGTTCGGGATAGCCGCCGGGAAGATAGAGCGCGTCGGCATCGTGCGGCGCGGGTTCGTCGGCGAGCGGAGAAAACGTGCTGATGCGCGCGCCCATGGCGATGAGCACATCGACATTCGCCGGATACACGAACGAGAACGCCGCATCGCGAGCGATGGCGATATGCGCGCCGTCGAGCAGACGCGGCGGCGCGGGCAGCGTCGCATCGTCGAAATGAACGGGCGGCGGAAGATCGGCGAGCGTCGTTTGCGCGATTGCATCGGCGGCGCGGTCGAGCCGTGCGTCGAGGCCCGCGATTTCATCGGGCTGCGTGAGACCGAGATGACGCTCGGGCAAGGCGATATCGTCCGCATTCGACAGATGGCCGCAATAACGCAAGTCGACGGGGATAGTCTCCGACAACATCTGCGCATGACGCGCCGATGCAACGCGATTCGCGAGCACGCCATGAAAGGGCACATCTTCGCGATAACGCGCGAGCCCGAACGCGATGGCGCCGAACGTCTGCGCCATGCCGTGCGCGCCGATCACCGCGAGCACCGGTACGTTGAACGTGGCGGCCAGATCGGCGCTGCTCGGCGTGCCGTCGAAGAGACCCATCACGCCTTCGATGAGAATGAGATCGGCCTCGCGCGCGGCCTTGGCGAGCAACGCGCGGCACGCATCGAGCCCGACCATCGACAGATGCAGCGAATAAACGGGCGCGCCGCATGCACGTTCGAGAATCATCGGATCGAGAAAATCCGGGCCGGTCTTGAACACGCGTACCTTCAGTCCTCGGCGCGTGTGATGACGCGCAAGCGCCGCCGTCACCGTGGTCTTGCCTTGATGCGACGCACTCGCGCCGATGAAGAGAGCGGGGCAGTCGGGCATCGCTCAGAACTCGACGCCGCGTTGCGCTTTCACGCCTTGCTCGCGATACGGATGCTTCACGAGCCGCATTTCCGTGACGAGATCGGCAAGTTCGATCAACGCATCGGGCGCGTGGCGACCGGTCACGACGACATGCAGCATCGCGGGCCGCGCCTTCAGCACGTCGAGCACTTCATCGAGCGGCAGATACTCGTACTTGAGCACGGTGTTGAGTTCGTCGAGCACGACCATCTGATATTCGCCGCTCTCGATCATGCGGCGCGCTTCGTTCCAGCCCTTGCGCGCGGTGGCCATGTCGGCTTCGCGATTCTGCGTGTTCCAGGTGTAGCCATCTCCCATGGTGACGAAATCGCAATGCGCGATTGCGCCGAGGAAATCGCGCTCCGATGTATGCAGCGCGCCCTTGATGAACTGCACGACGCCGAGCTTCATGCCGTGTCCGAGCACGCGCACCGCCATGCCGAACGCGGCCGTTGTCTTGCCCTTGCCGTTGCCGGTATTCACGATCAAAAGGCCTTTCTCGTGATCGGCGGCGGCCTGCTTTTTCTCGTGGCCTTCCTTGCGGCGCTGGGTCATGCGCAGATGCGATTTGGTATCGGTTTTCACGGGAGCTCCAGAGAAAGACGGCCGTATCGTACAACAGGCGGCGGCTTAATTCTGCGCTAACAGACGGCAGGCATCATGCAATCAACGTAATCACCGACTCGAGGAGCAAGCAAATGGACGCGCTCTATCTCTATCTGGAACTCGTCGCGCTTGGCGTTCTCGTCTGGCTTTGCCGCGACAAGTTCAAACCGGTCGTGGCGAAGCCGCTCGCCGAAACGCCGCGTCCGCGCACGACCGCAAGACCGGTATTCATGTTCCGTTCGCGCGGGGCGCATGCATCGCTGCGATCGCGACGGTTACGCCACAATCGATCGTCTTTGGCACGATGAGCGTTCGCGCGTTGCCCGCGAGCAGCGCGCAAGGCTCGCATACGCCATCGACGTTCATATGCGCCATTGCATGATGCGATATCGCCGTGCGCGGCGCTTGCGCGATTTCATCGGCGCCGTAGAAGCGCAATGTCAGACGATGACGCTCGCAGAACGCGAGCAGTCCCGCCTCGTGCCGTTTCGCGTCGATGCTCGCGATGATGGCGATGTCGCCGAACGCAAGCGTGCCCAAAGCGCCGCGCACGGCGTGCTCGATTGCGTCGGCGCTCGCGCCCCGCCTGCAGCCGATCCCCACGGCAAGACGCGTGACAGCGGGCTGATTCATGTGAGCGATGACGGATTCCATGTGCGCCGACCTTACCACCTTTCTTGACGCTCGCGCCCGCCGGGCCTAGACTTTCACGCAGTTTTGGTGCTCGCGCGCGGATTCTCTCGTGCGCAGTTAAACGGGAAGCAGGGCGCGTTCCTTTCGATTCGTCGAACGCACGTCAACCTGCGCTGCCCCCGCAACGGTAAGCGATTCACCGCGCACGGCATTTTCATCGCGTGTACGGGAAGCCGGCTTCGAGGCCACTGCGCGTGAGAAACGCGCGGGAAGGCGAAGCGGCGTCGTCGTCAGCCCGGATACCGGCCAGACTTTGAGCGGGGCTTGCTGTCGCGGGGATGCGGCGCGGCCCATGATCCATAAAAGCGTGCGTTTCCCTTTCATCCAGCCGCGTTGCCAGGCATCGCGCGACATGAAGCGCATGCAACCGAAGCCACGGAGCGACGATGCAAACCCGCAAGATTCCCGTCACGGTCGTGACCGGCTTTCTCGGCAGCGGCAAGACCACACTGATGCGGCATATCCTCTCCAATGCGCAAGGCAAGCGCATCGCGGTGATCATCAACGAGTTCGGCGAGCTCGGCATCGACGGGGAGATCTTGAAGGGTTGCGGCATCGGTTGCGAGGATGAAGCCGGCTCGAAAGACCGCAATCTGTACGAGCTCGCGAACGGTTGTCTCTGCTGCACCGTGCAGGAAGAGTTCTATCCGGTCATGGAACAACTCGTCGAGCGGCGCGAGAGCATCGATCACGTGCTGATCGAAACGTCCGGTCTCGCTTTGCCGAAGCCGCTCGTGCAGGCGTTCAACTGGCCGTCGATCAAGAACGCATTCACCGTCGATGCCGTCGTGACCGTGGTCGATGGACCCGCTGCCGCGAGCGGTCAGTTCGCGGCGAATCCCGTCGCCGTCGATGCGCAACGCAAGGCCGATCCCAATCTCGATCACGAATCGCCGCTGCATGAACTGTTCGAGGACCAGCTTTCGTCTGCCGATCTCGTCATCGTCAACAAGACCGATCTCATGGATGATGAAGCGCTGCGAAAGGTCGAAGCGCTCGTGCGGCCCGAGATTCCGCCCGAAGTGAAGATCGTGCCCGCGCAGATGGGCAGGCTCGATGTGCATACATTGCTCGGTCTCGAATCGGCATCGGAAGAGACGATTCATTTGCGGCACGATCATCACGGTTCGCCCGATGAAGCAGGCCACGCCGATCATCATCATGACGAGTTCGATTCGGTCGTCGTGCATGGCAACGTCGAATCGCGCGAGCAGGCGCTGGCCGCGCTGCATGCGCTCGTCGAGCAGCACACGATCTATCGCGTGAAGGGTTTCGCTGCGTTGCCGGGCGCGGCGATGCGGCTCGTCGTGCAAGGCGTCGGACGACGCTTCGACAGTTACTTCGACCGCCGCTGGGAAGCGGGCGAAGCGAAGACCCAAAGCCGCTTCGTGCTGATCGGCGAAGACCTCGAACGCGCGACGCTGCAACGCGCGTTCGACGCCGCGCTCGCGAGCGCGCCCGTGCAGGCGTAACCGCGATGCATCTGCTCCGCACGACGCCGGGAGGCTTCGTCGACGACGCGCAGGGCGTCATGCGTATCGATCAGACGAGCGCGCCGATCGTCGTGCTCAGCTCCGCCGATACGACGCTCGCGTTGCTCGCGAGCGCGTTTCCGCGTCTCGAGCCGGGCTTTCCCGACGTGCGGCTCGCGAATCAATCGTTTCTGCGTCAGCCCGCATCGGTCGATTTCTATGTCGACGATGTATTGCGTCACGCGAAGGTCGTGATCGTCGATCATCTCGGCGGCGAATCGTACTGGCCGTACGGCATCGAGCGGCTCGTCGCGCTCGCGAAAGAGCGCAAGCAGATGCTCGCAATGTTTTCGGGCGATCTCACCGAGGACCCGAATCTTATCGGCAAGAGCACGGCCGATGCAGCGTTTTGCCGCGAGCTGTCGCGCTATCTGCGCGAAGGCGGCGCGCGCAATGCCGAGGAGTTTCTACGCGCGATCGCGCATCGCGCGTTCGGCTTCGGGCGCGAGCCGCAGCCGCCGAGTCCGCTGCCCGCCGTCGCGATCTATCATCCCGAGCGCGATATCGCGGTCATCGACGACTGGCAGGCGCGCTGGACCGAAGGCGCGGGCGTCGCCGCGATCCTGTTTTACCGCGCGCATTTGCAATCGGGCAATACGGCCGTGTTCGATGCGCTCATCGAAGCGCTCGAAAAAGAAGGCATGAATCCGTTGCCGATCGCGATTTCGTCGCTCAAGGAAAGCGTGAGCCGCGAAGTGGTCGAGCGTTTGTGCGCGCAGCATCGCGCATCGCTCGTATTGAACACGACGGCTTTTGCGGCGAGCGTGATCGGCGAGGACGAAGCGTTCGAAGTCGCGGGCGATGCGCCCGTGCTGCAAGTCATCCTGAGCGGCGGCAATCGCGATGACTGGCAGAAGGACAATCACGGCCTGAATTCGCGCGACGTCGCCATGCATGTCGCGCTTCCCGAAGTCGATGGCCGCATCATCACGCGCGCCGTGAGTTTCAAGGGGCTCGCATATCACTGCAAGCATACGCAGGTGGATGTCGTGCGCTATCAGGCCGACGCGGAGCGCGTGCGCTTCGTCGCCGAACTGAGCCGGCGGTGGACCAAGCTGCGTCATACGCCGAACGCGCAGAAGCGCATCGCGCTCGTGCTGGCGAACTACCCGGCGAGCGAAGGGCGCATCGGCAATGGCGTGGGACTCGATACGCCTGCATCCGCGATCAACATTCTGTCGATGCTCGCGCGAGAAGGCTATCGCGTCGGCACGATGCCGCCGAACGGCGATGCGCTCATCGCCGCGTTGACGGAAGGCGTGACCAACGATCCCGTCGTCCGCGATATGCGCCCTGCGTTGCAGAGTCTTTCGCTCGATGACTATCTCGACGCGTATCGCACACTGCCCGCCGATGCGCGCGCCGCGCTCGAAAAAACCTGGGGCGCACCCGAAGACGACCCGACGATCAGACGCGGCCGTTTCATGATCGCGGGCTATCGCTGCGGGGAAGTGTTCATCGGCATTCAGCCCTCGCGTTCGCGGCAGCGCAACGATTACGCGAGCTATCACGATGCCGAACTCGTGCCGCCGCATTCCTATCTCGCGTTCTACTTCTGGCTGCGTCTGCGCTTTCAGGCGGATGCGCTCGTGCATGTCGGCAAGCACGGCAATCTCGAATGGCTGCCGGGAAAGAGCGTCGCGTTGTCGTCATCGTGCTGGCCGGATGCGATTCTCGGACCGATGCCGCATCTCTATCCGTTCATCGTCAACGATCCGGGCGAAGGCAGTCAGGCGAAGCGCCGCGCGCAGGCCGTGATCATCGATCATCTTATGCCGCCGCTCACGCGCGCCGAGAACTATGGGCCATTGCAGGATCTCGAGCGTCAGGTCGACGAATACTACGAAGCGTTGATGGTCGATGTGCGCCGCGCCAAGCTGCTGCGCAAGACGATTCTCGCGAACATCGTCGAGAACCGGCTGCACGAGGAACTCGGGCTGGATGCGCCACGCGATACCGTGGGTGAAGACGCGTTGCTCACGCGCGCCGATGCCTATCTCTGCGAACTGAAGGAAGCGCAGATTCGCGACGGCCTGCATGTATTCGGTGTCTCGCCGCAAGGCGTGCAACGACGCGACACGCTGCTCGCGCTCGGCCGCTTTCCGATCGGCGACGGCCAGGGCGCGAACGCGAGCCTGATCGTCGCGATCGCACGGGATCTGCAATTGCCCGATATCTTCGATCCGCTCGATGCGGATTGGGCCGCGCCGTGGACCGGCCCGCGTCCGCAAGCACTTGCCGATGTGAGTGAAGCGCCGTGGCGTCATCAAGGCGATACGCGCGAGCGCCTCGAATCGTTAGCGATGCAACTATTGTCCGATGCTGACGCAGCCGCGCCCGGACCGCGTGCATCGCTCGTGCTCGAACGTCTGCGTGGCGATGTGCTCGCGCGGCTCGATGCGTGCGGCCCGCAAGAGCTGACGCAACTGAAGCGAGGTCTCGAAGGCCGTTTCGTGCCGCCGGGTCCGAGCGGCTCGCCTTCGCGCGGCAGACCGGACGTGCTGCCCACCGGCCGCAACTTCTATTCCGTCGATACGCGCGCATTGCCGACGCAAGCCGCATGGTCGCTCGGCGTAAAGTCGGCGAACGCATTGGTCGAACGCCATGTGCAGGATCACGGCGATTTTCCGCGGGCAATCGGCTTGTCGGTGTGGGGCACGGCGACGATGCGGACCGGCGGCGACGATATCGCGCAGGCGTTCGCGTTGATCGGCGTGCGGCCCAAGTGGGCGGCGGGCAGTCATCGCGTGACCGACTTCGAGATTCTGCCGATCTCGATCTTCAACCGGCCGCGCATCGACGTGACATTGCGCGTATCGGGCTTCTTCCGCGATGCGTTCGCGAATCTCATTCATCTCTTCGATGCGGCGGTGCAGGCCGTCGCCGAATTGGACGACGAGCCCGCCGATGTCAACCCGATCCGCGCGCGCATCCTTCGTGAGCGCGACGAGCTGATCGCGCGCGGCATCGAGACGAAGGACGCGCGGCGTCGAGCGGGCTGGCGCGTGTTCAGCACGAAGCCGGGCGCATACGGCGCGGGTCTGCAGGAACTGATCGACGCAAAGCAATGGCAGACCGATGCGGATCTTTCCGCCGCGTATCAAAGCGCGGGCGGCTACGCGTATTCGCAATCGGGCGACGGCGTCGAAGCACGCGCGAGCTTCGGCGCGCGGCTATCGACGCTCGATGTCGTCGTGCAGAACCAGGACAATCGCGAACACGATCTGCTCGATTCGAACGACTATCACCAGTTCCAGGGCGGCATGGTCGCGGCCGTGCGCTATCTGTCGGGCGTGCAGCCGCAGACGTATAACGCCGATCACAGCAATCCCGCTGCGCCGCGCGTTCGCACGCTGAACGAAGAGATTGCGCGCGTGGTGCGTTCACGCGTGGTCAATCCGAAGTGGATCGATGGCGTGAAGCGGCACGGTTACAAGGGCGCGTCCGAACTCGCGGCGACCGTCGATTACCTGTTCGGCTACGACGCCACCGCGCGCGTCGTGTCGGATCATCAGTACGCGCTGGTCACCGATGCCTATGTGAACGATGCCGACACGCGCGAGTTCATTGCGCAGCACAATCCGCACGCCTTGCAATCGATCTGCGAGCGTCTGCTCGAAGCGATGCAACGCGGTCTGTGGCAGCAACCCGCTGGCTATCGCGAGCAGGTCGAACGGCATCTGCTCGATGTCGAACAGCACATCGAAGGCCGACATTCTTGAACGAATCCATCACATCTGCCGTGTTTCCTTTTTCGGCGCTCGTCGCACAGGCGCCCTTGCAGCAGGCGCTTTTGCTCGCGGCCGTCGATCCTTCGATCGGCGGCGTGCTCGTGAGCGGGCCGCGCGGCACGGCGAAATCCACCGCGACGCGCGCACTCGCGGAGTTGCTGCCCGAAGGGAAGCTCGTGACCTTGCCGCTCGGCGCGAGCGAGGAACAGTTGATCGGCACGCTCGACATCCAAAGCGCATTGCGCGACGGCGGTGTGAAGTTTTCTCCGGGCCTGCTTGCGAAGGCGCATCGGGGCGTGCTGTATGTCGATGAAGTGAATCTCCTGCCGAATCCGCTCGTCGATCAGTTGCTCGATGTTGCGGCGAGCGGCGTGAACATCGTCGAGCGCGATGGCATTTCGCATCGGCACGACGCGCGCTTCGTGCTGATCGGCACGATGAATCCGGAAGAGGGCGAGTTGCGGCCGCAATTGCTCGATCGTTTCGGTCTTGCCGTGGAGATGAACAATTGCTTCGATGCGCTCGTGCGGCAACGTATCGTCAAGGCGCGTCTTGCATTCGATGCCGATCCTGATGCGTTTCGCGCGCGGCATCGCGACGAGCAGGCTTCGCTGGAATCGCGCATTCACGCGGCGCGCGCGGCATTGTCGTCATTCGATTTCGATGATGCGGTTCATGCGCGCGTGAGCGAGCTTTGCATCGAGGCGCATGTCGACGGCTTGCGTGCGGACATCGTCATGCTGCGCGCGGCGCGAGCGCTGGCTGCGTTGGAGGAAGCAGCGGGCGTGAACGTCACGCACGTCGAACGCGTCGCCGATGCGGTGCTTAAGCATCGGCGAAGAGAAGGGGAAGCGCCTTCACGCGAACCGGCAGGCCGCGAGTCGACGTCGCCCGATGCAGGCTCGAACCAAGCGGATTGGGGCTACATGCCGCCGGAGCCGACGGGAACCGCGAAGGTCAAGCAAGTGAGGCCGCTCGCCGCAAAAAAAGCCTGAACCATCGAAGGCGCGACGCGAATGCCTTCGACACAAGGCATCGTCTTCGATGGAACGAAGCGTTCGCGAAAGGCCGCAGCGCGACGCGCGAGGGCGAAGTCAGCGCGTCGATCGACTGGATGGCGACATTGCGCGCAAAGCGTTCCGCGCGTTTTGCTACGGAGCATTTGCGATATCGGCGCACGCAGGGCGACGGTGCGGTGCTGCATTGTTTTCTGCTCGATTGCTCCGGCTCGATGCTCGCCGGCGAGCGCCTTGCGCGCGCGAAGGGCATGCTCGTCGCGCTGTTCGATCGCGCTTATCGTGAGCGGGCGGAGATTGCGCTGATATGTTTCGGCGGTGCACGCGCGAAAGTGCGTCGTCAGCCGGGCGCGGCGCACTGGTTCAATGAGCGGTGGGTCGCGCCGATCGGCGGCGGTGGCGGCACGCCTCTCGCGCTTGGGCTGGCGAGCGCGGGAACGGTGCTTGAAAAAGCGGCTCGGCGCAGACCAGCGCAACGGCGCTGCTTGTGGGTGCTCACCGACGGGCGAACGAACGAGCAACCGCAAGCACCTCACGCAGCGGATGAGATCGTCGTCGTCGATTTCGAGGAAGGCGCGATTCGGGTCGGGCGCGGCGAGGCGCTCGCGCGCGAGTGGAGCGCGAGATATGTGCTTGCGGATGCGCTGATAAGAATCTCGGATTGTTGAGCAATCGATTCGAATATTGCCGACTGCCACGGTGATTGTCCGAATTTTGCGCGATCAGGCTTGCAGCGATTCAGCGAGCTATATCGACTTTATAATCGCCTGCATATTTCGGAGTTGTTTGGCTATGAATAATTAGGATAACAAATGTACAGACCAAGCTTTGCGGCCGCGTGGTCGGCATCCATGGAAATCTTCGATCCATCGAATCCGAGGGGAAGGTCGCGACGGTGATTGGTGGGAAGGTAGCCGCCAACATCAACGAGGTGGGTGCGGAAGCGAGGTGGAAGAACACGTGCGCGGTTCGCATGAGCTATATCTTGAATCACTCGGGCGTGACCATTCCAGCCATCGATGGGAAGGCGGTTTCAGGCGCTGATCGTCGACGCTACTTCTTTCGCGTGGTGGACCTCATCGAATTTCTCAAACAGCGTTGGGGCAAGCCGGAAACGATTGAATATCCGCCCTCGGGAGGCGGCAGGCTCGCAGGCAAAAAAGGTGTGATTCTCTTTGAAACGTCGGGATGGCGAGACGCACAAGGCCATGCCACCTTGTACAACGGTATCGTTTGCTACGACAGTTGTTACTTCAACGAACCTGGGGTTCGATACAGGACCGACCAGGCGCATTTTTGGAGCCTGTCATGAAGCGATGGACCAGCCTGGTGATTCTCGCGCTGGCGTGCGCTACGGCAAGCGGACAGACCATTCCCCCCAACGAAAACTCGCCGGAAGCGCCATCGCGTACCTACGCCCAGAATTACAAGGACATGGTCTTGGCCATATGCGTCGCCACAGCGTACAAAGGCAGTAACGACGCAGCCGTCGATGCCGGAAGTAGCGCGAGCGCACTGAGAGACTGGACTTATTACGACCTCGATAAAAGTCCCGCGGAAGTGGAGGCGCTAGTGCGCAAGTATCTACGGCGCGATTACTATAATCCGCTTGTCGAGGCCGAAGCGAAGGGAGCGGACATTCGCTTCGATTTTCTCAAGTGCCTCGACCTGTACCACAGCAAGGAATTGGAGCGGCTGGTCAAACGACGGGTAGCGCACCCTGACTGGACGGTACGTTCGCGTTCAAAAGCGGGCAAGCATTGACTCTCGACGCATCCTCAGTCATACCACCGCGGCGTATAAACCCAATCCCCGACGACACGCGTCATCGATGATCCGACGATGACCATCGTCCTCATGTCGACGAGCTCGCTCTTCAGTTCACCGAGCTCAATGACGCGCAAAGCCTCCGCCGGACGTCCGATATCTCTTCCCAGCACGACCGGCGTGTCCGAGTCCCGATATCGCTTCACGACGTCGATCGCACGATCGAACTGCCACGGCCGCGCCTTCGACAGCGGGTTATAGAAAGCCATCACAAGATCCGCTTCGCCTGCATGCGCGATGCGCTTCTCGATCACGCTCCACGGCTTCAAGTTATCCGACAACGACAACACGCAGAAGTCATGGCCGAGCGGCGCACCCGCGCGCGCGGCCGTCGCGAGCGAGGCCGACACGCCCGGCACGATCTGAAGCTTCACCGCATTCCATTCGGGATGCGTGGCGCGTCCTTCGTCGAGTGCTTCGAGCACCGCTGCGGCCATCGCGAACACGCCGGGATCGCCCGATGACACCACGATCACGCGTCGGCCTTCACTCGCGAGTTCGAACGCGTGTCGCGCGCGCTGCAGTTCCTCGCGATTGTCGGTGATGTGCACGCGCTGGTCGTCGCGAAACGGTCCCGCCATACGCACATACGTCTCGTAACCGAGCACGTCTTGTGCGTCGTGAAGCGCGCTTCTTGCGGCGGGCGTCATCAGTTCCGCCTTGCCGGGACCAAGGCCGATCACCGTCAGCGTGCCGCGCGCATGGCCGATCGATCCCGCATCGATCGGCGTATCGCTGACGTGCAGCGCAACGCCTCGCGCATCGTTGCGAGCGAATGGCGGGGCATCGCAGAAGCGCAACGGCACATCGAGCGCACGCGCCGCATCTTCGAGCGGACGCGAAGCCATGTAGCGAGCGGGCGCGGTCAACGCCGCGAGCGCAAGCGGTGCGAGACCACGTTCGTTCAAGGCAGCTCGCACGCGTTCGGCGACGTCATCGTCGTGTGAAATATCTTCGATCCACGCAAGCACGCAACGCGGATGAATCACGAGGCTGTTTTCATCGCGCGTGGCAAGCGGCGTGATGCGAACGGCAAGACGCGCATCGTCGTTGCGAGGCAGCGCGGCATCGTCGAGCCAGGGCGCGTGGCCTTCGATGCGCGTCGTCGCGCCCGCCAGCAGGTCGGACACGAAACGCTTGCCTTGCTCGATATCCGCAAGTGCATAACCTTCGGGCGGCGCCAGCAGACATTTCCCGAAGCGCAATTCGCCGCTCGTCGTGATCGCGGGTGCGACTTGCAAGGCGTCGCCGATCTCGCGCGCAAGCACATTCACGCCGCTCATGCCGCCCAGCAGCGGCACGATGGCGCTGCCATCCTGCGCGATGGCGAGCACGGGCGGTTCGTTGCCTTTGTCGGCGAGACAGGATGCAAGCGCGCGAATCACGATGCCCGCGGAACACAGCGCGACGATCGCCGCGCCCGACGCATACAGACCACGCACGTGCGCGCCGAAGTCGTCATACGCGATGTCCGCGCTCACGCGGCTCGCCAGTCCATGCACGCGCGATTGCGGAAAGCGCGCCTGAATGCGACGCGCGGTATCGAGCGCGCCCGCGCCGAGCACGACGATCGCCATCGGCATGGAAGCCTTCATGCGCGCCATTTTTTCCCCGGCACGACGAGCAGCGAGAAATACGGCGATGCCATCGGATCGACTTCATCGAGCGGCACGATGCGCTGGTTGGCCATCGTCGCGCGCTCGACATACAACGCGCGATCGTCGAGGCCGAGTTCGCCCAGCACGCGCCGCACTTTCTCGAAGTTGCGGCCGAGCTTCATGATGACGGCCGCATCGGCTCCTTCGAGACGGCGCTTCAGATCGTCTTCAGGCAGCACGCCCGACAGCACCGACAGACTCTGATTGCGATACACGAGCGGCACGCCGAGCACGGCCACGCCGCCGAGCATCGAGCACACGCCCGGCACGACCTCTGCATCGAAGCGTGCTGCGAGACGATCGTGCAGATACATGTACGAGCCGTAGAAAAACGGATCGCCCTCGCAGATCACGGCGACATCGCGGCCGGATTCGAGATGACCGGATATCGTGAGCGCGGCTTCGTCGTAGAACGCGCTGATGATCGTCTCGTAGCAGAGCGGCGGTTCGAGCGCTTCGGTCGTCACCGGATAGACGAGCGGCAGGCGCATCTGCGTATCGTCGAGATGCGATTCGATGATGCCGAACGCATTACCCTTCTTGCCCTTTGCGACGAAATACGCGACCACCGGCGCGGCCTTCAAAAGCCGCAGCGCCTTCACGGTGATCAGCTCCGGATCGCCCGGGCCGACGCCTAATCCAAAGAGACGTCCACGCATCATTCGGCCTCCGAAGCAAGTGCGTTCACTGCGGCCGCTGCCATCGCGCTGCCCCCGCGCCGGCCGAGCAGCGCGACGAAGGGCACGCCGCGGCTATCGGCGGCGAGCATCGCTTTCGATTCCGCCGCGCCGATGAAACCGACCGGAAAGCCGAGAATGAGCGCGGGCTTCGGCGCGCCGGCATCGATCATGTCGAGCAGATGGAAGAGCGCGGTCGGCGCGTTGCCTATCGCGACGATCGCGCCTTCGAGTTGCGCACGCCATAGTTCGAGCGCGGCGGCCGAGCGCGTGTTGCGCATCGCGCGGGCGCGCTCGGGAATCGAGGGATCGCTCAAGGTGCAGATCACGCGGTTGTCGGCGGGCAAGCGCGCGCGCGTGATGCCCTCGGCGACCATGCGCGCATCGCACAGGATCGGCGCGCCCGCTGCAAGCGCCTTTCTTCCGATGCTGCCCGCGCCGGGCGAGAAGCGCAGATCGCTCACGATATCCACCATGCCGCACGCATGGATCAGTCGCACGGCGAGCTTCTCCAGATCGGCGGGAATGGCGGCGAGGTCGGCTTCGGCGCGGATCGTCGCAAAGGACTGACGATAAATCTCCGCGCCGTCGCGGATGTAGTCAAGCATCGGCATGGCTCCGGGCGAGCCGTTCGGCCGCCTCTTCGATGGTCAGATTGCGCGCGACGGCTCGTGCGTCGCGATGTAAGTCGTATCGTCCGGGCGCGACTGCGTAGAGCGTGACCGGAACCGGATGCGCCGCCGCGCACGAACGCTCGCAGCCGCTCAGATGCACCTGCGTCTCGTCATCCGAAGGCAGGAGCGCGGCGAGCCGGTGAGCATCGGCTTTGGTATCGGCACGGCTCTTTGCGCAGCCTTCCGAACCCGCGCACGCGATGAGGCGCGCGAGCGGTTCGTGCGCGCCGGTTGCAAGGCCGAGCGCGTGCAGCCCTTGCAGCACGTCATGCGCTGAATGCGCCGCGAGGCCGGGAATCAGCACGCTTTGCCACGGCGTCATCGTCAGGCGGCTTGCGCCGTGTGCGTCGGCGAGATTGGCGAGCGCTTCGAGCTTCGTCGCATCGAGACGGCCCAGCGGCGTTTGCGCACCCGCGTACCACGTCGCGCGATGCGGCTCCTCGTGCGCGCCGAGACGCAGCGATGCATCGGCGGGTGCGCGTGTCCATGTCGCGATATCGGCGTCGAAACGTAAGGCGTCGAGAAAGCGCGCAACGCCGATACGCGCAAGCAGATCGCGCATGCGATGTTCTTCAGGCGTCGCCAGCGCGAGAAAGCTGCGCAACACGTTCAGGACGAACATCACGAGATCGTCGCGCGAGATCGCGCCGAGCGCCGGATCGCGCATCGTTCCGGCGAGGCCGAATGCGAAGCGCGCGCCATCCTCGATGGCGGAAAGCCAAACATCGTGCGGATGATCGAGCATCGCGAGGCGCTCGCCGGCGTCGAGCTGGAGCGCGAATTTCGGCGACAGCGCATGCAGCGACGCATCGGCCTGCATCGCATCGACGATCCGCGCGGCGAGCGCGCGCGTGCCGTCGTCCGCAAGCGGGCTCAGCATTACGTTGCGGATGTCGTCTGCGCCCGCCGTCGACGGGCCGAGGCCCGCGTCGAGGGCGATGTCGACGAGCGCGGCGTGGGCATCGTCGCGAATGCCGCGCAGTTGCAGATTCGCGCGATTGGTCACTTCGATCACGCCCGAGCCGTACTCGCGAGCCGCGCGCGCGACGGCCCGCGCCGCCCGCGTGCTCAACACGCCGCCCGCGAGACGCAGACGCGCAAGGCCGCCATCGCGCGCGGGCACGATGCGCATCAGGCCCGGGCATGCGGAAGCACGCGGCGTTGCGTTGAGCGATGAGCGGTCGAAAGAATTCAAAAGCGTGACCCGTTGGGCTTCGCGCGTGATGAGCGAACCGGTACACCCCGCCCGGTCGGCGTCGCGCGAATGCGTTGGGTCGGCAGGTCTCTTGGCTGGCAGGTCGACATTCGCGCCGGCCTTCCCGGTAAAAACCAGTGGCAGTGGAGCGCGGACTCGCTGCGTACAATTGCGGGGGCAGCCACAGTTTTGCTGTGTTCCCTTTTAAGCCCTCGGTCTCACGACCCCGGGCGCCGACGGACCTGTATTATGCCCGCTTTTATCGACCCTCCGAGCGCTTCCGGCATGTATCCGGGAACGCGATCGGAATCGCTGCAAGGAGACCGCGCATGTCGAACTGGCTGACCGTGGTGGGCATCGGCGAAGACGGCTGGCACGGACTTTCCCGCGCCGCGCGTCGCGCGCTTCTCGACGCCCAGTCGATTCACGGCGGCGAACGTCATCTCGCGTTGCTGCCGGATCGCATCGCCGCGCGCCGCATGCCGTGGCCGAAACCCTTCTCGCTCGATGCCGTGCTCGCCGAACGCGGCGACGGCAAGACGCGCATCTGCGTGCTCGCGAGCGGCGATCCGATGTGCTTCGGCGTCGGCGCGACGCTCGCGCGCGAAGTCGCCAACGGCGAAATGCGCGTCATTCCCGCGCCGTCGTCGCTGTCGCTCGCGGCGGCGCGCCTGTGCTGGGCGCTCCAAGACGCCGTCTGCGTATCGCTCGTCGGGCGGCCGGCGGCGTCGCTGCTCGCGAATCTGCATCGCGGCGTGCGCCTCATCGTGCTGAGCGCGGACGGCACGACGCCCGCCGCCGTCGCCACGCTTCTGACCGCGCATGGTTTCGGCGCGAGCCGCATGACCGTCTTCGAGCATCTCGGCGGCAGCGACGAACGCCGCATCGACGAGCGTGCCGACGACTGGCGCGAGCCCGTCGTTGCCGCGCTCAATCTCATCGCGATCGAGTGCCGGACGCACGCCGGCCACGCCGGGCCGCCGCTCACGCCCGGTCTCGCCGACGACGCCTACCGCCACGACGGCCAGTTGACGAAGCGCGACGTGCGCGCCGTGACGCTCGCGCGCCTCGCGCCGCAGCCCGGCGAACTGCTGTGGGACGTCGGCGCGGGCTGCGGCTCGATCGGCATCGAATGGATGCGCGCGCACGGCGCGTGTCGGGCGATCGCGATCGAAGCGAACGAGAGCCGTCAGCGTCTCATCGAATACAACCGCGATGCGCTCGGCGTGCCCGCGCTGCAACTCGTCAGAGGCGAAGCGCCCGCCGCGCTCGACGGCCTTCCCGCGCCGGACGCGGTGTTCATCGGCGGTGGATTGACGGTGCCGGGCCTGCTCGATGCGTGCTGGGCGCGTCTGCGTCAGGGGGGGCGGCTCGTCGCCAATGCGGTGACGCTGCAAAGCGAGGCGGCGCTCGTCGAATGGCGCGCGCGGCACGGCGGCGAGCTGACGCGCATCGGCGTCGCGCAGGCGGAACCGCTCGGCAGCTTCGATACGTGGCGTCAGGCGCTGCCGATCACCATCCTGCACGCGAGCAAACCGTGATGCGTCATGCGTGAAGAGACACCGGAGAAAGCCGCGCCGCTGCGCAGCGGCTACACGACAGGAAGCTGCGCGAACGCGACGAGTCTCGCGGCCGCGCGCCTCTTGCTGCTCGGCGAGACGAGCGAGCGCGCGGAGATCGTCCTGCCGAAGGGCCAGCGCGTGACGATGATGCTTTCGTTCTGCCGCCGTTTACCCGATGAAAGCGCCGCCGCCGAAGCCGGCGTCATCAAGGATGCGGGCGACGATCCCGACGTCACGCACGGTGCGCTCGTGTTCGCGCGCGTGCGACTGTCGGAGGAACCGGGCGTGCGTTTTCATGCGGGCGCGGGCGTCGGCACGGTGACGCGCGCGGGCCTCGCGCTCGCCGTCGGCGAACCGGCGATCAATCCGATGCCGCGCAAGATGATGACCGAGCATCTCGACGCGCTCGCAAAAAGCGTCGGCTATCGCGGCGGTTTCGACGTGACCATCGGCGTGGAGAACGGCGAAGCGCTCGCGCAGAAGACGATGAATCCGCGCCTCGGCATCGTCGGCGGATTGTCGATACTCGGCACGACCGGCATCGTCAGACCGTTTTCGTGCTCGGCGTACATCGCGTCGATTCATCAGGGCATCGATGTGGCGCGGGCGAACGGGTATCGGCATATCGCCGCGTGCACCGGCAACCAGAGCGAGGACGCGATGCGCGCGCGCTACGGCCTGCCCGACATCGCATTGATCGAAATGGGCGATTTCGTGGGCGCGGTGCTCAAGCATTTGCGCCGCGCGAGCGTCGACAAGCTGAGCCTGTGCGGCGGCTTCGGCAAGCTGTCCAAGCTCGCGGCGGGGCATATGGATCTGCACAGCCGCAGTTCGAGCATCGACTTGCCGCTGCTCGCCGTCTGGGCCGCCGATGCGGGCGCGAACGCCGAACTGCTGGCGTCGATGCGCGCGGCCAACACGAGTCAGGAAGCGCTCAAGCTCGCACGCGCCGAAGGCATCGCGCTCGGCGATATCGTCTGCCGACGCGCGCGCGATGTCGCGCTCGACGTGCTGCCGCCAGGCATCGAAGTCGAGACCTTCGCGATCGACCGGCAGGGCAATATCGTCGGGAGCGCGGCATGACGCGCGTGCTGCTGCTCGGCGGCACCGGCGATGCGCTCGCGATCGCGCGTGCGCTTCCTACGACGCACGTCTACAGTCTCGCGGGCCTCGGGCGCGTGCCGGGCGATCTGGCGTGCACGGTGCGCGTCGGCGGTTTCGGCGGCATCGACGGGCTCGTGCGATATCTGCGCGACGAGCACATCACGCTCGTCGTCGATGCGACGCATCCCTATGCCGCGCAGATGAGCCGCCACGCGTTCGATGCCTGCGCGCTCGCCGACGTGCCGCTCTGGGCGGTGCGCCGTCCCGCATGGCAGCCGCAGGCGGGCGACGACTGGCGCGAGGCGTCGGACTGGCGCGAGATCGTCGAATGCATCGCGCCGTTTCATCGGCCGCTTTTCACGCTCGGGCGCGAGGCGCTCGCGCATCTGCACGACATTCCCGCGTCGCAGCACTGGACGATTCGCTGTCTCGACGCGCATCCGGGCAACGCGCGCGCGAGCATTGTCGATGCGCGCGGTCCGTTCGATCTCGCCGGCGAGCGCGCCTTGTTCGACGCGGCGCGTATCGATGTCGTCGTCAGCAAGAACAGCGGCGGGCGGGCGACCGAGGCGAAGCTCGCGGTCGCGCGGGAACGCGGTATCGCCGTCGTCATGCTCACGCGGCCCGCGCTTCCCGACGCCGACCGTATTTTCGACGACGCCGCCAGCGCCCGCGACGCGCTTCAACACTGGCTCACCAGACCATGACCGTTTATTTCATCGGCGCCGGACCGGGCGATCCCGAACTCATCACAGTAAAGGGGCAGCGGCTGATCCGCGCATGTCCCGTGATTCTCTACGCCGGCTCGCTCGTGCCGACGCAAGTCCTCGACGGACATCGCGCGCTGAAATGCATCGACACGGCCGAGCTCGATCTCGACGCGATCGTCGCGCTCCTGCAGGAAGCGCACGCGAACGGGCACGACGTGGCGCGCGTGCATTCGGGCGATCCGTCGCTGTACGGCGCGATCGGCGAGCAGATTCGCCGGCTCGACGCGCTCGCGATTCCCTACGAAGTGGTGCCGGGTGTCACGGCGACGGCGGCATCGGCGGCGGCGCTGAAGCGCGAACTGACGCTGCCCGGCATCTCGCAGACCGTGATCTTCACGCGCTACGCGACGAAGACGTCGATGCCCGAAGGCGAGAGCCTCGCCGATCTCGCGCGTCATCGCGCGACGCTCGCGATTCATCTGGGCGTGCGGCATATCGAGCGCATCGTCGCGGAGCTCGTGCCGCATTACGGCGCGGACTGTCCCGTCGCGGTCGTGTTTCGCGCGAGCTGGCCGGACGAGACGTGCGTCGAAGGGACGCTCGCGAACATCGCGCCGAAAGTGCGCGAGGCGGGCATGGAACGCACGGCGATGATTCTCGTCGGACGCGTGCTGGCCGCCGACGGCTTCGCGGAGTCCACGCTCTACGCGAAGGATCGATGACGCGATGCGCGACCTCGACGCCGTCTTCGATGCGCTCGCGAAATCGGCATTCCGGCGCCGTTTCGCGCTCGGCGTGCGTGAGGGGAAAGTTTTAAGGGAGAAGGGCGTCGACACGGTCGTCGCGCAGGCGCATGAGCTGATCGGCAAGCGGCTTGCGCCGCAAGCGCCGCTGAACGACGGCAAGCAGACACCGTTTCGCGGGCATCCTGTCTTCATCGCGCAGCACGCGACGGCGACGTGCTGCCGCTCGTGTCTCGCGAAATGGCACGGCATCGCGGCGGGAAAAGCGCTCGACGACGCCGAGCGCCAACATGTCGTCGATGCCATCGAACGCTGGCTGCGCGCGCAACCGCTGCCGGCGGCGTCGAACCAGCCCGCGCCCGACAATCCGCAGCGCGAACTGCCTTTCTGACGCGCTCTAACGCGACGGATCGGCGCCCGCGGCTTCGAGACGCGCGCGCCGCACCGCCACGAAAATCAGCAACGCGAAAACCAGCGGTCCTACACCTACGCCGCAGTCCTTGGCCAACTGATTTCCCAACTGCGGATAGATCCACGCGAAAAACAGGATCGCGGGCTCGCCGCGCAGCCATCCGTCGCGCAGCGCGCGCGCGGCGATGAGTGCCAGCGGGATGCCGAGCCACACGCCGTCGTAGTTATAGATGTAGGGGCTGATCATGAACGTCGCGGCGACGAGCGCCGTCGCGCGAACTTCCAGTCCTTTCGCATTGCGCCATACCCACGCGACGGCGCAGATCGCCACGGTCGCCTGACACGCCTGCGCGACATAGGCGGGACCGGTCGCGACGTGCGCCATGCGCAGGCTCGCGAAGAGGCTCGCCATCTGGAACCAAGGAAGACTGCCGCTCGCGGTGAAACCGTTGGCATCGTGCAGTCCGTGCAGAAAGACCGGCAGGATGTCGAGGCCGAAGACGGCGACCGAAACCGTGGTGAACAGGATCGTCGTCAGCGCGGCGGCGATGAAGGTCGTCCACATGCCCGCGCACGCCAGCGCGAGCGGAAACAGGATGGCCAGATGCGGCTTGATCGAAAGCAGGCCGATGAAGACGCCCGCGAGCATCGGCCGTTTTGGCATCGAGAGAAATGCGGCGAGCGCGAGACTCGCGGTGAGCGCGGCATTCTGTCCCTGGGCCGCGTTGAGCCAGATGCCGGGAAACGCGACGATCCACATGATCATGTCGGGGATCGGCAGCGCGCGGCGGGCCAGCAGCACGAAGACGACCGACGAAATCGAAGCGAACAGCGCGTAGGCAAGCGGCGCCGACAGGAAGCCGAACGGCTGCACCAGCAGCAGAAAGTTCGGCGGATAGAACCACGGCCCCGGCAGGATGATGTGCGGCCCCAGTTGCTGCGCGACGTGCTTGATCGCGTCCGCCGAATAGGCGTCGAGCGGATGCCCCGCGAGCGCGAGGCGCGCAGCCGACCAGAACGTCAGAAAGTCCCAGCCGGCCGGATGACCTTTCTCCGCCACGGCACTGCGCACGGCGAGAACGAGCCCGTAACACTGGAGCACGACGAGGATCGTCGCGCAATAAGCGCTCACGCGCGAGCCGTTGAGCCAGCGCCGACCGGGCGCGCGTTCGATGGAAGCGGGTTGGGTGCTCATCCGTCCGATATCGGCCGGATGGCGCCGAAACTTTAGCGAACGTCCGCCCGCGCGCGTTACTCGCGAACGCGTCCCTTGGCGCGCCGCGCGAGCATGTTCAGGCCCTCGACCAGCGCCGAGAACGCCATCGCCGCATAGATGTAGCCCTTCGGCACGTGTGTTCCGAAGCCTTCGGCGATCAGCGTCATCCCGATCACGAGCAGGAAGCCGAGCGCGAGCATGACGATCGTCGGATTGCGCTCGATGAAGCGCGACAGCGGACCGGCCGCGAACAGCATCACGGTGACGGCGGCGATCACCGCGACGAACATGATCGGAATGTGCTCGGTCATGCCGACCGCCGTCACGATGCTGTCGATGGAAAACACGAGATCGAGCAGCAGGATCTGGCCG
This sequence comes from Caballeronia zhejiangensis, assembly GCF_000698575.1. Taxonomy (GTDB): domain Bacteria; phylum Pseudomonadota; class Gammaproteobacteria; order Burkholderiales; family Burkholderiaceae; genus Caballeronia; species Caballeronia zhejiangensis. The sequence continues at coordinate 122,447 of NZ_JFHD01000010.1, forward strand.
ATCGCCGACAGCGGCGTCAGGCTCTTGCCCGACGCGGGGCCGGCGTGTTCGTCGGCGTCGTGCGTGACGTGATGGCGGATTTCCGTCGTCGCTTTCCAGACGAGAAACACGCCGCCCGCGATAAGAATCAGGTCGCGCCAGGAAAAGCCGTGCCCGAACGCTTCGAAGATCGGCGTGGTGAGGCGGACGATCAGCGCGACCGTGCCGAGCAGGCCGAGCCGCATCACGAGCGCGAGCGCGATGCCGATGCGCTGCGTGCGTTCGCGGTGCGCCGCGGGCAGCTTGTTGGTCAGGATCGAAATGAAGATCAGGTTGTCGATGCCGAGCACGACTTCCATGACGACGAGCGTCGCGAGTGCGGCCCAGGCGGCGGGATCGGCGAGAAGGGCAACGAGATAGTCCATGGTTCGGGAGCGTTCGAGATGAGGGCGAGATATTAGCCTGTTCGGCGGGAAAAATGAAATGAACTTGAAAGCTTGCGCCTGATCGAAACCAGCCGGTGACAATCCCCGACGCGAGATGTTGTTCAAACCGACAAATATCGGATTTGAAACGCTTATTTGCATCTGTTCGCGTGATGCACTGCCGCAAATACGGGTAAACTCCAATGCTTTCGCGCCGCGTGTTCGCGGCCGTGTTTAACTGTCGCCGCAAGGACACTGAGCAAGCCGCATGCAGCAAAAATCAAAACGTCTCGTCGAGCTGGACTTCTTCCGGGGACTGGTACTGCTGATCATCGTCGTCGATCATATCGGCGGCAGCATGGTGTCGCGTTTCACGCTGCATGCCTTCGCGCTCAATGACGCCGCCGAAGTCTTCGTGTTCCTCGGCGGCTTCGCCACGGCGACGGCCTACGCGTCGCTCGCGGAGCGCCGCTCCGAAAGCGCGGCGCGCAGGCGCTTCGTGAAACGCGCGTTCGAGCTTTATCGCGCGTTTCTCGTCACGGCGGCGCTGATGCTCGTCGCATCGTTCCTGCTGCGGCCCTTTTTTGGCCACGCGCCGAATCTCGCGCTGCATGACCTGGACACGCTGATGTCGCAGCCGGTTTCCTCGATCGCGGAAATTCTCACATTCGAGCGCCAGCCTTATCTCTCGGCCGTCCTGCCGATGTACGCGCTCTTCGCACTCGCCGTGCCGCTCATGCTGCCGCTCGCGCGCAGCAAGCCTTGGCTGCTGCTCGGTCTAAGCCTCGCGTTGTGGGCGTTCGCGGCGCAGATCGGCGAATTCATGCCGTCCGTCGACGACAATCTGTGGGACTTCAATCCCGCCGCCTGGCAGTTGATGTTCGTGCTCGGCGTGCTGGCGCGCTGCCAGCCGATCTATCAACGCGTGAGCGCGAACCGCTTCGGCTGGATCGTGAGCGCGGGCGCCGTGGCGCTGATCGCCGGCATGGCGTATTACAAGCTGCTCGTGCTGCCGCCGGTGCTGGACAGCGCCTTCAAGCGCGACCTTGCTGGTCCGCGCGTCGTGAATTTCCTCGCCATCGCGTGGATCGCGGCGAATCTGGCGCGCTACGGCGTCGTCAAGGCGGTGGCGACGCGCCTGCCGTGGGTCGGCGCATTGGGACGCGCGGGCATGGTGTCATTCGTGGCGGGAACGGTGATTTCGCTCGTCGTCGATTCGATCCTGTTCACGTTGACCGATGGCCTCATCAACGTGCCTGCCGGACTCGCCGCCGACGCCATCGCGATCGGCGCGCTGCTTGCCGTGCCGCATGTGCATCAGCGGATCTCGAACTGGCTCGGCACCCGTCAGCCGGTCCCGGCGACGGCCGCCGCCGCACCCGCGACGGTCGCCGCAGCCGACAATCGGGGGCGCGGCATACGGTGATCTCTTCGAAGCGGGCAGTCGAACTGCCCGCTTTTTTATCGCGCTTTCATTGCAACTAACGGTCTGATTTTGCCGCCGACTTCGATAAGCACCGCCCGCGAAGAACCGAGGCACAGGTCTTGCAAGCAGTCACCGAATACAACACAAAAATCGGACCTGCCATGCTCAAGCTCGCCATTCTGTTCGCGATCATTTCTGTCGTCGCCGGATTCTTCGGCTTTACGCGCGTATCGTCGGGTGCGGCGGGCATCGCGAAGATCTGCTTCTTCATCTTCCTGATTCTGTTCGTCATATTCCTCGTCGTCGCGATTTCGGCGGGCTCGCTCGTGCTGTAGCGCGGGAAAGCGCCGGGCGCCGTACCGCGTGGTTCCTCGCATCGACCCGCGTGCGGCGACGGTGTTACATTGCCCCGAGAAGACGTTCACGCGACCGTGAATCGAAAAGGAGGAGGCGATGCAGCATGCCATCGGCGCGGCCTTGCAGCCGGCGCAACGCGACGTCATCCGTCATTCGCACGAGCGCTCGGCCACGTTCGGGCTGTGCGAGACGATGCGCCCGGATTACGCCGTGCTGTCGGGCACGGAGCTCGCCGTCAAGCTCGATGAAAGCCGTGCGCTCTTCGCTCACGCGCTGCCGGTGATGGAAACGCTGTACGCGCAGATCGCCAATACGCACAGCATGATCGCGCTCACCGACGCGAGCGGATTGATCCTGCATTCACTCGGCGACGACGACTTCCTCGCACGCGCCGAAAAAGTCGCGCTGCGCGCGGGCGCGCTCTGGAGCGAGGAGCATCAGGGCACGAACGCGATCGGCACGACGATCGCCGAGCGCACGGCCGTCACCGTGCACGGCGACCAGCACTACCTGCGCGCCAATCACTTTCTGACGTGTTCCAGCGTGCCGATCCTCGATCCGCACGGCAATCTCTCCGGCGTGCTCGATGTCACCGGCGACCGACGCGGCTATCACCAGCACACGATGGCGCTCGTGAAAATGTCCGCGCAGATGATCGAGAACCGACTGATCGCGAGCGGGTTCAGCGACGGCCTGCGCATCCGTTTCCATAGCCGGCCCGAGTTCATCGGCACGTTGATGGAAGGCATCGCCGTATTCGATCTCGACGGGCGCCTGCTCTGCGCGAACCGCAGCGCGCAGTTTCAGCTCGGTCTCGAACTCGGCGCTTTGCGTTCGCAGACGCTCGATGCGCTGTTCGGCGAGCGCGTCGATGAACTCATCGCGCGCGCGGGCGATGCGCCTTGCCGGCTCGAACTGCATAGCGGCGTCGCGGTGTTCGCGAGCGTCGATTTTCACGCGCGGAACATGTCGAGCGTCCCGAGCACGACGAGCACGATTCCCGCACGCGAGCGCGCCGGTTCGAGCCTCGCCGATCTCTGTACCGGCGATGCGCAGATGAACGACATCGTCGCGCGCGTGCGCAAGGTCATCGGCAAGAACATACCGATTCTGATCGGCGGTGAAACGGGCGCGGGCAAGGAAATGCTCGCGCGCGCGATCCACGACGATTCGCCGCGCCGCGCGGGGCCGTTCGTTGCGGTGAACTGCGCATCGCTGCCGGAGACGCTGATCGAATCGGAGCTTTTCGGCTATGCGCAGGGCGCGTTCACGGGCGCGGCGAAGCGCGGCGCGATCGGCAAGATCGTGCAGGCGAACGGCGGCACGCTCTTTCTCGATGAAATCGGCGACATGCCGCTCGCGATGCAAAGCCGTCTGCTGCGCGTGCTGCAGGAACGCGTCGTCGAGCCGCTCGGCGCCGCGCGCGCGGTGCCGGTCGATTTCATGCTCGTCTGCGCGAGCAATCGCAAGCTGCGCGAGCGCGTCGCGCAGGGCGAATTCCGCGAAGATCTGTATTACCGGATCAACGGTCTTTCTGTGACGCTGCCGCCGCTTGCCGCGCGCTCCGACCTGCGCGCGGTCGTCGACAAGATTCTGCGGCACGAGCGTTTCGCCGGGCGCGTCGTGTACGTCGACGACGACGTGCTCGCGCTCTTCGCGCGTCATCCGTGGCCGGGCAACATACGGCAGTTGAGCAATGTCCTGCGCACGGCGTCCGCGATGCTCGACGATCACGACACGCATATCCGCATCGAACATCTTCCGCACGATTTCGTCGATGAACTCGGCGAACAGCCCACATTCGATAACGCAACGCCGCCCGCGAACGTCGCGCGTCTTGTCGACATCGAAGCGAGCGCGGTGAGCGCCGCGCTCAAGGCGCACGGCGGCAATGTATCCGCGACGGCGCGCGCGCTCGGCATATCGCGCACGACGCTGTATCGGAAGTTGCGCGTTTAATCGGCTGGCAATTTCGCGTCGGACGCGGGCAACGCGCCGCTGTGATCCTTCAGCCCGACGCCGGTGAGCTTCAGGCGGCGCGCTTCGTTCAGCAGCCACATCAGCTTGAATGCGGCGATTTCGTAGTCGAGTCCTTCGGGCCGCACATTCGATATGCAGTTGCGCTCGGCGTCGTTGCGTCCGGCGCGCGGCGCGTAGGTCACGTAAAGACCGAGGCTGTCGGGCGAACTGAGCCCCGGCCGTTCGCCGATCATTACGACGACGATCTGCGCCCGCAAAAGCTCACCGATGCGATCGCCGAGGGCGACGCGCGCCTGCGTCGCGATCACGACGGGACCGACGTTCCATCCGTCGAGCCGCGCACGCAATGTCGCGAGCAAGGGCGCGACGTGACGTTGCGCGGCGAAGGCCGACAAGCCATCGGCGGCGACGAAAACGATATCGCTTTCGGATGCGTGCGCTGCAAGCCGTTGCGCGCTTTCATCGTTCAGCACGCGGCCCAGATCCGGCCGACGCAGATAGCGATCGCGATCGGGCGCGGCGCTTTGCGCATCGAGCGTATCGAAGCCGGCGGCGCGAACGGCTTCGCGCAACGCGACGGTATCGAGCGGCTGATGCACCGCGTCGCGCGCCTGCGCATGCGCGAGTTCGAATGCGAGCAAGGGCGCGGTCGGCAGGCTGCTGCCCGCGCGGCCGAGCGCGATGCGCGCGTTGGTGAAGCGCCGCAGCGCGTCCCAGGCATCGGCGTTCGTCATGAGTCGATCCAGTCGAGCAAAGGTTGCGTGGGCGCGGCGAGCAGATTGCCGCGGCCATCGGTGACGCGCATCTTCGCGAGCCACGCTTCGAATTCCGGCGCGCGTTTCAGGTTCAGCGCGCGGCGGATATAGAGCGCGTCATGAAACGACGTGCTTTGATAGTTGAGCATCACGTCGTCCGCGCCCGGCACGCCCATGATGAAGTTGACGTTCGCCACGCCGAGCAGCGTGAGGAGCGTGTCCATGTCGTCCTGATCGGCTTCGGCGTGATTCGTGTAGCAGATGTCGCAGCCCATCGGCACGCCGAGCAGCTTGCCGCAGAAGTGGTCTTCGAGTCCCGCGCGGATGATCTGCCGTCCGTCATAGAGATATTCCGGGCCGATGAAGCCGACCACCGTGTTCGTCAGAAGCGGTTGGAAGCGGCGCGCGACCGCGTACGCGCGCGCTTCGCAGGTCTGCTGATCGACGCCGTGATGCGCGTTCGCCGACAGCGCGCTGCCTTGCCCCGTCTCGAAGTACATGACGTTATCGCCGACGGTCCCGCGTTTGAGCGAGAGCGCCGCGTCGCGCGCTTCCTCCAGCAACGCGAGCGACACGCCGAAGCTCGCGTTCGCGCGCTCCGTGCCCGCGACGGACTGGAACACGAGATCGACGGGCGCGCCTTGCTCGATGGCGGCGAGCGTGTTGGTGACGTGCGTGAGGATGCACGACTGCATCGGCACGTCGTAGCGCTGGCGGAAATCGTCCATCATCGCGAGCAGCTTGCCGATGGCGGCGGGCGAATCCGATGCGGGATTCACGCCGATGACGGCATCGCCGCAGCCGTACAACAGGCCGTCGAGCATCGATGCGGCGATGCCCTTCGGATCGTCGGTCGGATGATTCGGCTGCAGGCGCACCGAGAGATGCCCCGGCAGGCCGATCGTCGTGCGAAAGCGCGTGACGACCGGGCGTTTTCTGGCAGCGAGGATCAGATCCTGATTGCGCATCAGCTTGGAAACGGCGGCGGCCATCTCCGGCGTCACGCCCATCGTGATGCGTTCGAGCGCGGCGGTGTCGGTGGTATCGGCGAGCAGCCACTCGCGGAATTCGCCGACCGTCAGGTGCGCGATCGGCGCGAACGCTTCGCGCGAATGCGTATCGACGATGAGGCGCGTGACTTCGTCGTCCTCGTAGGGAATGAGCGGCTCGTCGAGAAACGCGGCGAGCGGCACCTGCGCGAGCGCCATTTTCGCGGCCACGCGTTCTTCCTCGGTGGCGGCCGCGATGCCCGCGAGTTCGTCGCCGGAGCGCCGCGGGCTGGCGCGCGCGAGCAGCGTCTTCAGATCGTCGAAGCGGTAGCGGCGCGCGCCAATCGTCTCGTGAAAGCTCATTGCTTTCCTCTCGGAAGCATCGATTCATGCACTTTAGCCGCTTTCGCGGGCATCGCGCGTCGGTCAAAAAAAGCGCGTCCGGGCCGAAATCCGCCCGCATGCGATAATTTTTCGCTCGATTCAGCCAAAACCCGCCCGCAAGCCCGTGAAAAACCTGCTCGTTCCCATCGATCGCCTGAGCGAGTTCGATGAAATCGTCGACGTCCGCACACCGCTCGAATTCGCCGAGGATCACATTCCCGGCGCGATCAACGCGCCCGTGCTCAGCAACGAAGAGCGCGTGATCGTCGGGACGATGTACAAGCAGGTCTCACCGTTCGAGGCGACGCGCGTCGGCGCGGCGATGGTCGCGCGCAATATCGCGATGCATCTCGACACGATCTTCGCCGACAAGCCGCGCAACTGGCGTCCGCTCGTCTATTGCTGGCGCGGCGGCAAGCGCTCCGGCTCGATGACGACGTGGCTCAACATGATCGGCTGGCAGGCCCGGCAACTCGACGGCGGCTACAAGAGCTATCGGCGCGACGTGATCGAGCGGCTCGGCACGCTGCCCGGACGTTTTCGCTATGTCGCGCTGATCGGCCATACGGGCAGCGGCAAGACGCGGCTGCTGAAGGCGCTCGACGCGGCCGGCGCGCAGACGCTCGATCTCGAAGGACTCGCCGCGCATCGCGGTTCCTTGCTCGGCGCGCTGCCGGGACGCCCGCAGCCGACGCAAAAAGCGTTCGATTCGGCGCTCCTGAAGACGCTTTCGGGCTTCGATCCGGCGAAACCGGTTTTTGTCGAAGCGGAAGGGCGGCGCATCGGATCGATCACGATGCCCGACGCCATCCTCGACAATCTGCACGCGGCGTCGTGCGTGGAAGTCGAGGCGCGGCGCGAGGACCGCATCGCGTTCTTGCTGCAGGATTACGCGCATCTTTTCGACGATCCCGCGTTTTTCAAGGCGCAATTGTCGAAGCTCGTCGCGCTGCATAGCCGGGAGCGCGTCGCGCACTGGCATCGGCTGATCGATGACAACGCGCGCGCGGAGCTTTTCGCCGAACTGATCGACCGTCATTACGATCCGGCGTATGGACGCAGCAGCCAGGCGCTCTATACGAAGCTGCCGCATGCGGCGCACGTGCTGTTCCGTCCGAACGACGCGGACAGCGTCGATCAGGCGAAAGCCTTGCTCGCCCGGCTCGCCGAGACGACGCCCGCGCTCTGATTCAATTTCATCACTCGAAAGAAAAAGATATGACCACGTTTTCACAACCTCGCGTCGCACGCGGCTGGCTGGTATTCCTGCTGATCGCCGTCGTGGGCCTGTTCTACGTGAAATGGTTTCCGTACTACAACCGCGCGTTCGTCGCGGCGAGCCAGCATTCGATCGGCAAATCCATTCTGATGGGCACGTCGGCGAGCGCGCCGGAGCCGTCGTGGCAAGCCGCGCTCGACTACGCGATCGCCTACGGCAAGGCCATCTGGCAGGCGATGGTGCTCGGCCTTCTGCTCGGCTCCGCGGTGCAGGCGCTGATTCCGCCGCGCTGGGTCGCGCGGGCGCTGGGCGAGCACAACTTCGGCAGCGTCGTGAACGGCGGGTTGATGTCCTTGCCCGGCATGATGTGCACGTGTTGCGCCGCGCCCGTCGTCGCGGGGCTGCGTGCGCGCGAAGCGGCGCCGGGCGCGGCCGTCGCCTTCTGGCTCGGCAATACCGTGCTCAATCCGGCGGCGCTGGTTTTCATGGGCTTCGTGCTCGGCTGGCAGTGGACCGGTTTGCGGCTCGTGCTCGGCGTATTGATGGTGTTCGGCCTCGGCTACGCGATCAACCGGATGGTGACGCCGGCGCAGGCGGCGTCGTCGCGTCAGGCGCTTGCCAAGCTGATCGAAGAGGACGAGCCGGGCACGGCGTTTTCGCGCTGGATCAAAATTCTCGGACGCATGACGTTGCGGCTCGTGCCCGAATACATCGTGCTCGTGCTGCTGCTTGGCGCGGCGCGCGCCTGGCTCTTTCCGCACATCGGTCCGGATATCGGCAACGGCATGTGGTGGATCGCGGCGTTTGCCGTCGCGGGCACGCTCTTCGTGATTCCGACCGCCGGCGAAGTGCCCATCATTCAGGCGATGCTTTCGCTCGGCATGGCGACGGGACCGGCCGGCGCGCTCTTGATGACCTTGCCGCCCGTCAGCGTGCCGTCGCTCGCGATGCTCGCGCGGTCGTTTCCGCCGCGCGTGCTCGCGTTCGTGGCCGCGTCGGTCGTGGTGTTCGGGATCGTTGGCGGGGTGATTGCGGCGGCGGTGTTCTGAACGCGCGCGGCGCCTCAATGAATCGCCGCGCCCGCCTTGATCAGCAACTTGAACGGCAGCGCGAGCAGCATCGCGCCGCCGACGCCCGCCATCCACAACGCGACGAACCAGAACACCTTGCGCGCGCGCTCAATGGTAGTGATGTTCGCCATGACGCACCTTTCCTCTGAAGACCCAATAGCCTAGCGTCGTGTAAGCGACGATCACAGGCAGAATCACCGCCGCGCCGACGATCGTGAAGAGCTGGCTCGAACGGGGCGCGGCCGCATCCCAGATCGAAACGCCGGGGAAAATCTCGTGCGGCGACACGCTCAGCACCAGACCCGAGTAGCCGAGAAACACGAAGCCGAGCGCGACGGCAAACGGCCGCTTCTCGTGACGCGATGCGATCGAGCGGCGCATCGCCCACGCGCAAACCGCGACGAGCACGGGCACCGGCAACATGCGATAGAACCACGGCGAATCGAACCAGCGCGACGCGATGCCCGCGTCTTGCAACGGCGTCCAGATGCTGACGACCGCGATCGTCGCGAGTTGCAGAACGGTCAGCGGCCACACGACGCGATACATCCGCCGCTGCAGATCGCCTTCCGTTTTCGCGATCAGCCAGCACGCGCCGAGCAGCGCATAAGTGACGACCAGCGCGCCGCCCGTGAAGATCGAGAAGGGCGTGAACCAGCCGAAGGCATCGCCGGAAAAACGGCCGTCGGCGACCGGAATGCCGTCGAGAAACGCGCCGAGCGCCACGCCCTGAAAGAACGTCGCGCCCGCCGATCCACCGATGAACGCCAGATCCCACATATGCTTCGTGCGCTGCGCCTTCGCGCGGATTTCAAACGACACGCCGCGGAAAATCAGGCACACGAGCATCAGCACGAGCGGCAGATACAGCGCGGACAGCACGGTCGAATAAACCATCGGGAACGCGGCGAACAATCCCGCGCCGCCGAGCACGAGCCACGTTTCGTTGCCGTCCCAGACGGGCGCGACGGTGTTCATCATCACGTCGCGATCGTGCTGATCCGGAAAGAACGGGAAGAGAATGCCGATGCCGAGGTCGAAGCCGTCGAGCACGACGTAAAGGAACAGGCCGAACGCGATGATCGCGGCCCAGGCGAGTGTGAGGTCCATGTTCTTAAGCTCCTTCGATGGACTGATTCGGAAGGCTGAGCGGACGCCGCGCGCTGCCGTCCGACGGCTGCGTCGACGCGCCCGGCAACGCGGGGCCGTGACGCAGCAGCTTCAGCAAGTAGTAGATGCCCGTGCCGAAGACGAAGGTGTAGACGATCACGAACGCGAGCAGCGACACGCCGACTTGCTGCGCCGTGACCGGCGAGACGGCATCGGCAGTACGCATCACGCCGTACACGACCCAAGGCTGGCGTCCGGCTTCGGTCGTGACCCAGCCCGCGAGCAGCGTGATGAATCCGCTCGGACCCATCGCAAGCGCAAAGCGATGGAACCAGCGCGCCTCGAACAGCTTGCGCCTGCGATGCAGCCACCACGCCGCGAACGACATCACGATCATCAGCACGCCGAGTCCGGCCATCACGCGGAAGCTCCAGAACACGAGCGTCGAGTTCGGACGGTCTTCCTTCGGGAATTCCTTCAGGCCGCGAATCTCGCCGTCCCAGCTATGCGTGAGGATCAGGCTGCCGAGATGCGGAATCTGCACGGCGTATTTCGTCGTTTCGGCTTCCATGTCGGGAATGCCGAAGAGATTGAGCGCGGTGCCGCCTTTCTCCGTTTCCCAGATGCCTTCGATCGCCGCGATCTTCGCCGGCTGATGTTCGCGCGTGTTGAGGCCGTGCGCGTCGCCGACGAGCGCCTGAATCGGCGTCAGGGCGAGCAGCAGCCAGAGCGACATCGAAAACATCTTCTTGATGGCCGGATCGCGCCGGCCTTTCAGCAGATGCCACGCGCCGGTCGCGGCCACGACGAGCGCCGCCACGATGAACGCCGCAATCGCCATATGCGCGAGCCGGTACGGAAACGACGGATTGAAGATGATCGCCCACCAGTCGACCGGCACGACATGATCGCCTTCGATGCGAAAGCCCTGCGGCGTCTGCATCCAGCTATTCGAGGCGAGAATCCAGAAGGTGGAGATGAGCGTGCCGATGGCGACCATCAGCGTTGCGCCGAAGTGCGCCTTCGGGCCGACCTTGTTCCAGCCGAACAGCATGATGCCGAGGAAGCCCGCTTCGAGGAAGAACGCGGTCATCACTTCATAGGTGAGCAGCGGCCCGGTGATCGGACCGGCGAAGCTCGAAAAGCCGCCCCAGTTGGTGCCGAATTCGTACGCCATGACGACGCCCGACACGACGCCCATGCCGAACGCGACGGCAAAGACTTTCGACCAGAAGAGACACAGCTCCTTGTAGACCGGCTTGCCGGTTTTGAGCCACGCGCCTTCGAGCACGGCGATGAAACTCGCGAGCCCGATGGAAAGCGCCGGAAAGATGATGTGGAACGAGACGGTGAACGCGAACTGGATTCGGGCCAGATCGAGTGCTTCGGGAGTCGAATGCATGATGACTTGTGCCTTGAAATTCACGCGCGCCCGCAGTCGGGAGCGGTTGTGTCCTGTGCTGATCGAGACGTGCGACGGGCCGGAGCTTAGCTCTGTTTCGAGACGGGTGTTGCGCTGCGTCAGTGAATTGTCATTGCGCGCAAATGCCGCAGTTTCAAGGGTTTAGCACCGCTATCGGATTGATTTCTCGATGATTTCGAGATGGAGATTTAGTGCGCTGCGGCAAGATCGCGCACGCGTTTTCGCGACAATCGACCGCACTGGAATCGCCGCGCGCAAGAGGCGCCGGTTTTGATCGGTTCAGAAAGAACTTTTACGTTGTCGCGGCACGGGACGTGCGACAGGCGCGGTTACCATAATCGCTTTTGACACGCGCGACGTGCGCGTAGGAAGGAGAAGCATCATGCGCCTCGATGACCAGCAGGAAAGTCAGAATGTAGAGGACCGGCGCGGCGGGGGCGGTTTTCGAATGGGCGGCGGATCGATCGGCATCGGGACGATCGTCGTGGCGCTCGCGGCGTCGTATTTCTTCGGCATCAATCCGATGACGATCATCAACGGCGCGCAAGTTCTGCATGGCAACGCGCCGCAACAGCAGGCCGCACCGTCCAATGCGCAACCGGCCAACGATCCCGGCGCCGTGTTCGTGCGCCGCGTGCTCGGCAACACGGAACAGACGTGGCAGCACATCTTTCGCGCGCAGTTCAATCAGGACTATCCGGCGCCGCGGCTCGTGATGTTTTCCGGCGCCACGCAAACCGCGTGCGGCACCGGGCAGGCAGCCATGGGCCCGTTCTATTGCCCGAACGACCGCAAGGTGTACATCGATCTTTCGTTCTATCGCGAGTTGCGCGACCGCTTCGGCGCGAGCGGCGATTTCGCGCAGGCGTATGTGATCGCGCATGAAGTCGGGCATCACGTTCAGAACGCGCTCGGCATCATGAACAAGGTCGATCAGGCGCGCTCGCGAATGTCGCGCGAGCAGGCGAACGCGCTGTCGGTGCGCGTCGAGTTGCAGGCGGATTGCTTCGCGGGCGTCTGGGCCGCGGTCGCGCAGCGCGAGAACGCCAAGCTGATCGAGCCGGGCGATTTCGAGCAAGGCTTGAACGCGGCGGCCGCGATCGGCGATGACCGTCTGCAACAGCAATCGCAAGGTCGCGTCGTGCCCGAGGCGTTCACGCACGGGACGAGCGCGCAACGCCAGCGCTGGCTGCGGCGCGGCATGTCATCGGGCGATGTCGCCCAGTGCGACACGTTCTCGACGCGTTCGCTCTGATCGACGGGCGCGCGTCGCGGCAACCGGACGCTGTGAATTGGTCTATTCTGAAGCCGTCGCAGCGTCCGTTTCCGGATAGTCCTTACAAACGCTGACATCGCGTTCGTCTCAAATTCATTAGAATCGCTGGTTTTCCGGGTTCGGCCCAGCATTGCCGCTGGCCGCGACTCGCACCGGAACATTCTCGTCCCGTTCATGAAGCGAATTCTGATCGTCAAAGTCACGTCTCTCGGCGATATCGTCGAGACGCTACCCGTCGTTGCCGATCTGCGGCGCGCGTTTCCTTCCGCCAAAATCGACTGGGCCGCGGACGCCGCCTTCGCCGATATCATCCGCTGGAATCCCGGCGTCGATCGCGTGCTGAGCGCGCCCTTGCGCAAGTTCAAGAAGGCGCGCAGCTGGAACGATCTGAAGGAGATCGGCGCGTCGATCGGTGAGTTGCGCGCGGAAAAATACGACGTGATCGTCGATATTCACGGTGTCTACAAGAGCGCGATCATCGCGTTCATCGCGCGCGGACGGCGGCGTTACGGGTATCTGAATCAGGATCTCGGCGAGCGCGGCGCGGCTTTCGCGTACAACGCGCGCTTCGGTCCGCGTCCGCTCACCGATGCCTGGCGCGGCATGCGCGTGAGCGTCGCGGATGCGCTCGGCTATCGTCTGGAAGACCCGCCCGACTTCAACATCCGCCTGCCCGCGCCCACCCGCGAACTGAACATTCCGCGCGACGCGCGCATCGCGATGCTGTTTCATGCGACGTCGGCGGACGTGAAGAAGTGGCCGCAGTCGCATTGGGGCGAAGTCGGCCGCTGGCTGACCGCGCGCGGTTATTCGATCGCGCTGCCGTGGGGAACGGAGCGCGAGCAGGACGAGGCGCGAGCCATCGCCGCGCTCGTGCCGGGTGCGACCGTGCTGCCGAAGCTGTCGGTCGTGGAATGCGCCCACTGGATTCAGGCGTCTGAACTCGTTGTCGGCGCGGATACCGGGCTCGTGCATCTCGCGCACGCCCTGCAGCGCCGCACCGTGATGTTGTTTGCCGCGACCTCGCGAGAGCATTTCGGCGTGAATGATCCCGGACGGTCGGTGTCGATCGGCGAAGAGGGCGCACCTCCCGACGTGCCGCAAGTGCTGGCTGCCATCGAAAGCGTGACGAATTCGCCGCAAAAACCCGTTCCTCATTCGGCCGAATCGGGCGCTACGGTTCGCTGAACATGAGTCGCAGCGAAACTTTGTGCGCATAAACTCATGCGACGCTTGGCCCGGTAGAAAATCCATCGCGCGGAAAAAATATCAGTACGCTAACGTAAAACTTGCCATACAGCACTTGACGGCAACCCCGGCAAGCACGACGATTGCGGAAAACACCTAAGAATCGTCCGATAAGATGACCGAAGAAACCGTCGCAGATGCGCGCCAGTCGCTGGCGCGTCTCGAACCGTCCGAGATTCCGCTCGGCACGCCGCTCGAATGGCCGATCGTCGCCGCAGATGGCGCGATGTTGTTCGACGCCGGCGCCGTCGTGCCGGACGGCGCGGCGCTCGAATTCATGTTCCGGCACTTCGAGCCGAATCGTGCGATTCAGGCGGCAGCGCCGAGCGCGCCCGAGGAAGAGTTCGCGAAGGACGGGCCGCTGACGCTGGAGGACATCGGTCTCACGATCGGCGCGCGGGTCGGCTTGCGCGGCACGGGCGGCACGGGTTCTGCCATGTACGCGAGCCGCGTGATCGGCTTTTCGACGCCGCGCCGCAATGGCGAGCGTTCGCTCTTCGTGACGCAGCCTTTGATGGCGGGATTCGATCCGCTCGTTCTGACGCTGGGCGAGCAGGTCGATCTGGTCGCGCTGACGGGGCGGGGCGTGTTCCGCTTCGCCTGCACCGTCGATGCCACCTGCCGCGAGCCGTTCAATTACGCGGTGCTATCGGCGCCGGGCGCGATCCGCCGATTGCGCACGCGCAAGTTCGCGCGGATGCCGACTCGTCTCGCGGCGCATTTCGCGGCCGTCGGGGAGCCGCAGAGCGCGCTGCAACTGGGCCGCGTGAGCGACATCAGTCCGTACGGCATGTCGCTGACCGTCGCGAATCCGGTCGCGCACATGGGCGAGCGTCTGCAACTTTCATTTCAGTTCAGGACCGATGGCGTCGAGGTGAAGATCGAGACCATCGCGATCGTGCGCCATGTCGGCGCGACCGATCCTGCCGATGGCAGCGCGGCGTACGGGCTCGAGTTCGAAACGCTCGAACCGTCGCAGCGGATCGCGCTGAAATCGTTTATGGCCGAGCACAGCTAAGCGGCCTCGACGCGCTTCAGGCGCCCGGAAAGCCGTCGGGAAAGAGCCGCTCGACCGCCGCCTCGAAATGCTGAATCGGCGCGGCGCCGCGCAGCGCGATCGGCGGCGGCGGTTCCTGGCCGGGCGCGGGCTCGCGCGACAGCACAGCGAACGGCACGCCCGTCACGCCGAGCTTCTTCGCGAACTCTTCGTCTTCGATCACGAGATCGGTGTACGTGCCGTCATCGAGCGCTTCCTCGAGCAGTTCGGGATCCACGCCGCAGGTCGCCGCGATGTCGAGCAGCGCGTCGGTATCGCCGATATCGATGCCTTCCTCGAAATACGCCTTGAAAATCGCCCGATGCACGAGATCGTAGCGGCCGGATTCGCGCGCGAACATCGCCGTCTCGAATGCCTTGCGGCTGCGCGGCGCGACCGGCGGCATACGCATCGTCACGCCGCGTTCTTCCGCCAGCGGACGCACCGATTTCTCCCACGATTCGACGATCTGCTCGCTGTTCGGATCGACGAGCGGCGTCGGCTCCGGACGCAATTCGAACGCGTGCCAGCGAATCTCGACCGCATCGCCGTATGCGTTGCGGAACTGGTCGAGCACGGGCGTCTCGAGATAGCAGAACGGACACACGAAGTCCGACCAGACGTCGATATAAAGAACTGACGTGGATGCCATGTGAGCCTCAAAAACGAACGGCGCGTGTTTGCGCCGTTTGACTGAACCGGGCGAACGCCGCGTTTCCGGCGACGTCCGCAAAACCGGTATGTTAGCGCGTGCGCGCCGCCGACGCGCGGTCGCGCGACGCATCAGAATCCGCCGTCGAGCTCGATCTTGCTGCCGTCGAAGAAGCGCGACAGGCGAAACGCGCGGGGATCGACGATCGGTGCGTCGTTCGCGACGATATCCGCCATCAGTCGGCCCGCGCCCGGACCGATGCCGAAGCCGTGCCCCGAGAAACCCGTCGCGATGAAAAGCCCCGGTTTGCCATCCACGCGGGAGATGACCGGCACGGCATCTGGCGTCACGTCGATATAGCCCGCCCACGCTTGTTCGATGCGCAATGGATTCAGCGCCGGAAAGAGCTTGCGGAACTCCGTGACCGCCGCTTCGTTGAACGATTCGACCGGCACCGGATCGAGCGTGCGCGCGGTTTCGAAGACGGTCGGCCGGTCGAGCGGCCAGCGGCGCGGGCGTCGAAGTTCCTCGAAGAAGCGCGCGTTGAGTCCGAGCTTGATCGAACCGATCTGGCTCCTGAGCGCGGGCAGGAATTTGACGAGGAGCCGAAAGCTGTCGGGCGTGATGTCGTGATAGCTGTGAAACGCATTCGCGATGGTGTAGCCGCCGTCCAGACGCTTGCGATAGCCCATTTCCTGATTGCACGCGCTGACGTCGGGTCCGCCGTCGAGCGGCGCGGTGCGCATGACCGACGAACGCACCATGAGTTGCGGCACATCTACGCCGAGACTGCCCGCGAAATAGCGCGTCCACGCGCCGCCCGCGATGACCACGCTCGAACAGCGGATGCGTCCGTGTTCCGTGACCACGCCGTGTATCGCGCCGCCGCTCGTTTCGATGCCGCGCACCGCACAGGGCGTGAGCACTTTCACGCCGCGTTCGCGCAGCGCTGCGGCCATGGCGGGCACGGCGCGTTGCGGTTCCGCGCGGCCATCGCTCGGTGTGTAGATGCCGCCCGCGAAGCGTCGCGACGTGCCGGACATCAACGCGCCGGTTTCGTCGGGCGACGTGATACGCGAATCGAGCGCGTCGCGGCCGACGAGCGCGACGGCGCGCGCGAGCCAGGCTTCGTGATCGGCGAGGGCTTTGGCATCGTCGGCGGCGTAGAGAATGCCGCATTCGCGAAAGCCGGTGTCGATGCCCAGTTCCGCATCGATGCGCCGCCAGAGCTTGAGGCTTTCGAGGCTCAGTTCGAGTTCGCGCAGGTCGCGATGCGTCGCGCGGCACCATCCCCAGTTGCGGCTCGATTGCTCGCCGGCGATATAGCCCTTTTCGCACACGGCGACCGACAAGCCTTTTTCGGCGAGCGCGCGCGCCGTGCTGATGCCGATGACGCCGCCGCCCACGACGACGACATCGACGTGATCGGGCGGCGTGCGGTCTTCGGTGATGCGTTCGGTAGGTGGACCCATGTGATGTGGTGTTGTGTTAAACGCGAACGGGCGATGATAGTCCAATGCGCAGGCTCCCTGCACCCGCTCGAGCGATCGGCTACGATGCAAGCGCTCGGGCTATCGAAGGGCGCCGTTCGGGCACGGCGCGTGCGAATCGTCGGTTCCAATTTATCTTCTGGAGAACTCTCGTGCAAAAGACAGCATCGGCAAAATGGAGCGGCGGCATCAAGGACGGCAAGGGTTTCATCTCGACGCAGACCGGCGTGCTCAACGAGGCGCCGTACGGCTTCAAGTCGCGCTTCGAGGAAGGTCCGGGCACCAATCCGGAAGAGCTGATCGGCGCGGCGCACGCGGGCTGCTTCACGATGGCGCTCTCGCTGCAACTCGAGCTGGCCGGCATGAAGGCCGAGAGCCTCGAAACCAAGTCGACCGTGACGCTCGATAAAGACGGCGACGGCTTCACGATCACCGCCTGCCAGCTCGATCTCAAGGCGAAGATTCCCGGCGCCGACAAAGCCGCTTTCGACAAGGCTGCGCAGGCCGCGAAAGAGGGCTGTCCGGTGTCGAAGCTGTTTGCGGGCAACGCGAAGATCACGTTGAACGCCGAGCTGGTGTCGTAAGCGGCGTGGCAGTCGAAGCCGAAAACGCGGACGGCCACATCACCCGTCCGCGTTTTTTTCGCGCGTCAGTTCCTCGATGATGAGCCGCGCGGGCGCCGGCAATGCCGCGCCTTTTCTGGTCACGACGCCATACGGCTCCGTGCGCGAACGCACCGCGATGGCAAGCCGCTTCGCGAGTCCGTGTCCGGCGAGAAACGTCGCCATGTCGAGCGGCATCATTGCGACGAGCGTCGGATCGCGCTGCAGCAGCAGGACGGTCGTGATGGTCGATGCCGTTTCGATCGGATGCAAGGGCAGCGGCAGCCCCGCTTCCTTGAACTCGCGCTCGTAGAGGCTGCGGATCGGCATGATGGCCGGATAGACGATCCATCGGCTCGAAGCGAGTTCGCTCAACTCGACGCGCGGTGCATCGACGAGCGCATGGGAGACGCCCGCGACGATCGCGAGCGGTTCGTCGCGCAACTCGACGTAGTGGTAATGATCCGGCTGACGCGCGACGCTCGCACGGCAGATCGCGACGTCGAGCCTGCCTTGATCCAGCAGCGCGAGCAGGCGCGCGCTCGTGTCTTCGACGACTTCGATGGTCAGCGCCGGCTGCCGCTCGCGCAGTCGCGCGAGTGCATCGACGAGCACGCCCGACACCGCGCCGGTGATCGCGCCGATGGCGAGCCGTCCGCCCGTGCCTTGCAGAATGCCCGCCATTTCCTCGCGTAAATGCGCGACGTCCATGTGAATCAGCCGCGCATAGCGGATCACGCAGCGCCCGAGTTCGTTCGGCTGAATGCCTTGCGCCGAACGCGTGAAGAGCGTGGCGCCGAGCGTCGCTTCGATCTCGCGCAGCGCCTTGGTCGCGCCGGGCTGCGTAAGCGCCATTTCGTCGGCGGCGCGATGCAGCGAGCCATGATCGTCGAGCGCGATCAGCAGGCGCAGTTGCTTGAGCCGCAAGCGCGCGGCGATGGAATCGGCATTCGGCAGCATGGTTTCGGCAGGCATAGGGACAACGAGAAGATAACGGAAAGTTATTGCCCCGGCAGCAGCTTTCATTATTCAAGCGATGCAGCGTTCTCTACATTGTGGGTTCCGTTCACCTCGTCAAGGAAATACCGACTCATGAAGCTGCTGCGATACGGCGCTCCCGGCCGCGAAAAACCCGGCCTTCTCGATTCCAGCGGCGCGATCCGCGACTTGTCCGGCGTCGTCGGCGATATCGCGGGCGATGCGCTCCTGCCCGAATCGCTCGCACGTCTCGCGAAGCTCGATCCATCGACACTGCCCGTCGTGCCTTCGAACGAACGCATCGGGCCGTGTGTCGGACGCATCGGCAAGTTCATCTGCATCGGGCTCAATTACGCCGATCACGCGGCGGAATCGAATCTGCCGGTGCCGTCGGAGCCGGTCGTGTTCAACAAGTGGCTCTCGGCGGTCGTCGGCCCGAACGACGATGTGCGCATTCCACGCGGCTCGAAGAAGACTGATTGGGAAGTGGAACTGGGCGTCGTGATCGGCAAGGGCGGCGCGTATATCGACGAAGCCGATGCGATGAGTCACGTCGCCGGTTACTGCGTCATCAACGATGTCTCCGAGCGCGAATATCAGATCGAGCGCGGCGGCACCTGGGACAAGGGCAAGGGCTGCGATACGTTCGGCCCGATCGGTCCGTGGCTCGTCACCGCCGACGAAGTGCCCGATCCGCACAAGCTCCCGCTCTGGCTCGAAGTCGACGGCAAGCGTTATCAGAACGGCAACACGAGCACGATGATCTTCAAGGTCGGCGAGATCGTCGCGTATCTCTCGCGCTTCATGAGCCTGCAACCGGGCGATGTCATTTCGACGGGCACGCCGCCGGGCGTCGGCATGGGGCAGAAGCCGGACGCCATCTATTTGCGCGCGGGACAGACGATGCGCCTCGGCATCGAAGGTCTGGGCGTTCAACAACAACGCACGGTGGACGCATGAACCGATACGACTTCACGAATCGCGCGGCTGTCGTGACGGGCGGCGCGCAGGGCATCGGCTACGCGGTGGCGCAGCGTCTATTCGAAGGCGGCGCGCGCGTCTCGTTGTGGGATCGCGATGAAGCCGCGCTGGCGAATGCCCGCGCGCGTCTGGGCGACGTTCAGACCGTGCTCGTCGATCTGACGGATCGCGATGCAGTTGCCAACGCGACGTCGCGCACGCTGGAGCGCTTCGGGCAAATCGACGTGCTCGTGCACAGCGCGGGCATCGCGGGCGCGAACGCGACGGTCGCCGATTACGCGCCGGAAGAATGGTCGCGCGTGATCGACGTCGACCTCAACGCGGCGTTCCATGTGAATCAGGCGATCGTCAGGGCGATGATCGCGCGCGGCTATGGACGCATCGTCAACATCGCGTCGATCGCGGGCAAGGAAGGCAATCCGAACGCGTCGGCGTACAGTGCGGCGAAGGCGGGCGTGATCGCGCTGGCGAAGAGTCTCGGCAAGGAAACGGCCGGCCTCGATATCGCGGTGAACGCCGTGACGCCCGCCGCCGCGCGCACGAAAATCTTCGAGCAGATGAAGCAGGAGCACATCGACTACATGCTGTCGAAGATTCCGCGCGGACGCTTCGTCGAAGTGAACGAGATCGCATCGATGGTCGCGTTCCTCGCTTCGTCGGAGAACTCGTTCACGACGGGCGCGGTCTTCGATCTCTCCGGAGGACGCGCGACTTACTGAACACACGCGTCAAGACAAGAAAATCAAGGAGACAAGCCACATGAATACCTTCGCCGCCCCGCGCGAGGCGACGCTCGACGACAGCCGCATCTACAAGAAAGTGTTCTGGCGCTTCGTGCCGCTGTTCGTCGCGTGCTTCGTGTTTTCGTATCTCGATCGCATCAACATCAGCTTTGCGAAGCTGCAGATGCAAAGCGAGCTCGGCTTCTCCGACGCCATGTACGGCTTCGGGGCGAGCGTATTCTTCGTCGGATACTTTTTATTCGAAGTGCCAAGCAATATCGTTTTGCATCGCGTCGGGGCGAAGCGCTGGATCGCGCGCATCATGATTACGTGGGGCATCGCGTCGGCGTGCATGATGTTCGTGCGCAGCGAAACGTGGTTCTACGTGCTGCGCTTTCTGATCGGCGCGCTCGAAGCGGGCTTCGTGCCGGGCGCGCTGTACTTCTTCACGAAGTGGTTTCCGTCGTCGCGGCGCGGGCGCATCAACTCGTTTTTCATGGCGTCGATCGCGCTGTGCGGGATCATCGGCAGCCCGCTGTCGGGCGCGATCATGAAGTTCTGCGATGGCCTGAACGGCATGCCCGGATGGCAATGGCTCTTTCTGCTCGAAGGCATTCCGTCGGTGCTGCTCGGCTTTGTCGTGCTCGCGTTCGTCGATGACGACGTCGATCACGCAAAGTGGCTCGACGCCGGCGAAAAGCGCGCGCTGAAAGCGCAACTCGCGCGCGATCCGAAAGTCGGCGAAGTGCATTCGCTGAAGGCCGCGTTCAGCCAGCCCGTCACGCTCGTGATGGCGCTCATCTATCTGTTCCTCGCGATGGGCATCTACGGGCTCGTCTTTTGGATGCCGCAGCTCGTGAAAACCGCGGGCACGAGCGATCCGTTCATGATCGGCCTGATCTCGATGCTGCCTTACGCGGTCGCGGGCATCGGCATGATCCTGATCGGCAAGCATTCGGACCGGACCGGCGAACGGCGCTGGCACCTCGGCGCATGCGCGCTCGCGGGCACGATCGGTTACGTGCTGTGCGGCTTTTTCCCGACGAACACGGTGATGCTCGTGATCGGCCTCACGATCGCCGCGACGGGCATCATTACGTCGCTCGGGCTGTTCTGGATTCTGCCGACGCGCTTTCTCACCGGTATCGCAGCGGCGAGCGGCATCGCGCTCATCAATTCGGTCGGGCAGTTCGGCGGGATCATCAGTCCGTACATGGTCGGCAAAGTGAAGACGATGACCGGCAGCGCGACGCCCGGCCTCTATGCGATCGCGTGCGCGTGCCTGCTGGGCGCGATGCTGATAGTGTGGGGCCTGCCGCGCCGCCTGTATTTCCGCGAGAGCGGCAGCGAGTGAAGCGAACTCGACCGCGGGTCAGTGAGGCGCGTTGACCACCACGTACTGAACGGACGTGCCCGAGTATTGCGGCTGATACCACGTCGAGCCGCATTGCTGATACGTCACGCCGTTGACGCTGATCGCGGAGCAACTGGGCGGCAGTGTATGAACGATGGAGCCGACTATGGCTGCCGTCGCGACCACGGTTGTCGTGACGGCGGCAGCGGTTGCCACCGGATGGTCGTTGTACCAGCCGCCGTTGTTGTAGCAGCAGCCGTGGTTGTCACTGATGTTCTGCGCCGCATTCATCCGGTTATTGCTGATGTTTGTCGCCGCGTTCGTTCGGTTCGAACTGACCTGCTGAACGGTGTCCTGCCGGTTGCCCTCACGCGTCGTGCGGTTGGCTTGCCGTGTCGCGACATTGGTTTCATGCGCGCTCTGCCAGGCGCCGCTATTCACGGACGTTTGAGCGCCGCCGCGGACTTGAAAGGCGCTTGCCGTCGACGCGATTGTTGCCAGTAAGAGCGCCGCGCATGCCGTGCTTGAGAAGTTCTTCAAATTCATGATGATGATCTCTACATTAATCGATTATTGCGTGTCTTTGACCTGCACGATTTTGATTTCGCGCGCGTTCTCAGGGGCCGAGAATGCGAATGCGCCATTTCCGATTTCAGGATTGAGGTTCCAGCGATAAATCGCCGTGTATTGCGGCCGCTCCTTGTCCGACAATGTCACGATATTCAACTTGCACGGCAGCGGTTTATCGCCTTTCTGAACCCAGAGCTGCCAATCGACCGATTTTTCGTGGTATGCATAATGTGAGCACGTCGCGCCGTTTATTGTCTCGTCACCGAGATAGGCGGCGGAAAGCACTCTTTTCATGTCGTCCGGATTCGCTCCCAGCGTGAAAATATCGCTTAACGGCAATTCGATTCCGTACTTGTCGCCGAGATCGCTGATCAGTTCCTTGATGGTGGCCGGCGCCGGCACCGTCGCATAGTATTTGCCCGGCTCAGTGTAAAGCGTGAAGTGCTTTCCGTCGAAATAGGCGTGACGACTGCTGCCAGGCGCACCGCCGGAAATATCCGCCTTGAGATGATCGGGGCGATTTACGGTCAGCTTCGTCGTGTGCGACAACTGGACCAATTGTGCCGTTTTACCGTCCACCATGATTTGATCTGTCGTCGAATCGACATCCAGAACGAACTGCTTCACGGTTTGCATATAAGCGCTCATTTTGGCCAGCGCTTCCATTGCGGCGGGATCTGGTTTATGCGCGGTCGCCGTTTCCTTCGCCGATGCGCTTACCATGCTGCATAACGCGCCTGCAACCGCGGCGCACAGCGCGAGTTTCGCGAAGATAGTCGTCATTGTCTTCTCCTGAATTGATGATTGAAATTCGACGAGATAATCATCAGAGAATACCTTTTTGTTATAGGAACATGATTTAGTCCGCGTAAATTTTCTTTGCCGATTGAAATAAATTATATGATGGAAGTGCGTCAGTTCAACTGAAACACTGATTTTCGGTTTTTGCTTCGTGCCCGGCTGACGCGATTATTACGTTTTTTGACGTCGAACTTATTCCCGCCGTATTTTCGGCGCGTTGAATAAGTATTTCGTTTGGCGGCGCGCTGGACAATCGCTGCCTGCGACGCCTTTTATTTGAATAAACGCAATCTGTTTCGGATCAAAGCACAGATCGCAACGCTCGTTGGCGCTAGCGCGCCGGAGCGCTTTTGCGGGCGGCTTTCTGCGCGTACATCTTGCTGTCGCTTGCCGCGAGCAGATCGATCACCGACGAATGCCGATCGGCGTCGAACTGTGTCTGCCCGACGCTGAAGCGAATCCGATAACCCGGCGCCGATGCCGCATTGCTCGCGGCGAGCAATTCGCGCAGGCGATCGAGCGCGCGGCGCGTTTCGTCTTCGCGGGCGTCGGTCAGAAGGGCGACGAATTCGTCGCCGCCCAGACGGCCGATGACATCGCTCTCCCGCAGCGATTCGCGCAGCGCGGCGGCGAAGGTCACGAGCGCGCGATCCCCTTCCGCATGACCGAAGGTGTCGTTGATCTGCTTGAAATCGTCGAGATCGAAGAAGAGCAGCGACGCGTCGCGCTCAAGGCGCTTGCAGACGTTCAGCGCATGCTGCGCGAGCGCTTCGAAGCCGCGCCGGTTCGCGATGAGCGTCAGCTCGTCGACGGTCGCGAGCTCGATCGCCGCGATCTCCTGTTCCGCGATATGCGCGAGATCGCGCAACAGGCCGCGTTCGTCGCCGTCCAGCTCGCGCGGGCGCGTGTCAATGAGACAGAGTGTGCCGAGCTTGCTGCCGTTGGGCACCATGAGCGGCTGACCGGCGTAGAAACGGATGCCCGGATGGCCCGAGACGAGCGGGTTGTCGTGAAAGCGGACGTC
Organism: Caballeronia zhejiangensis; assembly: GCF_000698575.1. GTDB lineage: Bacteria > Pseudomonadota > Gammaproteobacteria > Burkholderiales > Burkholderiaceae > Caballeronia > Caballeronia zhejiangensis. The sequence goes on from NZ_JFHD01000010.1 coordinate 146,298, forward strand.
TGCGCGGGCGTCGGGAATCATGAAGACGTCGTCTTGCAGGATCGCGTGTCCGCAGAAAGAAATGTCGCGCGAGGTTTCCTGCACGCCGAGACCCGCGCACGACTTGAACCACTGACGGTTTTCGTCGATGAGCGAGACGAGCGCGATGGGTACGTCGAAGACGCGGCGCGCGAGACGCGTCAACCGGTCGAAGCGTTCTTCGGCGGGCGTATCGAGGATGCCGAGCGTGCGCAGGGTGGCAAGGCGGGCGGATTCGTTCTCGGGTATCGGTGCGACGAGCATGTGTCTCCGTGCTTAACGTAACCACTGGAGCCGTTATTCTCTGACAATTGCGCAATAAATACACCCGTTCGTGCCGAAGGCGCGCGGTTGCGTTTTCGCTATGATGCCGATGGTCTGCGGCCCTTTGTCACGGCAATCCCTTCGCACGCGCGGCGCTCGCGCAGGTCCGATGCATTCGGCGCGTTTTTGCTGCAACCTCGTGGCTACATCGCAAGAGCCGACGATCCCATTCAACCGATCCGCCCGGAGCGCCGATGAAATTCAAGCTGGACTGGACCCTCGTTTCCCCGATTCTCGCGCTCGTCGTGCTGGCCGCGGCCGCTTTCATACACAGCGGCGCGCTGATCGTGCTCGCGGCCATCGCGCTGGCGTTCGCCGTGTTCGCGGCGGTGCATCACGCGGAAGTGGTCGCGCATCGCGTCGGCGAGCCGTTCGGCACGCTGGTGCTCGCGGTCGCCGTCACGGTGATCGAAGTCGCGCTGATCGTCTCCGTGATGCTTTCCGGGGGTCCGGAAAAAGCCGGTCTGCCGCGCGACACGGTGTTCGCCGCGATCATGATCTGCAGTTGCGGGATCGTCGGGCTGTGTCTGCTGATCGGCGGCTTGCGGCATCACGTGCAGGATTTTCAGCTGCAAGGCGCGAGCGCCGCGCTCGCGATCCTGTGCGCGCTTTCCGTGCTTACACTGGTCTTGCCGAATTTCACGAGCACGGTCGCCGGTCCCGCGCTTTCGACGTCGCAACTGATCTTCGTCGGCGTGATTTCGCTCGTGCTGTACGTGACGTTCGTGTTCGTGCAGACGATCCGCCATCGCGATTATTTCCTGCCGTTCGCGCCGCCGGCCGCCGCGGGCGTGCAGGACGAGGACGAGGCGCCGCACGCGCCGCCGCCGAGCAACCGGGAGGCGTGGGTCGCGCTCATCTTTCTGATGCTTTCGCTGGTTTCGGTGGTCGGGCTGGCGAAGCTGCTGTCGCCGGCGGTGGAAGCGGGCGTCGCGGCGGCGGGCGCGCCCGAGGCTGTGGTCGGCGTGGTGATCGCCGCGCTCGTGCTGCTGCCGGAAGGACTCGCCGCCTTGCGCGCGGCGCGCCTGAACCGCCTCCAGACGAGCTTGAATCTCGCGCTCGGTTCGGCGCTCGCGAGCATCGGATTGACTATTCCCACAGTGGCCGTCGTGTCGATCTTCATGGGCCAGCCGATTTCGCTCGGGCTCGCGCCCAAGGAAATCGTCATGCTCGCGCTCACGCTGCTCGTGTCCGTCATTACGCTCGGCACGGGCCGCTCGACCGTGCTCCAAGGCGTCGTGCATCTCGTGATCTTTGCGGCTTTCCTGTTTCTTTCGGTCGTGCCTTGACGCGCGTCGTCCGATCAATCGTGCGATTTTGTTACCATTCACGGTTTTTCGCGCGCGTCCGCGCGCGACGTTTCGCGGTCTCATCGAAAGTCCTGAAGGAAAAGCATGTCATTGAAGAAGTCCGCATCGTTCGCGATGCTTGCAGCACTCGCCGCCGTGTCTTTCTCGGCGCAAGCGAAGGAAATCACGCAAATCCGTTTCGCCGTCGATCCGTCCTATCCGCCGTTCGAATCCAAGCAGGCCGACGGCAAGCTCGCCGGCTTCGATATCGATCTCGGCAATGCGCTCTGCGCGCAGATGAAGGTCAAGTGCGTGTGGGTCGAAAACAATTTCGACGGCATGATTCCCGGCCTCAAGGCCCGCAAATTCGACGCCGTGTTGTCCGACATGGGCATCACCGAAGAGCGCCTGAAGCAGATCGATTTCACCGATCCGCTCTATGACACGCACGCGCAACTCGTCGCGCGCGCCGGCTCGGGCATCCTGCCGACGCCGCAGGCATTGAAGGGCAAGCGCGTCGGCGTCGAGCAAGGCACGGTGCAGGAGCGTTACGCGAAAGTGAAATGGGAGCCGCAAGGCGTGACCGTCGTGGCTTACGGCGATCAGGAACAGGTCGAGGCCGATCTCGTCGCGGGCCGCATCGACGCGATCTTCACCGACGCCGCGCAAGCCGCCATCGGCTTTCTGAAGAAGCCGCAGGGCAAGCCGTTCGCGCTCGTCGGCCCGATCGTCGAGGACAAGGCGATCATCGGTCCTGGCACGGCCATCGGTCTGCGCAAGGGCGACGCCGATCTGAAGAACGGCCTGAACAACGCGTTCGCCGAGATCAAGAAGAACGGCACGTTCAAGCGCATCATGGCGAAGTATTTCGAGACGGATATCTCGATCCAGTAAGCGCCGCCCGCCGCATTCGTTTTCGACCGGAAAGGCATCGTTCGCGATGCCTTTTCTTTTCGCTTTCGACGAGAGATACATCGAAGATGCAGGTTCATCATCATCCGCTCGTCGGCGCGTCGCTCGGCACAGGGCGCGCGATCACGAGCTATCGATTCGGTCCGCAAGACGGCGACGCGGCGCCGAAGGTCTATATCCAGGCTTCGCTGCATGCCGACGAATTGCCGGGCATGGTCGTCGCGTGGTATCTGAAGCGGCGCTTCGCCGAACTGGAAGCAGCGGGGAAGCTGAACGCGCGTGTCGTAGTCGTGCCGGTCGCGAATCCGGCGGGATTGAACCAGCATTGGTTCGGCACGCAAATGGGCCGCTTCGAGATGCGCTCGGGGCAGGACTTCAACCGGCGCTTTCCCGAGTTCGGCGCGGAATTGGCGCTCGAACTCAAGAACCGTCTGACGGGCGACGCGACGCGGAACGCTCGGCTCATCCGCGCGGCGCTGCGCGAGCATCTGGCGGCGCTCGAAGCGGCGACCGAGCTCGAATCGCAACGCATCGAGCTGATGAAACTCGCGTGCGACGCGGATCTCGTCATCGACCTGCATTGCGACTGGGAAGCCGTCGCGCATCTCTACACGACGCCCGGCGCGTGGCCCGCGATCGAACCGCTCGCGCGCTATCTCGGCAGCGAGGCGCAATTGCTTGCGGACGTGTCGGGCGGCGAGCCGTTCGACGAGGCGTGCACGGCGGCGTGGCGCTATCTGCGCGGTGCGCTCGGCGAGCGCTTTCCGATTCCGATGGGCGCGCAATCCGTCACGCTCGAACTGCGCGGCGTGCGGGACGTGTCGCACGAGATGGCGGCGCGCGATGCACAGGCGATCGTCGATTATCTGACGCACATCGGCATGATCGCAGGCGATGCGCCGAAGCCGCCGCCGCTGCGCAATCCCGCGACGCCGCTTGCGGGATGCGAGTACATCCACGCGCCGATGTCGGGCGTGATTCTGCATCGGCGCGAAATCGGCGAGCGGATTCGCGCGGGCGACGTCATCGCCGACGTGCTCGATCCGCTCGACGATCGCCTCGTGCCGCTCGTGGCGCAGACGGAAGGGCTGCTCTACGCGCGGCACTGGACGCGCTTCGCGACGGCGGGAATGCTGGTCGCGCGCATCGCGGGCGCGGACGCGGCGCGGCAGGGCGACCTGCTCGTGCCTTAGCTGCGCCTCGGTTGCGCGGCGGCGGGTACCATAGATTCGGCTGGCCTTACGTCATGGAGAACAAGAAACATGCTCAAGAACATCGATCCGCTGCTCAACGCGGACATCCTGCACGCGCTCTGCGCGATGGGTCACGGCGACGAAGTCGTGATCTGCGACGCCAACTTTCCCGCCGATTCCGTCGCGCGACAGACGGTGCTCGGGCGCGTGCTGCGGCTCGACGGCGTGAGTTCGCCGCGCGCGGTGCGGGCGGTGCTGTCGGTGCTGCCGCTCGATACGTTCGTCGATCATCCTGCTCAGCGCATGGAGGTCGTCGGCGACGCGGCCGCGCTGCCCGCCGTGCAACGCGAAGCGCAGCGTGAAGTCGATGACGCCGAGGGGCGCGCCGTGCCGCTGGCGTCGATCGAGCGTTTTGCCTTCTACGAGCGCGCGAAGAACGCGTATTGCGTGATCGCCACCGGCGAATCTCGGGGTTACGGCTGCTTCATCTTCAAAAAGGGCGTGCAGTTGGCGCCCGACGCGCCGGAGAAAAATTGACCGATCGACCTAGGGAATACCCTGTTGCTTTTTTGAAAACGTGTTGCGGTGCAGCGAGAAAGGCGTATAGTTAGGGTTATTCCCTAGCTACTTACCCTGAGAGACCCACATGAAAACCACCGCACAACAATCCCTGGTCGTTTCGTTCGGTTCCTGGCTGCGCGCGGCAAAGGCTGCGGTGCGTCGTGAGTGGAACCGTGCGCTGCAACTGCATCTCCAGAACTGCGAGATTCTCGTCGAATCGTATCGCCGCAAGTAAGCCGCGCGCGACAGCATCCCGGTCAAGAGCATCATCCGCAACGCCCCGGAAGTGAAGAGCTTCCGGGGCGTTGTCGTTTTCGCGCTTGACATGCAACCAAATGGTTGCATAATCCGTTCATGGATGACGATTCGGTTTTTCGCGCGCTCGCCGACGCGAGCCGCAGGCAACTGCTCGACCGGCTTCGCGAGGCGAACGGCCAGACGCTCGGCGATTTATGCGACGGCCTCGGCATGACGCGGCAGGCCGTGTCGAAGCATCTCGCGATACTCGAAGACGCGAATCTCGTGTCGACGCAGCGTCATGGCCGCGAGAAGCGTCATTTCCTTAATCCGGTGCCGATCCACGAGATCGCGCAACGCTGGATCAGCAAGTTCGAGCGTCCGCGGCTGGACGCTTTGTCCGACCTGAAACGCACGCTTGAAGGAGACGATCATGAGTAGCGACACGTTTGTGTATGTGACCTACATCCGCACGACGCCGGGAAAGCTGTGGGAAGCGCTGACGACGCCTGAGTTCGTTCGGCAGTACTGGTTCGGGATGCATCAGGAATCCGACTGGTCAGCAGGCTCCGCGTGGAAGATGCTGTTTTCCGATGGACGCGTCGCGGATGCCGGAGAAGTGCTCGAAGCCGAGCCGGGCAAACGCCTCGTGCTGAAATGGCGCAACGAATTTCGCGACGATCTGAAGGACGCGGGCTGGTCGCGCTGCACCTACGACATCGAGGCGCTCGGCGATGCGGTCAAGCTCACGGTCACGCACGTCAGCGAGAGCAAACCGTTCATCGAGGCCGTGTCGGGCGGATGGCCGAAGATTCTGTCGAATTTGAAGTCGTTGTTGGAGACGGGTTCCGTCGCGCTCGTCACGAAGTAACACGGCCATGAAAAACGGCGCGCTGTCCTCTCGGGCAGCGCGCCGTTTCGCTTCACGCGATAGAGCCGTCGATCAGATCGCCCAGCCGCCGAGATAGAAAACCGCGAGCACGACCGCGATCGCCACCGTGCCGACATTCAGCTTGCGCCATTCGCCCGCGACGATGCGGCCGATCACGAGCGTGCAAAAGCCGAGCATGATGCCCGTCACGATATTCGCCGACAGCACGATATACACCGCGCAAACGAGGCCCGACATCGTGTCGACCGTGTCCTCGAAATGCAGCTTGCTCACGTTGCCGAGCATCAGCAGGCCGACGTACATCAGCGCAGGCGCCGTCGCGTAGGAAGGCACGAGCGCGGCGAGCGGCGACAGGAACATCACCACCAGGAACAGCACGCCGACGACGCTTGCCGCGAGACCCGTCTTCGCGCCCGCCGCCACGCCCACCGACGATTCGATATACGCCGCAGCCGGCGCGCCGCCGAAGCAGGCGGAGAAGATCGAGCTGAGCGAATCGGCGGTCAGCGCGCGGCCGCCGTTGACGATGCGTCCGTTCTTGTCGATCTGGCCCGCTTGGCCCGCGACCGCGCGGATCGTGCCGGTCGCGTCGAACACGGCGGTCATCACGAGCGCGAGCACGCTCGGCAGTACGGCCATCGAGAGTGCTCCCTTGATGTCCATCGCACCGATCAGCGATGCATGGCCCGGCGCCGACAACGCCGGCAGCGCGAACACGCCATGAAAGCGCACGGACGGATCGAAGATCAGGCCGATCGCCGACAGGCCGATCACCACCAGCAGGATGCCGCCCGGCACGCGCCGGCGCTCCAGACCGAAGATCGCGGCGAGGCCCGCCACCGACATCAGCACCGGAAACGCCGTGATATGCCCGAGCGACACCGGCATGCCGGGCGCGGGATTCTTGATGATGAGCCCGACATCGTTCGATGCGATCAGCAGCAGGAACAAGCCGATGCCGATGCCCGTGCCGTGCGCGACGCCCGTCGGCAGATTGCGCAGGATCCACGAACGCACGCCGGTGACGGAGATCGCGGTGAACACGACGCCCATCAGGAACACGGCGCCGAGCGCGATGTTCGGCGTCAATCCCTTGCCGAGCACGAGACCGAAGGCCGTGAACGCAGTCAGCGAGATTGCGCAGCCGATCGCGATCGGCAGACGCGCCCACACGCCCATCAGCAGCGAGCCGAACGCGGTCGTGAGGCACACCGCGACGAACACCGCGCTCGTGTCGAAGCCGGCCTTGCCGAGCATGCCCGGCACGACGAACACGGAGTAGACCATCGCGAGGAACGTCGTAACGCCCGCGACGATCTCGCGTTTTTCCGTGCTGCCGGTTTTGGAAATGCCGAAATAGCGATCGAGAAATCCGCCGCTGGCGGTCTGAACGCTTTCCTCTCGTTCTGTGGGGGTGATGTCGATGTCGCCAAGCTGCTGGGCGGAGGATTCCAACATGAGCTGCTCCTTTATCAGCACGCTGAAACGGAACGCCGTGCGCCGCGCTTGTCAGCTCGCCGGCACCGCGGGTCCATCGTCAGGGTCGTCTCGTATGTAGTTCTGGATGAATGCCGGGTGACGCGCTCTGATGGCTGCACTCGGTCAGGACAGAGACTAGGGGAACAGAACGCGGGGTCCAATCCCATGAAAAACATGCCGCTCATGCCGAGCGGCTTATATGCCGCGAATCCCGCGCGGGGCGGGGCTCTCGCATGAGCGAAAAAAGGCCGGACTAGGGGAAACGCCTAGTCCGGACCGGGCCGCTATTTTACTCGTTCGACGTTGTAAGGCGCGTTACTGGATGACGCGCGACACGCCGCGTCCGCGCGGATCGGACATCGGTTCGGGCTTGTCGCCGTCGATGCGGATCGCCTGAATGTCGCCATTGAAGTTCTGCATCGTGAACTTGTAGCCCTTGTCTTCGAGCTGCTTGACGACGCTCGCGTCGAGCTGATGGAACGGCTCCTGATAGATCGTGTCCGGCGGCAGCAACTGATGATGGAATCGCGTCGCGCCGACGGCTTCCGCCAGCGGCATGTCGAAGTCGTACACGTTCGTGATGACCTGGAAAATCGACGTGAAGATGCGCGAGCCGCCCGGCGTGCCGATCACCATCGCGACCTTGTCGTCCTTCGTGAGGATGGTCGGCGTCATCGACGAAAGCGGACGCTTTTTCGGCGCGATGGCGTTCGCATCGCTGCCGACGACGCCGAACATGTTCGGCACGCCCGGCTTCGACGCGAAGTCGTCCATTTCGTCGTTGAGCACGACGCCCGTGCCTTCCGCGATCACGCCCGAGCCGAAATACCCGTTGATCGTGTACGTGTTCGATACCGCGTTGCCCCATTTGTCGACGACCGAAAAGTGCGTCGTTTCCGCCTTCTCGGGCATCGACGTGCCGAGTCCCGGCTGCACGCTCTTCGTGTCCGAAGGCTTGTCGGGATTGACTTCCTGCGCACGCTTCAGGATGTAGTCGTCGTTGGTGAGCTGCGCGACCGGCACCTTGTAGAAGTCCGGATCGCCGAGATATTGCGCGCGGTCCGCGAACACGCGCTTCTCGATTTCGGCCACGAGATGGATGTACTGCGCGGAATCGAGCGGCACGTCCTGGAACTTGTCCTTGAGGTCGGCCTTCATCTTGAGCAACTGCACGAGGCCGACGCCGCCGGAGCTCGGCGGCGGCGCGGTGATCACGCGATAGCCGTTCCAGCTCGCCGTGATCGGCTGACGCCACACCGCCTTGTAGTCCTTCAGGTCGCGCGTCGTGATGAGGCCGTGGCCTTCCATCGACTTGGCGATCAGCTCGGCGGTTTCGCCTTCGTAGAAGCCTTTCGCGCCTTTATCGGAGATGCGCTGCAAGGTCTTGGCGAGATCCGGCTGCTTGAACACCTGACCGGCCTTCATGCCGCCGAAGTACAGATCGAAGTTGGTCTTGCCGGCGAACTCCTTCGATGCGTTGTCGCGTCGCGAGACGAGCTGATCGTCGACTTCGAAGCCGTCCTGCGCGTACTTGATGGCCGGCGCGAGCACCTGTTTCCACTTCAACTTGCCGAAGCGCTTCTGCGCTTCCCACATGCCCTGGACCGTGCCCGGCACGCCCACCGCGCGATGCCCGATGAGGCTCATGCCCTTGATGACCTCGCCCTTGTCGTCGAGATACATGTTGCGCGTGGCCGAAAGCGGCGCGCGCTCGCGATAGTCGAGGAAGTACGGACGATGATCGACGTAGAGCGTCATGAAGCCACCGCCGCCGATATTGCCCGCTTCCGGATACGTCACGGCGAGCGTGAAGGCGATCGCGACGGCCGCATCGACCGCATTGCCGCCCAGCTTGAAGATTTGTTCCGCGGTGTCGGCGGCGTATTTGTCGGCGACCGCGACAGCCGACGCGGTCAGCACCGCCGGCTGATTGTCGGTGGTTTTTGCGTAAGCCGGCGCCGTCTCGACGAATCCCGCCGTCATGAGCGCCGACGCGACGATGGCGCCGAGTGCGACCGAGCGGATGCGAAGTTCCTTTTTCAAAAGCATCTCCTGCGTTCTCCTTTATTGCATGCGACGAAAGACCAGCGCTTTATATACCACGAGCCGCGCGACGCTCAGGGCATCAACTGGCCGCCGTTCACGTCGATGATCTGGCCCGTCACATAGCGCGACATCGCTTCCGACGCGAGATAGAGGAACGCGCCGCTGCAATCGTCCGGCTCGCCGATGAAGCCCATCGGAATTGCCTTGCGGAAGGATTCGAGTTGTTCCGGCGATGTGAAGCGCTCCTGAAACGGCGTCTGGATCACGCCGGGCGCGACCGCATTCACGCGGATGCGATCCGGCATCAGTTCCTTCGCCATGCCCTTGGTGATGGTGCTGACGAAGCCCTTCGACGCCGCGTAGAGGAGCGCGCCCGGCCCGCCGCCGTTGCGCGCCGCCACCGATGTCACGTTGATGATCGAGCCGCCGCCGCCCGAGCGCAGCGACGGCAGCGCCGCGCGCGTGAACGCGACGACCGAGCGCGCGTTGATGTGCATGATCTCGTCGAAGAGCTCGTCGCTCGCGGACGCGATCGGCTCGCGTTTCACGAGACTGCCCGCGTTATTGATGAGCACGTCGATCTTGCCGAAGGTATCGGCGACTTGCGCGACGGCGGCATCGATGGCTTTTGAATCGCGCACATCCGCGCCGACGGTGATCGCCGTGACGCCGAGCGCGCGCACGTCCTTCGCGACTTCCTCGGCCTTGTCTTTCGAGCTGTTGTAGTGCACCGCGACATTCGCGCCGTATTGCGCGAACGCCCGCGCCGCCGCCGCGCCTATGCCGGTGCTCGCGCCGGTGATGAGAATCGACTTGCCTTTCAGATCGTGCATGTGTGCTCCGTATGGATGAGGGTTTGAAGCGGGCGCAACAGACGAGAGTATGAAACGGAAAACCGATCGGCGGCCGAGTGGCGCGCGGTGCGTCAGTCCTCCGCGAGAGGCGCTTCTTCGGCGGCCTCGAACGAATAGTGCTCGACCACGCGCTTCACCGAACTTCGGAACGATGCGACGAGATCGGAGCGGATGCCGCTGCTCGGATACGACAGCACGTATTCATACTCGATGTCGGTCTCGAACGGCCGCACGACCACGCCGTGCGCGCGCCAGACCTTGGCCGCGAACGGCTCGACGATCGAAATGCCGAGCCCGCCCGCCACCATCGCGTAACGCGTGTGCGCCGTGTCGGTGAAAACGGTGTAACGCGGCCGGTCTTCCGTCGATGAAATCAGCGATTGCTCCGCCTCGTACGGCTGGCGCGCGTTCGGCAGCCAGCCGATGAGCTTTTCGCCGCGCAAGTCGGAAGGGCGCACGATCTTCTTCTTCGCGAGCTTGTGCGTCGTGGGCATCGCGCACGACGCGCGCGCCTTGAGCAGCGTCTCCACCTCGATGCCCGCGACCGCCGGAAACGCCAGGCTCAACGCGACATCGGCCTTGTGGTTCTGCAGGTTCACCAGCACTTCCGGCACTTTCACCGAATCGACCTTGATCGGCACGCCGGGATGACGTTCGGTGAAATCGGCGAGTACGGGCGGCAAAAGCGTGGTCGCGAGCACGGGCATGCATGCGACCGTGAGGCTGTCTGAAGCTTCCTCGCGAATCATTGCGGCGACCTGCTTCAAGCGCTCCAGGCCGAGGAAGTTTTCCTCGACGGACTTGTAGAAGCGCAGGCCGGCGGTCGTCGGATTGAGACGGCCGCCGATGCGCGAGAACAGGCTGAAGCCGAGATCGGCTTCGAGATCGGCGATCAGGCGGCTGATTGCGGGCTGCGTCACATGGAGTTTTTTTGCTGCGCCGACACTGGTGCCGGTCATGATGAGGCTGCGAAATGCCTCGATCTGGCGGAAACGGATCATCTTTCGGACGGCTCTAAAGCGGCGGTTATACGGCGACGCAATCTTATAGGAAACAAACACTTGCTGCCTTAACCCTGTTCAGCTAACCAAAGCCCGAAAGTGCGTTAAACCAACAAATTGAACGACTATTCGAAAAATTTAGTGACTATAAGCACATGTGAGTGGCATCCGTCTTATTGATACGAAATACTCGCCGCCAGCCTGAAGCACGAATGAAAGCGTCTACGTAAGAAATATCCGCCAGACGCGCGGTTTTCAACGAGTTATCGGCATTGGCGCGCCGACAGAAGATAGAAAGCAATACGTTAGATTCTCCGGGCTTGAAGCTGCTTTGTTTATCCCAACGGCGATAAACGATCCGCTACACGAAGGACTGCCAAATTTCGAAAGCCCGGCGAAAGGCAACAATCGATAAACGAGACAGGAAAGAGGATTCCCCATGACGTTTTTTGCCGTTCCCCACGCATCGATCCAACGCACGAAACTCGCCGCCGCCGCGGCGCTGCTCGCGTTCTCCGCGCTGAACGCGTCGGCCGCCATCGTGCCGCCGGGTGTTGCGCTCGCCGCGAAGCAGGAACTCGTGCGCAACAACGGCTCGGAGGTCGAGACGCTCGATCCGGCGCTGGTCGAAACCGTGGTGGCGGCCAACGTCTCGCGCGACCTGTTCGAGAGCCTGACCGCGACGAATTCGGACGGCACGGTCGTGCCCGGTGTCGCGGAAAAATGGGAACAGAAGGACGCGACGACCTGGATTTTCCATCTGCGCAAGAACGCCCGCTGGTCCAATGGCGACGCCGTCACCGCAAACGATTTCGTGTACGGCTGCCAGCGCTTCCTCGACCCGAAAACGGCGTCGTCGTATGCGAGCGTGTACGGCCCGTTCCTGCTGAACGGCGCGGATATCGCCGCGGGCAAGAAGCCGGCGAGCGCGCTCGGGGTGCGCGCCATCGACGCGAGCACCGTCGAAATCAAGACCGCCGGACCCGTGCCGTTCCTGCCGGAACTGATGTCGAATCCGAACCTCGGGCCGGTGCATCGCGCGACGATCGAGAAATTCGGCAAGGAATGGACGAAGCCGGGCAACATCGTCAGCAACGGCGCGTTCCAGTTGAAGGACTGGCAGGTCAACAGCAAGCTCGTGCTGACGAAGAACGCGAACTACTGGGACAAGGCGAACGTTCAACTGACGCAAGTCACGTATCTGCCGGTCGAAGACGAGAACACCGACGTCAAGCTGTTCCAGTCCGGCGAGAACGACATGACGTATCAGCTTCCGACCGGCACCTATGCGAAGTACAGCCAGCAGTTCCCGAAGGACATCCGCAACTCGCTGATTCTCGGCACGCGCTACTACAGCTTCAACAATCGCGATCCGCTGCTGAAGGACGTGCGCGTGCGCAAGGCGCTCTCGATGGTCATCGACCGCGACCTGCTCGCGCAACGCGTGACCGCCGATGGTCAGACGCCGCTTTACGGCCTGCTGCCGAAGGGCGTGAGCGGCGCCGACGTGTCGAACTACGAATGGGCGACGTGGCCGATGGCCAAGCGGGTCGAGGAAGCCAAGAAGCTGCTCGAACAGGCGGGCGTGAAGCCCGGAACGAAGCTGCGATTCGCGATGAACACGAGCGATTACAACAAGAAGATGGCGATCTTCGTCGCATCGGAATGGAAGTCGAAGCTCGGCCTCACGATGGACATCGAATCGATGGAGTTCAAGGTGCTGTTGAAGAAGCGCCATGAAGGCGACTATCAGATCGCACGCAACGGCTGGGTCGCCGATTACAACGACGCGACGACCTTCCTCACGCTCGTGCAATGCAAGTCGGAGCAGAACGACAATTTCAGCTGCAACCCGAAGGCCGACGCGCTCATCAAGGAAGCCGGCGAAACCACGGATCAAGCCAAGCGCACGCAGTTGCAGACGCAGGCCGCGAAGATCGTAATGGACGACTATCCGATGCTGCCGCTCCTGCAATACGGCCTGCCGCGCCTCGTGAAGAGCTACGTCGGCGGATACTCGCTGAAGAATCCGATGGATCATTACGGCAGCAAGGATCTCTACATCGTCAAGCACTGACGGCAAGGAGCCTTTCATGTGGTCCTATACCTTGCGGCGCGTGTTGCTCACGCTGCCGACGCTGCTGATCGTCGTGACGATCTGCTATCTGCTCCTGCACGCAACGCCGGGCGGTCCGTTCGATGGCGAGCGCAAGATTCCGGCGGAAGTGCTCGCGAATCTGCAGGCGAAGTATCACCTCGACGAGCCGCTGTGGAAGCAGTATGTGTTCTATCTTCGAGACCTTCTGCACGGCGATCTCGGTGCGTCGTTCCGTTATGCCGACTGGAGCGTGAACGATCTCGTGCTTCGTGCGCTGCCGGTGTCGCTGACGATCGGCGGCGTGTCGATGCTGCTTGCCATCGTGATCGGCGTCGCGCTCGGCATCGCCGCGGCACTGCGCCGCAATAGCATCGCGGACTATGTGCTGATGCTCGCCAGCAACGCGGGCAATGCGTTCCCGTCGTTCGTGCTCGGGCCGGTGTTGATCCTCGTCTTCGCGATCCTGCTCAAGTGGCTGCCCGCGGGCGGCTGGAACGACTTCCAGTTGCGCTATATGGCGCTGCCCGTCGCGCTGCTCGTGATGATCAACGTCGCCACGGTCGGCCGCGTGACGCGCGCGAGTCTGATCGAAGTGCTGAACACGAACTACATCCGCACCGCGCGCGCGAAAGGCTTGCCGATGCGCACCATCGTGCTGCGCCATGCGCTGAAGCCGACGCTCATTCCTGTCGTCTCGGTGATCGGCCCGCTCGCGATCTCGTCGATCACGGCGGCGGTCGTCACGGAATCGGTGTTCTCGCTGCCGGGCATCGGCAAGCTGATCGTGAACGGCGCGGCCAATCGCGATTACACGCTCGTGCTCGGACTCGTCGTGCTCGTCACGGTGGTGGCCGTGCTGCTCAACCTGCTGGTCGATCTCGCGTATGCGTGGCTCGATCCGAAGATTCGTTACTGAAAGGGCGCGCGATGAAATCTGCTTCTCTTGCACCGATGCTCGAAAAGGCGGTCGCCGGCCGCAGCCCGTGGCAGGACGCGCGCGCGCGTTTCCTGCGCAACAAGGCGGCGGTCGTGAGTCTCGTGCTGCTCGTGCTGATCACGCTCGCGTGCATCGTCGGACCGTGGTTGTTGCCGAACGAATTCGATTCGACCGACTGGAACGCGACGAGCGTCGCGCCGACGCTCGCCAACTGGCATCTGTTCGGCACCGACGACACTGGCCGCGATCTGCTCGTGCGCTGCCTGATCGGCGGGCGCGTGTCCCTGATGATCGGCGCGCTCGCCACGCTCACGTCGGTGACGCTCGGCATCCTGTGGGGCGCGGTCGCGGGCTTCGTCGGCGGACGCGTCGATAACGCGATGATGCGTATCGTCGACATGATGTACGCGATTCCGTATCTGCTCATCGCTATCCTGATGGTGACGCTGCTCGGCCGCGAGTTCTATCTCGTCGTCATCATCATCACGATCTTTTCGTGGATGGACATGGCGCGCGTCGTGCGCGGCCAGACGCTGTCGATCCGCTCCAAGGAATATGTCGAAGCGGCGCGCGCGATCGGCGTGCCGACGCGGCGCATCATCGCGCGGCATGTGGTGCCGAATCTGCTCGGCATCGTCGCGATCTATACGACTGTCACCGTGCCTGCCGTCATCCTCACGGAATCCGTGCTGTCGTTCCTCGGCCTCGGCGTGCAGGAACCGATGACGAGTTGGGGCGTGCTGATTCAAGACGGCGTCGGCGTGATGGAGTCGTCGCCGTGGATTCTGCTGTTCCCGGCGGCGCTGCTCTCGATCACGCTTTACTGCATCAACTTTGTCGGCGACGGGCTGCGCGACGCGCTCGATCCGAAGGACAGGTGAGCCATGCCGCTACTCGAAGTCAACGATCTGCAAGTCGAATTCAGGACGCACGACGCCGCCGTGCGCGCCGTCAACGGCGTGAATTTCACGCTGGAAGAGGGCGAGACGCTCGGCATTGTCGGCGAGTCGGGCTCGGGCAAGAGCCAGAGCGTGCTCGCGATGCTCGGCCTGCTCGCATCGAATGGGCGCGCGAGCGGACGCGCGATGTATCGCGGCGAGAATCTCATCGGCATGACGAATCGCGCGATGAACCGCATCCGCGGCAATCGCCTGTCGATGATCTTCCAGGATCCGATGAGCTCGCTCAATCCGTATCTCACGATCGAGCGGCAGATGACCGAAGTGCTCGAACTGCACAAGAACGTCACGCGCCGCGAAGCGAAGAGGCGCGCAATCTCGTTGCTCGAAGCCGTGCGCATTCCCGAGGCCGCGCATCGCATCGGGCAGTATCCGCACGAGTTGTCGGGCGGCATGCGTCAGCGGGTGATGATCGCAATGGCGTTGCTGTGCGAGCCCGAAGTGCTGTTCGCCGACGAGCCGACCACCGCGCTCGACGTCACCGTGCAAGCGCAGATTCTGCAATTGTTGCGCAATCTCCAGCATGACTTCGGCACGTCGATCGTATTGATCACGCACGATCTCGGCGTCGTCGCCGGCTTGTGCGAAAAAGTCATGGTGATGTACGGCGGGCGTGTGATGGAACAGTGCGATGCGAACACGTTGTTCGCGCAGCCTTCGCATCCGTACACGGTCGGCCTGTTGCGCGCGTTGCCGCGTCTCGATCACGACGGCGGCGAGCTGACCGGCATCCCCGGCAATCCGCCGAACATGGCCCATCCGCCGGCGGGCTGTCCGTTCCACGAACGATGCGCCGATGCAAGCGATGAATGCGCCGTCGATGCGCCCGCGCTGAAGGCGATCGGACCGGGCTGGCTGCGGGCCTGTCATCGTCCGGTTCATCTGATCAAGAAGGAAGCGAGCCATGTCTGACGCGACGATTCTCTCCGTGCGCGACATGCGCGTGCATTTTCAGGTGAAGCCGAAGAACCGTCTGCCGTGGGCGGCGCGCCGCACGCTAAAGGCCGTCGACGGCGTGAGCTTCGATCTCAAGGCGGGCGAGACGCTCGGCGTCGTCGGCGAATCGGGTTGCGGCAAGTCCACGTTGTCGCGCGCGATCCTCAATCTCATTCCCGCGACGAGCGGCGACATCGTGTGGATGGGCGCGCGCTTGTCGGGCGCTTCGACGCGTGAATGGCATCGCGTGCGCGGCGACGTGCAGATGATCTTTCAGGACCCGCTCGCATCGCTCGATCCGCGCATGACGATCGGGCAGATCATCGCGGAGCCGCTCGTCGAGCATCGGCCGGGCATGAACACGCGCGAAGTCGAAGAACGCGTGCGCGCGATGATGGCCAAGGTCGGTCTGCGCGAGCAGATGATCAACCGCTATCCGCACGAGTTTTCGGGCGGGCAGTGTCAGCGCATTGGCATTGCGCGGGCGCTGATCGTCGAGCCGAAGCTCGTCATCTGCGATGAACCGGTGTCCGCGCTCGATGTGTCGATTCAGGCGCAGATCGTCAATCTGCTGAAGTCGCTGCAAAAAGAGATGAAGCTCGCGCTTATCTTCATCGCGCACGATCTGGCCGTGGTGCGGCACATCTCCGATCGCGTGATGGTGATGTATCTCGGCCGCGTGATGGAGCTCGCGGAGAAGCACGCGCTCTATGACACGCCGCGCCATCCGTATACGCGGGCGTTGCTGTCGGCGGTACCGGTACCCGATCCGGCCGTCGAGCGCGCAAAGACCGTGCAGATTCTGTCGGGCGACATTCCGAGCCCGATCGATCCGCCTTCGGGCTGCGTGTTTCATACGCGCTGTCCGATGGCCGACGCGCGTTGCGCACGCGAAGTACCGGTGTTGCGCGCGCTTGGTGAGAGTTCGTCGGCCGCCTGTCTGTATGCGATGGCCCCGGCGTAAAGGGACACTTTCTCTTTTACTAGCGCGTCCCTGAACGGACCGTTCGTGCCGATCCTTCGCGATCGACGGGTACGGTTCACTTTGTCGAGTAATTCGGAATCCTTTCTAGTTGTTCATTTCATGTTGTTTGCGGGTCGAGTCAGTGGAGATACTTTTCATGAAAAAACAAAAAACGTCAGCGGCATTGTCCATTTTGCTTTTCGGCGCTTATATCGCCGCAGCCGTTCCGGCACATGCGCAACAGGCGCCGACGCAGGCCGCGCAGGCGCAGCAGCCATCCGCCGACGATGATCTGCTCACGCGTCAAAAGGCGCTGGCACCGGATTCGCCGCCCAACACGGAAGCCGATGCGCCCGTCAGCAATCAGGCGAAATCGAAGGGATTCATCGAGGATTCGCACTTGAATCTGTTGATGCGGTCCTTCACAGAGCATGACGAATTCAAGGGCGCAGGCAAGAAGGACGCGTGGGTCCTCGGTGCGCAGGCCGTGTTCGAGTCGGGCTATACGAAAGGGCTGATCGGCGTGGGTGCGGACGTGTCGCTCTTCGGTGCGTTCAAGCTGAACGGCGGGCAGGGCGCGGGCAATCGCGTGCACGTTTCCTCGAGCGGCGACCCGAGCGGCGCGAACCAGCTCGCGTGGGCGTATCCGGGCGTGTGGGACGTGAAGGCGCGCGTGTCGAACACGGTGCTTAAATACGGTCAGCAACTCTTCGATAACCCGTTCCTCGTGCCGCACGACAACCGCGCGTTGCCGCCGACGTATCGCGGCTTCTCGCTTGCCAGCGACGAGATCAAGAACCTGACGCTCAAGGCCGGCACGGTCGATGGCGTGATCGCGCGCGGCATGACGACCGTCACCGGCCTCACGACGGAATACGGCGGCACGCACGTCTCGCAGTTCACGTACTTCGGCGGCGACTGGACACACGGTGACGATACGGCCGTCTCGCTCTACGGCAGCGTCGCGAACAACGTATGGCAGCAGTACTACCTGACGGCGACGCAGAGCATCGGCGATCCGAAGAGCATCCGCTGGACGGGTTCGTTGAACTACTACTACACCGGCGCGATCGGCGACAAGCGTCAAGGGTCGATCAACAATAACGCGTATTCGCTCGCGCTCGCCGGCACGCACGGCGCGCATACGGTGCAGTTCGCGTTCCAGCAGATCGTGAGCGATCAGACGTTCGACTACATGGGGCAATCTGCGGGCGATTATCTGTCGAATTCGCTCGATGTCGACTACAACCAGCCGCATGAAAAATCGGTGAGC
The DNA here is from genome assembly GCF_000698575.1 of Caballeronia zhejiangensis. Classification (GTDB taxonomy): domain Bacteria; phylum Pseudomonadota; class Gammaproteobacteria; order Burkholderiales; family Burkholderiaceae; genus Caballeronia; species Caballeronia zhejiangensis. The sequence goes on from NZ_JFHD01000010.1 coordinate 164,271, forward strand.
CTGTCGTATTCGCTCAACCTCAAGGAATACGGCCTGCCCGGCGCGAAGTTCGCGTTGTGGGGTGCTTACGGCTGGGGCGCGGATGGCAGCGCGATGGCTAACGGCGACAGCGCTCAGGCGGCTAACTATCTGGTGAACGGCAAGCCGATCAGCGGTACGCACTACGAAATCGGCGTGATCCCGAGCTACACGATTCCCGACGGCAAGTTCAAGAACACGTCGATCAAGTTCTACTACATGCATCATCACAGCAATAGCGCGTACTATCCGGACGGCACGAGCGACGTCTACCGGCTGATGGTCAATGTCCCTGTGAACGTGTTCTGAAAACGCCTAAAAACACCGCAGCGTAAACCCTACAAAAATACCCGTTTACATTACGTTTAACTTTCATTTATAAAGAGAAGGCGTGCTGCGGATTGCCATGTCTCGCCCACGCTCATCGCCCGGCAGGTCTCCCTCTGCCGGGCTTTTTTTCGTCTGTACGATCCGCGCTCACTGCAGCTTTCATGCGCTTACACCGTTTCATCCTCTAAGTGAAAACCCCGCCATTTCTTTCGCTTGACTTACTTGATATATCACATACTGTGTATATGCGCGCAGCATGAATGGGCGTCGCGGGAGGCGTCGTTCGACGTCCGCATACACAAGGCATATTTGCCAAGGAGACAGGCATGGGAATGAACCAGATGGGCCGCGATGACAAGGCGTCGCGCCTCGCGTCGCCGTGGGTGCAGTTGGTTTTCGGCGTGATTTGCATGGCGATGATCGCGAACATGCAGTACGGCTGGACGCTCTTCGTCAATCCGATCGACGAGAAGTACCACTGGGGCCGCGCGGCCATTCAGGTGGCGTTTACGATCTTCGTCGTGACGGAGACATGGCTCGTGCCTATCGAGGGTTATCTCGTCGACAAGTACGGTCCAAGGCCGGTGGTGGTCGGTGGCGGGCTGCTATGCGCGATCGCGTGGGCGATCAACTCGGTGGCGTCGTCGCTGCCGCTTCTGTACTTCGCCGCGGCGGTCGGTGGCGTGGGTGCGGGCGCGGTGTACGGCACGTGCGTCGGCAACGCGCTCAAGTGGTTCCCGACGCGGCGCGGACTTGCTGCGGGCATCACGGCGGCAGGCTTCGGGATGGGTTCCGCCGCGACCGTCGTGCCGATCGCGCACATGATCAAATCGAGCGGCTATGAAGCGACGTTCCTGTGGTTCGGTCTCGGCCAGGGCCTCGTGGTCTTCCTGCTCGGCATGGCGCTCTATGCGCCGCCCGCGCAGTTGCTCGCGACGGTGAAGAGCACGGTCAAGGCCGCGGTCTACAACGCGAGTCCGAAGCAGGTGCTGCAGTCGCCGATCTTCTGGGTCATGTATCTGATGTTCGTGATGATGGCCGCCGGCGGCCTGATGGCGACCGCGCAGCTCGGTCCGATCGCGAAGGACTTCGGCTTGCACGATTCGCCCGTGTCGATACTCGGCTTGACCTTGCCCGCGCTGACCTTCGCGCTCACGATCGACCGCGTGCTCAACGGTCTGACGCGGCCGTTCTTCGGTTGGGTCTCGGATCGCATCGGACGGGAAAACACGATGTTCGTCGCGTTCGCGATCGAGGCGGTGGGCATCGTCGCGTTGTCGAAGTACGGGCATAGCCCGATCGCGTTTGTCGTGCTGACGGGCATCGTGTTCTTCGCGTGGGGCGAAATCTACAGTCTCTTCCCGGCGACGTGCGGCGATACCTTCGGTCCGAAGTTCGCGGCGACGAACGCGGGCCTGCTGTACACGGCGAAGGGCACGGCGGCGTTGCTGGTGCCGTTCTCGAGCGTCATCACGACGATGACCGGCAGCTGGCACGCCGTGTTCATGCTTGCGGCGGGGATGGCGGCGATATCGGCGCTGCTCGCGCTTTTCGTGCTGAAGCCGATGCGCAATGCACATTCGCAGACCCAGCAAAGTCTCATGCAACAAGGGCTAACCAAAACGAACCAGATATCTTCCTGAAATTAGCCTGGTTTTCACTGTCGTCCGCGAACGTCCTTGTGCCGGTTCGTGGCCGAGCAGTGCTCGTGTGAAGGTCCTCTCCGCGCGTCTTCGGCTGAAGCCGCGCGGAGAAGGGAGCGGGTCAAACGGACCGCCGCTTCGGCAACTTATTAATTTGTGTCACACCGCGTTACAATTCCGCCTTCCACATAGCCGGCATTCATGAGAACGCTGGGACAAGCTTTTAATAAGAACGGCCGAGAGGACAGTAATAATTTCCTGCTGTTGCGTCTTATCGCCGCTTCGCTCGTTGTCTATGGGCATTCGTTCGCGCTTGCCGCCACGACCAACGGTCTCAGAGATTTCACGACGTCGATCCTGCATTACCGATATTCGGGCGATCTCGGTCTGCATATCTTTTTCGTCATCAGCGGATTTCTCATCACGTTCAGCTTCGATCGTCGGCACAGCGTGAAAGACTTCGTCATCTCGCGCGCCCTGCGTCTGTTCCCGGCGCTGGTCGTTTGCATGGCGCTGCTCGCCTTCGTGCTCGGACCGTCGTTGACGACGCTTTCGCGCGGAATCTACTTCGAGTCACCCGAGACGTACGGCTTTGTCTGGCGCAACGCCTCTCTGTATGAGTATGCCGAGCGCTTGCCCGGCGTCTTCACGGACAATCACGCGCGGAACGCCGTGAACGGAACGCTGTGGAGCATCTGGGTCGAGGTCCGGCTTTACGTCCTGGTACTGGTGTTCGGCGCGCTCGGCGCGCTTCGCAGTCGATGGGTCGCTAACCTCTGCATCGCCGCCCTGGTCGCGATCGGACTCTTCGCGCCGACCTACATGCCGTTCATCACGGGCGATCCGTCCAACCTTCGCGTTGCCGTGTTTTTCGCCGCTGGTGTCTTTCTCTACGTCAACCGGGATTTCATCCCGCTGAACCGCCAGGGTCTCTTCGCGCTGCTGCTTGCGGCGGTGCTTTCCTACCGTCAGCCGGCGTTCGAGATTGCCTGCGGCGCGGTGATTGCCTATGGCGTGTTCATGATCGCCTTCGCGCCAAAGCTCAATCTCGGACCCATCGAAGACTATTCGTACGGGATCTATCTCTATGGCTGGCCGATTCAGCAGGTCGTGAATCACTTCTATCCGGACGGCTCCGCGCTACAGATGATGCTGATCGCGCTGCCCGGTTCCTGGCTCGCGGGCGCGCTCTCTTGGTATTTGATCGAGAAGCAGGCGCTCGGATTGAAGGCGAGGTATTCGGGCGCCAAAAAGGCGAAGGCCGCGGGCGGCGTTGCGCTGTGATGACGATGATCCTTGCGACCCGGCTTGTCGCCCGCCTCGCGCCATCGAATCAGAACCGCGTGCCGACGCTGCAGCCGCCGAAGCCGCCGCCGTTGGTGGCAAAGCCGCTGCATCCGAAGAGGCCGCAGCCGGAAAGGGCGAGCAAAGCGGCGATGAGCGTCGCCGCGGCGCAAAGAGAACGAAGGTGCTTCATGGCGGGATCGGAATCGGAATCGGGAAAGCCGGACGCGATTCTCGCGGAACCCTCGCTTCCCGATGTCAAAATCCGTCGCCGTCTCAACCTGGCTTGCCATCCGCGCGCGGCTTGAAGAGCGGCGCGGCATAAGCGGCGACGTAGAGCCCGAACGCAAGAACCCAGCACGACCCAGCCGCAAAGACCCACGTCGAATGCCACGAAGGCGCGACGAGCGGCCCGAGCACGCGCAGTGCGCCCGCTGACATCACGAGCGCGTAGCACGCGACATCGCGGGTGTCCGCGACGAGCGGCCGTCCGGTATGCCCGCGCGCGGTGCGCGTGATCATCGCGATGATCGCGCCGCCGATCGCGCCAGCCGCGAACGCATGCATCGCGAGACTGTGCGGCACGCGTGTCCATCCGAGCGCCGACAGCGCGAGCAGTGCGAAGCCGAGCGGCAGCCACGCATAAGCGAGATGCAGGATCGCGAGAATCGGCCGGCCGCGCACCGCGTACGAGCGCCAGCCGATCATCCGCGCGAGATGCACGCCGCAGGCCAGCAAGGCGATCGGCGCGACGATCGCGCCATCGAGCGCGAAGGCGTCCGCGACAAACGCCGCGATCGTGAGCGGCGCGGCCATCAACTCGACGAAGCGCCAGCGCCGTGCGATGAAACCGGGCATTGCATTGGCGGTGAACATCGGGATCACGCGTCCGCCGATCACGCCGACGAGCAACACGACGATGCCCGCCGACGCACACACCGCGCGCATCGCGAGATCGGGGCGCGCGTCGATGGCGAACGCGTGGAACGCGGCGTTCAGCGCGCCGAACGCGAACACAACGACCGCGATGAAGTAGTTGCGCCGGTTGCCCGCCTCGACGAGCACCCGCAGCAGCAGAATCGCGGCGACCGGCAGGAACGCGCTATCGACGATCGCCGCCGGCAGCGCCGGGCCGCTCCACACGAGCACGCGCCCGGCGAGCCACAGCAGCACGAGCGATGCGAGTGTCGCGCCCTTGGCCGTGTCGCGTCCGGTCCACGCGCGCACGGCCGTCAGCAGAAAGCCGGCGACGATCGCCGCCGCGAACCCGAACACCATCTCGTGCGCGTGCCAAGCGACCGGATCCGCGCGCAGCAGATAGCCGCCGAAGAGCGGCACGCCCGACAGCACCAGTAGCCACACCGTCACCGAGAGCGCGCCGAACGCCGCGCCGCACAGGTAGAACGGCCGGAAGCCGAGATCGAACAGCGCGAAACGCGGCCGATGCTCCGGCGAACGCTTCTGCGGCGTCGCGATGAAAACGGTGTCGGGTTCTGCGATCTTCATGTTGTCCTCAATGCGGGATCGGCTGCTTGACCGGATCGCCATCGCCGACGATCGCGAACACGAGCAGCTTTGCCGGCTTCGTCGCGCTCGCATTCTTCGACACGATGTGATGCGCGCCCGGCGGTTCGTACCACGATTCGCCGGGGCCATACGTCTTCGCGCTTCCGCCTTCGAGCTGCGAAGTCACGCGGCCCTCCAGCACGTAAGCGAAGATCGACCCCGGATGCATGTGCGCCTCCGACGACTGTCCCGGCTTGTACGAGACGGTCGCCATCAGCACGTTCTTGCCGGCCACTTCCGGCACGGCCTGCTTGATCATCGGCGTGACGAGTTCCGCGCCCGCCGCGTCGTGCGCGCCGGCGCTCGCTGCACCGATCATCAGCGCGGCCGCCAGCACGAGAATTTCGCGCTTTCTCATGTCGATGCCCTCACGCCGGCAGCTTGCGGAAAGCGATCGCGAAACGGTTCCAGCTATTGATCGCGGAAACGAGCAGCGTCAGGTCGACAATTTCATCGTCGCTGAAATGGGGCTTCACGGCTTCCCACACGGCATCGGGTACGTGGTCTTGCGACACCAGCGTCAACGCCTCGGTCCATTCGAGCGCGGCGCGTTCGCGATCGGTGAAGAACGGCGTCTCGCGCCAGACAACGACCGTCGCCAGCCGCCGATCAGTTTCGCCGCCCTTGCGCGCATCGGTCGTATGCATGTCGACGCAAAACGCGCAGCCGTTGATCTGCGATGCGCGCAGCCGTACCAGTTCGGTCAGCGATTTCTCGAGCGCGGACTTCGCGATGCGCTCCTCGACGCCGACCAGCGCCTTGATTGCTGCGGGATTGGCTTTGTAGAAGTCGAGACGGGGTTCCATTTGCGTATCCTCTTTGCCTGGGTTCTGAAAGTGCGCCAGATCGGCGCGGCAAGAGCAGATTAGGCGTCTGGCTGGCCTTTTGAAATGGCCGGTTTCTACAAAATCGAGGTAACCACTTGCAAAGGCTGGAACGCGCAAAAAAACCCGCGGCCAAATGCGCCGCGGGTCGAGGGCCGCACCACGCACGGAATCAGTCGAGCGCGGCGGCCGGGCCGAAGAACTCGTAGCGGCTCTGCGCTTCGGGCACGCCGAGCGCCTTCAGATGCTTCTTCACCGCCTTCATGAACGCCTTCGGCCCGAGGAAGTAGGCATCGACATCGCGGTTCTTCGGCAGCCACGTATCGAGCAGCGTTTCGTCGACAAAGCCGATGCCGTGCGCTTCGAGATCGCCATCGCGCTTGTGCTCGTAGCAGTAGAAGCGCTTCAGTTGCGGATGGCGCGCCGCCAGTTCCTCGATCGCCGCACGGAACGCGTGCACGCCGCCGTGCCGCGCCGAGTGGATGAAGTGCACCGGGCGTTGCGTTTTGAGCGCGGCTTGCAGCATCGCGAGCGTCGGCGTGATGCCGACCCCGCCGCTGATGAGCACGAGCGGCTTGTCGTTGTGTTCGAGCTTGAAGTCGCCTGCGGGCGGATAGAGATCGAGCACGCTGTTTTCGCCGACGTGTTCATGCAGGAAATTCGACACCTTGCCATTCGCCTCACGCTTCACGCTGATGCGATATTCGCGGCCGTTCGGTGCGGCCGAGAGCGAGTAGTTGCGGCGCAGTTCCTCGCCGTCGATGAACAGGCGCAAGCCGATGTACTGACCCGGATGGAAGTCGAGCAGCGCGCCGCCGTCTTCCGGCACGAGATAGAAGGACGTGATCTCGTCGCTTTCCTTCTCCTTGCGCGCGACGACGAAACGCCGCGTGCCGCGCCAGCCGCCCGGCGCGTTTTCGCGCTCGCTGTAGATGCCTTCCTCGAGTCCGATCAGCAGATCCGCAAGTTGCCCATAGGCCGCGGCCCACGCCTCGATGACGGCGTCGGTGGCGATTTCCGCGCCGAGCACCTCACGGATCGACGCGAGCAGGCAGCGTCCGACGATCGGATAATGTTCCGGCTGGATGTCCAGCGCGACGTGCTTGTTGATGATCTGGCCGACGAGCCCGCCGAGCTTCTCCAGTTCGTCGATGTGCCGTGCGTACATCAGCACGCCGTTGGCGAGCGCGCGTGGTTGCGCGCCGCTTGCCTGGTGCGCCTGGTTGAACATCGGGCGGACCTCGGGATACTCGCTGAGCATCTTGTTATAGAAGTGCGTGGTGAGGGCTTCGCCGCCGCTTTCCAGAAGGGGAACGGTCGCTTTGACGATGGCACGGTGTTCTGCTGACAGCATTGTTCGTTTCCTCGTGTGATAAAGGCGAAAGCAGGGCGCTTTCGCGTCTGAATTCTTCGGCAGAATCTATACACGATCCGTGCCAGAGTAGAATCGTCGATAAATCAATCGTTTATTATCAAACATGGTCGATTCGACTCTAGTCAAAAGGACTGCTGACGTAGTCGCAATGACTTCACGCGTGCTGCTCGATGCGCTCGTTCCGCTTATCGAGGACCTGTCGAGCGAGATGCCCGACACCGAGCGCTACCGCCGTTTGCTGCACACATCGCGCGCGCTGTTTCCGAGCGATGCGTCCGCGCTCTTGCGGCTCGACGGCGACACGCTCGTGCCGCTCGCCATCGACGGTCTTTCGGGCGATACGCTCGGCCGGCGCTTTCGCGTGAGCGACCACCCGCGGTTCGCACGCATTCTCGCGCGCGCTGAACCGACGCGCTTCGCCGCCGGCTCGGACTTGCCCGATCCCTACGACGGACTGGTCAAGGGCGTGAGCGGCGGTCTGGAGGTGCACGATTGTCTAGGCTGCCCGCTCGTCATCAACGGGCGCGCGTGGGGCTTGCTGACGCTCGACGCGCTCGATCCCGCGCGCTTCGACGGCATCGACATGGCTTCGCTGCAGGCGTTCTTGAGTCTCGCGGCGGCGACCGTGAGCGTCGCCGAGCGCATCGATGCGCTCGCGAAATCGAGCGAGGCCGAGCGTCAGCGTGCGGAGGTGTATCGGCAGGCGAGCGGGCCGCGCAGGCGCGAAATGATCGGCAGCAGCGAGCCGCATAACCGCTTGCAGGAAGAGATTGCGATCGTCGCGTCGAGCGATCTGACCGTGCTCATCACCGGCGAGACGGGCGTCGGCAAGGAGCTCGTCGCGAGCGAGATTCACGCGCTTTCGCCGCGCGCCGACAAACCGCTCGTCAGCCTGAATTGCGCGGCGCTGCCCGATACGCTCGTCGAAAGCGAGCTCTTCGGGCATGTGCGCGGTGCGTTTTCGGGCGCGTCGTCGGACCGGCGCGGGAAGTTCGAACTCGCCGATGGCGGCACGCTCTTTCTCGATGAAGTCGGCGAGCTGCCGCTGCCCGTGCAGGCCAAGCTGCTGCGCGTGCTTCAGAACGGCCAGTTGCAGCGGATCGGCTCGGACAGCGAGCACAAGGTCGACGTGCGGCTCATTGCCGCCACCAATCGCGATCTCGCCGAGGAAGTGCGTGAAGGGCGCTTTCGCGCGGACTTCTATCATCGGCTGTCGGTGTATCCGCTCGTCGTGCCGCCGTTGCGCGAACGCGGACGCGACGTCTTGCTGCTCGCCGGCTACTTTCTCGAAGAGAACCGCTCGCGCCTCGGCCTCCTGAGCCTGCGTCTTTCCGCCGATGCGCAAGCCGCGCTGCTCGCGTATCGCTGGCCCGGCAACGTGCGCGAACTGGAGCATCTGATCGGACGCAGCGCATTGAAGGCGCTCGCGGCGCATCGCGAACGTCCGCGCATCCTCACGCTCACCGCCGCCGACCTCACGCTCGCCGGCGACACCGCACTGGCCGCCGATGCCGCGACGCGCGTCGAAGCCGCGCCGCTGCCCGCGCCGGGCGCCGACTTCCGCGACGCCGTGACGGCCTACGAACGCACGCTCATCCTCGACGCGTTGAAGCGTCACAACCAGAACTGGGCGTCGGCGGCGCGCGAGCTCGGTCTGGATCGCGCGAATCTCAATCGCCTCGCCAAGCGCCTCGGGCTCAAATGAGCAACACCTCGTTCATCTCGAAAGGATGGACATGGCCGCGCAAAGCGACTATCTACAGTCCTTAGCAGATCGGGTCGACGTCGTTGCTCGTCTCAAAAAGATGCGGTTCATTGTTCGAACGCAAAAAACACTCGGATTTGTCACGCGCATCGATGTGACAGATTGAGACAATCTCTGAGTTGGGAAAAACGGGCGATCTCTTCTAAGATCAGAAAAGCCTAGCGCAACCCATCTGCAGCAAGAACATTGCAGCGCCTTGAAGAACCGAGCCGGACGAGCAGCACGCGCCCGGCACATCGAACACGGCAAATCGACAACGGGGGTTACGTGCGAAACGTGGCAAAGCTCGGCACATTCTTTTGGTCCGCGCTCTTCGCGTTTTTCAGCATCGGAGCGTTCGCGGCCGACAACGCGCCGCTGGAGCGCGCGCCCGACACGATGCAGGCCCGCGTGATGGGATGCGCCACATGCCACGGCTCGCAGGGCCAGGGCACCGACAACGACTACTTCCCGCGTCTGTCCGGCAAGCCCGCCGGCTATCTGTACAACCAACTGCTCGCTTTTCGCGACGGCCGGCGCAAGTATCCGCCGATGAATTACCTGCTCGCGTATCTTCCCGACGCGTATTTGAAGCAGATCGCGGAATACTTCGCGAGCGAACATCCGCCGTTTCCGCCGCCGTCGCCCGTCACCGTCGATTCGAAGACGCTAGAGCTCGGCAAGACGCTCGTCACGAAGGGCAACGCTACGCGCAACGTGCCCGCCTGCGTGAGCTGCCACGGCGCGTCGATGACCGGCATGGAGCCGGCGATTCCCGGTCTGCTCGGCCTGCATGCCGACTACATCAGCGCGCAACTCGGCGCATGGCGATACGGCACGCGCTCGACGGTCGCGCCGGATTGCATGGGGCAGGTCGCGAAACTGCTCTCCGACCGCGACATCACCGCGATCGCGGCCTACCTCGCGACGCTGCCCGCGCCGGCCGATCCGGTGCCGGTCGCCGCCGGTTCGCTCAAGATGCCGCTCGCGTGCGGCAGCGTCCACAACTAAGCGAGGACCCGACGTGCTCCGTTTTCGCCCATTCCGAGCGCTGACCGTCGCGGTCTTCATGGCGGCGTGCGCCGCGCCGATCGAACATGCCATCGCGCAGAGCGCCGACGCCGCGACCGTCAAGCGCGGCGAATATCTCGCGCGCGCGGGCGATTGCATCGCGTGCCATACGCTGCCGGCGGGCAAGACGTTCGGCGGCGGCCGTCCGATGGACACGCCCTTCGGCACGCTCTTCACGCCCAACATCTCGTCGGACAAGGAGACGGGCATCGGCAGCTGGAGCGCCGGCGAGTTCTACACGATGATGCACTCGGGCAAGTCACGCGACGGCTCGCTGCTTTATCCCGCGATGCCCTATACGTCCTATACAAAAGTCACGCGCGCCGACTCCGACGCAATCTACGCATTCCTGATGTCCACGCCGCCGGTGCATCAGCCCAACCGGCCGCACGAATTGCGTTTTCCGTTCAACCGACGCGAGCTGCTGTACGGCTGGCGTTCGCTCTTCTTTCGCGAGGGCGAGTATCAGCCGGACGCGACGCAATCCGCGGAATGGAACCGCGGCGCGTATCTCGTCGAAGGGCTCGGTCATTGCTCGATGTGCCACACCGCGATCAACGCGCTCGGCGGCAATGTGAAGTCGAAGGCGTTCGAAGGCGGGCTGATCCCGATCCAGAACTGGTACGCGCCGTCGCTCACGTCGAACAAGGAAGCGGGTCTCGGCGACTGGAGCATGGAGGACATCGTCGGCCTGCTGCATGCGGGCGTGTCGAATCGCGGCGCGGTGTATGGACCGATGGCCGAAGTTGTCTACGACAGTCTGCAATATCTGAGCGAGGAAGACGTGCGCGCGATGGCCGTCTATCTGAAGGCGCTGCCCGCGCGTTCCGGCGACAAGCCCGCGCCGCCGAGCCAGGCGGCCGTCGAGGCGCGCTCGGATCTCGCGCCGCTCGGCAAGAAGGTCTACGACCAGCACTGCGCCGAATGTCACGCGACGCAAGGCCAGGGCAAGCCGCCCGATTTCCCGCCGCTCGCGAACAATCAATCGATCGTGATGAACTCGTCGGTGAATCCGATCCGCATGGTGCTGAACGGCGGCTATCCGCCGGGCACGTTCAAGAACCCGAAGCCTTACGGCATGCCGCCGTTCGCGCAGTCGCTCTCGGATGTCGAGGTCGCGGCGGTCGTCACGTATATCCGCACCGCGTGGGGCAACCACGGCACGCCGGTTTCCGTGAAGGAAGTGAACGAGCTGCGTTCGGCGCCACTTTATTGAGCATCGACGACACCATGACCGAAGACCCGAATGAACTCGCGAAGGAAGACGCGCAACTCGACGAGATCGTGAAGCGCGGCCCGTCGGGCGCGATCGCGCTCGCGGGCATCTCGACCGCGATCGTGATCGGCATCTGGTTCATCTTTTACTTCGCCGTGTTCCTGCCGCGCGGCGTGATCCAGTGATTCATTAAGGCGTCGCATATGGCCATCCATCCAAGCTCGCACGATGTCGCCGAACGGGTCGAACGGCGCTGGGCGATTCTCGTGCTCGCGATCGTCGTCGTGCTGGTCGGCATGGTCGTCTACACCGGCGTGCACTGGGCGATGATGCCGCCCTCGCGCGTCGAGACGGTCCGCCCGGAAACGCTGCACGTATCGGGCGAATTCATCGAAAGCAATCTCGGCAGCGCGCCCGAGGCGGACGGCTCCGTGACGGTGCGTATCGTCGCGCAGCAGTATTCGTTCACGCCGCAATGTCTTGTCGTGCCGGCGGGCGTGCCGGTCACGTTCCGCGCGACGAGTTCGGATGTCGTGCACGGCTTTCTGATCACCGACACGAACATCAATTCGATGCTGGAGCCGGGCTATGTCTCGACCTTCAAGACGACCTTCGACAAGCCGGGCGACCATCTGATGCCTTGTCACGAGTATTGCGGCACCGGGCATCAGAACATGTGGGCGCATGTGAAGGTGGTGGATCGCGCCGAATTCATGCAGATGGCCGACAAGATGCCGGCCAATTCGCGGAGACTGTCCTGTGTTCAATAGCAAGCGCCTCGTCCTCGCGCATTTCTGGCTGGCGTTCATCGCCTTCGGTGTCGCGCTGCTGCTCGGCGCATGGCAGATGCTCGTGCGCAGTCCGCTGCATCCGTGGCTGCAGAATCCGGAGCTTTACTATCGCTCGGTGACGGAGCACGGCACGGTGATGGGCTACGCGTTCCCGACGCTCATCGCGATGGGCTTCGGCTATGCAGTCAGCGAGCTTGCGTTGAAGCGCCCGCTCGTGGGTTTGCGCTTCGCGTGGCTCGGCTTCTGGCTCGTCGCGATCGGCGCGGTGACGGCCACTGTGCCCGTCGCGATGGGTCTCGCATCCGTGCTCTATACCTTTTATCCGCCGATGATCGGCAACGTGTTCTATTACGTCGGCGTCGTGTTCGTCGTGGTCGGATCGTGGGTCTGGGTGGCGCTGATGTCGGTGAATCTCGCGTCGTGGAAGCGCGAGAATCGCGGCAAGCCGATCCCGCTCGCGATGTTCGCGACCGTCGCGGGCGCGTATCTGTGGGGTTGGACGGCGGTGGGCGCGGCCATCGAAGTGCTGTTCATGATTCTGCCTGTCGCGATCGGCTGGAAGACGACCATCGACGCGGGACTCGCGCGCGTGTTCTTCTCGTGGACGCTGCACGCGATCGTCTACTTCTGGCTGATGCCGGCGTATATCGCGTATTACACGATCATTCCGCGCGCGATCGGCGGCCGTCTCTACAGCGATGCGATGGCACGCATCTCGTTCATCCTGTTCCTCGTCGTGTCGATGCCCATCGGCATTCATCACTTGTTTGCCGATCCGCAAGTCGGCTCGGGCTTCAAGTTCATGCATTCGGTCTTTACGACGCTCGTCGCCGTGCCGACGTTGCTGACCGTGTTCACGATCTGCGCGTCGGTGGAGATTGCGGCGCGGCTGCGCGGCGGACGCGGCCCGCTCGGCTGGATCAAGGCGTTGCCGTGGGATAACCCGATGATGCTTGCGCTCGCGTTCTCGTTCGTGATGCTCGGTTTCGGCGGCGCGGGCGGGCTCATCAACATGAGCTATCAGCTCGATTCGACCGTGCACAACACGCAATGGGTGACGGGGCATTTCCATCTGATCTTCGGCGGCGCGATCGTCATCATGTACTTCGTGATCGCCTACGATCTGTGGCCGCATCTGACGGGCCGCGCATTGCAGAGCGTGAAGCTGATGCGCTGGCAATTGTGGCTGTGGTTCATCGGCATGATCGTGCTGACTTTTCCGTGGCATTTCGTCGGCATTCTTGGCATGCCGCGACGCATGGCGTTCTACGACTACAACGATCCGGCGCTTGCGGCGCAGGCGCTGTCCGTCGTGATATCGGTTGTCGGCGGGCTGATTCTGGTTGTGTCGGCGGTGCTGTTTTTCATCGTGCTGATAAGGGGACATCGCGCGCCGCTGGTGCAGCCCGAGGCGTTCCGCTTCAGCCGCGCGGTGCATGAGCCGCGCACGCTTCCGGTGGCGTTGAACAGCTTTGCGCTGTGGCTCGTGCTGATGATCGGGCTTACGCTCGTCAACTACGGCTATCCGATTGCGCAGTTGCTGGCGCGTTCGGACACGGCGGTGCCTGCGGTGCCGATCGGAGCGCAGCGATGAGCGACGAACGCCTCTTCACATTTCGCAATCGCTGGTTCACGGTCAGCGTGTTGGGGACGATCGCGGTTGCGGTGGTATCGGCGCTGATAGGGTTCGTGTGGCTGCCTTCGGTGCAGCGCGATGCGCAGTTCGCCGGCATCTGGAATGCGATCTGCAGCGCGGCGGGCGTGCCGCGCGAGTGGTATGCGAGCGGCGCGGCGGTCGAGCCGAAAGAGAAGCTGACGAGCGTCGAGATGACGCCTCAACTGCTCGACAAGGTGAGCGCGAATTCGATCGGACGTGGCGCGACGCTGGCTCTACGCTGCACGATGTGTCACGGCGAGCGTGGCATGAGCGAGGCCAACTCGCCGAATCTGGCGGGGCAATATGCGTCGGTGATTTACAAGCAATTGATCGATTTTCAGAAGGGCGCGCGGAGCAACGCGGTGATGTCGCCGATGGCGATGAATCTTTCGGATCAGGACATGCGCGATCTCGCTGCGTATTACGCGAACTTGCCGCGGCCGCCGGCGCAGCGCAAGGTGAGCAGTGCGCTTGCGCCGCCGATCGTCGCGCACGGTGCGCCGATGAGAAATATCGCTCCTTGCGCGGTGTGTCATGGGGGCATCGATACGAAGGCGGGGAGTCCGTGGCTCGATGGCTTGCCGGCGGCTTACACCAAATCGCAGTTGCTGGCGTTTGCCAATGGGACGCGGACCAACGATATCGATGGGGTCATGCGCAATGTCGCGCGCAACATGACGCCCGAGGAGATCGATGCTGCTGCCATGTATTACGCGCGGGAGTTGAATTCGGGGGCGAATGCGAAGTGATGTTTGGTTTGCCTTCGGCTTCTATCAAATCCGATTACGCGTCGCTCTATTGGCACTTCCCCTGTGCGGGGCTGCAGTAACTAAAACTAAAGAAAGCAGCTACTGATAGGCCGGCGGTCATGCGCGATTTGGCAATCGGGGATGCGTGTGCTTCGCTAGTGACATCGCTATCGCACTGCGTGCGCAAACCGATGGTTTCCCTTGAATGCCCGGCGGCAGCGCGTAGCGCTGTGCCGATGCTTTTTCGTGCTGAACCAGCGCGCTCAACGCATTCGGGCGGCAGACCGTGCGCGATCCAAGCTGGATTGGGCCTATGAGGGCACTCTTTAGGCGAGTGCCATCTGCGATGAGAGAACTACCCAAATTGCGTGTGACCGCGGGCCTGAAAAGCTGCTTTCTTTGCTTACTTTCTTTGCAGCGGCAAAGAAAGTGAGTGCCGCCCCGCACAGGGGCAACGCCAACAGACCGACACGAAAACGGGATCCGGCGACATAGCCCAGAGCTAGAATGCACGCCTCACCACCGCAAGACAGAGCACCCTATGAAGGCATCCACATCAATCCGCCACGAGCAACTCAGCGACATCGACGCGATCGAAATACTGACCACTGCCGCATTTCTCGATATGCCCTATTCGAGCCACACCGAGCAGTTCATCGTCAACGCATTGCGAAAAACGGGCCGCCTCACGCTATCCCTCGTTGCGGTGGAAAACGGCGACATCATTGGGCATATCGCGATCTCGCCCATCAGCATCAGCGCAACCGCGAGCGGCTGGTTCGGCCTCGGTCCGCTTTCCGTGACGCCCGCGCGTCAACGCGAAGGCATCGGCGGCGAACTCGTGAAGGAAGCGCTCGCGCACCTGAAGCGCGATGGCGCCGCGGGCTGCGTCGTGCTCGGCGATCCAGGTTATTACGGACGCTTCGGCTTCCGACCCGAATCCGCGCTCACGCTCCCCGGCGTGCCCGCCGAATACTTCCAGGCGTTAGCTTTCAGCGAAAAAGTCCCCGCCGGAACCGTTTCTTTCGACAAAGCCTTCGATGCCCGCGCCTGACGCCTGAAAGCAATCGCCGCTAAGCCGCAAGGGGTTTCGTTGCCGCGAGAGAACGCTTTCTGTATCGTGGCCCGAAGAATGCTGAAAAAGTCAGCAGGCCAAGGAAAGAACCCCGAAATGGAACCTCAAAGCGAAGCGATAAAAACCGACGTGTTGATCATAGGCGCGGGCCCGGTCGGGCTATTCGCGGCCTTCGAGGCGGGCGTCATCGGCCTCTCGTGCCAGATCGTCGATACGCTCGGCCGCATCGGCGGACAGTGCATCGAGCTCTACCCCGACAAGCCGATCTACGATATCCCCGCGATTCCCTCATGCACCGCGCGCGAGCTCGTCGATCGCCTGCTGGAACAGATTCGTCCCTTCGACGTGCCGATCCACCTCGATCAACGCGTGCAATCCGTCACGCAGCGCGATGACGATCATCGCTGGACCGTGACTACCGAAAACGGCATGACTTTCGATTGCGCCGCGATCCTCATCGCCGCGGGCAACGGCGCGTTCGTTCCGCAGCGTCTGCAGTTGCCCGAAGCCGCCGCGCTCGAAGGCCGCGACGTGCATTACAGCGTCTCGCGCGCGGCCGATTTCGCGGACAAGGAGATCGTCGTCGCGGGCGGCGGCGACTCGGCGCTCGACTGGGCGCTCGCATTGAAGGACATCGCCAGGAAGCTCACGCTCGTGCATCGGCGCAACGGGTTTTCGGCAGCCGCGAATTCCGTCGCGACGATGAAGCGCGCGGTCGAAGCCGGTGAGATGTCGTTCGTCGTCGGCATGATCGAATCGCTCGATGCGCCCGATGGCGTGCTGCGCGGCGCACGCATCAAGCAGGTGGAAGGCTCGACCGATCTGGCCGTCGACAAGATCGTCGCGCTCTACGGTCTCGTGTCGGAGCTCGGGCCGATCGCGACATGGAATCTCGACGTGCGCGGCGGCCGCATCGAAGTGGATACGTCCAACTATGAATCGTCGCGGCCGGGCATTTTCGCAGTCGGCGATATCGCCAACTATCCGAACAAGCAGAAGCTCATTCTGTCGGGCTTTCACGAAGCGTCGCTCGCGTTGCGCAAGGCGTATTCGTACGCGTATCCCGAGAAAAAGCGCGTGCATGTACATTCGAGCTACGACGCCAAGCTCGCCGAGCGCGTGAGCGCGGCGCACACGGCCGATCACGCGTGATCGCACGCATCGTCGGATGGCTGTTCCTCGCGTTGCTCGCCGGCGCGGCGATGTTCGGCTACGCGGTCTATTCGAAACGCATCGTGCTGCCCGAGCGTTACGATCCTTTCGCACCGCTCGACGTGCGCGCGCCGCAAGGTCCGCTCACGCGCTTCAAATTATGGCGCACGATGCACGACGCGCAACGCTGCGATGCCGCGCTCGCACGCTCGGGTCTCGTCTATCGCGAGATGGCCGATGCGACCGGACCGGGCGGATGCGCGCTCCAAAGCGTCGTACGCGTCACGCAATCGCAAGACGTGCGCTTCAGCGCGCCGTTTCTCGCGACGTGTCCGCTCGCGCTCGGCATCGCCTACTTCGAGCATCAATATCTTCAGGCGGCCGCGCTCGATACATATGGCGAGCGCATCGCGCGCATCGAGCATGTCGGCAGTTATGCTTGCCGCAATGTGAATCATCAGCAGGACGCGGCGCTGAGCCAGCACGCGAGCGCGAACGCCATCGATCTAACCGGCTTCGTGCTCGATGACGGACGCCGCATCACGCTCGCTCGTTGGGACGATGCCGCGTCGCCCGACGGCCAGTTCCTGCGCCGCGTTCACGAAGGCGCGTGTCATGCCTTCGATACCACATTAGGCCCCGACTACAACGCCTTGCACAAGACGCACTTTCACGTCGACATGGGTCCGTATCGCGTTTGTCGCTGAACTACGCGTGTCGATGCGAAGGATTGCGGCACGTCGCATGATCGTGCGGCTGATCGTTCCACGCCGATCCGAGGATGATGCTGCAGAAGTTCAGGCGCCTGTAGTTCGGGTCTTTCAGCGCGAGGACATCGGCCTTGACGTTGCCGAAAGTGGATTCCGGCTTGGCGATCGTCCCTTTGGCGAAGGCGTCGATGATGCCTTCCTTGAAGTTCGCCTCGCGCGGATGCGCCGCAACGACGAGCCGGCGTTGATCGGCGCTGAACTCGTCGTAGGCGAGACCGAGCACATCCATCTCGACGCCCGCCGTGACGAGCGCGACCACCGGTTTCTTGTGCTGCGGAATGCCGGGCGTCGTGTGCAGCGCGATCGCATCCCACACCTGCTCGATCTCGCTTTCGCCGATGCCATGCCCGCGCAGGAAATCGCGCGCCGCGTTCGCGCCATCGACTTCGAAGCGGTCGTGCGGGCTGCTGTATGCATCGGTGAGGCCCATGTCGTGGAACATCGCGCCGATATAAAGCAGTTCGGGATCGTATTTCAGCCGCTTGCGTTCGCCCGCGAGCGCGCCGAACAGGAACACGCGGCGCGAGTGATGATAGAGCAGGTCGGGTTCCGTATCGCGTACGAGTTGCGTGGCTTCGCGCGCCATCTGGCTGTCGGGAATGCTCATGCCTGCGATGATTTCGCTCATGTTTGAAGCTCCGGAATGTGAGTCGATGAAAGACGCGAAGCGTCGTGCGTTGCTAAAATCGCGCAGCGCGTCCGATGCCTTCAGTCTCTTCAAAAGGCGCTCGCGTCTCAATCGAAACGACGCGTCGAACTCTGCCAGGCGCACGCCGTCTTCCGCCACGCGCGCTCATCACCGACTTTCTCTCCGATGCCGACAGTTGCAATCGCAATCTTTCAGGGCGTGCAGGCGCTCGATGTGGCCGGTCCCGTCGATGTCTTCGCGGAAGCGAACGGCTTCATCGCTGCCTCGGACGCGTATGAGATCACGCTTGTCGGACCGGAGGAGCGCATCGTGCGCGCGTCGAACGGCACGCGGCTCGTCGCGGATCTGCCGTTCGACAAAGCCGATCGCCATTACGGCACGGCGCTCGTCGCGGGCGGTCCGAGCCTTCCCGTCGATGAACCCGATCGGCGCCTCTGCACCTGGCTCGTCGATACGGCGTCGCGCTGCGAGCGTTACGGCTCGATCTGCACCGGCGCATTCGCGCTCGGTCACGCGGGCCTGCTCGACGGCCGCAATGTCACCACGCACTGGCAGAATGCGCCGCGGCTCGCGGAGCGTTTTCCGCGCGCACGCGTCGAACTCGATCGCATTTATATGCGCGACGGCAATCTCGTCACGTCGGCGGGCGTGACGGCGGGCATCGATGTCGCGCTCGCGCTCGTCGCCGAAGATCACGGCGCGCAAGTCGCGCTCGCGGTCGCGAAACGGCTCGTCGTATTCGCGCAGCGGCGCGGCGGACAATCGCAGTTCAGCCCGTATCTGAGCGCCCCCGCCGACGACACGTCGCCGGTCGCGAAAGTGCAGGCGTACGTCATGGAGCACATCGGCGAGCGGCTGTCCGTCGCGCGCATGGCGAGCGTCGCGGGCATGAGCGAGCGCAACTTCGCGCGCGCCTTCGTGCAACTCGCGCAGTTGACGCCGCACGAGTTCGTCGAACGGGCGCGCGTCGACGCGGCGCGCAATATGCTCGAAAGCAGCGACAAGCCGCTGAAAACCGTCGCCTACGACTGCGGCTTCGGCACGGCGGACCGCATGCGGCTCGTGTTCACGCGGCGGCTCGGTGTATCGCCGAATGATTATCGACTGAGCTTTCGCACGCGCTTTGTGAAGTGATCGGGGCGCTGGCGCGCCGACGCGTGACGCCGGGTTCGCTAAAATTCGAGATGAACGCGGCCCGTGCGACAGTGCGCGCGCCGCAGAATCCACCCTCGACATATCGGAACAGCGAATGACGAAACAAGAGACCGCCACGCAAGATCCCTACGAACGACGCGCACTGCTGCTGCATCTCGGCGACGTGCTGGAGTCCGTGTTTTGCCTGAGCCAATGCGCCGACGAATACGCGAGCATCGGCGAAGCGGTGAAGGGCAACGACGCGCTCGCGGGCTTCACGCTGCTCGGCTTCGTCGACGCGACCATGCCGCCGCGCGATTTCATCCGCCGTGCATCGGGTGCGTTTTTCGTTTGGCCGAAAGCGCTGCTCGATGAAACGCTGAATCGCCCGATGCTGGCGAACACCGTGAAGCACGATCTCTTCGCGGACAACGCGAAGGGCTGGAACGCCTACATGGAAGAGCGGCGCAAGGAAGTGCCGTGGTTCGGCGAGGATCTCCCCGAAGTCGCAACGAGCGCGGCGCCTGCGCACGAAGCCACGCCGGCAGCGGAAGCGGAAAAGCCGTCGCGCTATTCGACGTGGCCGTGGCCGGACAAGCCGGCCGACGCGTGATCTACTGCTTCTTGCTCATGCCGCTCGCGCCCGAGTCGAAGCCGAGTCCGTTCGGCCGGTCGGGCGCTGCGCCCTTGCCCGATGACGTCTTGCCCGGCCGCGTCTTCAGCGCATCGCTGGCATTCGCGGCGGCCGCAGCGGGCGGCGTCACGTTTTTCTCCTGATACGCGGGCGTACTGTCGTAATCGAGCTTGTTCGGTTTTTGCGGCGCCTGCTGCGCGCTCGCCACGACGGCCAATGTGCCGCCGAGCAGAATCCCCGTCATGCGCCCGAGTGTGCCGATTGTGGGTCTCATCTGCTTCCTCCCTTTGTTCTGCACGTTCTCTTCGTTCAGCAAGGCGCGGACCCGCCCGCAAGTGGCGCGCGGTCGCAGACCCGCCGATGCGTAAAGCATGCTTGTCCGCGCGCAAGGCTTGCTGCGATAGGCGGCGCGCGTCTGGCGCGCGTTGATTGTGGTCAAAGGCGCGACCGACCCTCGCTCGGACAATTCTCACTTTTAACGTGAGTGAGCTAAAAATGAGAAAGGGTCTCGGGGCAATCGTCATGGCATGCGCGGCGTTGTTCGCGGGCGCGGCGCAGGCGGCAGGCGATGCATCGTCGAGCGATGCGATGGGCGGCATCCACGCCGGCGATGTGCTGGTTCGCCTGCGCGCGATCAGCATTCAGCCCGATGTGACAGCGGGGGGCACGCTCGGCACGCTCGGTGTCAACGTCAACAACGCGATCGTGCCGGAGGTCGATTTCACGTACATGATCCGCGATGACATCGGTGTGGAATTGATTCTCGGCACGTCGCGGCATCAGGTGACATCGAACATCGGCGGGCTTGGCGGCGTGGGCGTGCTGCCGCCGACGCTGCTCCTGCAATATCACTTCAATCACGCGGGGCGCGTGCGTCCGTATGTCGGCGCGGGCGTGAACTATACGTACTTCTACAACGACAAGCTCAAGGCGGGCGACACGCCGGTGTCGATCAAGCACAGCAGCTTCGGCCCGGCGTTGCAGGTGGGCGTCGACGTACAGGTGGCGAAGAATTTGTTCGTCAACGCCGACGTGAAGAAGATCTGGATGCGAACGAGCGCATCGGCGGGCGGCGCCGATCTCGGCTCGCTCAAGATCGATCCGTGGGTGATCGGCCTTGGCGTCGGCATGAAGTTCTGATGCGCGGTTCATCGCGGCAAATGTGCGCCGCGCCGCGCATCGTCTGAAAGTTGGCGGAAGATGCCAGTGCTTCTGGCGTGGACGGTTCGGCGGGCGCGGTATCCTTGACAGCAGGCCCGGCGCAGACTCGCGTCGCTCGAAGTGTGTCCGAGCGGCGCAAGAAACTGCAACGACTAATAAAACCGCATCGGGGAACTGCAAGCCAATGAGACCTTCCACTTACGCGGGATTCGTTTTGCTCGCGGCGTGTGGCGCCGCCTTCGCGCAACAGCCGCTCACCGTGCCAGGCCGCAGCCAGAGCGCGTGGCAGCAATCGATCGATAACGCCGCCTGCTACGGCTACGCCAATCAGACGACCAAAGTGAACATGGCGCGCGAGTCGCAAGCGCCATCGCGCGACGCTCAGGCGCAGCGCGACACGCGCACGCTCACGCCGCCGCGTCCGGTCGAGCCGCCGTTGCCGGCGAGTGCGGCGGGCGCATCGGGTGCGCTCGCGGCGTCTGCGGCGGCGCCTGCATCGGGCGCATCGGCGGCGATCGCCGCGTCGGGTGCGTCCGGCGCGACGGGCGTGACCGCCTTGCCGCATCCCGCATCCGGCGCGATGCCCGGCATGCCGGCGATGCCCGCATCGATGGCGGCGGGCGCATCCGGCGCATCCGACGCGATCTACGGCGGCGACATGAAGATGCCGCCGCTGCCGCCGCCCGAGCCGCCGATGACGCGCTACTGGCGCGCCTACAGCGAATGCATGCAGAACCGCGGCTACTTCACCCGATGAATCAGCCGCTTCACGAAGGCGGATGTGCGTGCGGCGCGGTGCGGGTGCGCGTCGCGGGCGCGCCGAAGGAAGTGAATCTGTGTCACTGCATGACGTGCCGGCGCATCCACGGTGCGCCGTTCGGCGTTTACGCGATCTTTCCGCGCGATGCGTTTGCCGTGACGGGCCAAACGGTCGCGTGGGCGAGCTCCGCGACGGGCAGGCGGCATCATTGCCCGCTGTGCGGATCGCCGGTCTATCTGGCGTTCGACGGCGTCGACGAAATCGAGGTGCCGACCGGCATCTTCGATGAAACCGGCCTTTATCCGCCGCAGTACGAAATCTGGTGCAAAAGCGCCGAGCCGTGGCACGACGCGCAAGGACGGCCGCGCTTTGTACGCGGCGCGCCCTGATTCAACCCGTCAGCATTCGACGATCGCTTTCACGACGCCCGCTTTCGGATCGAGCAGCGACGAGAACTGCGTCGGCACATCGCTCAGCGTCAGACGATGCGTGTTGAGCGCATCCGTCGGCACTTCGCCCTTGCGCATCGCGGCGAGCACGGTCTCGAAGTCCTCGGGCGTCGCGTTGCGGCTCGCGAGCAGCGTCGCTTCGCGCTTGTGGAACTCCGGATCGGCGAAGGAAATGCGATCCGGCACGATCGACACCAGCACGTACTTCCCGCCGTGCGCGATGAATTCGAAGCCGCGTTCCATCGCGCGCGAATTGCCGGTCGCGTCGAACACCACATCGAAGAATTCGCCATTCGTGAGCGTCGACAGTTGTTCCTTGTCCTGCTCGCCGATCTGCACGGTCGCGTCCACTTTCAGTTCGCGCTTGCAGAACGCGAGCCGGTCTTCGCGCGTATCGAGCGCGGTGACGTTCGCGCCGCGCAGCCGCGAGAAGGTGATGGCCGCCATGCCGATCGGACCCGTGCCGACAACCAGCACGCGCTGCCCCGGCTGCACGTCCGCGCGACGCACGGCGTGCGCGCCGATCGCGAGGAATTCGACCATCGCGGCCTGATCGAGCGTGACGCCCTCGGCCTTATGGACGAATTGCGCGGGCAGATTCAGATATTCGGTGAACGCGCCATCGCGATGCACGCCGAGCACCTGAATGTTCACGCAGCAATTCGTCTTGCCCTGACGGCACGCGATGCACTTGCCGCACGACAGATACGGCATCACGTAGACGGTGTCGCCCGCCTTCAGCCCGCTCGATGCGTCCGCTTCCTCGATCACGCCCGACAGCTCGTGGCCCATCACGCGCGGATACGACAGATAAGGCTGATTGCCGGTGAAGATGTGCAGGTCCGTGCCGCACACGCCGACGCGCTTCACGCGCAGCAGCACTTCGTTGTCGGCGCGCTGCGGTTTCTCGCGCTGTTCGGCTTTCAGGGTTCCGGGCGTTTCGCAGATGACGGTCAGCATGCTGGATGTCTCGATATGTCGTTGGAGTGGGGCGTCCGTCAATCTAACGATGCGCGCCGATTTGGTCAAGCCAATTTCAATATCGAAAAAGTGGTAAGGCCGGATGCGCAGCCAGCGGCGCGGGCGGTTTCGCCTTATATTTCCACCAGAGCAAATCGCTCGGACAAGCGAAAAAAGGACGGCAAGTGCAGCAGCTTCATGAATTCGTCGAGCGGCATCCGCGGCTTTTCGTGCTGTCGGGCGCGGGCATCAGCACGGAATCGGGCATTCCCTGTTATCGCGATCGCGAAGGCCAGCGCACGGGCCGCGCGCCCATTCTGCTGAAGGACTTTCTCGGTTCGGACTACGCGCGCCGGCGTTATTGGGCGCGCAGCCTCATCGGCTGGCCGGTCGTGCAGAACGCGCAGCCGAACGCCGCGCATCACGCGCTGCGCGCGCTCGCCGCGCGTTCCCGGGTACATCGGCTCGTCACGCAGAATGTCGACGGATTGCACACGCGCGCCGGCAATCCCGATGTGATCGAGCTGCACGGCAATATCGGGCGAGTGCGCTGCATCGAATGCGGCGAGCGGCATACGCGCGCGGCCGTGCAGCGGATGCTGGAAGCGGCGAATCCGGATTTCGTCGGCTATACGGCGCCCGCGGTGCCCGACGGCGACGCGCATATCGAAGATCTCGATTTCGCCGCCTTCGACGTGCCCGGCTGCACGCGCTGCGGCGGCGTGCTCAAGCCCGACGTCGTGTTCTTCGGCGAGAGCGTGCCGCGCGCGCTCGTCGACGACGCGGCACGCTCGCTCGAAGCCGCCGATGCGATGCTCGTCGTCGGCTCATCGCTGATGGTGTATTCGGGCTATCGCTTTTGCGAGTGGGCCGCGAAAAGCGGCAAGCCGATCGCGGCCATCAACATCGGCAAGACACGCGCCGACGCGCTCCTCGCGCTGAAAGTCGAAGCGCCGTGCTCGGACGCGCTCGAACGCCTGATCGAGCATCTCGACGCACGGCCGGTGACGCGCTGACGCTTACTTCGCTTCGCGCGCAAGCGCCGCGATGCCTTCGACGAGACGCTCGGCATCCGACATGCGCGAGAAGAGCGCGGGCGTCACGCGGACGACTTCGCCCGCGTCGGGGCCGGGCCGCGTCACCGTGAAGACGCCGAAGCGATCGCGCAGCGCGGCGACGATCGCATCGCAACCTGCTTTCGTCGCGCGCCCGTTCAGGCGGAACGCAGTGATGCCGGCGGTCATCGACGGATCGTGCGGCGTCAGAATCTGCACGCCGGGAAGCTCGCTCGCGGGCTTCGCCCAGGCATCGCGCAACGCACGCAGACGCGCTTCCTTCGCCTTCGCACCGATGCGCCGATGCACGTCCAGCGCCGACGGCAGCGTGAACCACGCGGCGAAGTTCGGCGAGCCGGTATGCACGCGCGCGCGGATATCGTCGGCGGGCCAGGAGCGGTCGCCGAGATACGGATCGATCGACGCGACGTGTCCCTTCCGGATGTAGATCGCGCCGCAGCCGAGCGGCGCGCCGATCCACTTGTGCAGGTTCAGCGCGGCGAACGGCGCGTTCAAGTCGGGCACGTCGAAAGCGAGTTGCCCCCACGAATGCGCGGCATCGACGATCACGTCCGCGCCGGCTTCCTTCGCCATCGCCGAAATCTCCGCGACCGGGATCACGAGGCCCGTCGCGAAGCAGACGTGCGACAACAGCACGAGCCGCGTGCGCGGATGCGCGCGCAGCGCCTTCGCGTAGGTGTCGAGCACCGCTTCGCGCGTCGCGGGCTCCGGCATCGTAATACGCACGGGCGTGACGCCGCGCCGCTCGCGCAGCCATTCCATCGCGTCCTTGCCGCACGGGTAATCGAGATCGCTGTAGAGCACCGTGTCGCCCGGCGCGAGGCGGTTGTGGCCGCTGATGAGCGCGAGCAGCGCTTCGGTCGCGTTGCGCGTCAGCTCGATCTCCTCGACCGCGCAGCCCATTTCCATCGCGACGCGCTCCCGCAAACCCTGATACAGCGACATCAGATGCGGGCGGATCAGAAGCGTCGTCTCGCGGTTCACGCGCTCGGTCCAGTAATGGAACATCGCCTTGACCGGCTCGGTCATCGCACCCCAGAAGCCGTTCTCAAGGTTGATGAGCTCGTCGGAGTGACGCCACAGCGCGCGCACCGCATCCCAGTAGCGTTCGTTCGTGGCGAGACCGGCGGTTGGCGTCGGCGGAAGCGTCGCGAGCGCATCGGCGAATCCGGGCGTGCGCTGATCGAGGATCTCGGGCATCGGAATGTAGAAGTTCGTGGAAAGAAAATGAAATGCTTACCTAACTTCGCGCATCTGTATGGTAACGGTATTACCGAACGTCGTGGACAAAGTGCAGACTATTTGCATCTTTTCCCTTCAGTCCAAAAATCGTGAGCCGTAATCAGCTTTAGAGCGTCGCGCATCTTTTGCGCTCGATCGTTCGCTCGCGTAGCAGTATGCCGCGCGAAGCGATCACACGGACGCCGTATGTCCCCCGAACGGACCCTGAGAGAACCCTGAAAATGAACCTCAAGAACATCACGATCAAGAACAGGCTGATCGCTGGCTTCGGCATTCTGGCGGTGCTGGTCGTGCTGGTGGCAGGCATGTCGCTGCGCGCGCTGTCCGTCGCGACGGACGGCTTCGCGCACTATGTCAACGGCATCAACGCGCGCGCCGATGTCGCCGGTCAGATTCGCACGGCCGTCGACCGCCGCGCGATCGCCGCGCGCAATCTCGTGCTCGTCACGAAACCGTCCGATATCGAACTCGAGCAAGCCGAAGCCACGCGCGCCCACGAGGACGTGCAGGCGCGCCTGAAGCAACTCAACGACATGCTCGCCAGCGCGAGCGATACGAGCGACAAGGCGAAGAGTCTCGCCGCCGAAATGATGCGCGTGGAGGCGCTGTACGGTCCCGTCGCGACGAAGATCGCCGGGCTGGCGCTCGCGGGCAAGCACGAGGAAGCGGTGACGGCGCTCGACGACGAGTGCCGTCCGCTGCTCGCGCAACTCGTCAAGGCCACCGACGACTACGCGGCCTACACCGCGACGCGCCGCGAGGAAATCGTGCGCGCGGATCAGGCGAGCTATCGGACGCAGCGCAACGTGCTGATCGCGCTATGCGTGGTGGCGGCGCTCTTCGCGGTGATCGGCGGCGTGCTGGTCACGCGCTCGATCACGGCGCCGATCGGCGAGGCGGTCGGCATCGCGCAGACGGTGGCGCGCGGCGATCTGACGAGCCGCATCGTCGCGAATACGAAGGACGAAACGGGCGATTTGCTGCGCGCGCTCGCCACGATGAACGCGCGCCTCACCGACATCGTGAGCCGCGTGCGCGAAAGCAGCGGCGCGGTCGGCGGCGCGGCAAAGGAGCTCGCGACCGGCAATACCGATCTGAGCCAGCGCACCGAAGAGCAGGCCGCTTCCCTGCAGGAGACGGCGGCGAGCATGGAAGAGCTCACGTCGACGGTGCGTCAGAACGCCGAGAACGCGCAGCAGGCGAGTTCGCTTGCATCGAACGCGTCGGATATCGCGAAGAAGGGCAGCGATGTCGTCGGCCGAGTCGTGAACACGATGAACGGCATCAGCGACAGCTCGGACAGGATCGCGGATATCACGGGCATCATCGAGGGCATCGCGTTCCAGACCAACATTCTCGCGCTCAACGCGGCCGTGGAAGCGGCGCGCGCGGGCGAGCAGGGCCGCGGTTTCGCGGTCGTCGCGAGCGAAGTGCGCAGCCTCGCGCAGCGTTCGTCGACGGCGGCGAAGGAAATCAAGGAACTGATCGCGGATTCGGTGGGCAAGGTGCGCGACGGCTCGCTGCTGGCAAGCGAAGCGGGCACGACGATGGCCGAAGTGACGCAGGCCGTCGCGCGCGTGACGGACATCATGCAGGAGATCGCGGCGGCGTCCGCGGAGCAGGGGCGCGGCATCGAGCAGGTGAATCTCGCGATCACGCAGATGGACGAGGTCACGCAGCAGAACGCCGCGCTCGTCGAAGAAGCCGCCGCCGCCGCGACGTCGCTCGAAGAGCAGGGGCGCAGGCTCAACGAGGCGGTCGCGTTCTTCACGGTGGAAGGCGCGACGGCTGCGATCACGCAGGCCGCGCCGCGCGTGGCGCACGCGCCGCGCACGCCGGTTGCGAAACCCGCGCCGCGCGTCGCTCAAGCGGCCGTGGCGCAGCCCGCCACCGCCGACGGCTGGAGCACGTTCTGACGCCGCTTCAGGCGTTCACGTCGACGATCACGCGCCCCTTCACCTCGCCGCGCAGCAGACGCGCGGCGACGTCGGGCGCATCGGCGAGCGGGATCGTCGTCGCGACGCTTTCGATGGTCGCGACCGGCACTTCATCGGCGATTGCCCGCCACGCCGCGATGCGCCGCTCGCGCGGCACGTAGACGCTGTCCACGCCGAGCAGCGCGACGCCGCGCAGGATGAACGGCGCGACCGACGCCGGCAGATCCATGCCTTGCGCGAGGCCGCACGCGGCGACTGCGCCGCCATAGCGCAGGCTCGCGCAGATGTTCGCGAGCGTGTGACTGCCGACGCAATCGACGGCCGCCGCCCAGCGCTCTTTCTGCAGCGGCTTGCCCGGCTCGGAAAGCGTCGCGCGCTCGACGATATCCGCCGCGCCCAGTTCGCGCAGCCGCGCGGCTTCCTCGGGACGGCCCGTCGACGCGATCACGCGATAGCCGCGCTTTGCCAGAATCGCGACCGCGAAGCTGCCGACGCCGCCGTTCGCGCCCGTCACGAGCACGTCGCCGTCCTGTGCGCCGATGCCGTGCTTTTCCAGCGCCTGCACGCAAAGCATCGCGGTATAGCCCGCGGTGCCGACGGCCATCGCCTGGCGCGTCGTGATGTTCGCGGGCAGCGCGATCAGATGAGCGGCGCTCACGCGCGCCTTCTGCGCGAGCCCGCCCCAATGCGTTTCGCCGGCGCCCCAGCCGTTCATCACGACTTTGTCGCCGGGCTTGTAATCCGGATGCGAACTCGTCTCGACGACACCCGCGAAGTCGATGCCCGGCACCATCGGCCAGGTGCGTACGACGGGCGCCTTGCCGGTGATCGCGAGTCCGTCCTTGTAGTTGAGCGTGGAGAAGTCGACGCGCACGAGCACGTCGCCGCCATCGCCGGATGAAGCGAGTCGGGCTTCGTCGATCGACTGAATGGACGCGACCGTGCGGTCGTCCTGTTTGTCGAGGATGAGGGCTTTGAACATCGGCTGGCTCCGGTTGAACGCGGGCGAGGCGGCGCGCGGCCGCCCCGTCAGGCACTACGGCGAATCAATGATGCTCGAATTGCGCGCGCGGGATCGGCGTCGCCTTCACCTTGTTGTACTGGAACTCGGGCAGCGCCTTGATCGCCTCCTTGGTCGCGCCCGCGAGCACGAACTGGCCGTTTTTCACGTCCAGTTGCTCGATCGGAATCGCGACGTCGTGACGCGCCACGCCGAGGAACTTGTTAGCGGCGATGATCGCGAACGAAACGGACTTGTCGGGCGCGACGATGATGTCGTTGATGACGCCGACGCGTTGTCCCTGTTCGTTGACGACCGGCTTGTTCAACACGGATTTCTTGATGCTCCAGCCATCGATGATGGCGGTCGATACTTCGACGGATACGCCGAGCGGCTGCGTGCCTGCGACTTGGGCGAACGATGCCGTGGAAGTCAGGCCAAGTGCCGACGATGCAACGAGCAGTGCCACGAGTTTCGATTTCATTGGTTCGATTCCTCAAAGGATTGGGGCAATCCGGTTCAATTGAAATGCGCGATTCAAGCTTCCAGCGCGGTAGAAGTTTGAACGTTTATCGTGGTTTCTGCAGGAACGGTGTCAGGTGGCGTCGCGCGCACTGCAATAGTGCGAACGTGCGGTGCGCGCGGTCAATGCGAGATCCGCTTGAGCGCGTCGCCTTTGTGAACGGCGCGCTTGCCGCTCTTGTCGCTTTCGACTTCGAAATGCGGATCGTCGTGCGATGCGTTGACCGTGTGGCCGTCGAGCGTCGTGCGCTCGGTGACGATGCGCACGATGCGGCCCGTCGTTTCGCCTTGCGGCGTATTCCAGCGGACGTGATCGTGCAGCTTGAAGGATTGGCCCATGGCTTGCGCTCCCGGAAAAAGTGGACGTTTCCCGAAGCGCAACGGCCATGCCCGTCATGTCAGGCGGGAAAGCGTCGCCTCGTCGGACTGGCCGTCGAAATATCGGCGCAGCGCTTCTTCGAAGACGGCGGGATCGTCGGCGGTGTGCGCGAAAAGGGTCATCGACGAATGGAATTTCATGTCGTCCGGATAGCCGAAAATCTGCCCGGCAGTGCGTCCCTGCAGCCCGTTGACGATGCGCGTCAGCTCGACGAGCCGCGCGCCCAGCACGGGATGCGCGAGATAGGCGCGGGCTTCGTCGCGCGACGAAATCGCGTAGTGCTGCGCCATTGCGCTGTGCCCGAGGCCGACGATCTGCGGGAACACGAACCACATCCAGTGCGTGCGTTTGTGGCCGGCGGAAAGCTCGGCGCGCACGTCGTCGATGACGCTTTCCTGTGCGTCGACGAAACGCTGCAGGTCGTACGGATCGCTCATGCTCATCTCCTTACGCGACCGCATCGGCGATGCGCTTTCGCATCGCTTCATCGGGATAGTTGCCGATGCCCGCGCGCGCGTTATCGATCATGTATTCGCGGCGTCCGGTGCCGGGGATCACGCAGGTCACGGCCGGGTTGCCCAGCACGAACTTCAGCAGGAGCTGTGCCCACGACGTGCAGCCGATTTCCTGCGCGAAATCCGGCAGCGGCCGGTTGCGCAGGCCCGCGAGCAGCGATCCGCCGCCGAACGGCTGATTCACGATGACCGCGACGCCGCGCTCGGCGGCGAGCGGCAGAAGGCGCGCTTCGGCATCGCGGTCGTTGGCGGCGTAGTTGATCTGCACGAAATCGATGCGCTCCGAGCGCAGCACCGCCTCGACCTGCGCAAACGCGCTCGACGTGTAATGCGTGACGCCGATGTAGCGGACCTTGCCGGCGGCTTTCCAGTCGCGCAGCGTGGCGAGATGCGTGCGCCAGTCGAGCAGATTGTGAATCTGCATGAGATCGACGCGATCGGTCTGCCACAAGCGCAGCGATTGCTCCATCTGCGCGATGCCGGCCTCGCGTCCGTCGGTCCAGACTTTCGTCGCGATGAACGCTTTGTCGCGCGTATGCGATTGCGCGAGCAGCGCGCCCGCGACGGCTTCGGAGGAGCCGTACATCGGCGATGAATCGATTACCGAGCCGCCCGCGGCGAAAAGCGCGCGCAGGACCTCGGCGAGCTCGCGGCGGCGGGCGGGGTCGTCGCCGGCGTCGAAGGTGCGCCAGGTGCCGCAGCCGATGACGGGCAAAGGCTCTTTCGTCGACGGGATCGGGCGGGTGTGCATGGGTTGGGCTGCCTGTGCCGTGTCGAATGCCTGCGTGGCGAGCGCGGCGGCGGTCAGGCGGAGGAAAGCGCGGCGGTTGGGCATGGGCGGGGCGATGTCAGCGGGAGAGTTTGCATAGTAGAGAACATCGGGCGATCCGTTTCGAACGTTCGTCAGCGAACGCGCAATCCGACGCCGATGCTTTCATCGGCACAGCCCAGTGCCACCCACGATTCTTTCTCTCCCCGAAACGCCTTTTGACGCAAAGTGCCTTCCCCCATTGGGCCGATACATCTACCTTGGATTGACGCTTTTTTGCGCTCGCGATGCATCGGGGAACTAACATACCGCCTCCCGCCCGCAGCCTTCCTACAAAAAATCAGCATGGCCGATATCGACAACATACGAGACATGGCGCCGCTCGACCTCATCCGCACTTTGCGAGCAGCAGGACGCGCCGCCGAAGCCTGTGCGCTCGCCTGGCAACTCGCCGCGTCGGCGAACCCGGATTGCTGGCTTGCCCAACTCGGCGTCGACCTGAGCTTTCTCGGGATGCACGCGCAAGCCGAGAAATTCCTGAAGCTCGGACTCGAAGAGCCGCTTTCGCAGGCCAATCGATACGCGCTGACCGAAGAGCTATGCATGGTGCAGTTCGCCCTCGGCAAGTTTCACGAGGCGAACGAACGCTATCGCACGATCCGCGGCAGATCGTATGCCGAAGTCTTTCATCAACTCGTTCTCGAATCCGATCCCGATTGGGCCGGCGCGCTCCCGGACAAGCTGCTCGGCATGGACGAGTCCGTCGCGGGCAAGCGAATTTTCATTTCCGCGGAGGGCGGCTTCGGCGATTTCGTGCAGTTCTCGCGCTACATCGACGCGCTGCTGCGCGAAGGGGCGAGCATGATCGTCTCCGAGCAATTTTCGGGTTGGGAGGAAGTCTTCCGACAGAGCGAGCAGGTCAAGCTGTCGATGGCGACGCAAGAGCAGCGCGCGGCCGAACTCGCGTGCTGCGATCGCGTGACCTTCGGTTTCAGTCTCTACGCGCGCTATCAACGCTCGCCATACTTTCCGATGGAAAATCCCGCCGCGCGCATCGCCATCGATCCGGCCAAGCGTTTGTCCGATGACGCCAATGCGCTGCTGAACGTCGAAACGACGCGCCCGAAAATCGGCCTGATCTGGAGAAGCGCGAGCGGCGTGCGGCACGAACCGTATCGTTCGATGCCGCTTCAGCGGCTCGAATCCTTGCTGACGAATCAGGCTTGTCAGTTCTATTCGCTGCAAGTCGGCGAACTCGGCGACGACGAACGCGCGATCATGAACCGCCACGGCGTGACCGATATCGCGCCGCATCTCTCGACCTTCGGCGACACGGCCCGCGTGCTGGAGAAGCTCGATCTGCTCGTCACCATCGATACGGGCACGGGGCATCTCGCCGGCGCGCTGAATCGGCCGGTGCGGGTGTTGCTGTCGCGGGCCTGCGACAGCCGCTGGCTCGACTGTCAGCGCTTCACGCCGTGGTATCCGTCGATGCGGCTCTATCGTCAGACCCAACTGGGCGACTGGACGCAGCCGCTCGCCGATCTCTGCGCCGACCTCGCATCCTTCAGTGCTTCTTCAGCG
>NZ_JFHD01000011.1 GCF_000698575.1 Caballeronia zhejiangensis
GGGACGCGCCGCGAGATCGACCGATTCGGCGCGCGCCGACGATGCCGCGTTGCTCGCGGAAAACTCGTCACGCTTTTGCGCCGCCTTCTTTTCCGCGCGCTGCGCCGATACCGCGCCGGCCGCCGCCGCGCGCTCGCGCCGACGCACCGCCGACGACAGTCTCACGCTGCCCAGACCGAGCACCAGCAGCACGGCGCCCACGACGGCCGCGCTGATCTGCCCGAAGCCATCGATCTGAGGCGAATGCAGTCCGAGCAGCCAGACCAGCACCACCACCCCCGACAGCCACTGCACGTGTCCCGACACGCGCGCGGCGCGAGCCGTCAACGCGCCATCGACGGCTGCGTGAAACGCAAGCCACGACAGCCCGATGAGCGCGATACCGAGCAACTGCCCGGCGAAGGCCGGCTGAACGCGGATCGAATCCAGTTGCAGCGCGCCGTACAGGCCCGCCCACGGCGTCAGCAGAAACAACAGGCCGAACGCCAGAAAAATCAGGGCATTGATGACGAGCACGACCCGCAGCAACGGTTTCATGATCAGTCCGCTCGATTAGTCGACGTGATAGTTGGGCGCTTCCTTCGTGATCTGCACGTCATGCACATGCGATTCGCGCATGCCGGCCGCCGTGATCTGAACGAATTCCGCCTTCTCGTGCAGTTCGGAAATCGTGCGGCAACCGCAGTAGCCCATGCTCGCGCGCACGCCGCCGACGATCTGGAACAGGATCGCGTTGACCGAGCCCTTGTAGGCCACACGGCCTTCGATACCTTCCGGCACGAGCTTGTCGATGTTCGCCGAGTTGTCCTGGAAGTAGCGGTCCGCCGCGCCGTCCTTCATCGCGCCGACCGAACCCATGCCGCGGTACGACTTGTACTGGCGGCCCTGATACAGGAACACGTCGCCCGGCGATTCTTCGGTGCCCGCGAGCATGCTGCCCATCATGACGACGTTCGCGCCCGCCGCGAGCGCCTTCGACACGTCGCCCGAGAAGCGCACGCCGCCGTCCGCGATGACCGGCACGCCGGTGCCGCGCAGTGCTTCGGAAACATTCGCGATCGCCGTGATCTGCGGCACGCCGACGCCCGCCACGATCCGCGTCGTGCAGATCGAGCCCGGGCCGATACCGACCTTCACCGCGTCCGCGCCGTACTCGACGAGCGACTTGGCTGCCGCCGCCGTCGCGATATTGCCGCCGATGACCTGCACGTGCGGATAATTCTGCTTGACCCAGCGCACGCGCTCCAGCACGCCCTGGCTATGGCCGTGCGCGGTATCGACGACGATCACGTCGACGCCCGCCTGCGCGAGCAGCTCGACGCGCTCTTCATTGTCCGGACCGACGCCCACGGCCGCGCCCACACGCAGCTTGCCGTCTTCGTCCTTGCAGGCGTCCGGGTTTTCGGTCTGCTTGGTGATGTCCTTCACCGTCATCAGGCCGCGCAGCTCGAACGCGTCGTTCACCACGAGCACGCGCTCCAGGCGATGGCTGTGCATCAGCGCCTTCGCCTCGGCGAGCGACGTGCCTTCCTTGACCGTCACGAGGCGTTCGCGCGGCGTCATGATGTTGCGCACCGGCTCATCGAGCCGTTCTTCGAAGCGCAGGTCGCGATTGGTGACGATGCCGATCAGTTGCGCGCCTTCGACCACCGGGAAACCCGAAATGCCGTGCTGCTGCGTCAGCGCGATGACGTCGCGCACGCGCATTTGCGGCGGAATCGTGATCGGATCGCGCACGACGCCCGATTCGAAGCGCTTCACTTTCGCGACTTCGCGGGCCTGTTCCTTGGCGGTGAGATTCTTGTGGACGATGCCGATGCCGCCCATCTGCGCCATCGCGATGGCGAGCCGGCCTTCGGTGACCGTGTCCATGGCGGCGGACACGAGAGGCATGTTCAGGGAAATATTGCGAGTCAGCTGGGATTTCAGGCTGGTGTCGCGCGGGAGAACGCTGGAGAAGGCGGGCACGAGGAGCACGTCATCGAACGTGAGTGCTTTCTGGATCAGACGCATGGCAAATCCTATGGGCGCAAAAGCAGATTATACCGATAGTTCCCTGCATTTTCACTGCCCGAACAGCAGCTTAGCCCATTCGGACGCAAATTCCGGACCGCTTTCGCCCGTCTGCCGGGCGCCCGCGTTGTTGCAGTTTTAGACAAGACGGCCGCCCGGGGCCACATGCTACGCTTCGCGCCGTCAGTTGAAATTTCGGCAGGAGTCGGACGATGCAGCGCGGTGTGATGTACGGAATGGCGGCGGGAGCGATCTGGGGTTTCATCTTTCTCGCGCCACGGCTCTTGCCGGATTTTTCGCCGCTGACGCTCTCCGTCGGGCGCTATCTGATGTACGGCGCGGTTTCGCTCGCCGTGGCGCTGCCGTTCGCCCGGCGCCTCGCGGCCAAGCTCACGCGCGCCGATTTCATCGCGCTCGCGAAGCTCGCGCTGGTCGGCAACCTGCTGTACTACATGCTGCTCGCGAGCGCGGTGCAGCTCGTGGGCGTCGCGCCTTCGTCGCTGATCGTCGGCATTCTCCCCGTGACCGTCACGCTCGCCGGACGGCGGGATCGCGGCGCGGTCGACCTGAAAAGGCTCATCGGGCCGCTCCTGCTCGTGCTGGCGGGCATCGCGTGCATCAATCTCGATGTATTCAGCGACGCCGATCACGCGACGAGCGTGCTCACGCGCCTCGCCGGACTCGGATGCGCGCTCGGGGCGCTCGCTTCTTGGACGTGGTACGCGGTCGTCAACGCGCGGTATCTGCAATCGAATCGCCATTTCGACGGCAACGAGTGGTCCATCCTGTGGGGCATCGTGACGGGTCTGCTCGGCGTCGCGCTCGGCGCGATCGTCTGGATGCTGCCCGCGGGCACGGTGCAGGCGAGCGTGCCCGCCTCGCGCTGGCATCTGTTCTGGATCGTTTCTTTTGCGCTGGCCACCGGCGGCTCGTGGCTCGGCAACATGCTGTGGAACGCGGCAGCGAAGCGCCTGCCGCTCACGCTGTCAGGGCAGATGATCGTGTTCGAGACGCTCTTCGCCCTGCTCTACGCCTTCGTCTACGACGGCCGCTGGCCGCGCTCGCCCGAAGTGCTCGCGATCGTGCTGCTGCTCGCCGGCGTAATCTGGTCGGTCAGGCAGCACACGCTGGAGCCGGCGCCCGCCGCGGCGAAAGAAGCGCCCGCGCATTGAATTCGTTCAGCGCGAATCCTTCGACTGCCACTTGCGCCCTTCGATCGATCCCGCCTTGCGCGCCTTGTCCACGCGGCGCTGGCGCGCGGCCTTCGGATCCACCTTCAGCGGCCGATAAATCTCGACGCGGTCGAAGTCGGCGAGCGCCGCGTCGAGCGGCTTCGGCTTGCCGAACACGCCGACCTTCTGCGTCGTCAGATCGATGTCGCGATGCGCGAGCAGCACGCCGCTTGCGTCGATCGCATCGCGCACCGTCGCGCCCTCGGGCAGGTCGACGCGCTTCAGGAACGCGCCATCGGGCAGGCCGTAGCAGACATCGATATGCATCATGGCTTGCCGTAGCGCTGGTCCGCGCGCTTCACGAAGGAATCGACGAACGTGTTGGCGATATGGCTGAACACCGGCCCGATGATCTTCTCCAGAATCACGTTCGAGAATTCGTAGTGCAGCGCGAATTCGATCTTGCAGGCGTCCGCGCGCAGCGGCGTAAAGTGCCAATATCCGGTGAATTTCTTGAAAGGGCCGCTCAGGAACTCCATATCGATATTGGTCGGACGCTTTTGCACATTGCGCGTCGCGAAATGCTGCTTGATGCCCTTGAAGCTGATGTCGATCTTCGCTTCCATGCCGTTCTCGTCGTGGCGGCCGATTTCGACGCCGCCGCACCAAGGCAGGAAATTGGGGTAGTCGGCGACATCGGTGACGAGGTCGAACATTTCTTCCGCTGAATGGCGGATCAATACGGTTTTCTGGACGTCTGCCATATAGGGCGCAGCGGTGGCTGAATTGGGCGGCAACGCGCAAGAGAACGAGGCATCGGATCGAACGCATGCCGGCGCGCTGCTAAAATCAGGATTTTAAACGAGTTGGGCACTTTCCATTCATGAGCATCATCGACAACAGAAAAGCCTTCTTCGATTACTTCGTCGAAGAGCGCTACGAGGCCGGTCTCGTGCTCGAGGGCTGGGAAGTCAAGGCGCTTCGCGCCGGGCGCGCGCAGATCAAGGAAGGCTACGTCGTGATCAAGAACGGCGAGCTCTTTCTGATCGGCACGCATATCAGCCCGCTGCCCGAAGCATCGAAATTCGCTAACCTCGATCCGGTGCGCACGCGCAAGCTGCTCCTCCACCGCGAACAGATCGACAAGCTCATCGGCAAGGTCGAGCAGCGCGGGCACACGCTCGTGCCGCTCAACTTCCACTACAAGGATGGCCGCGTGAAATGTGAAATCGGCCTCGCGAAGGGCAAGAAGTTGCACGACAAACGCGAGACCGAAAAGAAGCGCGACTGGGAACGCGAACGCGGGCGTCTGATGCGAACCGCCTCGCGTTAAACCGTGAAACGAATCGGGGGCGCTTTTTAGCGCCCCCGATTGCTTCAGCTCTTCCTGATTATGCCGCTGCCCTCGCCTTTCACGATCGACAACGCGGACGCGATCATCGTGCTCATGTCGGACATGTTGCCCGGCACGATCAGCGTGTTGCCCTGCTTCGCGAGATTGCCGAACGCGCCGACATACTGCTCCGCAACCTTCAGATTCACCGCTTCCATGCCGCCCGCTGTCTGAATTGCAGTGCCGATCTTCTCGATGGCTTGCGCGTTCGCTTCCGCCACCGCGAGAATCGCGGCGGCTTCGCCCTGCGCCTGATTGATCGCCGCCTGCCGTTCGCCTTCCGACTTCTGGATCGCGGCCTCGCGCGCGCCCGATGCCAGATTGATCTGCTCCTGCTTGCGCCCTTCGGACGCGGCGATCAGCGCGCGCTTCTCGCGCTCGGCGGTGATCTGCGCCTGCATCGCGTGAAGGATTTCCTTCGGCGGCGTGAGATCCTTGATTTCATAGCGCAGCACTTTCACGCCCCAGTTCGACGCGGCTTCGTCGAGCGCATTCACGATGCTCTGGTTGATGAAGTCGCGCTCCTCGAACGTCTTGTCGAGCTCCAGCTTGCCGATGACCGAACGCAACGTCGTCTGCGACAGTTGCGTGATCGCGAA
This sequence comes from Caballeronia zhejiangensis, assembly GCF_000698575.1. GTDB lineage: Bacteria > Pseudomonadota > Gammaproteobacteria > Burkholderiales > Burkholderiaceae > Caballeronia > Caballeronia zhejiangensis. The sequence goes on from NZ_JFHD01000011.1 coordinate 5,178, forward strand.
CACGAAGTTGCTCGATCCGTACGAAGCCTTCATCGCATCCGTGACCTGGAAGTACAGCACGCCATCGACTTGAAGCTGCGTGTTGTCGCGCGTGATACAGACTTGGCTCGGCACTTCGAGCGGAATCTCCTTCAGCATGTGCTTGTAGGCGATGCGATCGATGAACGGCAGCACGATGTTGAGGCCCGGCGTAAGCGTCGCGTGATAGCGGCCGAGGCGTTCCATGATCCATGCGTGTTGCTGAGGGACGATCTTGACCGTTTTCGACACGATGACGATCGCGATGACGAGCACGATGAGCGCAAAGTACATTGACATTATTTTTCTCCTTATAGGACTACCGTTTGGCCGCGACGATCAGGCGATTGCCGTCGAGCGCCGTGATGCGATAAAGCCGTGCGCCCTCCGTTTCGCCCGGTGCGAGCTCGACATCCCACTGCGCGCCGCGATACATTGCGCGCGCGTGGCCGTGATGCCATTGATCGACTTCCAGGGTCGCGCCGATATCGAGATTCACGGCCGCATCGCGCGAGGCGTCGTCACGCCGCTTCCAGCTGACGAAGCGCGAGCGCCGCAGCACCGCCACCGCGATCAGCGCGATGACCGCGGCCGCGCCCATCTGTACGTGCGGCAACGCGCCGAGCACATGAGCGACGCCGCCCGCGATCATCCCGAGCGCGATCATGAGCAGATAGAACGTTCCGGTAAACAATTCCGCGACGATCAGCGCGCCCGCAGCGACCCACCAGATCAACCCGCCCGTTTCCATCATCGGTCTCCAAACGAAAACACCCCGGAAAAGTCCGGGGTGTTTTTATATCACGCTGCACCAATCCGAAAGCAAGTGGAAAGGTGTGACATCGACTTATTTTGACAAGGTCTTCGCGAGCTGCTGCCACGTATCGATGATCGTGTCCGGATTAAGCGACATCGACTCGATGCCCTGCTTCGCGAGCCACTCGGCGAGATCAGGGTGGTCCGACGGGCCCTGACCGCAAATGCCGACGTACTTGTTCAGCTTCAGGCACGTCTCGATCGCGCGCTTCAGCATGAACTGCACCGCTTCGTCGCGCTCGTCGAAGTCCGCCGCGAGCAACTCCATGCCCGAGTCGCGATCGAGGCCCAGCGTCAACTGCGTCAGGTCGTTCGAACCGATCGAGAAGCCGTCGAAGCGCTCCAGGAACTGCTCGGCGAGAATCGCGTTGGACGGCACTTCGCACATCATCACGAGCTTCAGGTCGTTCTTGCCGCGTTCGAGACCGAACTTCTTCAGCAGCTCGACCACGCGATCCGCCTGCTTCAGCGTACGCACGAACGGCACCATGATCTGCACGTTGTCCAGGCCCATTTCCTCGCGGACCTTCTTCAGCGCGATGCATTCCATGTGGAACGCCTCGGCGAAGTCTTCCGCGATATAGCGCGACGCGCCACGGAAACCGAGCATCGGATTTTCTTCATCCGGCTCGTAGCGCGAACCGCCGATCAGCTTCTTGTACTCGTTCGACTTGAAGTCCGACAGACGCACGATGACGGGCTTCGGATAGAACGCCGCTGCAATCGTGGCGATGCCTTCGGTCAGCTTGTCGACGTAGAACGCCTTCGGCGATGCATGGCCGCGCGCGACGCTTTCAACCGCCTTCTTCAGATCGGCATCGACGTTCGGGTACTCCAGAATCGCCTTCGGATGCACGCCGATGTTGTTGTTGATGATGAACTCGAGTCGCGCCAGGCCGACGCCCGCGTTCGGCAACTGCGCGAAGTCGAACGCGAGTTGCGGATTGCCGACGTTCATCATGATCTTGACCGGGATCTTCGGCAGTTCGCCGCGCTGCACTTCGGTCACTTCGGTTTCGAGCAGGCCGTCGTAGATCTTGCCTTCGTCGCCTTCCGCGCACGACACCGTGACGAGCGCGCCGTCCTTCAGGATGTCCGTTGCGTCGCCGCAGCCGACGACCGCCGGCACGCCCAGCTCACGCGCGATGATCGCCGCGTGGCACGTACGGCCGCCGCGATTGGTCACGATGGCCGATGCGCGCTTCATCACCGGTTCCCAGTTAGGGTCCGTCATGTCGGCGACGAGCACGTCGCCCGGCTGCACGCGTTCCATTTCCGACGGATCGTGAATCACGCGCACGGGGCCCGCGCCGATCTTCTGGCCGATCGCGCGGCCGGTCGCCAGCACGTTCGACTGCCCCTTCAGCTTGAAGCGCATTTCGGCCTTGCCCGACGCCTGGCTCTTCACCGTCTCCGGGCGCGCCTGGAGGATGAACAGCTTGCCGTCGCGGCCGTCCTTGCCCCACTCGATGTCCATCGGACGCTGATAGTGCTTCTCGATGATGACCGCGTACTTCGCGAGCTCGATCACGTCTTCGTCGGTGATCGAGAAGCGGTTGCGCTGTTCGTGCGGCACGTCGACGGTCTTCACGCGGCCCGGCTCGCCCGGCTTCGTGAATTCCATCTTGATGAGCTTCGAGCCGATCGAGCGGCGGATGATCGGGTATTTGCCCTGTTCGAGCGTCGTTTTGAAGACGTGGAACTCGTCCGGATTCACCGCGCCTTGCACGACGGTTTCGCCCAGGCCGTAGCTCGACGTGATGAAGACGGTTTCCTTGAAGCCCGATTCGGTGTCGATGGTGAACATTACGCCGGCCGCGCCGACGTCGGAGCGCACCATGCGCTGCACGCCCGCCGACAACGCGACTTCCGCATGCGTGAAGCCCTTGTGGACGCGATAGGAAATGGCGCGGTCGTTATAAAGCGACGCAAACACGTGCTTCATGCGATCGAGCACGTCCTCGATGCCGACCACGTTCAGATAGCTTTCCTGCTGGCCCGCGAAGGATGCGTCCGGCAAGTCCTCGGCCGTCGCCGACGAGCGCACGGCAAACGAAAGCTCTTCGGGCGAGCTGGCTTGAAGGACTTCGAAACCGCGGCGGATTTCGTCTTCGAGGCGCGGCTGCATCGGCGCGTCGACGATCCACTGACGGATTTCCTTGCCGGCTTCGGCGAGCGCCTTGACGTCGTCGACATCGAGCGTCTCGAGACGATTGGCGATGCGGTCCGTCAGATTGTTGTGATGGAGGAAGTCGCGGAATGCGAGCGCAGTCGTGGCGAAGCCCGTCGGCACGCGAACGCCGGCTTCGGAAAGCTGGCTGATCATTTCGCCGAGCGACGCATTCTTGCCGCCGACGATTTCCACGTCGGTCATTCGCAACTGCTCGAATGGAACTACATACGCCTGATCCTTTGCGACATCTTTCGCAACATTGACTGCGTTAGTCATACAAGCCCCTAAGGTGGATGGAATTCACGATCGCACGAGTGGGCTCATATGCGAGCGCGCTCATTGGAAGCGCGCTCGCATCTCGTACAACCTGTTTGATAAACCTTCGGGGACACGCGCCCGCGAGAACCGGGGCACGTCAAAAAGAAGCGGGGTACGTCTGAAATCTGCTCGAAAACGTGGACTGACGTAACGAAATGCCACGAAACGACCGCGATTTGACGAAAATCCGATTCAATTTCTCCGCAATTGCTTATCGAACAGGTTGCCGCTATTCTACCTTGCCGTATTTCAAAATTGTTTCGGCCGGGCAGTCGTTCCACGGCAAAATCGAGGTCTTTAACGCCTGATCGTGGGCTCACCCACACCCCGGCGCTCACGCCCGGTTCACTGCCTGCCAGCGGTCAGCTACCTTAACACAGGTTTTTACGGCGTCCGTGCTTTCGCGCTAGCCACGGTTCAGCGTTTGAGCATCGTCGCCCCAACTCGTTCCCTCTTTCGCCGATGCCGCCTTCCGTATTCATCGTTTCCGACGGGACCGGGATCACTGCCGAAACCTTCGCGCATTCGATCCTCGCCCAGTTCGATCAAAAATTCCGGCTCGTGCGCGTGCCGTTCGTCGACTCGATCGACAAGGCCTACGCGACCGTCGAGAAGATCAACGAAGTCGTCGCGCTCGATGGCCGCCGGCCGATCGTGTTCACGACGCTCGTCGACAGCGCATCGAATGAAGTGGTCAAGGGCTGCAATGCGCTCGTGCTCGACATGTTCCAGACCTTCATCGAGCCGCTCGAGCACGAACTGGAAATGAAATCGACGCACGCGATGGGCCGCGTGCACCAGAACGCCGACACGGAGGAATACAAGAATCGCATCGAGGCGATCAATTTCTCGCTCGCCCACGACGACGGCCAGTCGAACCGCAATCTCGCCGACGCGGACGTCATTCTCGTCGGCGTATCGCGCAGCGGCAAAACGCCGACGAGCCTTTATCTCGCGATGCAGTACGGCGTGAAGGCGGCGAACTATCCGCTGATTCCCGAAGATTTCGAGCGGGGCAAGCTGCCGACGCCGCTGCTCGAGCATCGGACGAAGATGTTCGGTTTGTCGATCGATCCGCAGCGGCTGGCCGAGATCCGTAACGAACGCCGTCCGGGCAGCAAGTACGCCGCACTCGAAAACTGCCGCTACGAGATCAACGAGGCGGAAATGATGATGAAGCGCGAAGGCATCAAGTGGCTTTCGTCGACGCACAAGTCGATCGAGGAAATCGCCACGACGATCCTGCAGGAGGTCAAGCCGGAGCGGCCTTCCTACTATTGACGGCTGTCAGCGCTGCTGGCGGCACTGCTCGAAGAGACAGATCGCCGCCGCGGCCGCCACGTTAAGCGATTCCATGCCGCCCGGCTGCGGAATCGTCACGCGATGCGTCACCGCATCGCGCCAGATTTGCGACACGCCCGCGCCTTCGTTGCCGAACACCCAGGCGAGCGCGCCCGACAGGTCGCAATCGTAGAGCGCGACGGCACCGTGCGAATCGGTGATCGTCACGGGTGCGTCGAGTCGCGCGATGAGATCGGCCGGTTCGACGTCCTCGAAAATATCCAGCAGAAAATGCGCGCCCATGCCCGAGCGCAGCACTTTCGATGACCACGCGTATGCCGTGCCCGGCGCGCAGAATACGCGCGTGATGCCCGCCGCCGCCGCGCTGCGCAGAATCGAGCCGACATTGCCGGCGTCCTGAACGCCATCGAGAATCACGCAGGTTTGTGCGACGCGCGCGGGCAATTCTGCATCGATCTTTTCGACGAGCAATAGCATGCCCACGCCGTGAACGACGCTCGACAACTGCCCGAAAAGCGCATCCGGCAACACGACGACGCGCTTCTCTTCGATGCGCGCGACGATCTCGCGCGCTTCCTCGTGCGTGAGCGCGCCTTCGGTGACGACGCACGTTTCCGGCTGGCCCGCCGCGTCGAGATACGCTGACGCCAGATGCAGGCCTTCGAGCAGCGCGTGGCCGCTTCTGCGCTGCTGCGCCGTCGACCCGGCGAGCGCCTTCATGCGCTTGTAGAGCGGGTTGTCCCGCGAAGTGATGGATTTCACGTTGATTCGGTTGACGCTCAGAAGGCGAGCGCGTCGGGATCGTCTTCGATCGTCGATGCGACCTGAAGCACTTCGGGAGCGATCTCGGGCAACACCGAACCGAACACGAGCGCGTGCGCCTCGCGCACCGGCGCGAACGACCGCCGATGATGCTCGCACGGCCCATGTTCGCGCAGCGCCTTCAGATGCTGCGGCGTGCCGTAGCCGGAATGCGTGGCGAAGCCGTACATCGGAAAAAGTTCGTGCAGATCGACCAGCATGCGATCACGCGTGACCTTTGCGAGAATCGACGCCGCCGAGATCTGCTTGACGAGCGCATCGCCGCCGATCACGGCTTCGCTGCGGATGGACAAGGTCGGGCAGCGATTGCCATCGACTTTCACGAGCGTCGGCGCGACTGAGAGGCCTTCCACCGCGCGCTTCATCGCCAGCATGCTCGCATGCAGGATGTTGATGGTGTCGATTTCCTCGACGCTCGCCGACGCGATGCAGTACGCGAGCGCGCGATCGACGATCTTCTCGTACAGCTCTTCGCGCCTTTTGGCAGAGAGCGCCTTCGAATCGTCGAGGCCGTTGATGCGCGGCTTCGCCGGATCGAAGATGACCGCCGCCGCCACGACCGGACCGGCCAGCGGACCGCGCCCGGCCTCGTCGACGCCACAAACGACGTCGAACGGTGAGCTGAAATCGAGTCCGGCTTGCGCCGATCGTCTAGCGGCCATTACCGCGGCCTCCGCGTGTCGAGCACCCGCGCGACGGCCTCGGCCGCTTTCTGCGACGTATTCTGGCGCAGCGCGATGTGCATGTCGGTGAATATTTCCGTCAGGGTACGGCGGTTGGCGTCGTCGTTCAACTGTTTCAGCGTGGCGTCGGCGAGCGCTTCGGGCGTCGCGAAGTGCTGCAGGATTTCCGGCACGACGAAGCGGCCCGCCAGAATGTTCGGCAAGCCGACATACGGCAGATAACCCTGACGCTTCATGATCTGACCCGTCAGCCAAGGCACCTTGTACGAGATGACCATCGGCTTCTTGAGCAGCGCCGCTTCGAGCGTCACCGTGCCGCTTTTCACGAGGATCGCATCGGCGGCGGTCATCGCGCGCTGGGCGTTGCCGTCCGTGATCGTCAGCGACAGATGCGGATGCGCGTCCACGAGCGGCCGCAGCAGTTCGCGCAACGCCGGATTCGCCGCGGGCATCAGGAAGCGCACGTTGGGCTCGCGAAGCTGCATCAGTTCCATCGCGTCGAAGAAGGTCGGGCCGATCAGCGAAATCTCCGAGCGACGGCTGCCCGGCAGGACCGCGATCACCGGACCGCCTTCCGCGATGCCGAGTTCGCGGCGCGCGCCCGCGACGTCCGGCTCGAGCGGAATGTCATCGGCGAGCGGATGGCCGACGTAGCTCGCGGCGACGCCCGCCTTTTCCATCAGCGCCGTTTCGAACGGAAACACGCACAGCATGTGATCGACCGCTTTCACGATCTTCTTGATGCGGCCGCCGCGCCACGCCCAGATGGACGGACAGACGAAATGCACGGTCGGAATGCCCGCTTCGCGCAGCGGCTGCTCGAGGCCGAAGTTGAAATCGGGCGCGTCCACACCGATGAAAACCGACGGCGGCTCGGCAAGCAACTGACGCTTGATCTCGTTGCGGATGCCGAGAATCTCGGGAATGTGCTTCAGCGCTTCGACATAGCCGCGCACGGTCAGCTTGTCCATCGGCCAATGCGCTTCGAAGCCCTCGGCCGTCATGCGGGGACCGCCGATGCCGCTATAGCGCGTGCCTTCGGGCAGCGTGCGCCGCAGGCCTTTGAGCAGCGATGCCGCGAGCAGGTCGCCGGACGGCTCGCCCGCGACCATCGCGATGCGTGGCGGGTTGGTGATCAGGGTCATCGGACAGCGTGTCAGCGGATGATGCCGCGCTGCGACGCCGCGATGAAATCGGAGAATGCCTTGACGGGCGCATCGCCCTCGCCGCCTGCCGTGCTCAGCTCCTTCAGCTGCGCTTTCGCCTCTTCGAGCGACAGGCCGCTCTTGTAGACGATGCGATACGCGGAGCGCAGCGCCGAAATGGCGTCGGGCGTGAAGCCGCGGCGGCGGAGACCCTCGACGTTGATGCCGTGCGGCTCCGCCTTGTTGCCTGCCGCGATGACGAACGGCGGCACGTCCTGCACGAGCGCCGATGCGCCGCCCAGCATGGAATGCGCGCCGATGCGCACGAACTGATGCACGCCCGACATGCCGCCGACGATCGCGTGGTCTCCGACGATGACATGTCCCGCCAGTTGCGCGTTGCTCGACATGATGACGTTGTCGCCGAGCCGGCAGTCGTGACCGACGTGCACGTACGCCATGATCCAGCAGTCGCTGCCGATCGACGTGAGGCCCTGATCCTGCGCCGTGCCCGTGTGCAGCGTCGTGAATTCGCGGATGGTGTTGCGGTCGCCGATTTCGAGGCGCGTCGGCTCGCCCTTGTACTTCATGTCCTGCGGACGGCCGCCGATCGACGCGTAATGGCCGATGCGGTTATCGCGGCCGATCGTGGTGTGGCCCTCGATCACGCTGTGCGAGCCAATGGTCGTGCCCGCGCCGATCACGACGTGCGAACCGACGATCGCGTACGGCCCGACTTCGACGGACTCGTCGAGCTGAGCGCCCGGCTCGATGATCGCGGTTGGGTGAATCTTGCTCATGCGCTTTTCGCCTATGCTGTTCGTGCTGCTTGTTACGTTGAACGCGGTGTGAACGCGAAGGCGCTCAGGCGTCCGTGCTCTTGACGGTACACATGAGCTCGGCTTCGGCGGCGGTCACGCCGTCCACTTCGGCGCGCGCCTTGAACTTCCAGATGCCCCGCATGTACCGCTCGAACGTGACGTTGAGAACGAGCTGATCGCCCGGCTCCACCACGCGCTTGAAGCGCGCGCCGTCGATGCCGACGAAGTAATAGAGCGTGTTGGACGGATCGTGCGGCTCTTCCGCGAACGTCAGAAGCGCGGCCGTCTGCGCGAGCGCTTCGAGAATCAGCACGCCGGGCATCACCGGGCGCGTCGGGAAGTGGCCCTGGAAATACGGCTCGTTGATCGTCACGTTCTTGATCGCTTTGATGCTCTTGTGCGGCTCGAGTTCGAGCACGCGGTCCACGAGCAGGATCGGATAGCGATGCGGCAGCAGCGTGAGAATCTTGTGGATGTCGAGATTGATTTTTTCTGTGCTCATGGTCGTTCTGCTCACGCGCGCGTCGGGCGCGGAAATTTGGATGGCGGGCCGTATCGGACGCCCGCCCGGGATTGCCAGCTCGCTTCGGCGGCTTGAACCGGCCCGCTCTTGCTTGTGGTTCGTTCTTCGTTCGAACGAGCCCGGCGCTTATGCGCCGCCGCTCGTCTCGTCGCGCTTGCCTGAATCGGCGAGCGCGGTCTCGAGCGCCTTGATGCGCTCGCGCATCTTGTCCAGATTGCGCATGATCGCCGCGCTCTTGTTCCAGTCTGCATGCGGCACGGCCGGAAACGCGCTCGTGTACATGCCGGGCTTCAGGAGCGACTTCGACACGCCGGATTGCGCGGTGACGATCACGTAGTCCGCGAGCGTCACGTGCCCCGCGATGCCCACCGCGCCGCCGATCATGCAATGCTTGCCGATGCTCGTGCTGCCCGCGATGCCCGCGCAGCCGGCGATGACCGTGTACGCGCCGATGCGGCAGTTGTGGCCGATCTGCACGAGATTATCAATCTTCACGCATTCCTCGATGACGGTGTCCGCCATCGCGCCGCGATCGATCGTCGTGTTGGCGCCGATTTCCACGTCGTCGGCGATATCCACCGCGCCAACCTGCGGAATCTTCACCCAGCTTCCGGTGCGCGCATCGCCCTCGCCGACGAAATCCGGAGCGAAGCCGAAACCGTCCGCACCGATCACCGCGCCCGCGTGCACGATCACGCGCGCGCCGAGCTTGCAGCCGTGATAAACGGTGACGTTCGGATACAGATGAACGTCGTCGCCTAGCGTAACGCCGCGCCCGACGACTACGCCCGCATCCAGCTTCACGCGCTCGCCGACGACCGCGCCCGCCTCAACCGTCACGTGAGGGCCGATCACGGCGCTCGCCGCAACCTTCGCGTCCGGATCGATGTAGGCGCTCGGATGCACGCCAGGCTTGGCCTTGGGCGTCGCCAAGTCGATGAACGCCTGAGCCACGCGAGCGAAATAAGCGTAAGGATTCGGCGTGACGATGAAATTACTGCCCGCGCGATTCGTCACCTTGTCGAGGTCGGCCGGGGAAATCAGCACGGCGCCGGCGCGCGTCGTCTCGACTTGCGGCAGATACTTCTGATTCGCGAGAAACGCGAGCTGCGCGGGGCCCGCCTTGTCGAGCGGCGCGAGACTGCCGACCGCGTGCGCGCCGTCGCCGACCACCTCGCCGCCGAAGCGTTTCACCAGCTCGCCGAGGGTGACCGTCATGCCTGATGCCATCTCGTCTCAGTCCTCGTCAGTTCGGGTTCGTGAGCGAACCCGTGCCGGTCGCGCCCGCCGCCAGCGCCTTCAGCACCTGATCCGTAATGTCGATGCGCGGGCTCACGTACACCGCTTCCTGCACGATCAGGTCGTAGTGCTGCTGCTCGGCGATCTGCTTGATCACCTTGTTCGCGCGGTCCAGCACCGCCGCGAGTTCCTCGTTACGGCGCTGGTTCAGGTCCTCGCGGAACTCGCGCTGCTTGCGCTGGAAGTCCGCGTCGAGCTGCGCCAGATCGCGCTGACGGGCCGCGCGGTCGGTCGGCGACATCGAGGCACCGTTCTTGTCGATGTTGTCCGACATCGCCTTCAGGCGCTGCGCCATGTCCTGCAGCGCCTTGTCGCGCTTGGAGAATTCCTGCTCGAGCTTCGACTGGGCGGCCTTCGCCGCGGACGATTCGCGCAAGATGCGGTCCGAATTGACCGCCGCGATGCGCGCTTCCTGAGCACTGGCGGACATCGCCGTGCCCAGGCCGAGAACCATCGACAACGCAAGCGCCAGCGCCCTATGTTTCGAATGCTTACCGGTTCCCAAAGTGTTCCTCACGTTACGTCGAAAAAAATGAAGTTCGCGTTCATCGGCGGGCTGCTTAGAACGCCGTACCGATCTGGAACTGGAACTTCTGATACTGGTCGCCCTCATGCTTCTGCAGCGGGAAGCCGAGGCTCAGCTTGAGCGGGCCGATCGGCGAGATCCACGCGAGACCCAGACCGTAACCGTAGCGCAAGCCGTTTGCACCGCCGCTCGTACCGCCTTGACCCGGATCGCCCCAAACGTTACCGGCATCGAGGAAGGTGAACACGCGCAGCGTACGATCGTAGCCCGTTCCCGGCAGCGGGAACGTCAGCTCGATATTGCCGACCGCCATGCGCGAGCCGCCGATCGGGTCGTTGGTCTTCGCGTCGCGCGGACCCAGCGAGCTCGGCGAGTAACCGCGCACCGAACCGATACCACCCGCGTAGTAGTTCTTGAAGATCGGGTACGTCTGCCCTTGCAGGCCCTTGCCGTAGCCGCCCTGCAGATTGAAGCCGAGCACGAAACCGCGCGCGAACGAGTAGTAATACTGGAACTGCGCGTCGAACTTCGCGTACGTCGTGTTGCCGAGCGGCGTGCCGTATTCTGCGTTCGACTGGATGTAGTAGCCGCGACTCGGGACGAGCGCGCTGTCGCGATTGTCTCGCGACCAGCCCGCGGTCAGCGGGTAGTTGTTCACGACACGGCCGAACTCGTTCACGTAGTTCTTGTAGGACTGCGGCGTGTTGCTGTCCACGTCCATCGTGTTCTGTTCGGCTCCGACGCCGAAGAACACCGTGTCCTGCTCCGAGAACGGGATGCCGAACTTCGTGTCCGCGCCCATCGTGATGATCTTGAAGCTCGAATCCGTCGAGTAATACAGCGGCTGATACGTGCGGTAGTAAGCGTCGGTGATGCGCTTGATGCCGTCGATCGTGAAGTACGGATCGACCTGCGTCACGGTCAGCGTGCGATAGGTTTTCGCGGTGTTCACGTTGACCGCGAGACTCGTGCCCGAGCCGAACACGTTGTCCTGCGACACGCCCGCCGAGAGCACCACCTTGTCCGTCGACGAGAAGCCCGCGCCCAGCGTGATCGCGCCTGTCGGCTTTTCGGCCACCTTCACGTCGACGTCGACCTGGTCGTTCGTGCCTTCCACGGGCGTCGTAGTGACGTCCACGTCGGTGAAGTAGCCGAGACGGTTGATACGGTCCTTCGACAGCGCGAGGCGGCTCGAATCGAACCACGAGCTTTCGAGCTGGCGCATTTCGCGGCGCACCACTTCGTCGCGCGTGCGCGTATTGCCGACGATGTTCACGCGCCGCACATACACGCGACGGCTCGGATCGACTTGCAGCGTGAGCGCCACGGTGTGGTTCGCCTGATCGATCTGCGGCTGCGCGTTGACCTGCGCGAACGCGTAGCCGTATTCGCCGAGCTTGTCGACGATCGCCTTGGTGGTCGACTGCAGCTTTTCGGCCGAGAAGCGCTCGCCCGGTTTGATCTTGATGAGCTTGTTGAGCTCGGCCTGACGGTCGAGCAGATTGCCCGAAAGCGTGATGCTGCTGATCTTGTACGGCTCGCCTTCGTGCACGGCGATCGTCAGATACATGTCCTTCTTGTCCGGCGAGATCGACACCTGCGTGGAGTCGATCGCGAACTCGAGGTAGCCGCGGTTCAGATAGTACGAGCGCACGTTCTCGAGGTCGCCCGTGAGCTTTTCCTTCGCGTAGAGATCGCTCTTCGTGTACCACGAGAACCAGTTCGGCGTGGAAAGCTGCATTTCGCCGAGCAGCGTACTGGAACTGAACGCCTTGTTGCCGACGAAGTTGATCTGGCGAATCTTCGCGCTCGGACCTTCCGCGACGGAGAACAGAATCTGCACGCGATTGCGGTCGACCGGCGTCACGGTGGTCGTGACTTCCGCGGCGTAGTAGCCGCGCGTCAGGTATTGGCGCTTGAGCTCCTGCTCCGCCTTGTCGACGAGCGCCTTGTCGTACGAGCGGCCTTGCGACAGGCCGACGGAACGCAGCGCCTTCGTGAGATTGTCCTTGTCGAACTCGTGCAGGCCCGCGAAATCGATGGCCGAAATCGCCGGGCGTTCCTGCACCTGAACGATCACCACGTTGCCTTCGGTGGCAATCTGAACGTCGTTGAAGAAACCCGTTGCGTAGAGTGCGCGAATCGCTTCGGAGGCCTTGTCGTCGGTGAAGGTGTCGCCTTGCTTGATCGGCAGATAAGCGAACACGGAGCCAGGCTCGATGCGTTGGAGACCGTCGATCCGAATATCCTGCACGACGAACGGCGTGGTGGCGTGCGCCGCCATGCCCGTTGCGGCGAGCGCCGCGGCCACAGCCGTCTTAGGAACAAAGCGATGAGGTTTGAACAACGTGCTTCCCCAGTATTTAAAGCTGCATTCGTTCCGGCGGTCGCTCGAAAGACGCCGCCAGAAATTGTCAAAGTGGATCAAAAACGAATCAGACGCGCGAGGTCATTGAACAGCGCGATCATCGACAGAGCGACGATGCAGACCAGGCCCGCCCTTTGCAGAACAAGCTGCCAGCGATCGGATACTGCCTTGCCGGTAACAGCCTCAACCAAATAATATAACAGATGCCCACCGTCCAATACCGGAATCGGTAACAAGTTCAACACTCCGAGGCTGATGCTCACGAGTGCCAGAAACGAAATGAAGGCCGTCGCGCCGAGCCTTGCGCTCTTGCCCGCGTAGTCGGCAATCGTGACCGGCCCTGACAGATTCTTGAGCGACGCCTCGCCGGTGATCATTCGCCCGAACATGCGCAGCGAGTACACGCTGATATCCCACGTGCGGTTCACGCCGAGGCGCAGACTTTCGAGCGGCCCGTAGCGCACATCTACGGTCGGCAGTTGATTCGCGAGCGCGGCGCCGATACGCCCGATGTCCTTGCCCGTCGACGCATCGCGCTTCACGTCCGGCACGATCTGCACGGAATCGCGCTGGCCGTTGCGCTCGACCACGAGCGTCACCGGCTTGCCGCCGTGCGCCTTCACGTAGTCGATGAAGCTCGTCGCGTTGTCGACGCTGCGGCCGTCGATCGCGCGCAGCATGTCGCCCGCCTTCAGCCCGCTCTTCTGCGCCGCGCTGCCCGCCTCGACGCCCGCGACCGTCAGCGTGCCGCCGCCCGGCGTGAAGCCGAGCTTGTCCATGAAATCCTGATCGGCTTCGGAATCGGTGATGCCCGTGACCGTCACCGGAAAGTCGAAGGTGCCGTCGTGCGTCTTCGCCGTCAGCACGATGCGCCGATGATCGAACGATGCGTCGAGCATCTTCCAGCGCAGGTCGGACCATGAGCGGATCGGATGCGTCTCGCCGCCTTCCGCGTCACGCATCGAGAGAATCGTTTCGCCGCCTTCGAAGCCCGCTTGCGCCGCCGCCGTATCGGAAGCGGGCTGCGAAACGATCGCCGCCGGCTCGGTCACGCCGCCCGCGAACACGGCGGAAAACAGCACGATTGCGAGCAGGAAATTGGCGATCGGCCCCGCCGCGACGATCGCGATGCGCTTGCCCACGTTCTGACGGTTGAACGCGCGCGGCAGGTCTTCAGCGGGAATGGTCGTGCCGCTCTCGGGATCGACCTCGCGTTCGTCGAGCATCTTCACGTAGCCGCCGAGCGGCAGCGCGGCGATCGTCCATTCGACGCCCGTCTTCTTGCTGACCCATCGCACGAGCGGCTTGCCGAAGCCGACCGAGAACCGCAGCACTTTCACGCCGCACAGTCGCGCGACGCTGTAGTGACCGAATTCGTGGACGACGACGAGTACGCCTATCGCGACAACGAAGGCGACGATTTCGGTCAGAAAGTTCATGACGGCCTCAATGGGCGATGGGTTCGGCGCCCGGCGCGCTCGCGGTGAGCTCTGCGACGAAACGGGACGCCAGACGGCGCGCGTCGACATCCGCGGCGAGAACGTCGGCCAAGGTCGCGGCGCTCGTATTCGGCAGCGCGTTCAGCACGCGATCCACCACGTCGCCGATCGCCATGAAGCCGATGCGGCGATCGAGGAACGCCTCGACGGCGATTTCATTGGCCGCGTTCAACGCCGCGCTCGCGATGCCGCCTGCTTCCAGCGCGGCAATCGCCAGCGCGAGACACGGGAAGCGCGCGAAGTCGGGTTTTTCGAATGTGAGCGTCGCGATCTGCGCGAGATCGAGCGGCGCGACGCCCGAATCGACACGCTCAGGATACGCCAGTGCATGCGCGATCGGCGTACGCATGTCCGGATTGCCGAGTTGCGCGAGCACCGAGCCGTCGGCATAGGACACCATCGAATGAATCACGCTCTGCGGATGGATCAGCACCTCGATGCGCGAGCCGGGCAGATTGAAGAGCCAGTGCGCCTCGATGACTTCGAGGCCCTTGTTCATCATCGTCGCGGAATCGACCGAGATCTTGCGGCCCATCGCCCAGTTCGGATGCTTCACGGCCTCTTCGGGCGTGACGTTCACGAGCGTCGCGGGCTCGCGCGTGCGGAAAGGACCGCCGGACGCCGTCAGGATGATCTTCGAGACGCCGCCGTGCAGCTTCGCTTCCTTGTCTGCGCAAGGCGGCAGGCACTGGAACACCGCGTTGTGCTCGCTGTCGACCGGCAGCAGGATCGCGCCGTTGTCGCGCACCGCATCCATGAAAATCTGGCCGG
This sequence comes from Caballeronia zhejiangensis, assembly GCF_000698575.1. Lineage (GTDB taxonomy): Bacteria > Pseudomonadota > Gammaproteobacteria > Burkholderiales > Burkholderiaceae > Caballeronia > Caballeronia zhejiangensis. The sequence goes on from NZ_JFHD01000011.1 coordinate 20,262, forward strand.
ACATCACGAGCGCTTCCTTGTTCGCGAGAAGGATGCGCTTGCCGGCGCGTGCGGCGGCGAGCGTGGGCGCCAGGCCCGCCGCGCCGACGATGGCCGCGACGACCGTATCGCACTGCGCCGCGCGCGCGACTTCGACGAGCGCCTCGGGCCCGTGCGTCACTTCGGTCTTGCAACCCTGCGCGCGCAACGCAGCCGCGACGCGTACGGCGGTTTCGGCGTCGCCGACGACCGCCACTTCGGGCTGAAACTTCAGACATTGCGCGACGAGTTTGTCGCCGTTGCGGTGAGCGGTGAGCGCGTAGACCGAGAAACGGTCCGCATGCCGCGCCACGACGTCGAGCGTGCTATCGCCGATCGAGCCCGTGGAGCCGAGCAGTGTGAGACGTGTTTGCATAAATTCTTCTCTAGCCGATCAGCCAAGCATGAGCAATGCGATCGGCAATACAGGCAACAATGCGTCGATGCGGTCGAGGACGCCGCCGTGACCCGGCAGAAGGCCGCTCGAGTCCTTGACACCCGCCTGGCGCTTGAGCAGCGACTCGAACAGATCGCCGACGACGCTGAACGCGACCAGCACGGAAAGCGCGACGAACGCGCGATCCCAGCCGAGCTGTCCGACGAAGGCGGTGAATACGGTGGGCGCATAAAAGCCGGTGGCGGCGGCGAGCGCGCCGATGACGATAACGGCGAGCCACCCGCCGATGGCGCCCTCCCAGGTCTTGCCCGGGCTGATCGACGGGGCGAGCTTATGGCGGCCGAGCGCTTTTCCGGCGAAGTATGCGCCTATATCAGCCAGCCAGACTACTAGCAGAAGCGATAGCACGAAGGATACGCCTCGCGTGCGCGCGTCGACGACCGCGTGCCAGCAGGCCAGAAACACGACGATTCCGGCGAAAAGCAGGAACGCGCGCCAGGCGTGCGCGGCCAGCGTGGGCTTGCGAAGCAATGCGTAAGGCCCCGCCAGCACCCAGAAAATACCGGCCATCTGGTAGAGCGGCGTGGCTTTGATCCCGAGGAACGTGCTCAGAACGAGCGCGATGCCCGCGACGAGCGCGTAGGCGACCGGCCCCGCCCCGTTCAGCTTGAGGAGCCGTCCCCATTCCCACGCCGCGAACACGACGACGAACCCGATCAACGCTCCGAATGCGCCGATCGGCGCAAACAGCGTGATCGGCACGAGTACGGCGAGCAGGACGATTGCCGTGATGACACGGGTTCTTAGCATGAAAGGGTGTCGGCCTTCTGCGATTGGGAAGCGAGTTGCGCGCTGGTGCGCCCGAAGCGGCGTTCGCGGTCGCCGTAGGACGCGATCGCGCGGTCCAGGGCGTCGGCGTCGAAGTCGGGCCAGTAGGTGTCGGTGAAGTAGAACTCGGTGTAAGCGAGCTGCCACAGCAGGAAGTTGCTGATGCGCTGCTCGCCGCCCGTGCGGATGAACAGATCCGGCTCCGGCGCGTAGGCCATCGCGAGATGTTCGGCGAACGATTCGTCGTCCACGCGCGCGGGCACGCCCGACTCGAGAGACTCCGCGATGAGCTTCTTCGTCGCCTGCATGATGTCCCAGCGCCCGCCGTAATTGGCAGCGATGGTCAGCGTGAGTCGCGTATTGCGGGCTGTCTTGGTTTCGGCGCGTTGGATGAGCGCGCGGATGCGGTCGTCGAACATGGAAATGTCGCCGACGACGCGCAGACGAATGCCGTTCGCATGCAGCTTGCCGATCTCGCGTTCGAGCGCGGTCACGAACAGGCGCATCAGGAAGGACACTTCGTCGGTCGGACGGCGCCAGTTCTCGGAACTGAACGCGAAGAGCGTGACGAATTCGACGCCGCGCCGCGCGCAGCTTTCGACGGTCGCGCGGACCGCATCGACGCCGCGCGTATGACCGGCGACGCGCGGCAGACGCCGCTCGGTCGCCCATCGGCCATTGCCGTCCATGATGATCGCGACGTGACGCGGGACAGCCGCGACATCGGGCACGGCAACGGTGGAGCTGGTATAGGTCATGGCCGCTGAATCTGGGAATCTGAAGAAGTGAGAGCCAGCCCGGAGCTTGCACGTCCGGGCTTGGCAGGACCGTCTCTACGGCCTCACACCGTCATGATTTCGGATTCTTTGGTCTGAACGAGCTTGTCGATTTCGGCGACGAACTTGTCGGTGAACTTCTGCACTTCGTCGCTCGCACGGCGCTCGTCGTCTTCCGAAATCTCCTTGTCCTTCACGAGTTTCTTCAGTTGATCGTTCGCATCGCGGCGCAGATTGCGCACGGCGACCTTGGCGGTCTCGCCTTCGCTCTTCACGACCTTCGTGAGTTCGCGACGGCGCTCTTCGGTCAGCGCGGGCATCGGCACGCGGATCAGGTCGCCCTGCGTGGCAGGGTTCAGGCCGAGATCCGATTCGCGGATCGCCTTCTCGATCACCGCGACCATCTTCTTTTCCCACGGCTGCACGCCGATCGTACGGGCATCGACGAGCGTCATGTTCGCGACTTGCGAGATGGGCACGTTCGAACCGTAGTAGTCGACCTGGATGTGGTCGAGCAGCCCGGTATGGGCGCGGCCCGTACGGATCTTGGCGAGATCGGCCTTGAACGCTTCGATCGACCGCTGCATCTTCTGGTCGACGCTCTTCTTGATGTCAGCCACACTCATTTTGAACCTCCAAACCTAAGTTTTACCGGCGATAGCGGCGCTCTGTCGCGCGAGGCTTGCCGCCCCGCTGCGCGGCGCCTGATACCGCGAGAGTTTACACGTGGACGAGCGTCCCTTCGTCGTCGCCCTGCACGATGCGCTTCAATGCGCCCGGCTTCGTGATCGAGAACACGCGAATCGGCAGCTTCTGGTCGCGGCACAGTGCGAACGCGGTGGCGTCCATCACCTGAAGATTCTTGCCGATCGCCTCGTCGAAGCTGATCGTGCTGTAACGCGTCGCATGCGGGTCCTTCTTCGGGTCGGCGGAGTATACGCCATCGACCTTCGTCGCCTTCAACACCACTTCGGCGCCGATTTCCGAGCCGCGCAGCGCGGCGGCCGTATCCGTCGTGAAGAACGGGTTGCCCGTGCCGGCCGCGAAGATCACGACCTTGCCCTCTTCCAGTTGACGGATCGCGCGGGGGCGGATGTACGGCTCGACCACCTGATCCATGCGCAACGCGGATTGCACGCGCGCTTCGATGCCCGCGTGGCGCATCGCGTCTTGCAGCGCGAGCGCGTTCATCATCGTGGCGAGCATCCCCATGTAGTCGGCCGTCGCCCGGTCCATGCCGGCCGCGCCGCCCGCGACACCGCGGAAGATGTTGCCGCCGCCGATCACGACGGCCAGTTGCGTCCCGATCCGCACCACCTCCGCGACATCCGCCACCATCCTTTCGATTGTTGCGCGATTGATGCCGAAAGCATCGTCGCCCATCAGGGCTTCGCCGGAGAGCTTGAGGAGTACGCGTTTGTAGGCTGTGGGCATATGAGGTTCCGATCGCGCCGAGGAGGGTTGCAACAACGTAGAACTGTAGGGGTGAAACATTACTTACCGCAAGCGGACCGGATCGGGCGGCGGGCGCGGCAGGTCAGGGTTTTCCCTGATCTGCCGCGCCCGCTCTTCGTGCGAACCGGATCGCTGAATTGTTGCGGCGGGACGATCCGCCGCGGTACTGCGGGCCCGACGCGCGGCCGCGCCATGACAGCACACGCGTCTTAAACGAGCCTTAGCGTGCCTTAGGACTGCTTGGCCGCCGCGACTTGCGCCGCCACTTCGGCCGCGAAGTCGTCCTGACGCTTCTCGATGCCCTCGCCAACCACGAACAGCGCGAACTTCTGCACCGATGCGCCGGCCGCCTTCAGGTACTGCTCGATCGTCTGCTTGTCGTTCTTCACGAACGGCTGGTTCAGCAGCGACACTTCCTTCAGGTACTTCTGAATCGAGCCGTCGACCATCTTCGCGACGATCTCGGCCGGCTTGCCCGACTCGGCAGCCTTCTGCTCGGCGATGCTGCGCTCCTTGGCGATCAGATCGGCCGGCACTTCGTCCGACGACAGCGAAACCGGCTTCATCGCGGCGACGTGCATCGCGACGTCCTTGCCGACTTGCTCGTCAGCGCCCGTGAATTCGACCAGAACGCCGATGCGCGTGCCGTGCAGGTACGACGCAACCTTGTTCGCGGAGTCGAAGCGCACGAAGCGGCGGATCGACAAGTTTTCGCCGATCTTGCCGACGAGCGCCAGACGCACTGCGTCGACCGTCGAGCTTTCGAGCGGCAGCGCCGACAGCGCGGCCACGTCGGCCGGGTTGTTCTTCGCGACCAGTTCAGCAATCGTCTTGCCGAAAGCCAGGAAGTCGTCGTTCTTCGCGACAAAGTCGGTTTCGCAGTTCAGCTCGACGAGCGCGCCCACGCCGCCTTCGACGTGCGCCGTCACGATGCCTTCAGCCGTCACGCGCGATGCCGCCTTGCTCGCCTTGTTGCCGAGCTTCACGCGCAGCAACTCTTCCGCGCGCGCCATGTCGCCGTCGGCTTCCGTCAGCGCCTTCTTGCATTCCATCATCGGCGCATCGGTCTTCGCGCGCAGTTCTGCCACCATGCTTGCGGTAATTGCCGCCATCATTCGCTCCTTGAGTCTGTTTGATACGTGCCGCCGGCTTTACAGCCCGCCCACGGCAGGAAAATTGGCATTTCTATCGCGCCGACTAAAAAAAAGGGGCCTTTCGCAAAGCCCCCTTTTTTGTCGGCCACAGGGCTCGATTACGCCTCTGCGTTGACCTCGACGAACTCGTCGCCTTCGCCGTTACGGACAGCTTGCACAACGTCGTTCACCGCGTTCGCGCGGCCTTCGAGGATCGCGTCAGCGACGCCCTGAGCGTACAGCGCGACGGCCTTGGATGCGTCGTCGTTACCCGGGATCACGTAGTCGATGCCTTCCGGCGAGTGGTTCGTGTCGACCACGGCGATGACCGGAATGCCGAGCTTCTTCGCTTCGGTGACAGCAATCTTGTGGTAGCCGACGTCGATGACGAACATCGCGTCCGGAATGCCGCCCATGTCCTTGACGCCGCCGATCGACTTTTGCAGCTTGACCATTTCGCGCTCGAACAGAAGCGCTTCCTTCTTGCTCATCCGCTCGGTTTCACCCGATTCCAGCGCTGCTTCCATGTCCTTCAGGCGCTTGATCGAAACCTTCAGCGTCTTGAAGTTGGTCATCATGCCGCCGAGCCAGCGGGCGTTGACGAAAGGCATGCCGGCGCGCGCTGCTTCCTGCGCGATCGTGTCGCGCGACTGACGCTTCGTGCCGACGAAAAGGATCGTGCCGCGATTGGCTGCCAACTGGCGCACGTACTTCAGCGCGTCGTTGTAGAGCGGCAGGGTCTTTTCGAGGTTGATGATGTGAATCTTGTTGCGATGACCGAAGATGTACGGGGCCATCTTCGGATTCCAGAAGCGGGTTTGGTGACCGAAGTGGACACCGGCTTCCAGCATTTGACGCATCGTGACTGCCATGAAAATTCTCCGCGAGGGTTGGGTCTTAAGCCGGCTGCCGCATCCCGCGCCCGGTTATCTTTGCTTTCCGGACGCCGGACACCCTGGGTGCGCCGGCTTGCGTATCGACTTGAACAGACTGGAACAACTAACACTAAGTCGCGTTTCACACCTGCAGACACGATTGTCTTATGAAATCGTGACGACAATATGGATTACGACTTAGCCTGCGAGTATAGCATGTGAGGATTGGTCGGCTCAAGCAGCACGACCGATCCGAATTGCGCGCGCGTTTCGTGTTTCGCGGCCGCCCGCCTCGAACTATCCGGGTGCGGCGCATTTCCTAAGGTGCGATAATGCCGCTTTCGCGGCTCACTGCCGCATTGACGCATTCCGGGCCAAGTCATGTCCATTACGCTGAAAAACGAACACGATATCGCACAGATGCGCGTCGCCTGCCGGCTCGCCAGCGAAGTGCTCGATTTCATCACGCCGCATATCGTTCCCGGCGTGACCACCGAAGAACTCGATCGCCTTTGCCACGAATATATGGTGAAGGAACAAGGCACCGTTCCCGCACCGCTCAATTATCAGCCGCCCGGCTATCCGCCGTACCCGAAGGCCACGTGCATTTCCGTGAACGACGTGATCTGTCACGGCATCCCCGGCGAGAAAGTGCTGAAGAACGGCGACGCGCTCAATATCGACATCACCGTCATCAAGAACGGATATTTCGGCGACACGAGCCGCATGTTCATCGTCGGCGAGGGCTCGATTCTGGCGAAGCGCCTCGTGCAGACCACGTTCGACTGCATGTGGCTCGGCATCGATCAGGTGCGCCCTGGCGCGCATCTCGGCGATATCGGCGCGGCGATCCAGAAGCACGCGGAGTCGCAAGGCTACAGCGTCGTGCGCGAATATTGCGGCCACGGCATCGGCCAGGTGTTCCACGAGGAGCCGCAGGTGCTGCATTACGGCCGCGCGGGCACGGGCATCGAACTGGAGGCGGGCATGATCTTCACCGTCGAACCGATGATCAACGCCGGCCGCCGCGAAATCCGCACCATGCCGGATCAGTGGACCGTCAAGACGCGCGACCGCAGCCTCTCGGCGCAATGGGAGCACACGGTGCTCGTCACGCCGACGGGCTACGAAGTGCTGACCGTCTCGGCGGGCACGCAGGCGCCGTCGCAGCTGATCGCGGCAACGGCCTGATTCTCCGTCTCCCCGCGCGCCCGCTTTCCCGCCGGCGCGCCCCCACCTCCTTTTTGGTCGATCCATGAGCGTCACCGCCGCTGTCGCCACGCCCTGTGAATCGTTGCGCGCCGCCTACAAGGTGGCGAAGGCGGCGCTCATCGAACGCTTTCAGTCCGGCTCGAACGTCGAACCGCTGATGCGCGCGCTCGCCCGCGCCACCGACGACGCCCTCAAAGGCGCGTGGTCCGCCTGCGACATGCCGGACAGCGCGGCGCTCGTTGCGGTCGGCGGCTACGGACGCGGCGAGCTCGCGCCCTACTCCGACGTCGACATTCTCGTCCTGCTGCCCGACGCATCGCCGCACGGCAGCGACGCGGAGCTCAACGGCCGCGTCGAGCGCTTCATCGGCATGGCGTGGGATCTCGGGCTCGATATCGGCAGCAGCGTGCGCTCGGTGGAGCAATGCATCGCCGAGGCGGGCAACGACATCACCGTGCAGACGTCGCTGCTCGAAGCGCGGCGCATCTGCGGCGATACGCAACTTTTTCAGCGCTTCTCGGCGCGCTACCACGAGACGCTCGATCCGCGCGCGTTCTTCCAGGCGAAGGTGCTGGAAATGCGCCAGCGGCACGCGAAGTTTCAGGACACGCCCTACAGCCTCGAGCCGAACATCAAGGAAAGTCCCGGCGGCCTGCGCGATCTGCAACTGATTCTCTGGATTGCGCGCGGAGCGGGTTTCGGCAGCAGCTGGCGCGAACTCGACACGCGCGGGCTCATCACCGAACGCGAAGCGCGCGAACTGCGCCGCAACGAAGGCTTCCTGAAGGCGCTGCGCGCGCGGTTGCACGTCATCGCGAAGCGCCGTCAGGACATTCTCGTCTTCGACCTGCAGACGCCGCTCGCGGAAAGCTTCGGCTTCAAGGCGACCGCCGCCAAGCGCGCGAGCGAGCAGTTGATGCGCCGTTATTACTGGGCGGCGAAAGCCGTCACGCAGCTCGCGACCATCCTGATCCAGAACGTCGAAGCGCAGCTTTTTCCGTCGACGAGCGGCATCACGCGCGTCGTCAACGGGCGTTTCGTCGAGAAGCAAGGCATGCTGGAAATCGCCCGCGACGATGTCTTCGAGCGCGAGCCGCACGCCATTCTCGAAGCGTTTCTGCTGTACGAACAAACGCGCGGCATCAAGGGATTTTCGGCGCGCACGCTGCGGGCGATCTACAACGCGCGCGATCTGATGAACCGCGACTGGCGGCGCGACCCGGAAAACCGCCGGCTGTTCATGGAGATTCTCAAGCAGCCCGAAGGCATCACGCACGCGTTTCGCCTGATGAACCAGACGAGCGTGCTCGGGCGCTATCTGCTGAACTTCCGGCGCATCGTCGGACAGATGCAGCACGATCTCTATCACGTCTACACGGTCGATCAGCACATCCTGATGGTGCTGCGCAATCTGCGGCGCTTCGCGATCGCCGAGCACGCGCACGAATATCCGTTCTGCAGCCAGCTGATGGGCAATTTCGAGCGCCCGTGGGTGCTGTACGTCGCGGCGCTCTTTCACGATATCGCGAAAGGCCGCGGCGGCGATCATTCGACGCTCGGCATGGCCGATGCCCGGCGCTTCTGCCGCGAACACGACATCGGCGAGGAAGACACTGAGCTCGTCGTGTGGCTCGTGCAGCAGCATCTGACGATGAGCCAGGTCGCGCAGAAGCAGGACACGAGCGATCCGGACGTCATCAAGCAGTTCGCCTCCGTCGTGAAGACGGAACGCCGGCTCACGGCGCTGTATCTGCTGACCGTCGCCGATATCCGCGGCACGAGTCCGAAAGTCTGGAACAACTGGAAGGGCAAGCTGCTGGAAGATCTCTTCCGCGCGACGCAAGCCGTGCTCGGCGGCGCGCAGACCGACGCGCATTCGGAACTCAAATCGCGGCAGGAAGCGGCGCTCGCGCTGCTGCGGCTCGAAACGGTTCCCGAAGGCGCGCAGAAGCGGCTTTGGGATCAGCTCGACGTCGGCTATTTCCTGCGTCACGATCCGGCCGACATCGCGTGGCAGACGCGCGTGCTCTATCGGCACGTCGCGAGCGAGGAGCCGATCGTGCGGGCGCGGCCCTCGCCCATCGGCGCCGCGCTGCAGGTGCTCGTCTATCTGAAGGATCGGCCGGATCTTTTCGCCGGCATCTGCGCGTATTTCGACAAGAACGGGCTTTCCGTGCTCGATGCGCGCGTGACGACGACCCGCCACGGCTATGCGCTCGACAACTTCCTCGTGGCCCATCCGGACCACGACGGAAGTTATCGCGACATCGCCAATCTCGTCGAGCAGCAACTGGCCGCGCTGCTCACGGACGAGCGTATTCTCCCGGAACCGTCGAAGGGCCGCGTGTCGCGGCTCGTGCGTACGTTTCCGATCACGCCGCGCGTGGACTTGCGTCCCGACGATCGCGGCCAGTACTACATCCTGTCCGTGTCGGCGAACGACCGGCAGGGCCTTCTTTATTCGATCGCGCGCGTTCTGGCGCAACACCGGATCGGCGTGCAGGCGGCACGGATCAACACGCTCGGCGAACGCGTCGAAGACGTGTTTCTGCTCGACGGCAAGAGCCTGTCGAACAACCGCACCCAGATCCAGGTGGAAACCGAACTGCTGCGCGCGATCGCAGCCTGAGACTTTATGCGCGTCAAACTGACAGCCAAACATCCGCGTCCGACCTCGGCAACGCGTTCGCCGGTTCGAGCCGGCACGACCACCGGGCGCAAGCCCGTTCGCGCACCGTCGCCGGACGAGGCGCATCCGAAGCGATCGGGCCAGCCGGCCGACAAGCGCAGCGACGCGCCGCGTGAGCCGCGTGCTTTCAAGCCGCGTGGTGACGATTCGCGTCCGGCGTTCGGTGAACGCGGTCCGCGCAAGTCGTTCGAGGGTCGTCCGCCTGCGCGTGGCGAGCGTCCGTCGGGTGGCGATGAACGTCGTCCGTTCAAACCGCGTGGTGACGATTCGCGTCCCGCCTTCGGTGAACGTGGTCCGCGCAAGTCGTTCGACGACAGGCCGCCGCGTGGCGAACGCGCGTCGGGCGGCGATGAACGTCGTCCGTTCAAACCGCGTGGTGACGATTCGCGTCCCGCCTTCGGTGAACGTGGTCCGCGCAAGTCGTTCGACGACAGGCCGCCGCGTGGCGAACGCGCGTCGGGCGGCGATGAACGTCGTCCGTTCAAACCGCGTGGCGATGATTCGCGTCCGGCGTTTGGCGAGCGTGGTCCGCGCAAGTCGTTCGACGACAGGCAGCCGCGTGGCGAACGCACATCGGGTAGCGATGAACGTCGCCCGTTCAAACCGCGTGGTGACGATTCGCGCCCCGCTTTCGGTGAACGCGGTCCGCGCAAGTCGTTCGACGACAGGCCGCCGCGTGGCGAACGCGCATCGGGCGCCGATGAACGTCGTCCCTTCAAACCGCGCGGCGACGATTCGCGTCCCGCTTTCAACGAACGCGATCCGCGCAAGTCACGCGACGATCGCGCGCCCGGAGCGCGTCCCGCACGGCGCGACGAGAACGACCGTCCGTTCGCCAGACGCGACGATCGCGGCGATACGCGCAAGCCAGCGGCGAAACCTGCGACGAAGCCCGCCGCGCCCGTCGCGGAGTCCGCGCCGAAGCATCGCGATCACCACGACGGCCTCGTGCGCCTGTCGAAAGTGATGTCGGAGCTCGGCCTCTGCTCGCGCCGTGAAGCCGACGAATGGATCGAGAAAGGCTGGGTGCTCGTCGACGGCGAAGTCATCGACACGCTCGGCACGCGCATCCGTCCGACGCAGAACATCGAAATCCTGCCCGCGGCGCATTCCGCGCAGGCGCGCCTCGTCACGATCCTGCTGCACAAGCCGGTCGGCTACGTCTCGGGTCAGGCGGAAGACGGCTACGAGCCCGCGGTCACGCTCATCAACCCGGCCAATCACTGGAACGAGGACCACTCGGGTGTGCGCTTCGCGCCGAGCCATCTGCGCACGCTCGCGCCGGCGGGCCGCCTGGACATCGACTCGACGGGACTTCTCGTGCTCACGCAGGACGGCCGCATCGCGAAACAACTGATCGGCGGCCACTCGGAAGTCGACAAGGAATACCTCGTGCGCGTGCGCTTCGGCGAGCATACGGTCGATGTCGATCAGCATTTCCCCGCCGAAAAACTCGCGCTCCTGCGTCACGGCCTCGAACTCGACGGCGTGCCGCTCAAGACCGCGCAGGTGAGCTGGCAAAACGGCGAACAACTGCGCTTCGTGCTCCGCGAAGGCAAGAAGCGGCAGATCCGCCGCATGTGCGAGCTCGTCGGACTGGAAGTGGTCGGTCTGAAGCGCATTCGCATGGGCCACGTGACGCTCGGCGCGCTGCCCCCCGGCCAGTGGCGCTATCTCGGCCCGAACGAGACTTTCTGAGCAAACCGAGCAGTTCGCGCGCACGTCGATCGAACGTTCGCGCGGCGTCGTATTGCGTCGCAAAAATGCGACGTTCCAGCAGAAAAAACGGCACGACGCAATTCCGGTCGTGCCGTTTCATTTTTGGCGGCTTTTTGGCTAAAGAAAATAAGTCATCGATCCGATAAACCAGACAGCAGGATCAGCAGCATTGAACGGCATTGATGGAGAATCGCCATGTCAGTTGAGATCATCGTTCGTGAGACGGGAACCGGTCTGGAGATCGTGAGTGGCCGGCGACGGCTCGAAGCCCTCCTCGCCCTGCGCGACGAAGTCGTCGTGACGAGCCCCGGCGTGGGTGAAATGGTGATCGCCCGTCTGCCCGACGGACGCCTGCAGGCATCCGCGAATCCGGAGCATGTCGCGCTGTTTCGTCAACCCGACGTCAGCGGCAATCCGAAAACGTTGGCGTAAAGAAAAAGCCGCTTCTCGCGAAAGCGGCTCTCCGTATTCAGGCTGATTCGTTGCGATTCCAACCGCGCGGCGTCAGTCGTCGCGCGCGGGATCGAGACCCGGAAACAGCACTTCGGTGAAGCCGAACTTCGAAAAGTCGGTGATACGCATCGGATAGAGCTTGCCGATCAGATGGTCGCACTCGTGCTGCACGACGCGCGCGTGAAAGCCCTCCGCGAGCCGTTCGATGGCTTTGCCGTACTGATCGAAACCCTGATAGCGGATCATCGAGAAACGCTGCACCGCGCCGCGCAAACCCGGCACGGACAGACAGCCTTCCCAACCCTCCTCCATGTCGTGTCCGTTCGGCGCGATGATCGGATTGATGAGGACCGTCTCCGGCACCGACGGCGCGTCCGGATAACGCTCGTTCTGCCCGAAGCCGAAGATCACCACCTGCAGATCGACGCCGATCTGCGGCGCGGCCAGCCCCGCGCCGTTGGCGTCGCGCATCGTATCGAACATATCCTGCACGAGCGCGTGCAGTTCGGGCGTGTCGAAATGCTCGACCGGCTGCGCGATACGCAAAAGCCGCGGATCGCCCATCTTCAGGATTTCGCGAATCATGGAGTGACTCCTTCCAAAAGCTTACGCATGGCCTCTTCGTCGAGAACAGGAACCCCGAGTTCCTCCGCCTTGGCGAGCTTGCTGCCCGCTTCCGCGCCCGCCACGACGTAGTCGGTCTTTTTCGATACGGAACCGGCAACCTTCGCACCCGCCGACTCCAGCATTTCCTTCGCTTCCTCGCGCGATAGCGTGGGCAGCGTGCCCGTCAGCACGACGGTCTTGCCGGCCAGCACGCCCTGCGGCGCTTTCGGCGCGGGCGGCCCTTCCGGCCACGACACCTTGACGCGCAACTGCTCGATCACATGCTTGTTGTGTTCTTCGCTGAAGAAATTGTGGATGGCCTCGGCGACGATCGGCCCGACATCGTTGACTTCGAGCAGCTCTTCGACCGAAGCAGCCATGATCGGATCGAGCGAGCCGAAATGCTTCGCGAGATCCTTCGCCGTCGATTCGCCCACGTGCCGGATGCCGAGCGCATAGATGAAGCGCGCGAGCGTCGTCTTCCTCGCTTTTTCGAGCGAATCGATCAGGTTCTGCGCGGATTTGTCGGCGAAACGGTCGAGCGCCGCGAGCGTCGAAAAGCCGAGATTAAACAGATCCGCGGGCGTACGCACGAGATTCTGCTCGACGAGTTGATCGATGATCTTCTCACCTAGCCCGTCGATATCGAGCGCGCGGCGCTGCGCGAAGTGCCACAGTGCCTGCTTGCGCTGAGCGGGACAGAACAACCCGCCCGTGCAGCGCGCGATCGCCTCGTCCGGCAGGCGCTCGATCTTCGAGCCGCAGACGGGGCACTCCGTCGGCATGACGAATTCGCGCGCGTCGGCGGGACGACGCTCAAGAATGGCGCCGACGACTTCGGGGATCACGTCGCCCGCGCGGCGCACCGTGACCGTATCGCCGATGCGGATGTCCTTGCGCCGCACTTCGTCCTCGTTGTGCAACGTCGCGTTCGTGACCGTCGCACCGCCGACGAACACCGGCGCGAGACGCGCGACCGGCGTGATCGCGCCCGTTCGACCGACCTGCACGTCGATGGCGAGCAGTTGCGTCAGCGCTTCCTGCGCCGGGAATTTGTGCGCGAGCGCGAAACGCGGCGCGCGCGACACGAAGCCGAGCTTATCCTGCTCGTCGCGGCGGTCGACCTTGTAGACGACGCCGTCGATGTCGTACGGCAGCTTCTCGCGCTTCTCGCCGATCCGGTGGAAGAAGGCGAGCAAACCGTCGGCGCCTTCGACCACGGCGCGCTCCGCATTCACCGGCAAGCCCATTTCCTTGTACCAGTCGAGCAACGCGGCGTGCGTCGCGGGCATCTCCGCGCCTTCGAGCACGCCAATGCCATAAGCGAAGAACGACAGCGAACGCTGCGCGGTCATCTTCGGATCGAGCTGACGCAAGCCGCCCGCCGCCGCGTTGCGCGGATTCGCGAACTCGCGCTGGCCCGCTTCGCGCTGACGCGCATTCAGGCGCTCGAAATCGCGCTTGAACATCAGCACTTCGCCGCGCACGTCGAGCCGTTTCGGCACGTTCTTGCCCTTCAGCGTGAGCGGAATCGAGCGGATGGTGCGTACGTTCGCCGTCACGTCCTCGCCCGTCGCGCCGTCGCCGCGCGTCGCGGCCTGCACGAAATGGCCGTCCTCGTAACGCAGGGAAATGGCGAGACCATCGAACTTGAGCTCGCACGCATATTCGACGCTCGCGTGGCCCAGCGCGTCGGACACGCGCTTGTCGAATGCGGCGATGTCCTCGTCCGCGAAGCCGTTGTTGAGCGAAAGCATCGGCACGTCATGGACGACCGGCGTGAATCCTTCGGCGACTTCGCCGCCCACGCGCTGCGTCGGCGAATCCGGCGTGATCAGATCCGGATGCTCGGTCTCGATGCCCTGAAGTTCCTTGAAGAGCGTGTCGTACTCGGCGTCGGGCAGATCCGGCTGATCCAGTACGTAATACGCGTAGTTCGCGCGTTCCAGTTCCGAACGCAGCCACGCCGCGCGCTCGGCCGGACGAGCGGCGCTGGGCACGGCGGCGCCCGACTTCGCGGTCGCGGCGGATTCGGCTTTTGATTTTGCGGACATGCGGCTTCGAGAAAGTAGGTAAGTCAGTCAACCGACCGTTCGATTGTCTCAGAAGATCGGTAAATCGTGGCCTCGGCCAAACGGCCTAAGTGCGGGCGTCGGTGCGGCGGCGCGCACGCAAAGAAAAGCGCCCCGGCTGGGGCGCGATTCTCCTGGCAAGCGAGCGCCTTGCCGACTGCGCGCAGCAAAAAGTTACTGGCTGAAAAGACGCCGCGTCGCGGGCGAGCCGGCCGGAATGCCCGCCTGCTCCAGCTTCGCGTAGAGCGTCATCAACTGCTTCTCGATGGCGAGCAGCGCGGACTCCGGCAAGGGCCGGCGCTGGTCGTCGACGACACGCGCGCCGATACGCTCCGACAGCGACTTCGCGTAATCGCACATCAGGCGGAACGGCAGGATGTCTTCGTCGGCGACGGGCACGTCGAGCACCAGCGTGATCATCTGGCCGCCCTTGTAGGTGAGGTCGTCGCGCAGGAAGTTCGTGTCGCCGAACTGGAGCATGAAGACCGGATTCTGCTTCGCGTCGAGTTTGACGAAGCGCGTGCCGTCGCGCGAGAGCAAAAGGCCGTCTTGCGACGCCACCGCCTGCACGTAGTTCGCGGACCACGGCGCGCCGTCGGAGAGGATGTTGATCGAGAGCTGCGCGTCGCATTGCGCGGCGAACGCGTCCAGCTCGCGCGCCATGCCGACGGTTTCCATCATGTCGGGGAATTCGGGCGCGCCGTCGATGGCGTCGGCAAGCCGCTGCACGCCGGTCACGAACTCCGAGAATTCGAGTTCGTTGAGCGGGCCGCTGCGGTTCGCGAGCTGGGCGGCCGCGCGCAACTCCTCGTAGCGCACGCCGTTTCGCGGCAACTCCCACGCGCTGTCGCCTTCGGCCTTGCCTTCGATCGTCACGGGCTTCGTGCCCGCGCGGCGCAGGCGCTGCGCAAGCGGAATCACGCGATCGCCCGCAACCGGCGCGGCGAGGCGAATCGGCACGACACAATCGATGCGGCGATCGACGACCGCCGGCGGCGCCTGCGAAATCGTCGTCGCGGCGGGCATCACCGGTTCGGTGCGCTCGTCTTCGGTGGCACTTGGCGCTTCCTCGGACGCGCCATTGGCGGACGTCGCCTCGGCCTGGAGATCGACGGCGGTATCGGCAGGCGCGACGGGAGCCGCCGCCGTCGACTCGTTCGCCGTGCCGAAGCTCGGCTCGACACGCGTATCGCGCGGTTCGGCATCGGCGCCATCGGCGCCGCCCGCTACGGGCTCGCGCCGCGACTGACGCACGGGCTCGATGAACGGCTGCTCGTCGTCCGCTTCCTGGCGCGCAAGCGCATCCGCCGCTTCGTCCGGCATCGGACGCGGCATCTTGCGACGCACCTTCGCGCTCTGCCACGCGTTGTACACGACCACGCCGCCCACCACCACGGCTCCGGCTCCAATCAAACCGAGTGTCAACTCGTCCATGCAGGCTCCATCATTCTTTTAAGTTACGAAGCGCCGCGCGATCTGTCGCGCGCATCGCCGCGTTCCGGCTTCTCGCCGCCGCCTGGCCGATGCGCGCCACTCCGCGCCTTGACGCACGCTGCCGGAAACCTCGTCCGGCCCTTTCACTCAATCAAACTCTCGCGAGCGCGATGCTTCAGCCGTTCTGCGCGAAGCCCGCCGCCGCTTCCATGTCCACCGCGACGATGCGCGACACGCCCTGCTCCTGCATCGTCACGCCGATCAGTTGCTGCGCCATTTCCATCGCGATCTTGTTGTGCGAGATGAACAGGAACTGCGTCTTGGCCGACATCGCGCGCACGAGGTTCGCGAAGCGCTCGGTGTTGGCGTCGTCGAGCGGCGCGTCGACTTCGTCGAGCAGACAGAACGGCGCAGGGTTCAACTGGAACATCGCGAACACGAGCGCGGTCGCGGTCAGCGCCTTTTCGCCGCCCGAAAGCAGGTGAATCGTCGAATTCTTCTTGCCGGGCGGCTGCGCCATGACCTGCACGCCGGCGTCGAGGATTTCATCGCCGGTCATGATGAGCTTCGCCTGACCGCCGCCGAAAAGGCGCGGGAACAGTTCGCCGAAGTGACGGTTCACTTCATCGAAGGTGCCTTGCAGCAGCGCGCGCGTTTCCTGATCGATCTTCTGGATCGCGTCTTCCAGCGTGCCGATGGCGTCGTTCAGATCCGCGGACTGCGCGTCGAGGAAATGCTTGCGCTCGGTTGCCGCGGCGAGTTCTTCGAGCGCGGCCATGTTGACCGCGCCGAGCGCGTTGATCGCGTTGTTCAGCCGCGTGACTTCGCCCTGCAGATACGACGGCTTCATGTCCGGCGTGAGCTTTTCGGCGAGCTCGGCTTCATCGACGCCGGCTGCCTGCAACTGCTCGACGAACTGTTCGCCGCTGATGCGCGCCGCCTGCTCCTTCAGTTGCAACTCGTTGATCTTGTCGCGCAGCGGCTGCAGCGAACGTTCGGCCATGAGGCGCTGCTCGTCGGCCTGACGCAGACGCGCGGTCAGATCGTCCAGTTCGACGCGCGCCGCATGCAGCGCTTCCTCGCGCGCCGCGCGCACTTCGAGCGCGTCCTGCAGGCCGGTCTGCGCGGTCTGTTCGTTGATGGTTTCGAGTTCGGCGCGCGCGTCTTCCAGCGTGCCCGCGATGCGCTCGCTCTGATCGTGCGCCGTCTCGATATTGCGCTTGTATTCGTCGATCTTCGCGGCGAGGCCGCGCACGGCGAAGCTGGCATCGCTCGCGGCGCGTTCCAGTTCGCGCAGTTCATGGCGCGCGTTCGTGAGTTCCTCGTCGAGCGACTCGAACGCAAGCTGGTTGTCTTCGAAACGCGCCTGCAATTGCGCGATTTCGCCATCGTGACGTTCGAACGCGGCTTCCGATTCGGCGCGCAAGGCACGCTGCTCGTCGATCTGCGCGGCGATCTCTTCGAGCTCCTCGCCGATCTGCGTGTTGCGCTGCGTATAGCGTTCGTGCGCCTGCGCGAGCTTGAGCACGTCCATCTGCAACGCGTGCACGCGCTGCGTCGCGCGTTCAGCGGCGGCGCGCGCTTCCGCGAGCGTCTGCGAGCCTTGCGTGTGGGCGGCATCGGCACGCACGGCGTTGGCCTTGGCTTCATCGGACAGCAAAGCCTGCGCGCGCACCTGCTTCGTCAGATTCTCGATTTCCTGCGCACGCGCGAGCATGCCCGACTGCTCGGAATCCGACGCGTAAAGCTGCACGCCCACGCGCGTCACGATATGCCCCGCCTTCACGACGAACGCGGCGCCATCCGGCAACTGATTGCGCGAAGCGAGCGCCTGCGCGAGATCGTCGGCGACGAAAGTCGTGGCGAGCCATTCGTTGAGCACGGCGCGCAGGCCCGGATCGTCGATGCGCACGAGCGACAGCAGCGAGCGCAAGCCTTGCGGCGCGTCGACCGGCTTGCCCGCGACGGGCGGCGAGTAGAACGCGAGCTTGGCGGGCGGCGCATCCGTGGCGAACGCCTTGACCCAATCCAGATTCGATACTTCCAGCGCGGCGAGACGCTCGCGCAGCACGGATTCGAGCGCCGCTTCCCAGCCGGTCTCGACGTGCAGCTTCTTCCACAGACGCGGCAGCGCGCCGAGCTCGTGCTTGTCGAGCCACGGCTGGATCTTGCCTTCCGTCTGCACGCTTTCCTGAAGCTGCTTCAACGCGGCGAGACGCGCTTCGAGCTGATGGATCTGCGCGCTTTCCTTCTGCACGCGTTCCTGCGCGGCGCGGCGCTCGGCGTCCAGACGCGGCACGGTTTCCTGCGCATCGGCGAGACGCGCTTGTGCTTCGGCGAGAATCTCTTCGTTTTCCGCGAGCTGCATGCGCAACTCTTCGAGATGCGCTTCGTCGGGCGCATCCAGACCGCTCGCCTCGCTCTTCAGACGCTCCTGACGCTGCTGCAATTGCTGAAGCTGCTGATCCGCGTTGCGCTGATGCGCCGCTTCGAGCTTGAGCGCCTGTTCCGCGCGCGCGATGCCCGCGCGTTCTTCGTTCAATTGCGCTTGTGCGTCGCGCCAGCGCGCTTCGAGCGCGGGGAGCGCGTCGTGTTTCGCGGCGGCATTTTCCTGCGCGATCGCGGCCTTTTCTTCGCCTTCGGCGAGCGCTTCGGTCGCGGTATCGATTTCGTCGCGCGCCTTTTGTGCCTGCACCTGCCATTGCTCGCGCTGCGCGGTGAGCGCGGCGATCTGCGCCTGCACGCGATTGCGCGACTCGACGATGAAGCGGATCTCCGCTTCGAGCCTGCTCACTTCGGCATTGGCTTCGTAGAGCGAGCCTTGCGCGCCTTGCATCGCGTCGCTCGCGCTGTAGTGCGCGACGCGCAGCGTTTCCAGTTGCGCTTCGACTTCACGCAGACGCGCCGTCTGCGCTTCGAGCTCGACCTGGGCCTCGCGAATCGCGCGCTGCTGACGCTCGGCTTCGTTGCCCGCTTCCTTCTTGCGCAAGAGCCACAGAAGGCGTTGCTTCTCTTCGCCTTCGGCCTGCAGCTCCTTGTACTTCGTCGCGACGACCGCCTGCGCTTCGAGCTTTTCGAGGTTCGTCGACAGCTCGCGGATGATGTCTTCGACGCGCGTCAGGTTCTCGCGCGTGTCATGCAGACGGTTCTCCGTCTCGCGGCGGCGCTCCTTGTACTTCGACACGCCCGCGGCTTCTTCGAGGAACACGCGCAGCTCTTCGGGCTTCGCCTCGATGATGCGCGCGATCATGCCCTGCCCGATGATCGCGTAGGCGCGCGGGCCGAGACCCGTGCCGAGGAAGATGTCCTGGATGTCGCGACGGCGCGCGGGCAGATTGTTGATGTAGTAGCTGGAAGTGCCGTCGCGCGTGAGCACGCGCTTCACGGCGATTTCGCCGTAGGCGCTCCATTGACCGGCGGCGCGGCCGTCGCCGTTATCGAAAATGAGTTCGACGCTAGCCCGGCTGCCGGGTTTGCGCGCCGTCGATCCGTTGAAGATCACGTCCTGCATCGATTCGCCGCGCAACTCGGAGGCGCGCGATTCGCCGAGCACCCAGCGCACCGCATCGATGATATTGGACTTGCCACAGCCGTTCGGCCCGACGACGCCGACCAGTTGGCCGGGGACCTGGAAATGCGTGGGATCGACGAAGGACTTGAAGCCAGCGAGTTTTATCGAGGTCAGACGCACGGCGATATCGCTGTTTTGAATGAGTGACGGAGGATATATGGCGGACAGGCCGCAGCGCGGCCCGTCGTTTCCCGGCCGCGCGGCAGTGAAGCACCATCAACTGGCCCGGCGAAAGCGGACTCCATCATACCATCGCGCGAGTCGATTTCTTTTTGCTTTCCGGCACTTCTATCGCGATGTCGGACGCTGCGGACGAAGGCGAGCGCGCTGCCCGCGGCCGATGCACCCACGCCGACAGCACGCATGCAACGACGATGCACGCGCCGCCCGCCCATTCTCGCGCGCCGGGGACTTCGCCTGCGAAGAGCCACGCCGACAGCGCCGTGACGACGAGTTCGAACAGCATGATGATCGACGCACGATTGGCCGGCACGCGCGCGAGGCCGAGTTGCACGATCATGTTGTTGCCGGCGAGCACGACGCCCAGCCCGATCACGATCAGGCTCACGGTCGGCAAGAGAGCGGCTGCGGGCGGCGCGGGCATCGGCTCGAACAGCGTGACGATGGACGCGATGAGCGCCGCGCCGCCGAAGATCACCGCCGTGCGCATCTCGGGCTTCATCGCGGGCAGCGTACGGGTGACTTTCACGACGAGCACGTTGCTCATCGCGAAGCCCATGCCGCCCATCAGACCCGACCATTCGGCGAGATCGGCCGGCAGCGGCATGCCGAGTTCGGGCGACCAGAGCATGGTGACCGCGCCCGCGAGCGAGAGGAGCGAGAGCGCGGCGTCGGCGCGCGTGAGACGCTCTTTCAGGATGAAGTGCGCGAAGATCGCGGTCCACGCGGGCGTCAGATAGAAGAGCAGCAGCACGCGCATCACCTGACCGTGGATCGCGCCCCACACGAAACCGATATTGGTCACGCCCGCGGCCACGCCGAGCCCGACGAGCAGCCAGTGCCACGACAGCGTACTGATCGAGCGGCGTTTCGCGACGAGCACGAAGACGCACGCGGCGGCGCTCGTCGTCGCGCTCGCGGCCGTGCCGGAGAGGCCCATGGCGGCAAGCATCCGCATCGGATACCAAACGAGGCCCCACACCGACGCGCCGAGCATGATTGCGAGCGTCGGCCATGCGTTGCGCACGCTGCTCGTCATCGAGATGGTCCTTGCATTGCGTCCGGCATCACTCGTGTTTTCGTCCTTCGTGGCGCGCGCCGCCCGCCGTTTCCGGCGCGACGCCACGCGCTATAATCGTGAGTTCGTTTCACGTCCGTTCGATTCTTCCGATTGCCGCGCTCGCAGGCGCTTCTCGCCTCGCGCGCATCGCTCACTGCTTACCGGTCACGCCGTGAATCCACTTCTCGAGAAACTTCAGTCTTATCCATTCGAAAAGCTTCGTCTGCTCTTCAAGGGCATCGAGCCGCGCGCGGGACTCACGCCGATCAGCTTCGGCATCGGCGAGCCGAAGCATCCGACGCCCGCGCTGATCCGCGATGCGGTGATCGATTCGCTCGACGGCCTCGCGAGCTACCCGGCGACGCTCGGCAGCGAGCCGTTGCGCCGCGCGATCGCGGCATGGGTGATGCAGCGTTACGGCCTCGAATCGATCGATCCGGCAACCGAAGTGCTGCCTGTCTCCGGCTCGCGCGAGGCGCTTTTCGCGCTCGCGCAGACCGTGATCGACAGCCGCACGAACAAGGCCGCAGAACCGCCCATCGTACTCTGTCCGAACCCGTTCTATCAAATCTACGAAGGCGCGGCCCTGCTCGCGGGCGCCGAGCCGTACTTCGTCAACAGCGATCCGGCGCGCAACTTCGCGTGCGATTACTCGGCGGTGCCCGAAGAGATCTGGGCGCGCACGCAACTGCTCTACGTCTGCTCGCCGGGCAACCCGACGGGCGCCGTGCTCACGCTCGAAAACTGGCGCGAACTCTTCGCGCTGTCGGACAGGCACGGCTTCGTGATCGCATCGGACGAGTGTTATTCGGAGATCTATTTCGACGAAAGCAATCCGCCGCTCGGCGGCCTCGAAGCCGCGCGGCTGCTCAATCGCAACTTCGACCGTCTCGTGATGCTGTCGAGCCTGTCCAAGCGCTCGAACGTGCCGGGCATGCGTTCGGGCTTCGTCGCGGGCGATGCGTCGATCCTGAAGGACTTCCTGCTCTATCGCACGTATCACGGCGCGGCGCTGTCGACGGTGTTTCAGCGCGCGAGCATCGTCGCGTGGCAGGATGAAACGCACGTGCGCGACAACCGCGCGCAGTATCTGAAAAAATTCCAGACGGTCACGCCGATGCTCGCGGACGTCCTCGACGTGCGTTTGCCCGACGCCGCGTTCTACCTCTGGGCGAACGTTTCGGGCACCGGGCTCACCGATACGCAGTTCGCTGCACGCCTTTACGCCGACTATAATGTGACGGTTCTGCCGGGCTCCTTTCTCGCTCGCACGGCGCACGGCACGAATCCCGGCGAAGGTTTCGTGCGCATCGCGCTCGTCGCTGAAACCGGGGAATGTGTCGAAGGCGCTCGCCGCATCGTCGAATTCTGCCGCACGCTCAGTTCCTGACAAACGGTTCTGAAACGTAGCCGGCCCAACTACCCATCCTTGATACCAACTATGTCGCAACAACTTCAGAGCATCATCGATACCGCCTGGGAAAACCGCGCCGAGCTGTCGCCCAAGGCCGCGCCCGCCGAAGTCCGCGAAGCCGTCGCGCATGCGATCGAGCAGCTCGACAAAGGCCAGATGCGCGTCGCCGAAAAGCGCGATGGCGACTGGGTCGTGAATCAGTGGCTCAAGAAGGCCGTGCTGCTGTCGTTCCGACTGGAAGACAACGCGCCGATGCCTGCCGGTGGCGCGTCTTACAACTACACGCAGTTCTACGACAAGGTGCCCTCGAAGTTCGCGAACTACACGGCCGAAGACTTCGCGGCGGGCGGTTTCCGCGTCGTGCCGCCGGCCATCGCGCGCCGCGGCTCGTTCATCGCGAAGAACGTCGTGCTGATGCCGTCTTACACCAACATCGGCGCATATGTCGACGAAGGCACGATGGTCGATACGTGGGCGACCGTCGGCTCGTGCGCGCAGATCGGCAAGAACGTGCACCTGTCGGGCGGCGTGGGCATCGGCGGCGTGCTGGAGCCGCTGCAGGCGAACCCGGTCATCATCGAGGACAACTGCTTCATCGGCGCGCGTTCGGAGGTCGTGGAAGGCGTGATCGTCGAAGAGAATTCCGTCATCTCGATGGGCGTGTATCTCGGCCAGTCGACGAAGATCTACGATCGCGAAACCGGCGAAGTCACGTACGGCCGCATTCCGGCGGGCTCGGTCGTCGTCGCGGGCAACCTGCCGTCGAAGGACGGCTCGCACAGCCTGTACTGCGCGGTCATCGTGAAGAAGGTCGACGCCAAGACGCGCGCGAAAGTCGGCCTGAACGAACTGCTGCGAGGCGACTGATTTTGGCACGCGGATCCACCCCGACGACTGTCGTCTACGGCATTCCGAACTGCGACACGGTGAAGAAGGCGCGCGTGTGGCTGGAAGAGCACGGCGTGCCGTTCGAGTTTCACGACTTCAAGAAAGCCGGCGTGAACGAGAAGCTGGTTCAGGACTGGCTGAAGGACGTATCGCTCGATCAGCTCATCAACAAGCGCGGCACGACGTGGCGCGGCCTGTCGGACGTGCACAAGGCCGAAGCCGACACGACCAACGGCGCGATCGCGCTGATGATCCACAAGCCGTCGATCATCAAGCGGCCGGTCGTGGTGGTGAACGGACGCGTGAAGACGCTCGGATTTTCCGCCGAGCAGTACGAAACGCTCTTTGCCTGAGCCGATGCGATGACTGTGAATCCGACGGTCATCGCGAGCTTGCTACAAGTGCCGGCCCGCGCGCCGGCATTTTTTATCGCTGTGGAGAAAGAACCATGTCCGGCACCCTTTCCCTTACCGAAGCGCTGATCGAACGCGCATCCGTCACGCCCGACGACAAGGCTTGCCAGGCGCTCATGATCGAGCGGCTCGCGGCGATCGGCTTCGAATGCGAAACGATCGAATCGGGCGGCGTCACGAACCTGTGGGCCGTCAGGCGCGGCACGGACGCAAGCGGCAAGCTGCTCGCCTTCGCCGGCCATACCGACGTCGTGCCGACCGGCCCGCTCGAACAGTGGAGCTCGCCGCCCTTCACCCCGACGCATCGCGACGGCAAACTCTACGGTCGCGGCGCGGCGGACATGAAGGCGTCGCTCGCGGCGTTCGTCGTGTCGAGCGAGGAATTCGTCGCGCAGCATCCGGAACATCGCGGCACGCTCGCGTTTCTCATCACGAGCGATGAAGAAGGCCCCGCGACCGACGGCACGATCAAGGTCGTTGAAGCGCTGAAGGCGCGCGGCACGCGGCTCGATTACTGCATCGTCGGCGAGCCGACTTCGAACGCCACGCTCGGCGACATGGTCAAGAACGGCCGGCGCGGCTCGATGACGGGCAAGCTCGTCGTCAAGGGCGTGCAGGGGCATATCGCGTATCCGCATCTCGCGAAGAATCCGGTGCATCTGCTCGCGCCCGCGCTCGCCGAGCTCGTCGCCGAAAAATGGGACGACGGCAACGAATATTTCCCGCCGACAACCTGGCAAGTGTCGAACCTGCATTCGGGCACCGGCGCGACCAACATCATTCCCGGTCATGCCGACCTGATGTTCAACTTCCGCTTCTCGACCGCGAGCACGGTCGAGAGCCTGCAAAGCCGCGTCCACGCGATCCTTGACAAGCACGGCCTCGAATACGACCTGCAGTGGATCGTGAGCGGCCTGCCGTTTCTCACCCCGCGCGGTGCGCTGTCCGACGCGCTCGAAAAAGCCATCGCCGATGAAACCGGCGTGCGCACCGAGCTGTCTACCACGGGCGGCACGTCCGACGGACGCTTCATCGCGCAAATCTGCGATC
This sequence comes from Caballeronia zhejiangensis, assembly GCF_000698575.1. Taxonomy (GTDB): domain Bacteria; phylum Pseudomonadota; class Gammaproteobacteria; order Burkholderiales; family Burkholderiaceae; genus Caballeronia; species Caballeronia zhejiangensis. The sequence continues at coordinate 44,505 of NZ_JFHD01000011.1, forward strand.
AGGTCGTCGAATTCGGCCCGCCGAACGGCACGATCCACAAGATCGACGAGCATGTCGAAGTGCGCTTCATCGAACCGTTGAAGAACGTGTACCGCCGCGTGCTCGAAGCACTGATCGCCTAATTCAAATCCGACAATAAAAAGGAGCCTTCGATGGCGCTGCCCTTCACCACCGTGCGCGACCTGCTGCGCTTCGGCGTCTCGCGTTTCACCGAAGCGGGCTTGTCCTTCGGCCACGGCTCGTCCAATGCCTACGACGAAGCCGCGTATCTGATCCTGCATACGCTGCATCTGCCGCTCGACACGCTCGATCCGTTCCTCGACGCGCGCCTGCTCGACCACGAGATCGACGCGGTCATGAAAGTCATCGAGCGCCGCGCGAAGGAACGCATTCCCGCCGCGTACATCACGCAGGAAGCGTGGATGCACGGCCGCCGCTTTTACGTCGATGAACGCGTGATCGTGCCGCGCTCGTTCATCGGCGAGTTGCTGCAGGACGGCTTGCAGCCGTATGTGGCCGATCCGGATCAGGTCACGCGCGTGCTCGAACTGTGCACCGGCTCGGGCTGCCTCGCGATTCTCGCGGCGCAGGCCTTCGAAAACGCCGATGTCGATGCCGTCGACATTTCCGCCGATGCGCTCGCGGTCGCGCGCCGCAATGTGGACGATTACGGTCTGGAAGAGCGCGTGAGCCTCTACGAAGGCGACCTGTACGCGCCGCTTCCCGAGGCGCGCTACGAGGTCATCATCACGAATCCGCCGTACGTCAACGCGGACGCGATGCAGGCGCTGCCGGCAGAGTACCGCCACGAACCCGAGCTCGCGCTCGCGGGCGGCGCGGACGGCATGGACGTGGTACGGCGCATCGTGCGCGACGCGGGCAAGTGGCTGACCGAGGACGGCGTGCTCGTCGTCGAGATCGGCAATGAGCGCCCGAATGTCGAAGCCGCGCTCGGCGGCCTCGATCTCGTCTGGCTCTCGACGAGCGCCGGCGACGACAACGTGTTCCTCATCCAGGCCGCCGACCTTCCGGCCTGAGCGTCCGCTTCTCCGTGAGCGGTCGTTGCGGCGGCGCAAGCGCTGCAACGATCGCTGACACTTCGCGTGGAAGGGTTGGGTAATATGGCAAATCGCCATTAGCCAAGCCCTTAGCTCCTTCCCGCGTCTATGCAAGCATCCGACTGGCTTCACCTCGGCACGCTCGTGATGGCCGCGCATGTGCTCGGCGTGATCGCCGCGATCCATGCCGTCATCAACACACGCACGTCGCAAGGCGCGGTCGCGTGGGCCGTGTCGCTCGTCGCGATGCCCTACTTCACGCTGATCCCGTATCTCTTCCTCGGCCGCAGCAAGTTCGCCGGCTATATCGACGAACGGCGGCTGGAAATCGAGATCCTGCGCAGCCGTTCGAAGCCTGCCGAATGGGATTCCGGCGCCCGCAGCGATGCGCCCGAAGCCGCTCCGCTCGTCGATTCCACCGGCGCGCGCGGCGAAATCGCGCCGGGGCCTGCCGCTTATCTCGGCAATCCGACGATCCGCACGCTGCAGCGCCTGTCCGGCATGCCGTTCTTGCGCGGCAACTCGGCCCGCGTGCTCATCAACGGCGACGCGACGTTCGCCGCGATTCTCGAAGCGATCGCCGGCGCCGAACGCTATGTGGTCGTGCAGTTCTTCATCGTGCGCGCCGATGCGCTCGGCGAAATGCTCAAGGACGCGCTCATCAAGAAAGCTCAGGCCGGCGTGCGCGTGTACTTCCTCTATGACAGCATCGGCAGCTTCGACCTGCCGCATCGCTACGTCAATGCGCTGCGGGCGGGCGGCGTCGAGGCGCATCCGTTCGCGGCCACCCGCAAGTTCGTGCACCGTTTCCAGATCAACTTCCGCAATCATCGGAAGATCGTCGTGGTAGACGGCAAATGCGCGTTCGTCGGCGGGCACAACGTGGGCGTCGAATATCTCGGCGGCAATCCGCGGCTTTCGCCGTGGCGCGACACGCATATCGAAGTGCGCGGCCCGGCGGTCGCGAGCATTCAGTTCGTGTTCACCGAAGACTGGTACTGGGCGACGCAACGCCTGCCGGAACTCGGCCCCGCGCCGCATTCCGGCGAGAACATGCACTGCATGGTGCTGTCGAGCGGCCCGGCGGACAAACAGGAAACCTGTTCGCTTTTCTTTGTCGAGGCGATCAACGCGGCGCGCGAGCGCATCTGGATCACATCGCCCTATCTGATTCCCGACGAAGCCGTGTTCTCGGCGCTGCGGCTCGCCGTGATGCGTGGCGTCGACGTACGCATCCTGATTCCGAGCCGGCGCGATCATCGCGTGGTGTTCGCGGCGTCGCGGCTTTATGCGTACGACCTCGTGCAGGCGGGCGTTCGCATCTTCCGCTACAAGCCGGGATTTCTGCATCAGAAGGTCGTGCTCGTCGACGGCATCGCCGCGTCGATCGGCAGCGCGAATCTCGACAATCGCTCGTTTCGCCTGAACTTCGAGATCACGGTGCTGACCGTCGATCGCGCGTTCGCTAGCGAAGTGGAAACCATGCTGCTCGCCGACTTCGCGCATTCGTTCGAGATCGACGCCAATGACTATCGCGGCAAGGCCTTCTGGCGGCGCATGGCGATGCACGTCGCGCGGCTTTTCTCGCCGATTCTCTGAGCGGCGTCAGAGCAGCTTTTCGATGTCGTCGGTGATCGATTCCGGCTTGGTCTGCGGCGCATAGCGCTTGATGACCTTGCCACTGCGATCGACGAGAAACTTCGTGAAATTCCACTTGATCGCTTCGATGCCGAGCAGGCCCGGTTCCTTGTCCTTCAGATACTTGTAGAGCGGATGCGCGTTGGAGCCGTTCACCTCGATCTTCGCGAACATCGGAAACGTGACGCCGTAGTTTTGCTCGCAGAAAGCGCCGATTTGCCCGGCATCGCCCGGTTCCTGCTTGCCGAACTGGTTGCACGGAAAGCCGAGCACCTCGAAACCGCGCGCCGCGTACTGTCGATAAACCTCCTGCAAACCCTTGTACTGCGGTGTGAATCCGCATTCGCTCGCCGTATTCACGATGAGCAGAACCTTGCCGCGGTACTTGTCGAGGCTGACGGTCGCGCCGTCGAGTGTTTCGGCCGAGAAGCCGTAGATGCCTTCGCTGGCTGTGCTCATGGCGTGCTCCGGAAAAATTCGATGAAAGTCACGCGATGCTAACCCGTCGCGCGTTCGCCCGCCATTAGCCGAGCGGCCGACCCCTGCCGCGCAATCGGTCCGGTCTAAAATAGCGCTTTCCCTCAAAGCCGCGCCCTTTTCGCCGCCATTCCGACGTGATCCGCTTCAACCAGTTCAGCCTGTCCCGCGGCACCAAGCCGCTTTTCGAAGACACGAGCTTCACGCTCAATCCGGGCGAGAAGGCCGGTCTCGTCGGCGCAAACGGCGCGGGCAAGTCGACGCTCTTTTCCGTGCTGCGCGGCGAATTGCACGCGGACGGCGGCGATTTTTCGATGCCGCCGTCGTGGCGCATCGCGCACGTCGCGCAGGAAACGCCCGCCGTGGATCGCAGCGCACTCGACTACACGCTCGACGGCGACACGCATCTGCGTGCGATCGAGGCGCGCATCGTGGCCGCGTCCGCCGCGCATGACGGCGCGGCCGAAGCGGAAGCCCACGCCGCCTTCGCCGATGCCGACGGCTACACGGCGCCCGCGCGCGCCGAAACGCTGCTGCTCGGTCTCGGCTTCACGCTCGAGCAGACGCGCGAGCCGGTGTCGAGCTTCTCGGGCGGCTGGCGCATGCGCCTGAATCTCGCGCAGGCGCTGATGTGTCCGTCCGATCTGCTGCTGCTCGACGAACCGACCAACCACCTGGACCTCGACGCCATCGTCTGGCTGGAAGACTGGCTCGGGCGCTATGCGGGCACGCTCGTCGTGATCTCGCACGACCGTGAGTTCCTCGATTCGGTCTGCAACGTCACGCTGCATCTGGAAAATCGTCAGGTGAAGCGCTACGGCGGCAACTACAGCCAGTTCGAAGTGCTGCGCGCGCAGCAGATCGCGCTGCAACAAAGCGCGTACGAGAAGCAGCAAAGGACAGTCGCGCATCTGCAGAGTTTCATCGACCGATTCAAGGCCAAGGCGACCAAAGCCAAGCAGGCGCAAAGCCGCGTGAAGGCGCTGGAGAAGATGGAGCTGATCGCGCCCGCGCACGCAACCTCGCCCTTCACGTTCGAATTCCGCGAGCCCGACGCCGCGCCGAATCCGATGATGGTCATGGAGAGCGTGCGTTGCGGCTATCACAACGACGCGGGCGGCGAGATTCCAATCGTCGAAGGCGTGACGCTGTCGATCCAGAACGGCCAGCGCATCGGCTTGCTCGGCGCGAACGGTCAGGGGAAATCGACGCTCATCAAGACGCTCGCGCAGACGCTCGAACCGCTTTCCGGCGACGTCCGGCAGGGCAAAGGCTTGCAGATCGGCTATTTCGCGCAGCATCAACTGGAAACGCTGCGCCCGGACGATTCCCCGCTCCAGCATCTCGCGCGCCTCGCACCCGACACGCGCGAGCAGGAACTGCGCGACTTTCTCGGCAGCTTCAACTTCTCCGGCGACATGGCGACCGCGAAGATCGCGCCCTTTTCCGGCGGCGAGAAGGCGCGGCTCGCGCTGGCGCTCATCATCTGGCAAAAGCCGAATCTGCTGCTGCTCGACGAGCCGACCAACCACCTCGACCTCGAAACGCGCCACGCGCTGACCATGGCGCTCGCGCAGTTCGAAGGCACGCTCATACTCGTGTCGCACGACCGGCACTTGCTGCGCGCGACGACCGACACGTTCATGCTCGTCGCGAAGCATCGCCTGAGTCCGTTCGACGGCGATCTCGACGACTACCGCGACTGGCTTCTGCAGCACGCCGCCGAAACGCGCGCGGCGGCGAAGGAAGCGAGCGCCGCGGCCTCGGGCGAGGCGTCCGACAGCGCGCTCAATCGCAAGGAACAGCGCCGGCAGGAAGCTCAGGAACGGCAAAAGCTTGCGCATCTGACGAAGCCGCTCAAGTCGCGCATCGCCAAGATCGAGAAAGAGATGGAAAAGCTCAACGCGGAAAAATCGGCACTCGATGCGTTCGTCGCCGATCCGGCGAGCTACGAAGCGCCGATGAAAGCGAAACTCACTGAGACGATCCGACGCCAGGGCGAAGTGAATGCGCGCCTCGAAACGCTCGAAATGGAGTGGCTCGAAGCGCACGAGGAACTGGAGCAGATCGGCTCATAACAGGAGATCGACAACTTGACGACGCCTTCCCTCACCGGCCTGCGCGTGCTGGATCTGACGCGGCTTCTACCCGGCCCCATCGCCACGCTACGGCTCGCGGAACTCGGCGCCGATGTGCTCAAGATCGAGCCGCCGGGCGAAGGCGACTACACGCGCACGATGCTGCAAAGCGAAGCCGATCGGCAAAGCGGCACGCCGAGCGCGTTTTATCGCATCGTCAATCGCGGAAAGCGGCAGCTCACGCTCGATCTCAAAACGGACGAAGGCCGCGCGAAATTGATCGAACTTGCGCGCGATGCAGACGTGCTCGTCGAGAGCTTTCGACCTTCGGTGATGGCGCGGCTGGGCGTCGGCTACGACGTGCTGCGCGAGGCAAATCCGAAGCTCGTCTATTGCGCGATCACCGGCTTCGGCAGCGAGGGACCGTTCGCGCAGAAGGCCGGACACGATCTGAACTACATCGCGTATGCGGGCGTGCTGGATCAGCTCGCGGCGCGCGACGGCACCCCCATCGCGCCGAATTTCCAGTTGGCGGATCTGCTCGGCGGCGCGCTTTCGGCGGTCATGGAAATACTGGCGGCGGCGTGGCACGTCGCGCGCGGCGGCGAAGGACGTTGCCTGAATGTGTCGATGACGCACGCGGCGCACGCGCACAACGTGATGGCGCATATCGCGCTCGCCAATGCCGACGAAGCCACGACGCGCGCGGGCGCTGGCCTGCTGAACGGCGGCGCGCCCTGCTATGACGTGTATCGCACGCGCGATGACCGTTTCGTCGCGGTCGGCGCGCTGGAGCTGAAGTTTTGGCAGACCTTGTGCGAAGCGCTCGGCCGTCCCGATTGGGCGACGCGGCACTGGAGCCTCGGACAGGCGATCGGCGGTGCGGACGCCGCAGACTTGTCCGCGCAGCTTGCCGCGATTTTCCGCGAACGCACGCGCGACGAATGGATGACGTTGCTGGAGCCGCTCGATTGCTGCGTCGCGCCCGTGCTGACGCCTGCCGAAGCGGCGGCACACCCGCTTTTCAGAAGCGCCTAACGCCGCGGCAAGACCTGACGCGGCTGACGTTCGTCGTCGACGAGCACATGCTTGCGGCCCGTCACATGCTCGCGAATGGTCGCGACGACTTGATCCTCGGTGACATCGGCCGCGACGACGCGACGCGAGATCTGGCCTTGCTCGTCGATCCATTCGACGATCCGGCAGCCGCTGCCCCAAGGCTGCTGAAGCGGCGCGGAGACGCGGCATCCGCGCAGGTGGAAAGCGGGCTTCGGCCGGGCTGAATTAGCGTGTTTCAATGCGTGGTCCTCTCGATCCTTCCGGTCACTTCGCGTGTTGAAATGCCCTTGGCGAAGTTGGCCGGGTCCGTAGCCCTGTAAGGATAGGAAAACCGCGCGTCCGTTGGGTTACATTGCGCAACGGGATTTTTACACGCCGTTACGAAGGGTCCGATCGCGAAATCATTCTAGGTCGCGAACGCGGTCGATCGCTTCCTCGATGCGGTCCACGGCGATCACCTTCAGACCGTCGATGGCCTGCTTGGGCGCGTTCGCCTTCGGAATGAGCGCGACGGAAAAGCCTAGCTTCGCCGCTTCCTTCAGGCGATCCTGCCCGCGCGGCGACGGCCGGATCTCGCCCGCCAAGCCCACTTCGCCGAACGTAATGAGACCCTTCGGCAGCGGCTTGTTGCGCATCGACGAGTGGATCGCGAGCAGCACGGCGAGATCGGCGGCGGGCTCGGTGATCTTCACGCCGCCGACCGCGTTCAGGAACACGTCCTGATCGAAACACGCAATTCCCGCGTGCCGATGCAGCACCGCCAGCAACAGCGCCAGCCGGTTCTGTTCCAGCCCGACCGCGAGCCGGCGCGGATTGGGCACGTGCGCCGTATCGACGAGCGCCTGCACTTCGACGAGCAGCGGCCGCGAACCTTCCTGCGTCACGAGCACGCACGAACCCGCGACGCTCTGCTCGTGCTGCGACAAAAATAGCGCCGACGGATTGGCGACGCCGCGCAAGCCCTTTTCCGTCATGGCGAAGACGCCGAGCTCGTTGACGGCGCCGAAGCGATTCTTGAACGCGCGCACGAGCCTGAACGACGAGTGCGTGTCGCCTTCGAAATACAGCACGGTATCGACGATGTGCTCCAGCACGCGCGGTCCCGCGAGGCTGCCCTCTTTCGTCACGTGGCCGACCATGATGATCGACGTGCCCGTCTGCTTCGCGATGCGCGTAAGTTGCGCCGCGCACTCGCGCACTTGCGCGACGGAGCCGGGCGCGGACGTCAGCGCTTCCGAGTAGATCGTCTGAATCGAGTCGATGACGGCGACTTCAGGCCGTTGCTCATCGATGGTCGCCTGGATCTTTTCGAGCTGAATTTCCGCGAGCAGCGCGAGATCGCCCGCGGCGCTCGCGCCGCCGATCAGTCCGAGCCGCTGCGCGCGCAGCGCAATCTGCGCGCCGGATTCCTCACCGCTCACGTAGAGCGCCGGCCGCTCGCGCGCGATTTCGGCGAGCGATTGCAGTAGCAATGTCGATTTGCCGATGCCCGGATCGCCGCCGATCAGCACGACGCCGCCCGGCACGAGCCCGCCGCCCAGCACGCGATCGAATTCGCCGACGCCCGTCGTGAAGCGCGGCACGTCCGACGCCTCGATTTCCGCGAGCTTGCGCACCGGCGAACGCTTCGCGAGCGCCTGGAAGCGATGGTTCGACGCCGTCTGCGCCACCGATTCGGTCAGCGTGTTCCACGCGTTGCATGCGGCGCACTGGCCGGTCCACTTCGGCGATTCCCCGCCGCATACGCTGCACACATACAGCGTTTTTGCCTTCGCTACTTTTGCCACTCGAAGCCTTGCCTGATTTCTTGTTGTTGATTTCGTGTTGTTATTCCGCGCGCACCGGCACGCGTTGCGCGATCGCGCACATGAGTTCGTAGCCGATCGTGCCGGCCGAGCTCGCGACATCGTCGATCGGCAGATTCGCGCCCCACAGTTCCACGCGCGAACCGATGCCGGCGTTCGGGCACGGCGTCAGATCGACGGTCAGCATGTCCATCGACACGCGGCCGACGAGCCGCGTTCTCGCGCCGTCGACGATCACGGGCGTGCCTTCGGGCGCCACGCGCGGATAGCCGTCCGCGTAGCCGCACGCGACCACGCCGATGCGCATCGGCGTTCCCGCTGTATACGTCGAGCCATAACCGATGCTGCTCCCCGCGTCGACCGTCTGCACGGCGATCAGCTCGGACTGGAGCGTCATCGCGGGCTTGAGGCCGGTATCGGCGATATCCGCGGTCACGCCCGACGGCGATGCGCCGTACAGCATGATGCCGGGCCGCACCCAGTCGAAGTGCGCGCCCGGGTGCCACAAGAGCGCCGCCGAGTTTGCGAGACTGCGCGCGCCCGCGATGCCTTCCGCGCCGCGTTCGAACGCTTCCAGTTGATGCGCGACGCCGCGCGGGCCATCGGCATCGGAAAAATGGGTCATGAGCGTGATCTGGCCGACGCCCTGCACGGCGCGCGCGCGCTCCCACGCGGCGCGGAACTTCTCGGGCGTATAGCCGAGCCGGTTCATGCCGCTGTTCATCTTCAACTGAATGTTGACCGGTTTCGACAGCCGCGCCATTTCCAGCATCCGCAACTGCTCGTCGCAGTGCACGGCCGTGGTGAGGCTATAGCGGTCGATCACGTCGATGTCGGTCGGCCGGAAAAAGCCCTCGAGCAAAAGAATTGGCCCGGCCCACCCCAATTCACGCAACTTCGCGGCTTCTTCGAGGTCGAGAAGGCCAAAGCCGTCCGTTGCGCGCAAACCGGGGAACGCCCGGGCGAGACCGTGGCCATATGCATTGGCCTTGACGACGGCCCAGATCTTGGATTTCGGGGCGTACTTGCGTGCAACGGCCAGGTTGTTGGCGAGCGCGGCGGTGTGAATTGTTGCTGAAAGGGGGCGCGGCATGAGCGTTTGGTGGAATTGCAACGAGTGCGGTCTAAAAGGCCAGCATACGCGAGCGGGACGCGTCCTGCTGCGCCGACCGGGACGCCTTGCGAATCAGTATGTTATGAGGAATCACGAACACAGGCGCGTCATTTCTGGCGCGATCGAGATTACTGCTAGTCAGAATGCGCCTATTTTCGTGTTATAAAGCCGTGCACACAACCCATTTCGAAAGGCATAAGCCCGAGTGCACGACCGGTGCCCGGGGCGGATCACCCGCAGTGAGGAAAGCTTCGGATCAGATGAAAAAAGGTTTTTACACCATCATGGCCGCGCAGTTTTTCTCATCGCTGGCCGATAACGCTCTACTGATCGCTGCCATTGCACTGCTGAAAGACCTTCACGCCCCGAACTGGATGACGCCGCTGCTCAAGCTGTTCTTCGTCCTGTCGTATGTGATTCTCGCGGCTTTCGTCGGCGCTTTCGCGGATTCCCGGCCCAAGGGCCACGTCATGTTCGTGACCAATTCAATCAAGGTCGTGGGCTGCGTGACGATGCTCTTCGGCGCGCATCCGTTGCTCGCGTATGGCATCGTCGGGTTCGGCGCGGCGGCCTATTCGCCCGCGAAATACGGCATTCTGACCGAGCTCCTGCCAGCCGATCGGCTCGTCGCCGCGAACGGCTGGATCGAAGGCACGACGGTCGGCTCGATCATCCTCGGCACGGTCATGGGCGGCGCGCTCATCAGTCCGCATATCGCCAGTCATCTGCTGTCGCTGCACATTCCGCGCATCAACACGCCCGCCGAAGCCGCAATGCTCGTCATCATGCTGATGTACGTGATCGCCGCGATCTTCAATCTGCGCATTCCCGACACCGGCGCGCGCTATCCGAAGCAGGAGACGCGGCCGCTCAAGCTCATCACCGATTTCGCCGACTGCTTTCTCGTGCTCTGGCGCGACAAGCTCGGCCAGATCTCGCTCGCCGTCACGACGCTCTTCTGGGGCGCAGGCGCGACGCTGCAGTTCATCGTGCTGAAATGGGCCGAAGTGTCGCTCGGCATGACGCTCTCGCAGGCAGCGATCCTGCAGGCGGTGATCGCGGTCGGCGTCGCGGCGGGCGCGGTGCTCGCGGCCGCGCGCGTGCCGCTCAAGCGCTCGCTCAGCGTGCTGCCGGTAGGCATCGTCATGGGACTCGCCGTCATGCTGATGGCCTTCTACACGCGCCATCTCTTTCCCGCGCACTGGGGCATCTACTTCGGCAAGATGCACTTCCCCGGCTATCTGCTGATCGCATATGTGTTCCTGATGATCGTCGGCGGACTGTCGGGCTTCTTCGTCGTGCCGATGAACGCGCTGCTCCAGCATCGCGGGCACGTTCTGCTTTCCGCCGGGCATTCCATCGCCGTTCAGAATTTCAACGAGAACCTGTCGGTGCTCGTCATGCTGTGCCTCTACGCCGTGCTCGTGTGGCTCGACGTGCCGATCCAGTTCGTCATCGTGCTGTTCGGCTCGTTCGTGTGTCTCATGATGTACTTCGTGATGCGACGGCATCAGGCCAATCAGCGCGCGTTCGATTCGGTCGCGCTGATCGGCGAAGCGCGGCACTGACCCTCTTCGCATCATGCTTGCCGCCGATCTCTTTTCCTTCGTCACCCGCGTGCGCGAACGCGCGCCGCTCGTGCATTGCCTCACGAATCTCGTCGTCACCAACTTCACCGCGAACGTGCTGCTCGCGATCGGCGCCGCGCCCGCGATGGTCGTCGCGCGCGAGGAAGTCGGCGAATTCGCGGCCGTCGCCAATGCGCTGTCGGTCAATCTCGGCACGCTCGACGTGCCGCAGAGCCGCGCGATCCGCGCCGCCGTCGAGGCCGCCAACAGCGCAGGCACGCCGTGGGTGCTCGATCCGGTCGCGGTCGGGCCGCTCGCGTTTCGCACCGAATTTGCGTTCGATCTGCTCGATGCGAAGCCTGCGGTGATCCGCGGCAACGCGTCGGAGATCATCAGCTTGTCGGGGGGCGCAGCGAGCGGACGCGGCGTCGACAGCACCGCCGCCACCGATGCCGCGCTCGACGCCGCGCAGGTGCTCGCGCTGAAGACGCAGGCCGTCGTCGCGGTCACGGGCGAGACCGATTACGTGACCGATGGCCGCCGCGTCATCGCGATGTCGAACGGCTCGCCCTTGATGACGCGCGTGACGGGCGTCGGCTGCGCGTTGTCCGCGACGGTGGCCGCGTTCGTCGGCGCGGCGCCGGATCGCGACGCGTTCTGGTCCGCGACCGTCGCCGCCATCGCCTATTCGACCATCGCGGGGGAACTCGCCGCGCGCGACGCCGCGCTGCCCGGCAGCTTCGCCGTCGCGTATCTGGACCGGCTCGCATCGCTCGATGAAGCCGCGTTCGGCAAGACGCTCGTGCAGCGCGACATCGTTGCCGGCTGACATGCGCGCTTCGTTCGATCTCTCGCTCTATCTCGTGCTGGATCCCGTGCAGTGCGGCGGTCATGACGCGGCGGTTCGTGTCGCGCGCGCCGCGCTCGAAGGCGGCGCGACCATCGTGCAACTGCGCGCGCCCGAGTGGCACAAGCGCGCGTGGTTCGAACTCGCGCGCGATCTGCTGCCGATCACGCGCGCGCACGGCGTGCCGTTCGTCGTCAACGATCATGTCGATGTCGCGCTGGCTGTCGGCGCGGATGGCGTGCATATCGGCCAGCGCGATCTGCCCGCCGATGTCGCGCGCCGACTGCTCGGGCCGGACGCGCTGATCGGCCTGTCGGTATCGAATCTCGATGAAACCGCCGACGCGGCGAAACGCGCGGGCGTCGTCGATTATCTCGGCGCGGGTCCGGTGTACGCGACGCCGACCAAGACCGACGCCTCCACGCCCTGCGGCATCGACGGTCTCGCTGAAATCTGCGCGGCCGCGCATGTGGCGACCGTCGCGATCGGCGGCATTCAGGCGCATAACGCCGCAGACGTCATGCGCGCGAAGCCCGCCGGTCTCGCGGTGGTGTCGGCGATCTGCAAGGCGGCCGATCCGCGCACGGCGGCCTCGGCGCTTGCCGCGACCATCGCACAGTCACGCATCTAAGCTCATGGCAATCACGAAAACCATTCCGAACGTCCTCACGATCGCCGGCTCCGACTCGGGCGGCGGCGCGGGCATTCAGGCCGATCTGAAGGCGTTCTCCGCGCTCGGCGCGTACGGCGCGAGCGTCATCACGGCGCTCACCGCGCAAAACACGCGCGGCGTGACAGCCGTTCACGCGCCGGAGCCCGCGTTCATCGCGGCGCAGCTCGACGCCGTGTTCGACGACATCCGCATCGATGCCGTGAAGATCGGCATGCTGGCGAACGCGGGCATCGTGCGCGCGGTCGCCGAGGCGCTCAAGCGCCATCGGCCGAAACATGTTGTGCTCGACACCGTGATGATCTCGAAGAGCAATCACGCGCTGCTCGCGCCGGAAGCCGTTGCCGCGTTGCGCGACGAATTGCTGCCGCTCGCGACGCTCGTCACGCCGAATCTGCCGGAAGCGGCGGCGCTGTTAGGCGACGAAAGCGCCGCCGACGAAGACGCGATGGTCCGTCAGGGCGAAGCCTTGCGCGCGCTCGGCGCGCGGGCCGTGCTGATGAAAGGCGGCCACCTTGCATCGAACGACAGTCCCGACTGGCTGATCGAGGCGGCGGGCGCACTGAGGCTCGGCGGCGCGCGCGTGCCGCTCAAGAACACGCACGGCACGGGCTGCACGCTGTCGTCGGCGATCGCGGCGCTGATTGCGCAAACCGACGATCTTGCGAGCGCGACCGCCGAGGCGAAGCGCTATCTGACCGGCGCGATCGAAGCGAGCGTGCGGCTCGACGTCGGTCATGGCGTCGGTCCGGTGCATCATTTTTTCCGCTGGTGGTGATCAGCCGGTGATCAGTCCGCCGACGCGGCGAACGCCCGCGCGCGCTCCGGCCAGTCGTCCGGCACGATGAAGCCTCGCGATTCCTCCACGAAATTTCCCGCTTCGTCGCGCGCGTAGGCGGCAACCATCGTCGGCGCGATCGTGCCTTCGAGACGCGCGCGAATCGCCTCCGATTCCGCGATCAGCGTTTCGGCGGAATCCGCATCGAGCCGCCGCGACGCGAGCCACGCCATGCGCGGCTGCACGACCCACGCGCGCTCATCGTCCGACGCATTCGAGCGCGCGTCGCGCCATTCCGACGCCGTCAGCCACCATCCGCGCAGATGGTGCTCCCCTATTTCGCGCGCGGGCACGACCTCGTCGCCGCCGTGCCCGTGATAGAAAAGCCGGCCTTTGATGAACAACTGCGCCTGCCACGGACCGTCGAAGCCGAGCAACGCGAACTCGGCGCGCCGCGTCAGCGCCAGTTGATGCGTGAGAAGCCGCTCGTGCTTGATATCGAAGCGATCCTGCAGATTCGGCCCGACGTAGTTCGACAGACGCGCCGCGCGCGCCGCATCGCCGTCGCTATCGTCGATATGCAGGTAGAACTTCACCGCCAGCTCCCAGTGCAGCCGCGCGCCATCCGCCGATTCGAGCAGGAAATCGCATTCGCCGATGGTGCGCCGCTGTTGCCGCAACGGCACGTTCGCCGCGATGAGGCGCGCCGCCGGACCGTGCGCGAGAAAAAAGCGGATGAGGCTCTCGGCGTAGATGCCGAGGCGCGTGAACTTCGGATCGCGCGCGTGATCGTGCAGCGGCTGCGGCGCGGCATCGAGCGCCTTCAGCCACACGAGCGTCGCGTCGCGCTCCGCTGTCGACGCGAACGGATGCGCGAGCGCGGCGTCGCCTTCGCGCAGCAGATCGGGAGCGAACAGAAGCCAGGCGAGATCGCGAACCGTGACGTCGCCGAAACGATCGACGAGACGCGTGAGATCGCTCGCCCGGGCCGTCATCAGACGCCGCCCTTCTCTGCTCCTTGCTCGACGCCGAGCGCGGCGAGCGCCTCGCGATACGTATTGCGCGCGAGGCAGAGATCGGCCCACGCCTTCGACTTGTCCTGCAGGCTGCGCAGCAGATAAGCCGGGTGATACGTGACGACCACCGGCACGCCACGATACTCGTGCACGCGTCCGCGCATCGATGCGATGCTCGCCTCGTTCTTCAGCAGACTCTGCGCGGCGAAGCGTCCCATCGCGACGATGACCTTCGGCTTCACGAGTTCGACCTGCCGTTGCAGATACGGCTCGCAGCGCGCGACTTCGTCGAGCTCGGGATTGCGGTTGCCGGGCGGCCGGCACTTGATGACATTCGCGATATAGACGTTCGTCTGCCGCGACAGCGTGAGCGCGCGCAGCATGTTGTCGAGCAGCTTGCCCGCCTGGCCGACGAACGGCTCGCCTTGCTTGTCCTCGTTCTCGCCCGGCGCTTCGCCGATCAGCATCCAGTCGGCTTCGCGATCGCCGACGCCGAAGACCGTGTTCGTGCGGCGCTCGCACAAACGGCAGCGCTCGCAGTTCGCGACGCGTTCGGCGAGCGCATCCCAGCCGAGCGTGTGGATGTCGCTCGGGGCTTCCGCGGTGGCGGGCTCGACATGGAGCGGCGTTTCGTCGGTCCAGGGGAGATCGTCGTAGGCGTCGAGCGGCGGCGCGTCGGATTCGGGCTGTGCGGACTGGAGCGGCTTCGGCTCCGGCCGCATGTCGACGACGACGGGCGCGGGTGCTTCCGCCATCGTGGCGATCGCTTCAGGCGTGCGCTCTTCCTCGACCTGCGGCGCGGGCGCAAGCCCACGCCGTACCCAGACCGGCCCGATTCCCAACTCTTCGATCAGCATTTCATCGAGCGCCATGCGCAGTCTCCTCCGTAAACGACAGACGCATGACGATTGCGTCCTCGCGCGAGCGATGCCGCGCGGGGTAATAGTTCTTGCGGCGTCCGATGGCCGCGAAGCCGAAACGCTCGTAGAGCTGGATCGCGCGCGGATTGGACGGCCGCACTTCGAGCAGCACGCCTTCGAGCTTCTCCGCGCGCGTGATGCGGACCGCTTCGCGCAGAAGCGTCAGACCCGCCCCCGCCCGCTGCGCAGACGGTGCGACGCACAGATTGAGCAGATGCATCTCGTCGACGACGGGCATCAGCACGCAATAGCCGATCAGCGTGCCGGTCACATGGCGCAGACACACGCCGAAATAGCCATTGCGCAGCGAATCCTGAAAATTGCCGCGGCTCCACGGAAACTCGTAGGCGAGCTTTTCGACCGCGGCGACTTCGTCGAGGTCCGCTTCCGTCATCGGTGTGAGATACCGATCGGCCAGCAGCACGCCGCTCACCGAAGCGCCTCCTCGCGAGCCTGCATGCGTTCGGCCGTCGTCTGGGCGACCTTGTCGCGCACATATTCGGGCGCGGCGTGTTCGGGTGCGACCGCGCGCCCAGCCCGCCAGTCCCGCAAGCCGATGAGCGCGACCGGCAGCGCGTGCGGCAGCGCCTCGCGATCGACACGCGCGGCGGCGGCGAGCGCCGGCAGACGATCGCCGAATGCGGACGCGGCGTTGCCCGCGAGCGCGAACGGCACGTCGGGCAGAGGCAGCGCGCCGGGCGCATCGAGCGCGGCCGGATGCAGCGTGCGCCAGTCGCCGGCGGCGGCATCGAATTCGAAATCGGCCCAGTACGCTTCATCCATGCGGGCGTCCAGCGCCGCTAGCACGCGCGCCGGGATCGACGGATCGTTCAGGCGCGCGTGCTCCGCGCAGGCGAGCAGCGTGCTCACCGGCACGACCGGCACGTTCAAACCGAACGCCAGGCCTTGCGCCACGCCTGTCGCCGTGCGCAAGCCGGTGAACGAGCCCGGGCCCGCGCCGAATGCGATCGCCGCGCAGTCGGCGAGCGCGAGCCCGGCGTCGGCGAAAAGCTCGCGCACGGCCGGCAAAAGGCGCGTGCTCGACACGGCGCCGGTCGCCTCGTGGCGAAACCACACGCGCGTGTCGCCGTTCACGTATTGAGGCGCGGCGGAGTTCGGAGTGGCGGCGAAAGCGCTGTCGGCGAGCAGGAGCGCGACGGAGCAAAATTCCGTCGAGGTGTCGAGGGCGAGCAAAACGGTGCGTGTCATAGCCGGTATTGTAATGCGGGACATGCGCCGGATTCGCGTGATCGGCGATACGCGGTCGACCCAATTCGCGTCCGCAAGGCGTCTGGAAGGCGTCCTCGGTTGGAGGAAAGCCTCGACCGGGCTCGCGCGTCTCGCTTGCTAAGATCGTCCGGTCCATCTCGATAACAACGGAGAACGCATGACCGACATCGATCAGCAATTCGCCCAAGCCCAGTCCGACGTCACTCAACTGCCCGAGCGTCCCGGCAATCTCACGCTGTTGCGGCTTTATGCGCTTTTCAAGCAGGCGAGCATCGGCGACGTGCAAGGCGAAAAGCCGGGCTTCACGGATATCGCCGGCAAATACAAATACGAAGCGTGGGCCGCGCTGCAAGGCACGCCCGCCGACGACGCCAAGGCACGCTACGTCGAACTCGTCGAATCGCTCAAGCGGGGCGAGGCGGCCTGAGGTTCCGGCCGGCGTCGGCCAGTTCCAGCGGACCGGCCGCGCCGTCCGATGCCCGAAGATGGCGCGGCGATGCGTCAAAATGTGGCGCAGTGCAGCAAATTCCGATATACTAGCGGTCAGCGCTCGATTGCGGGTGGCGAGCCTTCCGGCAAGTCCCACGCAGCAAGGCGCTTCGTAGCGTTTCGCTCCAATCCAGTTTAGAAACTGTCCCCTTCCTGCCAGGCCTTTGCGTCGCATTTGCGCGCAGCACGTTTCTCGGCCCGTCATGCATCAGGCTGACGTCAGCGCCCGTCGTTCGCTTCGGAACGATCGAGCCTGCCGTATCCGATACAGCTTCTAACAAAGATACTCGCCGCACGTTCGTGCGAGTAGCCTACGTTTTTCGATTTGCTCGCTGTTTCTTCGCTCGCTGAATCCAACGACCTGGGTATGCCGATTGGCGCCGACGCCTTATTCCTCGTTTCAAGGATCGACATGACTTCGAGCTTCACCGCTAGCCCGTTGGACAATCTCGCAGCAAACATTGGCATCACCCCCTCGGCCGATACCCCGGCCACCGACGCACCCGCCGACAAGCCCGCCGGCCCCACTTTCGAATCGCTCGGCCTTTCCGCCGATATCGTGTCCGCGCTGACCGCTGCGGGCTACGAATCCCCGACGCCCGTGCAGCAGCGCGCGATTCCCGCCGCGCTCGCCGGCCGCGATCTGCTCGTCTCCAGCCCGACCGGTTCGGGCAAGACGGCCGCGTTCATGCTGCCCGCCATCGAAAAATTCGCGCAACTGCAAAAGCTGGAAGCGCAACAGCCGCGCGCGCCGCGCGACCCGAACGCAGCGCGTGGCCGCCGTCCGCAGCCGATCGCGCGCCCGAAGCTGCTCGTGCTCACGCCGACGCGCGAACTCGCGATGCAGGTTTCCACCGCCGCGACCACGTACGGCAAGCATCTGCGCCGCCTGCGCACCGTCAGCATTCTGGGCGGTGTCGCGTACGGCCAGCAGCTCATGCTCCTCGCGAAGAACCCTGAGATTCTCGTCGCGACGCCGGGCCGCCTGATCGACCATCTGGAACGCGGCCGCATCGACCTGTCGGAACTCAACATGCTCGTGCTCGACGAAGCCGATCGCATGCTCGACATGGGCTTCATCGAAGACATCGAGACGATCGTCGACGCGACGCCCGCCTCGCGTCAGACGCTGCTCTTCTCGGCGACCATCGATAGCAAGATCACGTCGCTGACCGGCCGGCTGCTGAAGGATCCGGAGCGCATCGAGATCGTCCAGAAGCTCGAAGCGAAGAGCAACATCGCGCAGACCGTGCATTACGTCGATGACCGCGATCACAAGGACCGCTTGCTCGATCATCTGCTGCGCGGCGAAGGCCTGGATCAGGCGATCGTATTCACGGCGACGAAGAGCGACGCGGATCTCATCGCCAACCGTCTCGCCGACGCGGGCTTCGAGTCCGCCGCGCTGCACGGCGATCTGCCGCAAGGCGCGCGCAACCGGACGATCCGCGCGCTGCGCGAGCGCCGCGTGCGCGTGCTGGTCGCGACCGACGTCGCCGCGCGCGGCATCGACATTCCGGGTATCACGCACGTCTTCAACTATGACCTGCCGAAGTTCGCGGAAGACTACGTGCACCGTATCGGCCGTACCGGCCGTGCTGGCCGCAGCGGCACGGCGGTGAGCCTCGTGCACTACGCCGAAATGGGCGCGTTGAAGCGCATCGAGCGTTTCGTGCGCGCGCCGCTGCCGGTGAACGTCGTCGCAGGCTTCGAACCGCGCAAGGCGCCGCCGAAGGGTGGTTTCGGCGGCGGCCGTGGCCGTCCGGGCGGTAACGGCGGTGGCCGTCGCTTCGGTGGCAATGGCGGCGGCAGCAGCAGTGGCCGTGGTTACGGTCCGGGCAACGCCGGCGGTTATGGCAACAAGTCGAATGCAGGTTCTCGCGAAGGCGGTTATCGCGATGGCGGCGGTTATCGCGGCGGCAACAGCGATGGCGGCTACCGTGGCGGCAACAGCGACGGCGGCTATCGCGGTGGCAATCGCGAAGGCGGCTACGGCTCGCGCGACGGCTACAGCGCACGCCGTAACGACGGCCCGCGCGCCCCGCGCCGCGGCAGCTAAGCTGCTTGCGGGAAGCGGTTCCTGATACCGCTTCCCGTTGCGAAAAGAAAAACCGATGCCTCGTGCATCGGTTTTTTTTCGCCCCGTCGGCATATTTCACCATGCGCAATGCTCTTTTGCGTCGCAAAAGCCGTGCTGCGCGGCACAAAACCTGCGGTTGCAAGATAGAAAACGTCGTTCCGCAATACGATATTCGGATCGTATCTCGTTGATTTTGAACAAGGAAAATAAACCAGAATTCTCTGCCAGAGAGGTGTTTCGGAAAATCGCATTAGCCTACACTCTTATATAAGAGTTGAGCAAACGCAGAACGCCGATTCGGCGCCGCTCATGCGATTCAGGAACATCAGTCCAGTCTCAGGGAGATTCGCCATGACCTCACGTCAACAACAAGCCCAGCAACTCCAGCAGCAATGGGAAACCGATCCGCGCTGGAAGGGCATCAAGCGCGGCTACTCGGCGGATGACGTCGTCCGTCTGCGCGGCTCGGTGCAGCCGGAGCACACGCTCGCGCGACGCGGCGCCGAACGGCTGTGGGCATCGATCAACGACGAGCCGTTCGTCAACGCGCTCGGCGCGCTGACCGGCAATCAGGCGATGCAGCAGGTCAAGGCCGGCCTCAAGGCGATCTATCTGTCGGGCTGGCAAGTGGCGGGAGATGCCAACGTCGCGGGTGAAATGTATCCCGACCAGTCGCTGTATCCGGCGAATTCGGTGCCGCTCGTCGTGAAGCGCATCAACAACACGCTCACCCGCGCCGATCAGATTCAATGGTCGGAAGGCAAGAATCCAGGCGATGAAGGCTATATCGATTACTTCGCGCCGATCGTCGCCGATGCCGAAGCGGGTTTCGGCGGCGTGCTGAACGCGTTCGAACTCATGAAGGCGATGATCGAAGCCGGCGCCGCGGGCGTGCACTTCGAGGACCAACTGGCGTCGGTCAAGAAATGCGGTCACATGGGCGGCAAGGTGCTCGTGCCGACGCGCGAGAATGTGGCGAAGCTGTCGGCCGCGCGGCTGGCCGCGGACGTGTGCGGCGTGCCGACGGTGCTCATCGCCCGCACGGACGCCGAAGCCGCCGATCTCGTCACGTCCGACATCGACGACAACGACAAGCCGTTCCTCACCGGCGAGCGCACGGTGGAAGGCTTCTTCCGCACGAAGCCGGGTCTCGCGCAGGCAGTTTCGCGCGGCCTCGCCTACGCGCCCTACGCCGATCTCGTCTGGTGCGAAACGGGCAAGCCGGATCTCGAATACGCGAAGAAGTTCGCCGAGGCGATCCACAAGGCATTCCCCGGCAAGATGCTGTCGTACAACTGCTCGCCGTCGTTCAACTGGAAGAAGAATCTGGACGACGCGACCATCGCCAAGTTTCAGCGCGAACTGGGCGCGATGGGCTACAAGTTCCAGTTCATCACGCTGGCCGGCTTCCACGCGCTGAACTATTCGATGTTCAACCTCGCGCACGGCTACGCCCGTTCGCAGATGAGCGCGTTCGTCGAATTGCAGCAGGCCGAATTCGCCGCCGCCGACAAGGGCTTCACGGCCGTCAAGCACCAGCGCGAAGTGGGCACCGGCTACTTCGACGCGGTCACGCAGACGGTCGAGAAGGAAGCATCGACGACCGCTCTGCACGGCTCGACCGAAGACGAGCAGTTCTTCGACAAGAAGGTCGCGTAATACGGCTTCAGCAGGCGAATCAGGGAGAGTGGTGAAAAGAAGCGGCGTCCCGGCGCGCGCAGCCACGCGCCGGGGAACGCCGCTCGCTAGCGATACACGATTACCGGAATCTTCGTATGCGTCAGGACGCGCTGCGTTTCGCTGCCGATCAGCAGACTGCCGAGACCGCGCCGTCCGTGCGACGCCATCAGGATCACGTCGCAACCGTTTTGCTCCGCCGCCTCGATGATGCCGATATACGGCGCGGCATCGATGCTCGTCACGCTCGTGCAGGGCACGCCGGCGCTTTCCGCGGCGCGCTCGACCGCGCGCAGATGTTCGCGGGCTTCGTTCTCGGCGCGGGCGTGAAAATCGTCGGGCGGCTCGACGGCGACATCGGCGAATGGCGAATACGGATACTGAGGCAGGCACGCGTAAGCCGTGATGCGCGCACCGACGGATTGCGCAAGATCGATCGCGCCGTCGATGGCCTTTTGCGATAGCTCCGAGCCGTCGGTCGGCACGAGGATGTGTTTGAACATGGCGTCCTCCCCCGTCAGTTGATGGTGCGTGATTCCATTGTAGTAACGGGCGCCGGCGCAGAGCAATTTCGATGTACCCGCGCGGCGATGCGACGCCGCGCATAGGATTCCGAAGCTTTCACCGGCTCGCAGTCAACCCCAATATCCCGTCGCGTTATAGGTATGTTTGAGCAAATCGAGAAACAATCGCACGCGCAACGGCAGATGCCGCCTTTGCGGAAACACCGCGTGAATGCCGATCGGCGGCGCGGCGTACGCATCGAGCACGCTGACGAGGCGGCCAGCGTCGATGTCATCGCCGACTTCCCACCACGAGCGCCACGCGAGACCGCGGCCTTCGAGACACCATTCGTGCAGCACGGCGCCGTCGGAGCATTCCATCGTGCCGGAAACCTTGATCGTGACAACCTTGCCGTCCTGCTCGAACACCCAGCCACGCTGCTGATTCGCCGACGCGCCGAGTGCCAGGCAATTGTGATGCGCGAGCGCGGCGAGATCGGCGGGCTCGCCACGTTTTTCCAGATACTCCGGCGACGCGACGCACACGCGCCGGTTCTCTCCGAGCTTCAAGGAGACCAGCGACGAATCCGGCAGTTCGCCGAGACGCACGGCGCAGTCGAAGCCTTCGTTGACGAGATCGACCATGCGGTCGGTCAGGTCGAGACTCACGGAAACGTCCGGATGCAAGGTCGTGAACTTCGGCACGAGCGGCGCGACGTGACGCCGTCCGAAGCCCGCCGGCGCCGAGACGCGCAAATGCCCGCTCGCCTTCACGCCGCCCGCCGACACGCTCGCCTCCGCGTTCTGCATGTCGTTGATGATGCGCTGGCAGTCCTCGAGAAACGCGGAGCCTTCGAAGGTCAGCGTGATTCGGCGCGTCGTACGCACGAGCAGCTTCACGCCGAGCCGCTCTTCGAGCGCATCCAGCCTGCGTCCGATGACGGCCGGCGCGATGCCCTCCGCCTGTGCCGCCGCCGACAGGCTGCCCTTCGCCGCGACCGAAGCGAAGGTTTCTATCTGCTTGAATCGATCCATGCGCGTTCGTCGTCAATATCGGTGTTGAACGACAGATTAGGTAAGTAAAAGTAAAAGATCAAGTGATGCTGCGGTGCTTTTTCCATCACTTAGATCACGAATACAATCGATCCGACCTCTAAACGGAGCGCAAGGCTATGTCGGCCATAACGACACACGCATCGTCCAGCGAATTTTCCCGCGAGTTGTCCAAGCTCCCCCGCGCAGTCATCTTCGACGCTTACGGCACGCTTTTCGACGTCCACTCGGTCGTCGCGGCGGCCGAGCAGCTCTTTCCCGGCCACGGCGACGCACTCTCGAAGCTCTGGCGCCGCAAGCAGATCGAGTACACGCAACTGCGCACGCTCGCCGATCCGTCGGGCGCGCACTACGAGCCGTTCTGGACAGTCACGATCGATGCGCTGCGCCACGCGGCTGCACGCCTGAACCTCGCCGATGCGCTCACGAGCGCCGCCGAGAAGCGCCTGATGGACGAATACGCGTGCCTTTCCGCGTTCCCCGACACGCTGCCCGCGCTCAGATCGTTGCGCGACGGCCTCGCCATTCCGCTCGCGATTTTGTCGAACGGCAATCCGCCGATGCTCGACATCGCCGTGAAAAGCGCCGGCATGAGCGGCCTCTTCGATTACGTTCTGTCGGTCGATGCAGCGCGCGCCTACCAGCCCGCGCCCGCCGCCTACGCGCTCGGCACCCGAGCCTTCGATGCCAGCGCGCGCGACATCGTATTCGCGTCGAGCAACGGCTGGAATGTCGCCGGCGCAACATGGTTCGGCTACACGACTTTCTGGATCAACCGCGCCGCGCTGCCGCCCGAGGAACTGGGCGTCGCGCCGCACGGCAGCGGCCGCGGCATGGCCGATCTCATCGCTTTCATCGAAGGCGGCGCGACGCGCGCCGTCGCCAACTCTCGCCGGATCACGCAGCCGAAAAGCAGGCAGCGCAACGCTTCACGCACAACCACCAGCAAAACCGTCTGACCGACCAAGGAGAAAACCATGACGCATCCATCGAATCCGCTTTCGCTTCCGAAAGGCATGGCCATCTCAGCCGATATCAAGCCCGGCTACGAGACCATCCTGACGCCCGAAGCGCTCGCGTTCGTCGCGTCGCTGCATCGCCAGTTCGAGCCGCGCCGCAAGCAATTGCTCGCGGCGCGCGTCGAGCGCACGAAGCGTCTCGATGCGGGCGAGCGCCCGAGCTTCCTCGAAGAAACGAAATCGATCCGCGAAGGCGACTGGAAGGTCGCGCCGCTGCCGGCAGATCTTCAATGCCGTCGCGTCGAGATCACCGGTCCGGTCGAGCGCAAGATGATCATCAACGCGCTCAACTCCGGCGCGGATTCCTACATGACCGACTTCGAGGATTCGAATGCGCCGAACTGGGACAACCAGATCGTCGGCCAGGTCAATCTGAAGGAAGCCGTGCGCCGTACGATTTCGCTCGAACAGAACGGCAAGTCGTACAAGCTCAACGACAAGATCGCGACGCTGATCGTGCGTCCGCGCGGCTGGCATCTCGACGAAAAGCACGTCACCGTCGATGGCGAGCGCGTGTCGGGCGGCATCTTCGATTTCGCGCTCTTCCTGTTTCACAACGCGAAGGAGTTGATCGCGCGCGGCAGCGGTCCGTACTTCTATCTGCCGAAGATGGAAAGCCATCTCGAAGCGCGTCTGTGGAACGACATTTTCGTCGCGGCGCAGGAGGCCATCGGCATCCCGCGCGGCACGATTCGCGCGACGGTGCTCGTCGAAACGATTCTCGCCGCGTTCGAGATGGACGAAATCCTGTACGAGCTGCGCGAGCATAGCTCGGGGCTCAACGCGGGCCGCTGGGATTACATCTTCTCGGCGATCAAGAAGTTCAAGAACGACACGGACTTCTGCCTCGCCGACCGCGCGAAGATCACGATGACGTCGCCCTTCATGCGCGCCTATGCACTCGAACTTTTGAAGACATGCCACAAACGCAATGCGCCGGCGATCGGCGGCATGTCGGCGCTGATTCCGAT
This sequence comes from Caballeronia zhejiangensis, assembly GCF_000698575.1. Classification (GTDB taxonomy): domain Bacteria; phylum Pseudomonadota; class Gammaproteobacteria; order Burkholderiales; family Burkholderiaceae; genus Caballeronia; species Caballeronia zhejiangensis. The sequence goes on from NZ_JFHD01000011.1 coordinate 68,555, forward strand.
CAAGAACGATCCGGCCGCGAACGACAAAGCGATGGGCGGCGTGCGCTCCGACAAGGCGCGCGACGCCTCTGACGGCTACGACGGTGGCTGGGTCGCGCATCCGGGCCTCGTGCCGGTCGCGATGGAAGAGTTCGTGAAGGTGCTCGGCGACAAGCCCAACCAGATCGATAAGCAGCGCACCGACGTGCAGGTGACGGCGCACGATCTGCTCGACTTCCGTCCGGAAGAGCCGATCACCGAAGCGGGCTTGCGCAACAACGTGAACGTCGGCGTCCACTATCTCGGTTCGTGGCTCGCGGGCAATGGCTGCGTGCCGATCCACAATCTGATGGAAGACGCCGCGACCGCCGAAATCTCGCGCTCGCAGGTGTGGCAATGGATCCGCTCGCCGAAGGGCAAGCTCGACGACGGCCGCAAGGTCACGGCATCGATGGTGCGCGAGATCACCATCGACGAACTGGAGAAGGTGAAGCAGGCGGTCAGCGCGTCGGGCGCGGACACGAAACCCTACGAACGCGCGGCGAAAATCTTCGAGGAAATGTCGACTTCGGCGCACTTCACCGAGTTTCTGACGCTGCCGCTGTACGAGGAAATTTGAGCGTTTCGTGCCGTCTCGCGCACGAACGGAAAACGGCCTTCGGGCCGTTTTTTCGTCTGGCACGCCGCATGGATCGCGCACGGCGTGTGCTACATTGCGCATCGTCTTTTCAACGATTCAACCGTGGAGCGCACTCATCGTGCGAACGACAGCATGAGCAATATCCAGCTCGATATCGAATGGACCGAAGCGGCATCGCGCAAGATCGAAAAACTGATGCCGCGCAACGCGAACAAGGACTCGTATCTGGCGCTGCCGCCCGTCGAATGCCTGCCGATGGAAGGCGACGTGCTGTTCCTCGGACCGTCCGGCAAGCAGCAGCCGTTCATCGTCGCGGAGCGCCAGTATCATCACGACGGCGACGCCGACTGGACCATCATCCTGATCCTCGACGTCCCGCAAGAAACGCATTAAAAGCGCTGTCCGGTCCGTCAGAGAATCTTGCTCGCGACACGGACTTCACCGTGCTCGCACAAGTCCGGCGATTTGGCGCGGAACGTCTGGATGTGCGCCGTTTCGCCGTGCTTCGCGAGCGCGGCCTCGCTCTCCCAGCGCTCGACGAAGATAAAGCGCCGCGGCTCCTTCAGGTCGCGGTGCAAGTCGTATTGCAGCGCACCCGCCTCCTTGCGCGTCGGCTCGACGTTCGCTTCCAGCACTTCCCTCAGTTCCTCTTCCTTGCCCGGTTTGGCAACAAAGATCGCGACGACGGCAACTTCCGACATGAGCTTCTCCTTTCTTACTTGAACGATGGAAGCACGAGCATAACCGCGCATCGCGCATGTCGCCGAAAACGCCCGATCTGCAAGCCAAAGAAAAAGCCCGCGTTCCAAGAGAAACGCGGGCAAAAACCGTCGCCCTACGAGGATAGGCGACGGGGCCATCGGGGTTCGCGCGGGGCGAACCAATCGTCTGTTTGTCAGGTACAACGTGCGTGATACGCGCGCTTCGTGGAACTTCCGGCGGGTGATTTACGCCACTGATGCAATGTACTGTCCGGGCGTTCATTTCTATAAGCTTTTGCGCACATTTCCCGATAGAAAGAATTGTCTGCGCAATATTTACGCGTCGCTCGCATTTCCGTGCGCGCTGAAAAAATCGTTTGCGCGCCCGGCGGCGGCATCGACGGCGCAAAAAAACCGCCTCGCGAAGGAGGCGGTTTCTGCGGATCGGCGCGGAAAACGATCAGCTGATCTGGTCGGCGAGCAGCGCCATGATCTGGCGAGCTTGCGGCGACGAATCGACTTCGCCCTTGTCGTCGACGATCGCCACGCGCGTTTGCTGCTCGGTGACGGCGCGCACGTTGACCTGATACTGCTTCGCCTTCATTTCCTTGCGGCCGTGGAACACCTGGCTCCAGAAGCCTTGTTCCGCCGACGACTTGTCCGTCGGATCGACGTAGCGCACGTAATAGACGCCCTTGCTGCGGTCGCGGTCGTCCACCGTGAAGTTGGCGCGATCGAGCGCGATGCCCACGCGCAACCACGCGCGGTCGTACGCTTCCGGCAAGGTCAGTTGCGACGATGCGGCCTCGGGCACGACTTCGTTGCGGATCGGCGAATTGCCCGCGTACGCGGCGTTCTGCGCCGCGACCGACGCCGCCTTCGCATCGCCGCCCTTCGCGGCTTGCGCGCCCGCAGCACCGGCGGCCGGGGCGTCGAGCGGCGTTGCGCCGCCGGAAGCCGCCCGCTGGTCGGCCAGCGAGAGCGAGGACATCAGGCGCTTGAGGTATTCGTTCTCGAGCGCGGGATCGTTCGGGCGGGCCTGCCACTGGCTCGTGTCATTGTTCACGCCGGTCAGCGCCTCGCGCATGCCCTTCTGGCTGATGAACACATACGTGCCGCCGTTCGGCGCCGCTTCGAGACGCGTGCGGTACTTGTTGCGCTCGGCCGTGACATACGAGTTGCCGGTTGCCTTGGCGAGCGTGTCGCGGATCAGGCCGTCGGAAATCTGCGGATGGGTTTCGTTCCAGTCCGTTTCCATCACGCCCTTGTCGCGCTGATCGACGACGAGCAGAAAGCCCTGCTCCTGCCAGAAACGGCGGACCTGCGGCCACACCTGATCGGGCGTCTTGCCATCGACGACGAGCCAGCGCTCGGTGCCGTCGCGCTGAACGCGCATGCCCGACACCGGCGGAACCACCGTGGGCGCGTTCGGTGCGACTTTCTGAATCTGCTGCAGATCGGACAGCGATGCCTGCCCGCCTTGCGGCGGCAATGAACGCTGATCGGCCGCTTCGTCGAGCAGGTTCGGCGGCACGGCGAGAGACACCTGTTTCGAACGCTGATCGCTCTTGTAGTTGAACGCGTTGGGATTGGACGAGCCACATCCCGCCACGATTCCGGCCACCGCGAAAAGCGCAGCCATCCGCTTCGTTACACGAAAATCTGTCATTTGGAGAAGTCCTTCCGCTACGCCACGGGCGTTCTTCCGTGGATCAACCCGTTATTTTACCGGTCCGCCGTGCGCCGTGACAAAAAAGAGGTCACGACGGCTTCCGGCAAGGCTGCGCAGCGCGCCCATTAAACGTTGCCTTTCAATGACGAAAGCAGACTACGCGCAGCCAAAAGGCGCGCCTCAAACTTCCATTTAAGCCGCTCCGCATCGAATTGACAATTTATGACAATCGCGAAAAGCGGCAATTCGGCTTTTCGATCTGCGTAACCTTTTGATTCATAGAGACTTCTTTTTCTCCTACGCGCATCCGCCCGTTTCGCGCGGAAACATCGACGTGTATCAGTTTTTTCTGACTTCCTCCTAAAATCGCATCTCGAAAATAAGAAGAGTCCTAATTAACGGAGAGAACGTCATGAGAAAAATCAGAATTCCTCACTACGCGACCGCGTGCCTGACCATTCTGGCGATCGGCGCGTCGGCTAATGCCCACGCGCAGCTCGGTGCCGCCGGGCGCGCGTCGAGCGCATCGCAGGGCGATGTCGTGCATCAGGCGCAGAGCGGCCTCGTGAAATTCCACGAAACGACCGATGCCGACGGCATCGTCGTGCGTGAGTATGTCGATTCGAGCGGCACGGTGTACGCGGTGTCCTGGCGCGGCCCGGCGATGCCGGACGTCCGCACGCTGCTCGGCAGCCATTTCGAGACGTTCAGGCAAGGCGCGAGCGCGTCGGTCGGCGATGCGGGCCTGCATGCGGCGCACGTCGCCGCGGGCGATCTCGTCGTCGAAAATCGCATGCGGCTGCGCGAATTCATCGGCCGCGCATGGCTTGCGAGCGCCCTGCCGCCGGGCGTGAGCGCAACGGACATTCAGTAAGAGGCCCGCCATGAACCCACGCGCCCTTCTCTCGATCGCCGCACTCGGCACTTGCGTTCTGCTTCACGCCTGCGGCGGCGGCGGAGGTTCGGACGGCGGCTCGAACGGCAGCGCCGCCGCGTCGCCTCACCAGGCCAGCGCGCCCCAGACGGCCAGCGCCGCGACGCCCGCGAGCGCGGCGTCGTCCCCATCCACCGGCACGACCGTCGCGCAATCGACGACGCCCAACGTCCAGATCATCCATGTTTCCAGCACGCCGACCAACACGCGCAACATGCTGCAAACCAGCGTGACGATCTGCGTGCCGGGCACGGACACATGCCAGACCATCGACGACATTCAGGTCGATACCGGCTCGCACGGCTTGAGAGTGCTGGCGTCCGCACTCAGTCCGTCGATCGCGTTGCCGCTCGTCGCGGGCGGCAGCCAGAGCGCGATCATCGCGGAATGCGCCGTGTTCGGCTCAGGCTATACGTGGGGCGCGGTCCGCACGGCCGATATCCGGCTCGCGAGCCAGGTCGCGCGCTCGACTTCCGTGCAACTGATCGCCGACTCCGCCGCAGGCAACGCGGCGCAGGACTGCAGCCAGTCCGGCCTGCCGATGCTCTCCGCGTCGAGCCTGCGCGGCAACGGCATCCTCGGCGTCGGACCGTTCACCGCCGACTGCGGCGCGGGATGCGCGACCTCGGCGATGCCGCGCTGGTACTACAGCTGCATCTCGGGCAACTGCACCGCGAGCAAGCTGGCGGTCGCGCAGCAGGTGACCAATCCGGTCGCGAACTTCGCGTCGGACAACAACGGCGTGCTGATCGAGCTGCCCGACGTGCCGGATAGCGGCGCATCGGCGGTCACGGGGACGATGACCTTCGGCATCGGCTCGCAGTCGAACAATCTGCTCGGCTCGGCCACGGTGCTCAAGGCGAGTTCGCTGTCCGGCTACGTCACGACGGATTTCGGCGGCAGCCAGTACGGTTCGAGCTTCATCGATAGCGGATCAAACGGCGTCTTCTTCCCGTCGGCGACGCTCGCGAAGTGCGGCGCGTGGTATTGCCCGTCGACGCCGACGACGATCGCCGCGACGATCCGTTCGTCGAGCGGCGCGCAGAGCGCGGTGAGCTTCACCATCGCGCAATCGACGACCTTGTTCGGCACCGGCCACTTCGCCTTCGACAATCTCGCCGGCTCCGCGAGCGGCTTCTTCGACTGGGGCTTGCCTTTCTTCTACGGACGGCGCGTGTTCACGGCGCTCGCAGGACGCCCGACGCCCGCAGGACCGGGACCGTTCTACGCGTTCTGAGTCCGCAAACGAAAAACCGTCTCCGGTTTCCCGGAGACGGTTTTTATCGGTTCCGCGTCGCGACTACGCCTTGCTCTCTTCGTCGAAGATTTTCTGCGCGAGGTGGAACGCCGAATTCGCCGCCGGCACGCCGCAGTAGACCGCCGTTTGCAACAGCACTTCCTTGATCTCGTCTTGCGTGACGCCGTTGTTCTTCGCGGCGCGCAAGTGCAGTGCGAGTTCTTCGCTGCGATTGAGCGCGACCATCATCGCGATCGTGATGAGGCTGCGCGTGTGACGCGGCAGGCCGTCGCGCGTCCAGATTTCGCCCCACGCATAGCGCGTGATGAAGTTCTGGAATTCGGTCGTCAGCTCGGTGCGGTTTGCAAGCGAGCGGTCGACGTGCGCGTCGGACAGCACCGCGCGGCGCACTTTCATCCCGGCTTCGTAACGTTCGTCGTCGGTCATCTTTATTCTCCGAGGAAGTCGAGGACGGCGCGCGTGTAGTCGTCGCGCTTTTCGATGTTCGACAGATGCGCCGCGTCCAGTTCGACGTAGCGCGAGCCGCCGATATAACCCGCGAGCTCGCGGCCCTGCTCGGCCGTCGTCGACAGATCGTGCGTGCCCGCAATCACAAGCACGGGCAATGCGATGGTCTTCGCTTCGTCGCGCAGGTCGGCGTCGCGGATCGCCTCGCAGTTCGACGCGTAGCCTTCGCCGTTGGTGTGGCGAAACACGTCGCGGATATTCGCGAGTTCGAGCTGCTCACGCTCGATGAAGGGCGCGGTAAACCAGCGCGCGATCACGGCGTCGGTCAGCGCGGGCATGCCGCCCGGCTCGCGCGCTTTCGCGGCGCGCGGCGTCCACACGGCGTCCGAGCCGATCAGCGCGGCGGTGTTCGACAACACCACGCGCGAGAAGCGCTCCGGATGACGCGCCGCCAGCCCGATGCCGGTCAGCCCGCCCATCGACAGGCCGCAGTAGTTCGCGCGCTCGATTTTCAGATGATCCATCAGGCCGATCACGTCGCCGATCAGCTGATCGATCGTGTACGGGCCCGGCGGCACGTCCGAATGACCGTGGCCGCGCGTGTCGTAGCGCACGACGCGATAGCGCGCGGCGAACGCCTCGATGTTCGGCGTCCACATCGAGACATCGGCGCCGAGCGAATTCGACAGCACGAGCCACGGCGCGTTGTCGCCCGCCGTCGCGTCGATGCGATAGTGAATCCGTGTTCCGTTGACTTCGGCAAGAGGCATGTTTTTACCGCTCCTGTGTGTTCCTGCTTATTTCGAGTGAGCGTTCGCGATGGCGGCATCGACGAACGCCTGCGCCTGTCCGACGTAATTCGCCGGATCAAGCAGCGATTTCAGTTGATCCTGCGAAACATGACGCGTGACGGTTTCGTTCGAGCAGAGTTCGTCGAAGAGCGACGTGCCGTTCGCCACCGACGCCTTCGACGCGCCTTCGACGAGCTTGTGCGCGTCGAGCCTGCCGATTGCGTCGCCGAGCGCGAGCATCACCGCTTCGCCGAGAATCAGTCCGTTGGTCACGTCGAGATTGCGTGCGAGCCGTTCGACATTGACTTCCATCGACGGAACGATGCCCACGATGTTCGACAACGCGCCCGCCGTCAGACGCGCGAGATCGGGCAGCGCTTCCCATTCGGCCTGCCAGCCGCCGAGCGCGCGCTCGTTCTCCTGGACCATGCCCGCGAAGATCGTCGCGACGAGATTCGGCGCGCGCGTCGCGGCGGTCAGAACGGCCGCGCAGCCGACTGGATTGCGCTTGTGCGGCATCGTCGACGATCCGCCCTTGCCTGCGGCCGCCGGTTCGGCGACTTCTCCGAGCTCGGTCTGCATCATCAGCGAGACATCGCGCGCGATCTTGCCCAGCGTGCCCGTCAGCATGCCGAGAAACGACGCGGTTTCCGCGATGCGATCGCGCTGCGTGTGCCACGGCAACGCGGGAAGCGCCAGCTTCAGGTCCTGCGCAAGCGATGCCGCGACCGGCAAGGCCTTGTCGCGCAGACTCGCGAGCGTGCCCGCCGCGCCGCCGAATTGCAGCACGAGCGCGCGCGACCTCAGTTCGCCGAGGCGCTCGCGATGACGCGTCACTGCATCGAGCCATTGCGCGAACTTCAGGCCGAGCGTGATCGGCAGCGCCTGCTGAAGCCAGGTGCGGCCGATCATCGGCGTGTTTTTGTGGGCTTGCGCCTGCGTGGCGAGCGCATCGGAGAGCGAGCGCAGATCCGCATCGATCAGATCGAGAAACGCGCGCAATTGCAGCACGACGCCCGTATCGATGATGTCCTGACTCGTCGCGCCCCAATGCACGTACTTGGCTGCTTCGGCGTCGCGCGCCTTCACGACGGCCGTCAGTTGCTTGACGAGCGGAATCGCGAGATTGCCGCCCGCCGCGGCGCCGGTCATCAGCGCATCGGCGTCGATGTTATCGGCATCGCAGGCGGCGACGATCGCATCCACCGCGCCCGACGGAATCACGCCATGCCGCGCGGATGCGCGCGCGAGCGCGGCTTCGACATCGAGCATGGCCTGCACGGTCGCGCGCGGCGACCAGATCTCGTTCGCGGCTGCGTTGCCGCAAATGAGATCGGTCAAACGTCCGGTCGATGAAAACATGTGATCAGACGCGCTCGATGATCATCGCGATGCCTTGGCCGACGCCAATGCACATCGTGCAAAGCGCGTAACGTCCGCCCGTGCGATGCAACTGGTAGCTCGCGGTCGTGACGAGCCGCGCGCCGGACGCGCCCAGCGGATGGCCGAGCGCGATCGCACCGCCGTTCGGATTGACGCGGGGATCGTCATCGGCGACGCCGAGCATGCGCAGCGTCGCCAAACCTTGGGACGCGAACGCTTCGTTCAGCTCGATCACGTCCATCTGGTCGATGGTCATGCCGAGACGCGCAAGCAGCTTCTGCGAGGCCGGACCTGGACCGATGCCCATCACGCGCGGCGGCACGCCGGCCGTGGCCAAGCCCAGAATGCGCGCGCGCGGCGTGAGGCCGTTGCGCTTCGCGCTTTCCTCGTCGGCTATCAGCATCGCGACCGCGCCGTCGTTCACGCCCGACGCGTTGCCCGCCGTCACCGAGCCGTCCGGACGCACGACGCCCTTCAGTTTCGCGAGCGCTTCGAGGCTCGTTTCGCGCGGATGCTCGTCGTTGTCGACGACGAGCGCATCGCCCTTTTTCTGCGGAATCGTCACCGCGACGATTTCCTGCGCCAGCGTGCCGTCCTTTTGCGCGCGCGCCGCCTTCTGCTGCGAGCGCAGCGCGAACGCGTCCTGATCGGCGCGGCTGATCTTGTAGTCGTCCGCGACGTTTTCGGCGGTTTCCGGCATCGAATCGACGCCGTACTGCTTCTTCATCAGCGGATTGATGAAGCGCCAGCCGATGGTCGTATCGTGGATTTCTGCGGAACGCGAGAACGCGCTCGTCGCCTTGCCCATCACGAACGGCGCGCGGCTCATGCTTTCGACGCCGCCCGCGATCATCAGGCTCGTCTCGCCCGCCTTGATCGCGCGGGCCGCGACGCCGATCGCGTCCATGCCCGAGCCGCACAGGCGATTGACCGTCGAGCCCGGCGTGCCGACCGGCAAACCGGCCAGCAGCGCCGACATGCGCGCGACGTTGCGGTTGTCTTCGCCCGCCTGATTCGCGCAGCCGTAGATCACTTCGTCGATGGCTTCCCAGTCCACTTCCTTGTTGCGCTCGACCAGCGCGCGCAGCGGCACGGCGCCGAGATCGTCGGCGCGCACGGAGGACAGCGAACCGCCGTAACGACCGATCGGCGTGCGGATGGCATCACATACGAAAGCTTGTTTCATCTTCAATGTCTCCAGAATTCTCTCAGGCTGCTTCGGTCAGCGGCGCGAATTGCAGCGGCACCTGGGCCAGCTTCCGCAACTCTTCGAACGACAGGCCGTCGACGATTTCGCGCACGACGAAGCCTTCCGGCGTCACGTCGAACACGGCGAGATCCGTGTACACGCGATTCACGCATGCGACGCCCGTCACCGGATACGTGCAGGCGTCGACCAGCTTGCTCTCGCCCTGCTTGGTGAGCAGTTCCATCATCACGTAGACCTGCTTCGCGCCGATCGCGAGATCCATCGCGCCGCCGACAGCTGGAATCGCGTCGGGCGCGCCGGTGTGCCAGTTCGCGAGATCGCCCGTCGCGGAAACCTGGAAGGCGCCGAGCACGCAGAAGTCGAGATGGCCGCCGCGCATCATCGCGAACGAATCGGCGTGATGGAAAAACGCGCCGCCGGTCAGCAACGTGACGTGCTGCTTGCCTGCGTTGATGAGTTCGTCGTCTTCCTCGCCTTTGGCGGGCGCCGGTCCCATGCCGAGCAGGCCGTTTTCGCTGTGCAGGAAGATCTCGCGGTCCGCCGCGAGATGATTGGCGACGAGCGTCGGCACGCCGATGCCCAGGTTCACGTACGCGCCTTCGGGAATGTCCGCGGCCACGCGCTTGGCCATTTCGTCACGAGTGAGTTTCTTCATGGCTTTTCGTCCTTCCTTAAGCGGCGAGTTCGGCTTGATGCACGGCTTGCGGTACTTCGACGACGCGCTGCACGAAAATGCCCTGCGTCACGATGTTTTCGGGGTCCAGCTCGCCGAGCGCGACGACCTTCGAGACCTGCACGATGGCCGTTTTCGCGGCGCTCGCCATGATCGGACCGAAGTTGCGCGCAGTTTTACGATAGACCAGATTGCCCCAGCGATCGCCCTTATATGCCTTCACGAGCGCGAAATCCGCGTGCAGCGGCGCTTCGAGCACGTAGTGCCGGCCGTCGATCACGCGCGTTTCCTTGCCTTCGGCGAGCTTCGTGCCGTAGCCCGTCGGCGTGAAAAATCCGCCGATGCCCGCGCCCGCCGCGCGGATGCGTTCCGCCAGATTGCCCTGCGGCACGAGTTCCAGCTCGATTTCGCCCGCGCGATAGAGCGCGTCGAACACATGCGAGTCCGTCTGACGCGGGAACGAGCAGATGATCTTGCGCACGCGCTTCGCCTTCAGCAGCGCGGCCAGTCCCGTGTCGCCGTTGCCGGCGTTGTTGTTGACGATCGTGAGCCCGCGCGCGCCCTGCTCGATGAGCGCGTCGATCAGCTCGGACGGCATGCCCGCCGTGCCGAAACCGCCGATCATGATGGTCGCGCCGTCGTGGACGTCGGCGACGGCCGAGGCGAGCGAATCGAAAATCTTGTTGATCATTGCCGTTCCTGTCTGTCTCGAACTGGGGTTTACCTGCTCGTCAGCACACTTGCGCTGAAATGTTCGTCATGCGAACATGGATTCGTTTAGCGAACATCGGCATGTTAGTCCCGCATTCGTTGTCGTGTCAACGAAGCATGCGCGAAGTGGGGGTTTTCACCGAGCTCGAACTTCGCGTCGACCGTCCGTTCGCGCTTTCATCACACGCCTTATGAAGAATTCAGCCACGCTCAATCCGGATGCCGAGCCGCAAGACGCGCAGGCGCGCCCCGGCGATGCCTACGTGCAGTCGTTCGCGCGCGGGCTCGCTGTCATCCGCTCGTTCGATGCGAACCGCCCCGCGCAGACGCTGACGGATGTCGCGGCGGCTACCGGCCTCACGCGCGCCGGCGCGCGCCGCATCCTTCTGACGCTGCAGGCGCTCGGGTATGTCGAGGCCGACGGGCGTCTCTTTCAGTTGACGCCGAAGATTCTCGACCTCGGCTTCGCCTATCTGACGTCGATGCCCTTCTGGAATCTGGCCGAACCGGTAATGGAAGATCTCGTCGAGCAAGTGCACGAAAGCTGCTCGGCGGCCGTGCTGAACGGCGCGGAAATCGTCTATGTGCTGCGCGTGCCGACGCACAAGATCATCACGCAGAATCTGTCGATCGGCAGCCGTCTGCCTGCGTTCTGCACGTCGATGGGCCGCGTCCTGCTCGCCGCGCTCGACGAAGCGCGCCTCGACGAAGCGCTCGATGCGAGTTCGCTCGTCGCGCGCACGCCGCGCACGATCGTCGACAAGGGCGCGCTCAAGGAAGCCATCGCCGCGGTGCGCCGCCAGGGCTGGGCGATCGTCGATCAGGAACTGGAGGAAGGACTGATTTCGATGTCCGCGCCGATCCGCGACCGGCAAGGCCGCGTGATCGCGGCGCTGAACATCAGCGGCAACGCGCAGCGCAAGAACGCAAAGCAGATGGTGAAGGCGTTTCTCGAACCGCTGCAGGAAGCGGCGCAGCGCGTGTCGGACATGGTCGCGCGGCGCGGATGACGCCGTATCGACGCGAGGAGACGGCGGTTCCGAAATGAACGATCTCGATCTCAACCTGATTCCGTACCTCGTCGCCATCGAGGAGACGCGCAACGTGAGCCGCGCCGCCGAGCGGCTCGGGGTGAGTCAGCCGCGCGTGTCGACCGCGCTCGCACGTCTGCGCGAGTACTTCAACGATCCGCTCTTCGTGCGCACCTCGCGCGGCATGGAGCCGACGCCGCGCACCATCGCGCTCGTGCCCGCGGCGCGCGAGGCGCTGGCGCGCATCGAACGCGGCCTGCTCGACCGGCAGCACTTCGATCCTTCGACGAGCGCGGAGACGTTTTCGATCGCGCTTTCCGATGTCGGCGAGATCGTCTTTCTGCCGCGCCTCTTGCAGGCCTTCGCGAAGGAAGCGCCGAACGCGAATCTGCGCTCGGTGTCGGCGTCGCATGGCGATGTGGAGCGCGGGCTTGAAGCCGGCGATATCGATCTGGCGGTCGGCTACTTTCCGGACTTGCGCGGCAACAACTTCTTTCAGCAGCGGCTTTTCTCGCACCGGTTCATCTGTCTGATGCGGCGCGATCATCCGTTCGCGAACCAGCCGCTCACGCTCGAACGCTTCATGGAATGCGGCCACGCGGTCGTGCGCGCGGAAGGCCGCAGCCAGGAAGTGCTGGAGAATTATCTCGACAAGGAACGCGTGCGCCGGCGCGCGGTGCTCGAAACGCCGCACTTCATGAGCCTGCCGTTCATCCTGTCGCGCACCGATCTGATCGCGACGGTGCCGCATGCGATCGGCTTCGCGTATGTCGCCGAGCATGCGTCGATCACGCTCGCCGAGCCGCCGCTCGCGTTGCCCCGCTTCGATCTGAAGCAGCACTGGCATCGCAAGTTTCACAACGATGCGCGCACGATGTGGCTGCGCGGCATCGTCGCTTCGCTCTTCAACGACGAGCTAGACGAGTGGCCGAAGTAATGCTCGACGTCGCCGGTCGATGCTCCACGCGCCCGGCCCCGCCGCCGCGATGAACAAATAGATGAACGACAGCAGCACGGCCGGCTCGCCCTGATTCAATAGCGGCAGCAGGAAGTTTCCTTTCGGCGCGTGCCCGATGAAGTACGCGAACGCCAGTTCGCCCGACAACACGAACGCCGCCGCCCGCGTGAACAGGCCGATCAGCACGAGCACGCCGCCGATCAATTCGATGACGCCCGCCACGCCGAGCAGCGAGACGAGCGGCAGACCGTCGAACATCGCGATGTGCGGAACATGGAACAGCTTCGCGCTCGCATGCGTGAGCAGCAGATACGAAGCGACGATGCGCAGCAGCGCGTGAGCGTAGCCGGCGAGCGCCGACGCGTTGGCCGCGGATGGTCGAGTGTGTGTCGCAGACATCGCAAAACTCCAGTGAAGGTAGGTTGCCTGCAGTTTAGGCAGACATCGTCGGTCGATAAATCCGGCTAACATTAGCGTTTTGTTTCCCGGCAGGAAATGATCGATGGATGCTCTCACCAGCTTGCGCGTGTTCCGCGAAGTCGTCGAGGCCGGCAGCTTCGTGAAGGCTGCTGAACGGCTCGACATTTCGACCGCGATGACGAGCAAGCACGTCGCCAATCTGGAGCGCCAGCTCGGCGTGCGTCTCCTGAACCGCACGACGCGTCACCTGAGTCTCACGGAAGCCGGCAACGTCTACTACGAGCAATGCAGCGAGGCGCTCGACATCCTGCAGGCCGCGCAAGCTGCCGTCGGCGTGCAGACGGCGGAGCCGCAAGGCGTGCTCAAGGTCACGGCGCCAGGCTGGTTCGCCAATCGCACCTTCGCGGATCTGCTTGTCGCGTATCAGGCGCGCTATCCGGGCGTGCTCGTCGATCTGCGGCTGGAGAATCGCTTCGTCGATCTCGTCGAGGAAGGCTACGACATGGCGATTCGCGCCACGTCGGAGCCTTCGCCCTCGCTGATCGTCAGGCCGCTGTGCAAGATGCCGTTCGTGCTCGCGGGTTCGCGCGCGTATCTCGAACAGCACGGCAAGCTGCGTCATCCGGATGATGTCGCGCGTCATCGCTTCGTGTTGCCGACCTACACGAATATCGATTCCGTCACGTTGACGGGCCCGGACGGCGCGTTTACCGTGAAGAACCAGGCGGTGCTCAAGACCAACGATACGTCGATGGCGCTACAGCTCGTGCGCGCCGGACTCGGGCTCGCATACATTCCGGCGTGGATCGTCGAGTCGGAATTGGCGTCGGGCTCGCTCGTGCGCGTGCTGCCGAGCTATTCGGCGTTCGCGCCGTCCGTGTATGCGGTGTACACGAGCCGCAAATACATGACGACGAAGGTGCGGACGTTCATCGATTTCCTGTCGGAGTCGCTGGCCGATCGGCCAATCTGATTAGGATTACTCTTATTTTTGCGTCGAGACTTGCGTGTAATCATCGCGCTCGCTTCCGGAAGCGGGCGCTCCAGACGCAACATAAATCCATCTTGCGCGCCGCCGGGATCGTCCCTTCTACCCATACGCGAGGCGCGCGACATGCATTTTCCGTGGCTTCCCTTGATTTTTATCCTGAGTTTGCTGGGCGTGACGCTCTTCGTCTGCCGCACGTTGAATGCGAGCGAACGCGCTCTGAAGTGGAACGGCGCCTTGATCTTTCTGTGTCTGTGCGGCGCGGCCATGGTGCTGGACTTCACGTTGACGATGATCTTTGCGTCCGCCGGCTTCGATGAGCGCACGCCGTACGACAGTTTCGGATCGCGCATCGCGTGGACGGAGCGCATCGCCACCTATCTGATTCCATGCGCGATTTCGTTGCTTCTGGCTTTGAGGTTCCGCAGGCGTCAGCGCTTCGCGCTGGAAGTCTCGCCTGAGCGGGCGTCGGCCGAGCGCGAGGATTCGGTGAAGATCCAGACGTCGCCGTACACGCAGTCGGAACTGACGCTCTGACGCATTGCGAGTGAATTTTGTGAGTGCAACAGCGAAATTGTTGGAAGCAGTTCTACTATTCGTTTCTCTCTGATATACTTTCGCTCTTTCGGGGCGTAGCGCAGCCTGGTAGCGTACCTGCATGGGGTGCAGGTGGTCGGAGGTTCAAATCCTCTCGCCCCGACCAGAAATTGAAGGCTCTCCGGCTTCTGCCGGAGAGCCTTTTTTCTTTGGCCCCTCGCGGGTCGTCGATCGAATTCCCGACGACGCATCGCCCGCGTTTCTCCAAGGGCGTGCGCAGCTCGACTACCACCTCGCCGATGCAATGCTTAAAGTCGGCGCCGATGAAGAAGCGCTGACCAAAACGGCCGCGACGATGGGCATGACCGTCCGAAGCCATTCGTCATGGACGACACGCGCGCAAAAACGCGGCGCCGTCCGCCAATATTCAGACGTAAAAGCCTAAAAAACACTTGTGTGTCAGTAATTTAAGCCCTAATCTTAAGGTGACACATAAGGAACGGCGCCCCATGCCTTTGTCTGTCCCAGCGTCCGCCAGAGCGCGGCGCAGCCGATGCGGCCAAACCTGCTCCGCCCTGCGCGCGGAAGTCGCGAGATGGTTCGGTCCGGGAAGCGGCGCGCGCGTCACGCGCTTCGGGCGCATCTATCCCGGCGGCAGCCGCTATGTCTCCGTTCGCGCGTCGAGACCAGGCCGATGCTTCGCGCTTTACTTCTTCCACCATGGCGTCGATGACTGGCGCATCTATCCGCCATGGGGCGTCGGACCGAGCATCGTCTATTGGTCGGTCAAGACCAAGTTGCCGGCCTCGCAAGCAGCCGGTCCGAAAAAACGCTTCCGCGTAGGCGTCAAGTCTTAACCGCGGGCAGGGTCTGTCCGGTCATCGACTCCTCGACGGCGGCTGGTACACCTTCGCTACATCGGCGGCCACGATGCCTTGCGACGCATCCGGTAATTACAGCGTGGGACGGACAAAAAAAATGCCGCGAGAACTCGCGGCATCGGGACTTTGAATCGGACGGCGTTCATCCGCCGAGAAGATCGATCACCTGAAGAATATCCTTGCGCAACTGCTCGACATCGACGCCCGGTTGCGCTTGCGCCGACACTTGCGTCTCGGCCATGTCCGCATCGTCGTCGATTGCACGTCCCTGCGAATCGAGCCGGTTACGCGCACCGTTGATCGTGAAGCCCTGCTCGTACAACAACTCGCGGATGCGCCGAATCAACAAGACTTCGTGATGCTGATAGTAGCGGCGATTGCCACGCCGCTTCACCGGCCTCAGCTGCGTGAACTCCTGCTCCCAATAGCGCAGCACGTGAGGCTTGACGCCGCACAACTCGCTGACTTCGCCAATCGTGAAGTATCGCTTGGCGGGGATCGGAGGCAAGACGACTTTTTCCATCGTCGATCAACCATCGTTATAAGTGATGTCGATTGAAGCGCGGTGGCCAAGCAACGCGACGCGCGAGTCATTCGCGCGCCACCGGGAAATCAGCGAGTGAGATCGGTCTCCGCTCCCGTTTCGACCAGCGCCTTCAGCTTCTGACTTGCATGAAACGTGACGACCCGCCGCGCGGCGATAGGAATGGCCTCGCCCGTCTTCGGATTGCGGCCGGGACGCTGAGGCTTGTCGCGCAACTGGAAATTGCCGAAGCCGGAAAGCTTGACGCTCTCGCCGCTCTCCAGCGCATCGCGGATGACTTCGAAGAAGGCTTCGACCATGTCCTTGGCTTCGCGCTTGTTCAGACCGACATGGTCGAACAGCATCTCCGCCAACTCGGCTTTGGTGAGCGTCGGCGTATCGCCGGGCGCGCTCGAGGTCGGAATATCTCGGGTCATGGCGCTACGCTGCGCCGAAAGAAGGGCTTCGAAATCACTCGAGTTCATTTGGTTCATATCGGTAAAACGGCGCTTGCCATATTTAAGACTTGGCGATTAAGACGGAAAGGGCCAACTGAAGGCTATCCGCGCAACCGCGCGCCGTGTACTCGAGCCAGGCGATCCACCAGCGTTTTGATAGCCGTATCGACCGTTTCGTCCTGAAGCGTGCCGCCAGTATCTTGCAACGTTACACGGAAGGCAAGACTTTTCTCATGCGCTCCCAAGCCACCGGAAGTATTTGATTTTGGACGAAATTCATCGAAAAGGGCAACCTTCGTGACGTACCTGCACGCCGCTTCCGCGCGCGCGCTTTCGAGCTCGTCGAGCAGCGCCTGAACCGCCACGTTTTGATCCACGACAATCGCGATATCGCGACGCACCGGCGGAAATTTCGACACTTCGGACGGCGCCGGCAATGCGCGATCCATCAACGCGTCGGCGTCGATTTCGAAGAGGATCGGCGCGTTCGGCAAGTCGTACTTTTGCAGCCAGCGCGGATGCAGTTCGCCGATCCAGCCGACCGCGCGCCCCGCCACCTCGATGCGCGCGCTGCGTCCCGGATGCAACGCCGGATGCTCCGCCTTAACGAAGCGCGGCACGACGGGCGCGAAGAGCGCTTCGACATCGCCCTTCACGTCGAAGAAGTCGACGTTGCGCGTGGCCACGCCCCACTGTTCCTCGACCACCGGACCATACGCGAGCCCGCCGATCATCTTCGGTTGCGCGAAGCCTTCGACCGTCAGTTCGCCCGCTTTAACCGTTGCGTCGCGATGGAACACGCGCCCCGCTTCGAACACGCGCACGCGGTCTGCGCGGCGATTCAGGTTATGACGCAGCACTTCGATCAGGCTGCCGAACATGGTCGAACGCATGACCGAGAGCTGGCTCGCGATCGGGTTCAGCAGCTTGATCGGATTATCGTTGCCGGCGAAGTCCTTCTCCCACTCGGCGTCGACGAAGCTGAAGTTCACCGTCTCCGAGTAGTCGCGCGCGGCGACTTCGTGGCGCAGCGTATGGATCGAGCGCTTCGTTTCGTTCGTGATGCGCATCTCGCTGCGCGCGACCGGCGGGCGCGCCGGAATCTTCTCGAAACCGTAGATGCGCGCGACTTCCTCGATCAGGTCTTCCTCGATCTCGATATCGAAGCGATACGGCGGCGGCGTGACCTTGAAGGTGTCGCCGTCGCGCTCGAACGCGAGGTTCAGACGCGTGAAGATCTGCGCGATCTCTTCCGCGCCGATCTCTACGCCGATGATCCGATGCGCGCGCGACACGCGCATCGACACCGGATTGCGATCCGGCACGTTGACGATCTGATCGTCGACCGGACCCGCTTCGCCGCCGCAGATGTCGAGGATCAGGCGCGAGATGCGTTCGATATGCTCGACGGTCGTCGAATAATCGACGCCGCGCTCGAAGCGATGCGCCGCATCGGTCGAGAAGTTGTACTTGCGCGCGCGGCCGCGGATCGCGTCCGGCCACCAGAACGCGGCTTCGAGATAGATGTTGGTGGTGTCGAGCGAGACGGCCGTGCTGTCGCCGCCCATGATGCCCGCGAGACTTTCGACGTGACGATCGTCGGCGATCACGCCGACGGTTTCATCGAGCTCGACGGTGTTGCCGTTCAGGAGCTTCAGCGACTCGCCCTTCTTGCCCCAGCGCACTTCGATCGCGCCGTGAATCTTATCGAGATCGAACACGTGCGTCGGACGGCCGAGTTCGAGCATCACGTAATTGGAGATGTCGACGAGCGCGGAGATGCTGCGCTGGCCCGCACGTTCCAGACGCTCGACCATCCATTGCGGCGTCTTCGCGCGGGCGTTCACGCCGCGAATCACGCGGCCCGAGAAGCGCCCGCACAGATCGGGCGCGAGCACCTTGACCGGCAGCTTTTCGTCGAGCTTCGTTTCGACGGCCGGCATGTCCGGTTGCTTGAGCGGCGCGCCGGTGATCGCTGCCGTCTCGCGCGCAACGCCGAACACCGACAGGCAGTCTGCCTTGTTCGGCGTGAGCTTGATTTCGAAGACGGTGTCGTCGAGATTGAGCGCCTCGCGGATGTCCTGGCCGACCTTCGCATCGGTCGGCAGGATCAAGAGACCGCTGTGATCTTCCGACAGCTTGAGCTCACGTGCGGAGCACAGCATGCCTTGACTGTCGACGCCGCGCAGCTTCGTCGGCTTGATCGCGAAGGGCTCGCCGCCCGCTTCGGCCGGCGGCAGCACGGCGCCGATCAGCGCGACCGGCACCTTGATGCCCGGCGACACGTTCGGCGCGCCGCACACGATATTGAGCGTCTCGCCCGTGCCCGCATCGACCTGACAGACGTTGAGCTTGTCGGCGTTCGGATGCTTGGCGACTTCGAGCACTTGGCCCACGACGATCTTCGTGGTCGGCGGCGCGACCGGGCGCAGGTCTTCGACTTCGAGGCCGGCCATCGTCAGCGCGTGCGCGAGTTCGTCGGTGGAGAGCTTGGGATCGACGAAACTGCGGAGCCAGGATTCTGGGAATTGCATGTGTGTCTACGTTCGAAATGTTTGGAGTCTCACGATCGCCGCTTATCGAGAAGCGATCGCCGCGGGCGCTAAGTGCTTTACGCGAACTGGCGCAGGAAACGCAGATCGTTCTCGAAGAACAGACGCAGATCCTGCACGCCGTAGCGCAGCATCGTCAGGCGCTCGAGGCCGCTGCCGAACGCGAAGCCGATATAGCGCTCCGGATCGAGGCCCATGTTGCGGATGACGGTCGGATGCACCTGCCCCGAGCCTGAGATTTCCAGCCATCTGCCCGCGTTCTTGCCGTGTTCGAACATCATGTCGATCTCGGCGGACGGCTCCGTGAACGGAAAATACGACGGACGGAAGCGCACGAGAATGTCGTCGCGCTCGAAGAACTTCTTCAGAAAATCGGTGTAGACGCCCTTCAGATCCGCAAAGCTGATGTTCTCTTCGATCCACAGGCCTTCGACCTGGTTGAACATCGGCGAATGAGTGGCGTCGCTGTCCACGCGATACGTGCGGCCCGGCACGATCACCTTGATCGGCGGCTTGTTCATGCGCGCGTAGCGCACCTGCATCGGGCTCGTATGCGTGCGAAGCAAAAGCGGACGGCCATCCGCGTCCTTGCCGTCGACGTAGAACGTGTCCTGCATCGAGCGCGCCGGATGGTTCTCCGGGCTGTTCAGCGCCGTGAAGTTGTACCAGTCGGTCTCGATTTCCGGACCGTCGGCGACATCGAAACCGATCGTGCGGAAGATTTGTTCGACGCGCTCCCACGTACGCATCACCGGATGCAGCGTGCCCGCACCCGCGCCGCGTCCCGGTAGCGTGACGTCGATGGCTTCCGACGCGAGACGCTGATTCAGCAGCGCGTCGGCCAGCGCCTGACGGCGCGCGTTCAGCGCGGCTTCAACCTGCTGCTTTGCCTGATTGATGCGCGCGCCTTCTGTCTTCTTCGCTTCCGGATCGAGCTTGCCCAATCCCTTCAGCAATTCGGTCAGCGCGCCGGACTTGCCCAGGAACCGTGCCTTCTCGTTTTCGAGCGTGGTGGTATCGGCGGCGTGTTCAAAGGCGCTTTTCGCGTCGGCGACAATCTGGTCCAGATCCATTGATCCCATCTTTTAGCGTCGAAATTCAATCTGAGGTTCGGTTTTGCTCATCCACGCTCCACGATGGGCATGAGATGCGCAAAACCGTCCGACCAACAAAAACGGGGCTCGGTGAGAGCCCCGTTTTCTGCCTTCGCGCCGCCGTCAACGTATTTCTACGATGCGGCGACGAGGAGGCGAACCACGCAGTACTAATTTCGCAATTAGGCTGCAACGGCGGCTTTCACCTGCTTCACGATCGCAGCAAAAGCAGCCTTGTCGAACACAGCCATGTCAGCCAGAACCTTGCGGTCGAGTTCGATCGAAGCCTTCTTCAGGCCGTTGATGAACACGCTGTAGGTCATGTCGTGCTGACGCACCGCCGCGTTGATACGCGTGATCCACAGTGCGCGGAACACACGCTTCTTGTTGCGGCGATCGCGGTAGGCGTACTGGCCTGCGCGCATGACCGCCTGCTTGGCGATGCGATAGACGTTATTGCGACGGCCGCGGTAACCCTTGGCCAGACGGATGATCTTCTTGTGACGGGCCCGTGCGGTAACCCCACGTTTTACTCGAGGCATGTTGCTCTCCTTAAGTTAGATGAGGTTAGGCGAACGGCAGCATTGCGCGGACGGAGTTCAGATCGGAATCATGAACGGCCGTGGCGCCACGCAGATGGCGTTTGTTCTTGGTGGTTTTCTTGGTAAGAATGTGGCGCTTGAAGGCCTGACCGCGCTTGACGGTACCGCCCGGACGCACCACGAAGCGCTTTGCAGCACTCTTCTTGGTCTTCATCTTCGGCATGAAACAACTCCAGTTTATTAGATGGTCATGGGTGTGCGGATGATCCGCCGATACTGCCCGCGAACCCCTTCCCGCCCTTCGAAACCCACGCTCCACTTGTGTGCGAACGGTTCGGTGAGGAACCGCCGCTTTTCATGACCGGCGTCACCGAAATGACGCCGGCCTGAAACCGCCGGCAATGCCGCGCCGACCGCCTTTCGACGGCGCGCGATCCATCGCCCTACTGCTGTTCGGTTACTTGCCCTTCTTCTTCGGGGCAAGCACCATGATCATCTGACGCCCTTCCATCTTCGGCATCTGCTCGACCTGGCCATATTCGTCCAGATCGGACTTCAGGCGCTCGAGCATACGCATGCCGATTTCCTGGTGCGCCATTTCGCGACCGCGGAAACGCAACGTGATTTTCGTCTTGTCGCCGTCTTCGAGGAAGCGCGTGAGGTTGCGCAGCTTGACGTTGTAGTCACCGTCATCCGTGCCGGGGCGGAATTTGACTTCCTTCACCTGCACGATCTTCTGCTTCAACTTCGCTTCGTGCTGCTTCTTCGCTTCCGAATACTTGAACTTGCCGTAATCCATCAAACGGCAGACAGGCGGCGAAGCCTGCGGCGCGATTTCGACGAGATCCACGTCGAGTTGCTCCGATTGACGGAACGCCTCGGCCAGTTTCACGATTCCGAGCGGCTCGTTGTCCACTCCGACCAAACGCACTTCCGGCGCGGTAATCTCACCGTTGATGCGATGTGACGACTTATCAGTAGCGATGTTACGTTTCCTCTAAAAATGAAAAAACAAGCCGCGCTGCGAGTGACTTACTTGAACGCCCGCACTTCCTGCTGCAGACGTTCGAGGAATGCGTCGACCGGCATCACGCCCAGATCGACACCGCCACGAGCACGCACGGCTACGGTTTGTGCATCACGCTCCTTGTCGCCGACGACCAGCAAATACGGCACCTTTTGCAGCGTGTGCTCGCGTATTTTATAGCTAATCTTCTCATTGCGCAAATCGGACTCTACTCTAAGCCCTTGTTTTTGCAACGATTGAGCCAGATTTCCGGCATATTCGGCCTGACTTTCAGCAATATTCAACACAACGGCCTGGATCGGCGCGAGCCACGGCGGCATTGCGCCGGCATGATGCTCGATCAGAATGCCGAGGAAACGCTCCATTGATCCGACGATTGCGCGATGAAGCATCACCGGACGGCGGCGGCTGTTGTCTTCCGCCACGTACTCCGCGCCGAGACGCTCCGGCAGCACCATGTCGAGCTGCAGCGTGCCGCATTGCCACGAGCGGCCGAGCGCATCCTTGATGTGATACTCGATCTTCGGACCGTAAAACGCGCCCTCGCCCGCGAGCTCTTCCCACTGCAGGCCGCACGCGGTCAGCGCTTCGCGCAGGCCCTGCTCCGCGCGATCCCAGGTTTCATCGGTGCCGGCGCGCTGTTCCGGACGCAGTGACAGCTTGATGTCGATGTGATCGAAGCCGAAATCCTTATACACGCTCATCGCGAGCGTGTTGAACGCGATCGATTCCGCGATGAACTGATCTTCGGTACAGAAGATATGTGCATCGTCCTGAACGAAGCCCCGCACGCGCATCAGACCGTGCAGCGCGCCCGACGGCTCGTTGCGATGGCACGAACCGAACTCCGCGTAACGCAGCGGCAAGTCGCGGTACGAGCGCAAGCCGTGATTGAACACCTGGACGTGGCCCGGGCAGTTCATCGGCTTGATCGCGTAGTCGCGCTTTTCCGACTCGGTCGTGAACATGTTTTCACGATAGTTCTGCCAGTGCCCCGATGCTTCCCACAGCGAACGGTCCATCACCATGGGAGTCTTGATTTCGAGATAGCCGGCTTCGTTCACGCGGCGACGCATGTACTGCTCGACCTGCTGCCATAGCGACCAGCCCTTCGGATGCCAGAACACCATGCCCGGCGCTTCGTCCTGCAGATGGAACAGGTCGAGCTGCTTGCCGAGCTTTCGGTGATCGCGCTTCTCGGCTTCTTCCAGCATGTGGAGGTACTGCTCCTGGTCTTCCTTCTTGGTCCACGCGGTGCCGTAGATGCGCTGCAGTTGCTCGTTCTTCGAATCGCCGCGCCAGTACGCGCCCGCGACTTTCATCAGCTTGAAAACCTTGAGCTTGCCGGTGGACGGCACGTGCGGGCCTCGGCACAGGTCGATGAAATTGCCGTGCGCGTAAAGCCGGATCTCGTCGCTTTCCGGAATCGATTCGATGATCTCGGCCTTGTACGCCTCGCCGATGCTCTTGAAGTACTCGACGGCCTCGTTGCGCGAGACGACGCGGCGCGACACCGGCTCGTCCTTCTTCGCGAGCTCCTGCATGCGCTTCTCGATCTTTTCGAGATCTTCGGGCGTGAACGGACGGCTGTACGAGAAATCGTAGTAGAAGCCGTTGTCGATGACCGGCCCGATGGTTACTTGCGCCTCGGGGAACAAATCCTTCACGGCATAGGCCAGCAAGTGCGCGGTCGAGTGACGCACGACATCGACGCCTTCCGGGTCTTTGTCGGTGACGATCGCGAGCGACGAATCCTTGTCGATCAGAAACGAGGTGTCGACGAGTTCGCCGTTGAGCTTGCCGGCGAGCGCCGCCTTGGCGAGGCCCGCGCCGATCGATGCCGCAACTTCCGCGACGGTCACCGGGTGGTCGTATTGTCGGACCGACCCATCAGGCAAACGTACCGAAACCATATCGTTCTCCAAGACGCCGGCACATGCCGGGCGATTCGATTAAGCATTGCCACGCGATTTCGTTTTGAAAATCGCAAGACAAAAAAAATGCGGCCCCGCTATCGAGGGGCCGCATTCACTTTTCACACATACCGCGAAACAATTTGGCAGAAGGCGAATATGGTCCTCGACTAGCGTCGCTCCGAAGTTGTTTCGGTCAACGTTCGACGTGCCATGTTTTTTCGCCTTTTGCGCTGCGCGCTTCTTGCGGTTTGAAACCCCGCGAACCGAAGTCCGCTGAATTTCGTTTTCGTTGGTAGGCTCGATTGGACTCGAACCAACGACCCCCACCATGTCAAGGTGGTGCTCTAACCAGCTGAGCTACGAGCCTGAAAGAAGTGAGATTATATGGAGTGTTTCAGATGTTGGCAAGTGCTTATCTTCAGAAAAATCGAAAATATTCGCCAATCCGTTCAATCCCTTCTAAATGCTACGCGCGACGCGAAGCGCGAATCACGCCCTGCACTTCGCCGAGCAGCGTGCATGCGCGTTGAATCTGCGCTGCACTCGACACTTCCACGGTGAACTGCATATACGCGACATTCCTGCGGCTCTGGCTCTTCACGCCGATCACGTTGATCTTCTCGCGCGCGAACACTTCGGAGATGTCGCGCAGCAAGCCCTGGCGATCCGCCGATTCAACCGAAAGGTCCACCGGATAAACGGACGAGCCACGCCCGTTCATCACCTCGGCGGACCAAGTCGTGTGCAGCACGCGTTCGGGCGAGCGCTCGGCCATGCGCTTGAACGTTTCGCAATCGGTCCGGTGCACCGACATGCCTTTGCCGCGCGTGACGAATCCCGCGATCGGATCGGGAGGCGCCGGGCGGCAGCAACGCGCGAGTTGCGTGAGCAGCGCATCGACACCGACGACGAGCACGCCCGTCGACGCTCCGTGCGCCACGCTTTGCCCGCTGCTGCGCTTCTCGAACTGCTCGGGCGCTTCGGGTTCGGGCTCGGGCGGCGGCGCATCGGAGAGCGCCTGCTCGATGTTGCGCAGACTGAACTCGTCCTTCGCGACGAGTGCGTAAAGCTCCTCGGGCGCCTTGAAGCCGAGTTTGGCCGCGAGCTGTTCGAGACTGACAGATGTCTTTCCCTCGCGCTGCAAGGTCTTCTCGACGATGCTCCGTCCGGCCGCGATGTTCTCCGCCGCATCCGCCGCGAGGAACCACGAGCGCACTTTCTGCCGGGCGCGGGCGCTATGCAGATAGCCGAGCTGCGGATTGAGCCAGTCGCGCGACGGACCGCCCTCCTTCACCGCGACGATCTCGACCGTCTGTCCGTTTTGCAGCGGCGTGTTGAGCGGCACCATCGCGCCATCGACGCGAGCGCCCCGACAACGATGTCCGAGCTCGCTGTGCAGGTGATATGCGAAATCGACGGCTGTCGCGCCTTGCGGCAACGCGATCACGCGCGCCTGCGGCGTCAGCACGTAGATATGGTCGTCGTCGAGCGTCGCGTCGCGCAGATGCTGCCAGCCGGGATGCTCGCCTTCGACGTCGTCCTTCCACGCGAGAAGCTGACGCAACCATGCGATCTTCTCGTCGTATTTCTCGCTCGCGGTCACCTGCCCCGCATAGCCACGCGCGCCCGCTTCCTTGTACCGCCAGTGCGCGGCCACGCCGTACTCTGCGAACTGATGCATCTCGTACGTGCGAATCTGGACTTCGAATGCGCGCCCGTCGTCGCCGATCACGACCGTATGCAGCGACTTGTAGCCGTTGGGCTTGGGACGCGAGATGTAATCGTCGAACTCACGCGGCACCGGCTGCCACAGGTTGTGCACGATGCCGAGCACGGTGTAGCAATCCTTGATGTCGCCGACGATCACGCGAAATGCGCGCACGTCGTTCAGTTCGGCGAAATCCAGCTGCTTGCCGCGCATCTTCTTCCAAATGCTGTAGATGTGCTTCGGCCGTCCGCTGACGTCCGCCTTGATGTGCGCGGTTTCCAGTTCCTTCTGCAGACGAGCGATGGCCTCGGTCACATAGGTCTCGCGCTCGACGCGCTTCTCGTCGAGCAGCTTCGCGATGCGTTTGTACGTGACCGGATCTTCGAAGCGAAACGACAGGTCTTCGAGTTCCCACTTCAGTTGCCAGATGCCGAGCCGGTTGGCGAGCGGCGCGTAAATCTCCAGCGTCTCGCGCGGCACGTCGGGCGACGGTTCGATCTTGTGCGCGGCGTAGTAGCGCAGCGTCTGCACGCGCGAGGCGAGCCGGATCAGCACCACGCGAATGTCCTGCGCGAACGCAAGCAACATCTTGCGCAACGCTTCGACCTGCGCACGGCGCGCGGCCTGCGCGTCGCGCGTGTTTTCAGGCAGTTCCGCGAGCGTCGCGCGCGAGCTGACCGAACCAAGCCGCAACAGCTTGCGTACATCGCCGACGAGCCGCTGCACTTCCGGGCCGAAGCGCTCCGCGATCACCTTCTCCGGATCGTCGAGATGCGGCGCCAGCACGAAGAGCGCCGCGGCGGCGACCGCGTGCGAATCGACGTTGAGCGTCTGCATGATGCGCGCGGTGCCGGCAGCGTGGTCCGCGAGCAGTTCGCCCGTCGAGACGCGCGCGTCCTTCGCGTGCTCGCGCACGAACGCGAGCGCGTCGTCGATGGACGGCTCGGGCAACGTTTCGGTGGGGACGGCGGTCTCGGTCATTCGGGCGATGCCAATACTTCAGACGACTCGATTCAGTTGCGCTGTGCGGCGATCACGACGATTTCCACGAGGCACGCCGGATTGGCGAGCTTCGCCTCGACGGTGGCGCGGGGCGGCGTGTTGCCTTCCGCGACCCACGAGTCCCACACGGCGTTCATGCCGGGGAAATGGATCATGTCCGAGATATAGATCTGCACCGACAGCAAGTGCGACTTGTCGCTGTTCGCCTCTTCGAGCAGGCGGTCGATGTGACCGAGCACTTCGCGCGTCTGACCGGTGATGTCCTGGTCCGTGTCCTCGGCGATCTGGCCGGCGAGATACACCGTGCCGTTGTGGATCGCGGTTTCGGAAAGGCGCGGCCCGACGTGATGACGAATGACTGCCATTGTTTGTTCCTGATCGGTGATGGTGAGAAAAGAAGCGCAAGCGGCGCGCAAGCACCTTATGTTCAGCCCAATATTATGCCCCGCTCGCGTCATCGCCGAGAAAGAACCCCCTGGCGATGGCGATTTGATCTTCGACAAGAAAGGCCGGCGCGTGACCCGCGCCCGGGATCTCGGCGCTCGTCACGGCCTGACCTTTCTCGACCATTTGCGCGACCGTCTCGCGCGACAGCAAATCCGAGCTCTCGCCGCGCACGACGAGCACCGGCGTCCTGATCGACGCGAGCGAGCGCCACAGAAACGCCTCGCCGGCCGCATTCTGCTCATCGGTGGCCGACGTGAACGGCGTCGCGATGCCCGGGTCGTAGCGAAAGCCCCACGCACCGTCGCGCTCGTGCAGGAGCGGCGTGTTGATGCTCGCCCACTCCTCGTCGGTCAGCGGCCCGAACGACGACGCGAGCGCCGCCGCGTGCCGCACGCCTTCGTCGAGCGATGCGAAACGCGCCGGCTTGCCGAGATACTCGCCGATACGCTGCAGCGCGACCGGTTCGATATGCGGCCCGACATCGTTGAGCAGCATCTTTCGGATCGGCGTGTTCGGCAAGCCGCCGAGCGCCATGCCGATGAGACCGCCCATCGACGTGCCGAACCAGTCCACCGTCTCGACGTTCAACCGCGCGATCAGCGTGACCACGTCCGCGACATACTGCGGCACGCCGTAGTAACGCGGATCCGCGAGCCAGTCGGACAGTCCTCGCCCGACCACGTCCGGACACACCACGCGATAGTCCCGCGCGAACGCTTGCGCGAGCTTGTCGAAGTCGCGTCCCGAGCGCGTCAGGCCGTGCACGCACAGCAGCACGCGCGGATTGGCCGGATCGCCCCACTCCGTATAGGCGATGCGATGCAGACCCGCCGGGCTCGCGCATTGCACGAAGCGCTGGCGCGGCTCGCTCAGATCGGAATGCACGGCTTCGGCGACGATGGATGCGGTCATGGAGAGGTCCTCGTGGAAGTGTCGAAACGATTGTAAAGCGCATCTCACCGGATCGAGGGGCCTATGCCGAACGGACGACCCCTTCCCGCGTGCACAGATGCGGGCGAAACCCGCAAAAGCAAAGCGGGCGAAGCTCCGAAAGCTTCGCCCGCCCGTGTTCGCGCTCACGCCGAGAGAACCGGCGTTCGTGTCACGCCGCTATCACTTCACGCTCGTGACATCGAGCGGCGCGCCCGTCTTCTTCTGAATTTCCTCGACCGTCACGCCGTCGGCCAGCTCGACGAGCTTGAGGCCATTGTCGGTGACGTCGATCACGCCGAGATCGGTGATGATGCGATCCACGACGCCCACGCCCGTCAGCGGCAGCGAGCACTCTTCGAGGATCTTGTGCTGGTCGCCCTTCGCGACGTGTTCCATCAGCACGACGACTTTCTTCACGCCGGCGACGAGGTCCATCGCGCCGCCCATGCCCTTGATCATCTTGCCGGGGATCATCCAGTTGGCCAGATCGCCCTTCTTGCTGATCTGCATTGCGCCGAGGATCGCCAGGTTGATGTGGCCGCCGCGGATCATCGCGAACGAATCCGCCGACGAAAAGATCGACGAGCCCGGCAGCGTCGTCACGGTCTGCTTGCCGGCGTTGATGAGATCGGCGTCGACTTCGTCTTCATACGGCGACGGCCCGATGCCGAGCAGACCGTTTTCCGACTGCAGCCACACTTCCATGCCGTCCGGAACGTGATTGGCGACGAGCGTCGGCAAGCCGATACCCAGGTTCACGTAGAAGCCGTCCTGCAGTTCCTGCGCCGCGCGCGCGGCCATCTGGTCACGAGTCCAAGCCATGATTACTCTCCTTTCGCGCGGACGATGCGTTGTTCGATGCGCTTTTCCGGCTGCGCATTCAGCACGAGGCGCTGCACGTAGATGCCGGGCAGATGGATCGCGTCCGGATCGAGTTCGCCCGTCTCGACGATTTCTTCCACTTCGGCCACGGTGATCTTGCCGGCCATTGCGCACATCGGGTTGAAGTTGCGCGCGGTGCGCCGGAAGATCAGGTTGCCGGATTTATCGGCCTTCCATGCCTTGACGAGACCGACGTCTGCCGTGAGCGAATGCTCGAGCACGTAATGGTTCTCGCCGAACTGGCGCGTTTCCTTGCCTTCCGCGATCACCGTGCCGAAACCCGTGTTCGTGAAGAACGCCGGAATGCCCGCGCCGCCCGCGCGGAGCTTCTCGGCGAGCGTGCCCTGCGGCGTGAATTCGAGCTCGAGTTCGCCGGCGAGGTATTGGCGCTCGAACTCCTTGTTTTCGCCGACGTACGACGAAATCATCTTCTTGATCTGGCGCGTCTCGAGCAAGAGACCGAGGCCAAAGCCGTCGACGCCCGCGTTATTACTGATGCAGGTGATGCCCTTGACGCCCGTATCGCGCAGTGCGGCGATGAGCGCTTCGGGAATGCCGCACAGCCCGAAACCGCCGACCGCGAACGTCTGCCCGTCCTTGACGATGTCCTCGAGCGCGGCTTTCGCGCTGGGATAGACCTTGTTCATCTGTGTGTCCCTTCCATGTTGAAACCAACTGAAAATCGGTTTTTTGATGCCGCCGATGCACTGTTCGAGCGCATCGCGCGGCCTTTTGACGTGGCACA
This sequence comes from Caballeronia zhejiangensis, assembly GCF_000698575.1. Lineage (GTDB taxonomy): Bacteria > Pseudomonadota > Gammaproteobacteria > Burkholderiales > Burkholderiaceae > Caballeronia > Caballeronia zhejiangensis. The sequence continues at coordinate 97,598 of NZ_JFHD01000011.1, forward strand.
AGCGTACTTTGTGCCGATGATCCGGCACAATACGCAAAAATACATAAGTCTTTGCCCGCGCGCGTTGGTTCCCGGCGCTTTTCGCCGCGATACGCAAGGCGCCGCGCGCCCGATCTCACATGCGTGCACTGGATTATCAAACCGCGTTTCAACTTGCGCCCGTCGGGCTCGTGCTTTCGCGCGAGCGCACCATCGAAGACTGCAACGAGCAGCTTTGCGCGATCTTCGGTTCCACGCGTGAGGCGCTCATCGGCAAGTCGTTCGAGGTGCTGTATCCCTCGCCGGACGAGTTCGCGCGCATCGGCGAGCGCATCGCCGCGCATATCAGCAAGGAAGGCACGTACAGCGACGACCGCATCATGAAGCGCAAGAACGGCGAACTGTTCTGGTGTCACGTCACCGGCCGCGCGCTCGACCGGACCGCGCCTCACGCGGCGGGCGTCTGGACATTCGAGGACTTGAGCGCGACGCGGCGGGTCGCGATCGAATTGACGCCGCGCGAGCGCGAGATCGCCGCGCAGCTCGTGACGGGCAAGACGAGCAAGCAGATCGGCCGCGTGCTCGATATCAGCCCGCGGACGGTTGATATCTACCGAGCGCGGCTCATGAGAAAGTACGACACGGGCAATGCGACCGAACTGCTGCAACGGCTGCTCGGCACCTGACCTGCGCGCTTTACGGCGCGACGGGCGCGGCGGTCTCGATGATCTGCCGCAACATGTCCGGCAGCGGCACGGACTTGCCCGCCGCGTAGTCGATCCAGACGATTTTCGCTGCGCCGCGCGCATACAGTGCGGCGGGTTCATCGGCGCGATACAGCTCGAAGCGCGTATCGAGACTGCTGCGCCCCGGCTTGCCGACGGACATGCGCCCGATTACGTCGCCGGGATATTGAAGCTGCTTCAGAAACTCCATCGACGCGTTTACGATCACCGGCCCTTGCCCGTCGCCATTGCCGCCGACGAGACCGATCTCTTCGAACCACGAGATACGCACCTGCTCCATGTAGCGGAAATAGACGGTGTTATTGACATGCCCGAAGGCGTCCATGTCGCCCCAGCGGATCGGCATGGAAAGTTCGAAGACGGTGTGGAAATCGTTATGCGTGGTCATTGCGTGCGCTAAAAAGTTCAAAGCGAAAAACCGTCGTCCGCCGAGATGACCGAGCCGTTCATGAACTGCGATTCGTCGGCGGCGAGCAGCAGCAAAAGACCGTCGAGATCGTTTGGCGAGCCCACGCGGCGGCGCGGCAGCAACGAAATGAGCTTTTGCCCCTGCTCGGTCTTCCAGTGGTGGTGGTTGATCTCGGTATCGATATAACCCGGGCAGATCGCGTTGACGTTGATGCCGTGTCGGCCCCATTCGAGCGCCATCGCCTTTGTCATCTGCACGACGGCGGCCTTGCTCATCGAGTAGAGGCCGATCTGCGGAAACACCCGCAAGCCTGCCACCGACGCCACGTTGATGATGCGATAGGCCGGCTTGGCCGCGCTGTTGCTATTGCCGCGCATGATCATGCGCTTGGCGACCTCTTGCGCGACGAAAAACGCGCCGCGCACGTTCGTGCCGAACACGAATTCGTAGTCCGCGGGCGTGACCTCCGTCAGCTTTTGCGTGGTCGACACGCCCGAGTTATTCACGAGGATGTCGATGGTACCCGCTTCGGTCTCCGCATGCGCGATCGCCGCTTTGATGCTCTGGTAATCGGTGACGTCGAGCGAAACGACGTGCGCTGCGCCGCCCGACGCCTCGATTTCGGCGCGCAGCTCCTTCAGGCGCTCCGTGCGCCGGCTGGCGAGCACCACTTTGGCGCCCGCCTGCGACAGCACTTGCGCGAAACGCTTGCCCAAACCGCTGGACGCGCCGGTAATCAGCGCGACCTTGCCTTCCAGGTTGATCGAACGGCCCATTGTGCTTCCCTTTTTATGGTTGGCTCAGCCCGGGCAGGCACGCGGCGCGCCGATGCGGGCAATAAGCGTCAACACCGATAGCGCGGGTGTCGTGAATAATAGTACGATCGTGCTAAATTAGCGAGCTTTGGTTGCGGCCCGCTTCACCTTCCCTGAAAATACGCGATCCCGAAAGGGCATTCTAACGGCACATAGGAGCATTGATGACCCCGGCGAGCCTCATCGAGCAATACGGTCCCCGCGAATCGATGGAATACGACGTCGTGATCGTCGGCGGCGGACCAGCCGGTTTGTCGGCGGCCATCCGGTTGAAGCAACTGGCGGAAGAAAAAGGCGTCGAAATCGGCGTGTGCGTCCTGGAGAAAGGCTCCGAGATCGGCGCGCACATCCTGTCCGGCGCGGTCATGGATCCGCGCGGCCTGTCCGAGCTCATTCCCGACTGGAAGGAAAAAGGCGCGCCGCTCGACGTCGAAGTGACCGAAGACCGGTTCCTGTTCCTGTCGCAAAACGACGCGAAGCAGGTGCCGAACTGGCTTCTCCCCGACAATTTCAAGAATCACGGCAATTACGTCATATCGCTCGCCAATGTCACGCGCTGGCTCGGCCAGCAGGCCGAGGCGGTGGGAGTCGAGATCTTCCCGGGCTTCCCGGCCGCCGAAGTCTTGTATGCGGACGACGGTTCGGTGCGCGGCGTCGTCACCGGCAACATGGGTGTCGGCAAGGACGGCGAGCCGACGGAGAATTTTCAGCTCGGCATGGAACTGCACGCGAAATACACGCTTTTCTGCGAAGGCGCGCGCGGGCATCTGGGCCGTCAGCTCATCGAGAAATTCAAGCTCAACAAGAATGCCGATCCGCAGGTGTACGGCATCGGCATCAAGGAATTGTGGGAAATCGACCCGGTCAAGCACAAGCCCGGTCTCGTGATCCACACGGCCGGCTGGCCGCTGGAACCCGACACCTACGGCGGTTCGTTCCTCTACCACATGGACAACAATCAGGTGGTGGTCGGCTTCGTCGTCGGGCTCGGGTATTCGAATCCGTATCTGTCGCCATTCGAGGAATTCCAGCGCTACAAGACGCATCCGTCGATCCGCGCGTTCCTCGAAGGCGGCAAGCGCATTTCCTACGGCGCGCGCGCGATCACCGCCGGCGGCCTGATGTCGCTGCCGAAGCTCGCGTTTCCGGGCGGCGCGCTCGCGGGCGACGACGCCGGTTTCCTCAACGCATCGCGCATCAAGGGCAGCCACGCGGCGATCAAGTCCGGCAAGATGGCCGCCGAAGCCGCGTTCGAAGCCGTTCAGGCGGGCCGCCAGAACGACGAACTCACGGCCTATCCCGAAGCGTTCGACAGTTCGTGGCTCAAGACCGAACTCTACCGCGCGCGCAACTTCAAGCAGTGGATGAGCAAGGGTCTGTACCTCGGCACGTTCATGGTCGGTCTGGAGCAAAAGGTGATGGGCGGCAACGTGCCGTGGACGCTGCATCATCAGCACTGGGATCACGAGATGCTGAAGCCGGCGTCGCAATGCAAGCCGATCGTCTATCCGAAGCCGGACGGCAAGCTCACGTTCGACCGTCTCTCGTCGGTGTTCATCTCGAACACGAACCACGAAGAGAATCAGCCCCCGCATCTGACGCTCAAGGATCCGAGCGTGCCGGTCAACGTGAACCTGCGCACGTATGCCGGTCCTGAAAGCCGCTACTGCCCCGCCGCCGTGTACGAGTTCGTCAAGTCGGACGACGGCAACGAGCGCCTGCAGATCAATGCGCAGAACTGCGTGCATTGCAAGACCTGCGACATCAAGGACCCGACGCAGAACATCGTCTGGGTTACGCCGGAAGGCGGCGGCGGGCCGAACTATCCGAACATGTGAGGTCTGAAACGACAAAGGGCGCCAAATCGGCGCCCTTTTCTTTTATTTCGACGGCGCTTGAGCCGCGATCTTCGGCGTTCCGACGACCACATCGCCGCATTGCGCACGATGCCGCAGCGCGTGATCCATCAGCACCAGCGCGAGCAGCGCTTCGGCGATCGGCGTCGCGCGGATGCCGACGCACGGATCGTGACGGCCGAAGGTCTCGACCGTCGCACTGGCGCCGTCCTTGTCGATCGACTGACGCGGCGTGCGGATGCTCGACGTCGGTTTGATGGCGATCGACACCGTGATGTCCTGCCCGCTCGAAATGCCGCCGAGGATGCCGCCCGCATTGTTCGTCGCGAAGCCTTCGGGCGTCATTTCGTCGCCGTGCTGCGAGCCGCGTTGCGCGACGCTCGCGAAGCCCGCGCCGATCTCGACGGCCTTCACGGCGTTCAGGCCCATCATCGCGTGGGCGATATCGGCGTCCAGGCGATCGTAAAGCGGCTCGCCGAGACCGACCGGCACGCCCGTCGCGACGACTTCGATGCGCGCACCGACCGAATCGCCGTCGCGACGCAGGTTGTCCATGTATTCCTCGAGCTGCGGCACGATTGCTTCGTTCGCCGAGAAAAACGGATTCTCGGGCACGTGGCGCCAGTCGACGAACGGAATGTCGATTTCCCCGAGCGCGCTCATGCGGCCGTGCGTTTCGAGACCGAACTTCTCACGCAACCACTTCTTCGCAACCGCGCCGGCGGCGACGGTCGGCGCGGTCAGCCGCGCCGATGACCGGCCACCGCCGCGATAGTCGCGCACGCCGTACTTCTGCCAATAGGTGTAGTCCGCGTGACCGGGACGGAAGGTCTGCGCGATGTTGCCGTAGTCCTTGCTGCGCTGATCGGTATTGCGGATCAGGAGCGCGATCGGCGTGCCGGTCGTCACGCCCTCGAAGACGCCGGAAAGAATCTCGACCTGATCCGCTTCCTGCCGCTGCGTCACGTGACGCGACGTGCCGGGGCGGCGCCGGTCGAGTTCGATCTGAATATCGGCTTCGCTGAGCGCCATGCCCGGCGGGCAACCATCGATCACGCAGCCGATCGCCGGACCGTGCGACTCGCCGAAATTCGTGACGGTGAAGAGCGTGCCAAGGGTATTGCCGGACATGAGCGTCGACCTGAAAAAAAGTGTCGGGGAAACCGCTATTATGCCAGCGCCGTCTACCGCCGCGCGCCGCGCAAGACCGACACGGCTTCCTGCAGATGCGCGGGCGTCGCGTCCTCTGGCGCGATCGGTTCGCCGACCGCGAGCGTCAGCCGCGTCATCGCCCCACGCTGGATCGGACGCGGCCATTGCGCATCTTCGTGGCGCGAGAACACGCTGCCCCACAGACCGCGCAGCGCCATCGGCACGACGGGCGCCGGATGGCGCCGCAGAATCTCCGAGATGCCGTGCCGGAAGGGATTGATATCCCCCGTGCGCGTCAGCTTGCCTTCGGGAAAGATGCAGACGAGATCGCCGTCATCCAAAGCCCGCGTGCAGGCGGCGTACGCGCGTTCGAGCATGTCGGCGTCTTCGTGTGCGGGCGCGATCGGAATCGCCTTCACATGCCGGAACATCCAGCCGACGAACGGCGTGCGAAAGATGCGGTGATCCATCACGAAGCGAATCGGCCGCGGACTTTCGGCCATGATGACGACCGCATCGACGAAGCTCACGTGATTGCACACGAGCACGGCCGCGCCATGCGCCGGGATGCGCTCGGCGTCGACGAGACGGATCCGATAGAACGTGTGCACCAGAATCCACGCGATGAAGCGCAGCAAAAACTCCGGCACCAGCGAATAGATATAGACCGCGACGACGACATTGAGCAGCGCGGTCGTCAGAAAGAGTCCCGGAATGCCGACGCCCAACGACGTAAGCGCGAGCGCCATCAGCGCCGACACGATCATGAAAAACGAATTGAGGATGTTGTTCGCCGCGATGATGCGCGCGCGATGAGTCGGCTGACTGCGCGCCTGGATCAGCGCGTAGAGCGGCACGCTGTAGAAGCCGCCGAACATGGCGAGCAGAAAGAGGTCCGCGAGAATGCGCCAGTGCGGCAGCGTCATCAGGAATTCGCCGACGTTGAACAGATGCCCGGCCGGCGCGATGCGATGGCTCGCGAAGAACAAATCGATCGCGAACACGCTGATGCCGATCGAGCCGAGCGGCACGAGCCCGATCTCGACGCGCCGCTTCGAAAGCCGCTCGCAGAGTAGCGATCCCGTGCCGATGCCGATGGAAAACGTCGCGAGAAGGATGGTCACGACGTCGGGATCGGCGGAAAGCACGTCCTTCGCGAAATTGAAGAACGATGTGAGAAAGGTTGCGCCGACGAACCACAGCCACGAAATGCCGAGCAGGCTCAGAAACACCGTGCGGTCCTGCTTCGCGAGCTTCAGATTGCGCCATGTCTCCGAGACCGGATTCCAGTTGATGCGCAAGTCCGGCTGCGATGCGTCCGACTTCGGCACGAACGCCGAAGCTACGCGCCCGACGATCGCGAACGCGATGCACGCGATCGCGAGGAGCATCGCGCCGTGTTCCGACGCGCCCGCCGCCGCCCCGCCGATGATCGTGCCGATCAGGATCGCGACGAAGGTGCCCATCTCGACGAGTCCGTTGCCGCCGACGAGTTCATGCGAATCGAGATGCTGCGGCAGATACGCGTATTTGACGGGGCCGAAGACGGTCGAATGCACGCCCATCAAAAACGTGCACGCGTAAAGCAGCGGCGCGCTGTGCAGCAGAAAACCCGCGCCACCGATCAGCATCACGACGATCTCGAAGCTCTTCACGAGCCGCGCGAGCACGGCCTTGTCGTACTTGTCGGCGATCTGGCCGGACGTCGCGGAGAACAGCAAGAACGGCACGATGAAAATCGCGGAAATGAGAAACGCGGCGGTCTTCGGATCGACGCCGGAGAAGCGCGCGGCCTGAAACGTCACGAGCGACGTGAAGCCGACCTTGAAGACGTTGTCGTTCATTGCGCCGAGGAACTGCGTCCAGAAGAACGGCGCGAAACGGCGCTCGCGCAACAGGCGAAACTGGCCGTCGCCTTCGGCTTGGGAACGTCGGGAAGCGCGCGGCGAGGCGCGCAGCGGTTTGTCACTCATGTCTTGCGCAATAGTTGAGTTCGGCGTTGATCGCGCAATGTCCGCGGTCGAATCCGAATGGAAGGGAAACCGGGCGAAATGCTAACCCTCCCACTTGGGCCAGACGTAAAAAAGCGCGCCATGAGGGCGCGCTTCGGTGGGTCCGATGCACGCGAAGCGCGACGCCTCGCGACATCGACATGCTCAGCGTGCTTCTTCCTGCTGCTCCGGCCAGTCGCGGATATACGCCTTCAGCATGCGATTTTCGAAACCCTGCTCTTCGACGACCGCCTTGGCGACGTCATAAAACGAGATGACGCCCATCAACTGACGCTTTTCCATGACCGGCAGATAGCGCACGTGATGTTCGAGCATCATGCGGCGCACTTCGTTTACGTCCGTTTCGGGCGTGCAGGTGAGCGGATGGTCGTCCATGACCTTGCGGATGGTCGTCGCGCCGACCGAGCCGCCATTGTTGTGCAACGTCAGGATGATTTCGCGGAAAGTCAGCATGCCGACCAGATCGCCGTACTCCATGACGACGAGCGAGCCGATATCGTGCGCGGCCATCGTGTCGATTGCGTCGGAGAGCGGCGTGTCCGGTGTCACGGTGAACAGCGTGTTGCCCTTAACTTTCAGAATGTCGCTGACTCGCATGACTGTCTCCTAGCGAAATGCCTGTTCGATTGGCCGAACGATGATGAAACCATAGGCCGATGCTATCGGAAAGGCCCGCAAAAGGAAAGCGAACGGGACGACGGTTCGCCCGCATTGGCCGAACGGACAAGGCTTTGCGCGATCGAAGGCCGCGCGTTCGCCCTAGGTTTGGGCGCGCGCATCCGATGTTAGGATGATTGACCCTCATTTTCGCCGCACGCCGGCCGTCTCGCGCGCCGGCCGCCTATGATGCCAGCCAACCGTTTCGACACGCTCGCGCTGCACGCGGGCGCCGCGCCCGATCCCGTCACCGGCGCGCGCGCGACGCCGATTTATCAGACGACGTCGTTCACCTTTCGCGACAGCGATCACGCCGCCGCGCTCTTCAACATGGAGCGCTCGGGGCACGTGTACTCGCGCATCTCGAATCCGACCGTCGCGGTGTTCGAGGAGCGCGTCGCGGCGCTCGAAGGCGGCGTCGGTGCCATCGGCACGGCGAGCGGCCAGGCCGCGCTGCATCTCGCGATCGCGACGCTGATGGGCGCGGGCTCGCACATCGTCGCGTCCAGCGCGCTCTACGGCGGCTCGCACAATCTGCTGCATTACACGCTGCGGCGCTTCGGCATCGAGACGACATTCGTGAAGCCGCACGATCTCGATGCATGGCGCGCGGCGGCACGGCCGAACACGCGGCTTTTCTTCGGCGAAACGCTCGGCAATCCGGGGCTCGACGTGCTCGACATTGCGGGCGTCGCGGAAATTGCGCACGAGCACGCCGTGCCGCTGCTCGTCGATTCCACGTTCACGACGCCGTATCTGCTGCGTCCGTTCGAGCACGGCGCGGATCTCGTCTATCACTCCGCGACCAAGTTTCTCGGCGGACATGGGACGACGATCGGCGGCGTGCTCGTCGACGGCGGCGCGTTCGATTTCACCGCGAGCGGACGCTTCCCCGAGTTCACCGAGCCTTACGACGGCTTTCACGGCATGGTGTTCGCCGAAGAGAGCACCGTCGCGCCGTTCCTGTTGCGCGCGCGGCGCGAAGGCTTGCGCGATTTCGGCGCGTGTCTGCATCCGCAGGCGGCGTGGCAACTGCTGCAAGGCATCGAAACCTTGCCGCTACGCATGGATCGGCATGTCGCGAATACGCGCAAGGTGATCGAGTTCCTGCTGAGTTCGCCGGCAGTGGAAGGCGTGGCCTATCCCGAACTGCCGACGCATCGCGATCACGCGCTCGCCGGACGTCTCTTGCCGCGCGGCGCCGGCGCGGTCTTCAGCTTCGATCTGAAGGGCGGCGTGCCGGCGGCGCGCAAGTTCATCGAAACGCTCACGCTGTTTTCGCATCTCGCGAACGTCGGCGATGCGCGCTCGCTCGTGATTCATCCCGCATCGACGACGCACTTCCGCATGGATGCCGCCGCGCTCGAAGCTGCGGGCATCGGGCCGGGGCGCATCCGTCTGTCGATCGGACTGGAAGATCCCGACGATCTCATCGACGATCTCAAGCGCGCGCTGAAAGCCGCGCAGAAAGCGGCAGAAAGCGCTCCGGACGCGAGCGCCGCCGCGCCGCTCGGGAGCCGCGCATGATCCTCGACGTCCACGGCCGCGCGGCCTATGCCTACACCGGCGGCAAGCCTCTCGACGCGACGCGCCCCGCCGTCGTGTTCATTCACGGCGCGGAACACGATCACAGCGTCTGGGCCTTGCAGACGCGCTATTTCGCGCATCACGGTTTCGGCGTGCTCGCGCTCGATCTGCCGAGTCACGGAAGAAGCGCCGGTCCCGCGCTTTCGACCATCGGCGAGTTCGCCGACGGGGTCATCGCCGTGCTCGACGCGGCCGGCGTGCAGCAAGCGCTCTTCGTCGGCCACAGCATGGGCTCGCTGATCGCACTCGATGCCGCTGGCCGCTATCCCGACCGTGCGGCGGGTCTCGCCCTGCTCGCGACGGCCGCGCCGATGGCCGTCTCCGATACGCTGCTCGACGCCGCACGCGAGCACGAGCCCGAAGCCATCGCGATGGTCAACCAATGGTCGCATTCGACGATCGCCGCGAAGCCGTCGAGTCCCGCGCCGGGCTTCTGGCTGCAAGGCGTGAATCAGCGGCTCATGGAACGCGTGAGCCTGCGCGGCGAAGCGCTCCTGTTTCATACCGATTTCAGCGCCTGCAACACCTACGCCGACGCGCTCGAACGCGCGGCCGCCGTGCGTTGCCCGGTGTGCATCGTGAGCGGCAAGCGCGACCTGATGACGCCGCCGCGCGCTGCCCGTCCGCTCGTCGATGCCTTCAGGAAAGCCGGCGCGTCCTTGAAGACCGTGGAACTCGATGCGGGCCACGCGATCATGACCGAGCAGCCCGACGCGACGCTCGATGCGCTGTTCGCTTTCGCGCTCGCGTGCGCCAGCGCGAAAGCGCCGTCGGCCTGAAAACGCGCGTGCGGCGGGCCGCGCAAGCCCGCCGTGGCTGCTTGCATGGCGCGACTGGCAGTCGCAGAATGATTCTTGCTGGCTAATCTTCAGACACCGGCACGCATCATCAGGGAGGCCGTCATGGCGCACACCGCACATGGTGAACATTTCGCGAATTTCGCCGAGTTTTATCCCTATTACCTCGAAGAGCATCGCAACCTGGTGTCGCGCAGGCTGCACTTCATCGGATCGCTGGGCGTGATCGGCTGCCTCGCGATGGCGATCGCTACCGGCGACTGGCTCTGGCTGCCCGCGGCCGTCGTCTGCGGTTACGGCTTCGCGTGGATCGGCCATTTCTTTTTCGAGAAGAACCGCCCCGCGACGTTTCGCCACCCGATCTACAGCCTGATGGGCGACTGGGTGATGTTCAAGGACATCTGCGTCGGCAGAATCTCGCTTTGATATGCGTCGAACGAAGGCTCAGGCCGGCTGCTCCGGCATGGACGAGCGCGGCACCTCGCGCAGACGCGCGCTCGTCAGCGCAGACGCGCGTGCCGCGATCAGCGAGCCGAGCGTGATTTCCAGCTTCTCGTTATCCAGCGCGTTCATCAGCGCGCCGCAGTCGACCTGCGCCGCATCCAGCTTCAGTTGATATTCGAGTTCCGCGCGATCGATCACGAACTGCTCGAAGAGCATCGTCACCGTGATCTGATTCGGATTGGCGATCAGCAAATAACGCGGCATGCGCGAATCCTCCAGCCTGCCGATCCAGCCGAGCGCGTCGAGCCGCGCGATCAGCCTCGTCGACGTATCGAGATCGCAGCGCGCCAGGGTCGAAAGCTGCAAGGACGTGTAGCCGGGCTTGCCCTCGTCCCGCGCCTCGACGAGCCGCGCGAGGATCTCGAGTGCATCGAGCAGATCGCTGCCCGGAAAATCGCGCCGATGATATTGCCCCGTGCGAATCGCAGGCAGCGCGGATGTGACCATCGCGCCGATGAGCGCGAACATCCAGCACAGATACACCCACAGCAGAAAGACCGGCAGCGCCGCGAACGCGCCGTAGACGGCGGTGTAGGTCGGAATGCGCCGTACGTAATAGCCGAAGCCGCGCTTGCCGAGTTCGAACGCGACGGCCGCGATCAGCCCGCCGACAATCGCATCGCGCCATTCGACCTTGCAGTTCGGCATATAGACGTAGATGAACGTGAAGGCGAGCGCCGTGAGCGGCAGCGAGACGCCTGTGAGCGCCCATTCGACAATCGGCGGCATTAGGTTGTGCGAGCCCGCGAACGCGACCGAATGCGCGAACACGTACGAGGAGATCGACAGGCTGCAGCCGAAGAGAATCGGCCCGAGCGTGATGATCGACCAGTAGACGAGCACGCGCTGCGCGATCGGGCGCGCCTTCTTCACGCGCCAGATCACGTTGAACGCGGACTCGACCGTCATCATCGTCATGACGGAGGTCACGAACAGAATGATCATGCCGACGGTCGTCAGCCCCTTCGCCTTCGACGCGAACTGGTTCAGATACTTGAAGATCTGATCGTTGATCTGCGGCGGCATCAGGTGCACCGCGAGGAAGTCCTGAAGCGACGCCTGGAAGGAGCCAAAGATCGGGAACGCGGTGAAGAGCGCGAACGCGACCGTGGCGAGTGGCACGAGCGACAACACGCTCGTGAACGTGAGGCTGCCCGCCACTTGCGCGACGCGGTCTTCGCCGATGCGCCGCGCGACAAAACTGGCGAGACGCCTGACCGCCGCGAGATCGATAAAAACGTGCTGCAAACGCGTTCTCCCGTCATGGCGTCCCGCGTGCAAAGCCGCTTCTCGCCACGAAAATCACCCAATACCTATAATAGCCGTTCACTAAAAAAGCCTTATGAACGACATCCTCGTGCTTTACTACAGCCGCCACGGCGCGACGCGCGAGCTCGCACTCGCAATCGCGCAGGGCGTCGATAGCGTGGCCGGCATGCAGGCGCGTGTGCGAACCGTGCCGCCGGTTTCCACGGTCTGCGAAGCGACCCAGCCCGACATTCCCGCCGACGGACCGCCCTACGCCGAATTGCGCGATCTCGAAGAATGCGCCGGCCTCGCGCTCGGCTCGCCTACGCGCTTCGGCAACATGGCCGCGCCGCTCAAGTACTTCCTCGACGGCACCACGCCGCAATGGCTGTCCGGCGCGCTTTCGGGCAAGCCTGCCAGCGTGTTCACGTCCACCGGCAGCCTGCACGGCGGCCAGGAAAGCACGCTTCTTTCGATGATGCTGCCGCTGCTGCACCACGGCATGATGATCGTCGGCATCCCGTACACCGAATCGCGGCTCACCACGACGCAAAGCGGCGGCACGCCCTACGGCGCGTCTCATCACGCCCGCGCGGGCGGCGACGAAAATCAGCGGCACGGCATTTCCGCCGACGAGAAGGCGCTCGCAATCGCGCTCGGCGCGCGGCTCGCACGCACCGCGCTGAATCTCGTGCGCGGCGCCCGTTCCGCATGACCACGCCGACCTCCACAGCACGTCCCAACGGCGCGCTCGCATCGGGCGCGCTTGCGAGCCTCGTGGCGCTCGTCGTGCTCGCGCTCGTCTGGGAGCTCTGGCTCGCGCCGCTGCGTCCGGGCGCATGGGCGCTCGCGCTGAAGGCGCTGCCGCTCGCGTGCGCGCTGCCGGGCGTCGCGCGCAAAAATCTCTACACGCTGCAATGGGCGTCGATGCTCGTGCTGCTGTATTTCGCCGAAGGCATCGTGCGCGGCATGACCGATGCGCGCCTCCCCGCGTCGCTCGCCTGGCTGGAAGCAGCGCTCGCCCTCGCGTTCTTCGTCTGCGCGCTCGCGTACGTCGCGCCCTTCAAACGCGCGGCCCGGTTGAACGCTCGTGCGGAAAAAAGCTGAAACGTTCGCTTTTTTCGCCCGCGTTCTGCCCGGACGTGATGCTTTGTAGCATGAAACCTCACGGTGCGCGCGTGCCTATGCCATTCGGACGAGGGTCGCGCGCCGCTCGCCTGCGCGATACTGTGCACTACGCTCTACCGGATCCTTTGCCCATCTGCCCATGACCGCCACTCAAGCTTTCATCGCCGCGTGCGCCGACGCTCTCGGTGCATCGCATGTCCTGACCGACGCCTTCGATACCGAGCCGTACCTCGTCGACTGGCGCAAGCGCTATCGCGGCACTGCGTGCGCCGTGCTGCTGCCCGCCGATACCGCGCAGGTCGCGGCCGTGGTCCGGATCGCTCGCGAGCATCGCGTCGCGATCGTGCCGCAGGGCGGCAACACCGGTCTCGCAGGCGGCGCAACGCCAGATTCGAGCGGGGCGCAAGCCGTCATCAGCCTGAAGCGGCTCAATCGCGTGCGCGGCGTCGATCCGCATAACAACACGATCACCGTCGAAGCGGGCGTCGTGCTCGCCGAAATCCAGGCGCGCGCCGAAGAAGCGCAACGGCTGTTCCCGTTGAGTCTCGCCGCCGAAGGCAGCTGCACCATCGGCGGCAATCTCTCGACGAACGCGGGCGGCACCGGCGTGCTGCGCTATGGCAACACGCGCGAGCTGTGTCTCGGCCTCGAAGTCGTGACGCCGCAGGGCGAAATCTGGGACGGCCTTCGCGGGCTGCGCAAGGACAACACCGGCTACGATCTGCGCGATCTCTTCATCGGGGCGGAAGGCACGCTAGGCATCATCACGGCGGCGGTCATGAAGCTGCATCCCGCGCCGGTCGCGAAGGTCACGGCGCTGGCCGGGCTCGCTTCGCCGCATGCCGCGCTCGACTTTCTCTCGCTGGCGCAGCATCACGCGGGCGCGCTTCTGACCGGCTTCGAGCTGATGTCCGATTTCTCGATGCGGCTCGTCGGCAAGCATTTCCCGCAACTGCGCTATCCGTTCGGCGAACCGCACGCGCAAACCGTGCTGCTCGAACTTTCCGACAGCGAGAGCGACGAGCACGCCCGCGCCCTCTTCGAGCGGCTGATGGAAGAAGCGCTCGAGAAGGGCATCGTGGAAGATGCCGTCGTCGCGGAAAACCTCGCGCAGTCGCAGGCTTTCTGGGATCTGCGCGAGCATATTCCGCTCGCGCAGGCCGAGGAAGGTCTGAACATCAAACATGACATCGCCGTGCCCATTTCGAGCATCGGGCGGTTCATCGAGGAAACCGATGCGATCATCGCGAAGACAGTGCCCGGCGTGCGCATGGTGACGTTCGGCCATCTCGGCGACGGCAACCTGCACTACAACGTGCAGGCGCCCGAAGGCGTCGACCCAAAGCGCTTCCTCGGCGAATTCCAGACGCCGATCAACGCGCTCGTGTATGACCAGGTGCACCGGCACCGCGGCAGCATCAGCGCGGAGCACGGCATCGGCCAGTTGAAGGTGGATGAAGCGATGCACTACAAGTCGCCGGTCGAAGTCCGTCTCATGCAGACGATCAAGGCCGCGCTCGATCCGGACAACCTGATGAATCCCGGCAAGGTCGTGCGCTGGAACGCGACGCTCGCGAAGGAGAACATCGCATGAAGATTCGCGTGCTGTCGGACCTGCATCTCGAATGCGACGAGCCGCTGGCGATTCCGTATGCAGAGGCCGATCTCGTCGTGCTGGCTGGCGACATTCACAACCACGCCGAAGGTTTGCGCTGGGCCGCGGAAAATTTCGATTCCGACGTGCCCGTCGTCTACGTGCCCGGCAATCACGAATACTACGACGCCGAGTTCGGCGCGATGGAAGCGGCAATGCAGGACGCCGCGCGCAGCGTCGACAACGTGCACTATCTGAACAACGCGTCGCTGGTGGATCGGCGCGGCGCGTGGCGCGTGCTTGGCACGACGCTGTGGACCGACTTCGCGCTGTTCGGCTCCGGCGATGCGCAAATCGAAAACGCCAAGGCCGCGTGCACGAAAGTGATGCTCGACTATAAGGGCCTCATTCAACTCGCGTGGCCCGAGCCGGACGGCGAACCGCGCGAATTCGCACCGGACGATTCCCTCGCGCTGCACGAACAGTCGCGCGCATGGCTCGAGAGCGAACTCGCGAAGCCGTTCGCAGGGCAAACGATCGTCGTCACGCACCACGCGCCGATGCGCCAGAGCCTCGCGCCGCGTTACGCGGAAGATCTCGTGTCCGCGGGCTTCGTTAATCATCTGCCGTCGCTCGCGCGCGCGCCCGCGTCGTTGTGGATTCACGGCCACACGCATACATCGTTCGATTACGAAGTGGACGGCACGCGCGTCGTGTGCAATCCGCGCGGCTACTTCAGCCGCCGCGAGCAACGGTGGGAGAATCCGGATTTCGCGTGGGACAAGGTCGTCGAAATTTGAAACGTCGCGGACTTTGCGGAGGAACGCCATGTGCGGCCGAATCAGCCAGTACCGACTGCCGATGCATTACGCGCAGCGTCTGCATTTGAGAAATCCGTTCGTGCTGGTCGATGCCGCCGACAGGCGTCCCGGCTATAACCTGTCGCCCGGCACGCATCCGCTCGCCGTCTATCCCGACGAAACCATCCGCGCGGTGCATTGGGGCTATTGCCCGCCGTGGGCGATTCAGAAGAAGCTGCCGCAGACCATCAACGCGCGCGTCGAGACGGCGGCGACGAGCGCGTATTTCAAGCATTTATGGAAGAAGGCGCGCATTCTCGTGCCGGCCGATGGCTGGTTCGAATGGCGTATCGAGCCACGCCCGGGAGACCCCGCCGCGAAGCCTTTCAAGCAGCCCTACTTCATTCAGCGCGCGGACGGCGAGCCGATGTACCTCGCCGCGCTGACGAGCATCATGCGCGACGACGACGCTGCCGCGCCCGGCGCGGGCTTCGTCATCGTGACGGCGGCGGCGGACGAAGGACTCGTCGACGTGCATGACCGGCGTCCGCTCGTGTTCGCGCCGGCAAACGCGCGCCGCTGGCTCGATCCGGACGCGTCGCCCGACGATCTCGCGGCGCTCGTCGAGTCGGACGGCGTGCCGGCGTCGCACTTCGTCTGGCACCGCGTATCGGCCGATGTGAATCGCGCGACCAATGATGAGCCGCGACTCATCGAGCCGCTCGAAGCCTCGCTGTGAAGGCTGTGTGAAGTTCGTTTAGCGCCGCGGCCGATCGTCGTCGATACGGATCGGCACCAGGCGCCGCTTCGCCTCGCGCTCCGACTGCGCGCGCATGGCGTTGAACAGATCGCGCGACGCCGGAACGGCGAGCAGGACGAGAAGCGCGGCGAGTGCGAGCAAAAGGGGCGTACTCATGTGACTTATCCCGGTCAAAGATGCGTGAGAACCAGTGCAGAAAGTATCAAGCTGCGGACAAATCGTGAGTAAGCAAGTGTTGCGCCGCGGCTTTTTTCGTAACTGAACGCAGCTTCATCCGTGTTCAGGCGACGACGAATCCCTTGAGCGATTCCGCGTCGGCCGCGAGCGTGTCGGGCAGCGCCTCGCGCAGGAACTCGACCCACGTGCGGATCTTGGCATCGAGATACTGCCGCGACGGATAGAGCGCGTACACGTTCAACTCCTGCATCGTGTATTGCGGCAGCACGCGCACGAGCGTGCCCGCGCGCAAGCCCGGCAGCGCGGACGACGTCGGCAGCACGCCAATGCCCATGCTTTCGCGGATCGCGGCGACCATCGCCTCGGCGACGTTGACCGTGAACGTGGACGGCCCGAGACTCACCGTCTCCTGACCGTTCGGGCCGTCGAAAACCCAGCGGTCGGCCGGAAACACCGGCGTCATCAGATGCAGGCAGGTATGGCGCACGAGATCGGAGAGCACGTGCGGCGCGCCGTTCTTCTCGATGTACGCCGGCGACGCGCACGCGATGCTGTACACCGAGCCGAGACGCGCCGACACGAGACCCGAATCCGGCAGATCGGAAGCGAGCACGATCGACACGTCGTAGCCTTCGTCGAGCAGATCGGGCACGCGCTGCGCGAGCGTCAGATCGACCTGCACCGAAGGATGCCGCTGCTGATAGCGCGAGATCATCGGCACGACGTAGTGCTGGCCGAAGCTCGTCATCGAATGGACCTTGAGCTTGCCGGACGGACGCGCGTGCGCATCGCCGGCCTCGGCTTCCGCCTGATCGACATAGGCGAGGATTTGCTCGCAGCGTTGCAGATAGCGCTCGCCCGCTTCGGTGAGCGCGATGCGCCGCGTCGTCCGGTTCAGCAAGCGCGCGCGCAAGTGCGCCTCGAGGTCGGATACGGCGCGCGATGCGTAAGCCGTCGTCGTGTTCAGATGCTGCGCGGCCGCGGTGAAGCTGCCCGCTTCCACGACCCGCACAAATACGCGCATGTTCTGGAGCGTGTCCATGCCGCTAATTCCGTCTTAAAAATCGTTCGTGACTCGGATTGTTACACGCGTAACAACAACGATTATCACATCCCTCGTAAAAATGCTTTGCATCCTTACGGGTTATTCGACAATCTGCGCAAAAATATAATCACTTCTTGGCATCAAATTCATTTTAGGAGTGAATCGTGCGGGGACGACTGTCCAGAAGCGCTGCAGGCGCGGCCGTTCTTGCAGCACTATTAACAATCGGTGGATGCGCAAGCAGGGGCAAAATCGCGCCGCAGGATTCCCTCACGGACGCGGCGACGCTCGATGCCGGCAGCGCCATTCGCGCCGCCAACGCAGACGCCCAATGGCCCGCCGAGCAATGGTGGCGCGCCTATCGCGACCCGCAACTCGACGCGTGGATCGCACGCGCGACCGCCGGCAGCCCCACGCTCGCGATGGCCGCGGCGCGCGTGCGCGAAGCGCAGCAACAGGCGGGCGTCGCGCACTCCGAGTTGCTGCCGCACGTCGACGGCTCGATGAGCATCGCTCGCAAGAACTGGCCCAACAACGATTTCTACGGCCCGGGCACGTACGCCGACACGACCACCTGGGACAACACCGCGGGCCTGTCGCTGTCGTACAACCTCGATCTCTGGCATCGCGACGACAACAACGCCGAGCGCGCGCTGGACGTCGCACACGTTCGGGCCGCCGATGCCCGCGCCGCGCAACTCGAACTAGAAACGAACGTCGTGCGCGCGTATATCGGCTTTTCGCAGTCGTTCGCGCTGCTCGATATCGCGGAGCAGACGCTCGCGCAGCAGGAGCGCATCGCGGATCTCGCGCGGCGACGTTTGAAAGGCGGGCTCGGCACGCAGCTCGAAGTCAGCCAGGCCGAAGCGCCCTTGCCCGAGTACGAACGTCAGGTCGATGTCTACAAGGAAGAGATCCAACTGGCGCGCAACCAGTTGGCGGCGCTCGCCGGCGACGGCCCCGGCGCGGGCGAAGCGCTCACGCGTCCCGACCTGTCGCTCGCCACGCCGCTCCCCCTGCCCTCCGCGCTGCCGGCGGAACTCGTCGGACATCGGCCGGATATCGTCGCGGCGCGCTGGATGGTGGCCGCGCAAGCGCGTGGCATCGATGTCGCGAAGGCCGGGTTCTATCCGAACATCAATCTCGCTGCGTCGCTGACGCAGGCGTTCGCGGGCGGCGCGCTGCTCTCGTTCCTGACGCGCGACGCATCGGGCTACAGCTTCGGCCCCGCGATCTCGCTGCCGATCTTCGAAGGCGGACGCCTGCGCGCGCAGCTCGGCGCGGCATCGGCGCAATACGATCAGGCCGTCGATCATTACAACGCGACGCTCGTCGCCGCGCTCAAGGACATCGCCGATCAGGTCGTGCGCGTGCATTCGCTCGATACGCAGCTCGAAGCGTCGGGCCGCTCCGTCGCCGCCGCGCGCAAGAACTACGATCTCGCGAACGAAGGCTACAAGCGCGGCCTCACCGATTATCTGAACGTGCTGATCGCGCAGACGCAATTGCTCAAGGCGCAGGACGGCGAGGCGCGCGTGCGCGCGCAACGCCTCGCGTCCTACGCGACGTTGACGTCGGCGCTCGGCGGCGGCATCGACGATCCGTCGAACGGGCCGCAGCAGACCGCGCTCGCGCCGTCGAAGCATATCGGGCCGTTCAGCAAGGCACGGGATTGAGCATGTCGACGCCCGCTTCTCTCATCGGACGACAGCCGCTCAAGGAGGTCGTGCTCGACTGGGCGCGCACCGACGGCCTCGCGTGGATCTACATCTTCAAGGCGGTGCTCGCGGCGCTGCTGTCGCTGTGGATCGCGATGCGCCTCGACATGGCGCAGCCGCGCACCGCGATGACCACCGTGTTCGTCGTGATGCAGCCGCAAAGCGGCATGGTGCTCGCAAAGAGCTTCTATCGTTTCTGCGGAACGATGGTCGGTCTCGTCGTGATGATGATCTTCATCAGCCTGTTCTCTCAGCAGCCGGTGCTGTTCCTCTCGGCGACGGCGCTGTGGGTCGGCGTCTGCACGGCGGGCGCGGCGCGCAATCGCAACTTCCGCTCGTACGGCTTCGTGCTCGCCGGTTACACGGCCGCGCTGATCGGCATTCCGGCGGCGCAGCATCCGGAGGCCGCGTATCTGTCGGCGCTCACGCGCGTCGGCGAAGTGACGCTCGGCATCGTGTGTTCCGGCGCGGTGAGCGCGCTCGTCTTTCCGCAGCACGCGGGCGAGCAGGTTCGCACGACGGTGCGCCGCCGCTTCGCGCAGTTCGTCGATTACGTGTGCCGCGCGCTGTCGGGCAACATGGAACGCGCGCAGATCGAGCGAACCAATCTCGCGTTCGTGTCGGATATCGTCGGCTTCGAGGCCGCGCGCAGCGTCGCCGTGTTCGAGAATCCCGAATCGCGGATGCGCGGCGGGCGGCTCGCACGTCTCAACAGCGAGTTCATGAGCGCGTCGACGCGCTTTCACGCGCTGCATCAGTTGATGAACCGGCTGCGCGAGAACGCATCGGCGACGACGATCGCCGCGCTGGAGCCATTCTTTCGCGAAGTGCCGCCGCTCTTCTCGGTATCGGGCGAACCGGTGAAAAACGCCGCCGATGCCGCGCACGCCGCCGCGCAACTGCGCGACTACAAGGCCGCACTGCCCCGGCGCGTGCGCGCGACGCGTGCCGCGCTCGAAGCGGATCCGGACTTCGCGCAACTGGAGTTCGATACCGCGACGGAACTGCTGTATCGCTTCGTCGACGACATGCTCGCCTATGCCGAAACGTATGCGTCGCTGAGCTCGCCGTCGCACGAACGCGAGCGCTGGATCGCGCGCTACGTGCCGAAGACGAACCTGCTCGCCGCGGCGATTTCGGGCCTGCGCGGCGCGATCGTGATGTTCGTCCTGTCCGCGTTCTGGATCGCGACGGCGTGGCCGAGCGGCGGCACGATGGTGCTCAACGCGGCGGCCGTGTGCGCGCTCGCGTCGTCGTCGCCGCGTCCGACGCTCATGTCCGCGCAAATGGCGCTCGGCACGATGCTCGCGGCCGTCGCCGGGATGATCGTCGTGTTCGGCGTGTTTCCGCATATCGAGGGCTTCGCGATGATGTGCGCCGCGCTCGCGCCCGCGCTTTTGCTCGGCGCGTATCTGAGCACGCGGCGCGCGCTCGCCGGCGTGGGCATCGGCTATTGCATCTTCTTCTGCTTTCTCGCGGGGCCGGACAATCTCGTGCACTACGATCCGACCAGCTACATGAACGATGCCCTCGCGCTCGTGCTGTCGATGATCGTCGCGGCGGTCGCCTTCGCCGTCCTGCTGCCGACCGATGCGCCGTGGCTGCGGCGTCTCCTGCTCAGCGATCTGCGGCGCGAAGTCGTGAGCGCGCGCCATGGGCGTCTCACGCGTCTCACGACGCACTTCGAAAGCCGCACGCGCGATCTGCTCGCGCAAATCAACGCGCTCGCGACCGGACGTCCCGACTTGCAGCGCGATGCGTTGCAATGGCTCTTCGCCGTGCTCGAATTCGGCAACGCGGTGATCGATCTGCGACGCGAGATCGCAGGGCTGTCGAACGCGCCGCAGTACGCGGCGTCGATGCCGTGGCGCCGCTCGATCGACGCGACGCTCGACGCCATCGCGCGCCTTTTCGATCGCCCGAATGCGCAGCGCTTCGACGCCACGCTCGCCGCGACCGAACGCGCGATCGACGATACGCGGGATGTGCTCGCGCGGTTCGATCTGCCGCGCGAGGAAAAGCATCGGCTGCAGCGCATCGCCAGTCATCTTCATTTTGTCCGGACCGCGCTGCTCGATCACGAATCGCCGTTCGCGCCCTTCGTGCACGGTGCGCCGGTTCGGAAACACACGCCAGAAGGAGCGGACCATGTTCCCGCGTAACGTCGCGATCCTCGAAGCCTATGTGCCGACGATCCTGCTGCTCTTCATCGCCGGCGCGATGATCACATGGGTCGTCGACCGCGCGCTCGCGCTGACGGGCCTTTATCGCGTGGTCTGGCATCCGGCGCTGTTTCGCGCGAGTCTGCTCGTCTGCATTTGCGGGACGCTCGGGCTCATCGCGTATCGCTGAATCGACATCACCTTCATACAAGCTGAAAAAGAGTTCGCATCATGATTCTCAGGAAAATCATCGGGCTGGTTTTGACGATCGCCATTTTCGCGGTCGCGCTCGTCATCGGGCGCGTGCTGTGGGTGCATTACATGGACGAGCCGTGGACGCGCGATGGCCGCGTGCGCGCGGATGTCGTCAACGTGGCGCCGGACGTGTCGGGCGCGGTCGTGCAGTTGCCGGTTCGTGACAATCAGTCCGTGAAGAAGGGCGATCTGCTGATGGAGATCGATCCGTCGCATTACCGGATCGCGGTCGAGCAGGCGCAGGCGAACGTCACCGCGCGCGCGGCCGAATTGCGCATGCGCCGTGCGGACGCCGCGCGCCGCGCCGACATGGACAGCCTCGTCGTATCGAAGGAAGCGCGCGAAAACGCGATGCAGACCGCATCGACCGCCGAAGCGCAGTTGCAGCAGGCGCAGGCCGCGCTCGATGCCGCGAAGCTCAATCTCGAACGCACCAAAGTGTTCTCGCCGGTCGACGGCTACGTCACCAACCTGAACGTGTTTCGCGGCGACTACGCGACGGCGGGCGCCGCCAAGCTCGCGATCGTCGACAGTCATTCATTCTGGGTCTATGGATACTTCGAGGAAACGAAGCTGCCGCATGTGCGTATCGGCGACAAGGCATCGATTCGCCTGATGAGCGGCGGCGAGCTGAAGGGGCACGTCGAGAGCATTTCGCGCGGCATCTATGATCGCGACAATCCGCAAAGCCGCGAGCTGCTCGCCGACGTGAACCCGACGTTCAACTGGGTGCGGCTCGCGCAGCGCGTGCCGGTGCGCGTGCATATCGATGAAGTGCCGGATGGGGTGCTGCTCAGTGCGGGGACGACGGCGACGGTGATCGTCACGCCGTCGATGTGACCTAAAAAAAGCCCGCTCCCGGGACCACTCCCGAAGCGGGCTTCTCACATCCGGCAAACCGAAGCCTTACTTCAACACCACCTTCACATCGAAATACTTCTGCGCGAAGCGATCGATCGTCCCGTCGTCCTTCAGCTCCTTCAGCGCGCGATTGAGCGCATCTTTGAGCGCCTTGTCGTTCTTGCGCACGCCGAAGCCGACGCCCGAACCCAGCAGCTTGTCATCCGCCACGGCCGGGCCAGCGAACGCAAAGCCCGCGCCCTGCGGCTGCTTCAGAAAGCCCTTCGACGCCGCTTCGGCATCCTGGAACGCCGCATCGAGACGGCCCGACGCCAGATCGGCATAAATCTGGTCCTGCGCCTGATACGACTCGACATCGATGCCCGCCGTCGCCCACTTCGCCTTCGCGTAGGTTTCCTGGATCGAGCCCTGCAGCACGCCGACGCGTTTGCCCTTCAAACCGTCGACCGTGGGCTGAATCGCGCTGCCCTTCTTCGCGATCAGCTGATTCGGGATCGTGTAGATCGGATCGGTGAAGTCGATGGCGAGCTTGCGCTTGTCGGTGATCGTCATGTCCGAGTTGATGCCGTCGAACTTGCGCGCCTGCAACGCGGGAATGAGACCGTCGAACGAATTCTCGACCCACACGCACTTCATCTTCAGCTTCGCGCACACCGCGTTGCCGATGTCGATATCGAAGCCCTGCAGCTCGCCGCTCGGCGACTTCGATTCGAACGGGGCGTAAGACGCTTCGACGCCGAAGCGCAGTTGCTTCATGTCATCGGCCGCTTGCGCGTTCGACGCGACGACGGCGGCGCCCAGCACCGCCAGCGCGGCGAGCTTGCGACCGATCAGATGCGATTTCTTCAACTTCCATCTCCTTCCATTGCGGTTCGATACAGGTGTGATGATCCGACACCGGGGCGCGATTGTAGCGCGCACCCGCGGTGCGTCGGATAAACATCGGGAAGTGAATCGATGAACCGTTGCCGGTCAATCGAGAGAGGCGAGCGTCGAATCGGTCGTATCGACGACCATCAAGCCGGCGCGCAGGCCCGGCTTGACCTTCGGATTCGGAAACACGATGCGCTCTTCGTCGTGCGACACGCGATAACGATAATCGCCGTCGCGCGCGAGCTCGGTGCCGGCGGAGAACGCGGTGAAGTTGGGCACGTCGCTCGCCACGTTCAGCACGAATTGCTCGCTCTGCTTGTCGATTTGCGCGACGACCGTGAACACGCGCAGCGGCGCGCTTTCCTTCGCCGCCTCGCCCGCAATCAGGCGACGCAACGCCGCATCCGATGCGGCAAAACGCGCGAGATCGTTCTGACCGAACGGGCGCACCTTGCCGAGTTCGAGCGTGCAGGCGAGCGCCCCCGCGTGCTGCGCCGTGAAGTGCGTGAACGTGTTGCCCTTCTCGCGATGCAGGAGCACCGCCTGCAGACGCGCATCGCGCAGCCAGTCGAACATCGCGCGGGCGAGCGGCGCGCCGGTGTGCGGCAGTAACGCGAACTGCTCGAACACCGACGCGCGAATCGCCGTATGCATGTCGATGTGCCATTTCGGATGCGTGACGCCATCGAAGAACTTCAACGCGGCGTCTTCCAGTTCAGCGGCGCGCGGTGCTTCGCGGCTGTCGCGCAAATCCGCATGACGGCCGCTGAACAGGCGATTCAGGTCGTCGTCGAGATAGCGGTCGGCGGCACGCATCGCGTCGATGTTGCCGAGGATCACGAGCATGCGCGCGACGAGCGGCGCGCGGCCGTTCGCGATATCCGCGACAAGCGAGCACAGCATTTCGATCGGCGCGGTTTCGTCGCCGTGAATGCCCGCCGACGCGAGCACGCTATGCGTCGGTTCTGTCGCGGGTTCCAGCAGCAACACGCCCTCGCCCTGCCAGGTCCAGCGCACGCCCGAAGGCGCGACGCCCTGTGCGACGGAAGGGCGCCCGCCGTTGAGCGTGAAGGCGAGGAAGTCTTCGAGCAAGGACGAATCAGCGCTGAAAGTCATAGACGGCACCGAGTCCGAGGATGGTCGTCAGTTCGTCGAGCGCGCCGCGCGATTCGGCGAGCAGTTTCGGATCGGCGAGATCGGCGGGCGCGAGGCGATCGCGGTAATGCCTGTCGATCCACGCGTCGAGTTGCGTGAAAAGCGCGTCGTTCATCCACACGCGCGGGTTCACCGCGGCGCGCTCGGCGTCGTTCAGCACGACGCGCAGACGCAAACAAGCCGGCCCGCCGCCGTTCTTCATGCTTTCGCGCAGATCGAAGACGAGCACTTCGTCGATCGGCGTCTTGCGGCCGCCGAGGGAATCGAGATACGCCGCCACGCGCGCGTTCTCGCGGCATTCCTGCGGCACGACGAGCACTTGCCTGCCGTCCTCGCGCGACAACAACTGGCTATTGAAGAGATACGACGAAACCGCATCCTCGACGCTCACTTCGCTGTCCGGCACTTCGAGCGCGTGAAACGGCGTGCCTTGCGCGCCGAGCTTCTCGCGTAGCTCGTCGTAGACCTTGTGCTGATCGACGAACGCGCGCTCATGGCAAAAGAGCGTCGTGCGATTGCCGACCGCGATGACGTCGTTGTGGAACACGCCCGCATCGATCACATCGGGCGATTGCTGCGCGAACACGGTCGCATCGGCGGATAAACCGTGCAGGCGCGCGACCGCGCGGCTCGCTTCGAGCGTCTGACGCGCGGGATAGCGCTGCGGCTGCGAACCCTGGCCGTACTCACTGCGCCCGTACACGAAGAACTCGACGCCCTTCTCGCCGTACTCGCGCGCAAAACGCGTATGGTTCGCCGCGCCTTCGTCGCCGAGCGCGGGCGTGCCGGGCAGCGCGTGATGAATGCGAAAGCGCGCTTCGTCGGCGAAGATCGCGCCAAGCGAGCGGCGCGTTTCGCCATGCTCGATCGCGCGATGCAGCTTGGCCGCGAGATTCGCCGGCGTGAAGTGGACGCGCCCGTCTTCCGTATCCGCGGACGGACTCACGGTCGCCGCATTCGCGGTCCACATCGCCGATGCGGAGCTCGCCGCCGCCAGCAGTTCCGGCGCTTCACGCGCGGCGCGGGCGATCACGCTGGCGTCGTCGCCGGAAAAGCCGACGGCGCGCAACAGCCTGATCGACGGGCGTTCGAGCGGCGGCAACACGCCCTGCCGAAAGCCGAGATCGGCGAGCCGCTTCATCTTGCGCAAGCCCTGCTTCGCGGCGGCCTTCGGATTGGCCACCGACTTCTCGTTGTTGCGCGACGCGACGTTGCCGAACGAGAGTCCCGCGTAGTTGTGCGTCGGGCCGACGAGCCCGTCGAAATTCGCTTCGGTTGCAAGCATGTTCATTTCCGCCGCTTAGAACGTAAGTCCCGGCGATACGCTCGCCGGCATCTGCAATTGCGCGCTTTCCACCGAGGCCATCGGATACGAGCAATAGTCCGCCGCGTAGTACGCGCTCGGCCGCTGATTGCCCGAACGTCCGATGCCGCCGAACGGCGCCGCCGACGATGCGCCGTTGGTCGGCCGGTTCCAGTTGACGATGCCCGCGCGGATCGTGCGCTGGAAATGCTTCCACGCGGATTCGTCGTCGGCGAGCAGGCCCGCGGACAAGCCGTAAGCGGTGTCGTTCGCGCGCTCGATGGCTTCGTCGAACGTGTTGTAGCGCGTGACCTGCACCATCGGGCCGAAGTGCTCTTCGTCGGGGACGTCGCGCGCGTTCGTCACGTCCAGGATCGCGGGCGAGACAAAGCCGAGATGCGCCGCGCGCTGCTTCATTTCGAGCGCGGGCTTCGCGCCGGCTTCGATCAGACGCGTCTGCGCATCGACGAGACGCGCCGCCGCGCGCGCCGAGATCACGGCGCCCATGTACGGCTGCGGCTCATCGTCGTATTTCCCGACGCGAATGTTCGCGCTCACTTCGATGAAGCGCTGCATGAAGCGCTCGCCGACGGCATCGTCGGGGACGAAGAGACGGCGTGCGCAGGTGCAGCGCTGGCCCGCCGACAGAAACGCCGATTGAATCGCGTGATGCACGGCGGCATCGACATCCTCGACGTTCGCGACGACGAGCGGATTGTTGCCGCCCATCTCCAGTGCGAGCACGATTTCGGGACGTCCGCCGAACTGCTTGTGCAAGAGCGTGCCGGTATCCGAGCTGCCGGTGAAGAAAAGCCCGTCGATCTGCCGATGATTCGCAAGCGCGACGCCCGTGTCCTTTTCGCCTTGCACGAGATTGAGCACGCCTTCGGGCAAGCCAGCCTGAATCCACAGCGCGACGGTTGCGGCCGCGACGCCGGGCGCGAGTTCGGACGGCTTGAACACGACCGTATTGCCCGCGATGAGCGCCGGCACGATATGTCCGTTCGGCAGATGCCCCGGAAAGTTGTACGGCCCGAACACGGCGACGACGCCATGCGGACGATGCCGCAGCACCGCGACGCCATCGGCCATCGGCGCGCGCTTTTCGCCGGTGCGCTCGTGATACGCCTGCACGGAGATATCGACCTTCGCGGCCATCGACGCCACTTCCGTGCGCGCTTCCCACAGCGGCTTGCCGGTTTCGCGGCCGATCGCGTTTGCGAGCGCTTCCTTGTTCTCGTTGAGCAAGGCGGCGAAGCGTTTGGCGACCGCGACGCGCTCGTCGAACGACAGCGCCGACCACGACGCGAACGCGCGCCGCGCCGACGACACCGCGCGATCCACGTCTTGCGCGGATGCGCTCTTGCCCTGCCACACGGTTTGATCGGTGCCGGGATTGCGCGATGCAAACGCCGCGCCCTTGCCGTCCTGCCACTCACCGCCGATATACAACTGGTTCGAAATATCCATGTCGTGTCTCATTTACTTGGCGCGCGGATGAGAAGTCAGCACGCGCACCTGATCGCCTTCCTTCACGCGCAACGCCGCGGCTTCTTCCGCCGTCAGCAGGAACGCGCCGTCCTCGATCGCGCCCGTCGTCGCGCCGCAGCGGAAATCTTCGAGCAAGGTGTTCGATACGAGGCTTTTGGCATCGCTGCCCGTGTCGCTTCGATCGCCGATACGCACGCGCGCGATCACGCTCTCGCGCACCGTGCGCAAGTCCGCGATGTGGCATTCAAGCACCGGACCGGCATCGAAGATATCGACGTGATTCTCGTAACGCAGCCCTTCCGCCTCGAGCATCTTGCGTGCGGGCGCGGTGTCCCTGTGCGTGACGCCGACCGCCTGTTGCGCGGTCTCCGGCAGCAAGTCCAGATACACCGGATAGCGCGGCATCAGTTCGGCGACGAACGACTTCTTGCCGTGCGAGCTCAGGTAATCCGCTTCGTTGAAATCGATCTGATAGAAATGCGAGCCGACCGCGTTCCAGAACGGCGACTCGCCGTTTTCGTCGAAGTGGCCGCGCAATTCCGCGCACAAACGCTGCGGAAAGCGATCCGCGAACTGCGCGATGAACATGAAGCGCGAGCGCGACAACAGGCCGCCCACGCCCGCCGTGCGATAGCGCGGGCTGAGAAAGAGCGAACAGACTTCCGCATAACCCGTCAGATCGTGCGAGATATTGAGCAGCGACATGCGTGTCCACACGCGCATGTCCTGGCTCGCGTGCACGACCGTCGATACGCGATAGTTGTAGAACGGCTGCTCCAGTCCGACTTCCGTTTCGATGCCGCACACGCCCGCGACATCGCCGGTCGCGGTGTCTTCCATCACGAAGAAATAGCCTGCTTCGAAGGCTTGCGCTTCACCGGTCAGCGTGCGGCGCGCGCGTTCGACGCGTGCCGCGAGCGCGCCGCGATCCGGCTTGAACGTGGTGAGGCCCGGGCCCGTTTCCTGGGCGAGCGCGACGAGCGCGTCGACATCGCCCGGCTGCGTGCATCGCACGACGATCATTGCAATTCTCCCGATGCCTGATGCAACGGCACGCAACGCACCGTGTCCTTGTCTTCGACGCCGAGCGCATCGCGCGCCTGTGCGGTCAATTCGGCGCCGTCCGCGCGCGTGCCCGCGAGTCCCGCGACGATGCAACGGAACGCATGCGCGCCGCCCGCCGCGACGAGATACGGCGCGCCGCTTTCGACGGCGGCATCGCGCACGGCGCGCAATTCGCCCGAACTCGCCGACGCGCTTTTGTCGACGGCGATCGTCAGCACCGGACCGGCATCGAAAATATCGACGTAACGATCCGGCTCGAAGCCTTCCTCGAGATGAATGTCGTAGGCGAGCAGCGTGCTTTCGTTCGGCTCGCCGAGCACGCGCTGCGCATCGCCGGGCAGCAGCGGCACATAGAGCGGATAGCTCGGCATCACTTCCGCGATGAACGTGCGGCTGCGTCCGCCCGATTCCGATTCGACCTGTTCGAAGTCGCGGCCGAAGAACTTGCGTCCGACCGCGTCCCAGAACGGCGACGCGCCTGATTCGTCGGTGACGCCCAGCATCAGCGAGAAGACTTCGCTGGAGAAGCGCTTGCGATTCGCCGCGATGTAGATCATGCGTGCGCGCGACAAGAGATGCGCGGCCGCTTCGTTCGCTTCGTCGCGCAACGACGGATCGATATAAAAGCCCGTCAGACGGCTCTTGCCCGTCAGTTCGTGCGACATCGTGAGCGCGTGGATTTTTCGGTTCACCTTGAGTTCGCGCGAGGCGTGAATCAGCGCATCGTTGCGAAACGCGTAGAACGGCTCGGAATACCCCGCCGACGCGACGATGCTCGACGTGCCGAGCAACTTGCCTGTCTGCGAGTCTTCGAGCACGAAGAGATAGAACTCCTCGCCGGGAAATTCCACTTCGGCGCGAAACGAGTCTTCCGAGAGCGCGACGCGCGTTTCGAGCGCGCGCCGGTCGCGCGGCAACGAGTGCAGCACGGGCAGCGCGGCGCGCGCCATGCGTTCGAGCTCGTCGAGATCGGAGAGTCTTGCGGGGCGGACGAAGAGCATCATCGGATTCCGTTGGTCACTTGACCGCAACCGTGCCGACGACCTGCTCGATCGCCTTTTCGATGCGCGCGAAGCCTTCGTCGAGATCGGCCATCGGCATGATGAGCGACGGCGCGAAGCGCAGCACGTTCGGCCCCGCGATCAGCATGATGACGCCGTTCGCGGCCGCCGCGTTGAGTACGTCCTTCGCGCGGTCTTTGTAGCTGTCGTTCAGTTCCGCGCCGATCAGCAGGCCGCGTCCGCGAATCTCCCTGAACATGCCGAAGCGCTCGTTGATGCGCTCCAGATGCGCCTTGATCGCTTTGCTGCGTTCGGCGACGCCTTCGAGCAGCTTCGGATCGCTGATGAGTTCGACGACTTTCTCCGCGATCGACGCGCCGAGCGGATTGCCGCCGTAAGTCGTGCCGTGCACGCCGACCTTGAAGTGCGCGGCGATGTCGTTCGTGGTCAGCATCACGCCGATCGGAAAGCCGTTGCCCAGCGCCTTCGCGCTCGTCAGGATGTCCGGCGTCACGCCGTACTGCATGTACGCGTAAAACGTGCCGGTGCGGCCGACGCCGGTCTGCACTTCATCGAAAATCAGCAGCGCGCCGTGCTTGTCGCAGGCTTCGCGCAAGCCCTTCAAAAACGCGGGATCGGCGGGCAGCACGCCGCCTTCGCCTTGCACCGGCTCGACGATGACCGCGCACGTCTTCGGCCCGATGGCTTCCAGCGCCTTCGGCAAATCGTTGTACGGCAGATGACGGATGCCCGCCGGCTGCGGACCGAAGCCTTCCGCATACTTCGGCTGTCCGCCGACGCTCACCGTGAAGAACGTGCGCCCGTGGAACGACTGGGTGAACGAGATGATTTCGATCTTGTCGTCGCCGTGATTGTCGATTGCGTAACGGCGCGCGAGCTTCAGCGCCGCTTCGTTGGCTTCCGCGCCCGAATTCGCGAAGAACGCGCGGTCGGCGAAGGTGAGATCGGTCAGGCGTTTCGCGAGGCGCAACACCGGCGCGTTCGTGTAACCGTTGCCGATGTGCCAGAGCTTCTCGCCCTGCTCGTGCAGCACTTTCAGCAGTTCCGGATGACCGTGGCCCAGCGCCGTCACCGCGATACCGCCGGCGAAATCGACATAATCGCGGCCTTCGGTGTCCCAGACGCGCGAGCCGCGGCCCCGGTCGGGCACGAAATTGGCCGGCGCGAACACCGGAACCATTACTTCGTCGAACGTACCGCGATTCACATTGATGTCGGTCATGAGCCACTCCTCGGTTTGAGCATTACGTCGATATTAGGCAATCGCCCGCGTTCCGTCTTGCGCGTTCGCGACATGCTTCGATGAGCTTTTCCGCAGATACCGTGCAGCTTCTATGCCGCGCCGGGCGGCTCGATCAGCGCGCCGCCGCGCGGTTCGTCGATCGCGCCGCCGCGCTGCTTTTCGATCCAGTTACGGCGCTCCTCGCGCGGCGTCACGCCGAAACGGTCGCGATACGCATTGGAAAAATGCGCCGCCGATGAAAACCCGCACGCGAGACTGATCTGCACCACCGATTTGCTCGTGCGCTGCAGTTGCGTGCGCGCCTTCGTGAGACGCAGATTGAGGTAATACTTCGACGGCATCGCGCCGAGATACTGACGAAAGAGCCGCTCAAGCTGCCGGCGCGAAATGCCGACGAGATTCGCGATTTCATCGGTGGCGAGCGGGTCTTCGATATTCGCTTCCATCAGTTGAAGCGCGTCGTTCAGGCGCGGATGCCGCTCGCCCGGCGCCGTGACGAACGGAATGCGCTGACGCTCCGTGCCCGCGCGCAAGGTGCCGATGCCGAGCGAATCCGCGATGCGCTCCGCGAGGTCCGGGCCGTGATCGCGCGCGATCATCGCGAGCATGAAATCGATGGCCGCTTGCCCGCCGGAACAAGTAGCGCGATCGCGGTCGATTTCGAAAATCTGCTGGCTGACGATCGCGCGCTCGAACTGCTCGGTGAACTGCTGATACGTTTCCCAGTTCACCGCGACGCGATATTGCGAAAGCTGCCCGGCCATCGCGAGCCACCATACGCCGTGATGAATGCCGGAAACGAGCGGCGTACGCGGCGCGACGCGCGCGAGGCTCGCGAGAAAGAGCCGGTAATCGGCGAACTGCTGATAGCGCTCCGACACGACGATGAGCCAGTCGCAACGCACGGCGTCGTTGAACGCGCAATCGGCGGGAAGCTGTGCGCCGCCCGAAAGCGGCACCGGACGGCCGTCCCACGAACAGATGCGCCATTCGTAGAGACGATGCCCGTCGATTTCATTGGCGAGCGAAAGACTGTCGATGATCGGCCCAATGCCGCTCATCGACACCGGCGGCAGCGCGACGATCGCAACTTGCAGCGTCACGTTACTTGAGGCTGCCCGACAGGAACTGGCGCAGACGCTCGCTCTTCGGCGCGCTCAGCACTTCGGACGGCGCGCCCTCTTCTTCCGTGCGTCCCTGATGCAGGAACATGACGTGATTCGACACGTTGCGCGCGAAGCCCATTTCATGCGTGACGACGATCATCGTGCGGCCTTCTTCGGCGAGACGCTGCATCACCTTCAGCACTTCGCCGACGAGCTCGGGATCGAGCGCGGACGTGGGTTCGTCGAAGAGCATGACATCCGGATGCATCGCGAGCGCGCGCGCAATCGCGACGCGCTGCTGCTGACCGCCCGACAGATGCGACGGATACTGCTTCTCGACGCGCGGCGGCAGGCCCACTTTCTCGAGATATTCGCGCGCACGATCCTCGGCTTCCTTCTTCGATATGCCGAGCACATGCAGCGGCGCTTCCATCACGTTCTCGATGGCCGTCATGTGCGACCACAGGTTGAAGTGCTGGAAGACCATCGCGAGCTTCGTGCGTACGCGCTGCAACTGCTTGTGATCCGCGACTTCGAGATTGCCGGATTTATCGGTCTTGGTGCGAACGGCTTCGCCATCGACGATGATCTGCCCCGCGTTCGGCCGCTCCAGGAAGTTGATGCAGCGCAGAAACGTGCTCTTGCCCGAGCCGCTCGCGCCGATGATGCTGATCACATCGCCCGCTTTGGCCGCGAGCGAGACGCCCTTCAGCACTTCGTTGTCGCCGTAGCGCTTGTGAATGTCCTCGGCGACGAGCTTGGTCGCGACGTCTTTGGCGGTTGGCTGCAACGCTTTCTCCTCGGGTGATGACAGGGTGTGACGCATGGCTTCGAATTTTACCGCTCGTTAATGACGCACAGCGCGCACCGCGCCCGCCGGCCGCAGATACGCGAGCCAGCGCCGCTCGGCGCGCCGGAATGCCGCGACCAGCGCGAACGAGATCGCGACATACAGCAGCGCCGCGATGCCGAACGATTCGAACGACTGATAGGTCGCCGAATTCGCATCGCGCGCGACCTTCAGGATGTCCGGCACGGTCGCGGTGAAGGCGACGGTCGTCGCGTGCAGCATCAGGATCACTTCGTTGCTGTACAAAGGCAAGGCGCGCCGCAGCGCGGACGGCAGGATGATGCGGCGATACATCGTGAAGGTGCTCATGCCGTAAGCGCGCGCCGCTTCCACTTCGCCGTGCGCGATGCCGCGAATCGCGCCGGCGAAGATTTCGGTGGTATAGGCGCAGGTGTTGAGCGCGAACGCGAGGATCGCGCAATTGAAGCCGCTTTTGAAAAAAGCTTCGAGCAAGGACTGCGTGCGCACGAATTCCAGGCTGTACATGCCGGTGTAGAGCAGCAGCAGTTGCACGTAAAGCGGCGTGCCGCGAAACACGTACGTGTAGAGGCGCACGGGCGTCGAAAGCCAGCGGTTGCGCGATACGCGCGCGCAGGCGAGCGGCACCGCCGCGCAGAAGCCGAGCGCGATCGACGCCGCGAGCAGCCACAACGTGACGACGAGGCCCGACGCGCGCATGCCGTCGGAATACAGGAACGGACGCCACCATTCGGCGAAGATCTGGATCATGGCTTTTTGCTCGCTGGCAGGAGTCAGAGTTCGGCGTGCCGCACGCCGATCGAATAGCGGCGCTCGAGCGCCATCAACACGAGGTTCGATGCGCTCGTGATCGCGAGATAGATCAGCGCCGCGATCAGGATGAAGAAGAACATGTTGAACGTGCTCTTGCCCGCGTCCTGCGCCGCCTTGACGACATCCGCGAGACCGATGATCGACACGAGCGCCGTCGCCTTCACGAGCACCTGCCAGTTGTTGCCGATGCCCGGCAGCGCGAAACGCATCATCTGCGGAAAGAGAATGCGGCCGAACACGCGCATGCCGCTCATGCCGTACGCACTGCCCGCTTCGAGTTGCCCGCGCGGCACCGCCAGAAACGCGCCGCGAAACGTCTCGGTGAAATACGCGCCGTAGATGAAGCCGAGCGTGAGCACGCCGGCCGTGAACGGATCGATGTCGAACTGACTCCAGCCGAAGGCATCGGTGACATTGTTGATCGCGATCTGAATGCTGTAGAAGAGCAGCAGCATCAACACGAGGTCGGGAACCGAGCGGATGAGCGTCGTGTATGCGGTCGCGACGGCGCGCAAAGGCGCGTGACGCGAAAGTTTCGCGGATGCGCCGGCCAAGCCGAGCAGCACCGATACCGCGAGAGACAGCACCGCGAGCGCGAGCGTCTCTTTGGCGCCCGCCCAGAGGAGCGGGCCGAAGCCGTACAGGATCAAGAGTCGCCTCCATCGTCTTCGTTGAAAGAAGCGGAGCGCGACTACGAGCGCTCCGGCGATTGGCGGCGATACTCGCAAGCGAAAATTAATCGCTCAATTGTGATGAAACGTCTTTGCTGCGATGCAGCACGACGACGCGGTGAGCCGTCACGCGGCCACGGGCCCGCCGCGCAACGCTGTTCGCACGCGACAGACAGGAAAACCCCGATGCGCGCGGAATCCGGAAATTGCGGTTTTCAGGTCGCATTTTCGATAGACCGCGCGCCCGTCGATCACGCCATTTACGCGCGCGCGACGTCCCGCACGCGTTGCGCGACCTGCCCGTTCGCCACGGCGATCTCCGGGCTGTCCTGCAGCAAAGGCAGGAATTGCTCGGCGAATGCCGGGTCGCGCGTGCCGGCGCTGAACATGTCGACGACGGCTTGCGCGTGCGCGATGCGCGCGTCGGCGGTGGCTTCCTCGTCGTCGAGGACGTCGTCGATGGCGGCGATGAGCGTCGAGAACGGCGTAAGCCAGCGATACGCCGATCCGTTGATCACGATCTGCAGGAATTCGCCCGGCGACGTCGGCCCGAACTCGGCCTCGTGGCGCGCGCGCAAATGCGCAAGCACGCTGCGATGAAGCACGAGCAGCGGATGCCGCACGTCGCGCAGGAAAGCGGTGGCGGTCGGGTCGTTCATCGGAGTGGTCATGATCGGGCCTCGTCAGGAAACATCGTAGATAAGGACGAATCGAGGCCGATCAAGCGGCGCGCGTCTTGCCCGCGTAGCGGATGAATTCCGCGGCCGTGAGCGGCGCCGAAAACAGCCAGCCCTGCCCGAACCGCGCGCCGCGCGCGAGCAGATACGCAGCCTGTTCCTCACGCTCGATGCCTTCGGCGATCACCTGCACGTCGAGCGTCGCGGCCATGTCGATGATGTGCGACGCGACGCTGCTCGACGCCGCGTCCTGCCCGACGGTATCGACGAACGACTTGTCGATCTTCAGGCCGTCGATGCGAAAGTTTTGCAAGTGCGAGAGGCTCGAATAACCGGTGCCGAAATCGTCGAGATAGACGGCATGGCCCGCTTCGCGAAACGCGCCGATGACTTCCTTGGCGGCATCGGCGTCGAGAAAGCTGCGCTCGGTGGCCTCGATGTGAATCTGCTCCGGCCGCACGCCCTGCTGCGCGATCGCGGGGCCGAGCACGTCGAGAAAGCGATGCGTGGTGAGATCCGGCGCGGACAGATTCACCGACACGTAGTACTCCGGGTAGCGCTTAAGAAAGTCGCCGAGTTCGAGCAGGATCGTGTCGAGCACCTGATCGGTGATCGCCTGGATCAGCCCCTGATGCTCCGCGAGCGGGATGAAATGATCGGGCCGCACGATGCGATCGTGATACTTCCAGCGCACGAGCGCCTCCGCGCCGACGCAGCGCCGCGTGGCGAGATCGACGATCGGCTGATACGCGACGATGAACTGATGCCGCCGCACCGCATCGCTCAACTGGCCGCGCGGCGAGAGCCGTCGCACGAAGAAGAACGCCGCCCAGCTCGCGAGCGCGAGCCCGACCACGACGCCGCCGAGCAGCCAGCCCCACGGCAGCGTGCGCAGGCGCTGGCGCAGCGTCTGATGCGGCGCGCTCACGACGACCGCGAGCGGCATCGACACGGAACGGCGCACGACGTACGGCGAGTCGTCGCGCACGGGCGGCTCGGTGCGATAGACGGCGAGGATCGCGTTGGCGTCGGTGGCGGGCGTGGTCGCGATCACGCGGCTCACTTCCGTGTTGATGACGGCGACGCCGCTCGCGACCTCGTCGTTCGCGTCGAGCGTGTCGACGTAAAGCGATGGATCGGCGGCGACGTAGAAGCCGTTGCGCCCCATCACGAGCGAAGACTTGCCGCCCGGCAGACGCGACAGCCCGTACCACGCCATCACGCCGTCGCGGGAGCGCCAGTCGGGCGGCGGCAGCGTGAGGCCGTCGAGCACGCCCGCCGACACCGCGCCCAGGAGCGACGAACATTGCCAGCGGCCGTCGCGATCGTAAGCGCCGGCGTCGCGCACCTGCTCGTGCGTGAGCGCGATGCGTCGCAACTCCTGCAGATACGGCGTCGAACACGGCACGGCCGCCACTTTGCCGATTTCCCCGAGCGCGCCCGACAGCCGCCGCGTGACATCTTCGGCGCGAAAGAGCGCGGCGGCCGCGACCGTGTTCAGGCGCGCGGTCTCGTCATGCCGCTGACTGCGCTGCGCGAACAAAAAGCCGATCCCCGCCGGCGCCAGCGCCGCGATTCCCACGATGACGATCAGAAGCGCCGCCAGCGCCCCACGTTGAATTTTGTTCATTGCGTCTTATGGACCGCGGCGCAAAGACTGTCGCGCGCGCGTTGTGTATTTCCTGCCCGACGTGGCCGGCGTGCGTTGCGCCGCGCCCGAGTCTCGGACAAACGACTTAGTGTAGGGGTCGCGCATCGCTCGATTCAACGTTTTCTTTGCCCGAAAACGCTGCCTTTTGGTGGTCTTCCGCACGGCCCGCGCAAGCTTTTTTTGCCGCCGATGCACCGTGCGAAAATGGCCAGACCAGAAACCGCGTTTTCCTTGCATCGAACGACAGACATGGCCTCCGACGTTTCCTCCCGACCGCTCGTGCGCGACGCCGCGCAAGGCGACTTCGACGCCATCGCGCGCATTTACTCGCACTACGTCGAAAACGCGCTCGCGACTTTCGAAGAGATCGCGCCGTCGGTCGACGACATGCGCGCGCGTCACGCGGCCATCGCGGCGGCGGGCTTGCCGTATCTCGTCGCGGAGCTGGACGGACGGCTGGCGGGCTATGCGTATGCGTCGGCATACCGGCCGCGCTCGGCTTACCGGCATACGATCGAAGATTCGGTCTACGTCGCCGATGGTTTCGGTCGCCGCGGCGTCGGCCTCGCGCTGCTCACGGCGCTCATCGAACGATGCGAGCGCGGACCGTGGCGGCAGATGATCGCGGTGATCGGCAACAGCGGCAACGCCGGCTCGATCGCGCTGCATGCGCGGCTCGGGTTCGAACATGTCGGCGTGTTGCGCGACGTCGGCTTCAAGCACCGGCGATGGGTCGATACAGTGCTCATGCAGCGCGCGCTGAAAGACGGCTCGGACGTTGCGGCATGACCGGCCGCGTCGAGCGGCTATGATTCGATATTTGCCTCCCGCGCGTTTTCCGCTTTGCCAACGTACACCCTCGCCGCTTCCGTCAGCGCTGAAATCGACATCCGCAAGAGCCGCTTCATCGCGCTCGCGATACCCGTCGCGGATCGCGACGAAGCCATGCGCGAGCTCGAGCGCCTGCGCGCCGAGCATCCGGGCGCGACGCATGTCTGCTGGGCGCTGCTCGCGGGCGGCCAGTCGGGCATGTCCGACGACGGCGAGCCTTCCGGCACCGCCGGACGGCCGATTCTCGAAGTGCTGCGGCATCACGAAGTCGATGGCGTGCTGGCCGCGGTCGTGCGCTATTACGGCGGCATCAAGCTCGGCGCGGGCGGCCTCGTGCGCGCCTACACCGATGCGATCGCAAGCGCGATGCAGTCGGCCGAGCGCGTCGAGCGCATCGAACGCGGGCTGATCGGCATCGACATCGACTATGCCGACGAAGCGCGCGTGCGCCGATGGATCGAGCAGCACGACGCCGAACTCGTGCAAAGCGAATATGGGATGACCGTGCGCCTCGTCGTGCGGATGGCCGCGATCGCGCGCGAGCCGGCCGTCGCCGAATTGCGCGATCTCACCAACGGCCGCGCGAACGTCGAGGTACAGGCGTGAATGACGACGAGCCGCGCGCCTTCGCGATGGTCATCGAGCCTGCCGGACACTTCGTCGCAGTGAAAGGCGGCGAGACGCTGCTCGAAGCCGCGCTGCGGGCGAATCTGTCGCTGCCGCGATCGTGCCGCAACGGCACCTGCCGTGCGTGCATCTGCCGGATCGTCGAAGGCGAGATCGCGTATCGCGTGGAATGGCCGGGACTCACCGCGGAGGAAAAAGCCGAACGCTGGATTCTGCCGTGCGTCGCGCTCGCCCTGTCCGACGTGACGATCGAGCAGCCGGACGCGCGCCGAGCCGAGCCCGATCGAAGGCGTCCTCGCTCCCGCGGATTCTGAGCGCGGGTATTCCGGGATTGTCGTCTCGATTCAACGACCTACGATGTGATTCCCGAGTCCGCATATGCATGCTTTCGTACAAAGTGCGTGCAGGGTCACGCTCAAAAAGTGTACAATTGCGTTTTGCCCTAAATTCTGGCAGGGCCAGATCAACCGAGATTTCAATGACTAAAGTACTGTTGAAAGAGAACGAGCCTTTCGACGTCGCCATGCGTCGTTTTCGCCGTACCGTCGAACGCACGGGCCTGATTCAAGAGCTCAAGTCGCGCATGGCTTATGAAAAGCCCACCACCGAGCGCAAGCGCAAGAAAGCTGCTGCTGTCGCTCGTCTGCGCAAGCAGATCCGTCGCGCGCAACTGCCGAAGAAGTTCTATTGATCGACGCAGGGCATCGCGCCCTCGTCTGCTTAGGCAAGATCGGCATCGCAACCTGAGATCGATCGGGTCGCGGTTTCACGCGCAGGTCGCGTGAAAGCTCGCGGATTCGCGCACTATCGTAGCGCCCCAATCGATTAAAGCTGGCAAGATCGCACAAAGCCTGCATGAGCACACAGCTCATGCAGGCTTTTCGTGCTTGGGAAGGAAATTTTCGGTCGGATGAGCGGTCGCGCTTTTTCGCTGCCGGACCTGCGCCATTGAGAACGAAGAAGAAACGAACGCACAAAAGCGAAGAGCCCGGCTGAACCGGGCTCTTCGCTTTTTGAAACTGGTTGCGGGGGTAGGATTTGAACCTACGACCTTCGGGTTATGAGCCCGACGAGCTGCCAGACTGCTCCACCCCGCGTCTGAAGAATTAAATTATAGACCGAAGCATTCCCCGAAGTCAAACGTTGTTTGTACTCAACGTTGCTGCCGGCGTCGCGCGTTCGTTCGCGGCGGCGTTGACGGCCTGCTCCACCGCCTGCTGATGCGCCCGCGACAGTCTGCCGAGCACCGGCAGGAGCGCCATGGCGACCGCCGCGCCGCCCGCTGCCAGCCAGCCGAGCCCGAAAAAGAGATGCGTATAGAGCGGCAGCGATTGCACCGGTTCGAGGTTGCCGGACGGCATGCGCGCAAAATTGGCGACGACGCTGCCGAGATACTGCGACACGCCCGTCGCGACGAAATACGCGCCCATCATGAAGCCGCTCATGCGCGCCGGGACGTAGCGCGCGATCATCGCGAGGCCGAGGCCCGACACGAGCAGTTCGCCGAGCGAATAGAGACCGTAGCCCGCCACCATGAACCACGACGACACACGCCCATCCACCGCGTAACGCCCGCTCAGACCGAACACGAAGAATCCGATCGCCACGACGACGAAGCCGAGCGCGTACTTCAAGGCCACCGACATGCCGCGGCCGCGCTGTGCCTGTCGCGTGTAAAGGAACGCGAGAATCGGGCTCAGAAGCATGATCCAGATCGGGTTGAGCGCCTGAAACTGCGCCGCGCTCCACGTGAACAGCTCTGCGTTGCCGATCGAGAACGACGGATCGACGTTGCGCAGCGCGAACAGCGTGAGCGATGTCGACATCTGCTGGTAGAACACGAAGAAGAGAATGACCTGCAGCGTGAGGATCAGCGCGGCGACGAGGCCCGCGCGCTCGCTGCGGTCGCACTTGATCAACATGTAGCCGAAGATCGCCAGAATGGCCACGCCCGCCGCGTAGACACACGCGACCGCCACGGTTTTGTGCTGCAGGATGAATACGGTCGATGCCGCCAGCGCGATGCTCCCCGCCGCCACCGCGAACGCGTGCTTCCAGCGAATCGGCTGGTCGTCCGGAGCGGAACCGATGTGCGCGAGCGTGCGGCGCATCACCGCGAAATTCAGCAGGCCGAGCACCATGCCGCCGCAGCACACGGCGAACGCCGCGTGCCAGCCCCAGTGATCCTTGATCCACGGCGTCGCGAGCATCGAAAACGTCGAGCCGATATTGACCGCCATGTAATAGATCGTGAACGCGCTGTCGATGCGCGCGTCATCGCCCTCGTAGATGCGGCGCACGAGATTCGCCGCGTTGGACTTGAAGAGCCCGTTGCCGACGACGATCACGCCGAGGGACGCATACATGAAGCCGAGCGTGTCGACCGGAAGCGCGAGCATCAGATAGCCGAGCGCCAGCACGAAAGCGACCGCGGTCATGGTGCGGCGCGCGCCCAGTATCTTGTCGCCGATCCAGCCGCCGATCGACGGCGCCGAAA
This sequence comes from Caballeronia zhejiangensis, assembly GCF_000698575.1. Lineage (GTDB taxonomy): Bacteria > Pseudomonadota > Gammaproteobacteria > Burkholderiales > Burkholderiaceae > Caballeronia > Caballeronia zhejiangensis. The sequence goes on from NZ_JFHD01000011.1 coordinate 137,714, forward strand.
ACACGAGCGCGGTGAACGCGCCCCAGGTGAGATTGGCCTGCTCATCGGCGAAACCGATCTTGTCGACCATGAACAGCACGAGCAGCGCAGCCATGCCGTAATAGCCGAAGCGCTCCCACATTTCGATCAGAAAGACGGTCGTGAACGAGCGCGTCTGCGAGGCGCGGGACGAGTGAGTTAGCATCGGAAAAAATCCTTCAAACGGCGTGAGCGAATCGGCGCATTTCGAGATACCGATTGCACGTAATGACGAAACGAGCGAATAGTCCGCGAAATGGTCAGATGAATAGCTGGGCGATTATCCGCGGCAAACACGCGATTATCGCAAATCGGAGACATTCGATTGCTATCGAATCCTGAATCAGCGGCGCACGCGCGGCGTTCGCTTTCCTCGACGCGCGAGGCAAGGAAGTATCGGGTAATCGGCAAAATCCGGGCGCGCGACGTTTCGTCGCCGCTTTCTCGCATGGCGGGTAAATCAAGCGAAACGCAAAGTTCTCGGATTCTGCGATTGGCGTAATTTGTCGCGAGAATTAATGCGCAGTTATCGACTATGACTCAATGTAATAATTCGCGCGATTAATTCGATCCCGAAAGTCGCTGAATCAAGTCGCGGGCCGCCGCACGAACGCGAGCATCACGCCGAAGCCGATCATCAGCGCCCCGCTCGCGCGATTGAACCATGTGAAACCGCGCGCGCCGCGCGAAAGCGAGCCAAGGCGCGCGCCCAGCGCGGCGTAAATAAAGATCGCCACCAGTTCGAGCAGCAGGAACGTCGCGCCGAGAATGGCGAAGCTCGTCGCGTACGCGCTGCGATCGACGAATTGCGGGAAGAAGGCCGTGAATACGAGGATCGCCTTCGGATTGCCCGCCGCGACCCAGAATTCCTGTTTGGTAAGCCGCGCGAGATTCATCGGACCGCGCGCCGCGCCCTCTTCCTTGACGACGAGCGAAGGTCCGGAGCGGATCAGCTTCACGCCGATCCACACGAGGTACGCCGCGCCGGCGAACTTGATCGCCGTGAAGAGCGTCTGCGATGCGAGCAAAAGCGCGCCGAGCCCGAGCCCGGCGATGGCGATCATGATCGCGAAAGCGACGATCCGCCCGAACGACGCCAGCACCGACGCGCGAACGCCATCGCGCGCGCCGTTCGACAGCGACAGCACGTTGTTCGGCCCGAAGGCCATGTTGATGGCGAAGCACGCGGGCAGGAACAGCGAGAAAGTCTGGAGCGACATGGGACACCTGCGGATCGGCGCAAACTAAACCGCAAAATTAGCACGCGCGCGACGCCCGCAGAATGGTCAGAAACGATGACGGATGCCCGTGCTCAACATCAGCTGATTGCGGCCGCTCGACGGATCGTTGGTGTTGATCACCGCCGGCGCGCCCGACGAAGCCCGCTGATAGATCGACTCCAGATACACGTCCGTGCGCTTGGAGAGCAGATAGTCCACCTGCAGCGCGCCCTCGTGCCAGTGCGCGCCGCCGCCGTTGGTGTACACGTACATTCCGGAGATCTGAATCGCCGGCGTCAGCTTGTAGATGCCGTTGATCTCGTAATTGTTGAGCGCGAGCGATGGCATCAGCTCGCCGGTGTCGGCATCGGTGACGCCGGAATTGATCGCGCGGGAAAATGCGCCGCCCAACGTGAATTCGCCGATCTCGTAGCTCATGCCGACGCCGAACGTGTTCTGCCGCTGCACGTTGGCGTTGAATATCGTGTTGCCCGGGCCGGGCAGCGCGAGCGAATCGTATGCGCCGCTCGTCGTGTTGCCGCGCCCGTTGTTGTGCAGATAGGCGGCGCCCGCGTTGAAGGAGCCCGCCGAATAGTTGGCCCCGACGCTGTACGCGCGATTGTCCGAAAATCCGCCCGCTTGATTCGAGAACGCGTAGAGACCGCCGAAACTCAGGCCGCCATAGTTTCCACTGGTGTATTTGACGGAGTTCGCCGCGAGGAACGAGTTGTTCGCGTTGTCGTTGTCGAGCAGATGCGCGAACGCCGTGCCACCCGTGTTGCCGGTCAGCGTGAAGGTCTGGAAGTAATCGTGGATCGAGTCGTATTGATGGCCGAAGGTGAGCGTGCCGAGCGTATCGGTGCCGATGCCGACATACATCGGATGATCGTTCAGCCCCTCGCCCGTCGCGACGGACAAGCCGCGCTCGAGCCGGAAGATCGCGCGCGCGCCGCCACCGAGATCCTCGGTGCCTTGCAGCCCCCAGTAACTGCCGTCGATGGTGCCGCTCGTCAGGCGATATTGCGAGTGGCCGCCGACGTTGTTCGTATAAGCGATGCCCGCGTCGAGTTCACCGTAGAGCTGCACCGAGCTCTGAGCCCACGACGCCGCAGGCAAGCCGATGAAGGTCGCGCAAGCCGCGATGCAGCAAGTCAGCGAGCGATTGTTGCGCGCGGCAAGGCGATCGGACTCGGAGATCGACGACGCAGCTCGGGATGCTTTGCGGCGATTCGGCATGGCAGGCTCCGATGATTCTTGTTTGAGATCGATTGTCAATTTTGTGAAGAAGCTTGTCAGTCAAAAGAAGATGCCCGATCGCATCTGTGTCCAGGAACCAACGAACGACCGTATTCCCCGCTCGCTCCTGTTGCGGGGATGACGCGTTTTGGCGTAGCCGGCGCCCCGCCGCGCTTGTCGATAGAATCGGACGACTTCAGCCAACCCGACCACGCTCATGTCCGAACCGATTCGCGTCATCCTCACCGGCCACACCCGCGGACTCGGCGCCGCGCTCGCTTCGCTGCTGCTCGAGCAAGGCGCGCAAGTGCTCGCGATTTCCCGAAAGCGCAACGACGAACTCGCCGCGCGCCATCCCGGTCAGTTGCACGAAGTCGAGCTCGATCTCGCCGATCTCCCGAAGCTCACCGAATGGCTGTCGGGCGACGCCCTGTCCCGCTTCGTGTCCGGCGCGCAACGCGTGGTGCTCGTCAACAACGCGGGCCTGCTCGCGCCGGTCGGCAGTCTCGCGGATCAGAAGCCGGCCGACGTCGCGCGCGCGGTCAGTGTGAACGTCGCCGCACCGCTGATGCTTGCGTCGGCGGTGGCGCAGGCGGCCGGGCCGTCGATCGACAGGCGCATCGTGCATATTTCGAGCGGCGCGGCGCGCAACGCTTACCCCGGCTGGAGCATCTACTGCGCGACCAAGGCGGCGCTCGATCATCACGCGCGCGCGGTCGCGCTCGACGGCAATCGCGCGCTGCGCATCTGCAGCGTCGCGCCGGGCGTCGTCGACACCGACATGCAGGCCGAAATCCGCGGCACCGCGCTCGAACGCTTCCCGATGCGCGAGCGCTTCGACGCGCTCAAGCGCGACGGCCATCTCGCAACGCCCGAGGCGTCGGCGCGCAAGGTCGTCGATTATCTCCTCAGCGACGCATTCGGCGACACCCCGACGGCGGACGTCCGCGATTTGTAATGATTCCGCAAGTCAGGCCGCTTCGACCGACGCGCGCGCCGCGTCGAGCGCCTGACGCGACAGCGCATCGGCGCGGGCGTTGCGCGCACGCGGAATCCACTGCAGACGCACATCGCCGATCTGCGCGATGAGCGAGCGCACGCGCGCGGCGTGATGCGCGAGCGAGCGGATGCCGGCGTTCTCCGGTGCGCTGACGTCGTCGATGACGACGCGGCTGTCGCCGTAGATCACCACTTCCGCTGCACCTTCGCGCAGCGCCGCTTCGAGAAGCGCGATCAGCGCGAGATATTCCGCCGCGCTGCTGTCGCCGATGCCCGCGGCGATGCTGATCTCGACCGTCTCCCCGAGCGGACCGACGAGCACCCCTCCCATTCCCAGCCGCCCGGGATTCGGCAGCGCGGAGCCGTCGAACCAGCCGCGCCATCCTGTCGCTTCGGGCTCGGTCCTACGCGGCCTGCTCCGTTCGGCGCGCCGGGCGTCGCGTGAGCGCAGCGCATCGGCGTTTCGGATTTGCTCGGCGCGGCGCGCATCGACGAAATCTCGCAAGGATTGCTCGCCCGCCGCCTTCTGCAACGTCCTGACGAGCGCCGCGTGCTCGGTGAGCGCCGCGCCTTTGGCGAGACGGCGGCTCTGCATGCGCTCCTTCTTGTAGGCGACGGCCAGCAATTCCTCGAAAGCGATCATGGGCAGCGGACGGAATGAACGAATTCCGAGCTTAGCAGAGCGCGATGACACGCCATGGGTACGGCCGTTGCTCACCATAACGTGTCTCACGATGGTCAAAGGAGCGGATCATGAGTCAATCGATGGAACCGGCTTCCGCGGGCGCGAAGATCGTCGGCAAGGGCGCGGCGACGGCCGCCGGCCCCGGACCCGATGTCATGGCGGCGAGCACGCTCGACGGCAATTCGGTCAGAAGCAGCGACGGCCAGGATGTCGGATCGCTGAAGGAAATCATGCTCGACGTGACGAGCGGACGGATCGCTTATGCGGTGCTGTCGAGCGGCGGCTTTCTGGGCATCGGCGACAAACTGCTCGCCGTGCCGTGGAGCGCACTCACGCTCGATACGGACAACCACTGCTTCCGGATCGACGCGACGGCCGAGCAGGTGCGCAACTCGCCGGGCTTCGACAAGGATTCCTGGCCTTCGATGGCGGATCGCGTCTGGGCGAGCACCGTGCATCAGCACTACGGACGCGAGCCGTACTGGTCGAGCGACCGGACGAGCGACGTCGGCCCGGGCGGCGCGATCCCGCCCGGCGGTGTGGATGCGCCCGAAGCGGGCGGCGTGAAGCTATAGCAAAGGGGAATCGCCGCCGATGGGCGGCGTTTAAGACGCGCGGCGCGCGGTCAGTCGAGCGGCCGCTCTCCGACCTGAATGTTGACGCCTTCGGTTTCGCCCATCAGCGCGCGCAGGACATCGCCTGCGAAATCCTCGATGGCGAAGTGCCATTCGAGCGAGCCGACCGGGAAGTCGTTGGGGCTGCACTTGCCTTGTGCACGGCGAATCGCACCGACCGAGAGGCTCAGCGCGCGAGCGTGCTGAAAGTGCGGATCGTCCGAGTCGAGGAACGGGAATTGGTCTTTATCCATGACATCCTTAACGGTCCCCGCCGACGAAACTTTAGGCCTGCTACGAGCGCGCAATCGTTTGCGTACGTTCGAGTTTGAAGACACCATGCAGCCTTATCGAAATATTGCCGGCAATTCGGGCGTCGAAGCATTCGACATCCTGCACGACGGCATCAAAGTGCGCTTCGTCAACGGCGGGACATACCTGTATGACTATCGCGTGCCCGGTCGCGCGCGCGTCGAGGAAATGAAGCAACTGGCCCGCGCCGGACGCGGGCTCAGCACATACATTGCGAAGTTCGGTGGGGAGTATGCCGAAAGAATCGACTAGCTGCCCGAAGGGGCGATTCTACGCGAGATCGGGAAGTTTTCTTCGGACGATTGAATGTGGCGTCATCGAACGACAGGCAGATTCGGCACGTTCTCGTTGACCGCCGTGTTGAGTTGGTGAAGCTGGCGCTGCAGTTTGTTGAGTTGCGCCTGCGCCGCGGCGCGCCGTCCTTCGAGTTGCGCCAGCTCCTTGCGAATTTCCTGCTGCTTGAGCGCAACCTCCTGATCGTGCCGCCCGCCTCGCTGCAGATCGACGCGCACGCGCTCGATCTGCGCGTCCGATTCCGCGGTGAGACGTTCGATCTGCTCGTTCTGCGCTTCGAGATGCGCGCGCCGCATTTCGGCGTCGGCAAGCCGCATCGCCTGTTCGACGAAATGACGGAACGCCGATTCCGCCGCGCCGAGGTCGCCGGCCTTGAGCACGCGCCAGACCGCATCCTCATGATGGAGCACGGCGTAATAGATCAGATCGCGCGGATAAAACAGCAGGCTCGCGGAATAGGCGAAGCTCTGAAACGTGCGAAACGTCGAGAGCGCACCTTGCTGAACGAGCCATTCGACTTCCGCGAGATGCGCGGCCTGCACGGCTTCCTTGCCGGATTGCTGGGTGGCGGGAACGACCCCGGGCCGCAGCGGCGTGACGCGCGTCGAAAGCTGAACCGGGACGGACTCCTCCCCGGACAGGTCTTCGGCGTGGATCTCCGGCGCGGTGAAGCCGCGTGGAATGTTGGCTTTTTGACGCACGAGAAACGATGGTGCGTTGTCGAGCAAGCTCCCTCTTCTGCTCAGCAGGCTTTTCACGATGGCTCCCTGGCCAGTCTTTTCCAGCACTGGCTGTCATGCATTGAGGTTGGTTTAAATTCGGTACCGCGACACGCGTTATTCGATTCGAATGAATACCGGCGCAACCATTCTGCATGACGAACGGAATCTGCTTTCTTTCGCTCGAATAAGCTATCGGATCAAGTATAGGCGAGACGTCCGGCGATTCAAACGATGCAGAAAATGCCGCCGACGCAGTGCGCGGATTCCGTGAGAAAGAGGATAAAAATGTAACGCGATGAAAAAATCGGAATGCGCCGAATGCAACGATCGAAAATCAAGAGTGGCGATAAAACGCTTGCGTCCCGTTCATCCTCATCCTGGCGATTTGAGCGGAGCGCGCTTTCGACATCAAGGCGACCATACGCATGATCCTGATGCCCTGAAGACCGCACGCAATGCCCGGCGTCTCAGCGACGCGCGACTCGAGCGAACCCATGACTCCATGCAGATTGACGACAGGCGTCGGCAATCCGGGCATGCCGATCTGCGTCGCGGGCCTGTGCAGCGGCGCGTGCGTCAGTGCGGCCTCGCGCCGATCGTCCGCGAAGAAATCTGACAGAACCTCTGGCGTTTCGACATGAGGCGCGCCTTCGTTTCGATTCTGAAAAAATTCGTCAATCGATACCAAATAACGAACCGGCGTTTCTTCGACACGCCGTGCAATCGCCGCGCAGCGTTGCAGTTTCCAGTTTTCGCGCTGACTGACTGCCGCGATCGAATCCGCGATACGCGCGCGCATTTCCGCTTCGCGACGCGCAATCAATGCGTTCAGCATGTGCGCTTCCTCGCCCGACTCCTCGGGCAATTGATCGCGCCATTTCAATAATTCGCTCAGTGCGATGATCGACATGAAGTACTCCGTGGCGTGCAGACTTTCGAACGGGAAACAGGCAATTCGATATTGTTTGGATCGCGAATTGTAATAGACCCGCGCCCTGGATCGCCTGTCAAATATCCTATCCGTTTATCGGCCATTTAGCGTCGCTTAAGACATAAATAAGGACAGTCCTAATCGCGGCGCACGCGGCACGTTCGATGCTGACGGTTCTGTAAGCGGCGCGCCTGGCGCCGGCTCAAGGAGACAGATATGAAAACCACTACCGCGATCGCTGGCGCGCTCCTCGCGCTGGCCAGCACCAGCGCGCTTTCGCAGGAAATGTCGCGCGATCAGTTGATGCAGCGTCAGCAGCAGATGCAGCCGGGCAAGAATGAACCGATGCCCGCCCCGCGCACGGGCGACTCGTCGCAAGGCGGCGTGCAGTCCGGCACCTCCGGCGGCGGCACGCTGATGCAGCAGCGCGAGCAAGGGATGTCGCCGGCTCAGCCGGGTGACTCCAAATCGACCGGGACGATCAAGCAGTAGCCGCGCACTTTCGTCCACGACGCCGGCCTTGCGCCGGCGTTGTCGTTTCGGGATCGCGCGCTCGCATCGGTCGGATATGGCTCAAAGTAAAGGATCGCTTCCTTAGTCATATGAACGTCACTTGCCGCTCGTAATAATGCGCGGGCAATTCCATAGAAAGGAGACGTTCATGGTTCTAGCGCGTGCATGTGCCTTGTCGTTCGGTTTTTTAGCGTTGACCATCGCGGGTTCGTCCGCTTGGGCGAGCGTCGATCTCATCGCGATCGGTCAGTTGAGCGGCAATGCCGTCGATCGCTCGAAGGCGACGGCCGCGCCGCTCGAAAACGGCGCGCCGGGCAATCTGCTCGGCGGGCTCGGCTCCGGACTCGCGTATGCCGGCTGCGACACGTTTCTCGCCGTGCCCGATCGCGGCCCGAACGCGATCTCGTACAACAAGGCCATCGACGACACCGCGTCGTACATCAACCGTTTCCAGACGCTGATCCTGCGCCTCCAAGCCGGCGCGAAAGGCGGCACGTTGCCCTACACGCTCGATCCGACACTCATCGACACGACGCTCCTCCATACGCGCGAGCCGCTCGTGTACGGCGACGGCGCCGCGGCGAACGTCGGCAACGGCGCGCCCGCGTTCAACGCGAAGAAGCACACGCACTACTTCACCGGCCGCTCCGACAACTTCGCGCCGACGCGGCCGTCGACGTATCCGCGCGACGCGCGCTTCGATCCGGAAAGCATCCGCGTGGCGCGCGACGGCGCGAGCGTCTTCATCTCCGACGAATACGGCCCGTACATCTATCGCTTCGACCGGCAGAGCGGCGAGCGCATCGCGGCGTACGCGGTGCCGGCGTCGTTCGCGGTGACGGCGCTCTCGCCCGTCGGCAGCGACGAGATCGGCGCGAACGCGTCGGGCCGCGTCGCGAACAAAGGCATGGAAGGCCTCGCGATCTCGCCGGACGGCGACGCGCTCTTCGGCGCGATGCAAAGTCCGCTGCTGCAGGACGGCGGCACCAATGGCGCGTACACGCGCATCCTGCGCATCGATCTGCGCACCGGCAAATCGACGCAGTTCGCCTATCCGCTCACCAACATGGGCACGGCCGACAAACCGAACTATCCGACGATCAGCGATATCGTCGCCGTGAACGACCACGAGCTTCTGCTCGACGAGCGCGACGGCAAGGGCCTCGGCGACGATTCGAGCGCGGCCGTCAAGCGCGTGTATCACGTCGATATTTCGGGCGCGCAGGACGTGAGCCAGACGAGCGGCGCGAGCGGCCTCGCGCCTTTCGCGCTGCAGAAGACGCTGTTCCTCGATGTCGTCAAGGCGCTGAACGCGCACGGCATCGCGTCGACCGACATTCCGGCGAAGCTCGAAAGCCTCGCGTTCGGGCCGGACGTGCGCGTCGGCGGCGCGCTCAAGCACACGTTGTTCATCGCGAACGACAACGACTTCGTCGGCACCGTGACGGACACGAACCATCCGGACGGCATCGATAATCCGAACCAGTTCTTCGTCTTCGCGATCGACGATGCCGATCTGCCGGGCTATGTCGCGCAACGTCTCGACGACAAGGCTTGCCGCTCCCGCCACGACGACGATCACGGCCATCGCGGTCATGACGATTGACGCGGCCCCTTCGCGCGCTTATCCACAGTTTCGGTGGACAAGCGTGTAGATAAGTCGAGGGCCGCGCGTCTATCCCGTTGATGCGACACGCGTTTCGCGGATGCGTCCGGCGAACGCGCGCCTCCTTAAACCGTATATACTGTTTTCTCCACATACGACGGGAGAGAACGGGATGAGCACACCGCAAGTCAAGGCGCCGACGAAGAAGGCGTTTCATTTCCCCAAGGGCGCAACGGAAGCCGCGCCCGCTCCCGCGAAGCGCGGGGCCAAGGCCAGCAAGAAGACGGCTAAACCCGCAGAGCAGACCAAGGCCGCGGCCACGACGCCGAAGACCGCGAAGAAGCCGGCCGCGAAAGCGCCCGTCGCAAAGAAAGCCGGGAAGACGCCGACAGTCGAAGCCGCTGCCGCGAAGAAAACGGAGAAGACCGTCGCGAGCCAGCCGAACGCCGACGCGAAAGCCCGCCGCGTGAAGAAGGAAAAAGTCGTGCGCGACAGCTTCACGATGCCCAAGTCCGACTACGCGAAGATCGCCGCGCTCAAGGAGAAGTGCCAGAAGAACGGCGTGCGCGTGAAGAAGAGCGAACTGCTGCGGGCCGCGCTCGCGATGCTCGACGCCGCGCCCGAGAAACGCCTCGTCGAAGCGATCAAGGCGCTCGAAACGGTCAAGACCGGCCGCCCGGCGAACGCCTGAACGTCACGCACTCAGAAGAGATTTCTGAACGCCCAGTAGAGACCGGCGGCGAGCGCGATCGACGCCGGCAACGTCAGCACCCACGCGAGCACGAGGCTGCGCACGGTGTTCCATTGCAGCCCCGAGCCGTTGGCGGCCATCGTTCCGGCGACGCCCGAAGACAGCACGTGCGTCGTCGAGACCGGCAGGCCGTAGGCATCCGCCGCACCGATGGTCAGCATCGCGATCAGCTCCGCCGACGCGCCCTGCCCGTACGTCAGATGCTGCTTGCCGATCTTCTCGCCCACGGTCACGACGATGCGCTTCCAGCCGACCATCGTGCCGAGCCCGAGCGCGATCGCCACCGCGACCTTCACCCACGTCGGGATAAACTTCGTCGCGTGATCGAGCTGCTTCTTGTAGTTGTCGATCACGGCGCGGTCCGCGGGCGCGAACGCGGGCGCGTTCGCCTTCTCCATCAGGCGGATCGCTTCGGACGCGAGATACATGTTGTTGCGCACGTTATCGACAAGGTTCTGTGGCACCGCCGCGAGCGATCCCGACGCGCCGACCTGGTTCGCGATGATGTCGGTCAGTTGCTTCAGCGCGGGCAGCGTCGCGGGCGAAAGCTGGCGCGTACGCACGTAGGATTGAACGTCTTCGCGTGCATCGGCGGATGGTGGCGCATCGTTCAGATATTTCGCGAAGCTCGCCGATGCCTCGTGCGCCACGGCTACGAAGTTCTGCGTTTCGGCGGGGCTCACCGCCTTGTTGAGCGCGTAGGCAGTCGGCACCGTGCCGATCAGAATCAGCATGATGAGACCCATGCCTTTCTGCCCGTCGTTCGAGCCGTGCGCGAAAGATACGCCGGTGCACGTCAGAATCAGCAGTGCGCGAATCCAGAACGGCGGCGGATGATTTTTCTTCGGTTCCTTATAGAGCGCCGGCACGCGCACGAGCGCCTTCAGCAAAAGCAAGAGGAGTCCCGCGCAGATGAAGCCGACGATCGGCGAGAACAGCAGCGACTTGCCGACGCCCGCCGCCTGCGACCAGTCGACGCCGCTCGTGCCGTTCGGCCCGCGCAATAGCTGATTCATGAGACCGACGCCGATGATCGAGCCGATCAGCGTATGCGAGCTCGACGACGGCAGGCCGAAATACCACGTCGCGAGGTTCCAGATGATCGCGGCGATGAGCAACGCGAAGACCATCGCGAAGCCTGCGCTGCTGCCGACCTGGAGTATCAGCTCGACGGGCAGCAGTTGCAGGATGCCGAACGCGACCGCGCCGCTCGAAACCAGCACGCCGATGAAATTCCACGTCCCGGACCAGACCACCGCGAGGTTCGGCGTCAGCGAGTGCGTGTAGATGACGGTCGCGACCGCGTTGGCGGTGTCGTGGAAGCCGTTGACGAACTCGAATCCGAGCGCGATCAGCAGCGCGACGGCGAGCAGGAAATAAGGCAGTGCGGAACTCAGCCGGACGGATTCGAGATCGTTAGCCAGATGCAATCCGACATAACCGATACCGCCGAGAAGTATGAGACCGAAAACGATGAGACCGGTCCGGCGCGTGCGTTCGCTCACGCCGCCCTGCTGAGGAAATGCGATATCCGGCATGGTTGCCTCGCGTTCACCGTAGCGCAGCAAAGGATACGGTCCGTCGACCTTTCCGACTGTGAATCTTTTGTGTCAACAGTTCATGTAAAACTTTCGCTGCGCGCATGCTGACGCGCGTACCCCTCCTTTCGCCCATGTCCGCATGCAAAGCGCGCTCCCCGCGTCATGCGGGTTTTGCGCTCGCGGAAGCATCGGCATCCTGAACGCATCGGAGTCGCGCACGTGACGCCGTTCGCCATCGATATCCGCAAAGGGGGCTGCCATGTACTTCGGGACACTCGTCGCTCGGTCGCGCGACGATCAGGAAAATGCGACCTGGCAGCGCGACATGGATGCATCGCGCGTCGTCACGGCCGGCCGTTGCCGCGCGTTCTGGCGCTGGCTCGCACGATGCTTCGCGTGAGCGGAAACATCCGAAAGTAAAGGATCGTCGCGCACCCGAGGTAATAGGATTCGTCCGAGCGTTTCCAAGCGCCGGAGCGGCTTAAATGCAGGCCTTCCGTTATTACAAGAGGCTTTTCAAGATGAATGACCTGCATATTTCCGTCGATCCGAACGGCCACGCGACGCTCTCGCAGTCGGTGCAGATCAGCGAACATTGCAACAATCGCGCGCGACTGCTTACGTCGCTCGTGAACATCGTCGCTGCGCCGGGTGGCTTCGAGCACTTCTGCGCTTATCCCGAAGCGATGCGGCGCGACATCCTGAATTTGCTGCGCTCGGTGGCAGAGGAGCAATTGCCGCTTATCGCCGCACTCGAGGAGCACGCGACGAAGGCCGGTTATGAGCGAGGTGCTCAGGCGGCGCGCGAAGTGCTCATTCAGGAACAGCAGGCGGCGAACTCCGCGCTGCACTACGACGCCGAGAATCACGCCGCTCAGATGATTCTCACGCACTGAGCTTGCAATGCGATGCCCCGTGTCTTACGCGGGGCGTTTCTTTCTCGGCGGATCGGCCGCCGCGCGCAACCGTCCAAAGTCCGTTGCACCGCCGCAAAGCAAGAAGGCGACGCGCGAAGCGGCGGCACAATCCGCAGTCACCACGACGGAAACGGATCGAATTGCAGCGTTTGCCGGCAAGCCGGCGCATCGTTGAACGATTGCCGCTTACATAACGCGATTAATCCGATTTCTTTCCTGGCCGCATCGTCTATCCTTCTGAATGTCGTAAGAGATGGGCTGCATGGGCCGCTGCGCCCTGCCATGTGCGAGAGTTCATCGAGCATTATTAGAGGCGCAACCGTACCAGCGCTCATGACTCTTACGACAACTCTTCTCGCTCCCCTCCACTTGTTGTCCGCATGCTCGACGCTCGATCGATTGCGCGCCGCCATGTTCAATCAGTTATCCGAATCTATGATGTCGAAGCGCGAGGAAAAGGACGAAGCTTCCTCATTTTCGATTTGAACCACTTGAGATTCGAAACAACGACGGGCCGCGTTTCGGATTTTTTCGGCATACGGGCCTTTTACAGCGCCCGCGTCAATTCTGAGAACAAAAAAGAAAAGCCCTTGAAGATCAAGGGCTTGATATTCTGGCGGAGAGAGGGGGATTCGAACCCCCGATAGGTTTTACCCTATACACGCTTTCCAGGCGTGCGACTTAAACCACTCATCCATCTCTCCGGAAGTCCGCGATTATACCAAGTTCCCACGCCTGCGCCAGCCCCTACGGATGGCGAATGTAATCGACGAGCGCGCGCGTGTACGCATCCGGCTTCCGATCGAACAGACTCACAACGATCGCCACCGCGAATCCGGCCGGCACCCCGAACACGCCCGAGCTGATCGGCTCGATGCCGAACCAGCGCGGCCCGGCGAAACCCGTCAACTGCACGAAGAACGGATACGTCGACACGATGTAATACACGCAGACGACGAGCCCCGCGATCATGCCCGCGACGACACCCCGCTGCGTCGTGCGCTTCCAGAACACGCCGAGTACGAGCGCCGGAAAGAGACTCGACGCTGCAAGCGAAAACGCCGCGCCGACCAGAAACAGAATGTTGCCCGCATTCAGCGACGCCACATACGACGCGAGCAGCGCCACGCCGAGCAACAGAATCTTCGAGATCGTCACGCGCCGCTGGCTCGTCGCGCGGCGATCGACCATGCAGTAATACACGTCGTGCGAGAGCGCATTCGCGATCGTCAGCAGGAGCCCGTCCGCCGTCGACAAAGCCGCCGCGAGCGCGCCGGCGGCAATCAGCCCGGAAATCACATACGGCAATCCCGCGATTTCAGGCGCCGCCAGCACGACCATGTCCGGCTGCATCTGAATGCCGGCCCAGCGCACGATGCCGTCGCCGTTCAAATCGCCGATGCGGATCAGATACGGCTCCACGCGCCGCCATTGCGTGACCCACTGCGGCAGATCGGCAAAGCGATGCCCGACGAGCCCCGTCAATATTTCATGCTTGATGAGCACCGCGAGCACCGGCACCGTCAAATAGAACAACGCGACGAAGAACAGCGTCCATCCAACCGAGCGCCGCGCCGACGACACCGACGTCGTCGTGTTGTAGCGCGTGAGGATGTGCGGCAGGCTCGCCGTGCCGATCGACAGGCACAGGAGCAGCGACAGAAAGTTGATCTGATGCACGCGCGGGCTCTCGTCACCGGCCGAGCCGGGCGCGAACGCCTCGGCCATCGGCACGGGCGCGGCGACGCGCTCGATCAACGCATCGCGTTCGCGCGACCATTTGGCGTGCGCATCGGCGGCATCGCGTGGAAAAGCCGCGAGTTCGCGCTCGCGCTCGTTGATCTCGCGCAGCGGCCCGTTGTGCCGGCGCAGTTCCGCGATCTCCGCGGCGAGGCGCGCGTGCTCGGCATGGAACGACTGCGGCAGCGCGTCGATGCGTTGCTGAATCAGCGCGGCCTGCCGCTGATAATCGGCGCGCACGCGCGCTTCGTCGGGCGACACGGCGACCGCGCGTTCGAGCGATTCGACGCGCTCCATCACGCGCCCGTAGTTGAATTGCGGGAACCACCCGAGCCCTTCGCGATGCGCGATCATCGACACGGGAATCAGCATCGCGCTGATGAGGATGATGTATTGCGCGACCTGCGTCCACGTCACCGCGCGCATGCCGCCGAGAAACGAGCACACGAGAATGCCCGCGAGACCGCAGAAGATGCCGATCGAAAACTCGATGCCGATGAACCTCGACGCGATCAGCCCGATGCCCTGGATCTGCGCGACGAGATAGACGAACGAACAGAGAATCGCCGCGAACGCCGCGAGCCCGCGCACGAGGTTGCTGGAGAAGCGCGTGCCGAGAAAATCCGGAATCGTGTAGCGCGCGAGTTTGCGCACGTACGGCGCGAGCAGGAACGCGACGAGGCAATAGCCGCCGGTCCAACCCATCACGTACGCGAGGCCGTCGTAACCACTTGCGTAGATCGACCCGGCAAGCCCGATGAACGATGCCGCCGAAAGCCAGTCGGCGGCCGTCGCCATGCCGTTGAACGCGGACGGCACGCGCCGTCCTGCCACGTAGTATTCGACGAGATCCGACGTGCGCGACAAAAGACCGATCACCGCGTACACCGCGATGGGCACGAACAGGAACACATAGCCGATCCACGTTCCCGGCCCCGTCGTGCGCTCGATGCGCTCCATCAGAAAGATGAACAGCAGGAAGCCGACCGTATAGAGCGCGTAGGAGAGGATCAGCCGGTTCGTGAGCTTCATGCGGCGTCGCCCTGTTCGGCGCGGGCGGCACGGGCAAGACGCGCATCGGCCATCTGCATCAGCACGATATAGATGAGGATCAGCGCGATGTAGACGAGAATCGCGCCCTGCGCGCCGAAATAGAACGGCAGCGGAAAGCCGGCGACGCGGGCATGCTGGAAGCGTTGCGCGAAGAGCGGCAGGCCGAAGGAGACGACGAAGCCGATGGTCATCAGCACGCCGATCAGCGCGATATTGAAGCGCCAGTAGCGCCGATGCGCGCGCGCCATCGCCGCCGATACGGGCGGCGGCGAGGCAGGCGTCGGGTTGGAAGAATCGGACATGCGGTTTTTTAACAAAACCGCATGTCATCGGCAATAAGGATCGACCGCTGCCGCGCGAGGCAGCGGTCGCGGACGATCAGCGCGCTTCGCCGAGCTGATCCAGAATCGCGGGATTTTCCAGCGTGGAGACGTCCTGCGTGATCTCCTCGCCCTTCGCGAGCGAGCGCAAGAGCCGCCGCATGATCTTGCCGGAGCGCGTCTTCGGCAGGTTCTCGCCGAAACGGATGTCCTTCGGCTTCGCGATCGGACCGATCTCCTTGCCGACCCAGTTGCGCAGTTCGGTGGCGATCTGCTTCGCTTCGTCGCCTTCCGGGCGCGCGCGCTTCAGCACGACGAACGCGACCACGGCTTCACCCGTCGTATCGTCCGGACGGCCGACGACCGCGGCTTCCGCGACGATCGGATTCGCGACCAGCGCCGACTCGATTTCCATCGTGCCGAGGCGGTGGCCGGAGACATTCAGCACGTCGTCGATGCGGCCCATGATCGTGAAGTAGCCGGTTTCCTTGTCGCGCACCGCGCCGTCGCCGGCGAGATACAGCTTGCCGCCGAGTTCTTCCGGGAAATAGCTCGTCTGATAGCGCTTGGGGTCGCCCCAGACGTTGCGCAGCATCGACGGCCACGGGCGCTTCACGACCAGAATGCCGCCTTGCCCGTTCGGCACGTCCTGGCCGGTTTCATCGACGATCGCGGCCATGATGCCCGGCAGCGGCAGCGTGCAGGAACCCGGCACGAGCGGCGTCGCGCCCGGCAGCGGCGTGATCATGTGGCCGCCGGTTTCGGTCTGCCACCACGTATCGACGATCGGACATTGCCCACGGCCGACGTTCTCGTGATACCACATCCACGCTTCCGGATTGATCGGTTCGCCGACCGTGCCGAGGATGCGCAGCGTCGACAGATCGAAGCTCTTCGGATGAACCTTCGCGTCCGCTTCCGATGCCTTGATGAGCGAGCGGATCGCCGTGGGCGCCGTGTAGAAGATCGTGACCTTGTGGCGCGCGATCATCTCCCAGAAGCGGCCCGCGTGCGGATACGTCGGCACGCCTTCGAACATGACCTGCGTCGCGCCGATGGCGAGCGGCCCGTACGCGATATAGCTATGCCCCGTGATCCAGCCGATATCCGCCGTGCACCAGAAGATGTCGCCCGGCTTCATGTCGAAGGTCCACTTCATGGTCTGCGCGGCCCACAGCAGCGTGCCGGCCGTGCTGTGCTGCACGCCCTTCGGCTTGCCCGTCGAGCCGGACGTGTAAAGGATGAAAAGCGGATGCTCCGCGCTCACCCATTCCGGCTCGCACTTCGCCGATTCGTTCTCGACGATTTCATGCAGCCACGCGTCGCGGCCTTCGGTCCATGCGACCTTTCCGCCCGTGCGCCGATACACGATGACGTCCTTCACCTTCTCGCAGCCGCCCGCGGCGAGCGCTTCATCGGCGATGCTCTTCAGCGGCAGCGCCTTGCCGCCGCGCATCTGTTCGTCGGCGGTGATGAGCGCGACCGCGCCGACATCGACGAGACGTTCGTTGAGCGACTTCGACGAGAAGCCGCCGAACACGACCGAATGCGTCGCGCCGATACGCACGCACGCCTGCATCGCGACGACGCCTTCCACCGACATCGGCAGATAGATCACGACGCGGTCGCCCTTTTTCACGCCGCGCTTCTTGAGCGCATTGGCGAGACGCGAGACGCGGTCCAGCAGATCCTGATAGGTGACGTTGGTGACGGTGCCGTCGTCGGCTTCGAAGATGATCGCGTTGTCGTTGCCGCGGCCCGCTTCCACATGACGGTCGAGACAGTTGTACGACGCGTTGAGCTCGCCGTCCTCGAACCACTTGTAGAAAGGCGCCTTCGATTCGTCCAGCACCTGCGTGAAGGGCTTGTGCCACGTGAGCGTCTCGCGCGCAATGCGCGCCCAGAAGCCTTCGTAGTCACGTTCCGCTTCCGCTACAAGCGCCTTGTAGGCGTCCATGCCGGAGATTGCCGCACCCGCGCTTGCCTTGGCTGACGGCGGGAACACACGTTTTTCCTGAAGAACCGATTCGATCGCAGACATCGACAACCTCTCCTGATGGTGTTTCCGAAATCCGGCGGCGCGCGCATCGCTGAATGGGTTGCGCGCGCCGCATGTTTATGAGGTTCGAAAGCGGCGAACGCGCGGCGTTCCCGGCTTCGACCTTGTCTCCTTTCTACCGTACCGGAGCGGCACGGAACAATGTCACGGCACATTCGCATGCCGGCGACATCCTGCATTGAATTCAAGATAAGCCGCTCAACTTACCCGCTTCTTACGTGGCCGGGCCAACAGGCACGGGGTATACACGGAGTCCGCGCGGCTTCTACAATGCGTCCCCACAATCGTAACTGAACTCCCAGCGCGGTATCCAGCTTGAATCGCTACGCCCTTCTTTTGATTGCAGCGATGCTGCTCGTCGGAAGCAACGTCGGCATCGGCAAATCGATCGTCGCATTCGTTCCCGTTCCGCTCTTCGCGCTGCTGCGCTTCGTGATCGCGCTCGCGGTGCTCTGGCCGCTTCTGCGCTGGTCGAAGATGAAGCGCGTCGCGCGCGGTGAATGGCTCAACCTTTTCCTGCAGGCATTCTTCGGCACGTTCGGCTTCACCTTGCTGATGTTGAACGGCGTCGCGCGCACGAGCGCCGTCGCGGCGGGCGTCATCACGAGCACCATTCCGGCCGTGGTCGCGCTCTTCGCGTGGATCTTGCTCAAGGAGAAGCCGGGTCCGCGCGCGCTCGCGTCGATCGGACTGGCGATCGCGGGCGTGCTCGTCATCAACGTCGCGCAGGCCGGGGATGCGGGCGCGAGCTCCCTGCCCGGCAATCTGATGGTGCTCGGCGCCGTGTGCTGCGAATCGCTCTATGTGATCCTCTCGCGCCGTCTCACGCAGACGCTGCCCGCCATCGACATCTGCGCGTACACGCACGCGATCGGCCTGTTGCTCATGCTCCCGCTCGGCGCAACATCGCTCGCGCACTTCGACTGGACGAGCGTCGCCTGGAACACGTGGGCGCTCGTCCTGTGGTACGGGCTTTCGGCGAGCATCTTCTCGTTCTGGCTGTGGATGAAGGGCATCCGTCACGTCGACGGCAGTCTCGCCGGCGTCTTCTGCGCCGTGCTGCCGGTCGCGGCGGCGCTCTACGGCATCGCCTTTCTCGACGAACGTCCGACGCTCGCGCACGGCATCGCGCTCGCGTGCGTCGTGACGGGCATCGCGCTCGCAAGCTTGAAGGCGCGCGCCCGGGCTTCCGTTTCGGGCGAAACCGGCGCCTAGGACGGGTTCAGCGGATTCTGAAAGCATTTGGGAAGTCCGCGCGACGACACGCTACAATAGCGGGCTTCCCGACACCGCGAATGCGCCAATACCCGCCGCTCGCCGGCGGATTGCAAACGCTCCGCACGCACTTTGAACGTTCCGGTTCGTCATATTCGCCAGTCATCATTCCGGTTCGACCCGCCCCGACTGAAAAGCCGCCCATGTCCGCTCCCAAGCATTCTCCCGCCTCGCCCAAGCAGCCCGGCTCGATGAAACTGCTGCCGAAAGTCATCTTCATGAGCCGCTGGCTCCAGGTGCCGCTCTATCTGGGCCTGATCGTCGCGCAAGCCGTGTACGTCGTCCTGTTTCTGAAGGAAGTCTGGCATCTCGTCACGCACGCGATGACGCTCGACGAAACCAATATCATGCTCGTCGTACTCGGCCTGATCGACGTGGTGATGATCTCGAATCTGCTCATCATGGTGATCGTCGGCGGATACGAGACGTTCGTGTCGAAGCTCGGCGTGGAAGGCCATCCCGACGAGCCCGAGTGGCTCGATCACGTCAACGCGGGCGTGCTGAAGGTGAAGCTGTCGATGGCGCTCATCAGCATCTCGTCGATCCATCTGCTGAAAACCTTCATCAACCCCGACCAGCACACGTTTCACACCGTGTTGTGGCAGGTGATTATCCACGTCGCGTTCCTCGTTTCCGCGCTCATCATGGCGTATGTCGACCGGCTGACCACGCATACGCATCCGCGCCATTTCCACGACGAGTCCTTTGCGCCGCCGAAAAGCGCAGTCGAGTGAAGCGTCCTTCAGAACGCCCGCAGGAAAAAATTCAGTCCCCCAGAGCCCAAAGCCATGACAGTCATCAAGCAGGAAGACCTGATTCAGAGCATCGCTGATTCGCTGCAGTACATCAGCTACTACCATCCGCTCGACTATATCCAGGCGCTCGGCCGCGCCTACGAGCTGGAAGAAAGCCCGGCCGCGAAGGACGCGATCGCGCAGATACTGACCAACAGCCGCATGTGCGCGGAAGGCAAGCGTCCGATCTGCCAGGACACGGGCATCGTCACGGTGTTCGTGAAGGTCGGCATGGACGTGCGCTGGGACGGCGCGACGATGTCGGTCACCGACATGATCAACGAAGGCGTGCGCCGCGGTTATCTGAACCCGGACAACGTATTGCGCGCATCGATCGTGAGCCCGCCCGAAGGCGGCCGCAAGAACACGAAGGACAACACGCCGGCCGTGATCCACTACGAGATCGTGCCGGGCGACAAGGTCGACGTTCAGGTCGCGGCCAAGGGCGGCGGCTCGGAAAACAAGTCGAAGTTCGCGATGCTGAACCCGTCCGATTCGATCGTCGACTGGATTCTCAAGACCGTCCCGACGATGGGCGCGGGCTGGTGTCCGCCGGGCATGCTCGGCATCGGCATCGGGGGCACGGCCGAAAAGGCGATGGTCATGGCGAAGGAATCGCTGATGGACCCGATCGACATTCAGGATGTCATCGCGCGCGGCCCGCAGGACTGGATCGAAGAACTGCGCGTGGAACTGCACGAGAAGGTGAACGCGCTCGGCATCGGCGCGCAAGGTCTCGGCGGTCTCTCGACCGTGCTCGACGTGAAAATCATGGCCGCGCCGACGCACGCGGCATCGAAGCCGGTCGCGATCATCCCGAATTGCGCGGCGACGCGCCACGCGCACTTCACGCTCGACGGCTCGGGCGCGGCGAAGCTCGAAGCCCCGCCGCTCGACGCATGGCCGAAGGTCACATGGCAGCCGAACACGGAGACGAGCAAGCGCGTCGACCTGAACACGTTGACGCCGGAAGAAGTCGCATCGTGGAAGCCGGGCCAGACGCTGCTCTTGTCGGGCAAGATGCTGACGGGCCGCGACGCCGCGCACAAGCGCATCGCCGACATGCTGGCGAAGGGCGAGAAGCTGCCGGTCGATTTCACCAATCGCGTGATCTATTACGTCGGCCCGGTCGATCCGGTTCGCGACGAAGCGGTCGGTCCGGCTGGCCCGACCACTGCCACGCGCATGGACAAGTTCACCGAGATGATGCTCGCGCAAACCGGCCTCATCTCGATGATCGGCAAGGCCGAGCGCGGCCCCGTCGCGATCGAGGCGATCAAGAACCACAAGGCGGCGTATCTGATGGCGGTCGGCGGCGCGGCGTATCTCGTGTCGAAGGCGATCCGCGAGGCGAAGGTGCTCGCGTTCGAAGACCTCGGCATGGAAGCGATCTACGAGTTCGACGTGCAGGACATGCCCGTGACGGTGGCAGTCGATTCGAGCGGCACGTCGGTTCACAAGACGGGCCCGGCCGAATGGCAGGCGAAAATCGGCAAGATTCCGGTCGCGACGGCTTGATCGCCGCTTAATGGCGGTTTATCACCGTGACTGAATGACGAGAGCCGGGCGATGCGCCCGGCTCTTTTCTTTGAACCGCCGCCAGTCGAGAAGCGTTTTCATTCTCAGTTTCGTCTGAAACAAAAAATTTCTACCTAGCCTTGGCATCGGCACACTCAAGGTTTATCTTTCCAACAGCCCCACGTTACGAACAGGAAACAAAATCATGCAAGGCGACGCGAAAGTCATCGAATATCTAAACGCGCAGTTGAAAAACGAACTGACCGCGATCAACCAATACTTCCTGCACGCGCGGATGTACCAGCACTGGGGCCTCGAAAAGCTCAACAAGCACGAATACGACGAATCCATCGGTGAGATGAAGCACGCCGACTGGCTCATTCAGCGCGTGTTCATGCTCGACGGCCTGCCGAACCTGCAGGACCTGCACAAGCTGCTGATCGGCGAAGAGACCAAGGAAATCCTCGAATGTGACCTGAAGCTCGAGCAGATTTCCCAGTCGACCTGCAAGGAAGCCATCGCGTATTGCGAGTCGGTGCGTGATTTCGTCTCGCGCGAAATCTTCGAAAAGATCCTGCACGACACCGAAGAGCACATCGACTGGCTGGAAACGCAGCTGGATCTGATCGACAAGGTCGGCATCCAGAATTACCAGCAGACCATGATGGGCGATCACGAATAATCGGATGTCCCGCGTAGCGCCCTTCCCGATGCAGAACGAGCGTGCCGCGTCTGACGCGAGCGCGCCGGTCGGCATTTTCGATTCCGGCCTCGGCGGATTGTCGGTGCTGCGCGCCGTGCGCGCGATTCTGCCGCACGAGCGTCTGATCTACGTCGCCGATTCACTGCATGCGCCCTACGGCGAACGCGACGACGATTTCATCGTCGACCGCACGATGGCAATCGGCGAGTGGCTCGTCGGTCAGGGCGCGAAGGCGCTCGTCGTCGCGTGCAACACGGCCACCGCGCAGTCGATCGCGCTCGTGCGCGAGCGTCTGCCGATTCCGCTCGTCGGCGTGGAACCGGGCGTGAAGCCGGCGGCGGCGGTCTCGAAGTCGCGCGTGGTCGGGGTGCTGGCGACCGCCGTCACGCTGCGCTCCGCGCGCTTTCAGTCGCTGCTCGACCGCTACGCCGGCGACTGCCGCTTCATCTGTCAGGCGGGACATGGGCTGGTGCAGGCTGTCGAGCGCTGCGACACCTCGTCGCCCGCGCTGATGGCGCTGCTCGAACGCTATATCGCGCCGATGCTCGATGCCGGCGCCGACACGCTCGTGCTCGGCTGCACGCACTACCCTTTTCTTGATCGCGCAATCCGCGACATCGCGGGCGAGCGGCTGCAGATCGTCGACACGAGCGTCGCCATCGCGCGGCAGCTCGATCGTCTGCTCGACGCGCACGCGCTCAAAAATCTCGGCGCGCCGTCCGACGATATGCCGCGCTTCTGCTCCACCGCCGACGGCGAATCGCAGCGTCAACTCGCCGCCGCGCTCCTTCAGCTCGATGCCAAAGTCGAGCACGTCGACATCCCCTCGCGCCGAACGCGCCTCGCCGAACCCGACATCGTCTGAGGGTTTCTCACGCGCGTTGGCAGTTCCATCGCGCGCTTTGCCCCGTCAGACAAGGCTCTCCTAGCAATAAACCCGCTAACTTTCGCCCTCTGTTACAAAAAACACCGTCCTGCGCTTGCAAAGGCGCCAATACCGAATGATAATAATTCGCATTAACGCTAACTATTGCGAACGATCATGATTGTCTGCGTCTGCAAATCAGTGTCCGACCGAAAGATTCGAAGCGCCATCGCCGAAGGGGTGGACTCCTTTGATGAACTGCAGTTCGAACTCGGCGTCGCGCTGTGCTGCGGCAAGTGTGAAGAAAGCGTTCGCGACGTAATGGCACAAAGCGGCGTCTGCGCGTCGCGATGCGGCGTTCAGCAGCGCGAGCACGTTGCGCCGCTGACGTTCTACGAGCGCCAGGCTGCCTGAAGCAATTCGCGCGGCGTCGCCGCGCTCAACCGGCGACGCCGATGCTCCGGATGCGCCGCCCAGTCGTTTTATCGCCTCCAGCAAGCCAGGTTACCTTCGTATTTCCGGTCACTTTCAGCCAGCCGCGCAACCCTTACCCCTGGAGGGAAAGATGGAATTGCTGATTGGTTTCGTGACTATCCTGTTCATCTCCCTGCTGATTTTCCGAAAATGACGTCGTCTGGTTTCTTCCGCACCGTGCCTGTGCGCTCGTTGGACAGCGAACTCGAGGGCAGCGTCATCAGCAAGCATTCACGCAGCATCACAAGCAGCCAATAACGATGCAGTCCCCGACCACTTCTCCCGCCGCATTCCAGACCGCGCCGACAGCGAATGCGAATCCGCGCGTGATCGCGGCGTGCGTCGCCGTCGTCGCCATTCACGCTGCGTTGCTGGGCGTCGCGCTGACGATGAAGAACGAGCCGCCGCCCCGCCCGATCGAAGCCAAATCCATCACCGCGCAACTGATCAGCGAGACACCGCAGCCCGCGCCGCAGCCGGTCGCCGTCGAAACGCCGCCGCCGCCCAAGCCGGTGCCGCAGCCCGTTCCGAAGCCGCAGCCCAAGCCGAAGGTGAAACCGAAAGTCGAGCCGAAGCCGACGCCGATGCCGGTCACGGAAGCGCCTTCGCAGATCGCCGCGCCCGCGCCGGAACCCACGCCGCCCGCTCCGGCTCAGCCTGCGCCGCCGCCGGCCGCGCCCGCGATCGGCAAGCCGAGCATGGATCTCGCCGCGCCGAAGAACGTCGCGCACCTGAGTTGCAACATCGCGCAGCCCGACTATCCGGCGATGTCCAAGCGCCGCGGCGAAACGGGCACGGCCGTCATCCGTCTGACGGTAGGCCTGTCGGGCAAGATCGAAAATGTCACGCTGCAAAAGAGCAGCGGCTCGTCGCGCCTCGATGACGCGGCGCTCGACGCGGTGCGCGGCAGCGCGTGCAGCCCTTACAAGGAAAATGGCGAAGCGATTCGTGCTAGCGCCACGGTGCCATTCGTTTTCAGTCTGAACGACTGATCGTTTATTTTTAGATACAAGGAAGGAAACAGGAATGGAAAACTACGGGATTGCGCACGTCTGGGCGCAAGGCGACTTCGTGACGCGGGGCATCGCGCTCGCGCTCGTCATCATGTCGGTGCTTTCGTGGACGGTGATCGTCGTGAAGGCGTGGAACGTCGTGCGCCTGAAGCGCCTCACCAAGAACGCCGAACAGGCGTTCTGGCACTCCGACGACTTCAACGACGGCATCAAGAAGCTCGGCAGCCAGTCGTCGAGCCCGGCGGACAACCCGTTTCTCGCGCTCGCGCTCGCCGGCCAGGAAGCCGCCGACCATCATCATCAGACGCAGCCGCATCTGCACGACCGCATGGACGTGTCCGACTGGATCACGCGCTGCCTGAAAGACGTCATGGACGAAGGCGTCGGCCGCATGCAGGCGGGCCTCGCGATCCTCGCGTCGATCGGTTCCACGTCGCCGTTCGTCGGCCTCTTCGGTACGGTCTGGGGCATCTATCACGCGCTCTTGACCATCGGCGCGACGGGACAGACGTCGATCGATCAGGTCGCCGGTCCGGTCGGCGAATCGCTCATCATGACGGCGTTCGGCCTGTTCGTCGCGATTCCCGCCGTGCTCGGCTATAACGCGCTGACCCGCGCGAACAAGGGCATCGTCACGAAGCTGAACCGCTTCGCGCACGGCCTGCACGCGTTCTTCGTCACGGGCTCGAAGCTTTCGTCGACCAAGCGCGCGACGAACGCCGCGTCGGACAACCTGCGTCTCGCGACGCGCGCGTCGTAAGCCGGGGAGGTCCGCATCATGGCCATGAGCCCTTTCGCCGGAGACGAAGACGACGGCATGATGAGCGAGATCAACATGACGCCGCTCGTCGACGTCATGCTGGTTCTGCTGATCATCTTCCTCGTCACGATTCCGGCCATGCATCACGCGGTCAAGATCGACCTGCCGCACGCGAGCAGCCAGCCGCAGGACGAAAAGCCCGCGCACGTGAACATCGCGATCAAGGCTGACGGCACCACGCTCTGGGACGATCAGCCGATCGACGAAGCGGCGCTCAACGCGCGCATCGCGCAGGCGGCGCAGCAGAACCCGCAGCCGGAGATTCATCTGCGCGCCGATCGTCAGGTGGCGTACGAAAAGGTCGCCGATCTGATGTCGGCGGCGCAGGCAGGCGGATTGACGAAGATCGGTTTCGTCACCGAGCCGAAGAGCGGCAAGTAACAGCTCGACGCGCCCTCTTCCGGGCGCACAAAGTAAAAGGCCTTCATCGTCGGATGAAGGCCTTTTTTCGTGCGCGCTCGGCGCATTCGGGTGAGGCGGTCACTTTGGGTTCGAATAGCCAGAACCGGAAGTTCCGTCGCATGCAGCAGCCGTGGTCGACACGGACAGTGCAATCAACCCTATCAGGCTAACTATCAGAGCAGCCGTCAGTTTTCGCATAAGGAGCTCCTTAGCGAAGGAGGCTTCAATATACCGCCACAAATTGTGACGATCAATTGAATCTGTCCATCGCAAGCGCGCGCTTCAATGCCATAAACCAATGACAAACGCCGATGCGGTCAAACTGTTTCCCGTTCCGGCTGTTCGTGAACAGGACATTCTCCCGGAAAGCGCTGGCCGCTACCGATCGACTCGACGAGAAAATCGACGAATGCGCGGACGGCCGGGACCATGCCCTGACGCGACAAAAACACCGCGTAGAGTTGCGGCGACGGAAACGTCCAGCCGGGCATCACCGGCGATAGCTGCCCGGAGCGCAGCGGCGCGCCGTACATCATCTCGGGCAGCGCCGCGATGCCGACGCCGCGCATGACGGCCTCGCGGATCATCGACAGATCGGCCGTGACGAGGCGCGGCTCGTGCTCGAACTCATGGCGCGTGCCGTCCGGCGCGATCAGGCGGTAGACGTGGCGGCCGTCCGCCGACGGCGTGTCGATCGTGTCGTACTGGGCGAGTTCGGCGGGTGTCATCGGCGGCGCATTCGACTTCAGCAGCGATGGCGCCGCGACCAGCATCTGCTCCGTGCGCCACAGCGGCCGCGCGACGACGTTCGAGCTCGCGGGCGGCTCCGAGCGCACGCGCAGCGCGACATCGACGGCATCTTCGAACAGATCGACGACACGGTTCGTCACGCGCATGACGACGCGCACTTCCGGATAGCGGTGCATGAAATCCGGCATCACGGCGGACAGGAACGTCTGCGCGATCGTGACCGGAACGCTCACGCGCACCGTGCCGCGCGGCGAATCGCGCAGGCTTTGCACGACGTTGACGGCCGCCTGTGCCTCGGCGAGCATCGCCTGACAATGCTGATAGAAAAGCTGCCCGGCCTCGGTCAGCGCGAGCTTGCGCGTCGAGCGCTGCAACAGACGCACGCCGAGCGACGCTTCCAGCTCCGACACGCGCCGCGACAGCCGCGACTTCGAGATGCCGAGCACGCGCTCGGCGGCGGAAAACCCGCCGTGCTCGACGACGTGCGAGAAGTACATCAGATCGTTAAGGTCATGCGAGTCGGCTTTCATGAGTCGCCCGGTGGGACTGGAAGAGATGAACATCGACGCGGTTCGTTATCCCCAGCGGGACAATCCATTGCGCCGCGACGGCTTTTACCGCGAAATGCGGCCCATATAATAGCTCTGTGTTTCAAATTTATCGCTATTCCCCTCTTTTCCGTATTCCCGACGCGAGGCAATAATGTCCACGAGCCGCAGCATCGAACGCATCATTCCGGCGACCCGCACTGTCGAAGGCGGCGGATTCGTCGTGCATCGCCCTTTCCCGACCCGTCTTCTGATGGATTTCGATCCGTTCCTCCTTCTCGACGAGATGGGCCCAGCCGACTACGCACCCGGCGAGGCTAAAGGCGCGCCGGACCATCCGCATCGCGGCTTCGAAACCGTCACGTACATGCTCGAAGGCGAGTTCGGTCACAAGGATTCGGCCGGGCATTCCGGCACGCTGCGTCCCGGCGACGTGCAATGGATGACCGCGGGCGCGGGCGTCGTGCATAGCGAGATGCCCGCCGAGGAATTCACGCAACGCGGCGGCCGCGTGCACGGCCTGCAGCTTTGGGTCAACCTGCCGCAGCGCGACAAGATGATCGCGCCGCACTATCAGGAGATTCCGTCCGTGCAGATTCCCGTCGCGACGAGCGAGGACGGGAAGGTCAGCGTGAAGGTCATCGCGGGCGAGGCGCTCGGCGTGAAGGCCGCGATCGAGACGCGCACGCCGATTCTGTATCAGCACTTTTCGCTCAAGCCGGGCGCGAAGGTCGAACTCGCCGTGCCGCGCGATTACCGCGTGTTCGCCTATCCGCTGTCGGGCACCGCGCTGTACGGTCCGCAAAGCCAGCCGGTGCGCGCGCAGCAGATGGTGATTTTCCGCGACGACAGCGATACGATCGCGCTCGCCGCCGGCGATGAGCCCGTCGAGCTGCTGCTGATCGGCGGCGTGCCGCTGAAGGAGCCGGTCGTGCGCTACGGCCCGTTCGTGATGAACACCGAGGACGAGATCCGCCAGGCCGTGATCGACTATCAGGCGGGCCGGATGGGCGCCATCGCGCATTGATCTGGTCACAGCGAAAACCGCGAAACGGTGCGGCACGAACGGACACATTGCGTCACAATGACCGTTCTTGCCGCGCCGTTTCGCCTTTGTCGTCAATCTTGCAGTCTCAACTTCAACCAGGAGCACGCATGGCCGGACCTTCCGTGACCGCCAGCATCGGCAACATCGACTATCAGGTCCGTCTCGGCGACGGGACGCATTCGTGGGTCGCGGACGAGCCGGCGGGCATCGGCGGCGGCGATACCGGACCGGAACCCGCGTCGCTGCTGCTCGCGAGCCTCGGCGCATGCACGTCGATCACGTTGAAGATGTACGCGAAGCGCAAGGAGTGGCCGCTCGAAGGCGTACACGTCGAGTTGTCGATGACAAGCACCGCCGACGGCACGAACATCGACCGGCGCATCGCGCTCACGGGCGCGCTGTCCGATGAGCAGCGGGAACGGCTCTTGCAAATTGCCAATGCGTGCCCGATGCACAAGGTCCTGTCCGGCGCGATTCGCATCGAATCCGGACTCGCGCCGCAGTGACGCATCGCGGGCACCACGAACGTCCAAGGGAAACGTCGTCTTGAATTTCGAACACCTGATCCAGATCAACGATCCGCTCAATCCGCTTCTCGAATCGCTGACGCGCGAGCAGCTCTGGGAAGGCCTCGTCCTGCGCGCCGAGCAGCCGCAACTATTCGTGATCGGCCTGGATAGCTGCGACATCCTCGCGCGCGATGGCGACACGATGGAACGCGAACTCCACTACGGCCAGGCGACCGTGCGCGACCGCGTGACGCTCACGCCCGGCACCAGCGTGCGCTACGACATTCTGCCGACCGCCGATTACGTCGGCGGCTCGCTCACGATGGCGATCGAGCAGCCCGATGCGGTCCAGCTCTTCCTGCGCTTCACTTACGCCACGACGCTGCCCGAGAACGAAAACGCCACGCCCGATGAGCGTCAGACGCAGGAAATCGTGAAGTCGGCGTATCGCGAGTCGGACATCGACACCGTGCGGCTCATTCGCCAGTTCGCGCACGGCCGCAGGGACGAGAGTCCGCTGCATTGAGCCTCTGACGGATGCGGTGGCGAATGTTTCGCGGCCGCATCGAGACTGGCTATCGAAAGAGGCGCTTCAATCGGAAAGTCTAGTTGCAAATAGGAATAGTTATCATTTACTATAGACCCATCGAATCAACGAACGCACATTTTCCGACATGACCGATACGCCGCGATCCTCCACGCTCAGGCTGCGCCGCCCGGCTGTCCGCGACGCCGCGATCACCCGCCCGAAGGCGACGACCGTGACCACGGTTCATGTCGCGCACGCGGGGGACAGTACCGGCGAGCGATCGCTGAAAAGCGACGCGCTGCTGCAGGGACGCAGTCACGTGAGCATCGTGCATAACGGAGAGACGTACCAGTTGCGTGCGACGCGTTTGGGCAAACTGATCCTGACGAAATGACGCGCAGGCAACAACAGCCGTAGTACCGGGTATTGTGGGGACCACCTCGCCAAGAGGTGTTTGGCCTTAGCCAGCGAGGACGACTTGCACGCGAGAAATTAGACCCCTTCGTGCAAACACCAGCCAGTCGTCGATAGCAAGCGAAGCCGCTTTTTTTTGGTTCCTGCTTGGGTCACGATGCATGCCGACGAGCGCTGCATCCGAAAACAGAATGGCACGTCTTCGTTACGAGGACGTGCCATTTTTATTGCGCGAATGCTTCAGACGTTCTCGATGCCGAGCGCCGCGATGCCCGCCTTCGCGATCTGCGCATCCTGATCCGATTTCACGCCCGACACGCCGACGGCACCGACGATGTCCGTGCCCACGAAGATCGGCACGCCGCCTTCGAGCATTGCGGTCATCGGCGCGGAGAGGAACGCCGTGCGGCCCTGCTTGATGGTGTCTTCGTAGACCTTGGTTTCGCGACGGCCGAGCACGGCGGTGCGCGCCTTGCCCGTCGCCATTTCGGCGGTGCTCGCGCCTGCGCCGTCGAGACGATGCAGATGCAGCAGATGTCCGCCATCGTCGACGATCGCAATCGTCACGTTCCAGTTGTGTTCTCTCGCATGCGTCTCGGCGGCCGCGGCCATCGCCTTGACGTCTTCGTCGGTCAGTACGGGTTTGGTTCTCACTTCTCGCTCTCGTTGCCGCGCTTGACGGCGTGGACGGTTTATCGGCTGAAGCCCCAGAACATCAGGTACCACGCGCTGTCCGCAACGGCCAGCGCAGCGACAAACCATACCATCGCAAGAAGGCGCGGAACAAGTGACGATGCATGGCGCCCCGTCACGCGCCACGCAAGCCACGCGCTCCAGAGATTCGCGGCCGCGAGCAAGCCGAGCCGCAGACCCGGCACCCACCACAACGGCAGATGCTCGGCGCGCAGCAGCGATACCGTCGTCGCAGACAGGCCCAGGAACACGCCGACGCCCGCAATCGGGATCAGGGCGAGCGTCAGGTGATGCAGGCGCGTCGCGTTCATCTTGCCGAGCATGCGCGTGCCGATGGCGAGCAGCCCGAGCAGCGCCGTGCCGTACACGAGCCCAGTGGCGACGATATAGCCGATGACCATGGTGCCGTCGAGCCACGAGAAGACGTCGTTCTGTTCCGGGTAATGCGTGAACAGGAACCACGGCGCGTTGGTGTCGAGCGGCCAGAGGATGTCGTGATCGATCAGCCAGGCGGCGAGAAATTGCTTCAGATCGACGAACCAGGTGCTCACGGTCCAGTGGAACGCGCCGATCGCGATGCCGAGCAGGCCGTACAGAATGAGCGCGGTGTCCCACGGATTCGCGGCCTTGTCGCCGAGCTTCACGACTTCCTCGGACGGCGAGCGCCACGTGAGCGCGATGGCGTCGCGATGGCCGCTGCATCGGCCACACATGTGGCAGTCCTGTGCGCCCTTCATGTTGCGCAGCGGGACGAGCGGCGCGCAGTTGATCGGAATCACGCGATGGCCGTGCTCGCCCTTCGTGTACGAACGGCGCCACGCTTCTTCGTCGACCTTGTAGTGAAACGGCGCGAGGCGCGCGAGCAGCGAAAACACGCCGTTGACCGGGCACAGATACTTGCACCACACGCGCTTCTCGCGGCCATACAGCACGCCGATGATCATCGCGCCGACGGTCGAGCCGCCGAGCACGAGCAGCACCGCCTTCGGATACTGATAGACGCTGACCATCTGCCCGTAGATCGTCGTGAGCCCGAATGCGACGAACGGCCAGCCGCCCCAGCGCATCCAGCGCGGAATCGCCCAGCCGCGGCCGAATTTGCTCGCGAACTCCGACAGCGCGCCTTCGGGACACAACACGCCGCACCAGACGCGCCCGAGCATGACCATCGACAGCAGCACGAATGGCCACCAGATGCCCCAGAACACGAACTGCGCGGCGAGCGTGAGATTGCTCCACAGATGCGCGGCGCCGTCCGGCAGCGGCATCACGGCGGGAACGATGATCAGAAATGCATACACGGCAACGACGACCCACTGAATCATGCGGATCGTGCTGCCGTGACGTTGCATCCAGTGGCCGGCTTGTTGAAGCCGGCCCGGTCTACGCATTACGGAACTCATGCTGGACGGCTTGCCGCCTTTTGTTTTTGCGCCATCTGGGTGTTCGAACGGCGCAGCAGAAGATAGATGACGACCCAGTACACCGCATACGCGACGAGATTCATGCCCGCGGGATGCGCGCGATAACCGGTGAGCGTAGCAACGAGCGATCCGAACGTACTCGAATCATCGAGCAGCCACGACGTGTTCCACACCTGATTGACGATGACCGGCAGCACTTCCATGTCGATCAGCTTGTCGACGCCCGTTTCGAAGAGGCCGGCCGCCAGGAACAGCAGCATGATTTCGGTGACGCGAAAGAACGAGCGCCACGAGAAGATCTTGCCGCCGAGCTGCAGGATATAGAACGTCAGCAGCGCGAGACCGAAGCCGAGAATGATCGCGATGTACTGCGACGCGTCGACGTGCCCCGACTGACCGAAGCCGACGCCGTAGAGAAACACGGCCGTCTCGCTGCCTTCGCGCGCGATCGCCAGCGCGACGAGCACCGCGATGCCCCACCAGTGTCCGTCCTGCGTGCTCTTTTGCAGCGATGTTTCCATGTCGCGCTTGAGCGTGCGTCCGTGGCGCTTCATCCACAGGACCATCTGCACGATCAGCACGCAGGCGATCAGCACCATCGCGGTCTGGAAGTAATCCTGTGCATCGCCCGACAGCACTTCCGTGAAGCCGATGAGCGCGGCGCCCAGCGCCACCGCCGCGAGCAGGCCGATGACGACGCCGGCCCACAGATAAGGCAGGCCCCGGCGCGCCTGATGATCGCCGTTCTTCAGCCACGCGTAGAGAATGCCGACGACGAGCAACGCCTCGACGCTCTCTCGCCACACGATGAAAAGTACCTGCCCCATACCCGACCTCCAGCAATTTCACTTCAAGCGGCCGCGCGCGGTGCGAACATCGCGCGGCACATTCCGTTACTTCGCGACGATCACGCCTTGCGCGGACTGATGAAAATCGTCGAAGAACTTGTATTCACCCGGATCCAGCGGTGCGATCACCACGAACGAATCCGCCCCCGGCGCGAGCACTTTTTCCTTGCGCAACTGCACGCTTTCGAACTCGGCGGCGCCCTTGCCGACGTTATGCACTTCGATCTTGATGCGCTGCCCCGCCGGCACTTCGATGCGCGCCGGATTGAGCTTGCCGTCGTTCATTTCGAGCTTGAACGTCGGCAGGTCGGCGGCGTGCGCCAAGTTCATCCCGGCAAAGGCAAACGCGGACATCGCGAGCGCGGCCACCTGATTTTTCAGCTTCATGCGTACTTCCTGAGAGTGAATGCGCCCGGTCCGGGATGCCGGGCGCCACGGACGATCAGTAACCGCCCTTCTTTCCGATGCCCGCGAACGGGAAGTCGTACTCGATCGTGAACGGCTTGAACCACGGACCGACGCCCGTTTCCTTGTCGGTGTGACGGCCGAACGCCATGTGGCCTTCCTGCGACGGCGGCGAAATATGCAGCTTCAGGTGATACTTGCCCGGCCCGAAGAGCTTGACGTTATCGCCGTAGTGCGGGCCGTCGCTCGCGACCATCGGCATCAGGTCGCCCTTGATGGTCTGCGTCGTGCCGACCTTCGTGAGTTCATACGTGACTTGCAGATACGGCATCCAGTCGCCTTCGGCGAAACCGGTCGGGTTGTTCTTGACCGCGTGGATATCCGCCTCCAGGTGGATATCCGAATCCGACGCCTTGCGCATCATGCCTTCCGGCGACATCGTGATCGGCTGCAGATACACGGCGCCCGTTTCCATGCCCGCCTCGATGTGCTGCTTGCCGATCGGATATTCGGCTGCCGACGCTGCCATCATCGCCGTGAGACCTGCGGCGGCGACAAGGCCGCGCATCAACGTTGAACCCATCAGAAAACTCCTTGTTGTTATCGATTGGCACGCGTGCCACGCGAGCCTTGCTACTGAGATACCGGAGCGCCGCTCGGTCGGCGGCGTTAGCACAACTCTGTGAACGTTAATACGAACCATTCTCAATGTTCGTCAGTTTAGCATCGTTCGATTCCCGCAACAATTTGAGCGAGCTTACAGACCTAGGCGCAGTAAGGCTTTTCGCCGACTCGCACGATCGCGGCGGGCATAAAAAAGGCGCGGCGAACCGTCCGATTCGCCGCGCCTTTCGAATTAAGCCTTGAAAATCACTTACATATTGCTTACTTACCGCCGATTCCGCTCACGTGATCGCCCACGTTCGCCCCGAACACGCGCTGCCGCAGGAGCGCCAATTGGTCGCGGGTCTGCGCCGCTTTTTCGAATTCGAGATTCTTGGCGTGATCCATCATCTGCTTCTCGAGGCGCTTGATTTCCTTCGCGATCTGCTTCTCGGACATGTCTTCGAACTTCGCGCGCGCCTGCGCTTCCTTCAGCTCGGCGCGGGCGTCGTCGGCGTTGTAGACGCCATCGATGATGTCCTTGATGCGCTTCTCCACCCCGCGCGGCGTGATGCCCATCTTCTCGTTGTGCGCCATCTGCTTGGCGCGGCGCCGCTCGGTTTCGCCGATGGCGCGCTTCATCGAGTCGGTCATGTTGTCGGCGTAGAGAATCGCCTTGCCGTTCACATTACGCGCCGCGCGCCCGATGGTCTGGATCAGCGAGCGCTCGGCGCGCAGGAAGCCTTCCTTGTCGGCGTCGAGAATCGCGACGAGCGAGACTTCGGGAATATCGAGACCCTCGCGCAGCAAGTTGATGCCGACGAGCACGTCGAACGTGCCGAGCCGCAGATCGCGGATGATTTCCACGCGCTCGACCGTGTCGATATCGCTGTGCAGGTAGCGCACCTTCACGCCGTGATCGGCGAGAAACTCGGTCAGCTGCTCGGCCATGCGCTTGGTCAGCGTCGTGACGAGCACGCGCTCCTGCACCGCCACGCGCGCGTTGATTTCCGAGAGCACGTCGTCGACCTGCGAGCGCGCCGGACGCACTTCGATTTCCGGATCGACGAGACCCGTCGGCCGCACGAGCTGCTCGGCCACCTGCCCTGCCTTCTGCTGCTCGTAGTCGGCGGGCGTCGCGGAAACGAAGATCGCCTGGCGCATCTTGCGCTCGAACTCGTTGAACTTGAGCGGCCGGTTATCGAGCGCGGACGGCATCCGGAAACCGTAGTCGACGAGATTTTCCTTGCGCGCGCGGTCGCCGTTGTACATGCCGTTCAACTGGCCGATCAATACGTGCGACTCGTCGAGCAACATCAGCGCATCGGGCGGCAGATAGTCGACGAGCGTCGGCGGCGGCTCGCCAGGCGCCGCGCCCGAGAAGTGCCGCGAGTAGTTCTCGATGCCCTTGCAGAAACCGAGCTCCTGCAGCATTTCCAGATCGAAGCGCGTGCGCTGCTCCAGCCGCTGTGCTTCGACGAGCTTGCCCTCGCTGTGGAAGAATTCGAGCCGCTCGCGCAATTCGAGCTTGATGGTTTCGATCGCGCGCATGACGGTGTCGCGCGGCGTCACGTAATGCGACGACGGGTACACGGTGAAGCGCGGAATCTTGTTGCGCACGCGTCCGGTGAGCGGATCGAAGAGCATCATCGATTCGATTTCGTCGTCGAAGAGCTCGACGCGCACCGCCATTTCCGCGTGCTCGGCCGGAAAGATATCGATGGTGTCGCCGCGCACGCGAAACGAACCGCGCTGGAAATCGGCTTCGTTGCGCGTGTACTGCATCGCGATCAGGCGCGCGATGACGTCGCGCTGGCCGAGCTTGTCACCCGTGCGCAGCGTGAGAATCATCTTGTGATATTCGGACGGATTGCCGATACCGTAAATCGCGGACACCGTCGCGACGATCACCACGTCGCGCCGTTCGAGCAGGCTTTTCGTGGCCGAAAGCCGCATCTGCTCGATGTGCTCGTTGATCGACGAGTCCTTCTCGATGAAGAGATCGCGCTGCGGCACGTACGCTTCCGGCTGGTAATAGTCGTAGTACGAGACGAAATACTCGACGGCGTTGCGCGGAAAGAACTCGCGGAATTCCGCGTAGAGCTGCGCGGCGAGCGTCTTGTTCGGCGCGAAGACGATCGCCGGACGGCCGAGCCGCGCGATGACGTTCGCCATCGTGAAGGTCTTGCCCGAGCCGGTCACGCCGAGCAGCGTCTGAAACGAGAGACCGTCCTCGACGCCTTCGACGAGCTTCGCGATGGCATCGGGCTGATCGCCCGCGGGCGGATACGGCTGATACAACTGAAACGGCGAGCCTTCGAACGTGACGAACTTCGATTCGTCCAGTTCTTCCGGGGATGCGATGAGAGTGTCGGACATGAGAAATCGAGAAAGTCAGCGCCTGAGGCAAACAATCATTCTAGCGTCGTACGCGATGCGCGCGCTCGCCTGGACGTGACCGGGATGTGGAAGCGTAGTCTCCATCAGATTGGGCATGGTTCGCCGATCTCAAGCGCACCGGCTCACGCCCTTTTTTATCGCGCGCTTTTGGCGTGTTCGCGGAATTAAGGGCCAAAAAGCACGCGCATTCGCGCCATATTCGGCCGAAAAGCCGCGCCGGATTCGCTACAATGTGCGACTGGGCTCGACGGCATGATGCCGTCGTCGCCACGCTTCCCCGCCGCACGTCTTTCCTCCACTGCCGATAGATCATGTCTCTTTTCTCTGCCGTCGAACTCGCTCCCCGCGACCCGATCCTGGGCCTCAACGAAGCCTTCAACGCCGATACGCGCACGACCAAAGTCAATCTGGGCGTCGGTGTGTACACGAACGAAGAAGGCAAGATTCCGCTCCTGCGCGCCGTGCGCGAAGCCGAGAAAGCGCGCGTCGATGCCGCGCTGCCGCGCGGTTATCTGCCGATCGACGGCATCGCCGCCTACGACGCCGCCGTGCAGAAGCTGCTCCTCGGCAACGATTCGCCGCTGATCGCCGCGGGCCGCGTCGTGACGGCGCAGGCGCTTGGCGGCACGGGCGCGCTCAAGATCGGCGCGGACTTTTTGAAGCGCCTGAACCCGAACGCAGTCGTCGCGATCAGCGATCCGAGCTGGGAAAACCATCGCGCGCTCTTCGAAGGCGCCGGTTTCGAAGTGGTCCACTACCCATACTACGAAGCCTCCACGCACGGCGTGAACTTCGACGGCATGCTCGCCGCGCTGAACAGCTACGCGGCGGGCACCGTCGTCGTGCTGCACGCGTGCTGCCATAACCCGACGGGCGTCGATCTGTCGGACGAGCAGTGGAAGCAGATCGTCGAAGTCGTGAAGGCGAAGAACCTCGTGCCGTTCCTCGATATGGCGTATCAAGGCTTCGCGGAGAACATCGACGCGGACTCCGCCGCCGTGCGTCTCTTCGCGGCATCGGAACTGAACGTGTTTGTGTCGTCGTCGTTCTCGAAGTCGTTCTCGCTGTACGGCGAGCGCGTCGGCGCACTGTCGATCATCACGACGAGCAAGGAAGAATCGGCACGCGTGCTCTCGCAACTGAAGCGCGTGATCCGCACGAACTATTCGAACCCGCCGACGCACGGCGGCTCGATCGTCGCGGCCGTGCTGGCGTCGCCGGAACTGCGCGCGACCTGGGAGCAGGAGCTGGGCGAAATGCGCGATCGTATCCGCGCAATGCGCAACGGTCTCGTCGAGCGACTGAAGGCGAGCGGCGTCGATCGGGACTTCTCGTTCGTCAACAAGCAGCGCGGCATGTTCTCGTACTCGGGTCTGACGGCTGCGCAAGTCGATCGTCTGCGTGAAGAATTCGGCATCTACGCCGTGAGCACGGGCCGCATCTGCGTGGCCGCGCTGAACACGCGCAACCTCGACGCCGTCGCGAACGCGGTCGCCGCCGTGCTCAAGTAAGCAGTTCGGCCGCGTCCAAATGAAAATGGCGCCCTTTGCGGGCGCCATTTTTTGTGTGCGTCGAAAACCGGCGAATCAGAGCGTCTTTTCCGCCGAGACGGCAGCGGGTTGTGCGTCTTCGTCGTCGACGAAGCCGAGCGAAATCGCGCGCGCCAGTTCTGCGCTCACGCCCGCCACGCTGGTTTCTTCATGGCGCATTGCCGCGCCGCTGCCCTCGCCGGCGTGCATGCAGAACGCGAGCGCGATCGGAAGCAGGATGGCGACGGGCCAGTAGGTCGATATTGTCTTTCTCATGGGACTGCCTTTGGTCGATGTGTCGCAGCGGGCATCGGATCAAGGGAACCCACTGATGGACATTTCGAATTTTACGGACTTGTCCCGACCTTAAAAAGCCGTTGAAAAGCAAAGGATTGTTGCGCCCGGGACAACAAGCCGTTTTGATGAACGTCGCGACCGCTCGCGCCTTTATGACAGCTTGCCGTCATAAAGGCTTACAAAGTTGTTCGCGACATCCACGCGCCGATGATGTCTTATTCAGTAATGGTTCTACAGAATTTCCCACGATCATGAAATCCGCAGTCGCTGGTGTCTTGCTTGCTTCGTCTGCCGCACTTCTCGGTGGTTGCGCGGCGTATCCCGATGCGTCTGCCTATGGCGGCGGCTACCCTGCTGTCTACGACGACCCGGGCTACGGATACTACGGTGGCCCGCCGCCGGGCGTCGTCGTAGGCGGCGGTTACTACTCCGGGCCGGGCCCGATTTACTACGGTCCGCCTAACCGATATTGGGACGATGGTCCCGGCTGGCGTCGTCCGCCGCCGGGCGGATGGCGCGGCGGGCATCCGCCGCGCGACCGGGGTCCGGGCGGCCCGCCTCCGCAGGCGGGCGGCGGACATCCGAACGGTCCGCCACCGCAAGCAGGCGGCGGCCGTCCTCCGGCAGCGCAGCCCCCGCAAGCAGGCAACTCGCCGGCGCCTCAGTCCGTGGGCGGTCGGCCGCCGGGACCGAATCGCGCGCCGCCACCATCCGCGAATGGCGGTGGGGGCAATTCGCAGGGCGGCAATTCGCGCGGCTTCCTGGGACGGTACGGCGGATAAAAGCGCTTCGACGACAAAGGCCGCGCCCGATCGAAAGATCCGGCGCGGCCTTGTTTTATCCGAGATGCGAATGCTGCGCCTTGTACAGCTCCCGGAATGTGCGCCCGACTGGCGCGGGCATGTCGCGCGTGTCGGTCCATCCGGCGCCGAACGGCAGTCGTGAAATCGTCTTCTTGTTGCCGCCGATGCGTTCGAGCACGCGCACCGCGAGCTTCGTGAAAAGGGCATAGGCGAGCGGCCGCTTCGCGAGATAGCCCCACGCCGCGAGCGCGGCGCGCTCGTTCCACGGACGCAGCCGACGCTCCATCTGCTTCTCGCGCAGCTTGCGCAGCAGATCCGACAACGGAATGCCGACCGGACAAACACTGTTGCACTCGCCGCAAAGCGTTGCGGCTTGCGGCAGATCGAGCGCCTTGTCGATGCCGACATAAGCCGGCGTCAGCACCGAGCCCATCGGTCCCGGATACACCCATCCATACGCATGTCCGCCGATCTTCTGATAGACCGGGCAATGATTCATGCACGCGCCGCAGCGGATACAGCGCAGCATCTCCTGAAACTCGCCGCCGATAAGCCCGGTGCGGCCGCCATCGACGAGCACGAAGTACATATGATCGGGCCCGTCCGTCTCGTCGGCCGCGCGCGGTCCGGTCAAGAGCGAAAAGTAATTCGAGATCGTCTGACCGGTCGCCGAGCGCGGCAGGAGGCGCATCGCGGTCGCGAGATCTTCGAGCGTCGGCAGCACTTTTTCGATGCCCGTCACCACGACATGCACGCGGGGCATCACGGTGCACATGCCTTCGTTGCCCTCGTTCGTGACGACCGCCACCGACCCCGTCTCCGCGATCAGGAAATTGCCGCCCGTCACGCCCATGTCCGCCGACATGAAATGCGGCCGCAACACTTCCCGCGCCTCGCGCGTCATCTCCGGGATGTCGGTGAGGCGTGGCTTGTTGTGCGTCTTCGCGAAGAGATCCGCGATCTGCTCCTTATCCTTATGCACGACCGGCGCGATGATATGGCTCGGCGGCTCGTTGTCGTTGATCTGCAGAATGTATTCGCCGAGATCGGTCTCGATCGACTGCACGCCCATCTCGCCGAGCACGCGATTCAGCTGCATCTCTTCCGAGACCATCGACTTGGTCTTGATGACCTTCTTCACATCGTGTTTGCGCGCGATGTCCGCGACGAGCTTCGCCGCGTCCTGCGTCGTTTCGGCGTAAAGCACGGTCGCGCCGCGACGCGTCGCCTCGCGCTCGAAGGTTTCGAGCCACACGTCGAGATCTCGAGCGCGCGATTGCGGCGCTCCTTCAACGCGGCGCGCGTTGCCTCGAAGTCGATGTCGCGCACCGCGCTCGCACGCGCGCTGACGAACTTGGTCGAGAGCTTGGTGAGATTCTGCTGCAGGCGCTCGTCGGCGAGCTTGCTTCCCGCGCGCGCCTTAAAGTGCATCGTCTGGACTTGCATCCGTTTGTCTCCTTCAGGCGCGACGCGCCGCGTCGCCCGCGAGCACTTGCGCGATATGCAGCACGCGCGTCGACGTATCGCCGGTGCGGCGCAGGCGCCCTTCGATGTTCAGCATGCAGCCGAGGTCGCCGAGCACGACGGTATCCGCGCCGCTCGCCTTGATGTTCGCGCATTTCTCATCGACGATCGCCGTCGAAATGTCGCCGTACTTCACCGCGAAGGTGCCGCCGAAGCCGCAGCAATGCTCGCATCCGGCCATCTCGGTCACGGGCACGCCTGCCTGGGCGAGCAGCTCGCGCGGCTGCGATTTCACGCCGAGTTCCCGCAGACCCGAGCAGGAATCGTGATACGTCACCATGCCGTCGAACACGCCCGGCTCCATGCGCGCCTTCGCGACGTTCACGAGAAAATCGGTCAGTTCGAACACGCGCGGCTGAAGGCGCGCGAAGCGGCTCATCAATTGCGGATCGTCGCGAAAGAGATCGCCGTAGTGCGCGCGGATCATGCCGCCGCACGAACCGGACGGCACCACGACATAGTCGAACTGCTCGAATTCGCGCAGCGTTTTTTCGGCGAGATCGCGGGCGAGCGGCCGATCGCCCGAGTTGTAGGCAGGCTGGCCGCAACAGGTCTGCGACGGCGGCACGACGACTTCGAAACCCGCCTGCTCGATCAGCTTAATGACCGAGAAGCCGATTTCCGGGCGCATCATGTCGATGAGACATGTCACGAATAATCCGACTCGCATTGGGGCGTTTCCTGTTTGTGGAGTGATGTGAACGCAGCGCCGATTATCCTTGATAAGTCCCGCGCGACGGGCTTCTCGCTGGCCATCGATGTCATCGACGAGCGCATTGTTTTGGCGAAGCGTTCGCTTTTTTCACATTATGAGATACAATCCCCATTCCGCTGTTTGACGCATCAACCGATTTTTCACGATGAGCGATACGAACCCGGAATCCAAAACCTCCATTCAGGTGATCGAGCGCATGATGCGTCTTCTCGACGCCCTCGCCGATCACACTGACCCCGTCAGCCTGAAAGAACTCGCCCAGAGCACCGATCTGCACCCATCCACGGCGCATCGCATTCTGAACGACATGGTGCTATGCCGGCTCGTGGACCGGTCGGACCCCGGCACGTATCGCCTCGGCATGCGCTTGCTGGAGCTCGGCAATCTCGTCAAGGCGCGTCTTTCGGTGCGTGAAGCCGCGATGCCGCCGATGCGCGAGTTGCATCGGCAGACCGGGCAGACCGTCAATCTTTCCGTGCGGCAAGGCGACGAGATCGTCTATATCGAGCGCGCGTACTCGGAGCGCTCGGGCATGCAGGTCGTGCGTGCGATCGGCGGCCGCGCGCCGTTGCATCTGACGTCGGTCGGAAAGCTGTTTCTCGCCGCCGACGAAGCCGCGCGCGTACGCGCGTATGCGATGCGAACCGGTCTCTCCGGCCACACGCAGAACAGCATCACCGATCTCTCGAAACTCGAGCGCGAACTGTCGCTGGTGCGCCAGCAGGCGTGCGCGCGCGACAACGAGGAACTCGAACTCGGCGTGCGCTGTATCGCGGCGGGCATTTACGACGATACGGGACGCCTCGTCGCCGGCTTGTCGCTGTCCGCGCCCGCCGATCGTCTGCAGGACGCCTGGCTGAAACAATTGAGCCACACGGCGCTCGAGATCTCGCAATCGCTGGGATATCACCCGGAAGAGGCAGCTTCCGACGCGCAACAACACGCGCATCGCTGATTTCTTCGCCGCATGTCAAAACGGGATTCGTCTTTCGACGAATCCCGTTTGCTTTTGCATCAGCGAAGATCAGGCGCTCAAGGATTTGCGCCGCTGCCCATGTCCGCGCTCATGATATGCGGCTCGCCGAGCGTGTCGAGATACGAACGCAGACGGCCCGCGTCGGCGAAGCGCGAATACTTGCCGTACGAATCGAGCAGCACGATGACGACCGGACGGCCGTTGACGGTTGCCTGCATCACGAGGCACTCGCCCGCTTCGTTGATGAAGCCCGTCTTCTGCAAGCCGATGTCCCACGACGCATTGCGGATCAGCGCGTTCGTGCTGTTGTAGGCGAGATTGCGCTTGCCGGTGAAGACGTCGTAGCTGCGGTCGGTCGAGAACTTGCGGATCAGCGGATATTGATACGCCGCGTTGACCATCTTCACGAGGTCGCGCGCGCTCGACACGTTCTGGCTCGTGAGTCCCGTGGAATTCTCGAAGTGCGTGTCGACCATGCCGAGCGACTTGGCTTTCGCGTTCATCGCGGCGATGAACGCCGGACGGCCGCCCGGGTAATAGCGCGAGAGTGCCGCCGCCGCGCGATTTTCCGACGCCATCAGCGCGATGTGCAGCATGTCTTCGCGATTCAGTTGAGATCCGACCGCGAGGCGCGAACCCGTGAACTTCTCGTAGTCGCGGTCTTCGTCGGTGACGGTGATTTCATCGGTCAGCGGCATGTGCGAATCGAGCACGACCATCGCGGTCATCAGCTTCGTGATCGATGCGATCGGCACGACGGCGCGCGAGTTCTTGTCGAAGAGCGTCTCGGACGTGTTCTGGTCGACGACGTAAGCCACGCTCGAGCGCAGCGCGAGGCTGTCGGGGGTATCGTGCAGCCCGAACGCCTGACCAACCGACGTCGCGCGCGGCTGGAACGCAACCGCGTGCACCGCGGCGCGTCGCGAATGCGCTTCCATGCGATACGACGCGCGACGCTTACGCGATGCGCGCGGCGCGTCATCGTCGTCATCGGCCGCGGCGACTTTCGCCGCTTTCGCGGGCTTCGGCGCTTTCAGCGTGGTCTTGGCGACGCGCGCGGGCTTTTCAGCCTTGGCGGTGGATTTCTTTGCGGTTTTGGTTTGGGTGGCGGTCTTCGCGAGGGCTTCAGCCGGAGCCGCTGCGAAGGACGTCGCTACTGCGATGGAGACGGCGATGGACAATGCCGAGCGCACTGCCACGCCATGCACCACCTTCAACGACGAAAACATTTCGGTTTTCATTAGTGTTCTGTTGGGCGGCTGGAGGGTACCGCCAAGTGTAGTGAAGCTACGAAATTTAAGCAATATTAAGCACTTATCGGCACTCGTTAAACCGAGTTGTAAGCCGTGATTGCGTATTGCTGAACAAAAAACCGCCTCGATCGGAAAAAACGATCGGCCCGGCGAAATAGTGCTGCCCAAAATGCGCTTTGCTACACCGCGACAAACGCACTATCGGCAAAACTTTCCACGACTTTAGTGAAACGTGAGGATCGGATCAGACAAAACGCAGAGATACGAACGGGAGTCAGCACCAACGGAGGGCACAGACGATCACGAGAC
Organism: Caballeronia zhejiangensis; assembly: GCF_000698575.1. Classification (GTDB taxonomy): domain Bacteria; phylum Pseudomonadota; class Gammaproteobacteria; order Burkholderiales; family Burkholderiaceae; genus Caballeronia; species Caballeronia zhejiangensis. Next base: position 180,686 of record NZ_JFHD01000011.1, read on the forward strand.
AGCTCGGACAGCCGAAATGTTAACGTTTCTTCAACAATTTGGTGTACGGCGACATCCTAAAAATAAGACGAGCTTCAGAAATATCTCGCTTCCGCACCGCCGCAGAACCCGCGCTGTTCGCGTCGCCGGAACATCAAAGTTTCATCGAGCCGTGCTTTGATCGTGTTGAACATGCGGCCCGATGCGTGTCGGAAGCCATGCCCAGCTTGAGTGCATAGGGTTTCCACGGACGTTTATTTCGACCACGCAATCGGCATGTAAGTTGTTGTTTAACATACGGTTTCTGCCTATTGTGCGGCGCACAAAAAGTGCTTGACATCCATCGGAATATCTCTAAAATGGGTCTCATGTTGCGACGCACCAATCGCAGTTGCACCTAGCCGGCAGGTATATCGCGCCGGATCTACCCAAACCACGACCCGCGTTGATGGGTCTGCCATCAGGAGCCTGAGATGACGCTGTTGACCCCCGAGCAAATCGCCGCTGCACAGAAAGCCAACTTCGACACGCTGTTCGGCCTCACGAACAAGGCGTTCGAAGGCGTTGAGAAGCTCGTCGAACTGAACCTGCAAGTTGTGAAGTCCACGCTGGCCGAAAGCCAGGAAAACGCACAGCGCGCGCTGTCGGTGAAGGACGCGCAGGAACTGCTCGCCCTGCAAGCCAGCCTGACCCAGCCGGTCGCGGAAAAGGTGCTGTCGTACGGCCGTCACCTGTATGAAATCGCGTCGGCCACGCAAGCCGAATTCGCCCGCGTCGCGGAAGCGCAGTACGAAGAGCAGAACCGCAAGGTCCAAACGCTCGTCGACAACGTCGCGAAGAACGCACCGGCCGGTTCGGAAACCGCCGTCGCCGTCATGAAGTCGGCCATCACCGCCGCCAACACGACGTACGAAACGGTTCACAAGGCAACGAAGCAAGCTGTCGAAATTGCTGAAAGCAACTTCAACGCTGCCGCTACGGCTGCGACGAAGGCCGCTACGCAAGCGACCGAGCAAGCTGCCCGCGCCACCAAGAAGTCGGTTGCGTAAGTTTGCCGCCGGGCCCCTGCCCGGCCGATGCAGCAAGAATCACGAAGAACCCGGCCATCGCGCCGGGTTTTTTGTCGTCTATTGCTCGTGAATCCCACAAAAAGGCGCGCTCCGGTCAAGGAGCGCGCCTTTCTTCTGTAACCGCGGACGCTTACTTCTTGCGCTGCGGCGGCAAGTCCGTGCACACGCCTTCGTACAACTCGGCGGCCATGCCGACCGATTCGCCGAGCGTCGGGTGCGGGTGGATCGTCTTGCCGATGTCGGTCGCATCCGCGCCCATCTCGATCGCGAGACACACTTCGCTGATGAGATCGCCCGCATTCAGACCGACGATGCCGCCGCCGATCACCCGATGCGTCTCTTCATCGAAGATGAGCTTGGTGAAACCTTCGTCGCGGCCGTTGGCGATCGCGCGGCCCGACGCGGCCCACGGGAACACCGCCTTGCCGAACTTGATGCCTTCGGCCTTGCACTGCTCTTCCGTCTTGCCGGCCCACGCCACTTCCGGATCCGTATAAGCGACGGACGGAATCTGCAGCGCGTCGAAATACGCCTTCTCGCCGTGCGCCGCTTCCGCCGCGACGTGGCCTTCGTGCACGGCCTTGTGCGCGAGCATCGGCTGGCCGACGAGATCGCCGATCGCGAAGATGTGCGGCACGTTGGTACGCATCTGCTTGTCGACGTTGATGAAGCCGCGATCCGTCACCGCGACGCCCGCCTTGTCCGCGCCGATCTTGCCGCCGTTCGGGCTGCGGCCGACCGCGAGCAGCACGAGGTCGTAGCGCTGCGGCTCGGCCGGCGCCTTCTCGCCTTCGAACGTCACATAGATGCCGTCTTCCTTGGCTTCCGCCTTGGTCGTCTTGGTCTTGAGCATCACGTTCGTGAAGCGCTTGGAATTGAACTTCTCCCAGACTTTCACGAGATCGCGGTCCGCGCCGAGCATCAGGCCGTCGAGCATTTCGACGACGTCGATGTCCGCGCCGAGCGTCGAATACACCGTCGCCATTTCCAGCCCGATGATGCCGCCGCCCACCACCAGCATGCGCTTCGGAAGCTGGCGCAGTTCGAGCGCGCCGGTCGAATCGACGACACGCGGATCGTCCGGGAAGAACGGCAGCTTCACCGCCTGCGAACCCGCCGCGATGATCGCCTGCTTGAACTTGACGACCTTCTTGCCGTCCGCGCCGTTCACTTCCATGTGATTCGGATCGACGAACGCGCCGACGCCCGTCACGACCTGGACCTTGCGCGCCTTCGCCATGCCCGCGAGACCGCCGGTCAGCTTCTTGACGACGCCTTCCTTGAAGCCGCGAAGTTTGTCGAGATCGACCTTCGGCTCGCCGAAACTGATGCCGTGCGCCGCGAGCTCGGCCGCTTCGTCGATGACGAGCGCCGTGTGCAGCAACGCCTTCGACGGAATGCAGCCGACGTTCAGACACACGCCGCCAAGCGTCGAATAACGCTCGACGAGCACGGTCTTCATGCCGAGATCGGCGGAACGGAATGCCGCCGAATAACCGCCGGGACCGGCGCCGAGCACGAGCATGTCGCATTCGACATCGGCCGCGCCGGCGTAGCTGCCTGCTTGCGGCGCGGGCGTCGGCGCGGCTGCCGGCGCCGCTTTCTGGGGCGCGGGAGCAGGCGCCGCAGCGGACGCGCCGCCTTCGAGCGTCAGAACCAGCGTGCCTTCCGACACGTTGTCGCCGACCTTCACCTTCACTTCCTTGACCGTGCCGGCGGCAGGCGACGGCACGTCCATCGTCGCCTTGTCGGATTCGAGCGTGATGAGCGACTGCTCCTTTTCGACCGTATCGCCCGGCTTCACATGCACTTCGATGACGGGAATGTCCTTGAAGTCGCCGATATCCGGCACCTTCACGTCCTGCACGCCGCCGCCCGAAGCCGCAGCCGGTGCGGGCGCAGCGGCGGGAGCCGGAGCCGGCGATGGCGCGGCCGCAGCGCCGGCGGTTTCGATCATCGCGATGACCGAGCCCTGGCTCACCTTGTCGCCCTGCTTGACCTTCACTTCCTTGATGGTCCCCGCGACATCCGCGGGCACTTCCATCGTGGCCTTGTCGGTTTCGAGCGTGATGACGCCCTGTTCCTTTTCGATGACGTCGCCGGCTTTGATATTGACTTCGATGACATCGACATCGGAGAAGTCGCCGATGTCGGGTACTTTTAGTTCGACGAGACTCATGTTGTCCCCTAAGAGATATGCGGATGGAACCTCGGACGAACGTCCGAGGTTCCGCCGTCGGCCAGATCAGCAGATCAGAGAATGACGCGACGGAAATCGCCCAGAATCGCCGACAGATAAGCGTTGAAGCGCGCCGCGGCCGCGCCGTCGATGACGCGATGGTCATACGACAGCGACATCGGCAGCGTGAGGCGCGGCACGAACTGCTTGCCGTCCCACACGGGCTTCTGATAGCCGCGCGACAGACCGAGGATCGCGACTTCGGGCGCGTTGATGATCGGCGTGAAGTGCGTCCCGCCGATGCCGCCCAGCGACGAGATCGAGAAGCAGCCGCCCTGCATCTGATCGGGCTTCAGCTTGCCGTCGCGCGCGAGCTTCGACAGTTCCGCCATTTCCTTGGCGATATCGACGAGGCCCTTCTTGTCCGCGTCGCGGATCACCGGAACGACGAGGCCGTTCGGCGTATCGGCCGCGAAACCGATGTGGTAGTACTGCTTGAAGACGAGGTTGTCGCCGTCGAGGCTCGCGTTGAAGTCCGGGAACTTCTTCAGCGCCGAGACCACGGCCTTGATGACGAACGCGAGCATCGTGAACTTCACGCCCGCTTTCTCGTGCTCCTTGTTGAGCTTCACGCGCAATTCTTCGAGCTCGGTGATGTCGGCTTCGTCGTTGTTCGTGACGTGCGGGATCATCACCCAGTTGCGATGCAGGTTCGCGCCCGAAATCTTCTTGATGCGCGAGAGCGGCTTCGGCTCGACCGGACCGAACTTCGTGAAGTCGATCTTCGGCCACGGCAAGAGGCCGAGTTCGCCGCCGCCGCCACCGCCAGCCGGCGCCGCAGCCGCAGGCGCCGCGCCCTGTCCCGACATCACGCCCTTCACGAACGCGGTGATGTCCTGCTGCGTGATGCGGTTCTTCGGCCCGGTGCCGCGCACGCGCGACACATCGACGCCCAGTTCCCGCGCGAACTTGCGCACCGACGGCGACGCGTGGCTCGACGTGCGCGAGCCGTCGCCGGCAGGAATGACAGGCGCCTGCGCGAGCGCGGACGGCGCTTCCTTCGGCGCGGGCGCGGGCTTCGCGGGCGCATCCGAGGGCACTTCCTTCGGTGCCGCCGGCGCGGGCGTGGGCGCCGGTGCGGCCGCGCCGCCTGCGCCGCCTTCCAGCACGAGGATCAGCGTGCCTTCGGAGACCGTATCCCCGATCTTGACCTTCAGTTCCTTGACCGTGCCCGACGCCGGGCTCGGCACGTCCATCGTGGCCTTGTCGGATTCGAGCGTGACGAGCGACTGCTCCTTCTCGACCTTGTCGCCGACTTTCACCGCGATCTCGATGACCGGGATGTCCTTGAAGTCGCCGATGTCCGGCACTTTCACTTCGACGGAACCGCCGCCGCTTGCAGCGGGCGCGGCAGCCGGCGCGGGCGCGGGCGCCGCAGCCGGCGCCGGAGCCGGCGCAGCGGCCGCACCGCCGCCTTCCAGCACGACGATGAGCGAGCCTTCCGACACGTTATCGCCGACCTTGACCTTCACTTCCTTCACGACGCCCGCCGCCGAGCTCGGCACGTCCATCGTGGCCTTGTCGGATTCGAGCGTGACGAGCGACTGCTCGGGTTCGACCGTATCACCCACCTTGACCAGCACCTCGATCACGGGGATGTCCTTGAAATCGCCGATGTCCGGCACTTTGACTTCGATCGCTTGACTCATTATTAGTGTCTCCTGGGTCGCACGCGGGCCTCCTTCCGCTTCGGAAAGAGGCCGCGTCACAACGCACGGGGGCGATGCCTTTAGACGGTCATCGGGTTGGGTTTGGACGGGTCGAGGTTGTACTTCTTGATCGCCTCGGCGACGACCTTGCGCTCGATCGTGCCTTCGTCGGCCAGCGCGTTGAGCGCAGCCAGCGTCACCCAGTAGCGGTCGACTTCGAAGAAGTGGCGCAGCGCTTCGCGCGTATCCGAGCGGCCATAGCCGTCGGTGCCGAGCACCACGAACTTCTGCGGGACATAGCCGCGAATCTGGTCGACGAGCGCGCGGATGTAATCCGTCGATGCGATCACCGGGCCCTTCGCGTCCTTCAGCAGCGCCGTGACGTGCGGCAGCTTCTTCTCTTCGGTCGGATGCAGCAGATTCCAGCGCTCGCACGCCTGACCGTCGCGGGCCAGTTCGGTGAAGCTCGGCACGCTCCACAGATCGGCGCTGACGCCCCAGTCGTCCTTCAACAGTTGAGCCGCGGCGATGACTTCGTTGAAGATCGTGCCCGCGCCCATCAACTGAACGTGCGCCTTGGCCGGCGCATCGGCCTTCTTGAAGGCGTACATGCCCTTGATGATGTCCGAAGCCACGGCATCGCCTTGCGGGATCGCCGGATGCTCGTAGTTCTCGTTCATCACGGTGATGTAGTAGTACACGTCTTCCTGGTCCGCGACCATGCGGCGCAGGCCGTCCTGCATGATGACGGCGAGTTCGTAACCGAACGTCGGGTCATAGCTCACGCAGTTCGGAATCGATGCCGCCCACAGCAGCGAGTGGCCGTCTTCGTGCTGCAGCCCTTCGCCGTTCAGCGTCGTGCGGCCAGCGGTGCCGCCCAGCAGGAATCCGCGCGAACGCATGTCGCCCGCGGCCCACGCCAGATCGCCGATGCGCTGGAAGCCGAACATCGAGTAGAAGATGTAGAACGGGATCATGATCTCGCCGTGCGTCGAGTACGACGTCGCGGCCGCGATCCAGTCACACATGCCACCCGCTTCGTTGATGCCTTCCTGCAGGATCTGCCCCGTCTCCGATTCCTTGTAGAACATCAGCTGGTCGGAGTCTTCCGGGATGTACTTCTGGCCGTCCTGATTCCAGATGCCGATCTGGCGGAAGAGGCCTTCCATGCCGAACGTGCGCGACTCGTCCGGGACGATCGGCACGATGCGCTTGCCGAGCGCCTTGTCCTTCAGCAGGATGTTGAGGATCCGCACGAACGCCATCGTCGTGGAGATTTCGCGGCCTTCGCCCGTGCCCTTCAAGAGCGGCTCGAACGCGGACAGCGCCGGCACCGGCAGCGATTCGGCCTTCTCGCGGCGCGTCGGCAGATAGCCGCCCAGGTCCATGCGCTTCTGGCGCATGTATTCGAGTTCCTTCGAGCCTTCCTCGAACGTGAGATACGGCACGTCGGCGATCTGCTCGTCGGTAAGCGGCAGACGGAATTGGTCGCGGAATTTCTTCAGCGTGTCGATCGGCAGCTTCTTCTGCTGGTGCGTGATGTTCATCGCCTGACCATGCTCGCCCATGCCATAGCCCTTGATGGTCTTGGCGAGGATGACGGTCGGCGCGCCCTTCGTCTTGGTCGCTGCGTCGAAGGCCGCGTAGATCTTGTGCGGATCGTGGCCGCCGCGGTTCAGGTTCCAGATGTCGTCATCGGACCAGTCGGCGACGAGCGCCTTGAGTTCCGGCGTGTTGAAGAAGTGCTCGCGCACGAACGCGCCCGACTCCGACTTGTACGTCTGATATTCGCCGTCGACGACTTCCATCATGCGGCGCATCAGCGCGCCGGTCTTGTCGCGTGCGAAGAGCGCGTCCCAGCGGCTGCCCCAGATGACCTTGATGACGTTCCAGCCCGCGCCGCGGAATTCGCTTTCGAGTTCCTGAATGATCTTGCCGTTGCCGCGCACCGGGCCGTCCAGTCGCTGCAGATTGCAGTTGATGACGAACACGAGGTTGTCCAGACGCTCGCGGCCGGCCATGCCGATCGCGCCGAGCGATTCCGGCTCGTCCGTTTCGCCGTCGCCGAGGAACGCCCAGACCTTGCGGCCTTCGGTCTTCGCCATGCCGCGCGCGGCCATGTACTTCATGAAGCGCGCCTGATAGATCGCCATGATCGGGCCCAGGCCCATCGACACGGTCGGGAATTGCCAGAAATCCGGCATCAGCCACGGATGCGGATACGACGAGATGCCCTCGCCGCCCACTTCCTGGCGGAAGTTGTTCAGTTGCTTTTCGGTCAGGCGGCCGAGCAGGAACGCGCGCGAATAGACGCCCGGCGACGAGTGGCCCTGCACGAAGACGAGGTCGCCGCCGTGATCTTTCGAAGGCGCGTGCCAGAAGTGATTGAAGCCGACGTCGTAGAGCGTCGCGGCCGATGCGAACGAAGCGATGTGACCGCCGACGTTCGTGTCCTTGCCCGCGCGCAGCACCATCGCGATGGCGTTCCAGCGGGTGTACGAGCGGATGCGGTGTTCGATGTCCTGATCGCCCGGAATCTTCGCCTGCGAAGCGACGGGGATCGTGTTGATGTACGGCGTGTTCGCCGAAAACGGCAGGTGCTCGCCATGCACGCGAGCGAATTCGATCTGTTTCTCGATCAGGTAGTGCGCGCGATCAGGACCGACCGCGGAAATCACGCCGTCGAGCGCATCGAGCCACTCGGCGGTTTCCTGAGGATCGTCGTCCTTGGCGTTGGCGACATATTTGAGAACTTCGTCGGGTACAGCGGACATGCTCGTCTCCTGATGTGAGGAACACTCGATGAGAACCGCCGGCGCACGCCCGCGAACACACGCGGAAAAGCGGGCACTGGCCGCGTGCCGGCAATTCTAAAGAGGGTCCAGACCATGACGCAAGGAATTTTTCAAATCATGAGAGCTAATCTCACCATGCGAAAAATTGCTGCAACGCACCGTCCGATAAGACTTTTTTGTTCAGATGTTTCTCCTCCTTTTCCTGCAACTGAGCACGCTTTACCGTCTTTTTACGCCATTTAACAATCAGGTGGTGCGTTACAATCGCTCCATGTTGACCGAACGGCTGATCAAACGCTCGGCGAGGTCCGCGCGCAAGCCGACCGACGCCTCGCCCTCCCGCTGGCACCACGGACCGTGGTGGTCGAACTCCTATTTACTCACGCCGCTCATTTCGATCCTGGTGTTTCTGATCGTGATGAGTCTGATTCTCTGGAGCCTGAACCGGCGCGAGCAACAGCAGCAGGAAGACACGCTTTATCGCAACGTCGCGTGGGCTCAGCAACAAATTCGCCTGTCGATGACCGGTGCGCAGGAGCAGATCCAGGCGCTCGCGCGCGACATTGCGACCGGGCACGGCGATCCGCAAACCTTCCAGACATCGTCCACCGACATCATGCAGGGGCATCCTGAGATCCTCTACATGAACTGGTACACGAGCGAGCATAAGCCGCGCTGGCCGAATACGCCGCTGCCCGTGCTCGGATCGCGCCTCGCCAAGCCGAACGACACGCAGATGGACGAGGCCGTGCAGGCCGCCTTCGACGAAGCGCGCACCACCCGCCGCCAAGTCTACTCGCCGTTGCTGTACGACGATCTCGGCAACGGCTACATCACGCTGCAGACGCCGGTTTTCCGCGACCGCGAATTCCTCGGCTCGATCGCGGCCGTGTTCTCGATCGAAGGCATACTGAAGCACGACATTCCGAGCGAATTGTCGGCGAAATACAAGATTTCCATCACCGATCTGAACAACCGCGAGCTCGCGACCACATCGAGCCGCCCGCGCCTGCCGCGCGACATGTTCTACGACCTGCCGCTCGACCCGCCCGGACAAGGCCTGTCGGTGCGCGTGTACTCGTATCCGCAGCTCACGAACTTCACCAACAACACGCTCGTCTGGCTCGTCGCCGGTTTGTCGTGCTTCGTGCTGTGGAGTCTCTGGAGTCTGTGGAAGCACACGCGCCAGCGCTTCGAGGCGCAGCAGGCGCTCTACGCCGAGGCGTTCTTCCGTCGCGCGATGGAAAACTCCGTGCTGATCGGCATGCGCGTGCTCGACATGCACGGCCGCATCACGCACGTGAATCCGGCGTTCTGCCGGATGACGGGCTGGGACGAAAGCGATCTCGTCGGCAAGAACGCGCCGTTCCCGTACTGGCCGCGCGACGCGTATCCGGAGATGCAGCGCCAGCTCGACATGACGCTGCGCGGCAAAGCGCCCTCTTCCGGTTTCGAACTGCGTGTGCGCCGAAAAGACGGGTCATTTTTCCACGCGCGACTCTATGTCTCGCCGCTCATCGACAGTTCCGGCCGTCAGACGGGCTGGATGTCGTCGATGACGGACATCACCGAACCGAAACGCGCGCGTGAGGAACTCGCCGCCGCGCACGAGCGCTTCACCACCGTCCTCGAAAGTCTCGACGCCGCCGTCTCCGTGCTCGCCGCCGACGAAGCCGAACTGCTGTTCGCGAACCGCTATTACCGGCATCTGTTCGGCATTCGTCCGGACGGCCATCTGGAACTCGCGGGCGCGGCGTTCGACGGCGGTTCGCAGAGTTCGTCCGACACCATCGACATGGTCGACACCTACGCGGGCCTGCCCGCCACCGCCCTCACGGAAAGCTCCGCCGACGCGCAGGAGGTCTACGTCGAAGGCATTCAGAAGTGGTTCGAGGTGCGCCGCCAGTACATTCAGTGGGTCGACGGCCATCTCGCGCAGATGCAGATCGCCACCGACATCACGCAGAGGAAGCAGGCGCAGGAACTCGCGCATCAGCAGGAAGAAAAGCTCCAGTTCACGAGCCGCCTGATGACGATGGGCGAAATGGCGTCATCGCTCGCGCACGAGCTGAATCAGCCGCTCGCCGCGATCAACAACTATTGCTCGGGCTGCGTCGCGCTCGTGAAATCCGGCCGCATGACGCAGGAAACGCTGCTTCCGGTGCTCGAAAAAACCGCGCAGCAGGCCGTGCGCGCGGGCATGATCATCAAGCGCATCCGCGAGTTCGTGAAGCGCAGCGAACCGAAGCGCCAGGCGGCGCGCGTCGCGGATATCGTCGCGGACGCGGTCGGTCTCGCCGAGATCGAGGCGCGCAAACGCAAGATCCGCATCGTCACCGAAATCCGTTCGCGGATGCCCGTCATTTACGTCGACCCGGTTTTGATCGAACAAGTGTTGGTCAACCTGTTGAAAAACGCGGCCGAGGCGATGCATGATGCGAAACCACACGCCGTCGATCCGGTGATACGCGTAGTCGTGCAGCGCATGGACGGCGGCTTCGTGTGCATCAGCGTGGTCGACCAGGGTCCGGGCGTGGACGAAGCAACCGCCGAGCGTCTCTTCGAGCCGTTCTACAGCACCAAGTCCGACGGCATGGGCATGGGGTTGAACATCTGCCGTTCGATCATCGAGTCGCATCGCGGGCGCCTTTGGGTGGTCAACAACGTCGAAGCGGACGGCCACGTGACCGGCGCGACTTTCCACTGCAGCCTGCCGATCGGCGAAGTGGAAGGCGGCTCGGGCACGGGCGGCACGGATGCGCAGGACGAACATACGAGACAACAAACAGTTACGGGAGAACTATGAGCACAGTCACCACTCAGGAAACCGTCTTCGTCGTCGACGATGACGAAGCCGTACGTGATTCCTTGCGCTGGCTGCTCGAAGCAAACGGCTATCGCGTTCAGTGTTTCTCCAGCGCGGAATCGTTCCTCGACGTCTACCTGCCGATCGCCCATTCCGGCGCGATTTCCTGCCTGATCCTCGACGTGCGCATGGCCGGCATGACGGGGCTCGAACTGCAGGAGAAGCTCATCGCCGAGAACTCGCTCTTGCCGATCATCTTCGTGACGGGGCACGGCGACGTCCCGATGGCCGTCTCGACCATGAAGAAGGGCGCGATGGACTTCATCGAGAAGCCGTTCGACGAAGCCGAACTGCGCAAGCTCGTCGAGCGCATGCTCGAAAAGGCGCGCAGCGAGAGCACCAGCGTGCAGCAGCAGCGCGCGGCCGCAGAGCGCTTGGGCAAGCTGACGGCGCGCGAGCATCAGGTGCTAGAACGCATCATCGCCGGGCGGCTGAACAAGCAGATCGCCGACGATCTCGGCATCAGCATCAAGACGGTCGAAGCGCATCGCGCGAACATCATGGAGAAGCTTTCCGTGAACACGGTGGCCGATCTGCTGCGTCTCGCGCTGTCGAACAAGCCGCAGCAATAAGCGCTTCGGCTCTCCCCTTCGCGGCCGGCATCGTCATGCCGGCCGCGCGTTTATCGGCGCGCTCGCGAGCGAATGCGCCCGAATCTCCTTCCCGCCAAAGTTCGTTGAACGCCGAACTGAAAAGTGATATTGGCTGAATCACGCCGGATCACTACCCGATTTCCTCGCTTCAATCCCGGCTACGCGCAACGATCTCGCAACGTCTCGCACGGGGGGATTCGATGTCGAAACGAATGGGTGTCATTGGTTCGCAAATCGGCACGGCAAGAGCGATCGCGTTCGCCGTCACGCTCGCCGCGATGCCGCTTTTCGCCGCGCATCCGCTCGACGCGCAAGCGCAGAACGCCGCGCCGGCCGGCCAGAAACTCACGAACCAGCAACTCGACGCGCTGACCGCGCCGGTCGCGCTCTATCCGGATGCGCTGCTCGCGCAAGTCCTGATGGCGTCGACGTATCCGTCGCAGATTACCGAAGCGGCCGACTGGTCGAAGGCGAATCCGAACGTCAAGGGCGACGACGCCGTGAAAGCCGTGCAGACGCAGCCGTGGGACCCGAGCGTGCAGTCGCTCGTCGCTTTCCCGCAGGCGCTCGCGACGATGGCCTCCAAGATCGACTGGGTGACGCAGCTCGGCAACGCGTTCATCGCGCAGCCGAGCGACGTGATGGACTCCGTTCAGCGTCTGCGGCGCGCGGCGCAAAGCGCGGGCAATCTGAAGACGAACGAGCAGCAGAAAGTCACGAGCGCGCCCGCGCCGGCGGGCAGTACGACCACCAGCACTACGGTGATCCAGATCGAGCCCGCCAATCCGCAAGTCGTCTACGTGCCGACCTACAACCCGACGGTCGTGTACGGGACGTGGCCATATCCCGCGTATCCGCCGGTCTATGTGCCGCCGCCTCCGGGATATGCGATCGGGTCGGCGTTCATGACCGGCATGGCGTTCGCAACAGGCGTCGCGGTCGTGAATTCGCTGTGGGGCAACTGCAACTGGGGTCACGGCGATGTCAACGTCAACGTGAACCGCTACAACAACATCAACACGGCCAACCGCATCAATGCGAACAGCAATAACGTGCGCTGGAACCGCAACGATCCGCAGTTCAACCGGACGAACGTCGCCGCGAACCGCCAGAACCTGAACAACGCCAATCTCGGCGCGAACGGCAACCAGTTCCGGGGCCGCGAGGATGCGCGCGCGCAAGCCGCGCAGACCTTGCAGCAGCGCACCGGCCAGAACCTCAACGAATCGGCGAGCCAGCGCGCGCAGAGCATCCGCGAGGGCGGCGGACCGAACGCGCGCACGACGAGCGATCTTCGTCAGCGCTCGCAGGACGTAAATCGCGACAACGCGCTGCGCGGCGCGGGCGATGGCAACGGCGCGCGCCAGGACATGCAGCGCGGACAGGCGAGCCGGCAGTCGTTCAATCAGTCGCATGAGCGCGCCGGCGCGGGTGGCGGCGGTGTTCAGCGTCAGGCGGGCGGCGGCGGTGGCGGTGGCGGTGGCGGCGGCGGTGGCGGTGGCGGTGGTTTGGGCGCGGGCGGAGGCGGCG
>NZ_JFHD01000012.1 GCF_000698575.1 Caballeronia zhejiangensis
CGAAGTCGCGGCGCTGACGCGCGTCGCCGGTCCGGCGATCGTCACGCCCGCGTTTCCCGCGACGGGCCGCACGGTGCGCGATGCGCGCGTGTTCGTGCGCGGCGTGCCGCTCGAAGACACGGAAACGTGGCAGCTCGAACACGCCGGGCAGCATGCCGGCTTGCGCGAGTTGCTGGACGCGGTCGGCCTGCGCGCCGCGCATGTTCCGCTCGATGCGTTCCGCGCCGCGCCGCAGGAAGTCGCGCTGATGATCGCGTCGGCGGCGGCGTCGGGCAATGGCATCGACGCGATCATCGTCGATGCCGAAACCAGCGACGATCTCGCATCGCTCGCACGCGTGAGCGCTTCCGTCGATGAGCCGTTCTTCTGGGTCGGCTCCGGCGGACTCGCCCGCGAACTCGCCGCGCTGCCCGATCTCTTCGATACCGACGCTTCCACGCAGTCGGCGAGCATTATCGAACCGGCGCAAGGCCCGATTCTCGCGCTCGTCGGCAGCCTGTCGGCCATCTCCGAACGTCAATGCGCGCTGCTGTGCGCCGAAGCCGGCGTGTGCGAAATGATCGTGCCGCCCGCCGTGTTGCGCGACGGCGCGCGTCATCCGCAATGGCAAACGTGGAGCGCGCGCATCGGCGACGCGGTGCGCGGCAAGGAAGACGCGATCGTGCGAATCGGCCGCGACGACGCGTTCGATCCCGCCGAGGGCGCCCGCTTGTCGAACGCGCTCGCCGCGCTCGTCGCGCCGCATTTCGATGCGCTCGGCGGGCTGATCGCGACCGGCGGCGAAACGGCGCGCGCGATGCTCGCCGCCGCGAACGTCGGCAGCCTCGAACTCGTGCGCGAAATCGAAGCGGGCGTCGCGCTCGGACGGCCATCGAACGGCAAAGGGCCGTCGGTCGTCACCAAGGCCGGCGCGTTCGGCAGCGAGCACGCGCTGCTCGGCGCGTACCTGCATTTGCGCGGCGCGGATATTCCCCTCGCGCGTTGAAGCGCGTTGAAAACAGACATCACCAGACGAAAATCATGAGCAACTATCTCCCCGTAATCGGCATCACGATGGGCGACGCAAGCGGCGTCGGACCGGAAGTCGTCGTCAAGAGCCTCGCGCACGACGCGGTCTACAAGCAGTGCCGTCCGCTCGTGATCGGCGATGCGCGGCGTCTCGAACGCGCCAACGAAATCGTCGGCGGCAAGGCGACGGTGCGGCGCATCAAGGACGCGACCGAAGCGCGCTACGAGCCGGGCGTGATCGACTGCATCGACCTCGGTCTCATTCCCGACGACCTGCCCTTCGGCGAACTGTCGGCCGTTGCGGGCGATGCGGCTTACCAGTACATCGCGCGCGCCGTGGAACTGGCGCAGGCGAATCAGATCGACGCGATCTGCACCGCGCCGCTCAACAAGGAAGCGCTGCACGCGGGCGGCCACAAGTTTCCGGGCCATACGGAAATGCTCGCGCATCTGACGGGCGTGGAAGAAGTGTCGATGATGCTCGTCGCGCCGCAATTGCGCGTGATTCACGTGACGACGCATATCGGCATCATCGATGCGATCCGCAAGATCGAGCCGGGTCTCGTGCAACGCACGATCGAGCGCGGCAACGCGACGCTCGTGAAGGCGGGCATCGCGAAGCCGCGCATCGGCGTGTGCGGGATCAATCCGCACGCGGGCGAGAACGGTCTGTTCGGTTACGGCGAGGAAGAGGAAAAGATCATTCCCGCGGTGAAGCTCTTGCAGGAACGCGGCCTCGATGTGACCGGCCCGCTGCCCGCCGATACGCTGTTCTATCGCGCGGGGCGTGGCGACTTCGATCTCGTCGTCGCGATGTATCACGATCAGGGTCACGGTCCGGTGAAGGTGCTCGGTCTCGAAGCGGGCGTGAACGTGACCGTCGGTCTGGATGTGATCCGCACGTCGGTCGATCACGGCACGGCGTTCGATATCGCGGGCAAGGGCATCGCCGATGAAGGCAGCATGCTCGAAGCGCTGCGTCAGGGCGCGGAGCTGGCGACGCGGCGTCAATGACGCATATGGCGTGATAATGGGCGCTCCATCGACTCAGGAGCGCCCGACATGACTTCCTCTCTCGATACGCTGCGCAGCCTATGGCGCATCGCCGGCTTGCCCGACGATGCGCTTTCTTTCATCGACCTTCCGGGTCGCGATCCGGTTTTCCCTTCCAGTTTCGCTGTCGGCACGGCGGCGCAGGCGACCATCGGCGCGGCGGCGCTCGCGGCGTGCGAGCTTGGTTTCGCGCGCGGCGTGGAGCGGCAGCGCGTGTCCGTCGACATGACGCACGCGGCGGTCGAATGCACCGGCGCGTTCACGGTGGACGGCAAGGAGCCGGAGACATGGGGACGCTTCTCCGGTCTCTATCGATGCGCCGATGGCTACGTGCGGATTCATGCGAACTTCGAACATCATCAGGATGGCGCGCTGCTTCTGCTCGGGCTCGATCCGCGCACCGCGACGCGTGAGGACGCCGAACGCGCGCTGCTTTCGTGGCGCGCGGGCGACTACGAGAACGCGGCGGCGGAGCGCGGTCTCGTCGTGACGATGCTGCGGACGTTCGACGAATGGGATGCGACGCCGCAGGGCCAGGCTATCGCCGCGCAGCCGTTGATGACGATCACGCGCATCGGCGATGCGCCCGCGCTTGCGTTGCCTTCTTTATCGGCGGATGCGCGTCCGCTCGATGGCCTGCGCGTGCTCGATTTCACGCGCATTCTCGCGGGGCCGGTCGGCGGGCGCGCGCTCGCCGCGTTCGGCGCGGACGTGATGCTCGTGAACGGGCCGCATCTGCCGAACATTCCGGCTATCGCGGATACGAGCCGCGGAAAACGATCGGCGCTGCTCGATCTTCGGTCGCCTTCGGATCGCGAGACGCTCTGGCATCTCATCGATGACGCGCATGTGTTCGCGCAGGGGTATCGGCCGGGCGGGATCGCGTCGCTGGGATTCGGGCCGGATGAAGTGGCGCGGCATCGGCCGGGCATCGTTTATACGTCGTTGAGCGCGTATGGCGCCGAGGGACCGTGGGCCGCGCGACGCGGTTTCGATTCGCTCGTGCAGACCGCGATGGGCTTCAACGCGGCGGAGGGAGAAGCAGCCGGCGAGAGCAAGCCGCGCGTCTTGCCGATGCAGATGCTCGACATGGCGAGCGGATTTTTGATGGCGTTCGGCGCGGCGGCGGCGCTGTGGAAGCAGCAGCGTGAGGGCGGAAGCTGGCATGTGGAGGTTTCGCTCGCGCAGACGGGACATTGGTTGCGCGGGCTCGGGCGTGTGGACGGCGGGTTCGCTATCGCAAAGCCGGATCTCGCGCCGTATATGGAGCGGTATGAATCGGGATTCGGTGCGTTGATGGCGGTGCGGCCGAGCGCGCAACTTGCGCGGACGCCGGCGGGGTATGCGAGGGAATCGGCGCCGCCGGGGACGGCGCAGGCGCGGTGGTGAGGGGTGGGCTTGCGCAGTCGAGCGAGTAACGACGGTCGATGGACCGCTTGGTCGACGGAGTCCTTACTTTTATTCAGATAAGTCTCCTTGCGCTCACTGTGATGTCCATCTAAAAGTCGTGGTCAGTGTCAACTCTCGGCCGATCGTCAGGCATTCCGCCTGACATCCCCGATTTCGCACGGATCACGCAATGGAAGCACAATCAAAGCGATCCACCGCCCTCGCGCGCTGGATCACGGGCAGGCAGAACTACTATCTCAAGGTGCGAGGCGCACCGCCGAGCGATGGCCTCTCGATCATCTCCGTCAAGGCGATCGAACGGCTAGGCAGTCCGTATCACATCACGATTGAACTGACCGCCAAGGTGGAACTGGCGCGCGCCGACTATCTCGGGCACAACGCGACGTTCAGCATCGAGCCGTTACCCGGCGACGGCACGCCGCGCGAGTGGAACGGCAACATCACGCGCTTCACACGAACTCGCAAGACGCGCGACTTCTGCGCGTATCGCGTCGTCGTCGAATCGCCGCTTGCGCGTTTGCGCATCACCAAGCGCTCGCGCATCTATCAGAACAAGACCGTGCCCGAGATCATCGAGACGATCTTGCGCGATCACGATTTCCTCACGCATCAGTTCGCGTTCAAGCTGCGGCGCAAGTTTCCGAAGCTCGTCTTTCACATGCAGCATCAGCTATCGGACTGGGCGTTCATTCATCTGTTGATGCGTCAGGCGGGGCTGTTCTGTTACACGCGCCCCGGCGATTTCGGCGATCAGGTCATCTTCGCCGATGACATCGATGGATACGACTATTCGCTGCGCGCCAACGTGCTCTATCGCGAGACTTCAGGGCTGGAAACGGGCCACGAAGCGGTCTTGTCGTTGCAGCAGCAGAGTGTGACCGTCGCGCAGTCGATCCGCGTTCGCGACTACAACCCCCTGCGTTCATGGGAGCCGATCGAAGCGCAAGTCAATCTCGCGCGCGACGATAAAACCACCTACGGACAGTCCTATACGTGGGGCAGCCGCCATCTCGACGCCGACGCCGCCAAGTTCGAAGCGCAACTGCGGCACGAAGAAGCGCTGTCCGGACAGATCCGTTTTGACGGCAAGAGCACGGTGTCGGCGTTCTGTCCGGGGCTGGTGGTGCGGCTCGACGAGACGCTGCCCGATGCGCCGCATGGCATGGTGCTGTCGGAAGTGATCCACGAAGCCGGACGCGACAAGTCGTATCACAACACGTTCCGGGCCATTCCTGCCGACCGCCCCTACCGGATTCCGATGCAGGAGCACTCCTGGCCGAAGATCGTCGGCACGTTGAGCGCGCGTGTTACCACGCGTGACGACAGCGATTACGCCGAGCTGGACGAGATCATCGATGCGTTGACGTTCTGAAGCGCGGGCTATACGAACGTGACGGCGGCGTTCGGCGTGGAGGGATTCACGGACGATCACCTGGCGCTCATCAAGGCGTTGGGGGTGGAGCGCGTGATCATTGCGTTCGATCGGGATGCGGCGGGCGATGCGGGCGCGGCGAAGCTCGCGGAGCGGCTGATGGCGGAGGGTTTCGGCTGCTATCGGCTGAAGCTGCCGCACGGTCTGGACGCGAATGAATATGCGCTGAAGGTCACGCCTGCATCGAAGAGTCTGGGTGCGCTGATTCGCGCTGCGGAATGGCTCGGGAACGGGAAGGCGCCAGAGCGCGCGGCGTCGCCCGATCTGGCCGCAGTGGTGAAGCCCGCGCCTTCTTTAGCCGCTAAAGAAGCGGTTGAAGCGGCGTCGGAAAAATTACACCCTGTCAGTTCTCTGCCTGCTGCTGTGGAGCCAGCCGCGCCGGCGTTGGAGATCGCGTGTGAGGTGAGCGAAGCGGAGATCGTGTTTGCGTTGGGCGCGGTGCGTTATCGGGTGCGCGGATTCGATGCGAAAGCGGCGGGCGTGCTGAAGGTGAACGTGCTGGCCAGTTCCGGCGAATGGTTCCATGTAGACACGCTGGACCTGTACCACGCGAAGGCGCGGACGAACTACATCGCGCGCGTGGCGGCGGAGTTGCGCGTCAAAGAGGAAACGGTGAAGGCCGACCTGGGGCGCGTGCTGCTGAAGCTGGAGCTGTTGCAGGCGCAGGCGGACGCGCCCGCGTCATCGCAAGACATGAGCGAGGCGGATCGGCGCGCGGCGCTGGAGCTGCTGAACGCGCCGGACTTGCTCGGGCGGATCGTGGCGGACTTCGCGGCGTGCGGCGTGGTGGGTGAAGAGACCAATAAGCTCGTTGGCTACTTGGCGGCGGTGTCGAGGAAGCTGGATACGCCGCTGGCGGTGGTGATTCAATCGAGCAGCGCGGCGGGCAAGAGTTCGCTCATGGATGCGGTGCTGGCGTTCGTGCCGGAGGAAGAGCGCATCAAGTACAGCGAGATGACGGGACAAAGCCTGTTCTACATGGGCGAGACGAATCTGAAACACAAGGTGCTGGCGATCTGCGAAGAGGAAGGCGCGAGCCGTGCGGCGTATGCGCTCAAGCTGTTGCAGTCGGACGGCGAGCTGACGATTGCTTCGACGGGCAAGGACGCGGAGACGGGCAATCTGGTGACGCAGGAATATCGCGTGGAAGGACCGGTGTCGGTCATGCTGATCTATGTGCGCTTGTATGTGGAATGGCTGGAGGCGACGGGTCGCACGGAACAAACGGTAAAAGGCCGCGCGGTGCGGCTTGAGCGGTTCGTTGGATGGTGCGAGGTGCGCGGTCTGAGTCAGCCCGAAGAGATCACGCGGGCGGTGCTGGAGGCGTATCAACGGTATCTGTACCTGTATCGGAAGAAGGATGGCAAGCCGCTGTCGATCCGCACGCAGGAGACGATGCTCACGCCGCTGCGCGGGTGGTGCAAGTGGCTGGCACGCGAGCGGTACGTGCAGTACAACGCGGCCTCGGAGCTGGTGTTGCCGCGTGCGCCGAAGCTGCTGCCGCGCGTGGTGCTGTCGGTGGTGCAGGTGGAGCGGCTGATGGCGCAGCCGGACGTGAGCGGGAACACGGGTGCGCGCGACCGGGCGATGCTGGAGGTGTTGTACAGCACGGGGATGCGTCGCATGGAGCTGATGAACCTGACGGTATCGGAGATCGATCTGGAAGGACGCACGGTGATGATTCGCCAGGGCAAGGGACGGCGCGACCGGTATATCCCGATGGGCGAGCGGGCGTGTTACTGGGTTCAGCGTTATCTGGATGAAGTCAGGCCGCACCTGGTGGTGCGCGAGGCGTGGACGCTGTTTCTGACGGATTACGGCGAGGCGTACAGCGGCAATCGGTTGACGGATCTGGTGAAGCGGTACATGGAGTTGGCGGGCATCGGCAACGGCGCGTGTCACGCGTTACGTCATGCGTGCGCGACGCACATGCTGGAGAACGGCGCGGACGTGCGGTTCATCCAGGCGCTGCTCGGTCACGCGGATCTGTCGAGCACGCAGATTTACACGCAGGTGGCGATCGGCAAGCTCAAGGAGATTCACGCGGCCACGCATCCGGCGAAGCTGACCGCTTCTCTCTTAGCTGCCATTGATGCCGAGGCGGACGAGGACGCGCAGTAAAAAGTGAAGGACGAAGAACCGGCGTCATCGACGGGACTGCGTGAGTGATGCGCCGAATAAAAGTGAAGAACGAGAAAGGCGCATCCAGAGAAGGAAGAACCGGCGTCGTCGACGCGGTGTCGTGAGTGAAGCCAAAGAAGGAAGTGCGGCCCTGCGGGCCGAAGCGCACGAAGGGCCGGGGGTAAATGCGCTGCGCACATTTAACATAACGCAAAGGCGCATTAGCGCATTCTGGCGGGCTGGTCTAGCAGCAAGGAACGCTTGCCACTGCCCAGCCCGCCAGAATGCGCTAATACGCGCTATGTCTTGCGCCCCCGGCCCTGCCGGGTGCGCGCTGCGCACAAGAATATTCCAGTGGCCGCGTCGCGGCCAAATCTGTTGAGCACGAACAAAGCATAGTCAGCGCGCACGCGCGAGTGTGTACAGCCCCGCCGGCGTAGCCTTCGGCCACGCGGGCACCCCCAAGGGGACCAGCGCCGCTCACGCGGCGAAATCAAAAGCAAATCCAAGTCAAAAGCGAGCGGCTAAAGAGGTAGCGGGCGATGCGCCTGCGCAAAAGTGGAGCGTCGGTCTGCGAGCGCCCTGTTCCGCCGAGTCTGCCGTCTGTCGTCGGCCTGCGGCCGCCGTTAGCCGTCAGCCACGGCGGCCTACGAGCAAGCTTTACTCGGAGAAGTCGCATAGTTCGGTCTACCGATGAGCGGCTAGAATCACGTCTAGGAAAAAAATTCTGTTGGCGAGCGCGCTTCTGGCTGTAGAGGCAAGCCAGATAAGGGATAGCGCCCCGCGTGCGCGGGGCGCGTGTCCTGGCGGTTTGTTTACAATCGGCATCGGTACTATGATCCGGGTAGCGGGCGGTTCATCAGCAAGGATCCGATTGGGCTGGCGGGTGGGATCAATGTTTATCAATATGCGCCCAACCCGATTGGGTGGATCGATCCGCTTGGGTTGACTGCGGCTGGTAGTCGCCATACGTCAGGTACTGCGAGACCACCACTTACAGGTGCGGCACCAAATTCGATTTACACGAAGAGCAACGCGACAGGAACTGTCGCAGTGCAGAATTCGGTCTACGATCACAATGGTGACCTAATTGGGCAAGTGGATTTTAAAGACCACGGTGGATGTGCATGCTCTGGCCATGCCCATTTATTTCATCCGCCAGGCAGTGCGGCGAGTGTGGCTGCGGCGCATGGTCCCGGTGCTCCTCATATTCCACCAGCCGATGTCCCTGCTGAATGGAAGGCAATTCCGCTGGGTATGACACCGGCGACACCTATTGGACAGTAGGAGGCCAAGATGTCTGAAGAAGAATTGAAAAAATTGCTGCATGACTATCACAACTTCGACGATGGTCTTGTAGTGTCGTTTGGTTTCTTTTATCCGGTAGGCGAGCCACCAGCAGCTCAAGCTATTTTTTACGCGAAGAACCATTCGGCTCCCGGCGATAGATGGGACACCGTTAAAATCGTCGTCAAAGATGTTGCGGAATTCAACGCGCAGTGGAAAGGGAATCAGCCGAACTCGATTTGCACGGGTGTGCACCTGGTGAAGTTCGATGACTTATGGTGCTTGGATGTTGACGGTGTATACGGAGATGTCGAGGATCCGAAATCAATTGAAGAGGTTCGGCGGATTGGTGACTGCTATGTGATTGGTCGTGATATTCACGTGTATATCAAAGATGATAGACAAGTTGACTTATACGCGAACTTGATAACACTCTAATTACGTAAGGAAAAGGGCCACATACGCGGCCTTTTGTGCGTCTACTCGGCGGTAATGGTGAGTCGCCCGTGTTCAACATTGATTCTCACGCGCTGCCCTGCTGCGAACCCGGCCTGCTCGATCCATCGCCCGGCGAGTTTGAGCCACGGAAAACACGGCGGCTCGGTTCGCTGCCAGTAGGGTTTGGTAGAGCGGCTCTCGCGCTGCGACTGCTGAACGGTCACGAAGCGTTCCGTATCGTGTGGACGTGCTTTAAGATTCGCTAGCTTCGCGGAACTGCGCCATCCGCGCGCCAAGAGCGACGAAAAACGAGCGTGGTGAACCGATGACCGTCAAGACCAAGCCCTTCGGGCGCTGCGCGGCCTTGACGGATTCGGGCGCGATGGGCGAAGACTTGCGCGAACGTGGCGCATCGGTGTGCTTCGGCCAAGTTCCGCCGCGTCTGCGGTCGGCCTGCGGCCGCCGTCAGCCACTGCGGGTAACGAGCAAGCGTTACTCGGATGTTGCCTTTCGCCGTAAAGGAGCCGGGTGTTTTCGGCGTAATGGCGCCAGCGAAGGGCGCCTGATTCGGGGCTCGAACGGGGATCAAGAATCCTTGTTTTTACCTCCTTTCGCAAGTGCTGATTTGTTGCTTTCGGGCATCGGGCGTGGAACACGGTAGCTCTCGCCGTCGAGCACGACGCGGTACGCGGCATGTCGCAGACGATCAAGCGTTGCGGCACCGAGCATTTTGTTGGTCGCGAACGCGTCGCCCCATTCGGTAAAATCCAAATTACTCGTTAAGACGGTCGACGTACGCTCGTACCTCTCGGCAATCAGATCGTGGAAGTCTTCGTCTTCAGGCGTGCGCATGGGTTTCAGTCCAAAGTCGTCAATGATGAGCAGCGGCACCTTGGCAAGCGCCTGGAAGCGTCGGTCGTAGGAGCCGACGGCTTGCGCGTTGCGTAGCGCGCCGAGAAGCCGGGTCTGGGTCATGAACAGGACATCGTGACCTTGCCGGGCGGCGGAGTGGCCCAGTGCCTGCGCCAGATGGCTTTTGCCCGTTCCGCAAGGACCGGCGATTAGCACGCTGACCTTCTCATCGATGAAGCGACAGGTCGCAAGATCATGGACGACGGCGCGATTAAGATTGGGTAGCCGGTCGAAGTCGAAACCTTCCAGTGTCTTCTGTCCACGGAAGTTCGCGCGGCGCATGCGGGCGTCGAGCTTTCGATGATCGCGCCGTGCGATCTCGTCCTGGATAAGCAACGTCAGGAAATCGGTATAGGCGAGCTTACGGTCGATGGCTTCACGGTTGCGTGCTTCGAGCGTGTCGAGGATGCCGGACAGTCGCAGTTGCTTAAGAGAAGACGTGAGTTCGGGAATTGGATTCATGTTCAATGGATCAGGAGAGTCTGGGTATCGCGGCAGAAGCGGCCGCCGTGGGTGTAGGTGGTCGCGCCTGATTCAACGGGTTCGATCGACAGCCAAGTCTGATCGAGGCCTTTCTGCAAGATCAGCTTGACGGCTTTGTAGCTCGGCGTGCCGAAGTGATTCGCGCGACGGCAGGCCGCCTCCAAGCGGGACGCGCCGAACTGCTGAGCGAAGCGCAGCACGCCCTGGACGGCGCGCAGCTTGATGAGAACCTGATCGCCGAAGAGCGCTTGAACAAGCGCGTAGCACGACGGCCCGATACGCTGCGCTTCTCTCAGGCACCATTGGGGGTCGTGCAGTTGCCAGGCCTGTGCTGCTGGCGGCATGTGATCGGCCACCGTGCTACGCGTTCCTGGCGCCGTCTGGCGGACATGCGATGCCGACAGTTCGTGCTCGTAGTAGAGCTGCACCATGGTGGCGGTCGCCTTGAGCCACAGATCTTTACCGGCAAGCCGGAACGGCACGGAATAGTAGGCGCGCTCGAATTGCACATGGGCGTCGCGATGAACCTTCACGCGCGCCCAGGTTGCCAGCTCGGGCGGCACATCGGGAAGCGGCTGCAACAGCGCCTGTTCAACGTCTTCGAAACGCTTGAGCGGCACCTCGCGCGTCGTGCCATGCGTCCGGGTGCTGGCCTCTTGCATCACCCAGGCTTGCGCTTGCCGGTTGGCGTCGTCCAGATCACGAAATTCGCGAAGAGGAAGGAAGCTCGACTTCACGTATTTGACGCCCGATTCGACAATTCCCTTTTTAGCCGGGTCCCTCGGCGGACACGGATCGATCTTGAACGAATACCCTTCGGCGCATTGTGCATAGGCCCGCTGGACTTCGGGTTCGTAGATACAGGCCTTGACGATGGCACACTTGGGGTTATCGATGGTGACGCGTCCCACTACGCCATTGAACCATTCGAAGGCGTGACGATGACATAGCAACCATGTGTCGACGCTCTGGTCGCGGACAAACTCGACGTATTGATGCCGCGACCAGCACAAGGTCATTACGAAGAACCACGTCTTGTGGACCTCGCCCGTGTGCGCGTCCGTGATGGTCGGACCTGCGCCGAAATCAACCTGCGCGGCTTCCGCAGGTTTGAACTCCAGCCGCATCGGTACATCCGGCGTGAGCTCTGCCTTCAATTGCTGAAGTAGCCTGTAGACGGATGAGTAGCTTCCCTCGTAGCCGTGGTTGCGCACCAGCGCGCTGTGAATCGTCGTGCCGGGCACGCCCGCGTCGTGCCACTGCGCAATCTGCTCGCGCCACGGCTCGGCCGACGAGATACAGCTCGCAGGCAGGAACTCCCTTCGGCTGAACGCTGACGCAAGCTGCGCGTCATCCGGCAGAGCGTTGTCCGGAGAAAGCCACCCCCGCTCGGTTGCGATCTCCCGTACGGCTGCCAGCTTCTTACGGCCCATGATCTTCGAGCGGTCGATATCCCGGTCGGAGTCACCCTGGCGCATTCGCACCAGAACCTGTCGATATTGGTACATCTCGAACTTCCTCTTCAAGCCACCCTCCGGAGCAAATGCGTGCCACGAGGGTAGCGGTTGGCGAAGTTCGAGCGCCCGACTCAGATGCCAGTGGCGCCTTTATGGCGAAAATCTACTGGCGCCTATACGCCGAAAGACTTGTGGCGCCTAAACGCCGAAAAGTCCCCGGCGCCTTTATGCCGAAAACGGTTTGGCTCCTTAACGGCGAAAGTTCACATCGGACGAGTCGCATAGTTCGGGCTACCGATGAGCGTCTAGAATCGCGTCTACAAAAATAATTCTCTCGTGCATGAGCTCGTCGAGCTGGACGGCTTGCTGGATAAGGGACTGCGGCCTGCGCGCGAGGAGTTTGTGTCCAGGCGAAGTCAGACGGGGCTTCATTACAACCGGCATCCGTACGATGATCCGGCGACGGGCAGATTCATATCGAAGGACCTGATTGGCCTTACGGGCGGACTCAACGCCGTTGCCGCCGATCGGGATATTCAAGTCAAGGTAGACGAATCGAATCGTCGCAATCGAAGAATCATCGAAGGCCGCTAGAGAGACTCGACAATGGAAACATGCCAGAAGGACGGAGCGTCCGTAAGATACACGTCTGCCCGGTGGTCTTGCCGTGGGTGAACATGTCGTTAGCGTCGAGCAAGAAAAGCTACGGGCCTTCCTGAGACGACGATGAACAAAGGAGTTGATCGATGGATATTCATCTCAAGAAGGCGTACGAGATTCATGTTGGTCAAGGCATCGACCAGCAAAGGCTACTCGACGCCATCGCCGCTGAACTTGGCGCTCGCGGTATCAGGCGTGATTCCTACCGCTTAGGTGACGACCCGCATATCGGGTTTGGAGAGTTGCGCCTGTCCGAGGAAGATGGTTACTGGGTCGTATGCGTCGACGAGCGAGGCGCCTCGTTCAATCCTTGCATATTCACCGACTATTTCGACGCGGTGAAATTCTTCATCTTCGAATTGTCCGGCGCAAGCGCTGAACCGATCTGGAAAAACCTCTAACCGCACGATAACGAAAATGACTTCAATAGCATGCGTAGGCGACGCGACCACCCACGGCGGCCGCATCATCACGGGCTCCGACACGATGGACATCAAGGGCCGCGGGGCCGCGAGAATGGGCGACTTGGTGACATGCCCCGAACACGGCACGAACCCGATCATTCAGTGTTCCGATATGTTGATCGACACGAACGGCAATGGCGTCGCGCTGGATGGGCATCTGACCGCCTGCGGCAGCCGTGTGCTTGCCGTCGAAAGTCACGGCAGTATTGATTAG
Organism: Caballeronia zhejiangensis; assembly: GCF_000698575.1. Lineage (GTDB taxonomy): Bacteria > Pseudomonadota > Gammaproteobacteria > Burkholderiales > Burkholderiaceae > Caballeronia > Caballeronia zhejiangensis. The sequence continues at coordinate 12,940 of NZ_JFHD01000012.1, forward strand.
AAGCCCTCTTCAGGGAAGGTCATGCGAGGAACAGATAATCGCGTGAGGCCGGTTCCCTAACTCGGGATCGCCCTCCGCGCAAACGCGAGATATCCACCCAATGCCAGCATGACGACGCCCGAGGTCCGCGTGAGCATCCTCGCGCGCGCGACGCGTGCGGCGCTCGACTTCAGCAGACGCGAAGCGGCGAGCACCGCGCCCACGTCGACAAGCGTATTAAGCACGACGCAAATGCTCCCGAGCATCGCCAGTTGCGGAATCAGCGCATGCCCCGGCGAAACGAACTGCGGAAGAAAGGCGAGAAAAACAGCGCCGTCTTGACGTTGAGCGCTTCGACCAGGACGCCTTCGCGAAACGCACGCCGCGCACCGTGCGATGCAACCGGCGCGACGCCGCCCGCTTCGCCTTCGCGAAACAGAAGCCGAACGCCCAGATAAATCAGATACGCCGCGCCGACGTACTTCACGACGCTAAAGAGCGTCGCCGAGCGCGCGATCAACAGGGATAGCCCGAGCGCCGCCGCGGCCACATGGACGAGACCGCCCACCGCCGTGCCGAGACACGACGCCATGCCTTCGGAACGACCACCAGCGACAGTGCGAGCCACGACATACGCGAGGCCCGGACCGGGCGTAATGGCGAGAGCGATCGCCGCGATCAGAAAAGCAATAAAAGCCATGAACTAGTCTCCCGCCCGCCCCATCACCCGTGCCAGCTCCCCTTTCCCCCGCGCGTCGAGCGCATCCGCCGCACCGATCCGATCGCGCGTTTCCTTGTTCTGACTCAGCTTCGACTTGCCGACAAGCGACGTCACCGCGATTTCGATGCCCACGATATTCCGCAGCATCCCATCGATGAATTCGCGCTCGGAATCGCCCATCTTCCACGGCTTCGGCTCGTTCGCCTCGTGCCGCCGCGTCAGACGCGCGACGAGACCGCGCACGAACTGCTCGTCGTCGCGCACGGTGAGCACGCCGTGCGCGTGCACGACTTCGTAGTTCCACGTCGGCACTTGCCGATGCGTCTCATGCTTGCTCGGATACCAGTTCGGCGAGACATAACCCTCCGCGCCGCGAAAAATCACCATGACGGGCGTGCCGCCCGGGCAACGCTGCCACACGTCGTTGGCGCGCGCGACGTGCGCCGTCAGCAAGCCATGCTCGCCCTGCGCCGGATCGAACTCGAACGGAATGTGATTGGCGTCGAGACCGGCGGCGTCGTGCGTCACCAGCATTCCGAGCGGATGCCCACGAATGATCCGATGCAGCTCTTCAGGGCGAGTCTCGGCGAAATGCGGCGGAATATACATCCTGGATGCCCGATGGAAAGTGGCGGAACCCCGTCACTATCGCCCGAAACAGGCACAATAAGAAGATCCAGTTTCGAGCAATTTTCATGGTCCAGTTGAAAGACGCCATCGGCACCGGACGGCGCATTTACGATCTGCTGCGCGCCCAGATCGCCGATGGCACGTTGCCCGCCGGCGCTCCCGCACCTTCTACGCGCGCGCTGGCGGCCGATCTCGGCGTCTCGCGCACGACCGTCACGGCAGCGTACGAACAGCTCGCGGCGGAGGGCTTTCTCGTCACGTCGGCGGGACGCGTGGCGCGAGTCGCCACGCCGCCGATGCCGCTCGCGCCGCCGATTCCCGCGCGCGCCGAACGCACCGCGCCCGCCCTTTCCGCCTATGGCCGGCGCGTTTCTACACTGCCGATGCCCGTTCTCGCGCAAGTGACGAAAGGCAGCATCAACTTCCTGTACGGCGCAGTGTCCGCGCGCGACTTTCCTTCGTTGATCTGGAAACGCGCGTATCAGGCCGAACTGCTGCATCAACCGGACAGCCTCTATTACGTCGCGCCCGAAGGCGACGCGTCGCTCAGGCGCGCGTTGCAGGCGTATCTCGGCCGCGCGCGCGGGCTCGTCTGCGATAGCGATCAGATCGTCGTCGTGAACGGCACGCAGCAGGCGCTCGATCTTTGCGCGCGGCTGCTGCTCGATCCCGGCGACGCCTTCGCATTCGAAGATCCCGGCTATCTGATCGCGCGGCATTGCTTCGAGGCATCGGGCGGCGTGGCGCTGCCGGTGCCCGTCGACGAAAACGGTCTCGATACGCGCCGCCTTCCCGCCGATGGACGCGCGCGGCTCGCCTACGTGACGCCATCGCACCAGTTTCCGCTGGGCGGCGTGCTGCCGATCGGCCGCCGTCTCGAATTGCTCGAATGGGCGCAACGGCACGACGCGTGGATCATCGAAGACGATTACGACGGCGAGTTCCGATACGGCCAGCGCCCGATCGACGCCTTGCAATCGATCGATACGAATGGCCGCGTGATCTACATCGGCACGTTTTCGAAGGCGCTTTCGCCGCATCTGCGGCTCGGCTACATGATCCTGCCGCACGATCTCGTGCCGGCGTTCCGTCAGGCGAAGCGGCTCGCGGATCGTCATTCGGCCGTCATCGATCAGCGCGTGCTCGCGGCGCTAATCGAAAGCGGCGCGTATGAGCGTCACGTGCGGCGCGTGCGGCGCGAATACGAACGGCGGCGCGCGGCCTTGCTCGACGCCATCGCCGATCTTCTTCCGAAGCGCGCGCACGCGACGGGCACGGCTGCCGGATTGCACGTCACGCTGTGGCTGCCCTTCATCGACGCGGCGCACGAAGCCGCGCTCGTCGCCGCCGCGCATGCGAAGGGCGTGGGCGTCTATCCGGTGTCGCCGCTTCATGTCGCGCCGTGCGGCGGCACGTCGAACCGGACGGCCGGGCTCATCCTCGGCTATGCGAGCGTGCCGGTCGAGCAGATCCGCAAAGGCATCGAAATCCTCGCCGATGTGATCGCGCATTTTCGAACGTAAGCACTGCCTTCGAGACGCGTCATCGTGAGCGTCATGCCGAATGCGCTTCTGCCCGATTCGAAACGCCCGCGTCGATCGCGACGGGCACGCGCCGCGCGAGCGCGCACATCAACTCGTAGCCGATCGTGCCGGACGGTTCGGCCACTTCATCGACCCGGACGCGTTCGCCCCACAGTTCCACCGGCGATCCGATGCCCGCAGCCGGACACGGCGTGAGATCGACGGTGAGCATGTCCATCGACACGCGTCCGACGATGCGCGTACGCACGCCATCGACGATGACGGGCGTGCCCGTCGGCGCGTGACGCGGATAGCCGTCCGCGTAGCCGCATGCGACCACGCCGATCTTCATCGCGCGATCCGCGGTGAAAGTGCGGCCATAGCCGATCGTCTCGCCCGCCGCGAGCGTCTGCACGCCGATGATGCGGCTCTCGAGCGTCATCGCCGCGCGCAACGGGAAATGCTCGATGTGGCGCGCGCAGCCCGTCGGCGAGGCGCCGTAGAGGATCGTGCCCGGCCGCACCCAGTCGCGATGCGCGCGCGGATGCCACAGCACCGCCGCCGAATTCGACAGCGAGCGCGTGCCGGGAAGATCGCGCGTGGCCGCTTCGAATTCGTCTATCTGCCAGTCGATCGCGCCTTCGTCGGCGTTCGCGAAGTGACTCATCAGGCCGATCGAGCCGATCGCCGCGATATCCGACGCCCTTTTCCAAGCCTCGACGAATTCGCCCGGCCGATAGCCGAGCCGGTTCATGCCCGAGTTCATCTTCAACTGTATGTCGATGCGCTCGTTCGGCCGCGCCGCCTTCAGCAACGCAAGCTGCTCGTCGCAATGCACCGTGACCGTGAGCCGGTGACGATCCGCCGTTTCGACATCCGCGGGCTCGAAAACGCCTTCGAGCAAAAGAATCGGCTTTTTCCAGCCGAGCTCGCGCACGCGGACGGCTTCATCGAGATCGAGCAGCGCGATGCCGTCGGCTTCAGCGAGCGCCGGATAAATGCGCTCGATGCCGTGACCATAAGCATTCGCCTTGATGACGGACCACACGCGCGACGACGGCGCCGTGCGTTTGACAAGTTGAAGATTCTGTCGGATGGCGTCGAGATGGATGCGCGCGGAAATCGGACGTGGCATGACGTGCTGGATTTGTGGTTGAAGGCAGTGGAATGATGAATCGTATCGGCCTAATGGCAGTCGTTGTTATTTTATTTGCGCCGATTTTTGGTGGAAACGCCTGCCGCCATCGATGGCTTTCGCGGTGCGCTTCGCGGTATCTTGTCGCTCATGTCGCGCCGCCAAGGAGCCGCCATGAACGACGCCCGTCGCCTCGCCTGCCTGCGCATCGTGCTCGCCGTCGTCGGGCTGATCGCGCTCTTCGCCTTCTATCCGCTCATGCTGCTCTGGCCTTCTGGATGGGCGTGGGATGCCGGCCACGAAGGCCATTCGGAATACGCGATGATGATCGTCGGCATCTACGCGACGCTCGGCGTTTTCCTGCTGATCGCATCGCGCGAGCCGATGAGGCATCTGAGCCTCATCTGGTTCACGGTGTGGTCGAGCGTCGTGCACGGCGCGATCATGGCCGTGCAGTCGTTCGGCGGCGCGGGGCGCCACCTCGGTCATCTGGCGGGTGACGTGCCCGCGCTTTTCATCGTCGCCGCCGTGCTCGCGATTCTCACGCCGCGCGGCGGCAAGGCGCGCATCCTCAGCCGAGATGGCCGAGATGTTCGGCCAGAATGACGCTGCCGACGCCGATCAGAATCAGCCCGCCGACGATTTCCGCCCGCTTGCCGATCGTCGCGCCGACGAGCCGGCCGACCATCACGCCGACCGTCACCATCAGCATCGTCGCGAAACCGATGGTCGCGGCCGTCGAGAAGATATCGACATCGATGAACGCGAGGCCCGCGCCGACCGCCATCGCGTCGATGCTGGTCGCGAAACCGGTGAGCGCCAACACCCAGAACGAATGCGAATTGGGCTTTTCCGCTTCGTGGCTCACGCTGCTGAAACCTTCGCGGATCATGCGCGCGCCGAGCAGGAAGAGCAGGCCGAACGCGATCCAGTGATCCCACGCGGTGACATACTGCGCGGCCGCCCTGCCGAGCGCCCAGCCGACGAGCGGCGTCAGGGCTTCGATCACGCCAAAGATCACGCCGGTCTTCAACGCTTCCGCGATGCGCGGCTTGTGCAGGGTCGCGCCCTTGCCGACGGCTGCGGCGAACGCGTCGGTGGACATGGCGAAGGCTAGAAAAATTGTGGAGGCGAGATTCATCGAGTAGCGCTCTGGTCGGGCAAGATGGAACGACAGAACGCGCGCCCGACCGGTCGCGAATTCTGTCGATGGTCTTGCCAACCTTTGATGGCTGCTCATGCCACGGCCTGAACGACCGAGCGTGTTGACATGAGCGCTTTCCCTGTGCAGGAAAGCCGGCTACTCCCCAGCGAAGAACCGAGAGCTTAACATGACTTCGCGACCGTTCCACGGCGTTTCGGCTGGTTGCGGCGCGCTCGCGGCGTCACGCCCGGCGCCGCGTTCGCGCGCCGATCCTATTTCGACAACAGCCCGAACACGGCGACGCCGTTCTTCGTGCCGACATACACCTTGCCGTTCGCGATCATCGGCGTGATGAACTTGTTGCCCGCACCGAACTGGTCGCGCGTGCCGGCGTCGTTGCTGCTGTAGAGCTGGCGCGCGAGATTGGCCGCGTCGTAGGCGCGCAGCGCGCCTGTCGCGCCGTTCTCCGCCGCCCACAGAATGCCGTTCGCCGTGCCGTTCGCGGAAATGCTCGGCGTCGCGCCGGGGAAGCCGAACGCATTCGACGTCTGACTCGTCGACGTCGCCGAAAGCAACGCGTTGCTGACCGCGAACGCCCGAATGCTGTCGCCGACCGCGCCGAAATAGACCGTGTTGTTGAAATACGCGGGCGCGCCGAACATCGCCCCGCGAATCTGGCCGACGAGTTCCTGATAGATGTGGTCCGCATTCGAATCGAACTTGCCCATCGAGAAGCGGTTCACGACGTAGATCGTCGAGTTCTTGCCCGCGCCGATCGCCAGATGCCGGACCGTGCCGCCCGCATCGGTGAAGTCCGGCAGCACCATCGCGCCGCCGGAACCGAGATCTTCGTCCTCGTTCGACTCCTGCACCGTGTTCGACGGCTCGAAATAGTCCTGCACCCTGAGCGGCGACGTTTCCAGCCGCAAAAAACCGTTGCCGAAGTTGCCGTTGATCGGCATCTCCTGCGCGTTTTGGGTCGGATCGAAGGTGCCGTTGGCGTCGAGGAAAAAGATCGCCTGGCCGTCCGATGCAAGGCCCGCGCCGCTCATCCAGATCGAGCCCATCTGGCCGTTCGGCGTGAGGTTCAGCACGCTCGCCTGTTGCAGGGTCGCGGCGTCGTAGCCCATGACCCAGCCGGTGTACGGCATGAAGTCGCAATGCGAAGTCCACGCCGTGTAGACGACGCCGTTCAGCAGCAGCAACGCCGCGCGCTCGGCGTACTGGCCGGGATCGAACGTCAGCGTGCCGTTCTGGCTGCCCGCGCCGTTGCCCGGATACGTCGCCCGGATTTCGGTGGGGCCGTTGAAGAGCTCGGCGCCCGTCGCGACATCGAGCGCGTGAATGCGCTGGTGATACGCGCCCGACGCATCCTTCGACATGCCGACGACATACATCGCGCCATTCGGGCCGCGCGTCCGGTCGATGACCGGCGTCGCCGTGACACCGATTGTCGGCGTGATCTGATGACAGTTGTGGTCGTCGCTCGGCGACTCGCCGCTGCCGAGCGTCGAGACTTTCCACAGCACCGCGCCGCTGTCGGCGTCGAAAGCGTAGACGCTGGCGTTTTCCGTCGCGACGTAGAGCACGTTGCGCGTGCCGCCCGCGATCGGTACGCCCGCCAGAAAGAGCGGCTGCGCGTCGACGGCGCCATCGACGGAAAAGAGCGCGAGCTTGCCGAAAGTACGCTGATTGACGTTCGCCGGCGTGAGGACGGTTTCCGCGAGTTGCTGTCCGGTGCGCGCGATGTCGTTGTGCCAGGTGACGACATCTTTCGACACCGCAGCCAGAGGCGCCGATGCCCCCGCCGGGCTCGATGCCCCCGACGGGCTCGATGCCGCCGCCGGCGCGCCGCCGCTCGCCGCAGACGAAGTGGCGCTATCGCCGGAACCGCCACTGCACGCGACGACGATCGCCGCGATGAGCACAACGGCGCCGATCGCCGCGATACGAGCCGGAAAGTGCGTCTTCATCTGGATGCTCCTTCAGAGCGTTTCGCCTTTGCGTACGGTCAATTCCCCGAAAGATATTTGTTGCAATGCGTCATAATGTGCTAACCTAGGGTTATTACCTAGTTAGTTACCCCAGTACGGAGTTCATCATGGGAATCATCGCTGCCACGCCGATCGCCCTCGTTTCCTTCATCGTCGCCGCCGTCCGCAATGCGCTGAGCGCGCGCGCGAAGGTCAGCGCGCTCATGGCCGAGGCTTATCGCCGGACGTAACGTGCAGGCGCGGGAGAAAATTCCCGCGCTTTTTTTCGCATTCACTGCAACGTATAGGCAATTACATAATCGCCCGCCTTCGTGCCGAGCGAGCCATGACCGCCCGCCGTCACGAGCACATATTGCTTGCCGCTTGCATCGGCGTAGCTCATCGGCGTGGCCTGACCGCCCGCCGGCAGACGCGCCTCCCACAGCTTCTTGCCGTCGCGCACGTCGTAGGCGCGCACGTATTGATCGAGCGTGCCCGTCAGGAACGCGACGCCGCCCGCCGTCACGATCGTCCCGCCGAGGCTCGGCACGCCGAGCGGCATCGGAATCGGCAGCGGCGCGCTGTCGACGATGGTGCCGTTCTTGTGCATCCACGCAATCTTCTGCGTGCGCAGATCGACGCCCGCGATGTAGCCCCACGGCGGCGCCTGGCACGGAATCCCGAGCGGTGAAAGAAACGCGCTGATCTCAAAGCCGAACGGCGTACCGCGCGCGAGCTTGATGCCGCTCGTTTCGCTGCCTTTCTTCTCGCCGTTGTCCTCGGGAATCTTGTCACGCGGAATCAGCTTCGACGTGAACGCCATGTAGTCCGGATTCGCGATCAGAATCTGCCGCACCGGATCGACGGAAATCCCGCCCCAGTCGAATACGCCGAAGTTACCCGGAAACACGAGCGATCCCTGCTCCGACGGCGGCGTGTACGGCCCGTCGTAGCGCAGGCTCCTGAACTTGATGCGGCACCAAAGCTGATCGAACGGCGTCGTGCCCCACATGTCCGCCTCCGTCACGCGCGGCGGGTTGAAGTTGAGCGCGGAAACGGCCTGCGTCGGCGCGGTGTGATCGCCTTTCGCCGCGCCGCCCGGCACGGCGAGTTCGCTGATCGGCACGATCGGCTGGCCGGTTTCGCGATTCAGCACGTAGATGCTGCCCTGCTTCGTCGATGCGATCAGCGCCGGCTGCGTGCCCTGCGCCGTCTGCAGATCGACGAGCGTCGGCTGCCCGCCCACATCCATATCCCACAGATCGTGATGCGTGAACTGATAGTTCCAGCGCAGCTTGCCCGTCGCGGCATCGAGCGCGACGACGCCCGCGCCGAACTTCTCGGCCTGTGGCGTGCGCTCGCCGCCCCACTGATCGGGCGTCTGGTTGCCCATCGGCAGAAAAATCATGCCGCGCTTTTCGTCGACGCTGAACATCGACCACATGTTCGGCGAATTGCGCACATAAGTGCCGCCCGCCGCGATCGGTTCGGTGGCGTCCGGATTGCCTGGATCCCAGTTCCAGACGAGATGGCCGTCATTGACGTCGAACGCGCGGATCACGCCCGACGGCTCGTTGTTCGATTCGTTGTCGGTCACATGACCGCCGACGATCACGAGATTGCGGAACACCGCCGGCGGCGAGGTCGAGTAATAGCCGCCCGGCGTGAACGGCCCGATATTCGCGCGCAAATCGATTGCACCGTTCTTTCCGAAGCTCGCGCACGGCTTGCCGGTGTCCGCGTCGAGCGCGATCAGGCGGGCGTCGGCGGTCGGAAGGAACAGGCGATGCGGACATTCGGCCTGCGCCGTGGTTTGCGCGGGCGTCTGCACGGGCGCGGACGCTTCCGTGGGCGCGGATGCGTCGGCAGGCGCGGAGGCCGCATCGGCTTCGGCGGGCGCGCTGGCTTCGGGCGCGGCGGCAGCGGGCATCGGATGCATCGACGCATCGTAATAAGCGACGCCCCGGCAAGTCATGTGCTCCCAATGCTTGAACCCGATCGGACTCTGAATCCGCGGATCGAAACGCCACTTTTCCTTGCCGCTCGCGGCATCGAGCGCGATCGCCTTGCTATGCGGCGTGCACAGGAAAATCGTGTCGCCGACCTTGAGCGGCGTGTTCTCGTCGGTGGTTTCGGTCGGATCGTCGGGGCCGGGCATGTCGCCGGTGCGATACGTCCACGCCACCTTTAGCCGATGCGCGTTATCCGGCGTGATCTGGGCGAGCGGCGCGTAACGCTGCGCGAGCGGCGAGCCGCCATAGTCGACCCAGTCGCCCGCCGCGCGGCCGGTCGCGGCGTTGGCATCGGGCTGATTGGCGTCGGCGGCGACGTTCACGTCGATGCGCCCCGGCCGGTCGTGAGGATGATTGAACCAGGTGCCGACGCCGAGCAGCAGCGTGAGGATGATCGCGGCGGCGAGCGGCGTGCGCGCGGCGCGCGATGTCGAAGGCGGCCCGAACAACGCGCCGCGATGCACGAAGGGAATCAGCAGCCAGATCGCGAGCAGCAGCCAGATCCACAGGCGCGGCATCAGTTGCCAGAAATCGAAACGCACTTCGACGACGGCCCAGATCGTCGAGGCGAACAGGAACAGCGCGAAAAGCAGCAATGCGGAGCGCCGCCGGATCAACAACAAGAGCCCGGTCAGCAGGATGGCCGCACCCGCGATCACGTAGTACCACGATCCTTTGAGCGCAACGAGATACGCTCCGCCCGCCGCCAGCAACACGCCGATGACGATAAACACAATGGCCGCAAAGAACGTGAGCGGACTGAGTCTGCCGTTGCCAGCCATGCTGAATCCTCCGTGACGATGAAAGGCGGAACACGGCCGTCGCGCGGTCGTGGTTCGGACGCTGTCGCGTGGAGGAACGGAGCAATCGCTGTGCCGTTCGGCGGGGAACGGGCGCGTGCGAGGAGTGCTGACGGATGACTTGCCGAATGAAGCCTAAATCACAGCGCCCGCGGCCAGAGCCCGCCGTGTGCGCTCGGAGGCATGACGCCTGCGACGAACGCGGCCTTCAGATCGGCGCGTTCGGAGAAACGCGGCGCATCGAACCACGCGAGGAAATCGTCGCGCCAGACGCCCCAGGCGTTTTCGTCGAAATCGAAGTCTTCGTCGAGGCGGCCGTTGTCGCGCAAATAGGCGCCGACCACTTGCGTGCCGTTCCAGTACGCGACGGCGACATCACTGAGATCGGCCGTCACGCCGCGCGGCAGATCGCGCAGCATCATCGCGACGTGCGCCTTGAACGATTTGAATTCGGTCGGTCTCATCGCCTGCTCCGCTTCAAAAAAGTGCGTGAAAAAACTGCGTGCGCGTGCCCGTTCATTTGAACACGCCCTTGTTCAAGTCTTTTTCGAACGCGGCGGTCCATTGCGTGCCGTGTCCGATGCGATATTCGCGTTCCTTCAACGTGGAACGTCGCGTGATGGTGACCACGCCCTGCAACGGATAAACATCGTCCACGACATCGGACGCGCCGCCTTCGTGCACCAGAAAATCGCTCTCGTCGAGCCGATGGCGCGCGAGAATCGCGAGGAAATCCGCTCTTTCGTCCGGCGCGATCACAGTCATGTCGCCCTCCATGATCGAATGCTGCTTCCATTCAAAGTAGCACACGCGCGGAGGAACGTCGGCGCGTATCTTGCGAGGAGCGCGGGACGGCGCACGCGCTTTTTCCGGGAGTCGATAGCCGATGAATCGCAAAACGATGTTTCTATGCGCAGCGGCGCTGGCCGTCTGCACGCACGCACGCGCCGACGACGCCGTCTGCGGCACGCTCGAAAGCGCCACGAACGGGCAGGACGGCATGATCGCGCTGCGCGAAGGGGAAAGCGTGAATTTTTGGCGGGGCGGCGCCGTGCGGCACGGCGCGCTGCATGTGTACAAGGACGGCGAGGTGTATCGCGTGTACTGGCAGCCCGAAGGAAGCGGCGATATCTACGTGCTCGCGAACGAAGGCACGAGTGCCGTGCGGCTCATTCTGACGCCGCCGCGCGGCACGAAAGTCGATACGGGACCGGGCAGCCTTCCGCCGCAGAAAGTGCTGTCCTGTCCCGCGATGTAGCGATTTACTTCGCCGCCAGCACCTTGCCGATGGCATCGGCGACGATCTGCACGTTGCTGTCGTTCAGGCCCGCGACGCACATGCGGCCCGAGCGCAGGATGTACACGCCGAATTCCTCCTTGAGCCGGTCGGCCTGATCCGCGACCAGACCCGTGTACGTGAACATGCCGCGCTGCTTGATATACCGCGTGAGCATCTCGCCGCCAACGTGATCCTTCAGTCCGTCGTGGATCGCCTGACGCATGCGCGCGATGCGCTGGCACATCGACGCGAGTTCCTTTTCCCACGACTGTTTAAGTTCGGGCGTGTTCAGCACATGCGTGACGATCTTCGCGCCGTGCGTCGGCGGATTGCTGTAGTTCGCGCGTACCGCGCTCGTCAGCTGGCCGAGCACGCGATCGGCTTCGGCGGCATCGTCGCAAATGACGTGCAGGCCGCCGCAGCGCTCGCCGTACAGCGAGAAATTCTTCGAGAACGAATTGGCGATGAACGCCGGCACGCCACGGCGCGCGAGTTCGCGCACGGCGAACGCGTCGTCGTCGAGACCGGAACCGAAGCCCTGATACGCCATATCGACGAACGGCAGCAGATCGCGCTTTTGCAGCACGTCGATGATCTTCACCCATTGCGCCTGATCGAGATCGACGCCCGTCGGGTTATGACAGCACGCGTGCAGCAGCACGACGCTCTTCGCGGGCAGCTTGTCGATGGCGTCGAGCATCGCATCGAAGCGCAGTCCGCCGGTGGCTTCGTCGTAATACGGATACGTGTTCACTTCGAAACCCGCGCGCTCGAAGATGAAACGATGGTTCTCCCACGTCGGATCGCTCACCCACACTTGCGACTTCGGAAAGTAGCGCTTGATGAAATCCGCGCCGACCTTCAGCGCGCCCGATCCGCCGAGCGTCTGCACGCTCGCGATGCGGCCATCGGCGCGCGCCGGGCTGTCGTTGCCGAACACGAGCGCCTGCACGGCGTCGCGATAATGCGCGAAACCGGCCATCGGCAAATACGGTTTCGGGCCGAGGTCTTTCAGGATCGACAGTTCCGCCTCGCGCACGGCCTGCATCACGGGCAAACGGCCTTCGTCGTCAAAGTAAATGCCGATGCTCAGGTTGACCTTATTGGTGCGCGGATCTTTCTGGAAGTTTTCGTTCAGCGACAGGATCGGGTCGCCGGGGTAAGCATCGATATGTTCGAACATGGTGACTTATAGGACGAGACAGGACGAGAGATCAGCAAGCGCGGCCGCGTCAGTCTCCGCGCGCGGCCCGAGTTTTGAGATAGTAGCCGATTCCGAGAACGGCCAGCCAGACCGGAATCAGGTACACGGACAGGCGCAGATCCGGAATCTCGTACATCACCCAGACGATGCCCGCGAGAAACGCGAGCACGACGTAGTTCGTGAACGGATGCAGAAAGCTCGGAAACGAGGTCGCTTCGGCGTTCGCGCGCTTCTGCCGGCGGAACATGAGATGGATGATGCTGATCATCGCCCAGTTGATGACGAGCGCCGACACCGCGAGTCCCATCAAGAGGCCGAACGCGCGCCCCGGAATCACATAGTTGATGACGACGCACGCCGCCGTCACCAGCGCCGACACCGCCAGCGCCGCGAGCGGAATGCCGCGTCCGCTCACGTTGAGCAGCGCGCGCGGCGCGTTGCCTTGCTGCGCGAGGCCGTACAGCATGCGGCTGTTCGCATAGACGCCGCTGTTGTACACGGAGAGCGCGGCCGTCAGCACGATCACGTTGAGCACGTTCGCGACGACCGTGCTGTTCATCTCGCGGAAAATCAGCACGAACGGACTGCCGCCGGTCGCGACCTTGTCCCACGGATAAAGCGACAGCAGCACGCCGAGCGCGCCGACATAAAAAATCAGGATGCGATAGATGACCTGATTGGTCGCGCGCGGAATGCTGCGCGACGGGTCTTCCGCTTCCGCCGCCGTAATGCCGACGAGCTCCAGCCCGCCGAACGAGAACATGATGACGGCCATCGACATGACGAGCCCGTGCACGCCGTTCGGAAAGAAGCCGCCGAGCCGCCAAAGATTCGCGACGCTCGCTTCCGGCCCCGCCTTGCCCGACGCGAGCAGCCAGCCGCCGAACAGGATCATGCCGACGATCGCCGCCACTTTGACGATCGCGAACCAGAACTCCGTCTCGCCGTAGGACTTCACGCTCGTCAGATTGATCGCGTTGACGATCACGAAGCACGCGAGCGCCGATATCCACATCGGCAATCCCGGCCACCAGTACTGCATGTAGATGCCCACGGCCGACAGCTCCGCCATGCTCACCAGAATGTAAATGGCCCAGTAGTTCCAGCCGGAGATGAAACCGGCGGCGTGGCCCCAGTATTTATCGGCGAAATGGCTGAAGGAACCGGCGACCGGCTCGTCGACGATCATCTCGCCGAGCTGACGCATGATGAAGAACGCCATCAGCCCGGCGATCGCGTAGCCGAGCAGCACGGATGGCCCGGCGAGCTTGATCGTCTGCGCGACGCCGAGAAAGAGCCCGGTGCCGATCGCGCCGCCGAGCGCGATCAACTGGATGTGGCGACTCTTGAGTCCGCGCTTGAGTGTGTGCGGCGAGGGTGTTTCGTTCGTCGTGGGTGAAGCCATGTCGATGTCTGTTGCACTGCAAAAATTACTGCGTTCATGGATCGAACGATCGCGCGTATCGTTTGATCCGACCTTTTAGTCTGCTTTTTGGTAAGAAACTGTTGTTTTTTCGTGCGGATAACCCCACAAGCCGCTGCAAAAAAGGCCGATTATCAGCGGACGGATCTGCGATTTTACCGCCCGGCGGCCGCAAAGCCTTGATGGGCGGGCGCATAGCAGCCGTGCTCCGAATCGCGGAAACGGACATCAAACGAATTGAGGCCGGAATCAGGGCTTGTTCGGAGGATTACTCGAGGCGTCGCGGCGTGAGAATCGCATCATCCACTCACGACGGGGGTCGCCATGTATCAGACGATGGAAGGAAACGCCAGGCCGCATCGAACGGCGCAGCGTTTTGGCGAAGGATCGCAGGACAGCGCGGCGACACAAGCGGAATTGCTGAGCGCGCTGCAGTCGGTGTCGGACAACATCATGCGTCTCGCCGGGAAGCTGCACGGCGATCCGAACGCCACCGACGACGATGCAGAGACCATTACCGAGCAGCATGCGTTCGCGCAAGAGCTGATCGGGCGTTTGCTGGCGCTGCCCGCGTCGCAAACGTAACGGACCAACAGGGCCAACAGAAGGCGGGCAGCGGTGACGGCAAAGCCGCCCGCGCTCGGAGCATCGGGGAGAAGGATATGAGCTACTTGACGATCATCGCGGTGGTCTGGGCTGTTTGCGCGGTGGGTGCGGTGTTGTTCATCCGCGGTGCGGCGCAACGCAATCACGAACCGCTGCGCAAGCAGAGCGAACGCGAGCCGGTCGCGCCCGCGTCGAAGGATTTCAGTCGCCCGGCCTGACCCGATGACACGGCGAAGCGCCCACACGCTTCGCCGTGAAGGCATCGGCCTTATTTGATCGCGGCGACTGCTGCGCGCAAGCCCAGCAAGTAGCTATCGACGCCGAAACCGGAAATTTGCCCTCGCGCAATTTCCGCGAACACCGATTTGTGGCGGAACTCCTCCCGCGCGTGCACGTGCGACATGTGCACTTCGATGATCGGCGCCTTCAGGATCGCGAGCGCATCGCGGATCGCGTAGCTGTAGTGCGTCCACGCACCCGCGTTGATGACGATCGCATCGACGTTTTCTTCGAACGCGCGATGAATGCGCGAGCACATCTCACCTTCGATATTCGTCTGGTAGCACTCCACCTCGACGCCGAGTTCCTTGCCGAGCGCGGCCATCTGCTCGTCGATTTGCGCGAGCGTCGCCGTGCCGTACTGCTTCGGGTCGCGCTTGCCGAACATGTTGAGGTTGACGCCGTGCAGCGTCAGGATCTTTGCCATGTGATTTCCTTGAACTGGAAGGGGAATTGAAAAGATTCAGGCGGTCTCGACGATCCTGCCGCTCGTGGCGGCAAGAACGATGGCCTCGGTGATCCGCAGATTCTGCAGTCCGTCGCGCGCGCTGACAATAGGTTCGGCTTCCCCGCGCGCCACGCGCCCGAAATGTTCCATCTGATGCGCGAGCGGATCGTCGCGCTGCATCGCCACGACGTCTTCGTCGAACGGCTTCCACCATGATCGATCTTCGGCCTTCGCGTAGGACTTGAGACGCATCGTCGGCACGGAAAGCGAGCCGAACGTGCCCGCGATCACGTAGCAGTCTTCGTCGGGATACGTGGAATACGCCTTGTTCTCCTGCGACGTCTGCTCCCAGCTTCGCGGGCACGCGGCGGTGTCGGACAGCATGAACGTGCCGAGCGCGCCGCTCGCGAAACGCAGATTGATCGCGACCGTATCTTCGACGGGAAAGCCGCGCGTCGCGTGCGATGCGAACGCCTGCACCGCGACGATATCGCCGCACAGCATCCGCAAGTTGTGCACCTCGTGGATCATGTTGAGCAGGATCGGCCCGCCCCCCGGCTCGCGCCGCCACGGCGCGCTGGCGTAATACTCGTCGGGCTTGAAGAACACCGCGCTGCCCATCACCGCGACGAGCTTGCCGAGCCGCCCTTCGTCGATGACCTGCTTCGCGCGCGCCATGATCGGGCTGTGCGCGCGATGATGGCCGATCAGCACTTTCGCGCCGGAACGCTCCACTTCATCGACGAGCATCTGCGCTTCCTCGACCGTCGGCGCGATCGGCTTCTCCAGCAGGATCGGCACGCCCGCCGCGATGCACACGCGCGCATGTCCGACGTGCAATTGATTCGGCGTCGCGAGCACGATGCCGTCCGGGCGATCCTTCGCGAGCAGTTCGTCGAGCGTTTTGTAGAGCGGCACGCCCGCCTTCTGCGCGATGTCGACGGCGGCGGGCGCCGGATCGACGATGGCCGAGAGCGTGCACGTCGTGCTCGCCTGCGCGACGCCCATGTGCGCCTGACCGATATAGCCCGCGCCCGCCACCGCGATACGCGTCTTGCCTGAGTCTGTATTCACTTCGATTTCACCGTGTTGAAAAAGCGCGAGTTCACCCCGGCGGCGCTGTCGCGCGCCGCCTGAGCAAGGAAAGAGGACATGAGCTTCAGGAAGTGCGCGCGTTCGCGACCGATTCCGCGCGCAGGCGGTCGTACTCGGACTTCTCGACCGGCCGCGCGTCCGGCTCGCCGAGCTGGTTGAGCGGAATCCGGTACGTCTCCCGCGCGCTCCACGCGGCGATCGCCGAGATGATCGTGACGGCGAGCGTGATTGAACCGATCATGACCGGAATGTTCGTCGATCCGGGCGGCGCGACGCTCGCGAACAGCGCGGGCAACAGCGCCGTGATGGTCGTGCCGATGTTCTGCGAGATCGCCATCGCGGAGACGCGCGTGCGCGTCGGGAAGAGTTCGGGATAGAAGCTCGGGAAGATCGCGTTGTAGCCCTGATAGACGATGCCCCACATCAAGAGCGACGCGACGATCGCCATGCCGACGTTGTGAATGCTGATCGCGTAGAGATACAGATACGACAGCAGCCCCGAGGCGATCGCCCCGACGATGATCGGCGGCCTGCGCCCGATCTTGTCGGAGAGATTGCCGACGATCGGAATCACGATGACGGCGAGAATATTGCCGACGACCGGAATCCACAGATACACGCTCTTGTGAAAGCCGATGCCGTACGCCGCCTGCACCGCATACGCCGCGCCGAAGATCGTCGCGACCACGGGAATCACGTTCATCAGCGCCATGCAGACGACGCGGATCATGTCGGGCAGGTTGTACTTGAAGGCGTCGACGATTGGCGAGCGCGGCACCGCGCCCTTCTCGCCTTCCTTCTCGAACGCGGGCGTCTCGTGCACTTCGCGCCGGATGATGTAGCCGGCAACCAGCACGAACGCCGAAAGCAGGAACGGAATGCGCCAGCCCCATGAATTGAACGCGTCCTCGGGCATGTAGTACGCGAGCGGCAGGAACACGGCGGCGGCGAGAATCTGTCCGGCCTGCACGCCTTGCAGCGTGAAGCTCGCGAAGAAACCGCGGCGTCCGAATGGCGCGTGTTCGAGAATCATCGAGCTCGCGCCGGAGATTTCGCCCGCGACCGCGAAGCCCTGGACGAGCCGCAGGATCACGAGCAGCGTCGGCGCGAGCATGCCGACGCTGTGATACGTCGGCAAAAGTCCGACGGCCATCGTCGAGAAGCCCATCAGGAACATGCACAGCACGAGCACGGTCTTGCGGCCGTGCGTATCGCCCCAATGACCGAGCACGAATGCGCCGATCGGACGCGCCACGTAACCGACGCCGTAGGTCGCGAGCGACGCGACGATCGCCACTTTCGGATTGCCCGAAGGAAAGAAGAGTTGCGGAAAGATCAGCGCGGCGGCTTGCGCGTAGATGAAGAAGTCGTAGTACTCGAGCGCGGAGCCGATCCAGCCGCTCGCGGTCGCCTTCTTCGTCTGCTTGTGGTGCTCGGCGTGCGACCCGCCTTTGGCACCGGGTGAGAGAGAGTTCGTGTCCATGACGTCTCCTTTTATGAATCGCCCGACGGTTTCTGTGGCCATCTTTCCGCGAAACTGCTTCTTTCATCCTCACCGACGACGCCTTCGCGGCATGGCGCGCAGGACATCAAACATGATCGTCTCTGAAACGAAAGCTTTCGATGAGGCAAAACCCGGCGTCAGGCCAGGTTGAAAGACTTGAGCCCTAAATTACTATGTCCGCGCGAAAACATAATCCGGCTCGAAGGAAAGTCAGAATGCGCTCTCAGCGAATAATCGACGCTCACCACGCCTGAGCCGCCGCTAAGTCTTGCCTAAAGAACACGCAGACGCCGCCGTATACACGATTACCGGCGGTGATCGCATCACCGCCGCCTTCGTATTCATCCTCTCGCCGGCCCGGTCTTGCGTATGTCAGGCAATCCGTCCTTGATCGATTCGATTCTGGCCACGCCGGCGACCGCGGACGGACGGATCACGCCTGCCGTTCGCGCATCGCTGCTGTCGACGCTTGTCGAAGACATCCGCCCGCTGCTGCTGTCCGGCATCTCCGGCGCGTTCGTCGCGATGATCGCGCTCGGACGCCAGCCGTCCCTCTGGACGATGCTCTGGCTCGCCGCCGACGCGCTTCTGCTCGCCACCCGCCTTTCGATCGTCGGCCGATATCGCGCGTTGAGGCGCACGGACGCGCCGCAGCCCGGCCGGTGGGCCGCGCGCTA
This sequence comes from Caballeronia zhejiangensis, assembly GCF_000698575.1. Classification (GTDB taxonomy): domain Bacteria; phylum Pseudomonadota; class Gammaproteobacteria; order Burkholderiales; family Burkholderiaceae; genus Caballeronia; species Caballeronia zhejiangensis. The sequence goes on from NZ_JFHD01000012.1 coordinate 31,372, forward strand.
TGCGCCGTTCGGGCTGCTGGCCTGTCTCGTGACGGGCCTCGGCGCGATGGGCTGCGTGATCTCGGGCGACGCCGTGCTCGCGTCGCTCGCGATCATGGTGACGGCCGGCCTGCTCGGCGGCGTCGCGTCGCGCAACGCGGGCACGCCGCATCTGGCGATCGCGCAGGTGTGCCTCGGCGCGCTGCCGATCGGCGTCGGCGGGCTGTTCGGGCCGTCCGGCTACTGGATTCTCGTGCCGCCGCTCGTCCTCTATATCGCCGCGATGTGCGCGGTCGTGCAGCGGCACTATCGCGGCCTCGTCGCGCTGATGACCGCCAAGGAAAGCCACGCCGAAATCGCCACGCGCTTCGACGCGGCGCTCGCGCACATGCCGCACGGCCTCTGCACCGTGGATGCGTCGGGCAGGGTGGTGATCGCGAATCGCAAGGCGGCGGAGCTGTTCGGCGCGACCATCGACATGCTGCGGCTGAACGTGTCGCTGCCGGAGTTCATCGGCTATGCCGCGCTCGCGAAATTCGGCGAGACACCGCGCGCGCAGCTTGCCGAGCGATGCGCGCAATGGCTCGAAAGCGGCCATCCGACGCTCGACCTGCCCTTGCGCGACGGACGGCATCTCGAACTGAGCCGCAATCCGGTGCCCGACGGCAGCGCGGTCATCATCATCGAGGACGTGACGGAGCGCCGCAAAGCCGAAGCGAAAATCCTGCAATGGGCGCATCACGATTCGCTGACGGGCCTGCCGAACCGGCGCTATCTCGGCGACCAGGCCGGACGTCTGATGGCGGGCGGCGCGGGCCGCGAGAAAGTGACGGTGATGTACGTCGATCTCGACGGCTTCAAGCACGTCAACGACACGCACGGCCACAATGCCGGCGACGAACTGCTGAAGCTCGTCGCCGACCGCCTGCGCAACGCGATGCGCCGCGGCGAGCTGGTCGCGCGTCTGGGCGGCGACGAGTTCGCGATCGTCGCCACGTATATCGCGCACGCGGCCAACGTGGTTTTCGCGCGCAAGATCATCGGCGAGCTGTCGGCGCCGTACACGCTCGAATCCGGGCAGACGGTGCGCGTGGGCGTGAGCGTCGGCATCGCGCTGGCGCGTCCGGCGGAGTCGTTCGAAAGCGCATTGAAGCGCGCCGATGCCGCGCTGTACGAAGCGAAATCGGAGGAACGCGGCACCTATCGCTTCGCCGATCGCGACGGCGACTCCATCGCGAGCGACGAACAAGCCGTCGCGAACGACCGCGGCCGCGCCTGGTAAGCGAGCCTACGCCTCTTCCGGCCCGGCGATCAGCGCTTGCTCGTTCGACGCGCGCCACGCGTCGAGCCACGCTTCGAGCTTCGCGGGGGGCAGCGGCCGGCTCAGGTGATAGCCCTGCGCCAGATCGCAGCGCAGCGCCTTCAGCCGCTCCAGCATCTCTTCGGTTTCGACGCCTTCCGCGACGACCTTCAGTCCCATGTTGTGCCCGAGATCGATTGTCGAGCGCACGATGGTTTCATCGTCCTTGTGCTGGAACATGCCCATCACGAACGATTTGTCGATCTTCAGCTCATCGACGGGCATGCGCTTCAGATACGACAGCGACGAATACCCAGTGCCGAAATCGTCGATGGACAGGCGAATGCCGAGCGCGTGCAGCCGGTCGAGCGTCTCGATCGCGTGATTCGGGTCGTCCATGATCGCGCTCTCGGTGATCTCGATCCAGATCGATTCCGGCGCGACGCCGTGCTTGTCGAGCAGTCCCTGGAAGATTTCGGGCAGCGTCGACTGGATCAGCTCGCGCGCCGACACGTTCACCGACACGGCCAGCTCGATGCCCTGCCGGCGCCACGCGGCGCATTGCGCGATGGCCTTGTCGGCGACCCAGCGCGAAATCGTCTTGATGTAGCCGGTCTGCTCCGCGAACGGGATGAACTGGTCGGGCGAGACGAAGCCGCGCGTCGGATGATCCCAGCGCACGAGCGCCTCGACATATTTCACGCGATGCGTCGCGAGATCGACCTTCGGCTGATAGTAGAGCGTCAATTGATCGTGCTCGACGGCCTGCCGCAGCTCGCTCATCAGCGAAAGACGCTCGGCGTTGTTCTGGTCGTGACGTTCGTCGTAGAGCGCGTAGCCGAGATTCGAGCGCTTCGCCACGTACATCGCGATATCGGCGCGGCGCAGCAGCACGTTCATGTCCGTGCCGTTCTGCGGAAACGTGACGATGCCGATGCTCGCGCCCACATCGACGAGTTGCCCTTCGATCGTGATCGGCTCTTCGAGCGCGTTCAGCATGCGCGTGGCGAGAAGACGCGCGGACGCCAGATCGTCGGTCGGCAGAAGGACGGCGAATTCGTCGCCGCCCAGACGCGCGACCGTATCGGTCTTGCGATGCAGCGCCGCGCGCAGGCGCTTCGCCACTTCGCACAGCAGCATGTCGCCGATCGGATGCCCGAGCGTGTCGTTCACGTACTTGAAGCGGTCGAGGTCCATCATCATCACCGCGAGCGGGCGCTTGCTCCGCGTCGCCGCGCCGATCGCCTGCTGCAGGCGGTCGTTGAAGAGCGCGCGATTCGGCAGGCCGGTGAGCCGATCCATGTACGCGAGCTCGGTGATGCGTTTCTCGCGCTCCGAGATGCCGTCGCGCATCTGATTGAACGCGCGCGCCAGCTCGCCGATCTCGTCGTTCTGGCGAATCTCGATGGGCGCGGCGTAATCGCCCTGCCCGATGCGCTTCGAAAACTGCGTGAGCGCCGCGATCGGCCGCGTGACCGAGCGCGCCATCAGCACGCTGCCGACGATCGACACGAGCACGCCGAGCAGCGTAATGAGCAGCAGCGTCGTCTGCAGGCGCTTGAACGGCGCGAGCGCCTCGTTGAGCGAGCGTTCGAGCAGCACGGCGACCGTGCGCCCTTCGGAGTGCAGCCGCATGACGCGCGTCGCGTAGCCGTTCGCGGCGAGTTGCGCCTGATCCGTCAGCGCGTCGCGTGCGTCGTGGGGGAGCGAGCTTGCGAGCACGCCCCATTTGCCGTCGTCGCCGACGGTGAGAAACGACACGTCGAGCGACGTGAGCGAGCTCAGATCGCGTGCGAGCGCATCGTCGACCGCGAAGCCCATCACGACCCACGCGATCGCGATGGGCGCTTTCACCGGCACCGCGACGAGCTGATACGCGCGCGGCCCGATCATGCCGAACGACGACGCATCGCCCTTCGTCGCGACGGTCCTGATGAGCTTCGGGAACGGAAACGCCATGCCTTCGCGCCCGACGCCGCCGCTATCGGCGATCAGCTTGCCGTCGAGATCGACGAGCATCACGACGTCCGCATGAACGCGGTCGCCGTGATTGCGCAGCGCGGACGCGACCGTCTTGCCGTCGTGCGTCGCGACCGCTTCGCGAAAGCCGAAGTCGAGCGCGACCACGCTCGCCGCCTGCGTCAACTGTTCGCTATTGCCGCGCAAAATCTGCGCGAATACGCGCTCGGCCACCGACAGTTGCTCTTCGGCGTTGCGATGCGCGTTCTTCAGAATCACCGAGTTGATGACGAGAAACGCCGCCGCCTGCGCGACGAGCATCAGCACGACGAAGACGAGCGCGATTCGCGCGCGCAGGCTGTGAAAGAGCATCGTGACGGGCGTCCTATTCGGCGGGGCGCAGTTGCAGCGCGAATTTCACCGCGCCGTCCGCGTTGACCTTCTGCGTCGGCTGCGCGTTCGGATCGCTCTGGCGGAAATGCCACGCGATCACCTTGTACGCATCGGCGGGCAGATTGTCGATGGTCGCGGCGCCGTGCGCGTCGGTCTTCGCGAACCACGGCGTATCGACGATCAGCAGATATGCGACCATCGAATCGTGGATGTTGCAGCCCATCACGACGAGGCCGGGCTTGTCGAACACGACCGGATTCGCGGGAATGCCGTGATACAGATTCAGCTCGAAGCGCTTGGGCGGCGAGAACGAATAGACGTCGTGCTCGATGTTGTCCTTGTTCGGGAACGCCACCGACGCGCCCGTCTGCACGACGGAGACCATCGGCACGAAGCGCCGCTTGATCTGATCGATGACCGCGCTGGCGGGCTTCGTCGCGGGCGGCTTGCCGTTGACGGGCAGCGCATAGACGATGGCGTCGGGCACGGGCGCGCCGGCCTGATCGACCACTTGCACGCGCACGCTCCCGGCGTGGGCAATCGTCGCGCCGAACGCCAGCAACGTGATGAGAAATTTGAGCATGTTCATTCGCGGTCTTGCACGTCGCGGTACATCGGCGCGAGCTTCGCCAGGAGTTTGTTTTGCGCGTGGAACGGCACGCCGTTCTTGTCCATCGCGGCCTGCAAGTCTTCGACGAGCGCGTTGAACGCGGCCCGGTCGATGTTCTGTCCTTCGTGCGTGCGGCGCATCGGGCGGCCGGTGTAGACGCACGGGCCGTCGAGCAGCACGCAGATCTGCTCGACGAGCTTCTGCTTGATGCGCTTGACGGGCGCGTTGTCGAAATACGGCGCGGTGCGCGGATCGGCGAGCACGTTGTCGTACATGTCGTCGACGATCTTCGTCAGCCCTGCTCGCTCGCCGAACTGTTCGTAGAGCGCGTCGTCGGCGTGCGCGTTCGCGCAGGCGAGCGTGAGAGCCAGCAATGCGGCGTGGCGGATGTTCATCGTCAGAACCCCGCCTGCATCGAAACGTAGAGGCCGCGCTGATTCTTCACCGTCGCGATGTCGCCGAGCGCGACATACGCCGCCGTCAGCGAGACGTGCTTGTTCGGGGCCCACGCGACGAACGCGTCGTACGCGTCCTGCTCGCGCGCGAACGAGAGATTGTTCGGCTTCATCCGATATTCCCCGCCGATCGCGACGTTCTTCGTCAGCAGATACGCCACCGACGACTCGAATTCCGGGTGATACGCGTTCGACTTGTCGCCGCCGAACCCGAGCAGGCCGAACTGGTTCGCCTTCGTGAAGCGCAGCGTGCCGTTCAAGAGGAGGCTTTGCGCGAGCAGCAGCTTCGTCGCGGATAGATAGAAATCGGTGCCGGAATTGCTCGCCGCGCCGACCGCTTTCACGATATCGCCCTGTTCGTTGTGCTTGAACTGCAGCCCCGCGGCGATTTGCGGTATCCACGTGTCCTGATCGAGCACGGCGTCGCCGAGCAGCCGCACCTTCACGCCGAAGATGTTCTGATTGAACTTGAAGTTCTCGCCGAGGCCGAGTTTCGCGCCGGCATCGCGCGTATCGAAGCTTTGACGCGCGAGCGACAGCTCGACGCGATTCGCGACGCCGACGGTCAGGCCCCACGTGCCGAGCGCGTAATCCTGCGTGCGGATGTAGGTGCCGTGCGCGTTCGCGCCGAGTTGGCGCGCGGTGCCGTATCCGCCGATGACGGCCCACGGCGTGAGGCCGCCGCCCGCCGCGCCTTCGACTTCCGAGACGCCGCCCGTCAGCAGCAGCTTGCCGCCGGTGAGCGGCACGGCGGGCGGATCGTCGGCGAAAGCGGACGACGAGAACGAAACGAGCGACGCCACGGCCAGACTGGCGAGGCGCATCTTTGAGTAAATCTGACGCATGCGGGAGACATCGAGCGGTTGTCGGGGTTGCCGTCGCCGCCTCGGGGTGCCGCGCGACGCGTCGCGGCGAGCCAGGCGCTCTGGGAAGGTCACTCGCCAGGTAGGCGGCGCCTTTTCATATGCGTGTAAACGGCCGCTGACGGTCGAACTTGACGGCCGTTCGTCAGTTTTTGCGGGCCGAACGTTTGCAATCCGGGATGGGTCAGCGCGTCGGCCTAACCGTGGATCGTGTCGCGATGCAGGTCGCGCAGTTCGAGAAGGTCCGAGCGAATCAGCGAGACGTATGTCTCGACGTCCTCGACCCAGTTGCCCGCCTCCCTCAGCGTCGCGCGCAATTCCTCGCACTCATCGAAGAGCATGGACGGGCCGAGCACCGACAGCCCGCCCGCAAGCTTGTGCGCCCAGCGGCGCAGCGCCGGCGCGTCGCGCTGCGAGCAGATCGCGTCGAGCGCGGCGATGTCTTCGCCGATCTGCTGGACGAAGGCGGCGACATACGGCGCCGGCACCGTCGGCAATCGTGGCGGCGACGCATCATCGGCCGATGCGTTTCCTTCATCGACGGCTAACGTGCGCAACACGTCAGCGAGCACGGAGAGCGCAACCGGCTTTGTCAGATAGTCGGTGAAACCGGCGTCGCGACCACGTTGAACATCGGTCGCGCTCGCACTCGCGCTCACCGCATAGACACGCATCGACGGATCGAGGGCACGCGCGGCCGCCAGGAGTTGCGCGCCGTTCATCTTCGGCATGTCCATGTCGGTCAGCACGAGGTCCACGCGGTTCTTGCGCAGCAGATCGAGCGCTTCCTCGCCGTCGGCTGCTTCGATCACGGATGCGCCGAGCGTCAGCAACTGGTCGCGCAACAAACCTCGGTTGAGGCGATTGTCCTCGGCGATCAGCACTGTCGCGCCGGGATTCGCCGAAGCGGGTTGCAGAGGCGCCGACCGAATGGGCGACGCGGAGATCGCGTGATGCCTCCCGTCTCTGACAATCTGCACCGCTTCCCGGAACTCCTTGGCCGCGAAGATGCTGACGGCTATTTCGCCGTTCTCTCTCGCCACCGGCACGAGCGGGCCGTCCTGCGTCACGCGGATGACGCGCGCGCGATCTGTCCATCGCGCATCGATCTCGTCATCCGAGATTTCGTCGGTCGCGATGAGACAGTCGCAACCCTCCACGTTCGCCGCCGCGCCCTCGTTCGTGATGTACGTAATCGAACTGCGCTCTGCATCGAAGAGTGCGTCGAACCACTCGCGATGCTCGTTCGCCCGATACAGGATGGCGGGCCGGCCGACGAGCAAGGCATCGGCTTCGTCCGGCGACGACTCAGCCACTTGCAACGGCAGCGTGACGGTGATGCGCGTGCCGACGCCCTCCGTGCTTTCAAGCGCGATGCGCCCTTTCATCAGCCGGCACAGATGCTCGCAGATCGAGAGCCCGAGCCCGGTGCCGCGCGCTTGAGTCAGCCGGTGCGCGTCGCCCTGGACAAACGGCTGAAAGAGCATCTGACGCTGCGCTTCCGGAATGCCAATGCCCGAATCGGCCACACTCAGTGCGAGCGCGCCGTCGACCCAGCGCGCACGCACGACGACCTTGCCCGAATACGTGAACTTGAGCGCGTTGCCAAGGAGGTTGTTGAGTATCTGCGCGACGCGAATCGGATCGAGCCATAAGCGTGACGGGCACTCGCGGTCGATCACGACGAACAAACGCAAGCCCTGGCGATTCGCGATGGGCGAATGACCGACCATCACGCGCATGACGATGTCGCGTATCGACGCCGGCTCTTCGCTGAGACGCATTTCCCCGACGTCCATCTTCGAGAAATCGAGAACATCGTTGACGACCTGCAGCAGCGCGCCCGCCGACGCCTGCATCGCACCGACGCGGGCTTCCTGTTCCGCCGCCAGCGGGCCCCTGGCGACGAGTTCGAGATTGCCGACGAGCCACGACAGCGGCGTTCTGATCTCGTGGCTCATCGAAGCGAAGAAATTCAGCTTGGCCTTGGCGGCGGCGTCGCTGGTTTCCTTCGCTTCGCGCAGCAGGCGTTCGGCTTCGTGATGCTCCGTGATGTCGGCAATGGCGCAGAACAGCACATCGGTCTTGTTGACGACCGCCGACGTGTAGGAAATCTTCAGGTGACGCGACGACTGGTCCGCTTTCTCCAGCGTGCATTCGAATTGCCAGATCACGGCGGCGTCGCCTTTTGCGGGCAAGCTCATGCCATGTTGATGGAAGGCCACACATAGCGCGGCGGGCAGATGCATCGCGCTGGCATCGAGGTCGAGCAGGTTACGCGCGACCTGATTCGCGGCAATGGCGCTGAAATCGCTACGCAGCGCAATGCACAAACCGACCGGCGTCACCTGCACCTGGAGATGATTTAGAATCTCGCCTTCCACCGCGCGGCAAGCCTGCTCATAGGTACGCGTCAGGAAGCGGTAGTTCCAGTATCGGTATAACGCCACGAGCATAGTTGAGAGCGCCGCTTCCACCAGAACGATAACCGACACTTCCGTACGCTTGACAGCGAGATTGGTCGCCGTCGGCAAGGAAACGACGATGTGGCCGACGCCGAGCGCAAGCGGTTCCATTCGCGCGCCCCATCCGTGTCCCATGATCCAGTGGGATACGCCAGGCGGCCCCTTCTCGAGATGTTTGTCGACGAATCGCGCGTCTCCCGATGCATCGCCCGCCAGCACCGTGCCATCGTCGCTAAAGATCGTTATTTCCGAATTGAGGGCGGCGGGCCGGACCAATTTCAGCACACGCTCGACATCGACCTTCGTGAAGACAAACGCAACGGGTCGATCGTTCTTCTCGACCACCATGAACATAACGATCGTCGAACTCTCGAAACCCAGCAGGGCCGGTGCACGGAACCATAGAACGCTATGTTCTCGTGCGACGCTTACGGGATCGAGGCCGCGAGAACTCATGGTGGCCTTGGCGGTATCGACGAGTGAGCGCAATCGTTCGGTGCCGGGTCCCTCATCGGCGTCGCGCTTGGTGAAAAATTCAAAACCATACGACGCGCTTCCGTCGAACCGTGCGAATTGCAGGGAGAACGGCAAGCTCCCGTCGGGAATAGCACGCAGTGCCGCGCTGCAAATCCGGCTCATCGATGCGTCTTCGCTGTCCGAAGGTAAGGGCGCGCACGGCAGCGCGGCCCGAGGACCGTTGGGCGATGGATGGTAGTCCTGCGGGGTGACTTCGAGGAGTAGCTCGCCCGTCTTCAGCATGTTGTAACGACTGAAGATACCGATATTCACGCCGCGCATGACGGACTGGACGTCGGCAAGCTCGGTCTTGAGCGTACTATTGACCAGAAAAACGATGGCCGCGAAAGCGGCACACATCGAAGAGAAAATCAGCAAGCCGATGGCGACCGCGAAAATGCGTCGCTCCCGTTTGAGATTGTCCTCGAGCATTCGCAGCATCTGCAGAGGAGAATCTCGCGATGCGGCGAAAACATGCTCCATCAGGCTAGTCCTGCTCTGGCCGCGTATTTGACGAGATCGACGTGGTTCTCCACATGCAGCTTGCGCATGGCCGATCGCTTCTGCGTGGCGACGGTCGGCACGGATCGGTTCAGCGTGCGCGCGATTTCAGTCACCGAAAGGCCCTGCGCGAAGAGGCGCACCACTTCCAGTTCGCGGGGCGAAAGCGGCTGCTCGCGCGCGAGGTCCTGCAGGGTCGATCCATCGCGCGCCAGACGGTGTTGAATCTTAGGCGAAATGATCGTCTCTTTCGTGCTCAATGCACGAAGCGTGACCTGGCTGAGCTCGCTGGCGGGCTCCTCCTTGCTCATGATCGCAGCGACGCCCAGCTTGCACAATTCGTGGTAGATGCCGCCGCTCGTCATCATGGTCAGCACAATGACGGGTATGTTCGGAAAGGACCGCTTGAGCTTGCTGATCAGCCGCAAGCCGTCTATGTCCGTCTCGTCTTCTCCCTGCATCACGAGATCGGTGATGATAAGGTCGACGGGCTCCTTTTCGAGTACGCGAAGCAACTCGGCGCCGGAATGAGCCATGGCGGCGATCGTAAAACCCGGAATTTTCGAGAATTGGTCGGCTACAGCCAACAGCACGATCGGATGATCGTCCGCCAAAACCATCCGAATCTTGTCCCCTCGTGCGTTCATATAACAACCGTTTTTTGAGTTGCCGCTCTTCGAGTCAAAACCCGAAACGTACGGCTCATTTATTGATGTAAAAGCAACTCACGAATGTCGGGCGGGCCTGAGCTATCCCGCAAAGGAAGCCTATCGGATTTTAGGACGTGCTCAATCCGGGAGAAACATCGGCGGTGTCAGAAGTGCGTTTCGCCCGGCGAAACGAATCTTCCCAGCGACACCGGCTTCACGTTCCGCACGCACTTTGTCTGCAGCGCGGACGTTTGTGCATCCTGACCCGCGCTGCTCATGCTCATTGCTTCCACGAAGCGAACTCGCGAGTTGGTCGAGCGGAATCGATGTCACCGGCGGCCTGGCCTCACGTTCGTACTTACGGCTTTCGGATAGCAGCATGCAAGCAAAGATGATCATCGAAAGGCTGAATACCAAAGCAATCGGCACGATCAAATTCCAACTCGATACCCCTAGCGCTGCTAGAAGCAGAAACGACAAGCCGAAATAAACCGACGTGAGAATCGACGACGCGCGCCCGGCCATTGCGCAGTAATGCCGAAATTTTCGGCTCAGAAATTCGAGAATTGACATGGCGATATTCAGTGCAAAGGGCACGACGGTCGACCCCGGCTCATACAGGATCCGAAGGAAGACAGTGCTTACTCAGGCCAGCACGCAGGCAGAGCGAGTGCCCATCGCTCGTGACTTGCGCCCTGCCACAACGATGGTCGAATTTAGCCGACGGGCTCTCCGCTCGATATAGAAAAATATCGAAAGCCCGATATGGTCAAAATATCCGCACGATTCATGCGGGAATGGTCTTGCTTCGATCTGCGAACTTATGTAGGGAGATCGTTCTTTTCGTCATCTCCGAAGACGAAAACACGAAGCGCGAGAGGGTCTATCGCGGAGTCTTCGGTGATTGGGCACAGGATGCAAGACATCCCGCAGACTCGCGTCTTGAGGATGTCTTATGAATTTCTCAGACGCACGTGGTATCGGCCCTTAGCATCTTCAGATGCCCGGCGATGCGTGCGACCACTTCCGACCAGTCGCAACCGTGACGCTTGCGGAAGAGACGCATCGTCGGATACCAGGGACTGTCCTCGCGGGTGTAGTGCCAGCGCCAGTCGCCGTAGAACGGCAGCATCATCCACACGCGCTTGCCCATCGCACCGGCGACGTGCGCCACCGACGTATCCACCGTGAGCACGACGTCGAGTGACTCGATGGCTTTCGCCGTCTCCGCCATCGTCGTGATTTGCGCGCCTACATCGTGGAAGTTCGCGTGCTTCTGCGCGTAGTCGGCGGCTTCGTCGGCTCCGGCGCCCTTCTGCAGGCTGAAGAACTCGATGTCCGGAATCCTGAGCAGATCGTCGAGCACGGCAAGCGAGGGCAAGGAGCGCGCGCGATCGTTCTCATGCGTGGGATTGCCCTTGAACACCAATCCCACTTTCAGCTTGTTCGGCGCGACGATCGGCAGCTTCGAAGGCACAGCGGACGGCGCACGAAGATACGGCACTGCTTTTGGCAACGCTTCGAGATCGAGCGTCAAATGAGCCGGAATCGCGTGCGGATACCCGTAAGATTAACCACGCCGTTACCCGACGCGTTGACACTGCCTTGATACCACAGCCCGGTGGTGCCGCTCCCATTCAGATTGATGTGCGCATTGTCCGTGGCAGTGGAGCTCCAATAGCCCTGTGCGCCCCAAGTCGTATTGGACGCCGCGTCCAGATTGATCGTTGAATTTCCCCTTGCGACGAAAGCGCCGTCCCAGTCGCTCATGCCGACTTGGGTGTTCGACCGGGCGTTGATGTTGATCGTGGCTTCATCGTCCGAAGTCAACGTCGACCCAAAAGAATAGCCGGTCGTGGGGGCTGCACTGTCGATGCCAAGCCCGACCCCACTATTGGAAGTTCCAGAAATATTGAGCGTAGCGCCTTGATTTGCGGCGACATCGGCAATCACAAAGACGCCGGGCCCGCTTTCACTGGTCCCGTTGATATTCAACGTTGCGTTGCCCGCAACGGAAATCGCTGACTTCGTAGACTTTCCCGGTGCGCCAACGCTGACTCCAATGCCGCTGTTCGAAACGCCGGTAATGTTCCAGGTACCCGCGCCTGATTGCGTGAGCCGCGCACCCGGAGCAATCGTTACTCCAACGCCGGTATTGGCCGTACCCTTGATGGAACCACCACCTACGTTTGTGATATTGCCCGCGAGATCCACCGCATTGGCGCCCGCCAGACCGTTGCCATTCACGGTATTGCCAGAGGCGCTGAGCGTGCCGCCATTCAGATTCGTATTCGCACCCTGAACCGTCACCGAACCATTGTGGTTCCCGCTCATATCAGCGGTCAGGTTCAGATTCAGCTTGTTCGCCGTGGACGTGATATTGCCGTTGAGCTGAATGCTGCCATTGGCCAGCATCGTCAGCGTCGCGTCCGTGCCGCTCGTCTTGACGATATCCGCGCCCGCCTGCTGCACGATGTTGCCCGTGGCCGTGCCCGAGCTCGCCGTCGTGATCGTCACGTTCGTGCCGCCGCTCAGCACGTTGCTGATCGACTGGTTGTTCACCGTCGCCGCGTTGCCGCTCGGCGTGAAGCCGCTCATGCCGCCCGTGTAGTTCGCATCCGCGCCCGTGCTGATGGTCACGTCCGTCGGATCGATCAGCCACTCGCCACCCTTGCCGTTCGGCGCCGCCGCGCTCAGGTTGCCCTGCACGCTCAGGCTATGACCCGACGTCTCGATGAAACCGCCATCGCCATGCGCCGCGTCCGCCTTGATCGTCGCGCCGCTATCGACTTGCGTGAAGTCCGCGAACTGCACGCCGTCCTGCAGCATGCCTTGTGCTTGCGTGCCCGAGAGCTTGCTCAGGCTGTCACCACCGATGATGACCTTGCCGCCCGACTTGTCGCCGCTCGCGTCGATGCTCGCGTTGCCGAACACGCCCACGCGGTTGCCCGAGAGCACCACCGTGCCGCCCTGACCGCCCGCGCTCATGTTCGATGCATCGATCTTGCCCGACACCGTAACGTCGCCCGTGTTGCCCGCATCGGCCACCACCGTGCCCGCCTTCACCACGCCAGACATGTTCACCACGCTGTTCAAGAGCGTGTTGCTGCCGCGCGCGGTCAGCAGGACCGAACCGTTGTCCGCCTTGATCGTGCCGCTGTTCTCGACGAGCGCGTTGGCCGTCGCGTTGTTCAGCGTCAACTGGATGCCCTGGCCGTTGGCGAGCGCAACCGTCGCGCTGTCGCCCGCGGCGAGCGCGACCTGACCGTTCTTGCCCGCATCGATGGAACCGGTGTTGCGCACCTGATCGCCCATCAGCGTGACATAGCCTTGCGCGTTGATCGTGCCGTCGTTGACCACGCTCGCGTTCTTGCCCGTGCCCGACAGCTTCAGCGGACCGCCCGACATGAACTGGTTCGCGTCGATCGACTTGGTCGTCGCCAGCAGCGAACCGACGTTCACCACCGCGCCCTTGCCGAACAGCACGCCGTTGGCGTTCTGGATCAACACCTGACCGTTGGCCAAGAGCGAACCTTGAATGTTGGAAGCGCCCGCGCCCGTCACGCGGTTCAGCGCCTGCGCTTGTGCGTTCGGCTGATTGAACTGGACCGTGTTGCCCTGGCCGACGTTGAACGAGTTCCAGTCGATCACGGCACGTTGCGTGCCCTGATTGATGGTCATCGTGTTGGAATTCTGCGAGATCGAAGCCTGACCTGCGGTGACTTGACCGCCGGTCGGCAGTGCCTGCGCGAAGCTCGTCGCAGGGGTCGATGCGAACATCGCGAGCGCAAAGGCCGTCATCGTTGCAATGACGCCCATTTTCGCGCTTTGAGGAGAAGAGGAGGAGGAAGCGTTGCCTTCGCCGGGCGCCTTGCCCTGGCTTGTTACGTCTTCCGCAACGGCGACCAGCATGCCATGACGCTTACTGAAAACACGACGAAACCGATTCTTGTTCATCCGAAAATAAACCTAGTAAATGAGATTTAGCCGTCCCGGATATCGAGTACGGCGCAACGTGTGACAGGAATTCGCTCAGCTCGACGCACGCGCGGTCGCGCACCTTTTACACACTCAGGAACCGGTGCCAGAAAGCAGACCAACTCCACGGATCGAATGCTATTGATCGACGCCGCGTCGCCATATAGAAGAAATTCGAATGCCCTCACGGCTGCCCGAGCGGGTACCGTGGATCAAAGGCCCGGCGGGCCAAGCGTCGATGGAATTCAGAATGTTCCCCAATCGACAAAGCGTGAACTTCGAGACAGCCGGCAGTTAGCGGCGCGCGCACCTCGATGCGCGCCATCCAGCCCGGTACACCGATAAGGGATCGTGGGAGAAACGCGCCGTTTCTGTACGCGACGCCGAAACGCGTGCGCCCGGTCTGGATAGACCGGGCATCGGCACGCCGCCCGAATCAGGCTGCGTGAGAAAGGTCGCCCGGACCGAACCGGTCCAGCTTCAATCCAAGGTTCGATGCGAAGCGATGCAGCTCAGAAAGCCGGTCGAAGCCCAGCAAGCTGCGTACTTTGATACTCTGCGAGCTGATCGCGCTCTTGCGACGTTGCATCAAACTCGCTATCTCGCGGCCTGAAATGCCGCACAGCATGAGCCCGGCGATCTCCATCTGGCGCGCCGTCAGCATCCCGAAGCGCTGTAGCTCCGGATTACTCCGGTACTGATACAAAGCCGCGCGCGCGGTCGCCGACAGATATGACGCGCCGCGCTCGAGCTCCCGCACCGCAGTCAACACCTCGGACATCTCGTCGGATTTGCTCACGATCCCTGCCACACCGCGTTGCTCGAGCGATCCAACGAGAAACGGCTCATGAAATTCGGTATAGACAAGAATCCGCAGATCGGGAAATTCGCGCGAAACAATGGAAAGGAATCGCCATCCGTCTGGCGATCCTCTGCCCGGCATCGAATAGTCGGCGATCAAAATATCGCATTCGCGGTGTGCCAGTAAATCCATCAGATCGGAGACGTCGTGCGTCGTGCCGACCACATCGCAGCCGGCCTCATCCAATGCCTTGTGGAGACCAAATGCGACGAGTGGATGATCATCCGCGATAACGACCTTCAGCTTCTCGCGTTTGCCAGTCATGACATTTACCCCCGGATCGCGTCGAATTCGACGCCGATTTGCGAACGCTCCAACGACAATCCGTGACTCGCCGCGAAGCGATACATCTCGGATTCCCGGGAAAACCCCAGTCGCTTGCAAGCCGCCGCACGCTGAGAGCTGATCGTATTCATTCGGCGATCGAGCAGGCGCGCCGTTTCGCATACAGAAAGACCACATAGCATCAAGCCCGCGATCTCCATCTGCCGACGCGTGAGCGCGGTGAAGCGGCTCAGCTCGGGCGACACATTGAAGCGCTCTACTGCCGATTGCGCGACGGGAGACAAATAGCGCCCGCCAGCGAAGAGCGTATGGATCGCGACAAGCATTTCAGACATGTTTTCGCGCTTGCTGACCACGCCAGCGACGCCGCGTTGCGCGAGACTTCCCACGAGAAATGGATCGTCGAATTCGCTGAAAACGACGACGGGCAACTTCGGGTATTTGCTCGACAAGGCGGTCAGAAATTGCCAGCCGTCCAACGAGGAAGCATCCGGCATCGAATAATCGGCCACGACCACATCGCACGCTTCATTTTCAAGGACGTTCATCAAACCGTCGGCGCTGCTTTCCACGCCACGTACGTTGAATCCCGCTTCAAGTAATGCTTTATTGAGGCCGCACAGGACGATCGGATGATCGTCGACTATTGCGACTCGAATGTCTTTCGCCATCGTTTCATCTCCCCGAAATCTGCTTAGCTCAACCGTACTGAATATGGATAACGATCCGGATGAACAATATCGACCGGGATTTCGGCTCGATATAGAACGACTTTGAAACGAACCGGGAAGGACGAAACGTTCGACTTGCGTCATGAAAGCCGATGGTTTGCCGAGCAAGGCGCATCGCCGTATTGCGGATAGCGGACGTACACACGAAAAAAAGCCGCCGGGCTAACGCAACGGCGGCTGAACGGGGGCAGACTTAAAACTACGACGGGAGATTACGCGCGATCCGGGCGCCGATATATCGATCGATTTCGAAATGGCGAAGACCTGCCTTGCTTGCATCAAACGTTCGTATAAGCACGCCGAGCCGTTCGTAGAATGGCGCGCGCGCATGCGCTTCTCTAAGCTGACGTCATGGTCACGCATCGGGAGCGCATCATGGGCGATACATCGACACGCAGGCTGTTATCCGCTTGCGCCGCCGTTCTGGCGTTCGGAACGTGGTATTCGCTGAGCGCGCCGCACGACTGGAGCGCGCTCGATCGCGCCGGTTACGACACGCAGTTGCCGCTCGAACGCATCGCGTTGAGCGAAGAAACCGCGCCCTCGATGATGCAAGACCGCTAGGCGCGCGGCGGCGTCGATGCGCCTTGCGGCATCTTCACGCCGAGCGCTTCGGCCTTCAGCACAAGATCGGCCAGCGAACGCGCGGCCATTTTCTTCATCGCCTGGCCGCGATGAATCTTCACCGTGATCTCGCTCAGATTCATCTCCGCTGCGATCTGCTTGTTCATCAGACCCGACACGACGAACGCCATCACCTCGCGCTCACGCGGCGTCAGCGACTCATACGCGCGCCGCAAGTCCGCGACCGAGCGGCTCGCGGCGCGCCGTTCTTCATCGGCTTCGAGCGCCTGCGCGACGGCATCGAGCATGTCCTGATCGCGGAACGGCTTCGCGAGAAAATCCTTCGCACCCGCTTTCATTGCTTTCACCGTCATCGCTATGTCGCCGTGCGCCGTCATGAAGACGATCGGCAAGCCGAGCTGGCTCGCGGCCATCTGCTCCTGCACGGCGAGACCGCTCTGCCCTTTCAGCCGCACGTCGAGGATCAAACAGCTCGGCACTTCGGGCATGTCGTGCGCAAGGAACTCGTGCGCGGACGCGAACGTCGTCACGTTCAGTCCGACCGAACGCAGCAGCATGCGCAGCGCATCGCGCATCGATTCGTCGTCGTCGACCACGTAGACCATCGCGGCGTGCTTGTCATTGCTCATCGTCTCTTCTCTCGTTTTCGGGCAGCACGAAAAGCAGACGCGCGCCGCCTTCATCGGGCGATTCCGCCCATATCCTGCCGCCGTGCGCCTCGATGATCGAACGGCAGATCGACAAGCCCATGCCCATGCCTTCGGCCTTCGTCGTGAAGAACGCATCGAATAGACGCCGCGCGTTCTCGTCGCTGATGCCCGTGCCCGAATCCTGCACGACGATCTGAGCGTAACCGGGATCGCTGTCGCTCTCGCGCGTCGCCACACGCAACACACGCGGCCCGTTCACGGCGGACATCGCCTGCGCCGCGTTCATCATCAGATTGATGAGCACCTGCTGCAACTGCACGCGGTCGCAACGCACCGTCGGCGACGGCGTCGCGAGATCGGCGCGCACATCCACGCGATGACGCGCGAGTTCGCGCCGCACGAGCTCGATCGTCTCGCCGACGATCTCGGTGACTTCGAGCGTCGCGGGCTGGCTGTCGCGCTTTCTCGCCATCGCGCGAATGCGTGCGATGACTTCGCTCGCGCGCTTGGCGTCGCGGACCATCTGCGCGATCGATTGCTGCGCCTCCGCGATATCCGGTTGCGCGCGATTGAGCCAGCGCAAGGCGGCGCCGCCGCTCGTGACGATCGCGGCCATCGGCTGCGTGACTTCGTGCGCGATCGACGCGGCCAGCTCGCCCAGCATCGTCACGCGCGTCACATGCGCGAGTTCGGCGGTCGAGCGCGCGAGCGCTTCCTGCGCGAGCTTGGTTTCGGTGACGTCCATCAGCGCGCCGACGTATTCGCCGCCGTCGTTTTCGCTCGATGCACGATGCGCCACGTAATGAACGTGCTTCACGGTTCCATCCGGCAGCAGCAGCCGATGCTCGACATCGATATCGCGCACGCTGGACAGCGCCGCTTCATGCGCGCCGCGCACGATCGCGATGTCGTCGGGATGCGAGCGCGCGAGAATTGCATCGATGGAAGGCGTCATGTCGCGCGGATAATCGAAGATGCGATACGCCTCGTCGGACCACCACATCGTGCCGGCGGGCAGACGCGTCGCGATGCTGCCGGTAAGCGAAAGCCGCTGCGCATCGAGCAGGAACGCTTCGCTGCGCTTCAATGCATCGCGCTGACGCTGCAACTCGGCTTCCATGCGCTTGCGCTGCATCGTCGTGGCCTGAATGCGCAGCGAGAGAACGGCGGTCGTGCCGATTGCGAGCAGGCTCACCGCGCAGCGTGCGAGCGCGCCGCCCGAGACGTTCTCGTCGTGCGAAAGAATGAAGCCGACGAGCGTGAGGATGACGCAGCCCCACGCGGTCGCGACCGTCGCGGTGCGATTGCCCGTCGATGCGATCAGCAGCACGACGACGACATACAGCACCGCGATGGCGATATCGAGCGGCGTGAGCGCGTCGATCAGAAACACGGCGAGCGCGATGGCCGCCGCGAGCATCGACACGATGCGCGTATCGTGACGCACCGCGCGCGGCGCGCTCTGGAATGTCTCCATCAATCAATCATCGGCGTTCGTTGGAAAGGTCCGGGCCCGCGCCAGATTACGCGAAGCATTCTAATCCTTCAAAAATCCTTGCCGAATGCGTTCGAGGCAATCGGCGACGGCGGTTCCATCGACGGGCTTGCTGAGAAAGCACACCGCGCCGCCGTCGAGCGCCTGACGGCGCGCGGCATCGGATGCGAACGCGGTGATGAACATGACCGGCACGTTCAGATTCAGCTCGTGCAGACGTTGCTGAAGTTGCAGGCCGGACATGCCGGGCATGTTGAGATCGGTGATGATGCACGCGAGGCCGTCGAGCGGATCTGCGTCGAGAAACGTCTCCGCCGACGCGTACAGGCTGACCTCCCAGCCGAGCGAGCGCAGCAGACTGGAAGAGGCGACGCGGACGGATTCGTCATCGTCGATCACGGAAACTCTGGAAGGCGATTGCAAGGGCGTTGTCCTGTTTCGGCGCGCAATGAACTGATCCACGCCTGATTGGAAGCCATCTTACGCACGCGCCTCGTGCCGCGAAATAACATGAAGGTATAGGTCCGAAGCGCCCGCTTTCATCTGATGAAACGGCGTGAGCCCTTTCTGCGGGAAATGCGCCGACAACGTATAGTCCCGTTCTGCTACCTCAGGGTCTGTTTACATGCCGGCTTCAGCTTCGACCACACGCGACGGCGGCAAGCACGTCGAACTCACGCGCGGCCTCATTGCGCTCTTCGCCTTCTGCTGCGGCGCGATCGTCGCGAATCTGTATTACGCGCAGCCGATCATCGAACTCATCGCGCCCGATCTGCACATGGCGGGCGGCACGGCGAGCCTGATCGTGTCGCTCACGCAGATCGGCTATGCGCTCGGGCTGTTCTTCATCGTGCCGCTCGGCGATCTGCTCGAAAACCGCAAGCTCATGATCGCGACCGCGCTCGTTTCGATCGCGAGTCTCACGGCCGCCACGTTCACGCACACGCCCGGCTGGTTTCTCCTGATCTCGCTCGTGATCGGCTTTTCGTCGGTGGCGGTGCAGATTCTGATTCCGCTCGCCGCGCATCTCGCGCCGGACGAATCGCGCGGCAAAGTGGTCGGCACGATCATGAGCGGGTTGTTGCTCGGCATTCTGCTGTCGCGGCCGATATCGAGTCTCGTCGCGGGCCACTTCGGCTGGCGCGCGATGTTCGGCGCGGCCGCCGTGCTGATGATCGGCATCACGAGCGTGCTCGCGTTCACGATTCCGAGCCGCAAGCCAGATCATCAGGCGACGTATTTTCAGCTCATCGGCTCGCTCGGGCATCTCGTGCGAACGATGCCGGTGCTGCGTCATCGCTCGCTTTATCAAGGGCTGATGTTCGCATCGTTCAGTCTCTTCTGGACCGGCATTCCGATCGAACTGACGCGTCATTACGGGCTTTCGCAGACGGCCATCGGCATCTTCGCGCTGATCGGCGCGACCGGGGCGACATCCGCGCCGATCGCCGGGCGTCTCGCCGATGCGGGCCACACCGTGCGCGCGACCTTCATCGCGCTGATTCTCGCGGCGATCGCGTATCTTCCCGTGGTGATTCATCCCGCGTGGGGCGTGGGCGCGCTCGTCGTGACGGGCATCGTGCTCGATTTCGCCGTGCAGATGAACATGGTGCTCGGCCAGCGTGAAATCTACGCGCTACACGCCGCGAGCCGCAACCGGCTGAACGCCGTTTACATGACGAGCATTTTCATAGGCGGCGCATTCGGCTCGGCGTTCGCGAGCCAGCTTTACGAGCACGGCGGCTGGACGCTCGTCGCGAGCGTCGCGACGTGCTTTCCGCTCATCGCGCTCGCGCACTTTCTGCTGATCGGGCGGCATCACGCGGCTTCGGCCAGCGCCTGATCCTCACGGCTTGGGAATGCGGATGCGGCTGATCATCAGCGAGCCGGAGATCGCGTAGATCAGCACGAGCGGATGCAGCGTGAAGCCGCCGAGACGCACCGTGCCGAGCCACATGCTTTCGCCGATCGCGCCGGACCACGCGCCGATGGTCAGCAGCAGCACGATGAGAAACGATGTGGGAATGGGCGTGCCTTCGAAGTGCGTGACCTTGCCGCTTGCGCCCGACATCTCTTCGGTCGTGACGTTGTAGCGCGCGAGCCGCGACACGCCGCACGCGACGAAATAGGCCAGGATCACGCGGTCGTAGAGGCCGCGCATGCCGAACCCATAGCCGATGATCGCCGGCGCGACGCCGAACGAGATCACATCGGCCAGCGAGTCCAGCTCCTTGCCCAAGAGCGACGCCTTCTGACGCCAGCGCGCGATGCGGCCGTCGAGCACGTCGAACACGAGCGCCGCGAACACGAGCGCGCAAGCGAGATAGATATGCAGCACATCGGAGTCGTCGAGATAGGACATCGACGAGAAAAGCGCGCCCGTGCCGCACACCGCGTTGCCCAGCGTGAACCAGTCGGCCAGATGGAAATCGCGGATCATCGAGAATCGTTTGGCTTTCATTCGTTTCTGTTTTCGTGACGTTCGGGCAGCGCCGATGGCCAGCGCCGCGAGACTTTCAAGTCTATCATCGCGCCCTCTTTCCCTTAGCACTCCGCATGCCACGCATCGTGGCAAACGGCGTGAGGCAGTATCATCACCGCACGCAAAGGAGGACCGCGACGATGATGTTCAAACGCGCCCTGGCGCTCGCGAGCCTGATGCTCGCCTGCGCGTCATCGATGGCCGCATCGCTCACGATCAACGTCGGCGGCGAGCGCTCGCTCACGGCCGATCAATTGCTCGCGCGCCCGGATGCCGCGATCATCCGCGTGCCGAACGACGTCACGTTTCATCGCAGCATGACGTATCGCGCCGTGCCCTTGCGCGCGCTGCTCGGCATCACGGAACTGCCCGCGGGCAAGGAGCTTCAGGTCACGGCCACCGACGGTTTCGTCACGCACTTTTCCGCGAAGCTGCTGTTCGGCGATGCGAAGAAGCGCGCCGAACCGTGGCTCGCGATCGAGCCGGCGGACGACCCTTGGCCACAGGTGCCGGGCAGCGGCGATGTCGGTCCGTTCTATGTCGTGTGGATCGATCCCGCCGCGTCGGGCGTCACGAGCGAGCAGTGGCCGTTCAAGGTCGACGCGATTCGCATTGCGCCGACGCTCGCCGCGCGCTTCCCGCAGATCGCCGTCGACAAGAGCGTGCCCGCGAATTCGCCGATACGTCGCGGCATGACCGTCTTCACGACGCAATGCATGGTCTGCCACAAGCTGAACGGCGCGGGCGATGCGTCGGTCGGCCCGGACCTGAATCGTCCGCATAATCCGACCGAATATTTTCAGCCGTGGGCGCTGAAGGGATACATCCGGGATCCGAAGTCGATTCGCGCGTGGGCCGACATGAAGATGCCCGGCTTCGACAAGAACGCGATCAGCGATAGCGATCTCGATGCGGTCATCGCGTATCTCGGCTACATGGCGAAGCGCAAGAAGTAGCCGGGTACGTTACGCGCGCGCGTCGAAAATCGCGTTGAGATCGTTGCCCGCCGCGGCGTCCTTGAACCCGTCGAAGCGGCCATCGACAAGTCCTTGCGCCGCGCGCATGAACCCGCCCCACGCAACGCGCGCAAGCCCTCCGCCGACGCTCACGCGCCGCACGCCGAGCGCGGCGACGTCGCTCAGCGTGAACTCGGACACGCCGCCGATCAGCATATTCACCGGCTTCGGCGCGACCGCCTTCACGACGGCTTCGATCTGCTCGCGCGTCTTGATGCCGGGCGCGTAGAGGCAATCGGCGCCGGCATCGGAATACGCCTTGAGACGCGCGATGGCATCGTCGATATCGGGCTTGCCCGCGAAGAAGTTTTCCGCGCGGCCGACGAGCAAGGTGTCGCCGCCGCTTGCGTCGATCGCGCGCCGCGCCGCCTTCATGCGCGCCACGGCGACATCGAGCGCAAAGAGCGGCGCGGATGCGTCGCCGGTCGAATCCTCGATCGACAAGCCCGCGACGCCCGCCTCCACCGCGAGCATCACGCTTTGAGCCACTTCGTCCGGCGTCGCGCCGAAGCCGCTTTCGAAGTCGGCGTTCACGGGCAAATCCGTCGCCTCGACGATTTCGCGCAGATGAGCGAGCACGGCGTCGCGCTGCATGTGATTGTCCGCGTGACCTTTGGACCATGCGAAGCCCGAGCTCGTCGTCGCGAGCGCCTTGAAGCCGAGCGTCGCGAGATAGCGGGCGGAACCGACGTCCCAGGGATTCGGCAACATGAAGCAGCCGGATTCGTGCAGCGCGCGAAAAGCGGCGCGTTTCTCGGCGACGGTGCGGGGCATGGCGTGGCTCCTTGTGGATGAACGGGTCGGAAGGTCGACGATACGCGAAGGGGCGAAATGGTGCTCGTACTAAGCCGCTCCTAAGCCCCTACCCCTACGCTCGAGTCTTTCCTCGCATGAGAGACGACATGGAGCGAACAGAAAAAGCACTCGCCAAGGTCCCAGAACTGACCCTGGCGTTCTGGATCATCAAGATAGCGGCGACGACGCTCGGCGAAACCGGCGGCGACGCACTCTCGATGTCGATGAACCTCGGCTATCTGGTGAGCACGTTCATCTTCGCGGCCGTGTTCGTCGTCGCGGTGATTGCGCAAGTCAAAGCGGAGCGATTCCAGCCCGCGCTCTACTGGATCACGATCATCGCGACGACGACCGTCGGCACCACGCTCGCCGACTTCGCGGACCGCTCGGTCGGCATCGGCTATGCAGGCGGAAGCGCGATCTTGCTTGCGTTGCTGATCGCATCGCTCGCGGTGTGGCATCGTGCGATGGGATCGGTCTCGGTATCGACGATCGCATCGCCGAAAGCGGAAGCCTTCTACTGGGTCACGATCATGTTCTCGCAGACCCTCGGCACCGCGCTCGGCGACTGGACCGCCGACACCGCGGGCTTCGGCTACACGGGCGCCGCGACGATCTTCGGCGGCGCGCTGTTGCTAATCGTGCTCGCGTATCGCTTCACGAACGTTTCGCGCACCCTGCTGTTCTGGAGCGCGTTCATCCTGACGCGGCCGCTCGGCGCCGTAGTCGGCGATTTTCTCGACAAGCCGGTCGCGAACGGCGGTCTCGCGATGAGCCGCTACGGCGCGTCGATCGCGCTCGCGATGTTCATCGTCGTGTGCGGATTTCTCTTCAAGCAGCGGCCCGCGCGCGTCGCGCATTGAAGCGCGTTGCAAGAAGAAACGGCGGCCCCGAAGGACCGCCGCGTTGCCTGCAGATTCTACCAGCCTGGCCGCTTACTTCTTCAGATCGAAGCGGTCGAGGTTCATCACCTTCGTCCATGCCGCGACGAAGTCGCTGACGAACTTCTCCTTCGCATCGCTGCTCGCATAGACTTCGGCGAGCGCGCGCAGCACCGAATGCGAGCCGAAGATCAGATCGACGCGGCTGGCGGTCCACTTGCGCTGCCCCGACTTGCGATCGCGCCCTTCGAACACATCGCGGCGCGACGACATCGGCAACCACTCCGTATTCATGTCGAGCAGGTTGACGAAGAAGTCGTTCGTCAACGTTTCGGGCTTGTCGGTGAAGACGCCGTGCGCGTTGTCTGCGGCGGTCACGTTGAGCGCGCGCAAACCGCCGATGAGCGCTGTCATCTCCGGCGCGGTCAGCGTCAGCAATTGCGCCTTGTCGATCAAGAGCGTCTCGACGGGCACGCGCACGTTCGACTTGACGAAGTTGCGAAAGCCATCGGCGACCGGTTCGAGAGCAGAGACCGAGAGCACGTCTGTCTTGTCCTGCGACGCGTCCATGCGGCCCGGCGTGAACGGCACCGTGACCGTGTGGCCCGCCTTCTCCGCCGCCTTCTCGATCGCCGCGTTGCCCGCCAGCACGATCAGATCGGCCATCGAGATCTTCTTGCCGCCCACTTGCGCGCCGTTGAATTCTTTCTGGATGCCTTCGAGCGTCGACAAGACCTTGCCGAGCTGTTCAGGCCTGTTCGCCTCCCAGTCCTTCTGCGGAGCGAGACGAATGCGCGCACCGTTCGCGCCGCCGCGCTTGTCGGAGCCCCGGAACGTCGATGCCGATGCCCACGCCGCCGACACCAGATCGGTAATCGACAACCCCGACGCCAGCACCTTCTGCTTGAGCCCCGCGACATCCTGATCACCGACGAGCGGATGATCCACCGCCGGAATCGGGTCTTGCCACAGCAGTTCTTCCTCCGGCACTTCCGGCCCGAGATAGCGAGCCTTCGGACCCATGTCGCGATGCGTCAGCTTGAACCACGCGCGGGCGAAGGCGTCGGCGAACTGGTCTGGATTCTCCCAGAAACGCTTCGCAATCTTCGCGTATTCCGGATCGAAGCGCAGCGACAGGTCCGTCGTCAGCATCGTCGGCCTGATCTTCTTCGACGGGTCGTGCGCGTGCGGGATGGTTTCCGTCGAATCCTTCGCGATCCACTGATTCGCGCCCGCGGGACTCTTCGTCAGTTCCCACTCGTAACCGAAAAGGTTCTCCCAGAATCCCTGGCCCCACTTCGTCGGCGTCGTGGTCCAGGTGACTTCGAGGCCGCTCGTGATCGTGTCCGCGCCCTTCCCGCTGCCGTAGCTGTTCTTCCAGCCGAGGCCCATGTTTTCCAGATCCGCCGATTCCGGCTCCGGACCGACGTTATCGGAAGGCCCCGCGCCGTGCGTCTTGCCGAACGTATGGCCGCCGGCGATCAGCGCGACGGTTTCTTCGTCGTTCATCGCCATGCGGGCGAAAGTCTCGCGGATGTCATGCGCCGCCGCGAGCGGATCCGGATTGCCGTCCGGGCCTTCCGGATTGACATAGATCAGGCCCATCTGCACCGCGCCCAGCGGATTCTCCAGATTGCGGCCGCCGTCGGTGCGGCTGACTTCCTCGCCGTGCTTCTGTTCGTCGGCGGTGATGACGCCCTGATCTTCATCGTTGCCGGCCGCGCCCTTGCCGTAGCGGACATCGCCGCCGAGCCAGGTCTTTTCATTGCCCCAGTAGACGTCCTGATCCGGCTCCCATGTGTCTTCGCGTCCGCCCGCGAAGCCGAACGTCTTGAAGCCCATCGTTTCCAGCGCGACGTTGCCGGCGAGGATGATCAGATCGGCCCATGAAAGATTCTGTCCGTATTTCTGCTTGACGGGCCAGAGCAGGCGGCGCGCCTTGTCGAGGCTGACGTTGTCCGGCCAGCTATTGAGCGGCGCGAAACGTTGCTGGCCGCGTCCGCCGCCTCCCCTGCCATCGCCGATGCGATACGTGCCCGCGCTATGCCACGCCATCCGGATGAACAGCGGACCGTAGTGGCCGAAGTCGGCAGGCCACCATTCCTGCGAATCGGTCATGACCTCCGCGAGATCTTTCTTGACCGCGGCGAGGTCGAGGCTCTTGAATGCTTCGGCATAGTCGAAACCCGAGCCGAGCGGATTCGACTTGTCGGAATGCTGACTCAGCAGATCTACCCGCAGTTGCCGCGGCCACCAGTCACGGATGGTCGTTCCGGTGCCGGCGGCATGCGTAAACGGGCACTTCGATTCGTTTGACATGCGTTATCTCCTTGCGAGGACGTACCCACTAGTACTAGTTCTTGTGCTACTGACTACCATGGCGTCAGATCCATGCGAGGCGCTGCACGAACCTGGTCCGATAAGGGATTTCGCGGCGTGCATCCGGCGATGCGTGGTTCATCCCGACAGCCTTGTGCAACTTAAAAAATACGTGAGAGCGGCGCTCAATAGAATGCGATTTTTGCAATGCCGCCGATAGGTGACGGCTATAAGGTGGTGGCGCGTTCTTGTCGCGCGGGCATGTTGCAGTGCGGAATCGCGGGCGGCGCGTCTGACTTCTTTTCGTCATGAAAGCGCGCAGCTCGACGCGCGTGTCAGTCTAGCAGCGTCTCGCGAGCTTGGCAGCGAAGGTGTGTCAAGTCGTCCGTTCGGGGAATGGCGGGCGGCGGCCGGGTGTTGGAGTATTTGACAACACACTATGGCGTTGTCAGAACGTCCAACAGAAAAGCTCCGCTCGTCCTGGGTGCGCGAGAGGAGATGCCTTCCGGTGGTTTCGTCGAACTAACGATATGGCATGTCCCTGAGCCTGCTCCGGGATGCACATTCATATAAATACAGGCTTGCGTATGTCGTCGCTGGCGAGTGCGTGCTGCGTTACGACAACGAGCGAGGCAAAGGCGATCACCGTCACTTCGCGAACGTCGAGACACTTTATGAATTTACGTCGGTCGAGCAGTTATGCGCCGACTTCTTCACGAATGTGCAAGTCTGGAACAGATGGAGCTCAAGATGATGAAGACCGTCACGATCGGCATCGCGTCGCTGGAAGAGTTCAGCGAGCGCGTTCTTGCCACGGTCAAGAGCGGCAAGTTCCCAGGAAGGTTCTTCTCCTACGCCACGCCCGAACTCCTCTTCCGCACCTTCACCACGCCCCGCTGGCAAATCATCCGTGCGATGACCGGCGCCGGCCCGATGTCGATCCGCGAGCTGTCGCGCCGGCTCGAACGCGACGTGAAAGGCGTGCATCGCGACGTGCAAGCGCTTCTCGAAGCCGGCTTGCTGGAACACGACGAGCACGGCGCCATCGTGTTTCCGTACGACACCGTGCGCGTCAACTTCACCTTGAAAGCGGCCGATCTCGCGCCGCCCGCCGCGCAGCGCAAATCCGCCGGCACCGCCATCGGCGAAGATTGCGCACCGTCGCCGCACAGCCCGCGTCGGCGAGCGGCGCCACGAAAGCGCGAGCCGCGTCCGGCGGGAAACCGCTGAACAGCGGAATTCAGCTCCAGTCGTCCATGTCGTGCTTGATCGTGTGGCGATTCGCGATGAGTTCCTCCACGCTCGGCTCGTTGCTCATGGCGCGCTGAATGGCGAGCTTGGTCGCTTCGTAATTCGTGCGGTACATGTCCTTCTTGTCGATGTTCGCGTCCGTCGCGCAACGCGGATCGATCCACACCAGACTGATGATGCACAAATCGTTCGCCTGATCCTTCGGCAGGATGCCTTCTATCAGGCAATCGACGACCGCATCGGCGGTTGCCGACTGCACCACGCCGCCGAACAGATCGATGTTCGCCATGTCCTTCAGCGTCACTTTCGGCACGATCATCGTCGCCGGGCGCACCATCTGATTGCACGCGCGTATCGCGAACATCGCGGTGTGTCCTTTCGATTGCGCCATCATGTTGGCGAACGCGTGGCCGACCGGCCCGTCGACGCGGCCGATGAGAATTTCGGGCATCGCGTCGGTCGCTTGTCCCGGCGCCGCCAGCACGGTTGCTTCGCCTGCGCGGAAGGTCAGATCCAGACTCATGAGCACTCTCCTTTCAGGGCTGAACGATGGTTCGATAGTCCGAAGGAAGAACCGTTTGCAAGGACGATGCCATCCGCGTGATGCACGGCGCGCCGGCAATCCAGGCAACGAGGCGGCGAACAGTCTGCGCCCGCCGCGTGACACACTGTGCGGGACGGCGTTTTCCCTGTCCTCCCTGTTTCGGGTGGGGGTGCGGTTCGTCACGCGCACTTAACGTGGCGACGTGCAGCTTGCACTCCGCGCGAGCGCGCGCGGCGAAACCTACAACGCACCCCGCGGCCCGAACGGGCGCCGCATTTTTGAGCCGATCCGACCCATGAACTCACTCGACGGTTACAGGCCACGCGCGGCGTGGTTGACGACGCTGATGCTGACGGCGCTTGCCCTCATCAATTTCCTCGACAAGATCGTGCTCGGCATGGTGGCCGTGCCGCTGATGCGCGATCTGAACCTGTCGCCGGCGCAATTCGGCGTCGTCGCGGGAAGCTTCTTCTGGCTGTTCGCCGTATCGACGGTGCTGGTCGGCTTTCTGTCGAACCGCATCCAGACCCGCTGGCTGCTGCTCGCGATGGGCGTCATGTGGGCCGTGCTGCAGATTCCGCAGGCGCTCTTCAGCAGCATGGCCGCGTTTCTCCTGAGCCGCATGGTGCTCGGCGCGGCGGAAGGCCCGTTCTATCCCGTTTCCGTACACGCGCTCTACAAATGGTTTCCCGACGAAAAGCGCAACATGCCGGTCGCCTTGCTCAATCAGGGCGCGATGGTCGGCCTGCTGCTCGCGGGCCTGCTCATTCCGGTGATCACGCATCACTGGGGCTGGCGCATGAACTTCATCCTGCTCGGCATCGTCGGCGCGTTGTGGAGCGTCGTGTGGCTGTTCGTCGGACGCGAGGGCAATCTTGCGCGGCGTCCGCGCGGCAACGCCAGTGCCGACGCCGCGCCTCAGAAAGTGCCGTATCGCAAGCTCCTGAGCAATCCGACCGTCCTCAGCGTGTTCATGCTCGGTTTCGCCGCTTACTGGATGCTCGGCGCCAACACGACCTGGCTGATGAGTTACCTCGAAAAAGCGCTCGGCTTCTCCGGCATCGCGTCCGGACGCTGCTTCGCGCTCGTGATCGCCACCGCGGCGCCGTTCAGCCTCGGGCTCAGTTGGCTGTCGCAGCGCATGCTCGCTCGCGGGGCGTCGTCTCGCAGCGCACGCGTGCGTTTGCTGTGCGCCGCGTTCGCGATATCCGCGTGCCTTTTCTTCGCGCTGATGCTGCCGGGCCTCAGCTCCGCGCAGAAGGTCGCCGTGTTCGCGGTGGCCGGCGCGCTGCCGGCCGTGTGTTTCGCGCTCGCGCCCGCCGTGCTGTCGGAAGTCGTGCCGGATGCGCAGCGCGGCGCGCTCATCGGCATCCACACCGCGCTCGCGAGCACGGGCGCGGCGATCGCGCCGATGGTCATCGGCCGCATCGTGCAGGCGCACGGCAGCACGAGTGCCCACGCCTACGAACTGGGCTTCGCGACGACCGCCGCCATGCTGATCGTCGCCACGCTCATCGCGCTGCGCTGGATGCATCCGGATCGCGCGCCGCGCGCTTCGACCGAGCCGGTCGCGACGAGCGCCGCCTGAGCGCGGCTAGCGCGACACCTTCGCCTTGTACGCGAAGCGGTCGCCGCGAAACAGCAGTTCGGCGCAGCACAGCGCCTTGCCCTGAATGTCGAAAGGCGTGCACCGGACGCGCAGAAGCGGCGCGCCCGGATCCACCTTCAGCCGCCGCGCGTGCTCTTTCGTGGCGGCGATCGCGGCGCTCTCGGTTTCCAAATGCTTCAGCCGATAACCGAGGCGTTCTTCGAGAATGCTCGTGACGTCGTTCGTTTCGAGGTCTTCGGCGACGAGTGCGTCCATGAGCGCCGGGTCGGCCATCACCATGAACATGGCGACGGGCGCGGCGTCCCACAGACGCAAGGTCGTCGCGCAGACGAGCGTGTCGCCTTCGCTTAAGCCGAGCGCTTCCATCGCGAACGGCGGCGGCGTGATCGTCCGCACCGACAGCAGTTCGCCGTTGGCCGTCTGGCCGCGCTTGCGCGCCGCTTCGTAGAAACCGGTCAGTTGTCCGAGATCCGAGCGCTCCGACGGACGCGTGACGAAACTTCCCTTCCCGTTGATCTTCTCGATCAACCCGCTCGCATGCAGCCCGGCGAGCGCCTGCCGGATCGTGATGCGGCTCGCGCCATATTGTTCGACGAGTTCCGCTTCCGACGGCAGCTTGACGCCCGGCGCGAGATCGTTGGCGATGATCTGCTGCCGCAACGCTTCTTCGATCTGCCTGAAACGAGTTTGTGTCATGGCGCCCTTTTATCTTGTCCGGTGGATCGAAACACTGACGGCGATTGTAGCTGTCATGACAGGCTACGGGTTTTAACCGGTACACCTGTTATGACAGGTTGTGCGACCATGCTCGCGAGCATCGCGGCTCGGGCGCCTTTTTTGGCGACGCCGCATCAACGGGAGATCGACATGCAGCAAGCCGGTTCGACCATCGAAGCACGCACTTCCGATTCGGCTCCAGGCGAAATCTGGCCGTTCACCGTCACGCTGGCCACGCCCGCGATCGGCGCTTACGTGAGCGACATCGACCTGCGCCAGCCGCTCGACGAGCCGACGTATCTCGCGCTGCGCCGCGCGCTGATCCGCTACAAGGTGCTGTTCTTCCGCGATCAGGACATTACGCCCGCGCAGCACGTCGCGCTCGGGCAGCGGTTCGGCAAGCTGGAAGTGCATCCCGTCATCGCGCATCATCCCGATCATCCGGAGCTCGTCGTCTTCGACAAGTCCGACAAGAAGCGCGGCCGCGAAAACATCTATCACAGCGATGTTTCGTGGCGCGAAGTGCCGTCGATGGGCTCGATCCTGCGTTGCGCCGAATGTCCGCCAACCGGCGGCGACACCATCTGGGTGAACATGGCGCTCGCCTACGAGAACCTGCCCGCCGAAGTCAAAGCGCGTCTCGAGGGCCTCATCGCCGTGCACGATCTGATGCCGCTCTTCGGCTCGATGCTGCCGCCCGAACAGCGCATCACCGTGCGCGCGCAAAACCCGGCCGTCACGCATCCGGTGGTCCGCACGCATCCCGAATCCGGCGAGAAGCTGCTCTTCGTCAACGAGGCATTCACGACGCATTTCTCCAACTACGCGGAGATCGCGGGCTATCGCTTCGGCTTCGATCTCAAGCTGGCCGAAATGGACCTCCTTCAGTATCTGTTCCGGCAAGCGGCCGCGCCGGAATATCAAGTGCGCCTGAAATGGGAGCCGCACACGATCGCCTTCTGGGACAACCGCGCCACGCAGCACTATGCCGTTCAGGACTACTATCCCGCCGTGCGCCGCATGATGCGCGCGACGATCATCGGTGAGCGCCCGGTCTGAGCGCGTCATCACGCAATGGAGAAACCGTGAAAGAGTTGAACAAGTTCTATATCGGCGGACGTTGGGTCGAGCCGGCCGCCGGCGCGCATTTCGCCGACATCGTCAATCCCGCGACGGAAGACGTCATCGGCCGCGTGGCGATGGGCACGAGCGCCGACGTCGACGCCGCGGTCGCAGCGGCGCGCGCCGCGTTTCCCGCGTGGTCGCGCACGAGCGTCGCGACGCGCGCGGCGTTGCTGAGCCGCGTCATGACGCTGTACAAGGAACGCATGGGCGCGCTCGCCGACGCGATCACCACGGAAATGGGCGCGCCCGCATGGCTCGCGCGCGAGAAGCAGGCGCCCGCCGGACTCGGCCAGTTTCACGGCACGCTGACCGCGCTGCAGGACTTCCCGTTCGTCGCCACGCGCGGACGCACGCAGATCGTGCGCGAGGCGATCGGCGTGGCGGCGCTCATCACGCCGTGGAACTGGCCGCTCAATCAGATCGCGGCGAAAGTCGCGCCCGCGCTTGCGGCGGGCTGCACCATCGTGTTGAAGCCATCGGAAATCACGCCGCTCGACGCCGAGCTTTTCGCGCAGATTCTCCACGACGCGGGCGTGCCAGCCGGCGTGTTCAACATGATTTACGGCGATGGCGCCGACATCGGCGGGGCGCTCGCGAGCCATCGCGGTGTCGATATGGTGTCGATCACCGGATCGACGCGCGCGGGTGTCGATGTCGCGATGAAAGCGGCGCCGACCGTGAAGCGCGTCACGCAGGAGCTGGGCGGCAAGTCGCCGAACCTGATCCTCGACGACGCCGATCTGAAGAGCGCCGTATCGAACGGCGTGATCTTCTGCATGCTCAACTCCGGCCAGACGTGCATCGCGCCGACGCGCATGCTGATGCCGAAGCGTCTGCACGACCACGCCGTTGCAATCGCTGCCGCGACCGCGAACGCGCTGACGGTCGGCGATCCGGCGCATCCCGATACCAAACTCGGCCCGATCTCGAATCGGCGTCAGTACGAGCGCGTACAGCAGATGATCCAGCGCGGCATCGACGAAGGCGCGACGCTCGCAGCCGGCGGCCCCGGCCGGCCCGATACGCTCACGCGCGGCTTCTACGCGCGCCCGACCGTGTTCGCCAACGTGCGCAACGACATGAGCATTGCGCGCGAGGAAATTTTCGGTCCGGTCGTCGTGATGATTCCGTATTCGAGCGAAGACGAAGCCATCGACATCGCCAACGATACCGACTTCGGTCTCGCCGCCTACGTGTCGTCATCCGACGCGGCGCGCGCGCGTCGCGTCGCGGATCATCTGCGCGCGGGGGCGGTGATGCTCAACGGCGCGACGCTCGACCTGAACGCGCCTTTCGGCGGCTACAAGACGTCCGGCAACGGTCGCGAGTTCGGCGAGCACGGTTTGTCCGAGTTCCTCGAAACGAAGTCGATCGCCGGCTGCGCGTAATGCAAACGCCCCGCGTCGGCGCAAACCGGCGCGGGGCGACGAAGGAACGTTCAAGCGCTATCAGAACGTCGAGAGCGTCAGCGTGTTGCGCACCGTTTTCACGCCCGGCACGCCCTGCGCCACGCGCGTCGCCTGCTCGATCTGCGCGACTTCGGGAACCCAGCCTTCGAGCAGCACGTCGCCGTCGGTAGCGCGCACAGTGATGCCGGCCGCGCGCATTCCCTTTGCGTCGGCGAGCGCGGTGAGGATCTTCCGGCGCAGCGCGCGATCCGCCGCTTTCGACGAAGTCTTGCCGCCATTCGCCGCCGATGCCATCGCCGGCACGGACGCGCTCACGGGCGCCGACGCGCCGCTCTGCGCGTTGCCATAAAACGATGCGCTGACGGCGGCGACGCCGATCATCAGCTTTGCAGTTCGAAGTAATTTCATAGTGTGATTTGCCGCCATGTTTGTTGTAACGATGCTCGATGCGATGAATGCCGAACGGCGCACTCCGCCGCGCCCGCAGGTTCGGACGAAGCGCGCCCGCTGTCAATCAGAAGCGATGCGACATGCCGACGCCGACGAGCGTCTGATTCTCGCCCGCGGTCGTCGTGTAGCCGGGCCAGGCGGTCGTCGCGAGGCCGTTGTTCTTCATGAAGCCCGCGCGCGCATAAAGGGTCGTGCGCTTCGAGAGGCTATGATCCGCGCCGACCTGCACGCCCCAGGTGTTGTCATGCACGCCGCGCGCGAGGCGCTGAAAGCCGGCGATTTCGATGGCGTCGGCGGGCGTCGCCTGAATCGTCGCGCCGATTTCCGCGACGCTGAACGGATGCGCCGCGTTCAGCCGCGCCGCGACGGAACCCGCGGCCGGATTCTCCGGCTTGTGATACGTGTAGTTGGCCTGCAGATTCACGATGCCGATGCGATACGCGAGCGCCGCCGTGTAATGCTCGACGGACACCGTGTTCACCGCAGCCGGCAATCCCGGCAAGGTCTTCGATCCGGGATGCTGGAACTGATACGACACGCCTGCGTACAGCCCGTAACCGGAGTACGTGGCGGCCACATCGAGCATGTTGCCCGTGCTCTGCGGATACGGCTGCGTCACGGACGCCGCGAGCGCATACATGCCCCAAAGCTGGAATCCGCTGAGATTCGGCGACTTGTAGACGATCGCATTGCTCGAACGGCCGCCGCCCGTCTGCGTGGCGATCGTGTTTCGGTCGATGGAATTCGCCGATGCCGCGAGCGGCGAGAGCACTTCGTTCGCGCGAAACGGATCGGTCGGATAGAGCGACCAGAACGTCGGCTGATACTGCCGGCCGAACGTCAGCGAGCCGTACTTTTCGTGCGACAGGCCGACCCACGCCTGACGATAGAACATCACCGAGGAATCGGCGAAAGCGGTGCCGTTGTTGATGTTGAAGCCGCTCTCCAGCGTGAACACGGCCTTCAGGCCGCTGCCGAGATCTTCGCTGCCCTTCAGACCGACCATCGAACCGCTGTTGCCGCCGCTTCCATCGACCAGGAATGCTGGCCGCCGTTGTCGTACCACTGAAAGAATGCGTCCGCGACGCCGTAAAGCGTGACGCTGGACTGGGCCGCCACGCCGCTCGCCACGACCGCAAGGGCCGCACCGGCAACGCTCTTCCTGACGATACACATAGCTGTCTCCTCGTTATGGGTTTTTGGTCTCCCCGGCGCCTTTGTCCGATGCACGCGACGCACGCCGACGCCCCTCCGATCCCGTCCGATTCAGTGTTGCAGGGCGTCTTCCCGTCACCACTACCCGAATCGAGTAGGCGCGGGAATACCCCAGTTCGTTCGTCGAGCGAACCATTGCCGTACTCCGATAGTTCCCGCGCCGGACTACGCGTGTTCCCTAGCGGGCACGGCGCGTCGTGAACGCTAGAATCGCCGGCATCGGAGTTTTGTCCCACCTTGAAAGACGCAGGTGCTTGATGACTGAAACGATCCTCCTTCGCTATCCGAATCATTCCGATGACGACACCGCGCGGGCATCCGCGTCCGATCCGGCCTGCGCATCGCCGCGCATATCGACGCGCATCGTGGGCCGCGAGCGGCTCGTCGCTCAGCTCGTCGAAGCCCGGCGCAAGCGCTGCATCGTGATGCAAGGCCCGGCGGGCTACGGCAAGACGACCGCGCTCATCGCGTGGCGCGAGGCGCTTTATCCGCTCGCGTTTCAGGTCGCGTGGCTCACGCTATCCGATGAAACCGACGACCTCGCCCGGTTCCTCGACGCACTGGCCGCGAGCCTCGCGCAAGTCGATCCGTCGATCGCCGGCGACGCCGCCCTGCTCGGCGGCCGCGGCCTCGACGACGAAGCGGTCGAACGCACGATCATCGCGCTGGTGCGCGGCATCGCGGGCCGTCAGGGCGATCTCGTGCTCGTGCTCGACGATCTGCATCGGCTGACGGATCGGCGCTGTCATCAATCGCTGCAATGGCTGCTCGATTACGCGCCGCCGAATTTGCATGTCGCGATCGCGTCGCGCGGCGCGATTCCGCTGTCCGTCGGCCGCATTCGCGACGAAGGTCTGCTGCTCGAACTCGACATGCGCGATCTGCGCTTTTCGATGGCGGAATCGTTCGCGTTTCTCAAATTGCAGCTTCGCGACATCGCCCCGCGCGACGCGCGCCGCATGCACGAAATGACCGATGGCTGGATCGCCGGGCTGCAGCTGATGGTGGTCGGCGCGAAGCGCGGGAACGTCGCGCCGAAGCAGCTCGCGCTCGATGAAGCGTTCGCGGACGCTCCGCTGCTCGACATCCACACGTTCGCGGAGTATTTCGGACGCGAAGTGCTGTCGCGGCTCGCCGCGAGCGAATGCGAGCTGCTCATGCGGATGGCCGTGTGCGAGCGGCTCTGCGCGCCCTTGTGCGTCGCGCTGATCGGCGGCGCGGATCATCCCGACAGCGTGCTCAAGCTGCTCGCCCGTCTGGAAAGCGACAATCTCTTTCTCGCGCCCGCCGGTCAGGATGCACGCAATGTGTGGTATCGCCTGAATCCGCTTTTTCGCGAGACCTTGCTGGAGCGTTTTCGCGCACGCAGCGAGGCGCAGCAGCGGCAAGTGCATCACACGGCATGGCAGTGGTTCCGCGAGCACGATTACGCCGATGAAGCCGTGCGTCACGCCGTGCTCGCCGGCGAACCCGCCGCCGCCGCCGATC
Source organism: Caballeronia zhejiangensis (assembly GCF_000698575.1). GTDB lineage: Bacteria > Pseudomonadota > Gammaproteobacteria > Burkholderiales > Burkholderiaceae > Caballeronia > Caballeronia zhejiangensis. The sequence continues at coordinate 66,950 of NZ_JFHD01000012.1, forward strand.
TCGTCGCGCAGATCGCGCGCGCCCTGCAGCCGCGCGGCGAACTGCGCCGGATCGTCGCGCTGATGCGTCTCTTGCCGCAAGCCGAGATTCAGGCGCGCGTCGGGCTGCGGCTCTGGATGATCCATCTGCATCTCTACAATCGCGAGTTCGACGCTTGCGCGAGCGAGATCGAACGGCTGCGCGCCGATCTCGCGCACGACGACACGCACTCGCGCTATCGCGTCACGCTGCTGGAAGCCGCGCTCGCGGTCCAGCGCGACGATCTCGACGCCGCCTGCACACTGCTGCCGCAGCTGCGCACGCTGCCGGACGACGCGCAAGGCATCACCATCGGCGCGCACAACAATCTGCTGACCTGGGCGCATACGCTGCGCGGCGAATTCGACGAAGCGCGCCGCGCGCAGACCGACCGCGCGCCCGTGCTCGCGGACGGCACGCCGCTCATGAGCACGTCGGCGGGCGTGCTGAGCGGGCGCGCGCTCGTGGGTTTCGGTCATCTGCTGGAAGGCGATCTGCTGCGCACCGAGCGCGTGTGCCGCGACGTGCTCCACGAGGCCGAACCGCGTGGCAGCGCCGCGGCGGAGGCGTCCGCGCTCGCCGCGGCGCTGCTCGGCGAAGTGCTCTACGAATCCGGCGATGCCGATCAGGCGTGCAAGCTGCTCGAAGAACGTCTCGACGTCATCGAGCGCGTGTCGTTTCCGGATGCGGTGACGAGCGTGCTCACGGTGCTGTCGTCATCGCGCTGGCTCGCGGGTCATCGGCTCGATGCGATCGCGTGTCTCGATCGGCTCGAGGATTACGCCGCGAAGCACGATCTGCGGCGCGCGCTCGCACATTGCGTCGCGCAGCGCGTCCGGCGCGACTTGCAGGGCGGCCAGTTCGACGCCGCGCACGCGGGCCTCGCGCGGCTCGACGAACTGACCGCGCGCGCCGGCTCGCTCGCGCACGCGGCCGATTTCCGCTTCGTCGCGCAGCAGGCGCATATCGACTGGCGCATGGCGCACGAGGATCACGACGCGGCGGCGCATGCGCTCGCGCCGCTCATCGAACTGTGCCGGGCGCGCGGCTGGCAGCGACGCACCGTGTCTCTGGAAGTGCGCAGGGCTGTCACGGCGCACGTTCGCGGCGACGCGGATTCGGCGCGCCAGGTCATGCTGGACGCCGTGCGCCACGGACATCGCCTGGGCCTCGTGCGCACGCTGCTCGATGCGCATCCCGCCGCGCTGGATCTGATCGGCGCCGCCGTCCGGACCGAACCGCAGGGCGCGGTGTTGCAGTTCTACGCCGATCGTCTGCGCAGCGCGCAAGCGCGCGCGACGGCGAAGCGGCCGGGCGCGCCAGGATCAGGCGTGCGCGCCGGCGAGGCGAAGGCGCCGGAAATCCTGAGCGTGCGGGAAACGAAGGTGTTGAGCCTGCTCGCGCAGGCGTTGCCGAACAAGAAGATCGCCCGGACGATGGGCATATCGCCCGAGACGGTCAAATGGCATCTGAAGAACATCTACAGCAAGCTCGGCGTGTCGAGCCGCGACGAAGCCGTCGCGCGCTCGCGGGACCTCGCGCTGAACGACGGCGCGTGATCCCGGACGCGCGCGTCTCACGCGGCGCGCGCGCGTGCCTCCGGCTCGATCGGCAGATTCGCCAGCACGTCGGCGTGAAATTCGGCATCGCCCAGACGTAGCGACGCCACCATCAGCGACTTGAAGTAATCGCCGACAGCCAGTTCCGCCGTAACGCCCATGCCGCCGTGCAACTGCACGGCCTGCTCGCCGACGAAACGCGCCGCGCGGCTCACGATCAGCTTCGCCGACGAAATCATGCGACGCCGCTCGATGACGCTCGGATGATCGATGGCCGATGCCGCCAGATGCGCCATCGACAACGCCAGTTCCTTTTGCACGGCCATGTCCGCGACGCGATGGCGCAACGCCTGAAAGCGCGCGAGCGGCTGGCCGAACTGCTTGCGGGTGCTCAGATATTCGGCCGTCATCTCGACGAGGCGTTCCAGCGCGCCCGCGCTTGCCGCGCATTGCGCCGCGATGCCGAGTTCGAGTGCGCTTTCGAGCATCGCTTCGCCGCGCGCGGCATCGCCGATGAGCGCGCTTTTCGGCACGCGCACCGCCTTCAGCGTGACTTGCGCATCGTGCGTGCCGTCGAGCGTCGGATAGGCGCGAATCGTCACGCCGGCAGCCGACGACGGCACGACGAACAGCGACATCGCCTGCGCCGACGCGTTCCACGCCGATACGATCAGCGATTGCGCGACGGCGCCATGCCATACGTGAACTTTCTCGCCGTCGAGCAGGAAGCCGTCGTCACGCGCTTCGGCTACCGTCGACGGACGCGCGAAGTCGTAGCGGGCACACGGCTCCTGATACGCGAGCGTCACGATCTCGCGGCCTTCGGCGATCGGCGGCAGCCACGCTTCGCGTTGCGCTTCGGTGGCGTATCGCTGAATCAGCCCGGCCGCCATGACCGCGCACGGAATGAGCGGCTCTGGCAAGCACGCGCGGCCCGCTTCGAACTGAATGGCGAATGTGTCCGTGGCTTGGCCATCGAAACCGCCGTGCTCGGAGCCGATCACGAGCCCCAGCACGCCGAATTCCGCGTAGGTTCGCCACGCGTCGCGGCTGAAACCGTTCGCCTTGCGGCGCGCCTCCAGCGGATAGCGCTCTTCCGTGAAGCGCCTCAGGCTGTCCGCGAGCTGGCGCTGTTCTTCGCTGTATGAAAAGTCCATGTCCGATCTCATCCCTCGATGACCGCTTTCGCAATGATTTCCTTCTGCACCTCGTTCGTGCCGCCGTAGATGGTCGGCTTGCGCATCTCCAGATAGAAGCTGCCGATGCTCGCGCCATGACCGGGATCGGGCGTCCATCCGTCGAAGCCGTCGGCGAGCCAGTCGGGCGAGAACGGCACCGCATTCGGCCCGGCGATATCGAGTTGCAGCGCCGACAACGACTGCTGCAGTTCGGACCCGCGAATCTTGAGGATCGACGATTCCACGCCCGCGCCGCGCTGACTCGCCTGCGACGCGACGCGCATCAGCAGCATTTCGAGCGCCAGCACTTCGGCCTCGATGCACGCGATCTTCTCGCGCACGCGCAAGTCGTCCGCGAGCGGCTTGCCGTGGCGGCGCTCGCGCTGCGCCAGCGCCTTCACGTAATTCAGCTCGCGTCTGCAATTGCCGATGCCCGCGATACCCGTGCGCTCGTGGCCGAGCAGGTATTTCGCGTAGGTCCAGCCGCAGTTCTCCTCGCCGACGAGGTTTTCGACGGGCACCTTTACTTCGTCGATGAAGACTTCGTTGACATCGGTCAGGCCTTCGAGCGTGCGGATCGGACGCACGGTGATGCCGGGGCTTTTCATGTCGATCAGCAGCAGCGAGATGCCGCTTTGCGGCTTCGCTCCGGGATCGGTTCGCACGAGACAGAACATCCAGTCGGCGTGCTGCGCGTAGGTCGTCCAGGTCTTTTGCCCGTTGACGATGTAATGGTCTCCGTCGCGCACCGCCCGTGTTTTCAGCGAGGCGAGATCCGAACCCGCGCCCGGTTCGGAATAGCCTTGACACCACCAGTCCTCGGCGGTCGGAATGCGCGGCAGGAAGCGCGCCTGCTGCGCCTTGCTCGCGAACTTCATCAGCACCGGGCCGATCATGTTGAGGCCGAATGGAAGCTGACGCGGCGCACCCGCGATGCCGCATTCGATGTCGAACAGCAGCCGCTGCAGCGCACTCCAGCCCGTGCCGCCGAACTCAGCCGGCCAGCCGGGCGCGCCCCAGCCATGCTGATACAGAATGCGCTGCCAGCGCACGAAGTCGTCGGCATCGAGGTGACGATGATTGAGCACTTTCTCTCGCAGATCCACGGGCAGGTTCTCTGCGAGAAAGCGGCGTACCTGGTCGCGGAACGCGAGATCCGCGCTTGAATAGCTGAGGTTCATGGCACTTCCTTCTGGAGGCGCCCCTTCGCGGAGCGCCTGAGTTAGCGTCGGCTGGCGGCTCAGCGCGTGCGTGAGCGCGCCGGAATTTCGTTGCGCTCGTCCTGCGTCAACACAAGATCCCAGATTTGCTGCGCGACCGGGTTCTGACGCTCCTCGTACAGATGCGCGATGAGCCCCGCCGCGCGCCCGACGAGCATGAAGCCGCGCGCGAGCAGCGGATCGAGCGACATGTCCGCGACGATCGCACCGATCGCGCCCACGGCGTTGAGCGGCAGGTTCTTGCCGTGCTCGTCGCGCAGCACGCGCTCGATCGCGAACACGAGCCGCCAGTGCTTGCCGAAATAGCCGTTGTCGCGCGATGCCTGCGCGAGCGTCGCGACGCGCGGATCGCCGTGGATGTGGATCGGATGCCCGACGCCGTAGATCGGCTGCTTCGCTTCCTTCGCGCGCCGCACGGTCTCGCGCGCGCACGCGGTGATGTCGTCCTCGCTCGCGTCGTCGCGCAATTCGCGACCGGCCTTGATGAGCATCTCCGCCGCGTTCTGCGTCGTGCCGAGAAAGACGCTGCCCGCGCCGAGGAGCCCAGCCGCGACCGCCGCCTGCATCGCCTCGGGCGCGCCGAGATACGTGAGACGCGCGCTCATCGCGGAAGGCGTCAGGCCGTGATCGCACGCCGTCACGAGAATGAGATTGACCATGCGCTTTTCGCGCTCGTCGGGCACGCGGTTCAGGATCGTCAACATCATCGTTTCGACGAAGTCGAGTTTGCCCAGAATGTCCTTCGACAGATCCTTGCCGCGCACGGTGATCCTGTCGATCGTCGTGTAGCCGATTTCGGTGCTGACCATGCTGTCTCCTTATGAATCGTTCTGCGCGCGGCGCAGGACCATCATGCGTACGTCGCATTCGCAGACGGTCTCGCCGCGCTGATTGACCGCCACACGCCTGAAATCGACGATGCCGCGCGCCGGGTTCGACGTCTCGCGCCTGTCGCTGATTTCGATGCGCGCCTTGATCGTGTCGCCGATGAGCGTCGGCTTCGGAAAGCGGATGCGCGTCTCCAGCATGCCGATCAGCGACGGCTCGAGCAGTTGATTGACCACCGTGCGGGTGTTCAGTCCCGACACGATCGACGCGACGAGCATGCCGTGCGCGATGCGCGCGCCCCACGGCGTGCTCGCGGCGTACTCGGCATCGACGTGCACGCGGTTGTAATCGGCGGAAAGCGCGGCGAAGCTCACGACGTCCGCTTCGGTCACGGTGCGGCTCGCCGTTTCGAACGAGAAGCCCGGCTCCAGGTCTTCCCAGTAGTAGCGCGCGGTGTGGAGGTCGCGCGGCGCGAGCATGTTTTCCTGGTTCATGCGCGCCTCACACGATGGCCGACATGCCGAGCACTTCGCGCCCGACGATCAGCGTCTGCACTTCGGCGGTGCCTTCGGGAATGGTGCCGCCGCTCGTGTCGCGGAATATGCGCTCCAGCGGATACTCCGTCGAATAGCCGATGCCGCCGTGCACGCCGATCGCGATCTTCGCCACTTCATGCGCCGCTTCGGCAGCATAGAGCTTCGCGATCGAGCATTCGATGCGCGCGGGCAAACCCTTCTGCAACGCGACGGCCGCCTTGTAGCCGAGCGCGCGCGCAGCTTCGGTGCGCACCATCATGTCGACGATATGCTTCTGCACGAGCTGGAACTGGCCGATCGGCTTGCCGAACTGCTTGCGCGTCTTCGCGTATTCGACGGACAGATCGAGCGCCGCCTGCGCCGCGCCGACCGCGCCCATCGCAATATTCATGCGGCCGTAGTTCAGTCCGATCGCCATCACCTTGAGGGCGCCGCCTTCCGCGCCGAGCAGGTTTTCCTTCGGAATGCGCAGATCGTTGAGAAAAAGCTCGGACGTGCCCGACGCCTTCAGCACCATCTTGTCGACGAGCCGCGCCTCGACGGGCGTCTGCGACTTGTCGACCAGAAAGAGCGAGTGGCCGCCGTCGCACGTCTTGCTGTGCGTGCGCGCGAGCACGATGACGTAATCGGCCGCGACGCCGTTCGTGATCCACAGCTTCGTGCCGTTGAGCACGTAGTGATCGCCGCGATCTTCGGCGCGCGTTTCGATGCCCGCCGGATTCGAGCCGTGATTCGGCTCGCTGAACGCGACGCACGCGCCCTTTTGCGACGCAAGCACGGGCGCGAGAAAACGCGCCTTCTGCTCGTCGTTGCCCTGATGCGAAACGAGGCGGCAGAACACGTTCGTGATATTGACGATGGTGCGCAGCGAGCCCCAGAAATAACCGCATTCTTCGAGCATCATCGCCCAGGTGACGAAATCGAGGCCCATGCCGCCGTCTTCTTCCGGCAGCAGGCCGCCGATATAGCCGAACTGGCTCACGCCCGCGAGCAGGTCGAGCGGAATGCGCCGCGCCTTCTCGCATTCGTCGATGCGCGCCACGACTTCATTGCGCATATAACGGCGGATGCTGTCGCGCAGCGCGACCTGATCCGCGTCGAAATCAAAATCCATGTGCCACCTGCGTCTTCGAATGATGGGTAAATGAATGCGCGTTCAGGACGAGAAGCGCCCGCCCGTGACGTACAACGTGACGCCGGAGATGTAACGCGCGCGCTCCGACGCGATGAACGCAACCGCCGACGCGATGTCGCCGGGCATGCCGAGAAAGCCGACGGGCGTTTTGGCGATCGCCGAGTCGCGCAGCGTTTCGTACGTGGGATTGGCGCGCATCAGTTCGGTCTCGACGAAGCCCGGCGCGACCGCGTTCACGGTGATGCCGAACTTCGCCTGTTCGAGCGCGAGCGCGCGCGTGAAACCGATCAGGCCAAGTTTGGCGGCGCTGTAGTTGGTTTGCCCCGGATTGCCGAACACGGAGCGCGAAGAGATGTTCACGATGCGCCCCCACTTGCGCGCCATCATGCCGGGCAACACCGCGCGGCTGCTGTGAAACGCGCCTTTCAGGATCACGTCGACGACGGAATCCCATTCGGGCTCGGTCATCTTCGTCAGATAGCGGTCCTTGTTGAAGCCCGCGTTGTTCACGAGGATGTCGACGCCGCCGAAGGCTTCGTCCGCCGCGTTCGCGACGTGCCGCACTTCGTCCTCGCTGCATACGTCGCAGCGCACCGCGATCGCCTGCGCGCCGCTCTTTTGCAGACCGCTTGCGACTTCGTCTGCGGCGGCGGCGTCGATATCGGACACGACGATGCGCGCGCCTTCCGCCGCCAGCATGCGCGCGACTTCCGCTCCAATGCCGCGTCCGCTGCCCGTGACGAGCGCGACCTTCCCGGCGATACCCAGATCCATGACGTCTCCCTTTGATTCGATGGCTTCACCGATGCGCGTTTTCAGCGACTTCGCGTTGTGCCGCATCGTGGAATGAAGATACGCTGCGGCGCCACAGGAGCCGCCACCCACCTCGGGTGGTCGCCGCCTTGCGCGCAAGCCGTATGCTTCTGAAAAGTGCAGAGCGCTCGAATCAGGCACCCAAGCCCGATCGGAAAGAAGCCAAACATGCTCAGGAGACAGGCGTAATGAGTACGTTAGAAGCAAGCGACGCGACGAAGCCGCGATATCGTCCCGTGCGGTTTCCGCAACGCCGCACGCTCGTGGAGCGCCGCGCCGACGGCACGCTGATTCTTCGCTGCGACCGTCCGTTGCCGGACATCGCGCAGCGTTCCTTCGCCGATTTCATTCCGCTCTGGGCCGCCGAACGCGGCGCCACGCCCGCCTTCTGCGAGCGCGGCGAAGACGGCGCGTGGCGCGCGTTGAGCTGGAGCGAACTGTGGCGGCAAGTCCGCACGGTCGGCGCCGCGCTGCTCGAAATGGGCCTCGGCGCGGAACGTCCGCTGATGCTGCTGTCCGGCAACTCGATCGAACAGGCTGTCGTGCTGCTCGCCGCCGAATACGCGGGCATTCCGAGCGCGCCCATTTCGCCCACTTATGCGCTGCTCAGCAAGGACTTCGCGCGACTCAAGGCGATTTGCGAACGCGTGCCGCCCGGCGCGGTGTTCGTGCAGGAAACCGGTCCGTTCGCGCGGGCGCTCGCGGCGCTGCCGCTGAACGGCGCGCCTGTCATCGCAGTGAAACAGGCGCTGGCAGGACACATCGCATGGGACGCGTTGACCGCTCTTCCGCTATCGGACGCGCGGCTGCAAACGGTCGAGCAAGCGCATGCGGCCATCCAAAACGACGACACCGCGCGCGTGCTCTTCACCTCCGGCTCGACCGGCGCACCGAAGGGCGTGCGCCTCACCTACCGCAATCTCGGCGCGGTGGCGGCCTACTATTCGGACAATCTCGCGTGGCTGCGCGAATCGCAGCCCGTGTTCCTCGACTGGCTGCCGTGGCATCACGGCCTGGGCGGCGTGCTGCATCTCGGGCGCGCAATCCAGTTCGGCGCGACGCATTACATCGACGATGGCCGGCCGCTTCCCGGCATGATCGAGCGCACGCTGCGCAATCTTCGCGACGTCGCGCCGACCATCTATACGAGCGTGCCGTCCGCCTGGGCCGCGCTGTCGAACGAACTCGAACGCGATCCGCTGCTCGCACAGAATCTCTTCGGCAAAGCCAGCTTCTTCGGATATGGCGGCGCGAGCATGCCGGTCGAAGTGTGGAACCGCATTCAGGCCGTCGCGGAGAAGACCATCGGCGAGCGCATGACGTTCTGCTCGGGACTCGCGGCCACGGAAACGTCGGGAATGGGCACGTACTGCGGCTGGGCGACCGACACACCGGGCAATATCGGCACGCCGTCGCTCGGCACCGAAGTCAAGCTGCTGCCGCTTCCGGGCGGCGACGGACGCTATGAAATCCGCATGCGCGGCCCGAACGTGTTCGGCGGCTACATCGGCCAGCCGGATTTGACTGCCGCCGCTTTCGACGAAGAAGGCTTCTTCCGTTTCGGCGATGCCGTGCGCCTCGCCGATCCCGCCGATCCGGCGAGGGGCATGGAGTTCGCGGGCCGCACCGTCGAAGACTTCAAGCTCGCGAACGGCAGCTGGGTGCGCGTCGGCGCGTTGCGGCTCGCGCTGGTCGACTGCTGCGCGCCGCTCGTTTCCGACGCCGTGATCTGCGGTCACGACCGCGACTATCTCGCGGCGCTCGCCTGGCCGAACGTCGCGGCATGCCAGCGCCTCGCGCCCGAGCTCGCGTCGCTGGATGCGAAGTCGCTCATCGCGCATCCGCTCGTCATCGAAGCTTTGCGCGAACGGCTCGTGCGGCAAAAGCCCGCCGGCGCGACGCTCGTCATCGAACGGCTCATGCTGATGGCCGAACCGCCATCGCTCGATGCCAACGAAATCGCCGACAAAGGTTACGTCAATCAGGCGACCACGCGCGCGCGCCGGGCGCATCTGATCGACGAGCTGTACGGGACCGAACCGGGCCAGCACATCGTCCGCGCGCGCCGATAACAAAACAAGAGGAGCTTGCAATGCACATCAATCGAACCGTCTTCAGAGACGATCACGAAATGCTTCGGACTACTGCGCGCAGATTCTTCGAGCGCGAATGCGTTCCGCGCCAGGCGCAATGGGACAAGGCCGGTTGCGTGGATCGTGAAACATGGCTCAAGGCCGGCAAGCAAGGGCTGCTGTGCACGTCGATTCCGTCGGAGTACGGCGGCGGCGGCGGCGACTTCGGGCACGTCGCCGTGCTCGTCGAAGAGATGGCGCACACGGGCGTGAGCGGACCGGGCTTTGGCGTGCACTCGGACATCGTCGCACCGTATATCGCGCGCATCGGCAATGAAGAGCAGAAGCAGAAATGGCTTCCCGCGATTTGCGCAGGCGAGCAGATTCTCGCGATCGCGATGACCGAGCCCGGCGTCGGCAGCGATCTCAAAGCCGTGCGAACCACCGCGCGGCGCGAAGGCAACGAGTACGTCATCAACGGCAGCAAGACCTTCATCACGAACGGTCTGAACTGCGATCTGATCGTGGTCGTCTGCACGACCGATCCGGCCGCGGGCGCGAAGGGCGTGAGCCTGATCGTCGTCGAAGCGACGCGCGAAGGCTTTCGCCGCGGCCGCAAGCTCGACAAGGTCGGATTGCACGCGCAGGACACCGCCGAACTCTTCTTCGACGACGTGCGCGTGCCCGTCGCGAACCGGCTCGGCGACGAAGGCAAGGGCTTCGCCTATCTGATGGCGGAATTGCCGCAGGAACGGCTCTCGATCGCGGTGAGCGCGGCGGCGCGTCTCGAAACCTGCCTGCAGCACACGATCGATTACGTGAAGGACCGTCGCGCGTTCGGACAGACCGTGTGGGACTTTCAGAACACCAAGTTCAAGCTCGCGGACGTCAAGGCGCAGGCGATCGCGGTGCGTCTGATGATCGATCACTACATCGGCGAGCACACGCGCCGCCGGCTGACGCTCGAGGAATCCGCGATCGCCAAGCTCTATTCGACCGAAGCGCTCGGCAAGGCGCTCGACGAGATGGTGCAACTGCACGGCGGCTACGGCTACATGCTGGAGTATCCGGTGGCGCGCGCATTCGTCGACGCCCGTGTCTCGCGCATTTTCGGCGGCACCAGTGAAGTCATGCGAGACCTCATCTCGCGCAAGCTCTGAATCCATCGAATCCTCAATCACTGAAGGAGAAGCACATGAGTCGCAAGGTGTATGTCGCGGGCGTGGGAATGATTCCGTTCAAGAAGCCGGGTGCAAGCGAGACGTACGACGTGATGGGCGAAATCGCGATCCGCGATGCGCTCGCCGACGCCGGCCTCGACTTCAAGGCCATCCAGCAGGCTTACGCGGGCTATGTGTACGGCGATTCGACGTGCGGCCAGAAAGCGCTTTATCGCGTCGGCATGACGGGCATTCCGGTCATCAACGTCAACAACAACTGCGCGACGGGTTCGTCGGCGCTTTGGCTTGCGCGCCAGGCCGTGGAAAGCGGCGCGGTCGATTGCGCGCTCGCCTTCGGCTTCGAATTCATGCAGCCGGGACCGCTGCTGCCGAAATGGCCGGATCGCGCGGCCGCGCTCGAGCGTGCGATCAGCCTGACGAACGAACTCGTCGACAACACGGAAGTGCCCACGGCGATTCGCCAGTTCGCGGGCGCGGGCCAGGCGCACATGCGCAAGTACGGCACGAAGCTCGAAACGTTCGCCCGCATTCGCGCGAAGGCGAGCGAGCACGCGGCACGCAATCCGCTCGCGGTGTTCCGCAACGTCGTGACGACCGAAGACGTGATGAACGCGCCGATGCTCTGGGAAGGCGTGCTCACGCGCCTGATGGCCTGCCCGCCGACATGCGGCGGCGCGGCGGCGATCGTCGTGTCCGAGGCCTTCGCGCGCAAGCACGGCCTGCGCACCGACGTGCTGATCGCCGGCCAGTCGCTCGCCACCGATCTGCCGAGCACGTACGAAGCGCGCGACATGATCCGCGTCGTCGGCTTCGACATCACGCGCAACGCGGCGCAGCAGGCATACGAGCAGGCGGGCGTCGGTCCCGAAGACATCGACGTGATCGAACTGCACGACTGCTTCGCGCAGAACGAACTGCTGACCTACGAAGGACTCGGCCTGTGCAAGGAAGGCGAAGGCGAGCGCCTCGTCATGGATGGCGACAACACCTACGGCGGCAAATGGGTGACGAATCCGTCGGGCGGCCTGCTTTCCAAGGGGCATCCGCTCGGCGCGACGGGTCTCGCGCAATGCTACGAGCTGACGCATCAGTTGCGCGGCACGGCCGGCGACCGTCAGGTCAAGGACGCGAAGATCGCATTGCAGCACAACCTCGGGCTGGGCGGCGCGGGCGTCGTCACCATCTACAAGAAGACTGCGTAATGGCGATCGACAAACAACACATCGGCATGAAGTTGCCGGTCTATTCCGCGACGGCGGACGCGTGGCGTCTGCGCTTCTTCGCGAAGGCGATCGGCGAAACCAATCCGGTCTACTTCGACGAAGCCGCCGCTCACGACGCCGGTTATCCGGCGCTGCCGCTGCCGCCGACGTTCCTGTTCTCGCTCGAATTCGAGCAGCCGTCGACGGCGTGGCGCGAGGCGATCGGCATCGTCTCGTCGCGCATTCTCCACGGCGAGCAGTCGTTCACGTATCACCGCATGGCGTATGCGGGCGACGTGCTGCGCTTCGAGAGCCGCATCGCCGATATCTACGACAAGAAGAACGGCGCGCTGTGGTTCATCGTGCGCGAAACGCGTGTCACGAACCAGCGCGGCGAGCACGTTGCCGATCTGCGCAGCGTCGTCGTTCAGCGATAAGCGGGGAAATGCGAATGAGCACCATCAATTTCGATTCGATCCAGATCGGCGACAGCTTGCCGCCGCTCACCCTTCCGCCCGTCGACCGCACGATGCTCGCGCTGTTCGCGGGCGCATCGGGCGATCACAACGCCATTCACATCGACACCGACTATGCGCGGCGCGCCCGCGTGCCGGACGTGTTCGCGCACGGCATGTTGTCGATGGCCTGGCTCGGCCGGCTGTTGACGTCGTGGGTGGAGCAACGGCAGCTTCGTGCGTTCGGCGTGCGCTTTGTCGGCATCACGCAGCTCGGGCATGTCGTGACGTGCACGGGCAAGGTCACCGAAAAATTCGAAGCCGACGGCGAACGCCGCGTGCGGCTCGAGATCCAGACCGTCAATCAATATGGCGAACCGCGCGTGCTCGGCGACGCGGTGATCGCGCTCTGACTTCAATCATCAGGAAGACATCATGGGAAAGCTCGAAGGCAAAGTGGCATTGGTAACCGGCTCGGGACGCGGCATCGGTCAGGCGATCGCGATGAAGCTCGCGAGCGAAGGCGCGCGCCTCGTCATCAACGATCTCGATGCCGAACCCGCGCAGGAAACCGTGGAACTGCTGCGCAAGCAAGGCACGGAAGCGGTGGCGTGTGTCGGTAACGTATCCGCGCCGGATTTTGCGGACCGGTTCATCGGCACGGCGATGAATTCGTTCAAGGGCATCGACATCATCGTGAATAACGCTGGTTTCACCTGGGACGACGTCGTGCAGAAGATGACCGACGAGCAATGGTACGCGGTGCTCGATTGCCATCTGACCGCGCCGTTTCGCATCCTGCGCGCCGCGTATCCGCACATCAAGGCGCTGCACGCCGCCGACAAGGAAGCCGGACGCGACAATTACCGCAAGATCGTGAACATTTCGTCGACGTCCGCGCTGAACGGTAACGCCGGTCAGATGAATTACTCGTCGGCGAAAGCGGGCGTGATCGGGATGACGCGCGCGCTGGCGCGCGAATGGGGCCGCTTCAACGTGAACGTCAACGCCGTGGCTTTCGGGCTCATCCATACGCGCATGACCGTGAGCACGGAGCAGGCGCAGACCGTGAAGATCGACGGGCGCGACATCCGTGTCGGCCTCAACGCCGACATGCTGAAGACGCACGCACAGCGCAATCCGCTCGGTCGTGGCGGCACGCCGGAAGAAGCCGCGGGCGGCGTTTATCTGTTCTGCTCGCCCGAGTCGAATTACATTACCGGCCAGACGGTGGCGGTTGCGGGCAACTTGCAGTAGAGCGATCGATTTTCCTTGGAGTGGCTGCTTCTCTTTGGCACGTTCGGATAGAGCCGAACGTGCCTTTTTGCTTTTTATCGCCATGGGAACGCGATAAGTTTTCGAAGTCCATAATTGACCGCCTTCGCGTCAGCCCGGTCATTAATTCGTGAATAGCAGGAGAACTGAAGTATTAAGTTCTTGTTGAAACAAGATATAACAGGGAAAATCTGCTGAATTGAACCATGCACCGGTTTGGCAATAGTCAATGACCCTGATGCGTGCATGCGATGCACCAAGTAGAATCCCTAAGCCGTTCTACTAAAAAAGGTCTCGAAGCTGGGACTGACAATACATGCAAGCACCGCCAAAAATCAGTGTCCTGCTGCCCGTGTACAAAGTCGAGCCGTACATTGAAGAATGCCTCGACTCGCTATTGTCACAAACCTCCACCGACTTTGAGATTATTGCCGTCGACGACAGCAGTCCTGATCGATCCGGCGAAATGACTTCACGCATTCTGGAAAAGCAAAGCAGAATATCGTGGAAACTCATCAAGAATCTCAAGAACAAAGGACTGGCCGAAACCCGCAAAATCGCCGCAATGGCGGCGCGTGGCGAATACGTTTTGTGCGTCGACAGTGACGATCACATTCATCACGACACCATTCGCCGTGTCATCCAGGAAGCCGACAAGCACAATGCAGACGTCGTGGTCTTCGCCGCCGAGAATCTGACGCCGGATGGCAAGGTCAATTACCGCATCGAGACGGGCGACGCCGTTATCAGCGGCATGCAGGCGGTCGAGAAAATCCTCGATTTGTCCTTGCAGGCGTATTGCTGCAACAAACTCGTGCGCCGTTCGATTTTTCTCGCCGTGGAACATCCGACCGGACTGATTTACGAGGATATCGTCGTCTCGGTCCAGACGCTCGGGAAGTCGAAAATCGTGCGGCTGATGCCCGATACCTTGTACGCGTATATGTATCGGGAAGCGGGAATTTCGACGCGCTTCAATCCGAAGATCGTGGATCTCTTTGCGATTGTCGATCGCGTGGAGAGACTCACGGCGTCGATGCCTATACCGAATTACCGGCGTCTGCTGTTCCGGTTGAAGTACATCTATGCGTATCGCACGATTGCGTTTCAGGCGGCGATGAAGGCGCCGACTTACGGTTCGGCGAAGCCGATTCTACGCAGCGTGTCGGAAAAGTTGCGCATGGCGCATTTGCTCGGCATGTATTCGGACAGTCGGCCGAAACTGTCGATCGTCATGGCGATGCTGAAGATTCATCCGTGGATTTTCTATTGCTTCGTCCGGCGATTCGGACAAAGGTAATCCTGCCACAGCGGCCGCGCTCCACGCGGCCGCTCGTCCCGCCGATCAATCTTCCGCGTTGAATCCCAATCCGCTCGCGCGCAAACGCGTCAGTTCCGCGTCGTTCAACCCCCAATCCCGAAGTGCATCGCGCCCGCCTTCGCCGCGTTGCGGCGCGGGGCGCGAGATCGCGGATGGCGTCGCGGAAAAGCGCGGCGCGGGCGCGGGCTGTACGACGCCATCGAACTCGACGAAGCTTCCGCGCGCCCGATGATGCGCGTGCGCCGGCGCTTCCGAGAAGCCGAGCACGGGCGCGACGCACGCATCGCTGCCATCGAACACGCGGCACCATTCGTCGCGCGTGCGCTCGGCAAAAGCCGCCGTGAACCGCGCCTTCAGCACGGGCCATCCGGCGCGATCGTGCTGCGCGGGCAAACCCGCATCGGCGAGCCCGAGCTTCTGCAGCAGTTCCGCATAGAAGCGCGCCTCCACTGCACCGACCGACATGTAATACCCGTCGCGGGTGCGATAGCTGTCGTACCACGGCGTGCCGCCATCGAGCAGATTGCTTTCGCGCGTCTCGCGCCAGTTGCCCGATGCGATCAAGCCCCAGACGGTCGTGCCGAGTTGCGCGGCGCCTTCTATCATCGCGGCATCGACGACCTGACCCGCGCCGCCGCGCTGCACGTTGAGAAGCGCCGCCACGACGCCGAGCGCGAGCAGCATGCCGCCGCCGCCATAATCGCCGACGAGGTTGAGCGGCGGCACCGGCGCTTCGCCCGCGCGGCCGATTCCCGACAGCACGCCCGACAACGCGACGTAGTTCAGATCGTGCCCGGCGCTTTGCGCGAGCGGCCCCGTCTGTCCCCAACCGGTCATGCGTCCGTAGACGAGCTTCGAATTGCGCGCGAGCGCGGCGTCTGGGCCGAGGCCGAGACGCTCCATCGTGCCCGGACGGAATCCTTCGATGACGACATCCGCCTTCGACATCAGTTCGAGCGCGGCATCGGCCGATTCGCGCTTTTTCAGATCGAGCGTGACCGAGCGCCGGCCGCGCCCTGTCAGATTCTTGTGCTTGCCGCTGACCTTCGGACCGAGATCGCCGGGCGCGACAGCCCGATCGATACGCAGCACGTCCGCGCCCATATCGGCGAGCAACATGCAGCCGAACGGCGCAGGACCGATCGCCTCGAATTCCAGAACCTTTATCCCGCTCAATACGCCCATGACTGCCCGCCTCCGCATTTAGAAGTTTTGCAATGTTGCCAGTAGGCCAGACGCGCGAACGCGCCGCGCCACCCGCTTCGGGTAGACTGCGCTGACATCCCTCCGCGCTGCGTCAGCGAATCCGATGCTCACACTTTCCCCACGCGACACCGCCATGCTCAACGGCGATTTCGGCGATGGCCTCGCGCTCGCGATGCGTATCGTCGCGGCGACGGCGCGCGTCATGGATGCCGATGCGCTCATCGATATCTCGGGCGCGCATATCGACGGCTGTCTGTATCACGGCGCGGCGAGTCTCGATTTCGTCGAGCGCTTCGTCGCGAGCGGCGCGAAGGTCGCCGTGCCGACCACGCTCAATGTCGGCTCGCTCGATCTCATTCACCCGGAACTCTTTCGCGGCGACGCCGGTATCGCGAGCGCTGGCAAGCGGCTCATGCAGGCGCATCTAGAACTCGGATGCGAAGCCAGCTTCACCTGCGCGCCGTATCAATTGAAGCATCGTCCGAAGCTGGGCGATCAGATCGCGTGGGCCGAATCGAATGCGATCGTTTTCGCGAACTCCGTGCTCGGCGCGCGCACGAGCCGTTACGGCGATTTCCTCGATCTCGCCGCCGCCATCACCGCGCGCGTGCCGGATGCGGGCCTGCATGTGACGGCGAATCGCGCGGCGCGCATCGTGATCGCCGCGCCCGATCTGCGCGCGTCGCCGCATCGCGATGCCGATTTCGCCGCGCTCGGCTTTTTGCTCGGCGGCATTGCCGGCGCGACGGTCGCCGCGATCACCGGCCTGCCCGGCGACACCACCGAAGACGAACTCAAAGCGCTAGGCGCGGCGGCGGCATCGAGCGGATCGGTGGCGCTGTTCCATGCGGTCGGCATCACGCCGGAAGCCGCCACGCTCGATGCCGCGCTTCAGGGCCGCGCGCCCGAACGCACGATTGCCGTCAGCGCAGCCGATCTTCACGACGTGCGCGCGCGTTGGTCGCACGCGAAACCCGGCGATGCGCTCGCCGCGGTGAGCCTCGGCACGCCGCACTTTTCCGTCGATGAATTTCGCACGCTTGCCGCGCTCATGGGGCGTCACGACGGCGCGCCGCGCTGCGATATCTACGTGAACACGAGCCGCTTCGTGCTGTGGCAACTCGAGGAAGAAGGCATTGCGCAGAAGCTCGCGGCACGCGGCGTGCAGATCGTCGTCGATACCTGCACGTACATCACGCCGGTGATGAAGCAGGTGAGCGGCCTCGTGATGACCAACTCGGGCAAATGGGCGCATTACGCGCCGGCGAATATCGGCGTGACGGTCGCGTTCGGCAGCATGAGCGAATGCGTGCGATCGGCGTTCGAAGGAAAGGTGTGCATCGATGAACACGTTTGAGGCCGTCACGCTCGTTCCGGGCCACGCGCGCGCGCCGGGAATCGCGTTGCCGCCGCTCAGCTTCTGGGGCGGTTACGACGCTGAGCGCGGCCTGATCGTCGATGCGACGCATCCCGGTCACGGCCAAAGTCTCGCGTCGCGCATTCTCGTGATGCCGCGTGCGCGCGGATCGAGTTCGAGCAGCAGCGTGCTCGCCGAAGCGTTGCGCAACGGCACCGGGCCCGCGGGCATCGTGCTCGCGGAGCGCGATCTGATTCTGTCGATCGGCGCGATCGTCGCGAACGAACTCTATGCGTCGAACGTGCCCGTCGTGATGGTCGATGAAACCGCGTTCGCGCACATCGCCGCCGCCGGCGATGCTCACATCGAAATCGATGCGCGCGATGCGGCGAGCGTGCGGCTCGTCCTCAACCCTGACGCGACATGATCGTCTCCACGACCGAGATGATCTGCTGCGCCGCCGTCTTGACGTGCTGTTCCAGCAGCTTCGCGCCGAGCTTCGCATCGCGCTTCTTGCATGCGTCTATCAGGTTCATGTGCTCTTCGTGCGACTGCTCGCGGATCGGCACCTGCACCACCTGAAAGCGGAAATAGCGGTCGCTGCGATCGTGCAGCACGCGCAGCATCTGCAATGTGATGTCGCGCCGCGCCGGCAGATAAAGCGTCTCGTGCAGACGCCAGTTCAACTGGCCCCAGACGCCCGAATCGGCGGTATCCATTTCGGCGACGAGCGTCTCGGCTTTCGCGATCTCGGCATCGGTGATATGCGGGATCGCCTGCGAAAAGAGCCACGGCTCCAGCCGAATGCGGATTTCGAACGTCTCCTGCACTTCTTCGATCGACAGCTCCGCGACATACGCGCCCTTGTGCGGCACCTTCGTCAGCAACCCTTCTCCGGTAAGCCGCGTGATCGCTTCGCGGATCGGCACGCGGCTCACGCCGAGTTCATCGGCGAGCGCTTCCTGGCGCAGCACTTCGCCCGGCGCGAGATCGCCCGACAGAATGCGTTGCCGGATCGCGGTCGTGACGAGTTCGACCGTCGTGGTGCGCACGATCCTGTGCGTGGAGTCGCTCTCTTTTCGAAGGGATTTGGCGGCGACCGGAGACATGTTTTATCGGCTTAGGCGTGAAGGTGCGGCATCGTAACACGCGTGTTCACAGCAACTTCTCGCGTACCCACGCACCGTTTTTCATCACGCCCGCGATGCGCTCGCCCTGCCCTGTCAGCACGCGAATATCCTTCAGCGGATCGCCATCGACGACGAGCAAATCCGCGTACGCGCCCGCCGCGACGACGCCGAGCTTGCCCTTCATGTTGACGATCTCCGCGCCGATGGCCGTCGCCTGACGAATCGCCTCGAACGCGCCGACGATATTCGCGCGTATCGACAACTCATCGCTCTGATACTGATGCATGTCGCCGAGCAGATCGCTCCCGAGGCCGATCTTCACGCCGCGTTCGTGCAGCATCGCGAGCGCTTCGAGACCGCGCTTGCGCACCGATTCATTCTTGTCGAGCGTGTCTTGCGCGAGGCCCATTTGCGCGCCGACCTTTGACATCGCGTCATAGGTGACGAGCGTCGGCACCGCGTAGGCGCCGTGTTCGGCCATCACGCGCGCGGCATCTTCATCGATCAGATTGCCGTGCTCGATCGTGCGCACGCCGAGCTTCACGACACGCGCAATCGCCTTCGCGGTGTACGCATGCGCCATCACATACGTCTGATGCGATTCCGCTTCTTCGACGGCGGCCTTCACTTCGTCGACGGAGAATTGCAGATTGCCGATGGGATCGGTCGGCGAAGCCACGCCGCCCGACGCCATGATCTTGATGTGATTCGCACCCGCGCGCATCTCCTCGCGCACGGCCTTGCGCATTTCGTCGACGCCGTCGACCACGCGCCCGATCGCGCCCATGTTGCGATTGCAGCCGCACGGGTCCGGATCGGCGTTGTCGAAGCGCTCGCGAAAATCGCCGTGGCCGCCCGTCTGCGAAAGCGCCTTGCCCGCGACGAACAAGCGCGGCCCCGCGATCACGCCGTCTTCGATCGCGCGCGACAGCGCATAGTCCGCGCCGCCCGCATCGCGCACGGTCGTGAAGCCGCGATCGAGCATGCCCGCGAGGATCGGCACGGCGCGCAGCACGGCGAACGTGTTCGGCAGACGGCTGTTGTTGCCGAGATGCGCGACCGATGCAATGACATGCACATGGCAATCGATCATGCCGGGCATCACCGTCTTGCCGCCGACATCGATCACTTGCGCGCCGCTCGCCTCGACCGGTTCGCGCGTGACTTCGCGGATCGTATCGCCGTCGATGACGATGGAATAGCGGCCGTCGTCGCGTTCGTGGTCGGCGTCGAGCACGCGGGCGTTCTTCAGAATCAGCATGCGTTTTCTCCGTTATTTCAGCAGGAATCCGTGCGCGAGCGGATCGCGGTCATCGACGAAAATCGTGTTGTGGCCCGTCACGCGCGCCCATCCTTCGATGGCCGGCACGATCGCATCGTATTCGCCGACGCGCGCCGCTTCCATCGGCACGCCTTCGAACAAGGTGCCGATGATGCTTTCATGCACGAAGCGCTCGCCGATCTTCAACTGCCCTTTCGCGACACGCTGCGCCATGCGCGCCGACGTGCCCGTGCCGCACGGCGAGCGGTCGATGGCTTTGTCGCCGTAGAACACCGCGTTGCGCGCGCTCGCGCCTTCCACCGTCGGCTCGCCCGTCCACATGACGTGACTGAGGCCGCGTATCGCATCGTTTTCCGGATGCACGAACGCGTACTTTTCGTTCGCCTTCTGACGCAGGATCGGACTCAGACGCTGAATGTCCGATGGCTTCAGCGCGTGCAGCCCTTCGTAGTCGCGCTGCGGCTCGACGATCGCGTAGAAGTTGCCGCCATACGCGACATCGAAACGAATCTCGCCCAGGCCCTCGACGTCGACGGACAAGTCTTGCGAATGCAGAAACGAAGGCACGTTGACGAGCTGCACCGAATCGACATGCTCGCCGTTCATCCTGTAACGCGCGATCACGAGACCGGCGGGCGTGTCGAGCCGCAGCACGCCCGGCTCGCGCGGCCGCACGAGTCCGTTTTCGATGGCCGTCGTCACCGTGCCGATGGTGCCGTGCCCGCACATCGGCAGGCATCCGCTCACTTCGATGAAGAGAATCGCGAGATCGCAGTCGGCGCGCGTCGGCGGATAGAGAATGCTGCCGGACATCACTTCGTGGCCGCGCGGCTCGAACATGAGCGCGGTGCGTATCCAGTCGAACTCGCGCAGGAAGTGCGCGCGCCGTTCGATCATGTTCGCGCCTTCGAGCGGCGGCGCGCCGCCCGCGACGACGCGCACCGGATTGCCGCATGTGTGTCCGTCGATGCAGAAGAACGTCGATTTCATTGCGCGAGCGCCCGCACGTTGGCGATCGCCTTCTCGACGATCTCGATGGTCCGCTGCCGTTCCGCGCCTTCGAGCAAGAGGCGCGGCGCTTTCACGTACTCCGGATAACCCGCCGTGATGTTCTCCGCGAGCTTGATGTACTGCACGAGCTTGACGTGCGTGTCGAGATGGAACAAGTCGATCAACGCGCGATAGAGCGCGCGCGCCTTGTCGTATTCGCCGTTGACCGCGTAATTCAGCAGATCGACGGATTCCTTCGGCATCGCGTTGGCCATGCCGGAAACCCAGCCCTTCACGCCGAGCGCGACGGATTCCACGATCAGATCGTCGACGCCGCAGAACACGACGAAGCGGTCGCCGAAGCGCGCGTAGAGATCGGTGACGCGCGTCGTGTCGTAGGTCTCTTCCTTGATCGCGACGACGTTGGGTTCATCCGCGAGTTGCGCGAGCAAGTCCGGCCGCATATCGACGCCATAGCCGCGCGGATTGTTGTAGATCATGAGCCCGAGCTTCGTCGAGCGCGCAATCGACCGATAGTATTCGACGGTCTCGCGATCGTCCGATCGATACGTGAGGCCCGGAAACACCATCAGCCCTTGCACGCCGATGGCTTCCGCGTCTTTCGCGAACTGCATCGCGTTGGCCGTGTTCAGTTCCGCCAGTCCCGAGATCACAGGCACGCGCCCGTTCACGGTTTCGACCGCGATCTTCAGCACCGTGCGCTTTTCCTCGGGCGTGAGCTGCGCGTTCTCGCCGACCATGCCCATCATCACGACGCCGCCGACACCGTTGTCGATCAGACGGTTCAGGCCGTTCACGATAGCGTCACGATCGAGCGAGCCGTCCTGCTTGAGCTTCGTCGTCACGGCGGGGAATACGCCTTTCCAGTTCACTTGCATGTTTGCTCCTCCAATTTAGAAACGTGCGATCGAGTAAGGCGTGAGCGGCACGCGCGGCGTGCGTCCCGCGAGTACATCGGCGACGAGCGCGGCGGTCGTCGCCGATTGCGTGAGGCCGAGATGACCGTGCCCGAATGCATGGACGACCGACGGCATGCGCGGCGATGCGCCGATCACCGGCAGCGAGTCGGGCGTCGCGGGGCGATGGCCCATCCATTTCACGGCATCCGTATCGTCGATGCCTTGGATGAAGCGCTTGCCCAGTTCGAGCAACGCGTCGCTGCGACGATAGTTCGGCGGCGCGTCGATGCCCGCGAACTCCGCCGCGCCGCCGATGCGCAAGCCAATATCGAGCGGCGTCGCCACGAACTTGCGCTCCGCGAAGATCACTTCGCGCGTCAGTGCGACGCCGTGCTTTGGCAGCGTCGCGTTGTAGCCGCGTTCGCTTTCGAGCAACACGCTATCGCCGATCGACCTCGCGAGCGCCGCCGACCATGCGCCCGCCGCGATCACGATGCGTCGTCCGTTGACGCGCGTGCCGTCGTCTAGCACGACGGATTCCGGCGCGTCGATGGCGCGCGCGATGCCCGTCACGAAGCGCGCGCCGAGCGCACGCACGCGCTCGCGCAATAGCGTGACGATGCGGCGCGGATCGCCGATATGCGACCAGTCGTCGAGGAACACGCCATGCCTGAAGACCGGCGCGAGCGACGGCTCGCATTCGCGCACTTGCTGCGCGCTCAACGCGTGCCAGCGCGCGCCGAGTTCGCGCTTGAAGGACCATTCGGGCTGATCGGCGGCGAAGGCTGCATCGGTTTCATAGACCGTGAGCGCGCCCCGCCGATACAGCATCGCGCTTGCGCCGATATCGTCGAACATCGGCAGGATGTCGTCGTAGACGCGGTTGTTGAGCAGCGAAAGCGCATGCGAGATCGCCCGAAAGCGCGCCGGCTCGCTCGCGCGGCGAAACGCCATGAACCACGGCAGCGCCTTCGGCACATGCTTCCAGTCGAGCGCGAGCGGCCCGAGCGGGTCCATCAGCCATTTCGCGGCCTTCGTGAACATGCCGTGCACGGCGATCGGCGTGCTCTCCGTCACCGCGATGCCGCCCGCATTGCCGTGCGATGCGCGATCGCCTTCGAAATCGCGATCGACGAGCGTCACGCGCGCGCCCTCGCGCAACGCGGCCCACGCGCACGCGAGTCCTACGATGCCCGCGCCGATCACGATGACGTCCGTCATGTCTTCACTCGCCACGTTGCGAACTCACGCGCGATTTGATGAGCTTGTCGTCGACGGCTTCGCACCATGTGTCGGCGAGCGTGAAGCCGGTCTGGAAGCGATCGGTCGGATCGACGCCGACCTGCGAGATCGCCGTGATCCACGCCTGTCCCGCGACGACGGGCACGACGGCGGGAACATCGCCTAGACGCGTCGTGGACTCGATGCGGCTTTCGAACACCGATCCGATGATCGACTCGTGCAGAAACGTCTCGCCGACATCGATCAGCCCTTTCGCGTGCATGACCGCGAGCCGCGCGGACGTGCCCGTGCCGCACGGCGAACGATCGCAGCGTCCCGGCGACACGATCACCGTGTTGCGCGATTTCAGCACGCCGTTCTCGCGCGAAATCGGGCCGACGAACTCGGTCATCGTGATGCCCTTGATGAGCGGATTGAGCGGATGCGGCGAAGGCAACTGCGCCCCCGCCGCGGCCTTGATGACTTGCCCCAGCTCGCACAGTTCGCGCGCTTCATCGGGCGTGATGCGAAAGCCGAGTTTCTCCGCATCGACGATCACATACGTCATGCCGCCATAGCCGACATCGACGGTCAAACTGCCGATGCCTTCGACCTCGATCGTCTTGTCGAGATGATTCGCGAACGCGGGCTGGTTCGTGAACTCGACCTTCGTGACCTTGCCGTTCGCGCACGAGCAGCGCAGATGGATGAGGCCCGCGGGCGCTTCGAGCACGAGTTCGGTGACGGGCTCGGTCATCGCCAAGATGCCGGTTTCGAGCAGCACGGTCGCGACGCACATCGTGTTCGAGCCGGACATCGCCGGATATTCGGTCGATTCCGCGATCACGTAGCCCATCTGCGCGCGCGGATCGGTCGCGGGCAAGATGAAGTTGACGGTCTGATTCGCCGAGCCGCGCGGCTCGAATATGCAGATGCGCCGCAAGTCGTCGCGCACTTCTTCGAGGTGCATCATCTTGTCGAACATCGTGGCGCCGGGCACGTCGAAGACGCCGCCGGTCACGACATTGCCGACTTCGCCTTCGGCGTGGCAGTTCACTACGGTAAGCGTGCGATTCCAGCGCATGTTTATTGCAGCGGC
This sequence comes from Caballeronia zhejiangensis, assembly GCF_000698575.1. Lineage (GTDB taxonomy): Bacteria > Pseudomonadota > Gammaproteobacteria > Burkholderiales > Burkholderiaceae > Caballeronia > Caballeronia zhejiangensis. The sequence continues at coordinate 90,948 of NZ_JFHD01000012.1, forward strand.
GCGTGCGCCGTCTCCTTGATGGTGGCGACCGTGATCGTCGAAAGCAACGCCGCGAGCATCACGAAATACGCGGGCGAAAGCGGCGAGCCGGTTGCCTTGATGAGCGCGATGGAGATCATCGGCGCGAAACCGCCGAACACCGCGTTGGCGATGCCGTAGCCGATCGACATCCACGTCGTGCGGATTTTCGTCGGGAAAAGTTCGGAGAGCACGGCCGGCCCCACACCCGAAAATATGCCGATGACGACGCCGCCCAGCACCTGCACCGCGCCGACGATCGCCGCCGACTTGTACGTGAGCATCAAGTGAAAGATCGGATACGGCAGCACGAGAAACGCGATGCAGCCGATCGCATAGATCGGCTTGCGGCCGAAGCGATCCGACGCCGCGCCCCAGAACGGAATCGACGCGGTCATCGCGATGAGGCCCGCCGTGTTGAGCCAAAGCGCCGTCGACGGATGCATGCCGACGTATTTCGTCGTGAACGACGGCAGATAGTTGAGCAGCACGTAGAGCGAGACCGTCCACACGATCACGAGCCCGCACGCCTGCAGACCGAGCAGCGCGGGCGCGCGGCCTTTGGTCTTCGGCGCTTCGTCGCTTGCGCTTTGATACGCGGGCGTCTCCTCGCTGCGCTTTCTGATGATCCAGCCGATCGGCCCGATCACGATCGCACCGATGATGAACGGCACGCGCCAGCCCCAATCGAGCATCGCTTGAGGCGAGAGCAGCGTCGTCATGAGCGCGGCCGCGCCCGAGCCGAGCAGCATGCCGCCGAGGGTGCTGCATTGCTGGAAGCTGCCGTAGAAGCCGCGCTTGTTCGGCGGCGCCCATTCGACGAGAAACGCGACCGCGTTGCCCAGCTCGCCGCCGACGGAAATGCCTTGCAGCATGCGCGCCGCGACGAGCAGGATCGGCGCCCATATGCCGATGGCCGCATACGACGGCAGCAGCGCCATGAAGAGCGTCGCGGCGGCCATGAGCGGCATGACGAAGGTGAGCGTCCACTTGCGACCTTTCTTGTCGCCGAGCCAGCCGAAGATGATCGCGCCGAGCGGACGCGCCGCGAAGCCCAGGCCGAATGCGCCGAATGTGCCGAGCATGGCGGCGAAGTCGTCGCCGGTGGGGAACATCACTTTGGCGATGACGGTCGCGAGGAACGCGTACGTGCCGAAATCGAACCATTCGAGGATATTGCCGACGACGGCGGCGGTGACTGCACGGCTGGTTTTCGATGAGACCCGCGGGCTGTCGCTCGCGGCATAGGGGTTCGCAACGGCATTGGCTCGGTCGGTCATGGGGGCTCCGTCGGCAGCGTTGGGTGCGGCGTGGGGGTGATTGTGCGCCCATGTCAAAATTGAATCAAGGATTTTGGATCCAAAATCGAAGCCCGCAAACCGCCGGATTTTCTGGCGACCCGTCGGCTTTCAGCGCGCCGTCTGCGCCGCGACGGTCTGCGTGACGGCCGGTGCCCCATAAAACATCTGCGCCATGGCGATATCCGTCGCGCTCAACTGTCCGTTACCGTTCCATTGCGGATTGCAGTAATTCATGATCGACGCCAGATCCCACGCGCCGATCATCGTGTCGCCGTAAGTGCCTTGCGCGGGCTCCTTGCATGTCGTCGATGGCGTGTCCGGCCGATTCTGCTCATGCGCGAATCCCAGCGCATGACCGAACTCGTGCGCGGCGATGGCGCGAACACAATACTCCTCGCGTCCGATGCAACTCGTACTCCAGTTTCTGAACGTGAAGTTGAAGACCATGCCGCCGACGACATTGTTGATCTGCGTCCCCAGACCTTGCGTATGCGGTCCCGTCTTGGCGCTATCCTCGACCGATATCCGAATGCCGTAATAGTTCGGCGCGTTGGTGCATTGCTGCCATCCCGCGAATACGACGCCCGAATGCGCCTCCCAGCTTTGCTGAACCGCGAGCTGACTCCAACTGCGTTGATTGGCGTACATGGCGAAATCGGCGTTGCTCAGATCCCAGCACACGTTGATCGGAAACTGCTTCCAGATGACCGTCGATAATGCGAAACCCTTGTTCGTCCCATTCATCTGGGCATCTTTCGCGGATGCATTCACGGCATCCGATGCGCCGTCGCCTCCGCCGCATGCGCCAAGCAGCATTGCTAACAATAATGCGAATAGGCACGCGCCGATTCGTCTCATCTTCTTCTCCTGCTGCGATAGTTTCGCTGCAAACGAGAAGTATATTTTCAAAGCAGCGGTGAAATTCGTTTGGTCATTCCATAGCATTTACGAAAGATGCGTGAAGCGCACCGTCACGACCACCCCACGATCCGGATGCTCGCGCTGCGCCAGCACGATCTGCCCGCGATGCGCCTGCACGATCTCCTTCGCAATCGCGAGTCCGAGGCCGGTTCCTTCCGTATCCGCCGATGCGCGATAAAACGGCTCGAACACGCGACTGCGCGCTTCGGCGGGAATACCGGGGCCATCGTCGATGACGGTGAGCGTCACGCGTTGCGCATCGCGCATGACGGCAACGGTCACGTGCCCGCCCGGCTGCGTATAGCGAATCGCATTCTCGACGACGTTGTACACGAGCGCCGACAACAATCCTTCATGGCCGATGATCCACGCCGATTCAACCAGCTCCGCGCCGAGATCGATCTCGCGCTTCTGCGCGAACATCGCCAGATCCTCGATCACGTCCTGCGCGATGGCGGCAAGATCCACCTTCTGCCGCGCGAGTTGCGCGTAGTCCGCGGCTTCGGCCTGCGCGAGCAGCAACAGCTTGTTGGTGAGACCGACCATCGAACGATTGCTTCGCTGCATCGCCGCGAGCGTTTCATTCAGCGACGGCTCCATCGCGCGATGCTGCCGCGCGAACTGCAATTGCGTCTCCAGCAGCGTGAGCGGCGTGCGCAACTGATGCGCCGCATCCGCGATGAAACGCCGCTGCGCCGCGACCTGAAGCCCGAGCCGCGCGATGCACTGATTGATCGCATCGACGATCGGCCGCAACTCCGTATGCAAGCGCTCCACGCGCAGCGGCTCGAGCTGCATCGGATCGCGGTCCATCACTTCTTTCTTCACCTTCAGAAGCGGCCGCAGCTCGAACGTCAGTCCGATGCAGGCGAGCGCCACGGCCAGCAACACCATCTCGATCTGCCGCACGAGCTGCGGACGCCATAGCTCTCGCACCATCGCATCGCGCGAAGCCTGCGTCTTGCCGACCGACACCAGCACGCGGCGAATCGCGCCGTTGTCGTACATCTGGCGCACGAAGCCGACGGCGCGTATCGGCTTGCCGTGGAGATCGGCGTCGTAGTAATCGGGCGCGTCGTGGCCGGCGGCGTCGCGCGTCGGGAAATCGGGCACGCCGGCGAGCAGACGGCCATCGTCGACGCTCACGTTGTAGAACACCTGATCGCCCTGCGGCGACGCGAACACTTCGAGCGCGGCCGGCGGAATATCGACGAGCAAGCGTCCGTCCGACCATTCGACCTCGCCCGCGATCATCCGCGCCGATGCAAGCAGCGTGTTCTCCTGCACGAGATCGGCGGTGTGGCGCGCGTTGTCGTAGGCGGCTTTGCCTGTCACGAACACGTAGATCGCGAGCGGCACGAGCAGCCACCATAGAAGACGGACGCGCAGGCTATTGGTCATCGTCCTTTTTGCGCAGCAGATAGCCGAGACCACGCAGCGTGACGATCGCCGCCGAACTGCCATCGAGCTTCTTGCGCAGCCGCGAGACGTAGATTTCGAGCGCGTCTTCGCTCGGGCTGTCTTCGTGCGTGAAGATCGTATCGAGCAGCGACGCCTTCGACACCGTCTTGCCGAGACGCAGGATCAGCGCTTCGAGCACGCTGCGTTCGCGCGGCGTCACGTTGAGCGGCGCGCCTTTGAGCGTGAACTGGCGCGTGTCGATATCGAACACGAGATCGCCGCACGACACCTCGTTCGCCGTCGATGAACTGCGCCGCCGGATCATCACCTTCACGCGCGCGACGAGCTCTCGCACTTCGAAAGGCTTCACCAGGTAATCGTCCGCGCCCGCGCCGAGCAACTCCACCTTCTCGTCGATGGAACCGCTCGCCGTGAGGATCATCACCGGCGTTGCGTCGCCGCGTTGACGCATGCGGCGCAGCACGTTCTTGCCGGAAAGACGCGGAAGGTTCAGGTCGAGCAGCACGACGTCGTACAGATTTGCGCGCAGGAGCTGATCGGCGGATTCGCCATCCTGCACGGTTTCGAGCGTGAACGACTCCTGTTCCAGCATCTTCGCGAGCCAGAGCGAAAGCGTCGGATTGTCTTCGATCAACAGCAGTTTCATGGTGGCGCGATTGTATTGGCTTCGACGAACGGATGAAGCATCGGGTTAACACCCATGATTTCGCATCGTCGCAGAAAGCTGGCAGAAGGTTTCGCGTTCCTATAATCGCCGCACAACTGAAAAAGCGGGCCATTCCCAACTTCACGGCCCACATTAAGGAGACTCCTGATGCGTACTCTGCGCCAGATCGCTGCTGTGTCCGGTATCGCTTTCGCCCTCGCCGCCGCTTCCGTATCCGCTCACGCCGAAAAGATTTCGATCATGGTCGGCGGCGCAACCAAGATCATCTATCTGCCCGCGAAGCTCACCGAGCAACTCGGCTATTTCAAGGACGAAGGGCTCGACGTCGAGATCCTGTCGCAACCCGCGGGCGTCGATGCCGAGAACGAATTGCTGGCCGGCGCGGTGCAAGGCGTCGTCGGCTTCTACGATCACACCATCGATCTGCAAAGCAAGGGCAAGGAAGTCCAGGCGCTCGTGATCTTCGGTCAGGTGCCGGGCGAAGTCGAATTGGTCTCGACGAAGCAGGCCGACAAGATCAAGAGCATGGCCGACGTGAAAGGCAAGACGCTCGGCGTGACCGGCCTCGGCTCGTCGACGAGCTTTCTGACGCAGTATCTCGCGCAGCGCGCGGGCGTCACGTCGAAGGAATACACGCTGCTGCCGGTGGGCGCGGACGCGAGCTTCATCGCAGCGATCAAGCAGGAGCGCATCGATGCGGGCATGACGACCGAGCCGACCGTCTCGCAGTTGCTCAAGACCGGCGAGGCGAAGGTGCTCGTCGACATGCGCACGCTCGAAGGCACGCGCGCCGCGCTCGGCGGCACGTATCCGGCGTCGAGCTTCTACGTGCAGCGCGCGTGGGCCGAAGCGCACAAGCCCGAAGCCGCGAAGCTCGCGCGCGCGTTTGCGAAGACGCTGAATTTCATCGCGACGCATAGCGCCGAAGAAATCACCGAGAAGATGCCGAAGGACTATTACGCGAAGAACAAGGACCTGTACGTGGGCGCGCTGAAAGCCTCGCTGCCGATGTTCACGAAGGACGGCAAGATGCCCGCCGACGGTCCCGAAACCGTTCTGAAGGTGCTCGCCGCGTTCAATCCGTCGGTGAAGGGCAAGCATATCGATCTCGCGCGCACGTATTCGAACGAGTACGTGTCGGGCACGGCGACCGCGTCGAAGTGAGGCTTTCACGATGAATCAATCGAATCAACCCGCGATCGAACTGCGCCACGTATCGTGCCGCTTCATCTCGCCGGACGGCAAGGCGACGGTCGCGCTGCGCGATTTCAGCATGTCGGTCGCGAAGGGCGAATTCGTCGCGATCGTCGGGCCGACCGGCTGCGGCAAATCCACGACGCTCAGCATGATTACCGGTCTGCTCAAGCCGACGACGGGCGAAGTGCGCGTGATGGGCCAGCCGGTCGATGGCATCGATCCCCGCATCGGCTTCGTCTTTCAGGCGGATGCCGTGTTTCCGTGGCGCTCGGTGCTCGACAACGTCGCAGCCGGCCCGCTGTATCGCGGCCGCTCGAAGTCCGCCGCTTACGACGAAGCGCAGTCGTGGCTGCGCCGCGTCGGTCTCGACAAGTTCGGCAAGCACTATCCGCATCAGTTGTCGGGCGGCATGCGAAAGCGCGTCGCGCTCGCGCAGACGTTCATCAACAAGCCCGAAATCCTGTTGATGGACGAGCCGTTCTCCGCGCTCGACATGCAGACGCGCACGCTGATGCAGGACGAATTGCTGCAGCTCTGGTCGGCGAATGCGGGCTCGGTCGTGTTCGTCACGCACGATCTCGAAGAAGCGATCGCGCTCGCGGATCGCGTGTTCGTGCTGACCGCGCGCCCCGCGACGCTCAAGAAGGTCTACGAGATCGACCTGCCGCGTCCGCGCATCACGTCGGAGATTCGCTATCACCCGCGCTTCATCGAAATTTCGCGCGATATCTGGCACGACCTGCGCGAAGAAGTGCAGATCGGTTGAACCCGCCTCAAAGGAACATCACTATGTCCACGCCTCAACAAACGATGCCCTCGGGCATCGATCCCGGCACGCTCGCGCAAGTCGAACGCGAAGCGCAAAAGCGCATCAGGCAGCGCAATGCGCTCGTCATCGGGCTGCGTATCGCGGTGCTCGTGTTCGTGCTCGGCGGCTGGGAACTCTCGGCGCGCCTGCACTGGATCGATCCGTTCTTCTTCTCGATGCCGTCCGCGATCTTCGATCAGATCGTCGAATGGTTCGTCGACGGCACGTCGCAAGGACCGCTGCTCACGCAAGTCTGGGTGACGCTCGAAGAGACGATTCTCGGCTTTCTGATCGGTTCGGCCGGCGGCATTTTCTGCGGCATCGTGTTGGGCCGCAACAAGCTGCTGTCGGATGTGTTCAGCATCTACATCAAGATCGCCAATTCGATTCCGCGCGTCGTGCTCGGCTCGGTGTTCGTGATCGCGCTGGGTCTCGGCATGGCGTCGAAGGTCGCGCTCGCCGTCGTGATGGTGTTTTTCGTCGTGTTCGCGAACGCGTTCCAGGGCGTGCGCGAAGCCGACCGTTACATGATCGCGAACGCGCAGATTCTCGGCGCATCGCGACGCCAGGTGACGACCTCGGTCGTGATTCCGTCGGCGCTTTCGTGGATTCTCGCGAGCCTGCACGTCAGCTTCGGCTTCGCGCTGGTCGGCGCGGTCGTCGGCGAGTTTCTCGGATCGAAGCAGGGCATCGGCTTGCTGATCTCGACCGCGCAGGGCGCGTTCAACGCGAGCGGCGTGTTCGCGGCGATGATCGTGCTCGCGGTCGTCGCGCTCGCGGCGGATTATCTGCTGACGGCGGTCGAGCAGCGTCTGTTGAAGTGGCGGCCGACGGCGAACTGACGCGTCGAATTTCAGGCTCATAAAACGACAAACCCCACGGCGCGTGGGGTTTGTCTTTTCTGGCGTTCAGCGCAGGCCGACTTCCTTCGCCCGCTTGACGTTGCAGCCCGCGTGCTCCGTATAGACCACGCGATTCTGATTGTTGTAATACACGGACCAGCGGTCGGTGCCGTGCTTCTTGAACGCGTATTCGGTGCACAGCGAATGCCACGGTCCCCAGTTTCCGTCAGGCGGGCCGAGGCTGTCCTCGACTTCCGCGCGCGTCATGCCGACCTTCACGCGGCTCATGTATTCCTGCGGATCGGGATCCTTGACGAAGGCCGAACATCCGTTCAGACCGATCAGCACCAGGGCCATGGCCACCGCGCCATACGCTTTCGATTCGAGCATCGTTTCAGCCTCGCAAAAGGTCTGAAACTAACGTCTACGGATGCGCGGAACAATCGAACTAATCCTAAAGCGTCCGGCTACGTCGCCGCACGAATTCCGCCGCGCCGATGCACGCCGCGAGCCACGCGCCGCCCGACGCGAAACCGCCGACCACATCGCCGGGAAAATGCACGCCCATCACCACGCGGCTCACGCCGATCGTCAGCACGATGAAGCACGCGAGCGCGACGATGAGCGGATCGCGGCGCGTCGGCGCGAGGCGCAGCAGCACATAGGCGCACATGCCGTAGCAGACGATCGAGCCGAACGTATGTCCGCTCGGGAACGCGAAGCTTTCGGGCAACGGCACGGTCGCGCCGGTGGGACGGTCGCGGCGCATCATCGACTTGAGCGCCTGATTGAGCAGGCCGCCCGCGCTCGTGACCGCGGCGAAATAGACAGCGAGACCGAAGCGCCGCGTCAGCAGCAGCCACGCGCACATGAGCGCCGACAGCAGCGTGAGGAACCAGGGATCGCCGAGATGCGTGAGCGCGGCGAATCCTCGCGCGGCGAATGCGGGCGTGCCGTCGCGCAGAGCGTCGACCATGCGCTGATCCGCCGATGAAAACGCCGTGCCATGCGCGATGCGCGTCGCGATGGCGATGAACACCGCCGCGCCCGTCGCGCTGACGATGCCCGCCGTAACCGCGACGGCCGCGCCGGAAGCGCGCCGTCCGCGCGCGGCGAAGGCCCACGCGACCGCTGCGAGCGCCGGGCCGGCGAAGAGCGCGATCGCGATGATCGCGGCCGCGTGGCGTTGTGCGAGCGCCGTGTATTCCATGATGTCCTGTTTTCTCCCGATCCCGATCCGTGATTACACGGCGCTCGCGGGCTCAGGACGCGGCTGCGTTGCCCTCCGCTTCGAGCGGCCGTTCCCAGCCGAACGCCTGCACGCGCGCGACGGGCTTGTCCAGGACGAGCACGCCGCAGATGCCGCCGGGCATCGGCAAGGTAAGTCCGTGCCAGTCGGCGTCTGTGTCGGCGTCTGTGTCGCCGCGCTGCGCACGCGACTTGCCGATGCGCGCCGCTTCGTCCCACATCGATTGTCTGGCGGCAGCGTCATGCGCGCCCGTCGATTCGACCGTCAAGCCAAGCCCTATTCTCGCCGATGCCACCGCGACCACGATCCAGATGCCCGAATACGCGACATCGACGTGAACCGGGCCGTCGTCATGCGGATGCGTCACGACGATGCGATCGTCCGGTTCGTCCTCGACGCCCACTTCGTGTGGCTCGCAATGGAACATGTGCGAAAGCACGAGCCGCAGCGTCGCGCGCGCGACGGAAAAGCGCCGCCCGAGCGCGGAATTCGGATGCAGCCGCGTGCGTTTTCGTTCGGCGGGACTGAGCCAGTTCCCGATATTCGATGCCGATGCGAAGCGGAATTCGCTCGGCACCAGCCACAGAAAGACTTCGCCGGGCGCGGGCGCTTCGTGGATCTGCACGCGCGATTTGGCGAGATCGTAGTAGCGCCACGCGACATCGGTGACGGGAAGCGGGGAGATGCGATCGATGGAAGACATGTGCGTCAGCGGACCCGGCGGCGCGCTCACGCCGGAATAATCCGCATTCAGAACAAACTCACATTTTGGGCGTTGGAAGCTTATGGGACGCTTATCCCGCCTACGGGTGATTCCCGAGTTGAGCTTTCATCAATCCGGTCCTCAAAAATCGTCGATTCCTCCCCGCGCGACGCCCGCCGCAGAATGCCTCACATCCACCGCAACGGTGGTTGAACTGCACACATCACGCGGACACAAGGAAGGAGTCAATGGAAAAGAATCTGTTCATCGGCGAAGGCTTCGAAGGGCCGGGCGTCAATCTCGCGCACATCAACGTGCTGGTCGGCCCGCGCAACGGCCCGGCCGGTCAGGCTTTCGCGACCGCGCTCGCGACGCCGTCCGCCGGGCACGCGCCGTTCGTCGTGATCGCGCAGCCGGGCGTGCCGACCAAGCCGCTCACGCTCTATGTCAACAAGGCGCAGATCGACGGCGATTTCCACGGCAACGCGACGTGGGGCGCATCGCAGGCGGGCATCGCGAAGGCGGTCGCCGAATCGCTCGAAAACGGCACGCTGCCGCCGGAAGCGGAGAACGACTGGGTCGTCGTGTCGGCGAACTGGGTCAATCCGAAAACCGACGATCTCGACGCCGTATTCGAGAACAACTATCGCGCGTGCCGTAACGCGATCATCGCCGCGATGGAAGGCCTGCCGCGCAAGGAAGCCGTGTTCAAGGCCGCGCGCGATGTGTCGAATCCGTTCTACACGCCGAAGAAGTAAGGAGTTTTCGACAATGGAATATGTGCGTCTCGGCCAGTCCGGCCTGAAGGTTTCGCGCCTGTGCCTCGGCACGATGAACATGGGCACGCCGCAATGGAAGCCGTGGATTTTCGATGAAGCGCAAAGCGAGCCGATCGTGAAGCACGCGCTCGACCACGGCGTGAACTTCATCGACCTGGCGGATTTCTATTCGACGGGCGTCGGCGAGGAAGTCGTCGGCCGCATTCTGAAGCGGCTCGTTGCGCGCGAGGAAGTCGTCGTGACGACGAAGGTCGGCTACGACATGGCGAGCCATCCGAACGCGGGCGGCCACTCGCGCAAGCACATCATGGACGGCATCGACGGCTCCCTGAAGCGTCTCGGCATGGACTACGTCGATATCTACATGCTGCATTACTTCGACGTGAACACGCCCGTCGAAGAAACGATGCACGCGCTCGACGACATCGTGCGCGCGGGCAAGGCGCGTTACATCGGCGTATCGACGATGTATACGTGGCAGTTCGCCAAGATCATGCAGGCGTGCGAGCGCCACGGCTGGCACAAGCCGATCAACATGCAGTTGCAGTTGAACGTCGCGTATCGCGAGGAAGAGCGCGAGATGATTCCGTACTGCATCGATCAGGGCGTCGGCGTGTCCGTGTTCAGTCCGCTCGCGCGCGGCCTGCTCACATCCGACGCAAAATCCACGCGCAACCAGACCGATTTCTTCACCGCGCAAATGTATGGCGATCGCGCGTCGCAGGACATCGCGGCATCGGTCGCGCGCGTCGCGGCGCGGCGCGGCGTGCCGGCCGCGCAGATCGCGCAGGCGTGGGTGTTGAGCCGTCCCGGGATTGCGTCCATGCTCGTCGGCGCGGATTCGCCGGCGCAATTCGACAGCGCCCTCGCCGCGCTGGACACGAAGCTCGACGACGACGAACTGCACGAGCTGGAGCGCAACTACACGCCGTGCGATCTCATCAACGACTACACGGCGGGGCGGCGCATCGCGCGCGAGGCGCGTGCGGCGCAAGGCGTGTTCGAACAAGCGATGGAGCGCGCGGCATGATCGATCTGATGCGGACGAATCACTACATCGACGGCACATGGCGCGAAAGCGCGAGCACGTATCCCGTGCGCAATCCGGCGACGGGCGAGTCCATCGCGAACGTCGCGCGCGGCGGTCGTGCCGAAGCGCAGCAGGCGATCGATGCCGCGAAGCGCGCCTTCCCCGCATGGCGCGCGCTGACCGCGAAGGAACGCAGCGCGCGCGTGAAGCGTTGGGGCGAACTGATGCTCGCCAATCGCAACACCCTCGCCGAACTGCTGACTCGCGAACAAGGCAAGCCGCTTGCCGAAGCGCTCGGTGAAGTCGCGTACGCGGCGAGTTTCTTCGAATGGTTCGCGGAAGAAGCGAAGCGCAGCTACGGCGACATCATCCCGAGTCCGAAGCCGAACGCGAAGATCGTCGTGACGCGCGAGCCGGTCGGCGTCGTCGCCGCCATCACGCCGTGGAATTTCCCGCTCGCGATGATCACGCGCAAAGCCGGTCCCGCGCTGGCCGCGGGCTGCACGATGGTGCTGAAGCCGTCCGAGGAAACGCCGCTGTCCGCGCTCGCGCTGGCGGTGCTCGCGGAGCAAGCAGGCATTCCGGCAGGCGTGTTCAACGTCGTGTCGGGCGATGCGGTCGCCATCGGCGAGACGCTGACCGCATCGCCCGATGTGCGCAAGCTCTCGTTCACCGGCTCGACGCGCGTCGGCAAGCTGCTCGCGAAGCAATCGGCGGATACCTTGAAGAAGCTGTCGCTGGAACTCGGCGGCAACGCGCCCTTCATCGTGTTCGACGACGCCGATATCGACGCCGCCGTGCAAGGCGCGATCGCGTCGAAGTTCCGCAATACCGGGCAGACGTGCGTGTGCGTGAACCGCTTCTACGTGCAGGACGGCGTCTACGATGCCTTCACGCAAACGCTGACGCGCGCGGTGCACAAGCTGCGCGTCGGCAACGGGCTCGAAGGCGAGTTCGATCAGGGGCCGCTCATCAACGAAGCCGCGCTGACGAAGGTGCAAGCCCATGTCGCCGATGCCGTGAGCAAAGGCGCGAAGGTGCTGACGGGTGGCAAGCCGCACGCGCTCGGCGGCACGTTCTACGAGCCGACGGTGCTCGCGGACGCCACGCCTTCGATGCTCATCGCCGATGAGGAAACCTTCGGTCCGGTCGCCGCGTGCTTCCGCTTCGCGACGGAAGAAGACGTCATCGCCGCTGCGAACGACACGCCGTACGGCCTTTCCGCGTACTTCTACACGCGCGATCTGGGCCGCGCGTGGCGTGTCGCGGAGGCGCTGGAGAGCGGCATGGTCGGCATCAACGAAGGCATCATCTCGACGGAAGTCGCGCCGTTCGGCGGCGTGAAGCAGTCGGGACTGGGCCGCGAAGGTTCCAAGTACGGACTCGATGAATACACGGAACTCAAGTACATGATGATGGCCGGACTCGGCCGCTGAATCATCGCCATACCGCGCATGCACGAAACATAACGCTATCGCGTGCGCGGTTTTCTTGCGGCGTCGATGCGCCGCTCCACTCGAGGTGGAGGAGATACTCTTGGACATGCAAAGCCTGAGCGCGCAGCCGCTCGCCCCGGGCGCCGCCGCGCCCTTCGATACGACGCGCAATCGCGTCGCGCTCGACGATGTGCCGCTGAACCGTTTCCACATCAAGATCGCGGGCCTCACGTTCGGCGCGCACTTCACCGAAGGTTATGCGCTCGGCACGATCGGTTACGCGCTGTCGTCGCTCAACAAACAGATTCCGCTCGACGCGTTCTGGATGGGCCTGCTCGGTTCATCCGCGCTGATCGGCATTTTTCTCGGCAGTCTCGTGTTCGGCTGGCTTTCGGACAAGCTCGGACGTCAGAAGATTTTCCTGTTGAGCTTCATCATCATCACGGCGGCCGCGTTCGCGCAGTTCTATGCGACGACGCCCGCGATGCTCGTCGGCTTGCGCGTGCTGATCGGCTTCGGCATGGGCGGCGATTTCGCGGTCGGTCATGCGATTCTCGCGGAGTTCTCGCCGCGCAAGCATCGCGGCGTGCTGCTCGGCTCGTTCAGCGTGATCTGGACGATCGGCTATGTGATCGCGAACGTGCTCGGCATGCATTACGCCGACGCGACGCCCGATGCGTGGCGCTGGCTGCTGGCCTCCGCCGGCGTGCCGGCGTTTCTGGTGCTCATCATGCGCGTGGGCACGCCGGAATCGCCGCGCTGGCTGCTCGGCAAAGGCCGCGTCGATGAGGCGATGCGCATCGTGCGCAAGCACTTCGGCCCGAACGTCACGCTCGAAGCCGATACGGGCGAGCATTTCGCGGGCAAGGGCGGCTTCGCGCGGCTCTTCAAGCCGGATCTGATTCGCCGCACGATCTTCAATTGCGCGTTTTTCGTGTGCCTCGTGATTCCGTACTTTGCGATCTACACGTTCCTGCCGAGCATTCTCACGGCGATCCGTCTGCCCGAAGGATCGGGCGCCGATCTGCTGCTCAATGGCTTTCTCGTGCTCGGTGCGCTGATCGGCATCTGGCTGACCATCAAGCTGTCGCGGCGCTCGTTCCTGATCGGGTCGTTCGCGGTGTGCTGCCTGTCGCTGTTTGCGTTGAGCGTGCTGCCGTCGTCGGCGAATGTGGGGATGATCGTTGCGTTCGGCGTCTTCACGCTGACGATGTCGGCATTCTCGAATCTCGTCGGCGTGTTTCCGCCGGAGTGCTTTCCGACCGAGGCGCGGGCGTGCGGTGTGGGACTGTCGATCGCGTGCAGCAGGTTGGGATCGGCGGTGGGGACGTTTCTTTTGCCTATCGGGATCGCGCAGGCCGGCGTGCAGATGACGATGCTCGCGCTTGCGGCGGTGTTGCTCGTCGGGATGATCGTGTCGATCGCGTGGGCGCCGGAGACGAAGCATCTGACGTTGAGTGAGGCGAGTGGGGGGTGAGGCCAAGTGCAGTAACGCGCGGCAACGGAAACGTTGCCGCGTTTCATGGCAGATTCGGAATAAACGCGTCGAGGCCGTCCGACATAGTTGTTACCTTTGAGGTGAGCGCCGAGAGGACAAGGCGCGAAGCGGGACGTTGACTCGCGTCATTGCCGACAGAGATTTTCCTGTCATTTGACAGTCTCGTCATTCTGAACATCTCGATCGTTTTCGCCATGAGCTATATCAGTTCAAACTACAAGAACTCACCCTCGGCGCGGCTGAACACTTGGGTATGCGCCCCAGGATCCGCACACGGTCCTTACGACGATGCGCCACCCGATGGTCGCACTGGCCACCCGGACTATTGCGGCGGATGCGTCTCCTATGTCAAGCAAGTATGTCCGTCGCTGCCGGCCACGATTGCATGGAAAAAAGGAGCTGCTGTTAAAAACAACCCGCACATCGTTGAGGGGACCGTCATCGCCACATTCGACAATCACCGACACTTCCACGGGCACGCTGCAATCTATGTCAGTCAGAGTCCCGTCGGCGTAACGGTATATGACCAATACGCGCATCCGCCCAAGCCCATTGGACCGCGCATCTTGCGCTGGGGCCAAGGCTCCGACGTCAACAACGGAGACAAATTCTATGTCGTCGAGTAAGACGCTCGCCTGTCTGACGACATTGCTCCTCGCCGCAAGCGTCAGCGGACTCGCGAAGGCGGAAGCGATCGCGTGTCCTGCGTTGCCGGGCACGCATCTCCAATACGTCGCGGCCTTCGACGGAAAGCCGGAAGAACACGTCCGGCTCATTGCGGATCATGGCGATGCCAAGCGGGGCTATTGGAAACTCGGCTACGTCTACGATCACGGCCGCTCGGTGACCGTTCAGTGCGTCTACGCCAACAAGGAAACGCGGGACTTCACCCTTGAGAAGCGAGTCGATGAGTGCCGATATCGGATCGACGAGCCAGGATCCGCCGAACTCGATTGCACGTAACGCGAAGGCGAAGGCCGCGCACTCAATCCCGCGCCGCCTTCGCTCCCTCCCCGCGCAGCCATTCCGCGAACGCCTGCACGGAATCCGACCCGGCGAACGAAGGCGCGATATCCAGCCAATATCCGTAAGGCCCTGTCGACTCCACCGGCGACAGCAGAACGAGCGACCCGTCATGCAGTTCATCCGCGATCATGTTGCGATCGACGACCGCCAGCCCCGATCCCGCGCGCGCCGCGTGAATCGCCTGATCGAGTGTCGAGAACTCGATGCCGTTCTCGCCGAACGCGCGCGGCAAACCGGCGGCATCGAGCCAGTTGGGCCAGAGCGTGAGCCGCGCATCGTTGTGCAGCACATGCAGCGCGGGCAGCCGCTTCAGCAGCGCTTCGACCGGCTGCCCCGCCAACTTCATCGCGCCGACGAGCACATGCCGCTCGATGAACAGCAGCTCCGACCGATGATCCGCCCGCGCCTCGTATCCGAAGCGAATGCTGCACTGACGGTCTTCGACGGCATCGGTGCGAACGGAGAGATCGATGTCGGGCACGGCGTCCATTAGCGAACCCAGTCGCGGCGAGAGCCAGCGCGTCGCGAAAGTCGGCGGCGCGATCACGGTCAGACGCTTGCGCTCGCTGCGTTGCACGTTGGAAAGCGAACGCGTGACGCGCTCGATCGAATCGAACGCCTCCGACAGGCAAGCAAGCAATTCCGCGCCCTGTTTCGTAAGCCGGATGCCCTTGTGATCGCGATCGAAAAGCTTCGTGCCGAGCGCATCTTCGAGCAGGCGAATTTGACGGCTGACCGCGCCCGGCGTCACGCACAACGCCGCCGCCGACTTGTTGAAGCTCATGTGGCGCGCGCTTTCCTCGAAAAAGCGCAACGCGGTCAGAGATGGCAAGCGCCGCACGGTCGGCTCCCTCAGACGAACGCGCTACGCTTGCCGCCGAGCGCCTGCGTCTGTTTCCCAATCTCGCCGCGCAGCCATTCACGAAACAGCGCGACTTGCGGCGCGTCGTCCTGGCCGGTGCGCGTCACAAGCCAGTAAGACTGATGCCCGTCCACTTCGACATCGACGATCGGCACGAGCGTCCCCTGCCGCAACTCGTGCCCGATCATGTGGCGATCGGCGATGGTGACGCCGAGGCCGTCGGTGGCCGCGCGAATCGCGTTGTCGAGCAGATCGAACTCGTAGCCGCCGCGTGTATCGACATTGTCGATGTTCGCCGCCTTGAGCCAGTGCTGCCACGTCAGATAGCGCTGATCGCTCGCCGCCAGCACATGCAGCAGCGTGAACGCGTTCAGATCGATGCCGGTCGTATCGCACTCGGCGAGCAGCGCGGGCGAGCACACGGCGATATGCCGCTCGTTCATCAGCAACTCATTGTCGAGGCCGTCCCATTCGCCATTGCCGAAGCGGATGGCGCAGTCGAGTGCGCCCGATTCGACGAGATCGTCCTTCAGGCGCGTAGTCAGCGTGATTTCGAGTTCCGGCGCGGCGGCGCGCAGCGATTGCAGCCGCGGCATCAGCCAGCGGCGCGCGAAGGTAGGCGGCGCATTGACGCGCAAGCGCGTCAGATGAGTCTTTTCCTGAATGCTGCGCACCGTGAGTTCGATGCGATCGAACGACATTCTGAGCGCCTGCAGCAAGAGCCGCCCCGTCGCCGACAACTCCAGATAATGATGGCGGCGCAACAGCAGCGGTTCGCCGAGCTGCGTTTCGAGCTGACGCACCTGCCGGCTCACCGCGCTTTGCGTCACATGCAGCATTTCCGCCGCGCGCGTGAAGCTGCCGGTGTGCCCGGCGACTTCGAAAGCCCTGAGCGCATTCAGGGCAGGCATTTTTCGCTTCAATTCCGTCTCCTCTTCCTGGCGTTCGACGGGCGCATTGAACACGTATCCGCGCCGGAACGTATCGCTCTTGGGCGACATTTTACGAATCGAGGCAAATTATGCCGCTTCGGGGCGCGAAGACGTTTCATGTCTCGCGCCCGCGTGCATCACGCGATCGCGGCAGGCTCCGCAGGCGCCGACACCTGTTCGATGACCGTGCGGGCATCGTCGAGAATCATGTCCGCGCCTTTCTCCGCGACCATCATCACCGGCGCGTTGAGATTGCCCGACGTGATGTTCGGAAAGATCGACGCATCGACGATGCGCAGGCCTTGCATGCCATGCACGCGCAGGCGCTCGTCGACGACCGAGGTGCGCGCGTCCGGTCCCATCGCGCAGGAACCGCACAGGTGATAGATCGAGCCCGACTGCTCGCGGAAATACTCGAGCATGTCGGCATCGCTTTCGACTTGCGGTCCCGGCGAAATCTCTTCCGCCGTAATCGCCTGCAGCGCGGCCGAACTCATGATCTTGCGCACGAGCTTGCTGCCCTGCACCGCTTCGCGGATGTCCTTCGGCGTCGTCAGCGCGTTGATGCTGATCTTCGCGGCATCTTCCACGCGGTTCGAAGCGATTTCGATCGATCCGCGGCTCGTCGGACGGCACGGATTGAAGCACAGCAGGAAGCCCGAATACGGCTCGGGTTCGAGCTGCGCCTTGCTGCTCTTCGGAATCCGATAGGAAAGCGGATTGAAATAGAGCTGCAGGTTCGGCTCTTTCTCGTCGTCATCGCCTTTGAAGAAGCCGCCCGACTGGTTCACGCTCATCGAGAGCGGGCCCTTGCGCGATGTCAGATACCGCATCGCCGCCTTGACCTTGCCGAAGAGCGAGGAGAGTTCGTCGTTCAGCGTCGGCACCGTCGCGCGATAGTAGAAGCTCACGCACAAGTGATCCTGCAGATTCTTGCCGACCGCCGGCAACTCGTGCACGACCGGAATGCCGTGGTTCGCGAGCAGCGCCGCGTCGCCGAGACCGGAAAGCTGCATGAGCTTCGGCGTATCGACCGCGCCCGCCGACAGAATCACCTCGCGCTTCGCACGGAACTGCAGCGATTCGCCGTTGCGCGTGGCGATGACGCCGGTCGCGCGCTTGCCGTCGAACGTCACGCGACTCACGCTGACATTGCGCTCCACGCGCAGATTCTTGCGCCCGAGCACCGGATGCAGATACTCGAAGCTGCTCGACGAACGCTCGCCATTGCGCGCGTTGATGTCATACACGGTCGCGCCTTCGTAATCGGGGCCGTTGATGTCGCCGGTCACGGGAAAGCCCGCTTGCCGCGCGCCTTCGAGGAACGTGCCGCAGATCGCGTGCGCGCCCTCTTTCATCGACGAAATGCTGATCTTGCCGTTCGCGCCGTGATACGGCGTGTCGCCGGCCCAGTGCGATTCGAGGCGGCGGAAATACGGCAGCACGTCCCGATAGCCCCAGCCCGCGTTGCCGGCGCGCGCCCAGTCGTCGAAATCGTGCGGCTGGCCGCGCACGTAGATCATCGCGTTGATCGAGCCGGAGCCGCCCTGCACCTTGCCGCGCGGGCAATACAGCGAGCGGTCCTTCAGTTGCGCTTCCGGCTCGCTGTAGTACATCCAGTTGTATTGCGGGTTGTAGTAGGTCTTCGTGAAGCCGACCGGCACCTTGAACCAGAACGAATCGTCCTTGCCGCCCGCTTCGAGCAGCAGCACCGAATGCTCGCCGGACTCGGTGAGACGATTGGCGAGCACGCAGCCCGCCGATCCCGCACCCACGATGATGTAATCGAATTCCATGTTTTCTGCTTTTCCGTTCAGCCCTTGGCGGGCGCGAGATCTTTCACGTCGGCGGGCTTCGCGGCCATCTGCAGATGCAGACGCTCGCCCGTGTACGGCGTATGCGCGCGCACGACGTCCATGTTCAGTTCGACGCCCAGGCCCGGCTCCGTCGACGGAATGATGTAGCCGTCTTCCCAGCGAATCTTCGTCTTGAGCACTTCCGCGTGGAATCCGCCCCACGTCTCGATGCTTTCCTGAATCAGGAAGTTCGGCGAGCACGCGGCGATCTGAATGCTCGCCGCCGCGCCGACCGGACCGTTGTAAAGATGCGGCGCGATCTGCGCGTAGTACACCTCGGCGAGACTCGCGATCTTCTTCGCTTCGAGCAGACCGCCGACGCGTCCCACGTTGAATTGCAGGATCGACGCGGCTTTCGCTTCGAGCAGCTTGAAGAACTCGTACTTCGTCGTGAGGCGCTCGCCGGCCGCGATCGGAATGCTGGTTTTCGCGGCGACTTGCGCCATCGCGTCTTCCTGTCCCGGCGGCACCGGTTCCTCGAACCACAGCGGATCGAACTTCTCGAGGCGCTGCGCAAGACGGATCGCCGACGACGGCACCATCTGACCATGCGTGCCGAACAGCAGATCGGCCTTGCTGCCGACCGCCTCGCGCACCTTGCGGCAGAACGTCTCGCAGCGGTCCATCACTTCGAGCGAAATCTGATGCCCCGAATACGCGGTGTACGGGCCGGCCGGATCGAACTTGACGGCCGTGAAGCCGAGCGCGACGTTGTGCGCGGCGCATTCGGCGGCGAGATCGGGATCGTCGTAGTCGTATTCGCCGCGCGCGTTCTTCGGATAAAGATACGTGTACGAACGCAGACGTTCATGCACGCGTCCGCCGAGCAGTTCGTAGACGGGCTTGCCCGCCGCCTTGCCGATGATGTCCCAGCACGCCATTTCGAGGCCGCTGACGACGCCCATCATCGTGAGATCGGGGCGCTGCGTGAAGCCGCTCGAATACGCCTCGCGATAGAAGCGCTCGACATGATGCGGATCGTGACCGAGCAGATAGCGCTCGAACACGTCTTCGATGATCGGCGCCATCGCTTTCGGATGGAACGTCGCCGAATAAATCTCGCCGACGCCCTCGATGCCGCAGTCCGTGCGCAGCTTCACGAAAATCCAGTACATGCCGCCGATATGCGGCGGCGGCACGGCGACGATATGTGTTTCCAGTGCGGCGATCTTCACTGTTGCGCTCCCAGCTTCCTGAGTCGAAGTTTGAACATGATGGCCGCCACGCCGCCGAGCGCGGACATGAAGGCGATATAACCGAAGTACAGCTGATATCCGTACACGCCCGGATAGTTCTGCGTCAGATAGCCGTTGATGAGCGGCAGCACCGCATCGGGCGAATAGCCGACGACGGACACGAGGCCGATCGCGAGGCCCATCGTTTCGGCGGGCACCTTGCATTGATCGAGCAGCGACCAGTAAAGCCCGCGAATCGCGTACGTCATCACGCCGATGAACAGCACGAGCACCGCGACGAGCACATGGCTCGAAATGCCGGGCGCGGCCATCAGCACGATGAGCGCGGCGGATGCGGAGAAGAGCGCGACGATGAGCACGGTCGTCTTCGAGAAGCGATCGCCGAGAAAGCCGCCGCCGATGCCGCCGATCGGGCGCATCCAGAGTTTCAGCGTCGTGATGAAGCCGGCCAGAACCACCGACAGCCCGATCTCCTTCTCATGCAGATAAGCGGAGAAACTGTAAGTCGACCAGAAGACCTGATAGCCGCAGAAGACGATCGCGGAAAGCAGCGCGAGTTGCGGATTCTTCATCAGCGAGATGAGATCGCGCAGCACATTGCGCTTTTCGCGCTTCGCCGCAGCCGCCGCCTGCGCGCCTTGCGGATCGCGCACGAGGCCGAGCACGACGCCGAGCCCGATGCACAGGAACGCGTACATGTAGACGACGAGCCGGAAGCCCGCGACCGTCGAATCGCCGCGCGTCTGCGTGACCCAGGCGAACAGCCCGATCGCGATGGTCGCGAGCAGCGCTTCGATCAGGCCGCGCCCGCCGTCGAGAAAGCCGAAGAAGCGGCCTTGCTCGTCGGCGGCGGCGATCGTCTGCACGCGCTTGATGATCGCCGCCCAGAACGTGAGGCCGGTCGTCAGGCCCCATCCGCCGAAGATCACGATCAGCGAGGCGAACGACGGCGCGGTGGAATACCACAGCCCGAGCGCGCCCGTTGCGATCAGCGAGAAGCTGATGAGCAGGCGCGGCGCGACGCGATCCGCGAGCCAGCCGCTCGGCAAATAGCACACGAGGAAGATCGTGCCGAGCGCGGAGTAGAGATAGCCGAGTTGCGCTTCGGTGATATGGAAGACTTCGAGCATCGTCGGCTGATACACCTGTCGCAGATACAGAATCGGATAGATGGCGCCGGCGGCGATGACGAGCAGCGCGAGCTGGATATAGCGGTCGGCGCGCGTGCCTTCGCGCGGCGTCGCCACGCTTTGGCCGGATTGAGCGGGATTCGATGACACAGGCGTGCTCCTCGAAGGGCAGCGGCGCGCGGCGTGCGGACGCCGCGCGGCTGGGCCTTCACTATGTTTTTGTGGAGGGTGAGAAAAGGAATGCGGCCGGAAACGGCCGCGAGAATCAGTACTTCATGACGACGAGACGCGTCTGCGTGAACTCGAGCATGCCGTGCTTGCCGTCGTCGCCGCCGATGCCGGAGCGCTTCCAGCCGGCGTGAAAACCTTGATACGGATCGGCGGGCGTGCGGTTGATGTACAACTCGCCCGCTTCGATCGAATTCGCGACCTTCATCGCCGTGCGGTAGTTCTCGGTGTAGAGCACCGACGAAAGGCCGAACTGATGATCGTTCGCCATCGCGATCGCTTCGTCGATCGTCGCGTACTTCAGCACCGCGAGCACCGGGCCGAACGTCTCTTCCTGCACGATTTCCATGTCCTGACGGCAGTTCGACAGCAGCGTCGGCGGATAGAAAAAGCCCTTGCGATCCGGCACTTCGCCGCCGGTTTCCAGCGTGGCGCCCGCTTCGATCGCGCGGCGGACCATCGCGTGAATGCCGTCGCGCGATGCCTTGTTCACGAGCGGACCCATGTGGCTCGCGTCCTCGTAGCGATCGCCGATCGCCTTCGCCTTCATCTGCTCGCGCAGCAGGCCGACGAATTCGTCGTGGATGCGCTCGTGCACATAGACGCGTTCGATCGCCGTGCAAAGCTGACCGCTGTGCGTGAGCTTCGATGCGACGAGTTCGCGCGCGGCCTTCTGCAGATCGGCGTCCGGCTCGACGATCGCGGGCGTCTTGCCGCCCAGTTCCAGCGAAGGTTTAGCGATGTTCGCCTTGCAATATTCGAGCACCTTGCGGCCCGCGTTGACGCTGCCCGTCAAGGTAATCATGCCGACCTTCGGATGCGTGCAGACGACCCCGGCGGTCGCGTGATCCATCGCGAGCACATTGATGACGCCGGCGGGCAAGGCCGCACGCTCGACGGCGCGCGCCAGTTCGAACGCCGACAGCGGCGTGTTGTTGCTCGGACGCACGACGACCGTGTTGCCCGCGATCAGCGCCGGCGCGACCTTGCGCATCAGCGTGTAGATGGGGAAGTTGAACGGGATCAGGCACGCGACAACGCCGATCGGCTCGCGATGCAGCACGAGATTTTCGTTCGGCGTATCGCTCGGAATGACTTCGCCTTCGATGCGGCGCGCCCATTCCGCGTGATAGCGCGTGATCTGCGCGGCGTAGACGGCTTCGTTGGTCGCGTCGAGCAGGCTCTTGCCGGACTCGGCCGCGAGCGCCGCGCCGATATCGGCGGAGGCTTCGACGATGGCATCCGCGAGGCGCTGCATATGCGCGCCGCGCTCCGCGGCAGGCATCGCGCGCCACAGACGTTGCGCGTCGGCGGCCTGATCGACGGCGAGCAGCGCCTGCTCGCGCGACGCATTGTGAACGTGGCCCAGCACCTCTTCGGTCGCGGGATTCAGGACGGCGGTGACGTCATCGCTCACGGGCTCGATGAAACGTCCGTTCACAAAATTGCGTTCTGGCTTCATGTGGCGGTTTCCTTGATCGCTGCGCGCCACGACGCCCGGCCGCCGGGAAATCGGACGACCGCTGCGACAAGGCAACGCATTTGCGGGCCATTCTTTCGTGCCTCGCGCTGCAACGACAAGCGAAGAATTCGCTGGAAAAACATTCAAAAAACTCGCGCTCGCTGTTCGACTAAATCCTTTTGCGGCGTCCCTTTAATCGCGCACAATCCGTCGCTCGCCGTCCTCGCCGAGCCTCATGGCTAGGACTTCTTGACGAATAAGTAAAAGACTTGAGACTTTCATGAGAATCAAAGTAATCGCCCTCGCCTCGCTCGCCTGTATCGTGACTTCAGCTCATGCTCAAAGCAGTGTCACCCTGTTTGGCGTCCTCGATGAAGGCTTCGACTACACGAGCAATGTCGGCGGGAATCGTGTCTATGAGCTGACGAGCGGCTATGCGTCGGGAAGCCGCTGGGGCCTGCGCGGCGTCGAAGATCTGGGCGGCGGCACGAAGGCCGTGTTCCAGCTCGAAAGCGGCATCAATTTGAGCAACGGCGCGGCGGGCCAGGGCGGACGCATGTTCGGGCGGCAGGCCTACGTCGGCGTCACCGATAACCGTCTCGGCTCGGTCACGCTCGGCCGTCAGTACGATTCGGTGGTCGACTATCTCGCGCCGACGACGGCCAACGGCAACTTCGCCGGCTATCTCTTCGCGCATCCGTTCGACAACGACAACACCGACAACTCGTTCCGCGTGAACAACACGGTCAAGTACGCGAGCCCGTCGTTCGGCGGCTTCAGGTTCGGCGGCACGTACAGCTTCAGCAACGACACGAACTTCGCGAACAACCGGCAGTACAGCATCGGCGCGTCGTATGCGAACAGCGGCCTTCTGATCGGCGCGGCTTACTTGCGCGCGGATGGCGTCGGCATGAACCCGAACGGCGCAATCGCCACGAACGACGCGAGCTTCATCGCGCAGCGCATGCAGATTTTCGGCGCGGGCGTGAACTACACGTTCGGCAAGGCGACGGCGGGCTTCGCGTACACGAACTCGAGTTATCGCGATCCGGTGACGAACGGCTATATCGGCGGGTCGCTGGCATCGGCGGGCAACACGCTCAACAACCTGCGCTATCAGAACTTCGAAGTGAACGGGAAGTATCAGTTCACGCCGGCGTTCTTCGTCGGCGGTCAGTACGTCTATTCGATGGAAACGTACGACTCGACCGCCGGCACCGTGAAGCCGCACATCCATTCGGCCGGTCTGATGGCGGATTACTTCCTCTCCAAGCGCACCGATGTGTACGTGCAGGGCGTCTATCAGAAGATCGCGGGCAGTTCGACCGGTTCGGTGATGGATCAGGCGTTCATTCCCGGCACGCAGGGTGTGTCGTCGAATTCGGAGCAGTTCGTCGCGCGCGTCGCGTTGCGGCACGCGTTCTGACGGTCGAATCGATGAAATCGCTGTCCGCGTATTAAACGCGGACAGAAAATTCCTAAGCATTTCCTAAGCTTTCGTCTTCTAATCTTGCGGCTTTCCCGAACGCCAAGACGCCGCAAGATGAATCACACGCTCGCCCCAGCCCCCGCGCGCCGCCGTCGGACGCCATGACTGCCCGGAGACACGCCATGAGGGTATTGCTCGTCGAAGACGATCGCATGATCGGCGAATCGGTTCAGAACGAACTGCGCGACGGCGGCTACGCGGTCGACTGGGTGCGCGACGGCAAGCTCGCGCTCACGACGCTCAACACGCACGTCTACGACGCGATCCTGCTCGATCTCGGCTTGCCCGGCGCCGATGGCTTCGCGGTGCTGCGCGCCGTGCGCAGCGGGGCGAATCACGTGCCGCTCATCATCGTCACCGCGCGCGATTCCGTCGATGAACGCATTCGCGGACTCGACGAAGGCGCCGACGATTACCTCATCAAGCCCTTCGACATCTCCGAGCTCAAAGCGCGCATGCGCGCGGTGATCCGCCGCCGCGGCGGGCAGGCCGCGCCGATCATGTCGAACGGCGTGCTCACGCTCGATCCGGCCACGCGCGAAGCCACCTCCGGCGACATCGCGATCCGACTTTCCAGCCGCGAATTCGCGCTGCTGCAAGCGCTGATGATCCGCCCCGGCGCGATTCTCTCGCGCGCGGAAATCGAAGACCGCATCTACGGCTGGAACGAGGAAGTGGAAAGCAACGCCGTCGAATTCCTGATCCATTCGCTGCGCAAGAAGCTCGGCGCGACGGCCATCAAGAACGTGCGCGGCGTCGGCTGGATGGTCTCGAAGCAGCCATGACGCGTTCGCTTCAGTTCAGGCTGTCGGCCTGGCTGTCGGCGCTGATCGTCGCGATCGCGGCGGCGGGCGGCGTCATCGCGTTCCAGACGGCTTTCCACGAGGCCAACGAATTGCAGGACGGCCAGTTGAAGCAGGTCGCCGCGCTCGTCACGCCGCGCACGCTCGCGACGATGCAGCGTGAAGCGCTCGGCCGCGTCGACGGCGCGGATCCTGAGTCGAAGCTCGTCATCCAGACGATCGGCGAGCGAGCGCCGCTGCCGGTCGCGTCCGATCTGCGCGACGGCCTGCAGAACGCCATCGTCCAAGGCACGCGCTGGCGACTCGTCGTGAAGACGCTCGATGACGGCACGCGCGTCGTGATCGGCCAGCAGACGGCGGGCCGCGACGAGATCGCCCGCAACGGCGCGCTCGCCACCGTGATGCCCTTCGCCGCGCTCGCGCTCGTGCTGCTCGCGGCGCTGCATCTGATCGTGCGCCGCCAGTTCCGGCCGTTGAGCGCGCTGTCGGCGAGTCTCGACACACGGCCCGAACACGATCTCTCCGCGCTTTCCCGCGACGCGCTGCCGAGCGAGATCGCGCCCTTCGTCGTCGCGATCAACCGGCTGCTCGCGCGCGTGGAGGCGTCGGTGGCGCTGCAGCGCCGCTTCGTCGCCGATGCCGCGCATGAACTGCGCTCGCCGCTGACCGCGCTGTCGCTGCAGGCCGAGCGCCTCGACGCCGCCGAGTTGCCCGACAGCGCGCGCGAACGGCTCGACGCGCTGCGGCGCGGCCTTGCGCGCACGCGCTCGCTGCTGCATCAACTGTTGACGCTCGCGCGCCTGCAGCAACGCACCGACGCCGATACCGCGCGTTTGCGCGTGCAGGACGTCTTCCGCAATGTTCTCGAAGATCTGATGCCGCTCGCGGAGACGAAGGACATCGACATCGGCGTATCGACGAGCGACGACGTGTTCATCCACGCGCCGCAAGCCGATCTCACCATCATGGTGAAAAATCTCGTCGACAACGCGATTCGCTATACGCCGGCGGCCGGCCGCGTCGATCTCGCGGCGGGCGTTTCGAATGCGCGGCCGTGGATTCGCGTGGCGGACAGCGGGCCGGGCATCGCGCCCGAGGAACGCGCGCGCGTCTTCGATCCGTTCTATCGCGTGCTCGGCGGCGACGCGAACGGCTCGGGCCTCGGGCTCTCGATCGTCGGCACGATCGCGGCGCGCATCGGCGCGACGATCGAACTCGCGGATGCCGCGCCGCGCGGGCTCGTCGTGACCGTCACGATCTGAAGGCGTCGGCTGCCTGAAGCGACATGCACGACGCGCCGGACCATACGCGCCCGCGCGTGTCCGGCGCACGCGCGGCGTGCTATCGTCGATGCGTCATTCCGACGTGGCATTCCGATGCCGCCATCATGAGTCAAGTGCGCTATCCCCTCGGCCCCGATGACCGCGTGCATCTGCTCTGCTGGCTCACGTGCGGATTGCTCGGCGCGTACTACATCGAAGGCGAATGGCCCGATACGTCGTTTCAGGTGCGCGCCGCGCATCGCTGGCTCGACCGGCATCATCGCGCGGCCGACTGGATCGAGACCGCGCGGCTTTCGGTGGCGGCGCACGCGCTCGCCGCGCGCTTCTCGACGATGCTTGACGCCGACGCCTCGCGCAGCGACATCGAACGCATTCTCGAAGGCGAGGATCTCGACTACGAAAGCGTGCTCGTGCAGCGCATCTATCACGAGTGCTGGATCGAGTTGTCGAGCGGACGAAAGCCGTCGCACTAACGCGTTCCTCCGATCAATTTCCGTGCCGCGCCGCGCGCGTGCCTTGGCGCGTCTCGCGCGCGGGCACGGACATTTTTTTGCGCTGGCGGAATGTGCGGAACCCCACATTGGCGCTCAGGGCGCGGCGATACCATCGGCGCGCCTGCTCGCACGTCGATGTTCGCGCCTCCCGCCGATGTCCCCAATCGCCGGGCTGAAAAGCGGCTACACCGTCAGCGGCCAAAAACGATGACAACAATCGACACCGACTGGAGGTCGCCATGCAGCGCAGCATTCGTCCGCTTGTTTCTCAAACCGCGATTCGTCGTGCGCGCCTGCGCCCGCTCGCGATCCTCGTGCCGATCGTCGCGGGCCTGACTTGCGCGAGCATCGCCGATGCCGCGCCGCCGCTGCCCGCCGGCGGCCAGTTCGTCGCGGGCAGCGGCGCGATCAGCGGCGGCGGCACCGGTTCGACGCTCACCATCAATCAGACGACGACGCGCGGTGTCATCGACTGGAACAGCTTTTCCATCGGCAGCGGAAGGCAGGTCACGTTCAACAACGGCAGCGGCGCGACGCTCAATCGCGTGACCGGCGGCAATGCTTCGGTCATTCTCGGCCAGCTCAACGCGACGGGCAGCGTGTATCTCGTCAATCCGCAGGGCGTGCTGGTCGGGCCGGGCGGCGTCGTCGCGACGGGCGGGCGCTTCGTTGCGTCGGCGCTCGACATCGGCAACGATGCGTTCATGCAGGGCGGCCCGCTCACGCTTTCGGGCGGCGGCAACGGCATGGTCATCAATCTGGGCACGATCGGATCGAGCGGCGGCGACGTGTTCCTCGTGTCGCGCACGGCGGCGGTGAATGGCGGCAGCATCAACGCGCCGCAGGGCACGGTCGAAATCGCGAGCGGCAATCAGGTGCTTCTGCAGGATTCATCCGGTGGACAGCAGGTTTTCGTGCAGACGGGCAGCGGCGGCACGGCGATGAACGGCGGCGTGATTCGGGCGGCGCAGGCGAGCCTCCAAGCCGCCGATGGCAACGTGTACGCGCTCGCCGGCAACAGCAGCGCGATCCGCGCGACCGGCACCGCGACGCGCGATGGCCACGTCTGGCTCGTCGCCGATCAGGGCGCGGTCCACGCGAACGGCACGCTCGCCGCGACGAACGCAGACGGCAGCGGCGGCACGGTCGAAACGCGCGCGAATACGCTCGATGTCGCGGGCGCGAACGTGACGGCGCGTACATGGAAACTCGGCGCGCCGTCGTTCACCGTCGATCAGGCGAACGCGGATTCCCTCGCGCGCGGCCTTGCCAACGGCACATCGGTGGATGTCGAAGCGAGCAGCGGCGATCTGAACGTCGGCGGCAACGTCCAGTGGAACGGCAACGCGTCGCTGACGCTCGGCGCGGCGCACAGCGTGGCCATCGGCGCGGGCGCGACCATCGGCAACACGGGCAACGGCAATCTCACGCTGCGCGCGGATTCGGGCGGCATCGACAACGGCGGCGGCGTGGCGAACAGCGGCACGATCGACTGGTCGAAGAGCGGCGGCATCGTCAGCGCGCTTTACGACATGAACGGCAGCTATGCGCCGGGCACGCTGCTCACGAACAGCGGATGGACCGCCGCGCCGTACAGCGGCGTGCGCACGCAGGCGACCGCGTACCGGCTCGTGAACAATCTCGCGGATCTCTCGAACGTGACGCAGGATCTCGCGGGCAACTACGCGCTCGGCAAGGATATCGACGCGAGCGCGACGTCGTATCCGAACTATTTCACGGCGATCGGCTCGAAGACGACGCCGTTCACCGGACAGTTCGACGGCTTCGGCCACACGATCGACAGGCTCGCGTCGACGCCCAATCTCAACGACGACCGTCAGGGCCTGTTCGGCGTGATCGGCGCGAACGGCGTCGTGCGCGATCTGAATCTCACGAACTCGAGCACGGGCGGCTACGCGTCGGGCGCGTACGGTTTGCTCGCGGGCCAGAACGACGGCCTCGTCACGTACGTCAACACGACGGGCGGCGTCGGACAGAACGGCTTCGGCGGCGCGGGCGCGGGCGGGCTCGTCGGCGTGAACAACGGGATCATCGAGCGCTCGTCGAGCACGGCGGATGTCGGCTATCAGATTCCTGCGGGCGGGCTCGTCGGCGTGAATAACGGCACCATCGTGCAGTCGTATGCGACCGGCACGACGTACGCCGGAAATCACGGCCAGACCGCCGGGCTCGTCGCGTACAACAACGGACTGATCACGCAGTCGTATGCGACGGGCGGCGTGGGCGGCTTCGGCGGCGGCGGGCTCGTGTTCGACAACGGCGCGACGGGTGTCATCAACGAGTCCTTCGCCGTGGGGCAAGTCGGCGGCGGCGGGCCTCCGGGCGACGCATACGGCGGTATCGCGGCGTACAACGAGGGCGCGATTCACAACAACGTCTACTGGAACAAGGAGACGACGATCCGCACGAGCGCGGCCGGTTCGAACTCGGGCACGACGCCGCCGGACTCGAACGGGCTCACGACCGCGCAGATGAGCAATGCGTCGAATTTCCTCGATTGGGGCATTCCGTCGGGCGGCGTCTGGGCGATGCCTACCGGCGCGACGCATCCCGTTTTGCAGTGGCAGCAGGCGCAGCCTTGAGGGGCGTGCCGAGCGGATCGTCAGCTTCCGATCACGAGGAATATCTCCCCCACCGGCGCCTTCGATCCGTTCGGCACGACCGCCTTCAACGGAAACCCATACGTTCCGCGAAAGCTGACGAACCTTCCGACCTGCACACGCACGCCCACACCGACGCTCGCCAGCGAAGCATTGTTCACTTCGCCGAATTCCGCGATGCGATTCCACACGTGACCCGCATCGAAGAACACGAACGGCTGCATCGCCGCCAATCCCGCGAGTCCCGCGAGTCCCGCGCTTCCCGCCGATATCGCCGGCGCACGCAATTCGGTTTGCAGGTTCCATCCCCGATCGCCCTGCGCGGAATACGGCTCGTAGCCGCGCACGGTGGCATCGCCGCCGAGTCCGAGTTCCTCGCTCGGCAATAGCGTGCTGCCCGTCCACTGCAACAATCCGCGCGCCGATATCGAGAATCCCGACTTGCCGAGCGGCATGTCACGCTGCGCCGACAACTGCATGTACTGATAGCGCGGCTTCGCGCCGAGACGAGCGGCATCGTAGGCTTCGTCGTTGCTGTTGCTGTCGAAGTAACCGGGACTCGCGAAGAGCGCTGCGTTCAGATGCGTATCGCCCGATGCATCGCTATTCGAAAGATCGTAGGCGATCACTAACTGATGGATATGCGTGTTCGCATTGAACACCTGAAAGCCGCCGAACTCGAGATCGTTGTTCGAGCGCTTGAAGTCGTAGCCGAGTTGCACTTGCTGTTGCCACGCGCCCGCGTTGTCGAGCGGCGGCAGACGCCAGTCATAACGAAAACTGAGCTGCGCGCTGAGACCCGTTTGTCCGTAACTGTCGGGTAAACGCGGCGTGCTCTGCGCGAACACGCCGAACAACTCGATGCGATCGAGCCACGGCAACGGCGCAACGGCATTGAACGCGTGCGCGATGTAGCGCGGACGATCGGGCCGCCCTTCGATATCCGGATTGCCGCTCAACAGATCGTTACTCGCGGTCATCTGATAGCCGATGCGCGCATCGATGCCGAACAGATTGCCGTAATCGAATCCCGCGAGAATGCGATCGCGGCCGAGGTCGCGCACGCCGTCGTTGTTATAGCCGCCGTAAATGCGGAACGGAAAGCGGTCTTCGGTTTGCAGCACGACGTCGGTCGTATCGGGCGCGGTGCCGGGCGCATAAATCACGTCCACGCGCCGATACGGATTCGCGTTGAGCAACGCGAGTCCCGCGGCGACATCGGCTTCGCGGATCGGCTCGCCGCGCGCGAGCGGCATCTCGCGGGCGAGCAGCGCATCGGAGAAATGGCGGTTGCCCTTCGGCATCACGCGCCCCGCGCGAAACTCCGCGATGGCGATCTTCACGACGCCATTGCTCACGTCCTGCTCGGGCACGTACACATCGACGAGCGGCTGGCCCGCCGCGCGATAACGTTGCACGACGGCGCGCCGGATTTCCGCGAGACGCGCGAAGGTCAGCGGCTTGTGGAGATCGGCGGAGAAGCTGTCGAGAAAATCGGGCGTGAGAAAAGGCGCGCCCGTCGACGTGATCGCGCCGTTCGCGCCCGATTGCGTCGCATCTGATGTAGCATCCGCACGCACGAACGCGATGCCGCGCAGATCCTGAAGCGCGATTCTGTGCGAGTCGTCGCTCGGCTCGGGCGGCGACGGCGACGCGCGCGGACGCTGCTCGGCGGGCGGCGCAATCGGCGCGACATCGCGATACGACTGCGCGGCGGCGTCGCGTTCGGCAACGATGCAGGCGATCGCGGTCGATAGCACCGTCGCGGCGACGCGTGTGCGGTTCAAATCATGTCTCCTCGGCGCCGGCCGCGTAGGTTGGCCCCGCATGTTATCAGCGCACGGAGCGGAACGTTTCATGCGTCGGGCGCGCATGACCGGTCGCGAGAGAAAGATGCTCGCACCGTACCTGTTAGCGTCGCGAACGCGCGTAGAAATGACTCGACGTGAACGGCCGAGCCAGTAGAAAACACCGCAGCGACATTGGCCTTTCTTCCGACCGCGCAACGCATCTATGATTCGGAGATGATCGGCGCGATGAGCAGCCGAACCGCATTGTCAGGACGAGGATGGACAAAACCTCCAACGCAGAAATCACCGATTCCGCTTCGCTCGATGCATCGGTCTACGCGCAATGCGCGCGCGAGCCGATCCACATTCCCGGCGGCATTCAGCCTCACGGCGTGCTCTTCAGCGTCGACGCGCATTGCCACATCCTGCAGGCGAGCGCCAACGTCGCGCAGCTCGCGCACATCGCGCCCGAAGCGTGTCTCGGCCGCGCGCTCTCGACGGTGCTCGGCCAGCACGCGGCCGAACGTGCGAGCGCGGGACTGAAGCAACTCACGCGCGACGGCGCGGCGATCCACGTCGGCAACGTCGTGCTCGACGGATGGACGCCGGACGGTCCCGTCGCGATCGTCGTGCATCGGCATGACGGGCTGTTGTTCGTCGAAGTGGAGCCGGCGCGCGACACCGCCGACGTCTTCTCGACGATGTATCCGCTCGTGCGCTCCTTCGTGAGCGATGTCCAATCGATGCACACCGTCGAGCAGATTTGCCAGTTCGCCGCGAACGAGATCGCGCGCATCACGGGTTTCGGCCGCACGCTCGTCTATCAGTTCGACGAGGAAGGCAACGGCAACGTGCTCGCGGAAAGCGTCGAGCCGGGCTATCCGTCGTATCTGAAGCAGCACTTTCCGGCATCGGACATTCCCGCGCAGGCGCGCGAGCTGTATCGCAAGAATCGCATTCGGCTCATATCGAACGCGAACTACGAAGCCGCGCCGCTCGTGCCCGCGCTGCATCCGGCGACGGGCCGCCCGACCGACCTCACGTACGCGTCCTTGCGCAGCGTGTCGCCCGTGCATCTGCAATACATGCGCAACATGGGCACACTCGCGTCGATGTCCATGTCGATTCTCGTCGACGACAAGCTCTGGGGCCTCATTTCCTGTCATCACGCGACGCCGCGTCTGCCGCCGTTCGAAGTCCGCACTGCGTGCGAGCACGTCGCGCAGATCGTCTCGCTGCAGATCGAAGCGCGCGAGACGCAGGCCGAAGCGCATTACCGGCTCGAATTGCGCCGCATGCTTTCGAAGCTGCTGTCGTCGATGGCGAACACGGACAGCTTCGTCGAAGCGCTCGTCAGCGACGCCTCCGATCTGCTCGGCTTCACGCGCTCGTCGGGCGCGGCGGTGATCTTCGAAGGACGCACGTCGCTCATCGGCGTGACGCCGAGCGCGCACAGCGTCACGGCGCTCGTCGACTGGCTCGACAATCAGAGCGAGGACGTCGTGATGTCCGACCGCGCTTCGCAGGATTGCCCCGCGCTCGCGGATTCGCCCGAAGTCGCGGGCTTTCTCGCGGTGTCGATCTCGAAGATCTACCGCAATTACGTGATCTGGTTTCGCCGCGAAGTCGTGCAGACGATCGAATGGGCGGGCGATCCGCGCGCGAAGCTGACGGGCCTCGCCGCGTCGCTTTCGCCGCGCGTGAGCTTCGATACCTGGACCGATGTCGTGCGCGGCCGCTCGCTGCCGTGGCGACCCGCCGAGCGCGAGATCGCGCTGGAATTTCGCGCCGCCGTGCTCGGCATCGTGTTGCGGCGCGCGGAGGAAATTGCGCAGCTCGCGACGGAACTCGGGCGCGCGAATCACGAACTCGAAGGATTTTCATACACGGTGTCGCACGATCTGCGCGCGCCGCTGCGGCATATCGTGAGTTTCGCGGACCTGCTAAAGCAGATGGACGGCGAAAAGCTGTCGGAGCGCGGGCGCGGCTATCTGGAGCGCATCGTGACGTCGGCGCGTTTCGGCGGGCGTCTCGTCGACGATCTGCTGTCGTTCGCGCAACTCGGCCGCGCGGCGCTGCGTCCGCACACGGTCGACGTCCACGCGCTGGTGCATACGGTGATTCAGAACGATATCGACGAACAATCGTCCGCACGCGTGCATTGGAAGGTGGACGCGTTGCCGCGCGTCGAAGCGGATCACGTGTTTCTGCATGTCGCGTTCGCGAACGTGATGTCGAACGCGGTGAAGTTCAGCGCGCAACGCGAAGAGCCGACGATCGAGGTCGGCGCGCACGATGGCGTCGGCGAGCTGATCGGGCATGTCGTCTATTTCGTGCGCGACAACGGCATCGGTTTCGATATGCGTTATGTCGACAAGCTCTTCGGCGTGTTCCAGCGTCTGCACGTCAACGAGAAGTTCGACGGCACCGGCATCGGGCTCGCGAACGTGCGGCGCATCATCGAGCGGCATGGCGGCAAGGCATGGGCGGAAGGCGCGCCCGATGGCGGGGCGACCTTCTATATGGCGCTGCCGAAGCAGTTCCGCCCCGAAAGCGGCGTGCGGCGCGATACGGCCGCGACCGCGCTGGCGCGGCTCGCCGCGGGCACGGGCGGCGCGGGGCACGACATCGGCCAGCTCATCAAACGTTCGGAGCAGGACAAGAAGTAACGCGCAATGCAAAACGGCCGCGATCTTGTGGATCGCGGCCGTTCTTTTCCCTACGACGCTACGCTTAGAAGCGGTGACGCAGGCCCACGGTCGCCGCGACCTGATTCTGCGTCGACGACGGCGACAGCGTGTTGATCATCGCGACGTTGGCGCCCGCATTGCCCAGCTCGCCCGACGCATGCTGGTACACGCCTTCGACGTACACATCGGTGCGCTTCGAGAGCGAGTAGTCAGCCTGCAGCGAAACGGTGTGCCACTTCGGATCGCCCGAGCCGTTCGCGCCCGTCACCTTGCCGTCCGTGTACGTGTACGCGGCGTCGAGGCTCAATGCCGGCGTCACGAGATAGCGGCCGTTCAGCTCGAAGTTGTTCATGTGCAGGTTCGAGTTGCCCGGCAGCGCGAACGTCGTGCCGCCTTGCGATGCGGCGAGCAGGTTGTCGTAGTGCGTGTTGGTCCACACGAAGCCGACCGTCGCCGGGCCGTACGTGTAGTTCACGCCCGCGCCGAACGTGCGCTGCAGTTCAGCCGTCAGATTCGCGTTGTTGCCCTGACCCGCCGACACCGCGCCGCCCGTGTTCGCGTTGTTGCGCGAGTTGTTCGTCTGCAAGTAGGCCGCGGCGAAGTTCAGCGGGCCGTTGCCGTACGACGCGCCGGCGCTCCATGCGCGGTTGTTCGCGAACTGGCCTGCGTCGTTCGAGAAGCCATACAGGCCGCCGAACTTGAAGCCCGCGTAATTCGCGCTCTGATACTTCACCGAATTGCGGATCGAGAACGAGTGATCGAGATTGTCGTTGTCGAACGGATGCGCCGTCAGGTTATTGCCATAGCCCGCGCCTGCTTCGGCGAGCGGCGACAGATAATCGACCATCGAATCATATTGACGGCCGAGCGTGATCGTACCGAATTGATCGTGCTGAAGGCCGACATATGCCTGACGGTTGAACATCGTGCTGTTTTCGGTATAGCGGCCGTTATTGAGGTTGAAGCCGCTCTCCAGCTTGAAGAGCGCGTGCAACCCGCCGCCGAGATCTTCACTGCCTTTCAGGCCGAAGTAAGTATCCGAAACCGCGCCGCTGCCTTGCTGCCAATTGTTATGGCCA
Organism: Caballeronia zhejiangensis; assembly: GCF_000698575.1. Lineage (GTDB taxonomy): Bacteria > Pseudomonadota > Gammaproteobacteria > Burkholderiales > Burkholderiaceae > Caballeronia > Caballeronia zhejiangensis. The sequence continues at coordinate 125,760 of NZ_JFHD01000012.1, forward strand.
CCGGCGTTGTTCGTATAGACGAGACCGGCATCCAGCGTGCCGTACAACGTGACGCTGCTCTGAGCGTGGGCTGCTGCTGCGAAGGTGCCGAGAATGCCCGCGATGAGAAGGGTTTTTTTCATGGTTCTCTGTGTCCTGTTTAATGCGAAAGCTTCCAGGGACTGAAAGAGCCCGGGAAACTGGGACACACTGTATGCGACGGGCGCTTGAATGTGACCGCGTATCCGGCGCAATAATCATTTGCTGATTCTGCGAACCGGCGTGCAGATCCCTTCATAATCTTTTAAGGTCAAGGGCTTAGCGGCGATTCGGAGCTCAGATAATCCAAATGGCTGTTGCACATCGACGACGTTATTACTGCGCATTCTGGAGAAGTCCATTGCGTCGCATGCGGTTTATAGCGGCGGAGGCGTTTTGCTAAGCTTCCCGGGTCTGAAGATCTCCACGCAGATATCTCGAGGACACGGAGCGGTTTCGCGAGAGGGAGCCGCTCCGTTTTTATTCCCGACGCGGCGATTAATCCGAGCGCTTTAGACGGTCTCCGAACAGCGGCCGTCGAAATCACTCAGTTACCCGAAGTACCCGAACGATTTTCCCGATTCTTGATGCCGACCGTAAAGGTTACGCGCCCACCGCGAACGGAACGAATCGCATTTAGATGAATCGAATCAATGAGTAACGCGATATGTTTCGCTAAATATCTCGACGTTTTGAAAATTTTGCGCGAGATAGACGGGCAAATCAGGCGACGAAATTACGTCCTGTGACGGCAAATTTCGGAAATTCGCGAACAAGTTCTTCACTAAATGTAACCGTCGCGCAAACGTTTGCTACCGCACAGAACGGGACCGGGCGTTCTGCTCGTTTCATTTCGAAACAATCTGAAGGAGCTTGAATCGCCTCTGCGGAACGCTGCTTGCTTTAATAGAGGCCTCTGTAAAATTTAGCCGGATATAGCCACATGAAAAGAAGCGCCAATGCCACGACCGTCCCAGCATTTCGACAGCGGCGGCCCGCTCAGCTCGCTGAACGCGAGCTTCTGCATCTGGAAATGATTCTCTCGAGTGTCGTCGAAGGGAACTCGGCTTCCGATCGCCTTCCCGCCAGCTATTGGGATATGCGGATTTCGCAACTGGACGCGGAGTACGACCTCGTCCCGTCGCAAAGTCAGCGTGTAGCATCGCTTCAACGCAAACTCGCGTTACTCGACAACGCGCTCGCCACCGCTGCCGACGCGCAGGAAGGGCAACAGAACCGGCGCGTCGCTGCCTGATCCGGGTTCGTCGCGCGGCGCTGATTTATAGTGCCGCCCGCACCCATTCGTCGACCAGCGTGCGCGCCTGCGTGTGCGCGCTCATCAGCGCGTCCTCGGCGGATGCGAAATTCGAATAGCGTGTGTTCTCGATCAGGAGTGGCGAGAACGCAGTGACCGGCCTTCCGGAACGGCTGATCGTCACGATCGCCAGATAGCGCAATTCGCCCGGCGGCGGCACGAGCCGGCTGCTCGTTTCGATCGCGACTTCGAGCACGAAGCCCTTGTGGTTGTACGACCGTATCATCCGGACACCCCGTACGCGCCGTGGATATGACGTGCTTCCAGCATGAGATATACCCGTTCGAAGCGCTGCTACTTCGCGCGTCGAAGCGCCGTGCGCGCGATGTCGGCGGCGAGATCGGCGCGCAGTTCGGCCCATTTGCCGAGCAGCGTGGCGTCGTCGGTGAAGAAGTAAGGCGCGTGCGTCCAATGGGCGACCTTTCCGCCCGCGACGGCCAACTCGAAGATACGCATGTCCTGGTCATCGCTGACGCCAGCGCTCACGAGTTCGCGAAACGATCGAATATCGTGCAGCGAGACGTTCTGTATGCCGACGCCGTGCACCACCGCCATCACCGTCTTGCCGATGCGCCAAGCGGCCTCGCGGCTATCGGCGAGCACGAAAGCGACGCTTTCCAGAGGCGTCTCGAACTTCAGCCGATACAGCCGCGCCCTGCATTGTTCACTGAGTTGCGTGTTCATTTGACTCAAGCCCGCGTCGCTCGCCTGGAGCGACGCGCAGCAGGAGTTGATCCCGCTTCAGCATAGGATGCCGCGACCCGGAAAGTATGTCCGATTGCACTGCGTTTCGAACGCACGCGCGCGCGTCACCTGATTCACCGGTTCAGCTCCTCGAGCCGCAGCCCGTTGGTCTTCGGACCGAACAAGCCGATTGCCAGCGCCACGAGCAGCATGCAAACCGTAATGCCGATGAACACGCCCGGCACGCCGAAATCCTTCAGCAGCGACGCGATGATGAAGCCCGACATCATCGCGCCCGCGCGGCTCGCCGAGTAGACGATTCCGCTCGCCCGGCAGCGCACGGCCGTGGGAAAAAGCTCGGTCTGATACGCGTGATAGCAGACCGAGATCGTCTGGCCGGCGAGCGAGATCAGCACGCCGAGCGCGATGAGCGCAACGGGCGATTTCATCTGCCCGAACGCGAGACCGCTCGCGATCACGACGAGCGCACCGCCGACGATCAGATACTTCCGCTGCACGCGGTCGGCGTAGAACATCGCGAAGAGCGGTCCGAGCGGCAGCGCGAACGCGATGATGAACGAATACAGCAGGCTCTTCGTCACGGTAATGCCCTGCCCGATCAAGAGCGTCGGCACCCAGTTCGCGAAGCCGTAGTACCCGATCGCCTGACAGAAGTTGAAGACGATGAGCATCACGAGACGCGAGCGATACGGCGCGACGAACAGCTCGCCGAGCGACGCCCGCCGATGCGCCGGCCGCTCGACGACAGGCGCGGGCGGCGGCAATGCGGCGCCCGATTCGCGCTCGACCACGCGCTCGATGTCGCCGACGACGCGTTCGCTCTCCTCGAGCCGGCCATGCATCGCGAGCCAGCGCGGGCTTTCCGGCACCGCGCGCCGGATGAACCACACGATCACCGCGCCGACCGAACCGGCGAGCACGACGACGCGCCATCCATCGAGACCGAACACGGTTTCCGGCACGAGCCAGTATGAAAGCAGCGCGGCGACGGGCGCCGCCGCGAACATCACCATCTGATTGAAGGCCATCGCGCGGCCGCGCATGTGCTGCGGCACGAGTTCCGTCACGTAACTGTCGATCGTAATGATTTCGATGCCCACCCCGATGCCCGTCACGAAGCGCCAGAAGATCACGCCTTCGGGGCTCGTCTGGAACGCCATGATCGCGGAGCCGATCGAGTACCACAGCAGCGAGAACGTGAACACGCTGCGCCGCCCGTAGCGGTCCGGCAGCCAGCCGAAGAAGAACGTGCCGATGAACAAGCCCGCGAACGTCGCCGCGATGAATCCCGCAATGCCGGTGAAGCCGAAGAACGCATGCGTCGTCGTCTGCAAAAGTCCGCTCTTCGCCATGCCCGGCGCGATATAGCCGGTGAAGATCAGATCATAGATTTCGAAAAAGCCGCCGAGCGAGATGAGCAACACGAGCATCCAGAGATGCCGCGTGATCGGCAGTCGATCCATGCGCGCGGAGATTTGCGCGCCGGGCGTCGTGGCGACGCGAACGTCGGGCGTTGCGAGCGGCTCGGCGACCGCGCTGAAAGTGGGCTGCATTGTCCTGTCTCCTGTGTTGGCGACGGCGCGTGTTTTTTATATGCGCCTGTCGCAATGCCTCATGCCGTGACGCGTTTCGTCAGTTGCCCGAGCACTTCGTCCGTGTGCTCGCCGACGCGCGCGAGCGGCTGCCGCACGCCGGGGCGGCGTCCGCCCATCGTGAGCGGGAGCAAAACCACGTCGGTCGTGCCGCCGTCGTCGGTCTGCATCGGCACGAGTCCGCCGCTCGCTTTCAGATGCGGATCGTCGAGCAACTGTTCGGGGCGCATGATCGGCGCGTAGGGAATGCCGGCCGCTTCGAGCTTCGGCGCGAGCTCGTGGGCGCGGTGATCCGCGAGAATCTCGCCGAGCCGCGCGAGCAATTGCGGCCGCACCGCGACGCGCATCGCATTGGTCGCGAACTCGGGCGCTTGCGCGAGATCGGGACGTTCGAGCACATCGCAAAGCGTAACGAATTGCTTGTCGCTCACCGCGCCGATGAACAACTGCTCGCCTTCGGCCAGCGTGAATACGTCGTACACGCTCCATGCCGATACGCGCGACGGCATCGGCGGCGGCGCTTCGCGCGTCATCGCGTATTGCTGCATGTGTTGCGCGGAGAGAAACACGCAGTTCTCGAAGAGCGCGCTCTGCACTTCCTGGCCGCGTCCGGTGAGATCGCGTTCGCGCAGCGCGGCGAGCACGCCGATCGCGCCGAACATGCCGCCCATGATGTCGTTCACCGACGTTCCCGCGCGCAGCGGCCTGCCCGCCGGACCGGTCATGTAGGCGAGGCCGCCCATCATCTGCACGACTTCATCGAGCGCGAGACGCTTTTCGTACGGCCCCGGCAAAAAGCCCTTGTGCGACACGTAGATCAGTTTCGGATGCGCCTTCGACAAGGTTTCGTAGTCGAGACCGAGCTTCGTCATGAGGCCGGGGCGGAAATTTTCGAGCAGCACATCGCATGCGCCGATCAGTTCGAGCGCGCTGTCACGCCCTTCTTCCGTGTTGATGTCGATGACGACGCTCTTCTTGTTCCGATTGAACGAGCGAAAGAAGCCGATGCCGAGACCCGGCAGATTGCGCGTCTTGTCGCCGCCGGGCGGCTCGATCTTGATGACTTCCGCGCCGAGATCCGCGAGGATCATGCCGCAGGTCGGGCCCATCACCATATGCGTGAACTCGATCACGCGCACGCCTTCGAGCGGCAGGGTTGAATGACTCATGACGTCCTCAGGCTTCGATTGCAGTTTTCGATTCGTGATTGACCGGCAAGCCCGCGAGCGCGAGCGCGCCGTGCAGCGTTTCGCCGTCGAGCCAGCGCGCGAGTTTCGCGCGCACGTCCAGCAACGCTGAAATATCGATGCCGGTCTCGATGCCCATATCGGCGAGCATGAACGCTAGGTCTTCGCTCGACGCGTTGCCGCTCGCGCCCGGCGCATGCGGACAGCCGCCGATGCCCGCGAGCGTCGCATCGAAACGCGCGACGCCGGTTTCGAGCGCGGCGTAGACATTGGCGAGCGCGAGGCCGCGCGTGTCGTGAAAGTGGCCGCACCAGAAGCGCTCGCCGGCGATGTCGCGCGCCTTCTCGAAGAGCTCGCGCACCGCACGCGGACCGGCGTATCCAACCGTATCGGCGATGCTCACGCGGTCCGCGCCCGCATCGAGCAGCGCCTGCATGTAGCGCAGCACATCGGCGTGATCGACGCGGCCCTGAATCGTGCAGCCGAACGCCGTGCCGATGCCGCCCTCGATCAGCGTCTTCGCGCCCGACGCATCGCGCGCCGCACGCATGCGCGCGACTTCATCGACGACTTCCTCGGGCGTCTTGCGCAGATTGGCGAGACTGTGCGCGCGGCTCGCGGAAAGCGGCACGAGCATCAGATCGGCGTGCGCTTCGATGGCGCGCTCCGCGCCTTTCAGATTCGGCACGAGCACCGAAACCAGCAGGCCCGGCAGCGTCGTTGCGTAGGCGACGAGTTCGGCGGTATCGGCGAGTTGCGGCAGAAGGCGCGCGGGCACGAACGAACCGACTTCGATTTCGCGCTGACCGGCGGCGTAGGCATCGCCGATCCATTCGATCTTGCGTTCGGTCGGCACGATCGTGCGAATGCTCTGCAGGCCGTCGCGCAGGCCGACTTCGCGGATTACGGCGTTCTGCGGGAACGCGGGCATGGCTTTGTCTCCGGTCTTATGTGTATGGTCTCGACTTTAGAGATTCCGCAAATGGCCTAAAAGCGGTAATTTGGAAAGCTCATGCTTCCCGTTCGGAACGTCAGAGGAATCCAGTCACATGCGCGATATCGATCTGAAAACGCTGCGTCTCTTCGTGACGGTCTGCGAGCACCAGAACATCGCGCGCGCGGCGCACGAGGCGCATATCGAACCATCCGCGATCAGCAAGCGCATCGCGCAACTGGAAACATCGCTCGGCGTGCCGTTGTTGTCGCGCTCGCGGCGCGGCGTCGAACCGACGCCCGCGGGCATCGCGCTGCTCGAACACGCGCGCAGCGTGCTGTTCACGATGGAACGCATCGCCAACGACGTCGCCGCGTTCGGCGGCGGTCTCATGGGGCGCGTGAGCATTTGCGCGTCGGCATCGGCGATTGCGGAAGCGTTGCTCGACGATATCGCGTCGTTCATGCGCGAGCCGTCCAACAAGAACATCAAGGTCGATGTCGAAGAACGGCTATCGAACGATCTCGTGCGGCAGTTGCGCGAAGGCGTGGCGTCGGTGGGCGTGTGCTGGGACAGCGTCGATCTGCACGGGCTGCAACATCGCGCTTATCGGCACGACCGGCTCGCGCTCGCGGTGCCGGCGGATCATCCGTTCGCGAAGCGGCGTTCGGTGAGCTTCGAGGAATCGCTGGAATTCGAGCACGTCGGTCTGCCGCCCGCGACCGCCGTGCATACGATGCTCCAGCGCGCGGCGGCGCAAGCGGGCAAGTCGATGTCGTATCGCGTGATCGTGTCGAGTTTCGATGCGGCGTTTCGCGTCGTCGCGGCGGGGCTCGGCATCAGCGTCGTGCCGATGGAAGTCGCCGGAACGTATCGGCAGGCGCTCGGCATCGAAGCCGTGCCGCTCTCCGATGCGTTCGCGAAGCGCCGCTTCGTCGTATGTTTTCGCGACTTCGACGCCTTGCAGCCGGCCGCGAGGCGGCTCGTCGAGCATCTCGAAACGCGTGCGGCGCGTTAGGCGGGCGCGTCGCAGAACACGGTTTGCGTGTCCTTTTTCTCGATCGTCAGATTCACCGAACGCGCGCCGCCCGGGCGCGTGCAATGCGGCTTGCCCGCGGGCACGGTCAGCAATTGCCCGGCGCGCAATTCGACGGCGCCTTCCTCGAACTCGATGACGAGCGTGCCTTCGACCGCCACGAAAGTCTCGTCGGAGTTCGGATGAAAGTGCCATCGATACGGCGCGTCCATCACGCTGATATGGACGTCGTGATCGTTGACGTTCGCGATGACGCGATTCATGTAGCCATCGCGCGCGGCATCGGCGATGGCTGCGTAGTCGATTGTGCTGTTCATCGTTTCAGGCTAACGCCGCGCGCGAATCGGCACAAACGAATCGTTTTGACTTTCATGTGAGCGCGATTCACACGCCTGCCGCGTTCGCGTGCCCCATGATCGCCGAGATATTGCCGATGGCCGGTTGCGCGTACCGCACCGGCGGCGCATCGGGCGGCAGCGGCGCGGGGCCGGAATCCGTCGCGTGCGCATAGACCGGCAGCGGCGGCGCACTCTGCGCGCTCGATGCGACCGGGAACAGCGGCCCGCCCACAATGCCCACGCCGATGAACGGATGCGCCTGCGCCACCGTCACGAGGCCAAGGAGTTTCACGCCCACCATCACATGTCGGATCGTCTTCATTTCTCGTCTCCCGCGCTGCGTTGTTCGTCGATGGAGGCATTCTGCGCGGCGAAAATGAGCAAAGAATGAGAGCGCGGCGGGCGTCAGACCATGTGAACTACACTTTCGAGACGTCACGATGCGTTCCACGGTCCCTTCATGCAAAGCCGATTCACCGCGATTCTCGTCGCCCTCACCGCGGCCGCGCTCTTCGGCGCGACCACGCCCATCGCGAAAGCGCTGCTCGGCCCGATGCCGCCGTTCATGGTCGCGGGCCTGTTCTATCTCGGCAGCGGCGTCGGCCTCGGCGCGATTCTGCTCGCGCGCGGAATCTGGCGCGAAAAAACCGAAGGCATGCGCGCTCGGGAAATCGCATGGCTGTGCGGCGCGATCGCGTTCGGCGGCGTCGCGGGGCCGGCCTTGCTGATGCTCGGCCTGACCAGCACGCCCGCCGCGACGAGCTCGCTCTTGCTCAATCTCGAAGGCGTGCTGACGGCGGCGATCGCGTGGATCGTCTTTCGGGAAAACGTCGATGTATCCGTGTTTCTCGGCATGGCCGCGATCGTCGCGGGCGGCGTCGTGCTCGCGTGGGAACCGGGCGCCGCCCATGCGACGACCGGCGCGATCCTGATCGCCCTGGCGTGCCTGTGCTGGGCCATCGACAACAATCTGACGCGCAAGATCTCGACCGCCGACGCAATGGTCATCGCCTGCGCGAAAGGGCTCGTCGCGGGCGCGACGAATCTCGGCATCGCATTCGCGATGGGCGCGCACTTGCCCGCGCCGCCTATCGTCATCGCCGCGATGGCGACGGGCTTCGGCGGCTACGGCGTGAGCCTCGTGCTGTTCGTGATCGCGTTACGGCATCTCGGAACGGCGCGCACCGGCGCGTACTTCTCGGTCGCGCCGGTGTTCGGCGTCGCGCTCTCCCTCGCGGTCTGGCCGCAAACGCCGGGCATGCCGTTCTGGATCGCCGCCGCGCTGATGACGCTCGGCGTGTGGCTGCACGTACGCGAACGGCACGAGCACGAGCACACGCACGAGCGCCTGGAACATACGCATCGGCATGTGCATGACGAGCATCATCGGCATACGCACGACTTTCCGTATTCCGGCGACGAACCGCACACGCATCCGCACGCGCATCTGCCGATCACGCACTCGCACGCGCACTTCCCCGACATTCACCACCGGCATTCGCACAAGCGCGGCTAGAACACCTTGCCGGGATTGAGCAGGCCGTGCGGATCGAGCGATGCCTTGATCGCGCGCATCGCCGCGATATCGGCTGCGCGGCGCGCGAGATGAAGGTATTCGCGCTTCTTCACGCCGATGCCGTGCTCCGCCGAAATCGATCCTTCGAACTCGCGCGTGACGTCGTAAATGACGGCATCGACATCGTCGTGATCCTGCTTTCCCCGGCCGGGAATATCCACGACGATGTGAATGTTGCCGTCGCCGAGATGGCCGTAGGTCATCACGATGGCGCCCGGCCAGCGCGCGCGCAGACGCGCTTCGCATTGCGCGGCCGCATCGCCGACTTGCGCGATCGAAAAGCTCACGTCGTACGCCGCGTAGTTCGGGATGAAGCGATCGTATTCGCCGGGCGCATCGCGGATCGCCCAGAAATCGCGCGCGTGCGCTTCGTTCGATGCAATGGCCGCGTCCGTCACGATGCCCGCTTCGAGCATGCCGCCGAGAAATTCCTCGAACGCTTCGCCGTGCCGCGCGGGATCGGTGCCGACGCTTTCCAGCAGCACGTAGAACGGATGCGCATCGGCGAGCGGCGCGCGCAGGTTTTTCAGATTCGCGATGACCGTATCGTGATAGCCGGCCCACATCACTTCGAACGCGGACACGCCCGGCGCGAGGCTCGCCTGCGCGCGCGTGAGCAGCGTCGTCACCGCGGCGAAATCGGGCAGGCCGCACCATGCGGTCGCGGTCGCCGTGGGCTTTGGACGCAAGCGCAGCACGACCCGCGTGATGATGGCGAGCGTGCCTTCGCTGCCGATCAGAAGATGGCGCAAGTCGTAACCGCTGTTGTTCTTGATCATCTTGTTGAGCCCGCCGACGATCTCGCCGCTCGCGAGCACCGCTTCGACGCCGAGCACCTGATCGCGCATCATCCCGTACTTGATGACGCGGTTGCCGCCCGCGTTCGTCGCGAGATTGCCGCCGATGGAACAACTGCCGCGCGCGCCGAGATCGAGCGGAAAGTAGAAGCCCGCCGCGCTCGCCGCTTCCTGCACGACTTGCAGCGGCGTGCCGGCTTCGACGGTCATCGTCCCCGAGATTGCGTCGATCTCGACGATGCGGTTCATGCGGTCGAGACTCAGGCTCACTTCGCCGCCGAGCAGATTCGCGCCGCCGACGAGTCCGGTCAATCCGCCTTGCGTGACGACCGGCTGCTTGTGCGCCGAGCAGATGGCGAGCGCCTGCGCGACTTCATTCGTATCGCGCGGACGGATGATCGCGAGCGGCGTCGCGCCGGGCATGCCGCTCCAGTCGGCGACGCGCCGGTCGCCGAATTCGTCGGGCAGCGCCACGACCTGTGCGCCGAGCGCTTCACGCAATGCCATCACTGCTTCGCTTACTGCCATGCGTCGTCTCCTTCGTTGTTTCGGTTCGGTATCGGATGCGATAGTTTGAACCAAAACGCGCGAGAATTATTGGCAACGATTCGGGAGAAACGCGACGATGGAACGGGCAAACTACGAAAGCGCGCTGGCACAACTGGTCGGCGCGGCGCAACTGGTTGCGTCGGGCGCGGATAAAGATCGGCGCGCGCAGGCGTTCGAGATGCTGGCGTTTTATCGGCTGCGTCAGGGACGAATCGGGGAAGCGGGCGCGCTCGTCACGTCGAACGACGAGCTTTTCAAGGACACGGCGATCGCCGCGCTCACGATGGCGGGCCGCAAGGAATTTCTCGCCGCCGCCGCGTTGCTCGAACAGGCGCGCGGACTATTGACGAACTGAACTACGCAAGCGCGAGGAAATTGCGCACCACCGCCGATGGATCGTCGCGCCGCGACGCCAGCGCGAGCCGCGCGCGCAAGCCTCGCGCGACGATCGGACGGTAGACGACGCCCGCGACGCGCACCTGCGTGATCGCCTTCGGCACGATCGATATGCCGAGCCCCGCCGCCACGAGCGTCACCGCCGACGCCATCTGCGGCGCGGGTTGCGCGAGACGCGGCTCGAAACCCGCCGCGGCGCATGCGGCAACGATGTCGTCGAACAGCGTGCCGCCCGCCGCGCGCGGCACTTGCACGAAGGGTTCGTCGATCAGTTCCGCCAACTCGATGCGCCGGCGCGAAGCCAGCCGATGACCGACAGGCAAGGCGACGAACATCGGCTCGTCGTCCCAGTCATGCTGCTGCACGACGTCCGCGACGCGACGCTCCGGACGAACGATGGCGACATCGAGCTGCCCCGCTTCGATCTCGTCCAGCAGCACGCCGGAAGCGGCTTCGTGCAGCGTCAGTTCCGCATCGGGATACGCTTCGCGAAATTTGCGGATCAGCGCCGACACGCGCTCGTTGAACGCCGCCGTGCCCGTGAACCCGACGCGCAAATGTCCGGTTTCACCCCGCGCCGCGCGTTGGGCCGCTCGCGCTGCGCGTTGCGCGTCGTCGAGCACGCGGCGCGCTTCGTCGGCGAACACGCGTCCGGCCAGCGTCAGTTCCGCGCCGCGCGCGGTGCGCTTGAACAACACGACATCGAGTTCCTGCTCCAGCGCTTTCACTTGCTGGGAAAGAGGCGGCTGGCCGATGCCGAGCATCTCGGCGGCCTTCGTGAAATTCGCGGTTTCGGCCACGGCCAGGAAATAACGCAGATGCCGAAGCTCCATTTTCTTGTTCCTTTTGCATGAACACGATCGAGCCAGTGCTAAAAGATATTGCCGGGCATACTTTCATATATTGGACATATGAGCGCGCATTGGCAAGAATGAATCCGGTTACTTCTCAACCGGCGACGCCCATGTCCTCCCCTTCGATTTCACCGTCGGCGACCCACGAACGCACCGCCGCGACGCGCCCGCTTCCCAGCGGCATTTCTCCTGCTTCGGCCGCGTATCGGCGCATCGCGCTCGCGCTCTTTCTCGCGGGCTTCTCGACGTTTTCGCTGCTCTATTGCGTCCAGCCGCTGCTTCCGGCGTTCGCGCGCGAGTTTCATATCGGCGCGGCGGCGAGTTCGCTGTCGCTGTCGGTTTCGACCGGATTTCTCGCGGTGTCCATTCTGTGCGCGGGCGCGTTGTCCGAGCGCGTCGGGCGGCGCGGGCTGATGTTCACATCGATGACATCGGCGGCCGTGTTCAATCTGCTGGCGGCGAGCGCGTCGAACTGGGACGCGATGCTCGTATGGCGCGCGCTCGAAGGCTTCGCGCTTGGCGGCGTGCCCGCCGTCGCCATGGCGTATCTCGCCGAAGAAATCGCAGCCGAAGGGCTCGGCTTCGCGATGGGCCTTTACGTCGGCGGCACGGCTTTCGGCGGCATGATCGGGCGGATCGGCATGAGCGCGCTCGAGGAATATTTCTCGTGGCGCACGGCGATGTGGACGATCAGCGTCATCGATCTGATCGCGGCCATCGCATTCGTGATGCTGCTGCCGCCGTCACGGCGTTTCGTCAAACGCACCGATCTCACGCTTCGGCATCATTTTCAGCTGTGGAAAGCGCAATTGCTTCACGGACTTCTGCCGCTCGTGTTCGCCATCGGCTTTCTCGCGATGGGTGCGTTCGTGACCGTGTACAACTACGCGGGATTCCGTCTTGTCGCGCCGCCGTTCAACCTGAGCGCGACCGCATGCGGCCTGATCTTCGGCGCGTATCTGTTCGGGATGGTGTCGTCGTCGACGGCGGGCGCGCTTGCCGACAGGTTCGGACGAGCGCCGGTTCTCGTCAGCGGTGTCGTGCTGTTCGCTCTGGGTCTCGCGCTGACGCTTTCGGGCGCGCTCGTGACGATCATCGTCGGCATCGTGCTCGTGACGATCGGCTTCTTCGTCACGCATTCGGTCGCGAGCGGATGGGTCGGGCAACTCGCCGGCAGTGCCAAGGGTCACGCGGCATCGCTCTATCTGCTCGCTTACTACGTCGGGTCGAGCGTGCTCGGATCGATCGGCGGATCTTTCTGGCAGCACGGCGGATGGCTGGCCGTCGTGGGCTATGTCGGCGTGTTGCTCGCGGTTTGTCTCGTGGTGGTGAGCCGCATCGTTCAGAAGCGCGACATCCGGTAGCGCTAGAACAACTCCGTTTCGAGCGGGAGCAGGTTGATCCATTTCACGGCGGTGCGCCGCTCCACGCCGTCGTCATGAATCGACCGTATCATCACGCGCTGGCCGCGCGCCTCCCCGAGAACTTCGACGATCCGGTTGCGATATCGCGCAAGCGAGCCGCGTAATGGCTTGCGCTTCCTGCTCTTGCGGGGAGAAACTGCGGGCATGGACGTGACAACGATTTATGACGGCCACATCATAACGATGCTCACGCCTGCACTCAAATATTCAACCTCCTCACTGCGGCCCGCCACACCATGCGTCGAATCACTGTCCGGACATCGCCCGTTCATGGCCGGGGCGTTTTCGCTCTCGCCGACCTTCCCACGGGCGCGCTGCTGCTCGAATACAAGGGTCTGCGCCTGTCGTGGAAGGAGGCGCAGCGCATGCACGCGAAATCGAACGCGGAAGAGGGTCATACCTTCCTCTTCGGTCTCGATGACGGCACGGTCATCGACGGCGCGCGCGGCGGCAATTCCGCGCGCTGGCTCAATCATAGTTGCGCGCCGAACTGCGAAGCGGAGCAGGACGGCGAGCGCGTGTTCATCCGCGCGATCCGGCCGATCGGCAAAGGCCAGGAGTTGTTCATCGACTATTGCCTGACCGTCGATGGCCGGCGCACCGCGGCGCTCAAGCGGCTCTATGCGTGCCGGTGTCTCGCGTCGGGTTGCCGTGGAACGATGCTTTCGCACAAATAGGGATTGCACCGCGAGACACCTGGCCTGCACATGACGGACACCTACTCCGGCGATATCGAACGCCTGCCCCGCGAGCGCATCGACGAGATGCTCACGAACGTCGCGAAGGGCGACGAACAGGCGTTCGCCGAGTTGTATCGCGCGACATCGGCGCGAGTGTTCGGCGTGATCGTGCGCATGATCCGCGATCGCGGCGAAGCCGAAGACCTGCTGCAGGAAGTGTTCGCCACGGCCTGGCGTCGCGCGGATACCTTCGATCCGGCACGCGGCAGCGCGATGACATGGCTCGTCGCGCTCGGGCGCAATCGCACGATCGACCGCATGCGTCAGCATCGCGAAGAACTGCTTGGCGAAGGCGATGCGCCCGACATCGCCGACGAAGCGCCCACGCCCGCGGCCGCGGCGGAATCGAGCGAGGAACGGCGGCGGCTCGAATCGTGTCTCGACCGGCTGGAGCCGCAGCAGAAGAGCGCGATCCGCGAGGCGTTCTTCACCGGCGCGACGTACAACGAACTGGCGCAAAGGCTCGCCGTGCCGCTCGGCACGATGAAAAGCTGGATTCGCCGCAGCCTGATGCAGCTCAAGACCTGCCTCGAACAATGAACACGCCCGCTCGCGACGACGACGATCTGCGCTGCGCCGAATATGCGCTCGGCGTGCTCGACGCGCACGAACGCGCAGCGCTCGAAGCGGACGTGTCGCGCGATCCCGCGTTGCGGCACACGCTCGATGACTGGCAGCGACGTCTTGCCCCGCTCGCCGACGATGTCCGCGCGATCGCGCCGCCGCCGCGCGTGTGGACGCGCATCCGCCGCGATCTGGGATTCATCGCGCCGCAGCCGAAACGCGAACGCTGGCGCGACAGCCTGAACGTGTGGCGCTGGCTGACGATCGGCGCGAGCGTCGCCGCGCTCGTCCTGCTCGGCGTGACCTTCACCTTGCTGCGGCAAGCCCCGCAAACGCCGACGACGGCAGCCGTCTCCGGCGAGTACATGGTCGCGTCGATCGCGCGCAAGGACGGCGTCGTGCACTGGACCGCGACCGTCGATGTGCGGCGCGCGCGCATGGTCGTCGTGCCCGCGTCGCACGTCACGATCCCCGCGAATCGCGCGACGGAACTGTGGCTGATTCCGCCGAACGCGAAGCCGATTGCCCTCGGCGTCTTCCCGCCCGATCGTCCCGCGACGATGACGCTGCCGCCCGAGATCGTCGCGCAACTCAGCGCGCAGGCCGTGCTCGCCGTATCCGACGAACCCCCCGGCGGCTCGCCGACGGGCGCCCCGACCGGACCCGTGCTCGCAACCGGCCAGATGCGTTCGACCTGACGATCGATCGCATCGCGACTCTCGCATAGCGAACGTCCATCTTTCGTTCGCTGCATCCAATCGCACTCGGCATCCGTATGACTCGGTGAACGCCTGTTCGCGGAGCCGCCATGCCTTTCATCGTCACCGTGCTCGTCGTCGTCAGCGGATTCGTGCTGGTCTTTTTTGCCGCGTGGCTCTGGCAGTTGCGCACGGAAAACGCGGGCATGGTCGATCCGCTCTGGGCCGCTTCGCTCGGCGCGGCCGCGCTCGTCATCGCCGCGTGCGGGACAGGCGCGACGGTCAATCGCGTATGCGTCGCGGCGGGCGGCGGGCTCTGGAGCGCGCGGCTCGCGCGGCATCTGTGGCGGCGCAATCGCGGCAAGCCGGAAGACACGCGCTATCGCGCGTTTCGCGAACGCTGGGGCGAACACGCCGCGCGCAACATGCTCGGCTTCTTCCAGTTGCAGGCGTTCATTTCGATGCTGCTTGCCATCGCGTTCTTCGTGCCCGCCTATGCGCGCGAGGCGGCGAGTCCGCTGTGCATCGCGGGATTCGCCGCCGTGTGGATCGTCGCGGTCGCGGGCGAAGCGGCGGCCGATCGTCAACTCAAGCGCTTCGCCGCCGATCCCGCGCATCGCGGAAAAGTGTGCCGCGATGGCTGGTGGCGCTATTCGCGTCATCCGAATTACTTCTTCGAATGCGTGCATTGGCTCGCGTACGCGGTGCTCTCGATCGGCATGCCGTGGGGCTGGGCGACGCTCGCGCCGCCCGTGCTGATGGCGTGGCTGCTGCTGAAGGTATCGGGCATTCCGATTCTCGAAGCGCATCTCGCCGATACGCGCGACGGCTATCGCGACTACATGCGAACGACGAGCGCGCTGATTCCGTGGCCGCGTAAACGCGCATGAACAAAGCAAGGACACGCCGATGAACATCACCGCCCGCGATACCTCATCCGCGCCCGCCGCACCCGCCGACATGCCCGCGCTCGACGAAAGCCGCATCATTCGCGCGTGCGAGCGCGGCCTCGTGCCTGATGCGCTCGTGCGCGCCGGCATGCGCCTGCTGATCCGTCAGCGTCTCATCGACGAATATGCGAACGACAACGCACAACGCACGCAGGCGTTCGAGCGCTTTCTGAACGAACTGCGCGCGAGCCCGATCGCGATCGATACGCACGCCGCCAACGCGCAGCATTACGAGCTGCCCGATGCGTTCTTCGAAGCGCACCTCGGCCCGCGCCTGAAGTACTCGTGCGGTCTGTACCCGCTCGGCGACGAAACGCTCGCGCAATCCGAACTCGCGATGCTCGAACGCTATGCCGAGCGCGCGCAACTCGCCGATGGTCAACGCATCCTCGATCTCGGCTGCGGCTGGGGCTCGCTCGCGCTGTGGATGGCGGAGCGTTATCCGCGCGCGCAAATCGTCGCGCTGTCTAATTCGGGCGGGCAACGCGCGTTCATCGAAGCGCGGGCGCGGCAGCGCGGCCTTCGCAACTTGCGCGTCGTGACGGGCGATGTCGTCGATTTCGATTTCGCGCACGACGAGACGCCGTTCGATCGCATTCTGTCGATCGAAATGTTCGAGCACATGAAGCATTACGGCCTGTTGCTCGCGAAGATCGCGCGCTGGCTCGCCGATGATGGACGACTTTTTGTCCACCACTTCGCGCACGCGACGCTTGCGTATCACTTCACATCGCGCGACGGCGGCGACTGGATGTCGCGCTATTTCTTCACCGGCGGCACGATGCCATCCGCGTCCTTGCTGCTGCACTTTCAGGACGATTTGCGCGTCACGCGTCATTGGTGGATGAACGGCACGCACTACGCGCGCACGGCGAATCAATGGCTCGCGAATCTCGATGCCGCTCGCGATCGCGTCATGCCGATGCTGCGCGACGTCTATGGCGATGCGGCCGCCATCTGGTTTCAGCGCTGGCGCATGTTCTACATGGCGGTGGCCGAGTTGTTCGGCTACGCGCGCGGCCGCGAATGGGGCGTCGCGCACTATCTGTTCGAGAAGCGTCCGATAAAGGTGATGTCATGACAAACACGAAGCGGGCGCTCATCGTGGCGCTGGTGGCGGCCGGCGTCGTCGTGGCGGTGGCGAGCTGTTCGAGTCCGCCGAATCCGAATCCGCGAGCGAACCGACCGCTCGAAACCGTTGCCGTGGACGTGCCGCGCTACATGGGGCGCTGGTATGTCATCGCGAATATTCCGTACTTCGCGGAACGCGATTTCGTGGGCACGCATGTCGAATGGTCGCTGCGCGCGGACGGAAAAATCGACGACGTCTTTTTCGGCCGCAAGAACGGCTTCGAGCAAGAGGAAACGACGCATCGTTTCTTCGATACCGTGAAGCCCGGCAGCAACGGCGGCGAATGGAGCGTGCAACTCTTCTGGCCGATACGCGTGACGCAACTCACGCTCTACGTCGATCCGGATTATCGCTACACGATCCTCGGCTATCCGAACAGAAAGCTCGGCTGGATCTTCTCGCGCGAGCCGGCGATGAGCGACGACATCTATCGCTCGATGCTCGCGCGCCTCGACGCGATGGGCTACGACACCGCGCGTTTTAGCCGCGTGCCGCAATCGCCGGAGCAGATCGGTCAGCCGGGATTCCAAAGTCCCGGTCAGCGCGACTGAAGCAGCGCGGCGCGCGTGCATCCGCGCGCGCGTCTTTCTCGTATTTGATCTCGCACTCGTCTGGAACAGCCACGTCCACGCGGCGCGAGGAGACCTTTTGGCGCGAGGAGACCGCCCGTCATGGAATCATCGACAAAAGAAAGACAGCAGCGCATCGCGGTGATCGGCGCGGGGATCGCCGGTCTCGCGAGCGCGTATCTGCTCTCGCGCGCGCATCGCGTGACGCTTTTCGAAGCCGCCGATTATCTCGGCGGCCATACGCATACCGTCGATGTCGCGCTCGACGGCGTGCAGCATCCCGTCGATACGGGCTTTCTCGTGTTCAACGACCGAACGTATCCCAATCTCATCGCGCTGTTCGATGAACTCGGCGTCGCGGCGCATCGCAGCGACATGACGTTTTCCGTTTCGCTCGACGGCGGACGCTTCGAATGGGCGGGCACAAACCTCAACACCGTGTTCGCGCAGCGGCGCAATCTCTTCTCGCCGTCGTTCATCGGCATGCTGGGCGACATTCTGCGCTTCAATGCATCGGCTCATAGGCAGCTCGAACGCGTGAGCGCGACGCGCTGCTCGGTCGGCGAACTGCTCGTCGAGGGCGGATACGGCGCGCCGTTTCAGCGCCACTATCTTCTGCCGATGGCCGCGGCGATCTGGTCGAGCGCCGCGCACGACATCCTGCGCTTTCCCGCCGCCACGTTCCTGCGCTTCTGTCTCAATCACGCGCTATTGCAGGTGAACGGCCGGCCGCCGTGGAAGACCGTCGCGGGCGGCGCGCGCGAGTATGTGCGGCGCATCGCGGCCACGCTCGACGACGTACGCACGCGCGCGCCCGTGCGAGGCGTGCGCCGCGACGACAACGGCGTCACCGTGATGACCGACGATGCCGGTCCCGAGCGCTTCGATGCCGTCGTGCTCGCGACGCACGCACCGACGAGCCTGCGCCTCATCGACGACGCATCCGCCGATGAGCGCGCAGTGCTCGGCGCCGTGCGGTATCAGCGCAACATCGCGGTGCTGCATACGGATTGCGCGCTCTTGCCGCGCCGCCGCCGCGTGTGGTCGGCCTGGAACTACATCGGCGCGCGTGCGGCGCTTGCGCGCGACGCGGCCGCGCCCGTCTGCGTGAGCTATCTGCTCAATCAGCTTCAGCCGCTTCCTTTCAGGATGCCGGTCATCGTCACGCTCAATCCCGTCGATGAACCCGCGCCTCGCACGCAACTCGGCCGCTACGAATACGAACATCCGCTCTTCGATCTCGCCGCCATCGATGCTCAGGCGCGTCTGCCGCGCATTCAGGGCGTGCGCCGGACGTGGCACGCGGGCGCGTGGACCGGCTACGGCTTTCACGAAGACGGCCTGAAATCGGCGTTGCGCGTCGCGCGCGATTTCGGCGTCCAGCCGGCATGGGCGCGACCATGAAGACGGCGCAATGGCTGACGGGCCGCGTGATGCACGAGCGGCTGCGTCCGGCGCGGCATCGCTTCGAGTATCCGGTGCGCTACGTGCGTTGCGACGTCGCGCGTCTCGACGCGTTGCGCTGTGCGTGGTTCGGCATCGACCGCATTCGGCCGCTCGCGCTGTTTCGATGCGATTACGGCGCGCGCGAACACTGCGATCTCGATCTATGGATGCGCGCGTGCCTCGCGCAGTCGCGCATTCCCGCCGACGGCGAAATCCATCTTCTGACGATTCCGCGCGTCTTCGGCTACGCGTTCAATCCGGTGAGCTTCTGGTTCTGTCATGACCGCGCAGGCGCGTTGCGCGCGCTTTACGCCGATGTGCGCAACACCTTCGGCGAGCATCGCGGCTATATGCTGAGCGCGCAGGATCATGCGCCGATCGTCGAAGACACCGTGCTCGTCTGCCGCAAGACGCTGCACGTTTCGCCCTTTTGCGATGTCGCCGGCGACTACGCGTTTCGCGTGCGGCAGCGTGGCGACCGCTTGAGCATCTCGATCGATTATCGCGACCGCGACGGGCTGCTGCTGCGCACCGCGATCGGTCTCGTCGCGCGGCCGCTCACCGGCGCGCTCGCGTGTCGCACGCTCTTGTGCGCGCCGCTCTTCGCCGCGGGCGTCATTGCGCGCATTCACTGGCAGGCGCTGCGGCTGTGGATGAAGCGCGTGCCTTTTTACGGCAAGCATCCACCGACGAGGGACGAGACGGGACCATGAACCTGCTGCGATCTTTCTCCGCGACATCGGCGATGCCGATGTCCGCGCGGATCTTTCTCGGCCTTCTGCGTCGCATCAGCGTCGGACATCTCGTGCTCGTCATGCCGGATGGCGGGCGCTCTGTGTTCGGCGATCCGCTGATGCAACCAGCCGCGCTTCTTTTCATCCGCGACTGGCGCGCGTGCCGGGCGATTCTGCGCGCGGGCGACATCGGCTTCGCGCGGGCGTATCGGGCGAAATGGCTCGATACGCCCGATCCGTGCGCCCTGCTGCGGCTCGCGATCCGCAACGAGACGGCGCTCGCGCGCACGGTCGCGGGCGGCTTTGTCGCGCGGTGCTGGCACAACGTGCGGCATCGTCTGCGCCTGAACACGCGCGCGGGGAGCCGCCGCAACATTCACGCGCATTACGACATCGGCAACGCGTTCTACGGGCTCTGGCTCGATCCGACGTGGACGTATTCGAGCGCATGGTTCGATGGCGACGCCGGTCTTCCGCTCGAAGCGGCGCAGGAACGGAAGTATCGGCGCATCGTCGATACGCTCGGACTCACGGCGGGGATGCGCGTGCTGGAGATCGGCTGCGGCTGGGGCGCCTTCGCGCGGCACGCGGCGCGTCTCGGCATACGCGTGCACGGCGTGACCGTTTCGACCGCGCAGCATGCGTTCGCCGTGGAACGCGTAGCGCGCGAAGGTTTGAGCGGGCTTGTCGATATCGAACTGCGCGACTATCGCGATGTGTATGGACAGTACGACGCGGTGGTGTCGATCGAAATGTTCGAAGCCGTGGGCGAACGGTTCTGGCCGGCGTATTTCCGCGTGCTGCGCCGCTGTCTCGCGCCGGGCGCGAAGGCGCTCGTGCAGTCGATCACCGTCGACGATGCGCGCTTTGCCGCGTATCGCGCGTCCAGTGACTTCATCCGCGAGACGATCTTTCCGGGCGGCATGCTGCCGAGCCCGGAGCGCTTCGCACGCGCGGCGCGGCGCGCGGGGCTCGATGCACGCGCGACGCTTTCGTTCGGCGCGGATTACGCAAGGACGCTGAGGTGTTGGCGAGACGCGTTCGAGATGCACGCCGACGCAGTCCGCGCGCAAGGATTCGATGAAGCCTTCGTGCGGACGTGGCGGCTGTATCTGGCTTATTGCGAAGCGGGCTTCGACGAGGCGCGCACCGATGTCATGCACTTTGTGGTGTGGGGGGAGGGGTGAGGACGTCGATCGGGCGAAAAAAAGCCCCGACCCTGTCGGGGCAAAGGTACGAGACCACCTTGTAGCGTTGCAGCTACCCGGCGAGCATAGGCGACTGCGCGCGCACTTCCCACCAGTAAAGTCCGAAACCTCACGCGCGACTTCAGAATCGGCGGACGTTGCCGATAACACACGCACACGTCCACCAGGCATCGCCGCCACCGCACACGATGAATCGCGCCCCATCCGACAGTTCGCTCCAGGCCGCTTTCCTGCGGCACGAAGACACACTCGCGCCGCCCGAGCGCGCGCTCGGCGAGGACGATCACGCCGTCTATCGCACGCTGCTCGAATCGACCAAGGCGATTCCGTGGAAGATCGACTGGGCGACGATGGAATTCGCCTACATCGGCCCGCAGATCGAGGCCTTGCTCGGCTGGGCGCCGTCGTCGTGGAAAACGGTCAACGACTGGGCCGAGCGCATGCATCCCGACGACCGCGAAGCAGTCGTCAACTTCTGCGTCTCTCAATCGAAGGCGGGCACGGATCACGAAGCGGATTACCGCGCGCTCACCCGCGACGGCGGCTACGTGTGGCTGCGCGATGTCGTGCACGTCGAGCGCAACGAGAAAGGCGAGGTCGAGGCGCTGATCGGCTTCATGTTCGATATCAGCGAACGCAAGCGCACCGAAGAAAAGCTCGCGCAAATGCAGCGCGAACTGGAACGCCTGTCGTTCAGCGACAGCCTGACGGGCGTCGGCAACCGCCGCCGCTTCGACGACGTGATGGCGCGCGAATGGCATGCCGCGAAGGATTCGGGCAAGCCGCTGTCGCTCGTGATGATCGATATCGACTTCTTCAAGTCGTACAACGATTACTACGGCCACGTTCAGGGCGACGAGTGTCTGAAGCGCATTGCGCGCGTGCTCGGCGAGGCGGCGGGTCCGCAGCACTTTCTCGGCCGGTTCGGCGGCGAGGAATTCGCGCTGATTCTCGCCGATACCGACGCCGAATCCGCGATACGCGTCGCGGAGCGTTGCCGCGCGCTGATCGCCGAGGAAGCGATTGCGCACGTGCGCTCGCCGCACGATCAGCGAGTGACGGCGAGCTTCGGCGTGGGAACCGTCGTTCCGGGCGAGCGCATGGACGTGACGGCGTTCATCAATCTGACCGACGCGCAGTTGTATCAGGCGAAGGACAACGGCCGCAACCGCATTGCGGCGGTGGATCGCGCGGGCATGCAGGGCGAAGGCTTCAAGGCGCAGTCGCGCTGAAACGTCAGACGCGTCCCGTCACCGGAATCGCCGCGCCCGTGATGCATTGCGCATCCGGCGAAAGCAGGAACGCGATCACCGCGCCGAGCGCTTCGGGCCGCACCCAGCGGGAGAAATCGGCGTCGGGCATGTCGCGGCGATTCGGCGCGGTATCGATGATCGACGGCAACACCGCGTTCACCGTCACGCCCGTGTCCTTCAACTCTTCGGCGAGCGCTTCGGTCAGGCGCAACAGCGCGGCCTTCGATGCCGCGTAAGCGCCCATCCCCATGCCCGCTTTCATCGCCGCGAGCGCGCCGACATTGACGATGCGCCCGCCTTCCTTCGCGCCCAGTTGCGCGAGCGCGGCCTTCGATGCGTTGAGCGCGGTCTTCACGTTGACATCGAACATCGCTTGCCAGGTGTCGGCGCTGCCGTCCGCGACCGTTTCCCAGGCGAATGCGCCGGCGACGTTCACGAGCGCATCGAGGCCGCCCGTCCGCTGAACGACCGTATCGATGGCTTGTTGCGCCGATTTCGCATCCGTCAGATCGATGCCGGTCACGATGCAGGCGTCGCCGAGCGGCGCGGGCAACGCTTCCGACGCCGCGCCGTGGCCGATCAGCGCGACCCGCGCGCCGCGTTGCGCGAGCACGCGCGCCGTCGCGAGTCCGAGACTGCCGAAGCCGCCCGTGATGGCGACGATCTTTCCTTCGAGGCTGTTCATGACGTTGTCGCTCCCTTCGATGGCGCCTGATGAAGCATAGGACGGAACGCGGCGATCTTCAGGGCGCGTGTCGCGGATCGCGTTTCACCGCGCGCTGGACCGCGAACACGGCCACCGCCGTCGTCGTGCCGGTGACGAGCACGCCATACAAGCCCAGCAACATCGACAAGGCTCGCCCGATGCCCGTCGTCGCGACGACATCGCCGTATCCGATGGTCAGCGCCGTCACGCCGCAGTAATAGACGGTTGCGCCGAACGAAACGCGCGCGTGCGTCGCGGTTTCGACGGGCGCGCCGAGCCAGAACATCGCCGCGCAGAGCGCGAAGAACGCCATCAGCAGCGTGCCGAGCAGCGAGCGCAAATGCCACAGCGCGCGGATGAACTCGACCGTCACCTCGCGTGAATTGATCGTTTCGACCTTGAAGAGTTTCGTGATGCTATTCATTCGGAATGGACCTGCGGCGCGTGAACGAAAGCCGTCATCCTACCTTCGCCCGCATCGGCCCGAAGCATCCGGGCGCGTTATTCAGCCAGCGCCGATCCCGTCTTTCCGGAAGCCTTCGCGCCGCTTTCGGCGGCCGTCAGGTCGTATCCGGATTTCGCGTCTTCATGGCCCGAGCGCCGATCGCGCGACACGCTCGAATCCCGCCCGATGCGCCTTCGCGAGCGCCGATGCCGTCTCGCGAAGCGCCGCGCGATCCATCGCCCGCGCTTCGTGCATGGCGGCGTGCAATTCGGCGATGCTCACCACACCCGGCGCGCCCGCGATCTCCCACGTCGAGGCGTACGCGCGCTGCTTGGCCGCGTCCGCGTGCGCGATATTCACGCGCGGCAAGCCGTACGCCATCGCGACGATCCGGCCATGCAGGCTGCTGCCCGCGTAACCGTCGCTTTTCGCGATCAGCGCGCAGATGTCCCAGATGTCGAGCGAATCGAAGATCGTCACCGACGGATGGCGCATACGCGCCGCCATGCGCTCGTAGACCGCGATGTCGTCGTGCCACGGCGCCGCGCCCGCGCGAAACAGCGCGATGCCCAGTCCCGTCGATGCGCCGATCAGATCCAGTTGATGCGCGATTTGCGCGAGCGTCGCGTCGTCGCCGAAATCCGCGCTGAACTGGACGGCCAGATAACCGCGCGGGAACGCGCGGCATGCGCCGGCGCGCGTCCGGATGCGCGCGTCGAAAAGCTCGGCGACCATCGATGCCGGATCGGGGACGAGGCGCGCGTCGATTCCCGCGCGCTTCAGGAAGGCTTGCGTGTGCGTGTCTCGGACGCTGATGTCATCGGCTGAACGGAGCTTGGCCAGCACTTCCGCCTGAAACGCGGCATCGCGGGCGTCGAGCGTCGCGCCGCCGATCGCATCGAAGGAAATCGACGCCGCTCGCGGAAACATCCCGCGGCCGATGACGTACGGCGCGAGCGCGTCCATGCCGAGTTCGGCGCGCGCCCACGCGTTTCGATCCGCCGCGCGCGACTCGTATCGGGCGATGCAGGCTTGCGCTTCGTCGGGATTCTTCAGCATCACGGCGGCTTCCCACGCGTCGCACGTCAGCAACTCGCCGCCCGCGTGGATCAGCACGACGGGCTCGTCGCGCCAGCGCGCGGCCAGTTGCGAAAGCGCGGCGACGCCGTGGCCGCCGTGCGCGCGCAGTTCGCGCCGCGCGCATCCGGCGAATATCGGTTCGACGTTCGGACGGCGTTCAGCGAGCAAGGCCGCGACGACATGCGCGAACAACATGTCGCCGAAGTTATGCCGGTCGAACGCGCCGAACACGATGATCCGCCGATTGCTTCCCATCCGAACGCACCTCACGATCCGCTCATTCTGCACGTTCACACTTCCTTCACACGATCACGCCGTCACGCGCGTGATGCCGCCGCTCGACAGCAAACGCACGCGCTGGCCGGCGTAGAACATCTGGCCATCGGCGGCCTGGGTGATCGCGCGCAAATCGCCGTTGTCGAGACGCACGGTGATTTCGAGTCCCTTCTGCCGTTCGAGATGATCTTGAATTTGATCGCCCGCGACCGCGCCCGCAATGCCGCCGATCACGCCGGCAAGCAGCGAGCCGTGTCCTTCTCCGACCGCGCTGCCCGCCACCGCGCCGAGCAGGCCGCCACCGATCGCGCCGAACGGAGCCGGATGGACGTCGTTGTTCTCGATCGTCACGCCGCGCACGCTTTCGACGGTCGCCATACGCACCGTTTCCTCGTGTTGCGTCTGCATGCTGTCGTAGATGTCGGCGGAACTTCCCATCGATGCGCAACCGCTCATGCCCACCGTGCAGGCGACGGCCAAAGCGCAGACCGCGATAGTCGACTTGTTCATGTTCTTGCTCCTCAGATCGGACGATGTCTTGTTGGTTTCGGCTCGCGTTTCGCGTATCGCGTTGCCATGCAAAGCATCGTAAAGAGGCCGAATGAGCGCTGAATGAGCCGGCGCGACGCGCTTGACCTGCATGATTGAAGCGCTTATACAGGACTCTCATCGCTCGCGACCGGAGTGCAGAATGACAAGAAACGCAATTCCCTTCGTGGTTTGCGCCATCGCTCTCGCTGCATGTTCCACCGGCGGTTCCAACTCCGCGCCGCCGCCCGGCGCCGTTACGACGACGCTACCTTCGGGCGGCGTCTACAAAGGCTCGCTCACGGGCAGCACGGCGCAAGCCACGCTTCTCATGCTTTTCGACGGCACCGCCTATCTCTTCTACGCAAGCGCGGGCGGCGCGGGGCTCGCGGGCGTCGCGGTCGCGAAGAGCGGCAAGCAATCGGGCGATGGCCGCTTCATCAGCGACGCCGCATTCGACTATCGCGTGGGCAAGGCGCCTGCGTCGGCGGCCGTTTTCAGCGTGAACTTCGCGCGCGCGCCCGCCGTCGACGGAACTGTCGCGAACAAGGACGACGGCGCGGGGCTCGCGTTTTCCGCCAACGCCGCGCCGATGCTCGACATCGCGCCGAGCCGCGCCAACGCGGGCGGCCTGTACAGCGGACGCGGCATGTCGCTCGGCGGAACGACGCAGACGCGCATCACGGTCGCGGGCGACGGCTATCTCGCCGGCACGACGACATCCGGCTGCATCTTCAAAGGCACGACGGCGCCGCACCAAGGCGCGAACGCCTACGACGTCTCCGTGACCTTCGGCCCCGCGCCCTGCCCGCTTCCCGAAACGACCGTGACCGGTCACGCGGTGCTCGACGGCGCGCGTCTACTCGTCGCGTTGCCGAGCCCGGACCGCACCGACGTCTTTCTCTTCGACGGCCGGAAATAGATGCCGCATGCAACCGCGCGCCGCAGCGAAACTTAGTCATCCGCTGCTTACTTAAGCGATTTCTATCCTAAGATTGTTTTCATTGCCGAAGCGTCGTGCGATGCGCGCGTCGGCGGAAGTGGCCGTGTTTTGTTCAGTGCAATTCCGAGAGCACCTTTTGCTTTGCATGGAACCGGACGGCGCCACCGAAACGTCCGCTCCGGTTATTAACAACAACAGGAGACAAACCGGATGAACGCAACGTTCAAGCTTTTGCCGTTGGCCGTCGGCGCGATGATCGCCTGCGTGCCGCACGCGAACGCCGCGCAGGACAACATCAACGCGCTTTCGAATTTCCGGCAGACGGGCAATGCCGCACCGCCGGAAACCATTCCGCAAGCTGGCCAGACGGCCGATGCGCTGCGCAAGAATCTCGAGCAGATCAAATTGCCGCCCGGCTTCAAAATCGAGCTATACGCCGTCGTGCCCGAGGCCCGCGCGATGACGATCGAGCCTTCGACGGGCGTCGTGTTCGTCGGCAGCCGCAAAAATCGCGTGTGGCAGGTGACTGACCGGACCAAGCAACGCGTAGCGAGCGATGTCGTGCAGTTTGCGTCGTCGGTGACGTTCAAGGTGCCCAATGGCGTCTGCTTCTCGCCGGACGGCGTGCTCTACGTGGTCGAGCAGAACCGCGTGCTCGGCTTCCCGGCGGCGCAGTTCTTCGGCGAAGGCGGACCGGATGTCGCCGCGGCGGTCGTCGTCCCGCAGGGCAAGCTGATCCCGACGCAGTTCGAAAGCTTCAATCACGGCGCGCGCTACTGCCGCGTCGGGCCGGACAAGAAGCTGTACATCGCGCTCGGCCAGCCGTGGAACGTGCCGCCGAAAGACAAGCTCGCCGAACTCGACAGGAATGGGCTCGCGGGCATCATCCGTCTGGATCAGGACGGCAAGAACCGCGAAGTCTACGCGCACGGCGTGCGCAATTCGGTCGGTCTCGATTTCAATCCGAAGGACAAGACGCTCTGGTTCACCGATAACCAGGTCGACGGCATGGGCGACGACACCCCGCCGGGCGAGCTGAATCGCGCGACCAAGGGCGGCGAGAACTTCGGCTTTCCGTGGTACGGCGGCGGCAAGGTGCGAACGGTGGAATACAAGGACCAGAATCCGCCGGCGGGTCTCGTGTTTCCGCAGGTCGAGTTCGCCGCGCATGCCGCCGATCTCGGCATGTCGTTCTACAACGGGAAGATGTTCCCGCAGAAGTATCAGGGCGGCATCTTCGTTGCGGAGCACGGCTCGTGGAACCGCACGAAGCCGATCGGCGCGCGCATCATGTTCACGCCGATCAAGGACGACGGCACCGCAGGCGAGGCGGAAGTCTTCGCGGAAGGCTGGCTGACGAGCAGCGGTGAGTACATGGGCCGTCCCGCCGACGTGCAGATGCTGCAAGACGGCTCGATGCTCGTCTCCGATGACTACGCGGGCGCGATCTATCGCATTTCGTATTCGGGGGCCAAATGAGGGTCGCGCTGACGGCGGCGGTGCTCGCGGGCGTTCTGGCGGCGGGCGCTTCCGCGTCGTTCGCGGCCGGCGACATCAAAGCCGGGCGCGCGAAGGCGACGGCGTGCGCGGCGTGTCATGGCATCGACGGAATGTCGAAACTGCCGGAAGCGCCCAATCTCGCCGGGCAGACGGAGGAATATCTCGTGAAGGCGCTCAACGATTTCCGCACGGGCGAGCGCAAGAACGAAATGATGTCGATGATGGCGAAAACCTTGTCCGACGCGGACGTCGCCAATCTGGCCGCCTACTATCACAGCCTCGGCAAGCAGTGACCGCCGCCGATGTGTTGCAAATTTGCTGCGGTCGATTACCGATTGCGATTTTTTTTGTTTTAGGTGTTGACGTGGAGGCTTAAGGGTTTATACTAACACCTGTCTCCTCCATGTCTCAACCGATGTGGATTCAAGCCCGCTCAACTGAAGCGGGCTTTTTTTTGGCCTAATTTTCTGGCCGCTTCACCGCTCGTCTGGCATGTCGCCGCGCAATTCGGCCTCGATCTGGTCGATCGAAGGCAGGGTCGTCTCCAGCGATGCCGGAACTTCACGCAGCAGCTGATATTCGGCGACGCCCATCGGCTTCGCGACGCCGCGCAGCGCATATTCGGCGACCAGCCGGTTCTTCTCCTTGCACAGCAAAAGCCCGATCGTCGGCTGATCGTCGGGCGCCTTCAGTTGCGCATCGACAGCGGAGAGGTAGAAATTGAGCTGGCCAGCGTATTCGGGCTTGAACGGCGTCGTCTTCAGTTCGACCACCACGTAGCAGCGCAGCTTCAGGTGATAGAACAGCAGATCGATGAAGAACTCGTCGCCGCCCACATCCAGCCGATACTGCCGTCCGACGAACGCGAAGCCTGCGCCCAGCTCCAGCAGAAAGCGTGTGATGTGCTGGGTGAGCGCCTGTTCGATATCGCGTTCCTGCGCGTTTTCGGCGAGTCCGAGGAAATCGAAGATGTATGGATCCTTGAGCGCGTCGCGCGCCAGATCGGATTGCGGCGGCGGCAGGCGCTCGTCGAAATTGGTGATCGCGCTGCCGCTGCGCGTGTGCGCGGCGGTTTCGATCTGCATCACGAGAATCTGGCGCGACCAGCCGTGCTCCAGCGCCTTCGCCGCGTACCAGCTTCGATCGTCCTGATTCTTGAGCTTGTCGAGCAGCGTGCAGAGATGGAACCACGGCAATTGTGCAGCAGGCTGCTGCACGAATGCCTCGTCCGGCCACGCCTGCGCGAGCGCGCGCATGTATTTCAGATTGCGCGGTGAAAAGCCGCGCATGTCGGGAAACGCCGATTTCAGATCGCGCGCGAGCTGATCGATGACGCCCGCGCCCCAGCCCTGTCGCCGCTGACGATCGAGAATATCGCGGCCGATCTGCCAATACAGCGTGACGAGCTCCCGGTTCGCGCTGGCCGCCGCCCGCTGGCGCGCGCGCTCGACACGCAGTTTCAGTTCGGCGAGCCAGCGCCGGTAATCGTCGTCCCAGACGTTGGGAAGATTGGCGGTCATGCGGTTCCTGGTTCGACGCCGGTTGTCGTGGAACCGTCATTATCGGCGGATTCTGCTGCTGCGTCGGTTGGTCTCCTGACGCGCCCGTGGCGCCTGGCTTGGGGTTATCTTCCCAGGCTCTTCGGCCTCGATGCTTTATGTTGTCCACAGAAACTGGGCACAAGCCTGTGGATATCGTTTCAGATTTTGCTGCAACGCATTGATTCGACAACACTTACTT
The DNA here is from genome assembly GCF_000698575.1 of Caballeronia zhejiangensis. Classification (GTDB taxonomy): domain Bacteria; phylum Pseudomonadota; class Gammaproteobacteria; order Burkholderiales; family Burkholderiaceae; genus Caballeronia; species Caballeronia zhejiangensis. The sequence continues at coordinate 154,993 of NZ_JFHD01000012.1, forward strand.
CCGCCGCCCAACGACGCGCCCCGCGCGCGCCGCCGTCGTCGTCGTCGTCTTCAGTCGACATTCGGCATGCACGACGCGAGCACCGCGTCGAAGCGATTCATCTCGATGCTGAAAATCGATTGCGGCGCGGTGGCGTTCAGTTCGTCCGCGGGGGATGTCGGCAGCGCCATCGCAATGGTGGCCGTCGCGAGCAGCGCAAGGACAACCGACAGGAACCAGGAAAGAACGATCATCGCCAACCTCGTCAAGTAAGACTCTCTGAATCGGCGCGCGTGAACGTCAGCGCGTGATGTGAAGAGTACGGCTGCGCGGCGCTTCGCACAGCCCTACGGACGGGGGGACGTGAAGGAGGGTAACTACGGACGCAGCAGTGGCGACGCCGTCGTCGATACGCCTTGCGCGAGCGCCGCGGCTTCCTGCGCCTCGAGCGCGCGGACGAAGCCTTCGCGTTCGCGCAGACGCCGCCAGTATTCCGCGATCGATGGCGCGAAGTGCGCGCTCTGCCCCAGCAATTCCGCGAGCATCAGCGCGTAGCCGACGGAAATGTCCGCCGCCGTGAAACGCCCCGCGCACAGATACGGCTGCGCGTCGAGCAGCGGCGCGAGCGTGCGCAGACGCGCGTGGAACCAGCGCGCGTAATCCTCGACGATCTGCGGCTGCAGCCGCTCCGGCGGCTCCAGATGCGCGTAGCGAAGCACGAGCGTCTGCGGAAACGTGAGCGTCGCTTCGCCGAAATGCACGAAGTTGAGATAACGGCCGAAATCGGCCTCGTGCGGCGCGACATCGAGCGCGCCCGGCGAATAGCGCGCCGCCAGATACTGGCAGATCGCCGACGATTCGGTCATGAAAAGCGCGTCGTCCGCATCGTCGGTGAGCGCCGGAATCGTGCCGAGTGGATTCACGTCCTTGAAACCGCGCGCGAACACGCGCGGCGGAAACGGCAGCATCTTCAGTTCATACGGCACGCCGATTTCTTCCAGCGCCCACAGCGGCCGGAACGAGCGCGCGCTCACGCAGTGATGCAGCGTAATCACGTCGATTCCTCCGGTGCTTCAAACGAGCCAGGACGGCTTGCGCTTCTCGAGGAAGCTGCGCACGCCTTCGCGCCCTTCGTCCGATGCGCGGATGCGCGCGATGCGCTCCGCCGTCTCGCCGATCGACGATTCGTCGATCTCCTTGCCCGCGAAATCCGCGACGAGCTTCTTGCATTCGCGCACGGCGTTCGGACTGTTCACGGCGATGCTCGCGGCGATCGCTTCGACGCGCGCATCGAGCTGATCGGCGGCGACGGCTTCGTGCACGAAACCGAGACGCAGCGCTTCGGCGGCATCGAAGCGCTCGGCCGTCACGAAATAGCGATGCGCCGCGCGCGCGCCCATCGCGCGGACCACGTACGGCGCGATCGTCGCGGGCATCAGGCCGAGCTTCGCTTCGGAGAGACAGAAGTGCGCCGTGTCCGCCGCGACCGCGATATCGCACACGGCGACGAGTCCCATGCCGCCCGCGTAGGCGTCGCCCTGCACACGCGCGATGACCGGCTTCGAGCAGGCGTAAATCGTGTTGAGCATGGTGGCGAGACCGAGCGCATCGGCGCGATTTTCCGCTTCCGAATAGCCCGCCATGCGCTTCATCCAGTTGAGATCGGCGCCCGCGCAGAATGCCGGACCGTTCGCGGCAAGCACGATAACGCGCACGTTGGCGTCGTCGTCGAGCGCGCGGAAGGCGGCGGTCAGCTCGACGACGGTCGCGTCGTCGAAGGCGTTGCGCACGTCGGGGCGATCGAGCGTCACGCGCGCGACGTGGCCTTCGATGCCGAGCTTCAGGCGTTGCAGATTCGTTGCGTCGGTCATGCTTCGTCTCCTGCGCGCTCGAATTGAGCGCGGCTCAGTTCATCGTGGCTGGCAATTTACCTTTCGGCGATCAGTTTCATCGGAAAACATGAAAACGGTCAACTCATATTTTTGAGTGTCACTCACAATGAGTCCATCAAACAATCATCCGACGAGTCGCGCCGAAACCCATGCACCGACGCAATATACTCGTATATATTACGGTGCTCGCCGGACCCTACGGCCACACGCTCGCGGCCTCCAACGCGCCGCCTGAAGTCGTTCCATAAGCAGAATTTCAACTCGGTTCAAGGAGCTTTACGTGATGACTCGTATTCTGCGCGCTTTGCTTTGCGCGTTCGTTCCGCTCGCTGCGGGCATTGCTTCGGCATCCGCGCTGGCCGGCGAAGTGCAGGTCGCGGTCGCGGCCAACTTCACGGCGCCCGTGCAGGCGATCGCCGCCGACTTCGAGAAAGACACCGGCAACAAGGTCGTCGCATCGTTCGGCGCGACGGGTCAGTTCTACGCGCAGATCAAGAACGGCGCGCCGTTCGAAGTGTTCCTCGCCGCCGACGACGCCACGCCCGCCAAGCTCGACAGCGAAGGCGCGACCGTGCCCGGCAGCCGCTTCACCTACGCGACGGGCGCGCTCGCGCTGTGGTCCGCGAAAGACGGCTACGTCGACGATAAAGGCGACGTGCTGAAGAAGAACGCGTTCAAGCACATCGCGATCGCGAACCCGAAGGCCGCGCCGTACGGTCTCGCCGGCTATCAGACGCTCGACAAGCTCGGCCTCGCAGCAGAAATCAAGCCCAAGGTCGTCGAAGGCCAGAACATTTCACAGACGCAGCAGTTCGTCGCGACCGGCAACGCGGAGCTCGGCTTCGTCGCGCTGTCGCAGATCTACAAGAACGGCAAGGTCACGAGCGGCTCGGCGTGGATCGTGCCGGCGAACCTCCACGAGCCAATCAAACAGGACGCGGTTATCCTGAACAAGGGCAAGGACAATCCGGTCGCGAAGCAGTTCATCGAGTACCTGAAGGGTCCGAAGGCCGCCGAAGTCATCAAGTCCTACGGTTATCAACTCTAATTTCGCCGATGCCGCTCGATAGCGCCGATCTCCAGGCTATTACGCTGACGCTCAAACTCGCGTCGCTGACAACGGTGCTCCTGCTCGTCGTCGGCACGCCGATCGCGTGGTGGCTCACGCATACGCGTTCGAAACTGAAGGGCGTCGTCGGCGCGGTGGTGGCGCTGCCGCTCGTGCTGCCGCCGACGGTCATCGGCTTCTATCTGCTCGTGCTGATGGGGCCGAACGGTTATGTCGGCAAGATCACGCAGGCGCTCGGTATCGGCTTGCTGCCGTTCACGTTCACGGGGCTCGTCGTCGGCTCGGTGATCTATTCGATGCCGTTCGTCGTGCAGCCGCTGCAGAATGCGTTCGAAGCGATCGGGCGCCGTCCGCTCGAAGCCGCCGCGACATTGCGCGCCGGTCCGTGGGACACGTTTCTCACGGTGGCGCTGCCGCTCGCGCGGCCGGGCATCGTCACGGCGACGATTCTCGGCTTCGCACATACCGTCGGCGAATTCGGCGTCGTGCTGATGATCGGCGGCAATATTCCGGGGCGCACGCGCGTCGTGTCCGTGCAGATCTTCGATCACGTCGAGGCGCTCGAATACGCGCAGGCGCACTGGCTCGCGGGCGGCATGGTGATATTCTCGTTCGTCGTTCTTCTGCTGCTCTACTCCGGCCGACGTTCCGTCACGGCTCATGTCTGAACTCACTTATCAACGCGCGATGCTCGACCGCGCGCATACCCGTTCCGACGAAGCCATCGAAGCGCGCTTTCTCGTCGAGCACGAGGGTTTCGCCTTCGATATCGATCTCGCGCTGCCCGGTCGCGGCGTCACCGCGATCTTCGGCCATTCCGGCTCCGGAAAAACCACGCTGCTGCGCTGTCTCGCGGGACTCGCGCGGCCGCGCGCCGGGCGGCTCGTCGTCAACGGCGAAGTCTGGCTCGACACCGAGCGCCGCATTTTTCTGCCGACGCACAAGCGCCCGCTCGGCTACGTCTTTCAGGAAGCGAGCCTCTTTCCGCACTTGAGCGTGAAGAAGAATCTGCGCTTCGGGCTGGAGCGCGTGAAGTCGGCAGAGCGGCGCGTGGATCTGTCGCAGGCGGCGGAATTGCTCGGCATCGCGCATCTGCTGGAGCGCATGCCGGCCGGATTGTCAGGCGGCGAACGGCAACGCGTGGGCATCGCGCGGGCGCTCTTGACGAGTCCGCGTCTGCTTTTGCTCGATGAACCGCTCGCGTCGCTCGATCAAAAACGCAAGCAGGAAATCCTGCCGTATCTCGAACGCCTGCACGATGAACTCGACATTCCCGTGATCTACGTGAGCCACGCGCCCGAAGAAGTCGCGCGCCTCGCGGATCATCTCGTGCTGCTCGAAGGCGGCCGTGCGCTTGCGAGCGGGCCGATCGCCGATACGCTCGCGCGGCTCGATCTGCCGCTCGCAATGGCCGACGACGCATCGGTCGTGTTCGAGGGAATCGTCGACGGATACGACAGCAAGTACGGCCTGCTCACGCTCGCGCTGCCGGGCTCGCGCGCGAAGCTCGCCGTCGTGCATACGCCTTTGTCCTGCGGCAAGACGATGCGCGTCGCCATCAAGGCGCGCGACGTGAGTCTCGTCACCGGCACGCACGAGCACGAGCGCAGCAGCGTGCTGAACGTGCTGCCCGCGACGGTGATCGGCATCGCGAAGGACGCCCATCCGTCGCAAGCCGTGGTGCGGCTCGACGTCGACGGCTCGCCGCTGCTCGCGCGCGTCACGCGTTATTCGCTGGACCGGCTAGGCATCGTCGAAGGCATGCGCCTGTGGGCGCAGGTGAAAACGGTGTCGCTACTCGCGTGAACGCGCCTCGAGCGCGGCGTATTGCAGCAGCATGATCGTCTTGCCGTCCATGATTTCGCCGCGCTCGATCATCTGCATGGCGGTTTGCAGCGGGACTTCGATCGTCTCGATTTCCTCGCCCTCTTCCTCTACGCCGCCGCCGTCCGAAACGCGCATCGAGCTGTCGTAATCGCCGACATAGAAATAGAGCTTCTCCGTCACCGATCCCGGGCTCATGAACGCCTCGAAGATCTTCTCGACGCGATGCACGCGATAGCCCGTTTCCTCCTCGACTTCCGCGCGAATGCGCTCTTCGGGCGTGGCGTCGTCGAGCAGGCCGCCGGGCGACTCGATCAGCATGCCGTCGTGTCCGTTGACGAACGCGGGCATGCGGAACTGGCGCGTCAGCAGCACGTTGCCGGTCTTGCGATCGCGCAGCAGAATCGTCGCGCCGTTGCCGCGATCGTAGGTTTCGCGGCTCTGACGCTGCCAGACGCCATCGCGGCGCTGAAAATCGAAAGTCACTTTTCTGAGGACGTACCAGTCGTCCGACAGCACTTCGGTTTTGAGGATGCGGACGCGCTCGCTCGTTTCCATCGGTTCACCCGTTCGACAAGTTGTTGAACTCATGGTAGCGTGCAGTTTCGTGCAATATCAAGAAATTTCGTGCAAACAATGTTGACCAGTCAGCGCAAGAAAGCGATTCTCGATGCCCTCAAACGCGACGGCCAGGTGCTCGCCGCCGAACTGAGCGCACGCTTCGGCATTTCCGAGGACACGGTGCGGCGCGATCTGCGCGAACTCGCGGCCGAAGGGCTGCTGCAACGCGTGCACGGCGGCGCGCTGCCTGCTTCGCCCGCGATCGCGCCGTTCGCGCGGCGCGAGGACATGGAATCGGAGGCGAAGCGGCGCATCGCGAAGAAAGCGGCGGACATGATCGCGCCGGGGCAGATCGCGATCATCGACGGCGGCACGACGTCCGCGCTGCTCGTGCGTCAGTTGCCGGCGAATCTGTCCGCGACGATCGTCACGCATAGTCCGAGCGTCGCCGTGGCGCTGGCGGAGCACGCTTCGGTCGATGTCGTGCTGATCGGCGGCAAGCTCTACAAGCATTCGATCGTCACGGTCGGGGCCGCTGCCGTCGAAGCCATGTCGCACATTCACGCCGATCTCTATTTCATGGGCGTCACCGGCGTACATCCGACGGCCGGCCTCACCACCGGCGATTTCGAGGAAGCGCACGTCAAGCGCGCGCTCGCGGCGCGCGCGGCGGAAACCGTCGTGCTGGCGTCGGCGGCGAAGCTCAACGCGGCGTCGGCCTACAGGATCGGCGGGATCGATCTGGCTCAGACGGTCATCGTCGAGGAAACCGCCGACGCGAAGCTCGTCGAACCGATCGAACGCGCCGGAATCACCGTGCTGCGCGCATGAATTCACGACACTTTGTTACCGGGTAACGCGCCGAAAAATACGCGCCGTTCCGCGTAATTGAAATTCTCCGGCAAAGGGAATAGCGTTCGAGGATGCGCTATGTCAGGTCAACTGCGGAGGTCGGATTTCCGTTGGTGCCATCGACATCGCAAACATTTTTTCTGGAGAAGGACGTGAATCGCCTGAAGGCTTTTATCGCGCTATCGCTGATCGCGAGCGCGGGCGTGACCGCCAACGCGTACGCCTGGGCGCGCGTCGGCGTGTGGGTCGGCGGACCCGTGTATTACCCGTATCCCGTCGCGCCGGCGCCGTATTACTACTATCCGCCGCCGCCCGTCGTCGTTCAGCCTGCCGCGCCGGTTCAATACGTCGAGCAGGGTCAGCCCGCCGCCGATCCGGGCGCGCCCGCGCAGCAGCCAGGCATGTGGTACTACTGCGACTCCGCGAAGGCCTATTACCCGTACGTGAAGCAATGCGCCAACGCATGGCGTCCGGTTCCGGCGACGCCGCCGCCATCGAACTGATGCTGTTCGGCACTTTGAAAACCGATAACCAAGCGAAATCGCAAGAATCCATGAACTACTCGAGGCTTGGCCTTTTACTGGCGGCAATCGGCGTGACGGGCCTTTCGGCCTGCACCGTGATGCCTACCGGCCCCAGTGTGATGGCGCTACCGGGCAGCACCAAAACGTTCGACCAGTTCCGCGCCGATGACAACTCCTGCCGCCAGTTTGCCCTTCAGCAGGTCGGCGGCGTGGACGCCAATCAGGCGGCGACCAACAGCGCGGTCGGCAGCGCGGTCGTCGGCACCGCGCTCGGCGCGGCGGCGGGCGCGGCCTTCGGCGGCGGATCGGGAGCGGCCATCGGCGCGGGCGCGGGCCTTCTGACCGGCAGCGCGTTCGGCGTCGGGGCATCGCAGGCATCGGGCTACAACGTGCAGCAGCGCTACGACTACGCGTATCTGCAATGCATGTACGCCGCCGGCGACAAAGTGCCGGTACGCGGCTCGACGCGCATGGTTCAGCCGTCCGGCGGCGCGTATTCCACCACGCCTCCGCCGCCTCCGCCGCCGCCGGGCTGGCAGCCGCCGCCCGGAACTTACTGACAGACTGAGTCAATGCCGCACGCGCCGGTCATCGCCGCCGGCGGCGAGCGGCGCATCGGGCACGAACGACGGCGCCACGAGCAAGCCCGTCACCCAGCCGATATAAAACCGCAAGTCGCTCCAGAACTCCGATCGCTCATACACGCGAAACGCCTGTGCGTGCGCGAGCCATAGCGCGAGTTGCAGCGCGCCCGTCAACACGAGCCAGGCGAGCGCGATCACGCCGGTCGCGCGGGCGCAGCGCCTGAACGTGAACGCATCCCACTGTTCCCGCACGATGAGACATCCCGCGATCAGCACGGCTATCGTGGGAATCGCGCTCGTCACGAGCACATGCGCGCTCCAGCCGAATATCACGCCGACCAGCAAACCGACGATGATCGACAGCGCCGCAATCGGCCACGCGATCCACGACGGCGCGCGCGCGGCCATCCACGCAATCGTGATGAAAAACGGCGTGATCGCCCATTGCAGCGCCTGCGCCACGGCTTTCACGAGGTTCTCGCTTGCCTGCTCGTTGGAGTGACTCGCTGCGACATACACGGTGATCGCCTCGTGCACGCAGACGGCGACGATCGCAAAGCTCAACGCCTCGCACGCGGCGAAAGCGGGAGATTTCTCGGCGGGCTCGTGCGCGTCGGACAGACCGCGCAAGCGCTCCAGCACCGGCTCGACGAAGAACGCGAGAATCGCGCCGATCAGGAGCGCGGCGGCGGCATCGGTCAGCGAAAAATGGCCGAAGAGCGAAAACAGCCCTTGCCACAGAAATTCGGGCGCGGCCGCGCACACGGCCACCCAAAGCGCGAAGAAGAACCCGTTCGAAGCACTTCTGAGCGGCATGGCCACCTCGATGCGTTTTTATTGTTCCGGCGGCGACGCATCCTTCACGCGCTCGATCAATGTCGCGCGCACGCGCTCGCGCAGGTCGGCGGGCATCGAAAAGCATTCGTAGGCGAGCGCCTGCGCAACGGTCACGATCCGCAGTTCTTCGTAGCGGCGTCCGCTTTCGATCATCGCTTCGAAGGCGTTGGCGCGCTCGTTGATTTCGATCGGATCGGCATCGACGAGCAGGACGGCGTGGGCAAGCACCGCATAGAGCGGCTGGGCCTTGTCGTCGTGCGGCACGCGCCGCCAGTACTGCGCGGTGCCCGCGATCTTGCGGGCGTCGTCGCCGGGGCCCCAGGCGAGATTGAAGCGGCCGTCGCAGAAAGAACCTTCGACCGCCTGCCAGTGCGTCAGCACGCCGAGCGAGCTGAGGGCATCGGCGAGAATCCGGCACAGATGCACGTAGACGGTTTCGGACAGCGCGCCCATCGGCGCGCGCACCGGATACGCGAGGCTCAGATTGAGCACGCCCGGACCCTGCGGAACGAGACCGCCGCCGGACAGACGCAGCCACACGGGACAGCCGCGCGCAGCAAAAGCCTCGCGCGCGTCGGCGAGCGCCGCGTAACGCTGATAGCTGCGCGGCACGACGAGCGATGCAGGCGCGTCCCAGACATGCGCGACGGCATCGCCCGCGGCCGCGCGCGCGAGGAGCGCTTCTTCGGCTTGCAGCGGATCGTGCGGATCGCCGGAAAGCGCGGCGGGATCGATCAGTTGGAAGGGCATGGCATCGAAGGAATGACGCGCCGACGCAGACGCGATCCCGACATGGTAGTCAAGAACGCGCGGGCGCGCCGCGACGGTGTCCTGCTCCGCCGCGGCGCGCGCCGGGCGATCAGCCGCCCTTGCCTACGTGCTCCTTCAACAACGCGTTGACTTCGTTGGCCTTCTCCATCTGACTCATGTGCCCGGCGTCGTCGAACACGCGAACGGTCGCGCCTTCCGGTGCATGCTTCGCGTGCGCGGCGGGAATGATCTGGTCCTTTTCGCCCCAGATCACGAGCACCGGCTTGCCCGACGCAGCCAGCTTGCCGCCCGGCAGCGCGCTCTGCTTTCCGCCCGCGAACAAGCCGCCGTTGAGCGATGTCAGCGCGTCGCTGACGCCGTCGAGCCGCTTGTACTTCAGGAGATCGTCGAGCATCTGGCGGCTGACGAGTTCGGGATTCGCGAACAGCAGTTCGACCACCGGTTTCAGCTCGCGACGCGATTCGGCCGTGACGAAGCCTTCGGTGTACGCATTGTTCACTTCATCGCCGAAGCCGGCAGGCGATATGAGCGACACGGACTGCACGCGCGACGGCTGGTCGACGGCCATCTGCGCCGCGATGCCGCCGCCCATCGAATGGCCGACGAGATGCGCCGCTTCCAGACCCACGGCGTCCATGAACTTGCCGACGAACGCGGCCAGCGCTGCCAGAGACGTTCCAGGCACTTTAGGCGTCGATTGTCCGTGGCCCGGCAGATCCAGCGCGAATACGCGGTTCCTTTCGGCGAGCGCATCGAGGTTGAACAGCCAGTTGTCGAGATCGCCGCCGAAGCCGTGGATGAACAACACCGCGGGCCGGCTCGCATCGTCGCCGCCGCGCGAGGCGTAGCGCACGCGGATGCCATCGACATCGACGAAGTGATACGCCGCCGCTTCCTCGCCCGCTTCCTCATCTTCGGCGGGCGTGACGTAGGACGAAACGTACGCGTCGATATCGGCGTCGCTCACGTCGGACGGCGCGAGCACGCCGAGCAGCGCCTTGACCGGCAGCGTATCGCCCGCCGACGCGACCCGCCGACGCAGCAAACCCGCGTCGGGCGCTTCGACGGCGTTGGCGATCTTGTCGGTTTCGACATCGAGGATCGGCATGCCGACGGTAATCTCCGTGCCCTCCTCCACGAGCCATTCGTTGACCGTGCCTTCCTTCATCGACAAGCCCCATTTGGGCATCACGATCGGTGTGATTGCGGCCATCAGTGCTTTCCTCCCTTCATGGTTTTTCGTGCGGCGTCGGCGATCTGCGCGGCGCTCGGTATGTAAAGATCTTCGAGCGTCGGCGAGAACGGCACCGGCGTATGCGGTGCGCAGACCATCTGGATGCCCGCTTTCAGCGCGCCGAACGCCTGCTGCGCGACCTGCGCTGAAATATCCGTGGCGATATTGCAGCGTGGGTTCGCCTCATCGACGACGACGAGCCTGCCCGTGTTCTCGACCGTCTCCAGCACCGTATCGAGATCGAGCGGCGACAGCGTGCGCAGATCGACGACTTCCGCTTCGATGCCTTCCTTCGCGAGCGTCGCGGCGGCCTCCAGCGCGCGATGCACCATCAAGCCGTACGTGACGATCGACACGTCCTTGCCGTCGCGCACGACGTTCGCTTCGCCGAACGGAATCGCATACGAGTTCTCGGGCACTTCGCCTTCGAAGCCGTAGAGATTCTTGTGCTCGCAGAAAATGACCGGATCGTTGTCGCGGATCGCCTGAATCAGCAATCCCTTCGTGTCGTAGGGCGTCGACGGGCACACGACCTTCAGCCCCGGAATGTGCGTGAACAGCGAGGTCAGCATCTGGCTATGCTGCGCGGCCGCGCGAAAGCCCGCGCCGACCATCGCGCGGATCACGACGGGCGTTTCCGCCTTGCCGCCGAACATGTAGCGGAACTTCGCCGCCTGATTGAAGATCTGGTCGAAACACACGCCCATGAAGTCGATGAACATCAGCTCCGCGACCGGACGCATGCCGCACGCCGCCGCGCCGATCGCCGCGCCCACGTATGCCGATTCCGAGAGCGGCGTATCCAGAAGGCGATCGCCGTGCTTCGCGTACAGACCTTTGGTGACGCCGAGCACGCCGCCCCACGCGTCTTTCTCGCCGTCCGCGCCTGCGCCGCCGACGATGTCCTCACCCAGCACGATCACACTCGGATCGCGCGTCATTTCCTGATCGATGGCTTCGTTGATCGCCATCTTCATGCTCAGTTTGCGGGCCATGGTGTTTGTCTCCTCGAATCAATATTTGACGTAGACATCGGTGAGCAGATCGGCGGCGGTCGGCAAAGGGGCGTCCTTCGCTTCCTGCACCGCGCGGTCGATCAGCGCGGCGACCTCCTTGTCGATCGCGTCGAGTTCTCCCGGGGAGATCACGTCGGCTTGCGTGACGGCGGCCGCGAACTTCTTCAGGCAATCCTTGTTCGAGCGGATATCGTCGATTTCGCCGGGCGCGCGGTACGTCTGCGCGTCGCCTTCGAAGTGACCGTAGAAGCGGATCATCTTGCATTCGAGCAGCGCCGGCCCGCCGCCTTCGCGCGCGCGTTTGATGACCTCGCCCGCCGCTTCGTACACCGCGAAGAAATCGGTGCCGTCGACGGTCACGCCCGGAATGCCGAAGCCCGCCGCGCGATCGACGTAGCTATCGACGGCCGTGCCGTAGTCACGCGCGGTCGATTCGGCATAGCCGTTGTTCTCGATCACGAAGATCACCGGCAGGTTCCACACGGCCGCGAGATTCAGGCTTTCGAGAAACGTGCCCTGGTTCGACGCGCCATCGCCCGCGAACGTGATGCCGACTTCGCCCTTGCCGCGAAACTTCGCCGCGAGCGCCGCGCCGCAGATCAGCGGCGCGCCCGCGCCGAGAATGCCGTTCGCGCCCATCATCCCTTTCGACAGATCGGCGATATGCATCGAGCCGCCCTTGCCGTTGCACGAGCCGCCTTTCTTGCCGTAGATCTCCTTCATCATCGCGACCGGATCGACGCCTTTCGCGATGCAGTGTCCATGTCCACGATGCGTGCTCGCGATGCGGTCGCCATCGTTCAGATGCGTCATGATGCCGACGCCCGCCGCCTCCTCGCCCGCGTACAGGTGCACGAAGCCGGGAATGTCCCCGCGTCCGAAATCGACGTGCAGGCGCTCTTCGAAATCGCGGATCGTGCGCATCTTGCGATACGCGCTCAGCAGTTCGTCCTTGGAGAGCGGCAAGCCGCCCGCATGTTGCGTCGCTGTCATCTCTGTCTCCTTTGATGTCTTCCGTGGGTTGGCCTAGCGGGTGTGGCTGCTGGACTGACGCATCAGCCCGGACGCCGCCGCGTAACGCATGCACGCGGCGACATCGATGCTGCGAAAAGCGCTTTCCCTGAGCGTGACGCTCACTTCGTCGCCGGGTCCGAAGGCGAGCTCGCGTTCGCCGTCGAGCGCGACGATGCCGCTCTTCTGCTTCACGCGATGCGGCACGCCGTCGGCGAGGCGCGTCCAGTTCGCGATCGGCACGGGTTCGACGAGGCCGGGCGCGATCGGCGCGTGCAGTTCGAATTCGCAGTCGCCTGGTCTGCCGAGCTCGATCGCGAGTCCGCCCTTGTCGTGCCGCCCGAGCGGTTCGAGCAGACCGGCGATCGCCGACATGCCGATCGCCTGCGGATCGGCGTAAGAGACGTAGACGGCGGCGAGCGTGTCGATCTTCCACAGCGCCCGCGCGCCGATGAAATGCTCGTGCGAAATCACGGCATCGACGAGCGCGATGTCGCGGCGCACGCTGCCTTTCGCATCGCGAATTTCGATGTCGAGCAGCTTGTTCGACGCGAGCGCTTGGCGCGCGGGGACGCGGCCCGTTGCGTAGAGCCCCGTCGCAAGTCCGGAGATGGTCGGCTCCCGCATTTCCGGATAGGCGTTGTTCGTGCCCGTCGACAAGCCTGCGATCGGCACCTGGCCGCACTCGCGCACGACCGCGCGATGCGTGCCGTCGCCGCCGAGCACGATGAGCGCATCGGCGCCGGCGTCGTGCATCATGCGCGCGGCGCGAAACGTGTCGTCGACGCGCGCGGTCACGGGCATGTCGAGGAATTCGACGTGAGCGAGCGCGGCGTCCGGACCTTGCTTGCGCGAAAGATGCCGTTGGAGCATGACCTTGAGACCTTCGCGGTCCGGCATCATCAGCACGCGCGAAGCGCCGCACGACGCGAGCGACGACAGCAGCCGCAACACGATATTCACGCGATCCGCGAGCTGCAGGCTGTTCGCATTCGCGATGACGCGCCGGATGTCCCGCGCCGAAACAGGATTGGCGATGATGCCGACGAGCGGTGCCGCGCTGTCACGCATGCCAGTGTCTCCGTTGTGTGTTTTGTGCGGCGGATAAAGGCAAGCGCCATGCCAATCTGAAGACGGCTTTCGCGCGCGAAAAAGCGAGGGATTACCCGCGGAAATCGGGCGCTTTGGAGGGTGTACGGGGCGCCGCCGTGACAGGTGTCACAGCGGCAGGTGTATCGGCGGGAGTACAGGCGTATCGCGCGTTAGTGGCCCGCGTCGCGCTGATTCGGCGACTTGATGCCGTAGCGCGCCATGCGCCGGTAAAGCGTCATGCGGCTCACGCCGATCTGCCGCGCGACCGCGCTCAGATTCCAGCTCGCCGCGCGCAGATACTGCATCAGCAGCATGCCTTCGGGCGGCAGCCGATGCGGATCGAAATCCTCGACGACGGCGCGCGCCGGCTCGGCTTCGACTGGCGTCGGCGCGCCGTCGAATCCTTCCGGCAGATCATCGACATCGATCGAACCGTTCGCGCACACCGCGCGCGCATAGCGCAGCACGTTGCAAAGCTCGCGCAGATTGCCCGGCCACTCATGCCGATGCAGCCGTTCACGCGCCGCCGGCGTCAGCGTGACCGCGCCTTCGAGCAGCTTGTCGACGAGCCAGTCGAGATCGCTTCGTTCGCGCAGCGGCGGCAGCGTGAAGCGCGCGCCGTTCAGGCGATAGTAGAGATCCTCGCGGAAGCGTCCGTCGTGCATGAGCGCGTCGAGCGAATGATGGGTGGCGGAAATCACGCGCACATCGACCGATACGGGCCGCGACGCGCCGATCGCGAGCACTTCGCCTTCGGCCAGTACGCGCAGCAGCCGCGATTGCAACTCGCGCGGCATGTCGCCGATTTCATCGAGAAAGAGCGTGCCGCCGTCCGCTTCCTGAATGAGCCCGCGCTTGCCCTTCGCGCCCGCGCCCGAAAAGCTGTTCGGCAGATGCCCGAACAATTCGCTTTCGATGAGCGTCTCCGGAATCGCCGCGCAATTCACCGCGACGAACGGCCCCGCGCGCCGCGCGCTCGCGCGATGCAGCGCCTTCGCGAAAAACTCCTTGCCGCTGCCGGTTTCGCCATTGACGAGGAGGTTGATCGGCGAATCGACGAGCTTCGCGGCGCGTTCCAGTTGACGCCTGAGCGCGGCATCGCCACCGCACAGGGCGGCGAGCGGCGCGGGCACTTCCACGCTGCGCGCCGCAGTCGCGTTGGTCGACGGCGTGACGCACGGCGCGGGCGGCATCACGCTCAGATAAAGCAGCGCGCCGGATTTTGCGAGCGGCACCGCGCGCAATTCGCTCGGGCGCGAATAGACGAAGCGGCCCAGCTCTTCGATGCGCGCGTCGAAAAGCGTATCGAACGGCACGCCGATCAGCGACGTCGCCCTTTCTCCCGGCGCGACCGGACGGCCGATTTCGGCGGCGAGCATCGTATGCGCGCGGCGATTGTGTCCGACGATGCGTCCGCTCGCATCGAGCGCGATCAGATATTCGGGGTTCACATCGACGAATTCCGGCGCGGTGTTCAGCTTCAGAATCCAGTCCTGCCGATGCGTGCGCAGAAAATTCGCGTTCTCGATGTGCCCCGCGTAAATCCGCACGAGTTGCAGCGCGAGATTCTGGCTGTCGCGCGCTTGCGGCGACACGAGCGCGGAAATGTCCAGGATCGCGGAAAGCGCGCCGCGCGAATCGTAGAGCGGCGCGGCGGTGCACGTGAGCGGAATGTGCGTGGCGTCGAAATGATCGATCTGATGGACGGTGAGCGCCTGCCCCGTCGTGAGCGCGGTGCCGACCGCGCAGGTGCCCGCGCCCGCTTCGCTCCACTCCGCGCCGAGATAGAGACCCGCGCGGCGCAGCGAGGAATCGGTGTTCGCATCGCCGATGTAATCGACGGTCACGCCGAGCGCATCGGTGAGCAGCACGACATAACCCATGCCCGCGACCTGCTCGTACAAGGCTTCGAGACCGTGACGCGCGATGCGCGCGAAGTCGTCGATGCGCTGCTGATGCTCGCGCAGGCGCGTCTGCGGCAGGATGCGCGCTTCCTGCATGCGCGACGGATCGAGTCCGTACTGATGCACGCAACGCCGCCATGAAGACTGAATGATGCCGTCGTGCGCTCGCGCCGTACCGAGCGCGTCCGCCCGCGTGGTCGCCGCGACGACTGCCTCGATGTGCTCGCGTTGCCGCATGTCCATCGTGCTCTCCTTGGCGTTCTCGTGCCGCCCGCACGCGGAATTCACCGATTCGCACGAGCGTGTCTCAGGCCATATGATGCTCGAATCGGCAGAACGCGTCATGCGGCGATAGCGCTGCGCCGCAACATATACGACCGCTGATACATCGGCGCATCAGAACGAAAATCAGGAGACAGCGGATGGCGAAGATCGCTTACGAAGACTTCGAGCGACAGATCGTGCAGCATCACCTCATCAAGGGCAACGTGTACGAGAACGGCGCGGCGCTCGTCGAGCGCGCGAACAGGTGGATTGCCGAGAACGACGTCGACGTGCTGAACGTCGAGAGCCTCTCGACGTTCGGCGCCGGCGACGATACCAGCGTGAGCCATTGGTACTCGGGCATTCGCGTCTGGTATCGGATCGCGTAGAAGAAGAATCAGCCGCGGCCGACGAACGGCATCTTGGTGGCCATCACGGTGTGGAACAGCACGTTGGCTTCGAGCGGCAGGTTCGCCATGTAGAGCACCGACTGGCCGACGATCTTCACGTCCATCATCGGTTCGATGGCGATCTCGCCGTTCGCTTGCGGCACGCCCTTCGACATGCGCTCCGACAGCTCGGTGAAAGCATTGCCGACATCGATCTGACCGACCGCGATGTCGTACTTGCGGCCATCGAGCGATGCGGTCTTCGTGAGACCTTGCACCGCGTGCTTCGTCGCCGTGTAGGCCGCCGAATTGGGGCGCGGCGCACTCGCGGAAATCGAACCGTTATTGATGATGCGGCCGCCCGTGGGCGTTTGCGCCTTCATCGTGCGGAACGCTTGCTGCAGGCAATAGAACATGCCGTTCAGATTGATATCGACGACGTTCTTCCATTGCTCGGGCGTCCAGTCCTCGAACGGTCCCGGCGGATTCGTCACGCCAGCGTTGTTGAACAGCAGATCGACGCGGCCGAAGCGCTCGACCGCCGCCTTGAAGAGCTTCTCGACCGATTGCGGATCGGAGACGTCGGTCGGCACGGCGAGCGCGCGCTCCGCTGCATTCGATTCGCCGATCACCGCGTCGAGCGGCGCGGGACGTCTTCCGGCAAGCACGACCGACCAGCCGTCGCCGAGCAAGGCCAGCGCCGCCGCACGGCCGATCCCGCTTCCCGCTCCGGTGACGATGGCGATTCGTTGAGACTGCTTGGCTGCGTCAGACATGTCGGCGTTCTCCTGTTGTCGGGCGCGCGACACTTTGCGCGCGCTTTTGGGGAGAACATTATCGACGATGATTCAGCGATTCCGCGACGCTTCCGTCGTAACGGCGCCGGCCGTCGTCTTGCTCGCGCCGCTGCCGTCGCAGAAGACGGCGGTCATCATCATCGGCACGACCTGTTTGACGACCGCCGTGCTGCCCGATTCGCGCACCTTCGCCTCGACCGTTTCCGACGCGGCGAGCACCACGACGCCATACGCGGAATCGTTGATCGGCTGGCCGCTGCCGCGCTTGAACATGTCGTCGCCGTGCTCGTAGCCCAGCACGGCATACACGCGAAAGCCGTAAGCGGTGAGCTCGCTTCCCTGGGTCGGCTTGAACGCGTTGACCGAATTCGCCTCGACGCGCATGGGGCGCGCGTCGATGGATTTATCGGCGACGAGCGGTGCGATGAAGTTGTGCGCGCTGGACTTGCAGTCGAGCTGGCTTTCGAGAGACGTGGCGGTGCACAGGCTGGGCAGCAGTCCCCCGACCACGGCAGCGATTGCGGTAAGCGTTGCGAGAGGAGCGGTTTTCATGGCAGCGTAACCAACGGTTCGTAAGGCCGGCACGGATTCCCGGGCACCCGTGCCGATGCAATAACCGAGCCAGTGGACCGGCCCGCACGTCGCGTTCGCGCTGCACATTTCCCGCAAGGGCTTGGTTTCTTCGTTGTTCGTTGACTTCTTGACCTTCGCGCTGCGCGCAATCCTCGTATCGATGCTGCGATTCCTACAATCGCTTTTGTAGTCGAGGCAAGAACAGATTCCGCGTTTCGACATACGTCGTCTGTACGAGATCCCTCAATCTTTTCCTGTCGATGCGGCGAGCGGATGACAGCGCGCGCGATGGTGTCTTCGACGCAGGAAAGCCGCGAAATCGTTATATTCGGCGCTTCGACCTTCGAGGACTCTAAATGACCGCGCTTGCCGATTTCCCCATCACCCGCAAATGGCCCGCTCAGCATCCCGAGCGCATTCAGCTCTATTCGCTGCCGACCCCCAATGGCGTGAAAGTCTCGATCATGCTCGAGGAAACCGGCCTGCCTTACGAGCCGCATCTCGTGCGCTTCGACAAGAACGATCAGATGTCGGACGAGTTCCTGTCGCTCAATCCGAACAACAAAATTCCCGCGATCATCGATCCGGACGGACCGAACGGCGAGCCGATGCCGCTCTTCGAATCCGGTGCGATTCTTGTCTATCTCGCGGCGAAGAGCGGCCAGTTGATGCCCGACGATGTGGCGAAGCGCTACGAAACGCTGCAATGGCTGATGTTCCAGATGGGCGGCGTCGGCCCGATGTTCGGGCAGGTCGGCTTCTTTCACAAGTTCGCGGGCAAGGATTACGAGGATAAGCGTCCGCGTGCGCGCTACGTCGCCGAATCGAAGCGGCTTCTTGGTGTCCTCGACAAGCGGCTCGAAGGTCGCGACTGGATCATGGGCGACGAGTACAGCATCGCGGATATCTCCACGTTTCCGTGGGTGCGCAATCTGATCGGCTTTTACGAAGCGCGCGAGCTGGTGGATTTTCACGAGTTCAAGAACGTCGAGCGCGTGCTCGACGCGTTTCTCGCGCGGCCTGCGGTGAAGCGCGGACTGGAGATTCCGAAGCGCGATTGATTGCGGGGCATCGGTCGCTTTCGTTGGGAACGCGCACGCAAAGGTTTGCGGCGCGTGACCGCGGCGCTTGTCACACAAACGTCTTCGACAATCGGTAGATTGCGCTCTCCACAAAAGTCCGATGATTGGCCGCTGCGCGCCTCCGGACTTCTCCGCGCACGTTTCTCCTCTACCGAAAATGTCAAAGTTCACCGTCAAGGCGCGCCTCGCGATCGTCACGGGCGCGGTCGCCGCCGTGCTCGTTGCGGTCGGCAGCGTCGGATTATTCGGCGTCCAGCAAGGCAATGCCGCGCTACGCCACGTCTTCGAAGGGCGCGTGCAAGCGCTGCAGACCATTTCCACGATCGACGAACTCATCACGCAAAGCCAGTTCGCGATCAGCGACGCCGTGCTCGATCCATCGGCGCAAAAGACGCAAGCCGTGGTCGCATCGACGCAGCAGCGCGTCGCAAATATCGATGCCCTGCTCGGCCGCTATCTGCGCTATCCGCTCGATTCGACCGAAGCGCCGCTCGCAAGGCGCCTCGCCGCCGACTGGGCGACACTGCGCGACAAAGGCTTTCGTCCGTCGACGGATCTGCTCGCCGCCAACAATTTGGCCGAAGCACAGTGGATCGTCACGCAGCAGATCGAGCCGCAAGCGAAGCGCGTCAAGAAGGAAAGCACCGATCTGCGCGCGTTTCAGCTCACCGCCGCACAGCAGGAATACGACGACGCGCAACGCGTGAGCCGCATCGTGCAATGGAGCGTGGGCGCGTGCATCGGGGCGGGCGTGGCGCTCGTCGGCTGGCTCTGCTTTTCGTTGGCGCGCTCGCTCATGCGCCAGCTCGGCGGCGAACCGGAACTCGCGGCAAGCGTGGCGCGGCGCGTCTCGCAAGGCGATCTGCTGACCGATGTGCCCGTCGCGCGCGGCGACACGCAAAGCGTGATGTACGCGATGAGCCTGATGCGCAGCCAGCTCGCGTCGATGGTCGGCGACATCAAGCGCTCGACGCAGACCATCGGCGTCGCGGCGGCGGACATCACCGAGGGCAACCACGCGCTGTCCGCGCGCACCGAGGAACATGCGGCGAGCTTGCAGCAGACGTCGGCGAGCATGGAGCAGATCGCATCCACCGTTCGCGCGAACGCCGAGCACGCGAATCGCGCGCGCGAGTTGGCGAGGGAAGCGTCTGGGCGCGCGAAGGATGGCGAACGCGCCGTCGCCGATGCAATCGCGCGCATGATGGATTTGTCGTCGCGTTCGGCGCAGATCCGGCAGATTACGAGCGTGATCGAATCCATCGCGTTTCAGACGAATCTGCTCGCGCTGAACGCGGCGGTCGAAGCGGCGCGAGCCGGGTCGCTCGGACGTGGCTTTGCTGTCGTCGCCGAGGAACTTCGCGCGCTCGCGCGACGCTCGTCGGCCGCGGCGAAGGAAATCTCGCAATTGACCCGCGAAGTGAATGCGCACGTCGAATCGAGCGGCTCGACGGTCATGCGCGCGGGCGCGACGCTCGCCGATCTGCTCGCTTCCGTCGACGCCGTGTCGATGCTCGTCGAAGCGATCGCGACGGCTTCGCGCGAGCAAAGCAGCGGCATCGACGAAGTGAACGACGCGGTATCGCAGATGGATCGTTTGATGCAGAAGAATGCCGCCCTCGTGAACGAAGCGGCGACGGCCGCGCACGCGCTCGACGCGCAGGCGCGCGAACTCGGGCAAACCGTCCAGGCATTCCGCATTTAGGCTTTTTTGACGCGGCCGGCGCGAATTTTTTTACCGGTTCAGAATGGGAGACGAAGCAACGCGCGAATTTCGTACGCCGGGTCAAATGCGTTACGCATCAACACGTTGGCCCGGCGATGCTCAGGATATCCACAATCTTGCCCACCGATTCTGTGGACAAGCATTCGTCCGTTCCAGCCGTCACGAGTTCGCCGAACGCATGATTTGTCAATGCGAATCTGACGATGGTGACGCCAATGGATGCCCTCCTCTACCCTTCTCGACGCCGCGCCCGGCGCCTTTCGCTGGCTGCGGCTGCCGGCATGATCTGCATGGCGGCTCACGCGCAAACGCAATGCCCCGGCTACGTCGAAACCGACGCCGGCAGCGCGTTCGATATCGCGTCGATGATTCGCGACGCCGGCTCGCCGCAATCCGCGCTCGACAAGCTGCGTAACGCGGTGGCGAAAGTGAACGCCGGCGGCGGATGCTCGATCTTTCGCGACCGCCTCGCCTGCGAGGAAACGCTCACGCTCGCAAACAAGGCGATCGTCGCGTTGCAGGCGTGCGCGTCGTCAAGGATGCCTAAAGGCACGACGCACGGCTGATGTCATCGCGCAAATAAAAAAGCGCGTGCCGCCATTTCTGGCGGCACGCGCTTCAGAGTTCGCCCGAACGTCAGTCCAGGCGGCCCGCAGGATCAGCGATCCAGGAACGGACGCAGCTTGTCGGCGCGGCTCGGATGCATGAGCTTGCGCATCGCCTTGCTCTCGATCTGGCGAATGCGCTCGCGCGTCACATCGAACTGCTTACCCAGTTCTTCGAGCGTATAGTCCGAAGCCGTGTCGATGCCAAAGCGCATGCGCAGCACCTTCGCCTCGCGCGGCGACAGCGCGTTGAGCGCATCGTCGATCGCGGCGCGCATGTTCGCGTGCACGGCGGCCTCTGCCGGGGAAGCAGCGCCCTGATCTTCGATCATGTCGCCAAGCGTTGCATCGGCATCTTCGCCGACCGGCGTTTCCAGCGACACCGGTTGCTTCGCGATCTTGAGAATGCCGCGGATCTTCTCTTCCGGCATTTCCATGCGCTCGGCCAGCACCGACGGATGCGCTTCCAGGCCCGTCTGCTGCAAGATCTCGCGCGAGATGCGGTTCAGCTTGTTGATCGTTTCGATCATGTGCACCGGCACGCGGATCGTGCGCGCCTGATCGGCGAGCGAACGCGTCACGGCCTGACGAACCCACCACGTCGCATACGTCGAGAACTTCCAGCCACGGCGATATTCGAACTTGTCCACCGCCTTCATCAGACCGATGTTGCCTTCCTGAATCAGATCCAGGAACTGCATGCCGCGATTGACGTACTTCTTCGCAATCGAGATGACGAGACGCAGGTTCGCTTCGATCATCTCGCGCTTGGCCTGACGCATCTTCAATTCGGCAGCCGTCATCTGACGGTTGATCTTCTTCAGTTGCTGCAGCGGCATCTCGACGACGCCTTCGATGTCGATGAGCTTCTGCTGCTCTGCCTGAATCGCCGGCAGGCTGCGCTCGAGCGACGCGCCGTATTGCTTCGAAGCCGCCGACGCACGTGCCGTCCATTCGAGATCGGTCTCGTGACCGACGAACGATTCGACGAACTTGTCGCGCGGCATGCCGCAACGATCCACCGCGATCTGCAACACGCGACGTTCGATGTCACGCACCTGCGCGACCTGCTGCTGAACGTTCGCGCACAGGCGGTCGATGGTCTTCGCCGTGAAGCGGATCGAACCGAGCTCGCGCTGGATTTCGGCTCGAGCCTTTTCGACAGCCTTCGCCGCAGCGGCACCCGAACCCTTAGGACTGCTCGCCTGTTCCGCCAGCTCGCGCACGCGTGCGAAGATCTCCAGACAGTCGGCCTTCAGTTGCTTCAGACGCGCTTCGTTCGATGCAGCGGAATCGCCAGCGCCATCGAGATCGTCGTCGTCGTCTTCGTCGCTGTCGGATTCGTCGGTATCCGTATCGATTTCGGCGGAGTCGGTCGTATCGGAAGCCGACATGTCTTCATCTGCCGTGTCCTCTTCCTTCAGGCCATCGACCAGTTCGTCGATCTTCAGCTCGCCCGATTCGACTTGCGCCGCGTCCGCGAGAATCGTCGCGACCGTCGACGGGCACGCCGCGATCGCCTGAATCATCTCGTGCAGCCCGTCTTCGATGCGCTTCGCAATCGCGATTTCGCCGGCGCGCGTGAGCAGCTCGGTCGCGCCCATTTCACGCATGTACATGCGAACCGGGTCGGTCGTGCGGCCGAATTCGGAATCGACGGTCGACAGCGCGTTTTCCGCTTCTTCGTCCGATTGCTCGTCCGTCACCACGCTTGGGGCGTTGTCGCTCAGCAGCAGCGTTTCGGCGTCCGGCGCCTGCTCGTAGACCGCGACACCCATATCGTGGAACGTGCTGACGACGGTTTCCATCGCCGCCGTTTCAGCGAAGTTATCCGGAAGGTGGTCGTTGATCTCGGCGTGCGTGAGATAGCCGCGCTCCTTGCCCAACTGGATGAGCGCGCGCATCTGACGCTGACGCTCTTCATTTTGTTCGGCGGTCATCGCGACATCGGGCTGTATCGTGCCGGCCTGGCCCTTCCCTTTGTTCGCCCGCCGGCCCGGTGCCTTGCGCGCCGGCGCGACGATATCCAGCTCCGAATCTTCCCGATCAAAACTTGCCATACTTTCTCCTCGACAGGTTTGCTCGGCGACGACAGATCCCCGGGAGCGAGCGTAACGGCTCGCGATGATTTCGATGACAGCTTCGACCACGGACGGCTTGCTGAAAATCGCATCGAGCAAAGCACGCAAACCGCATCCAGACGCGGTGTTTGCGTTTTCCAATCGCCCATTCAGGCGCAACCTTAGAGTATATCAGCTTTTGCTGCGACGCAGCAGCCTAATTCAAAAAAGTTTCCGGGCGCGGTCTCACGTCGATTCATCTGATGTTTTGGCCGCCCGTTCAGCACGAACTCGTACCCGGTGAATCGCGAAAATTGGTTGATGGCGCCGCACGGAGCACCGCCTGCAAAAGCGAACTCAAAGGGGCGATAGCGGACTTGTCCTTCAGCATTGGTCGCGCCACGTCCCTTGGTTTCGCAGATGGGGTCCCGCCCACGCTCTTCAAGCGGAGAAGCGCTTTGATGTCGCTCAGGCGCGCTTCGGATGCGCGCTGGAGGTCGATCGGGCCTGCGGCTAGAGGCGTCGGGAAATCGACGTGAGAGCCGAAGCGATCTTTGTCGTCGAGCAGGATGTGACCTGCCTCAAAGGCCGCAACGAAATCTTTCTGCCATGTGCCCGCATGGACGCGCGGATGCGGCTCGTCGCGATGGCAGATGACGATGGAACGGGCGTCGTCGGAGACGCGGTAGCGGCGCAAGCCGTCACGGCTGACGAATGACCGGCCGGCCAAACCGCCTACAACTTCATCTGTGCGCGCAGAAGTCGTTCGCTCGATTTGCTGCTGCACGTGGGCTTCGCGCTGGCTTCGCGCCCGATAGGCGAAGTCGACCGGGACTCGCAGAAGGGTGCGAAGGTAGCTGATCGGATGCGTTGCGCGTTGCAAGGGTGCCCAACTTGCTTCGACGACATCGGAGAGAAGCTTGCCGTGGGCTTTCGCTTCTCGCATCAGTTTGAAGATCAGGAATTCACGAAATCCCAGAGGCACGAGGCGTTGGAGATCGGCGGGAAGTCGTCCTGGTTGTCTCTTTTGAGTATTAGGGAGTAGATCCTTATATATAGCACCGTCTGCCACGGTGACAGACGGATGGCCGTCAGAAAACCCGGCTTGGGCGTCTGACGCGCTCTCCCGATGTTGAGCCGGCTTCGTAGTGGTCGCATCGGCTACGTCAACGAGTCCGAGCAAAGCGGCTGCCTTCTGCGTCAGGTGGATATATGCGCGACCAAACAGGCCGGCAGCGCCATAGCGGGTCTGAGGCGGCCGGATGATAAACCCGGCGCCCTCGAGGTCGTCCATGCTGCGATAGAAGGTCCGCATGGATTGCTGGGCCCGGCCCGTGAGCAGTTCGCGCCGCGCGAAGATGGGTGCGAACGGACGAGATGCGTCGACTGTGCGGGCCAAGGCGGCGAGCAGGGCACGCGCGCGTGCAGGCAGCGCCTTCGTGTGCGTGGCTCGATGAGCGGCCCGGAAAATGACCCAAGGCAGATTCGAACGATCACAAGCGTACTCATCGAGAGCTTCTTGATCGGCTACCGCTGAAGACGGTTCAGAGTTTTTTAGGCGAGAAAGAGCCTCGCCTGCAACGGAAAGTTGCGCGATACGCATGTCAAGTACGTCCATTTCGAAAAATGGAAGACAAATGCTTGACTGCTAATCGCGTTCCGCTAAACTTCGAGTTGCGTACTCGTGACCCGATTGGCGTCGGGAAGCGGACCGGGCGATAAGCAGTTAAGCCCGATATTCAAAAGCCTTCGGTTGGCGCCGAAGGCTTTTGTCTTTGTGGAACTTGTTCGTTACATAGCACCCTCAGGTTTGCTACTACGCTAACTCTTTGATTTGAAAAGAGGTTCTACTAGGTTCAGTGTCAACGACTTTCCGGTTCTCGTTAAGTCATTGATTTAAAAGAAAACTCTAGTAGAGCCTCAGTCTTGCTCCGATTCACTTAGTGTCTTGTTGATGAAGTCAGCAATGCGCTGTCCCCATTGCTCTGCGTCGCCCGCGTCCTTCTCGAAGAAACGAACTCCCACCACACCATTTCGCGTGGACACTTCGCAGACCTTCCTGCGCCCCGCTCGGACCACTGTTGCGCTTGGAGTCACTGCGCGCGGCTTTTCCGCGACGAGGGCGACCGCCTTGTCCTGCGTAAAATTCTCGTCTTCGACCAACCGTCGGACGGCTTCGACGACCTTTTCCGCCTTGCCGGCTTCTGTTAGCGCCGCGAGCTTTTGCGCGGCATTGCTGCCGAGTCGCTCTGGCTTTTCGGCGAGTGCGGCTTTGGCTGCCTCTGGAAGGGCGTCGAATGAGAAGATTCGCGTGACGTGACTCTTGCTCAATCCGGCGCTTTCAGAAATTTCCGTGCGCGAGAGTCCGCTCAATTCCTGCAATCGTTTGAAGTTCCAATACTTCTCGAAATCCGTAAGCGATGGCGATAGCAGGTTCGAGAAGAACGCCGCGAACTCGATTTCCCCTTCTTCGATCGACGCAACGTTGGCGCGTATCGTCGATCGTCCGAGTTCCCGGTATGCAGCGACGCGGTTATGTCCCGCAACGATCTCGTAACGAGCATCCGGCAAAGCGCGCACCAGAATAGGCGTGGCGAGCGCGTGTTGCGCGAGATTGCTCTTCAACTCCTGGAACTGCTCGGCCGTGAGTTTGCGACGCCGTCCGCTGACTTCCACGAGCGCATCGAGCGGCACTTCGAGCGCCGCTCGTTCCTCGAGTTGCGACTCAAGTTCTTTGATGCGCGCCTGCGCCGTATTGATGCGATGCTGCGCATCCATCAACCGACCGGGAGACGTGCGCGGTTCCGTGCTGACTGGACGCGCTTGCGTTCCTTCTGTGGGCTTACTGCCGATGTTCGCTGTCTTGGCGAGGAGTCTGTCCCCGATGCCCATTTAATCCTCCGTCTGATTCCACGCGCGGGCGAACTGCGCGTCGAGATGCTCGGCGAGCCGGTCGAGCGGCTCTTTGAATCGGTTGTAAGCGGCCGTACTGCCGTCCGGCTTCGACAAGTCATATACCGTCGACAATTGCGCCGACGCACCTTTTGGTACGGTCGACTCCGGAATCTCGAAAGGCAGGACGCGATCGCCGTATGCTTTCTGAAGCCAACCGCGCACAACACGCGACACGTCATCCGACTTGGCTTTGGTCAGAATCACGTTCACGAAGTCGAAGCGCTTTTGCTCGAGCACGCCCGGCAGCTTCTTGGCGATATCCGCAAAGAGATGCCAGAACTGTGTCGAGCTTGCGAAATCCAGCGCCTCGGGCGGGCAGGGCAGCAGAATCGCATCCGACGCGAGCAGCGCGTTGATGGTGAGATAGCTGAGCGCCGGAGGCGTGTCGATGACGACCGCGTCGTACTCTTCCGTCAGCGGCATGAGACCTTTGCGGACGATTTCCCAGAATTCGAACGTGCTGTCGTTCAGCACCTTGGCGGGAATCTCGAACTCCGCATCGAAGAGCGATGACGAAGCCGGGATGAGATCCAAGTTATGCCAGTACGTTTCCTGCACTGCATAGTGCAGCGTCTGCTGATCGCCGTAGATCAGCGGAAGAAGGGTCTGATCGTCCGAGATTTCGGCGTCGGGCGCCCAGCCGCATAGCTGTGTCGTCGTGCCCTGCGGATCGCAGTCGATGACCAGCACTCTGCGGCCGAGCAGCGTCAGGGCCTGTGCGGCCGAGACGGCGGTTGTGGTCTTGGCGACGCCACCTTTGAAGTTCGCGACAGTCACGATCCGCCCGCGCTTGCCTTCAGGCCGGCGGGGGCGTTCTTTCGTCGCGCGGATCCATGTGAGCGCTTCTTCGAGCGTGAATTCCTTGCTGCGGCCCGCGCCCTTGGACGTGCCCGCTGGCAGCTCGCCCTTGGTCGTCAGGTACTGGAACCGCTGCTTGTCGATGCCGCAGAGCGACGCGACCTGCGCGCTCGTGAATGTTGGTGCGCTTTTGCGCGGATACGGCTCCAACATTGCATCGCGGATCTGATTGAGAATGTCAGTGGCTTGGGCGGCCACCCCCAAGAGCGTTTCGATCGAAACGGATTGATCGACTTCGGGAAGCCGAGCGCTTAGCATGGAATTCGCAGTCACTGGCGGGCCTGGGTAAGCAAATAATTCTTCGGTTTGTGGAAAACAAGCTGCAAACCGAAGAATAAACGGCGAACCGGTAAACCTCAAGTAAACTCTGAAGTGCTTGATCGCCCGCAGCGGACATTTTTACAACGCTCGACGCTCGTGTAAACGCGAAATTAGGACCGATCCGAAGGTTTTCGCGTTGACGAGATGCCGCGAATCAACTTCTCGATGCCAAGGAAACGCCCCGCGTCTTCGTTTTCCAGATACAGAGCGGTGGTCGAAACATCGGAATGGCCGAGTCCGGCGCTGACCTCGCGCAGATCCGCGCCGTGTCCGAGCGCGTGCGTCGAATGTGTGTGGCGCAGCCAATGCGTGCTCGCGCGAGTCAGGTGCCTGCCAGCGCCGGGCGCATGAGATTCCATCAATGCGGCCGCGTTCGAGAAAATCGTCTTGAAAATTTTCCCGATGCCGTCGGGCGTCAATGACTGTCCGCCGCGCGCCTGCGCGAGTATTGGCGTGCCTTCGGCGCAATCCAACGGGCGCGGCAGTCCGCGCATCGCCAGGTTTTCGATGAGCGTTTCGACGACGATCGGCGGCAAAAGCACCGTCCGCGTCGCGCCGCGGCCGCCATCGACGGCAAGCCGCCAGACCACGCCGTCCACGCCGGAAAGACGCCCGGCGCTGAGCGCGTCGGTGGTTGCGAATGCGAGTTCGGCCCGTCGCAGGCCGGTGGCGTACGCGAGAAGCAGCGCCAATTTGTCGCGATGCTCGACGAACGAGTATTCGGTCCGTTCGACCGATTGCAACACGCATTTCCACTGCGTCAGATCGAGCGACCGCGTCGCCGAATCGAATACCGGCGGCGTCGCGACACGCGCAAATCCGGCAAACGGATTGGCCGCCAGATAACCTTCGCCGACGAGCCACTCGCACATGGCGCCCAATATCGACCGGGCCGTTTCGCGGCTGCGATCGGAAAGCAGGCCGGCAAAAGGGCGCCAGTCGGCAAAACAACGCTCAGGGCGACCCTTCGCGATCCAGCGCGCCGCCGGCTGCGGAGCCGCGAGAAAGACACCGACGTACTCGGCGCAATCGGCTGCATCGAGAGACGAAATCGGCTTGCCTTTCTCGATCAACGCCCACAGCAGCAGGCGTTCCGCCTCCCGCCGATAGGCACGCCGCGTGTGCGTACTGTTTGACCGGGCCTCTAGCCAAGCGGTGATCGCGCGGATGTCCGTATCGAATCGCGGGTGCGCGTGCGCCCGATTCGACCCTTTCGATCCGTCGAGCGCCAGCGGAACCCGCAACGTTTCAAGAGGAGAAATGGCGATCGAGTCGCTTGCGTCGACGTCCGCGCTTTGCGTCGACACGACGTCTCCGGGCTGCCACTGGCGCCGAGGCACGAGCGCGGCCGGCGAAAGCGTGTGCCGGAGTGCCTCGGCGTGGAGTTGCAGCCAGTCGACCACGCGTTGCGCGCCTTTTGGACCGAGCCGTGGCACGGCCGCATACCACCGATGCCGTCGCCGCTCGATGAGTTCGATGACATCCGCGAGCGTCGAAAGTCCGGCGGCAGTCAATCGCGCGGCGACGGCCGGCTCGAACCAGCCATCGACCGGATGATCCGGACGTGGATCCTGTGCGAGCGACGCCTCCATGCGCGCGAGCGCGTCCGCCTGCCGGCGACGCAATCGGGCGTTACGCGCCGCGCGCCGATCGAGAGCAGGCGAGCTCTCGGGCGGATAAGCCTCTTCGTAAAGCGCGAGCAATTCCGATTCGCCGTACACGCCGTCCGGATCGATTCTGTCGCGGAACGCGTCGAGCGGCGGGGCGACGGCGGCGGGCGGCGGCTCGAACAGCGGGATGCTGCCGGGACGAAGCCGCAGCAGGTGAGCCGCGTCCGTGTCCCGTGCGCGGCGTGCGAGAACGGAAAGCGTGTCGCGCAGCGCCTCGATCAGCCGTCGAGTCGAGCGTACATCGGCGCTGGAATCGCCATACGATGCATGCAACTGTGCTTCGGAAACGCCGTCGAGATAACCGCGATAAAGCGCGAAGTGTTGACGCGTGAGACGGCTCGGCGCATTCGCCTGCCCCGAGTTATCTGCCAAGCGCTCTCTGGAGCGTCCTGTGTCGGCGGGCATTTATCCTTACGTTTCAGTGATTTGGGCGGAGGTTAGCAACCGACTTCGAATTTGACAAGAAAAATCGCTACATCTGATAAGTCCGATTATCAGACGCGAAGCGCAGGGCTGCGGCATCTGTAATCAACGCCCGTCCGATGCGCTTGAATGTTCACTCGCCGCGGCGCATATTTTCACAACATCCACAGCAGGTTTCCGCAGGAGAAACGAGCCGATGCTTGATCCTGTACGCCCCGCTTCGAAACCGCCCGAGCAGGACGACGCGTTCCGCCCGAGCCTCCCCGAGGTGTACGCGTCGGTTCATGTGCCCGAAACCGGCCGATGGATTCGGCGCTTCCTCGCGTTCGCGGGTCCCGGCTACATGATTTCGGTCGGCTATATGGACCCGGGCAACTGGGCAACCGACATCGCTGGCGGCTCGCGCTTCGGCTACACCTTGCTCGCCGTCATCCTGTTGTCGAACCTGATGGCGATTCTGCTTCAGGCGCTCGCCGTCCGACTGGGCGTCGCGACCGGGCGCGATCTGGCGCAAGCCTGCCGCGATCATTATTCGAAGCCGGTGAACTTCGCCCTGTGGCTCGCCTGCGAAGCGGCGATCGTCGCGTGCGATCTGGCCGAAGTGATCGGCACCGCGATCGCGCTGCAACTGCTCTTCGGCATACCGCTGATCGCGGGCGCGCTCCTGACCGCGCTCGATGCCTTCCTTCTGCTGCTTCTCATCAACAAAGGCTTCCGTCTGCTGGAAGCCTTCGTCATCGCGCTTCTGGTCGTGATTGCAAGCTGCTTCGCGTTGCAGATCGCCGCTGCCGCGCCGCCGTTCGCCGAAGTCCTGCGCGGCTTCATCCCGTCGCCGCGCATCGTCGCCGATCGCGAAATGCTGTATGTCGCCATCGGCATCCTCGGCGCGACCGTCATGCCGCACAACCTTTACCTGCATTCGTCGATCGTGCAGACGCGCGCGTATGGCAAGTCCGTCACGGCCCGGCGCGCTGCGATTCGCTGGGCGACGATTGACAGCACCATCGCGCTGACGCTCGCGCTTTTCATCAACGCGGCGATCCTGATCGTCGCCGCCGCGGTGTTTCACGCGAACGGTCACGACGAGGTCGCGGAAATCGGCGATGCGTTCCGCCTGCTTTCGCCGCTCCTCGGCCTGAGCATCGCATCGACGCTCTTCGCGGTGGCATTGCTCGCGTCGGGCCTGAACTCGACCGTGACCGCGACGCTCGCCGGCCAGATCGTGATGGAAGGTTTTCTGCGCCTGCGCATACCGAACTGGGCGCGGCGTCTCATCACGCGCGCGATCGCCATCGTTCCCGTGATCGTCGTGACGGCGATCTACGGCGAAAAGGGCACCGGCCAGTTGCTCGTGCTGAGCCAGGTCATTTTGTCGATGCAACTGCCATTCGCCGTCATTCCGCTGGTGCGCTTCGTATCGGACCGGCGAAAAATGGGCGTCTTCGCGATTTCGCGCTGGACGAGCGCGCTGGCGTGGCTCGTCGCGGCCGTGATCGTCGCGCTCAACGTGAAGCTGCTCGCGGACACGCTGACGTCGTAAGCGCAAGAACAACTTCTATATATAAGGAGACGCAGATATGAGCGGCAGCTTCATCGACATCACGCTTCGCGACGGCACGATCATTCCGGCTTACGTCACGCAGCCCGCGAAAGGTTCGGGACCGGGCATCGTGTTGCTGCACGACGCGGCCGGCCTCGACGAATTCGTCATGCGCTCCGCCGATCTGTACGCCGAAGAAGGGTACGTCGTGATCGCGCCGCAACTTCCCGGGCACGATCCGCAACCCGGCGGTATCGCCGCGGACAATTTCGCGGCGCTCGTCGATGCCCTGCGCGCGTTGCCGCAGCACGCCGGCAAAGTGGGCGTGATCGGGTACGGGCGCGGCGGCCGCTTCGCGACGCGCATCGCCGCGCAGGCCGACGTCGATTGCGCCGCCTGCTACTACGCGGACGATTTCAGCGCCTGTCTCGCCGATATCCCGACGATCCGCTGCCCGATGGTCTTCCACTTCGCCGAGCGCGCGGCGCACGATGCGCGCGAAGTCGAGTCGGCGCTCACGGGCAGACCGCACATCGAACGCTATGTTTATCCGGGCGCGTCGGCGGGCTTCATCGTTTCGGATTCCGCGCACTACGACAAACCCGCCGCGCTGATGGCGTACTCACGCACGCTTTCGATGTTGCGCAAGGTGCTCGGTCCGCACTTCGATCTGAATCACTTGTGGGAGCAGCACTGCTATTTCGAATTCGCCACGCGCGACGTCGACGCCGTCATGCCGACGATGGTCGCCGAGCCATACGTGAACCACGTCCCGACGATGACAGGCGGCGTTGGGCACGATCAGTTGAAGCGTTTCTATCGATATCACTTCGTCCACTCGAATCCCGCCGATACGAAGCTGATTCCGGTATCGCGCACGATCGGCGCGGATCGCGTCGTCGACGAATTCGTGTTCTGTGCGACGCATAGTTGCGAAATCGACTGGCTGCTGCCCGGCCTCGCGCCGACGGGAAAATACTTCGAGGTTCCGATGCTAGCCGTTATCCGCTTTCGCGGCGACAAGCTCTACAACGAGCATATCTACTGGGATCAGGCTTCGGTGCTGGTGCAGATCGGTGTGCTGAACCCCGAAGGGCTGCCGGTCGCGGGCCGGCGAACGGCCGAAAAGTTGATCGACGAAACATTGCCGAGCAACGCGTTGATGCCCAATTGGGCATCGAGCGAGGGCAAGCCCATCTGAAGCGGCAAGCGATCAAGCGGACATTGCTGACGCGCAATGCGTGGACTACTCTGAGCAAAAACGTTGACGAGAAGCAGCAATCAGCGGGCCGATCATCGTCGCAACGATGCGAAGCACTGCTGATAAAAATGAAATCGTCAGCGGAGCCGGAGAACCCATGCGCCGCTTTTCGCTTCCGATGCGATCGACGCCGCTCGCTCATGCGTTATCGCTTGCGTTCGGCGTGTCCTGTCTCGTTCGCGTGGCGCCCGCTGTCGCCGGGTGCGACAGGACTGCGCCGCAGTCCAATCAGACCGCGACTTGCGATACACGCTCGCCCAATCCTTCGAACGTATCGGTCATCGCGGTGCCGGGCAGCGTCAACGTGACGATCAATGTGTTGACGGGCGTCGAACTCGACATTGCCGGCAACGGGCTATTCGTGCGCAACACCAGCACGGCGACCAACGAGGGCACGTTGCAAATCACAGGTGACGGTTCCGACGCCATGACGTCGCAAAGCGCGACGACCGGGCGCAACACGCTCGTCAATCGCGGCGCGATCTTCACGGTCGGCACGAATTCGGAAGCGATGTTCAACAACGCCGCCGCCGTCACGATG
Source organism: Caballeronia zhejiangensis (assembly GCF_000698575.1). Classification (GTDB taxonomy): domain Bacteria; phylum Pseudomonadota; class Gammaproteobacteria; order Burkholderiales; family Burkholderiaceae; genus Caballeronia; species Caballeronia zhejiangensis. Next base: position 187,208 of record NZ_JFHD01000012.1, read on the forward strand.
CGCAACGAGGCAGGCGGCACGCTCACGACGAGCGGTGCAAGCGCTTCGGCGATGAACGACTTCGCCAGTCCGGGCGGCGGCACGTTGGTCAACGATGGCGCGATCGCGACGAGCGGGGCGGGTTCTCATGGCATGGCGGCGCGAACCAGCGGCGACACGCTCGTGAACAATGGCGCCATCACGACGACCGGCGCGAGCGCAAACGGCATGTTCGTGGCCGGTACACCGGGCCAGAACGTCGTGACCAACAACGGCACCATCGACGTGTCGGGCAACAACGCGTCCGGCATCGTTTCGCAGGATGCGACGCCCGGCGCGATCACCAACACAGGATCGATCGTCGCGCGTGGCGCGGGCGGGGCGGGCGTGTCGCTCGCGAATGCGGCGTCCGTCACGAATGCGGCGGGCGCGAGCATCGTCAGCCAGCAGGCGGGCGGCATCGTCGCGAATCGGGGTGGCGCGATCGACAACGCCGGCACGGTTCAGGGCGCGACCGGCGTGACGATTGCCAATGGCGCAGAAACGATCGGCAACAGCGGCGCGATTCGCGGCACGAGCGCGGAGGCGATTGCCGCGACCGGCAAGATCAACGTGTCGATCATCAATAGCGGGACCATTGCGGGGGGCGCGGGCGTCGCCGTACGCACCGATACCGGTAACGATACTTTCGACATGAACGGCGGCGTCGTCACCGGACAGATTCGCCAGGGCGACGGCGCCGACACCGCCACGATGACAGGCGGACAGATCGATTCCATCGATCAGGGCGACGGGCGCGACACGTTCTCGATATCGGGCGGGCGCGTGCTTGGCACGCTCGCGAACGGCGACGTCGTGAAGATCACTGGCGGGCGCCTCGCAACGGTGGATTTGAATGTCGGAAACAACGTGTTCGACATGTCGGGCGGACAGGTCGACGGCAACGTGACCGCCGCGCAGAACGACGACACGTTCACGCTGTCGGGCGGGACGATCGGCGGACGCGTCGATCTCGGCAGCGGCACGAACTCGCTGGCGATCGCGGGCGGCTCGATCGGGCAAGGAGTGACGACGACTTTCGGCGTCGATACGCTGATCTGGAGCGGCGGCACGATCGCCGGGCCGGTGTCGCTCGGAGCGGGCAACGATTCGGCGGTGATCCGCAATCTGAACGACGCGACGCTCGCCGCGACCACGAGCTTCGATGGCGGTGCGAGCAGCGATTCGCTCACGTTCGACAACGTGCAGGCAAGCGGCCTCGCGCGCTTTTCGAATTGGGAGACGGTGAGCGCGTCGAACAATACGCAACTCACATTCGACGCGAAAGGTCTGACGCTCGGCGATGCCGCGACCGGAACCGGCGCGCTCAATCTCGACGCGACGAGCACGATTTTCGCGGGCGGCATCGGACGCACGTCGATACAGCCGGCGATCGCGGGGCGACTTGTCGCGCTGAACAACGCGGGCACGATTGATCTGACGAACGGCGGTTCGAGCACGAGCGATGCGTTCGTGGTGAACGGCAACTACACCGGCAACGACGGACGGCTTCTCGTGCAGAGCGTGCTCGGCGCGGACGGCGCGCCGAGCGACCGGCTCGTGATCGCACAAGGCGCGGGTGCGGGAACGACGTCGATCGGCGTGACGAATGTCGGCGGCATCGGCGGGCTGACGGTGAACGACGGCATTCTGGTCGTGCAGGCGACGAACGGGGCGACGACGTCGGCGGGGGCGTTTTCGCTCGCACGTCCGCTGGAGGTGGGCGCTTACAGGTATTTCCTGTTCAAGGGCGGTGTGAGTGACGGAACGGCGGACAACTGGTATCTGCGTTCGAGCGTGCCGCCCGCGCCTGCTGTGCCTGTGCCTGTGCCTGTGCCTGTGCCGACGCCGACGCCGACGCCGACGCCTGCACCGGTTCCAA